>NZ_CADIKK010000019.1 GCF_902859915.1 Paraburkholderia ultramafica
TTTGCACCAAGGGCATCCAGGCCCGAGGCTCTGATGGGGTACCCATCTGCGGATATTCATCGTGGGCCCGCAGCGATTGCTGCGAACTGAGCCCGGATACATGGCTGCAACCTCGACCCAGTGCCAGAGAACGCGGACTGCTTGACAACAGGGAGTCGTCCATACATGGCATAAACCTCTCGCTGCGTAGCGGGAGTCGTCCATCACATCAGAGCCACTGCAAGCGTGATTAGCCGCGCAATTAGCTGCTCCATTAGTTGCCCGATCATCCCGGCAACTTCGCAGCCAGCACATCCACCTTGTCGATGCTCGGCGGCGACGCGAGCAAATCGCCGGCCTTCGCCATCAATGCGGCCGCCACCTTGCCGTTCAGATGCGCGTCGCGGCCGGCTTCGTCGGGAAAGGCGTCGAAAATGCCGAAGCTGGACGGCCCCAGCTTCAAACCGAACCACGCGGTGGTGGCCGGCTCCTGTTCGACGAGCGGCAGGCCGCTGAGCAGAAAAGCCTCGACTTCCTGTTCCTTGCCGGGCTTGGCTTCGAGATGAACGTACAGAGCGAGTTTGACCATGACACGACTCCTGATGTGAGACGCAGACAGTGAAATCGCTTTGCGAGCCTGCACAAAGCGCGACGAAACATGCGGGAGCGTTTCGCCATCATCTGAGTATAGGCCGCACCGCTCAGCGGCAGGCGCAGCCCCAAGACGCAAGCAGCGCGAGCGGTTTGCGCTACCGCAGCAACCGGCGCGGCGCATGCGTGCGGCCGACGCGCGTCCGCTATACTCGCCGGCCCTGAAGTCATTGGCCGCCGGTTGCGGCCTGGAAAGAAAATCATGTCGACAATTCCCGCCTGCCCGCAATGCGCGATGGACAACACCTACCCGGACGGCGAAAACTACGTGTGCCCGGATTGCGCGCATGAATGGCCGCTCAACGCCCCCGCCTCCGCCGACGACGCCCACGAGCGCGTGGTCAAGGACGCCAACGGCAACCCGCTGGCCGACGGCGACGCCGTGGTGCTGATCAAGGACCTGAAGGTGAAAGGCTCGTCGATCACGCTGAAAATGGGCACCAAGGTGAAGAGCATTCGCCTCGCCGGCGGCGATCATGAAGTGGACTGCAAGATGGACGCGGGCAACTTCATGCTGAAGGCCGCGTATCTGAAGAAGGTCTGACCGAACGGGGTGGCCCGGAGCGGCGCCAACGAGGAGCGACACTGATGTTTTCCCACGTATTCGTCGGCATTACCCATTTCGAGCGCGCTTTCGATTTTTATCAGGTGCTGATGGACACGTTGGGCCTGCAACTAGGCGCCCGGAAAGCGCAACTCGAAGCGCACCACGCGCGGCGCCGGACACACCACGCGCGCCGTGCCGCCGTGCAGATGCATGATCGCCTTGACGATCGCGAGCCCCAATCCGTTCGATTCGGTGAACGCGCTGCGCGCCGCGTCCGCGCGATAGAAGCGATCGAACAGCCGGTCCAGTTGCGCGTCGGGAATCGGCTCGCCCTCGTTTTCGACCACCACGGTTGCGCCCTCCGCGTCCTGCGTGCCGCGCAAACGCACGACCGTATCGCTCGCGCCGTAGCGCACCGCATTGACGACCAGATTGTTGATCGCGCGGCGGCACAGCATCGGATTGACCGATGCCACGCCTTGCGCATCGACTTCGAAGCGCATGCCCCGTTCGTCGGCGGGGCCCTCGAAATAATCAGCGATCCTGATGAGCTCCGCGTGCAGATCGACCGGCTCGCGTTCGACGGACAGCGCCGCATGATCCGCATGCGCGAGAAACAGGATGTTCTCCGCAATGTGGCTCAAGCGGTTCAGCTCTTCGAGATTCGATTCGAGCAACTGCTGATATTCGTCGGGCTCGCGCGGTTTGGCGAGCGTCACCTGGGTCTGGCCGATCAGCGCGCCGACCGGCGTGCGAATCTCATGCGCGAGGTCGGCGGAGAACTGCGACAGCCGTTGATAACCGTCGGCGAGACGGTCGAGCATCGCGTTGAACGCGTGCGTGAGCTGCCGCAATTCGACCGGTGCCGCGTCGCTGTCGAGCCGCACCGACAGGCTCGCCGGACTGATCTGCGCGGCCCGCGCGGCGATCTCGCGCACCGGCCGCAACGCGCGGCGCAGCACGTACCACGCGAGCAGCGTCGCGGCCAGCATGCCGATCAGCGTGGCCAGCACGATGCGATTGCGGTACGCGGCCAGCATCCGCACTTCCTGCGTCATCGGGTGCCCGGCGATCACTTCGACTTCGGTGCCGTCCTCGCGGGCTCGCGCGGTGGCAATCGCCCAATGCACCGGTACGCCGCCCGGCAAGCGGGTCTGGCGGATGTCGGCGAAACTCGGCGGGCGGTCCACGGCGCCGGCCGGCAGCGCCGGCACCGCGACGTTCGCCGGGTTCACGTCGACGAACGGCACTTCGCCCGGACGGCGAAACAGCAGCACGTCCTGTTCCGCGCCGAGCATGGTCTCGAACAGCAGCGGCCGCTTCTTGAGTTCGCTGACCGAGTAAAGGTCGTGCACGATCCGGCTGAAATGTTCGACGCGGCCGGTGAGCACGACGTCGGCGCGGCGTTGCAGCGACACTTCGGCCGAGTGATAAAAATACGCGCCCAGCGTGCCGATCACCACGCACGCGATCAACGCGAACAGCCCCGTGGTGCGCGCCGTCAGCGAACGCTCGGTCCAGAGTTTCATGCGCCGTCGCCGAACGTGTAGCCGATGCTGCGCACCGTATGGATCAGCTTTTTTTCGAACGGATGATCGACCTTCGCGCGTAGCCGTTTGATTGCCACGTCGACCACATTGGTGTCGCTGTCGAAGTTCATGTCCCACACCTCCGATGCGATCTGCGAGCGCGACAATGCTTCACCCTGGCGGCGCACCAGCAGATGCAGCAGCATGAATTCCTTGTTGGTCAGCGGAATCTCGACGCCTTCGCGCGTCACCTTGCGGCGCAGCACGTCGAGCTTGAGGTCGGCGACCTCGAACACGTCGCTCTCGCGGATCACGCCGCGGCGCAGCAGCGTGCGAATGCGCAACACCAGTTCGGTAAACGAAAACGGCTTGACCAGATAATCGTCCGCGCCGAGTTCAAGACCGCGGATGCGGTCGCTGACGTGATCGCGCGCGGTCAGAAAGATCACCGGCAGATCGCGCCGCGCGCGCAACGCGCGCATGATTTCCCAGCCGTCGATGCCGGGCAGCATCACGTCCAGCACCACGAGGTCGTACGCGTGTTCGAGCGCCATGTGCAGGCCGTCCGTGCCGGTGCGCGCGAGATCGACTGCATAGCCGCTCTCGCGCAAACCCTTCTTCAGGTAGTCGCCGGTTTTCGGATCGTCTTCGATGACGAGGATGCTCATGGTGCTCGGTGCTCCAACTCGGGCTTCGGCCCGGGGTTCGGCTCAGACTGTGACCCAGACTGTAGCTCGGACTGCGGCTCAAGCTGTGACTCATGCTGTGACTCACGCTGTAACTCAGCGGCGCTCTCCGGCGCGCTGCAACACGCGCCGGACATCGCTATCGCGGCCATTCTACGTGGCGGCGGCGCGCCGTTCATGACGTTTTTGTCATCGGTCTGTCACCCGGCCGAGCCGATTCGCCAACTAATCTGTCCCTACCGTTCACCACCCTGGAGCAGATTCATGAAGATCGTTTCCGCGCATGCAGTGCGCGCATTCGTTGCCCCCGCGCTCGTCGCCGCCGCTTTCCTCGCGACGACACCCGCTGCGCAGGCCCAAAACGCCGCGCCCACCGGCGTGCGCGGCACGGTGACATCGCTCGCTGGCGATCTGCTCAAAGTCCATACCCGCGACGGCAAAGACGTCGACGTGAAGCTCGCGGCTGACACGCCGATTCGCGGCGTCACACTCGCCAACGTGAACGACATCAAGCCGGACAGCTACGTCGGCACCGCCGCGATCCCGCAAGCCGACGGCACGCTGAAGGCGCTCGAAGTACACGTGTTCCCGGCCAGCATGCGCGGCTCCGGCGAAGGTCATCGGCCGTGGGATCTCGGCTCGAACAGCTCGATGACCAACGGCACGGTCGGCTCGCTCGTGGTCAGCAACGGCCGCACGATCACCGTGAAGTACAAGGACGGCGAAAAGAAAATCGTGATTCCGCAAGACGTGCCTATCGTCAACCTGCAACCGGGCGACCGTTCGCTGCTGGTGCCGGGCGCGAAGGTCGTGCTGTTCGCGCACAAGGAAGCGGATGGCTCGATGGCGGCGAACTTCATCTCGGCCGGCGTGCACGGCGTGACGCCGCCGATGTAAAGCGCGTTCCGGTCATTCCTCAATCATTCAAGCGGCCGCGTTCCGTGACGACGCGGCCTTCCACTTCCCGTTCGCACCGTCATCTTCGCCCATGTCCGAACCGCAAACGCGCCTCCTCGTTCACCCGCTCGTCGTACGCGTGACGCACTGGATCAACGCGTTCGCGATGGTCTGCATGGTGATGAGCGGCTGGGCGATCTACAACGCGTCGCCGTTTTTCCCGTTCAGATTTCCGGCGTGGGCGACCGTCGGCGGATGGCTGGGCGGCTCGATTGCGTGGCATTTCGCGGCAATGTGGCTGCTTTGCGCGAACGGGCTGCTGTATCTGACGTACGGCATCGGACGCGGACATTTCCGCCGCAAGCTGTTGCCGGTTCATCCCCGCGATGTCGCGCGCGATGCGGCGCTAGCGCTGCGCTTCAGGCTGCCGCACGATACCGGCCAATACAACGCGGTGCAGCGCGCGCTGTATCTGTTCGTGCTGTGCCTCGGCGTGCTGCTGGTCGCGTCCGGACTGTCGATCTGGAAGCCGGTGCAATTCTCGTGGCTGACCGCGCTGTTCGGCGGCTTCGATTTCGCGCGACGCGTGCATTTCGTTGCGATGGCGGGCGTGGTCGGCTTTGTCGTCGTGCATCTGGCGCTAGTGCTGCTGGTGCCGCGCACGTTGCCGCCGATGCTGACAGGCCGCGCCCGGCACGCCACGCATGAAAGGACTCAGGCATGAGCGCATCCAAACCCACCGACGCCCGGCAATCGCGGATCGTCCTCGCCGATCATCGGCCGCAAATCGAGCGGCTGCAGCGGCGTCTGTTTTTGCGCTCGTCACTGTCGATCGGCGCGCTGGCAATGCTGTCCGGTTGCAACATGCAGGACGGCGATTCCGTCGACAAGGTGCTCTGGGCGATGTCGCGCTGGAACGATCGCGTGCAGGGCTGGCTATTCGACCGCAACAAGCTCGCGCCGACGTATTCGGCCCGCGAGATCACCAACCCGTTTCCGTTCAACGCGTTCTATCCGGAGTTCGACGCGCCGGATATCGACGGTTCGACGTATCAGCTGGAAGTGTCAGGGCTGGTGTCGGACAAGCGCAGCTGGAATCTCGATCAGTTGCGCGCATTGCCGCAAGCTTCGCAGATCACGCGTCTTATCTGCATCGAAGGATGGAGCGCGATCGGGCAATGGCGCGGCGTGCCGTTTCGCACGTTCCTCGAACGCATCGGCGCCGATCTGAGCGCCCGCTATGTCGGCTTCAAATGTGCGGACCGTTATTATTCGAGCCTCGACATGGCGACGGCGCTGCATCCGCAAACGCAACTGACGCTCGACTTCGGCAACGCGCCGCTGCCGGCCAAGTACGGCTATCCACTCAAGTTGCGCGTGCCGACCAAGCTCGGATTCAAGAATCCTAAACATATCGCGGCGATTTTCGTGACCAACACGAATCCCGGCGGCTATTGGGAAGATCAGGGGTACAACTGGTTCAGCGGTTTATAACCGAACGCCCACGCCACTCCCCTGGCTCGCCTAAACGGCGCTCACGTAGCGCGCAACCGGCTTCAGCACGCGCGGTGCCGGTGGGTCGTAGACAGTGCGCATGCGTTTGACTTCGTCGACCGGACTCAGGCCGAACAGACGCTTGAACTCGCGGCTGAATTGCGATGCGCTCTCGTATCCGACGCGCGCCGCCGCCGCGCCCGCATTCAAACCATCCTGCACCATCAGCAGACGCGCGTGATGCAAACGCGTGGTCTTCACGTACTGCATCGGTGACGTCGCCGTCACGGCTTTGAACCGCGCATGAAACACCGGGAGGCTCATGCCCGCTTCAGCGGCGAGCGTATCGACGTCGAGTTCGCCGTGGTAGTCGGCATGAATGCGGCGCAGCGCTTTCGCAATTCGGCCAAAATGATTCTGATGCGTGAGCGCCGCGCGAATCGCATCGCCCTGCTCGCCGGTCAACACGCGATAACAGATTTCGCGCACCACGCCTGGCGCAAGAATGCGCGCGTCGAGCGGCGAGGCCAACGCTTCCACCAGACGCTGCACCGCATTGCACAGCGCCGGATCGAGCGGCGTCGAATAGATGCCGACCGGTTCATTCTGGGTGGCGCCCTGCGTTTCGTTCAGCGTCATCAGCAGCTCGGCCACCATCGTCAGATCGACGCGCACGGAGATCGCGAGGAACGGCTTTTCGGGGCTCGCCTCGGTCTCGCATTCGAACGGCAGCGGCACCGACAGCACCAGGTACTGCTGCGCGTCGTACTGGAACACCTGATCGCCGAGATAACCGCGCTTGCGGCCCTGGCAGACGATCACGATGCTCGGCTCGTACATCACCGGCATACGCGGCATGGGACGATTGGCGCGCATCAGGCTGACGCCTTCCAGACTCGAGCGGGTAAGGCCCGGCGTGGGCGCGAGCAGGTCGAACAATTCGATTACACGCTGCTGGGCGGAATCGATCGATGCGGGTTCAGCGGAACGGGTCGACATGACGGTATAGTGATGAGCAAGATAATAATGCTTGAAATTTAGCATCAAACAGCCTATCGCGCTTCTCGCCAGGAGTTTTAGGCAAATCTTCAAGACATTCAGGTATTCCCGCACTCGCTGCGCGCTCCTATGATGGGAACCTGCCGGATCAACTTTTTCCGCGCTGCGCTGGGCGCGGTTGGCAATTCAACGCTTCGGCGAATTCGTCAACCACCGCCGGCGCCGTGATCCCGGCTCATGTCAGGGCTGGCCGCATCGGCAACGCGCGTTGCCCTTAGCAGGCGCCTTGCACCATCACCCTCTTTGCTGGAGCTACCCATGAGCACGACTTATGCCTATGCAGCGACCGCCGCTACCGCGCCGCTCGCCCCGTTCGAAATCCAGCGCCGCGAACTGCGCGCCCATGACGTGCAGATGGAAGTCCTGTTTTGCGGCGTGTGCCATTCCGATTTGCATCAGGCGCGCAATGAATGGAAGAACACGGTGTTTCCGGTGGTGCCGGGCCACGAGATCGTTGGCCGTGTGACCGCGGTCGGCCCGGACGTGACGAAGTACAAGGCAGGTGACCTGGTTGGCGTCGGTTGTCTGGTCGATTCGTGCCGCACGTGTGCGAGCTGCGAGGAAGGTCTCGAGCAGTATTGCGAAAACGGTTTTGTCGGCACGTATAACGGTGTCGATCGTGTCGACGGTCAGATCACGTACGGCGGCTATTCCACGCAGCTCGTCGTGGACGAAGCGTTCACGCTGCGCGTGCCGGACAATCTCGACCCGGCGGGCGTCGCGCCGCTGCTGTGCGCGGGCATCACGACGTATTCGCCGTTGCGCACGTGGGGCGCGGGACCTGGCAAGAAGGTCGGGATTGTCGGCCTCGGCGGACTGGGCCATATGGGCGTGAAGCTTGCTCGCGCGATGGGCGCGCATGTCGTGCTGTTCACGACGTCGCCGTCGAAGATCGAAGACGCGAAGCGGCTTGGCGCGCATGAGGTGGTGATTTCGAAGAATCAGGAAGAGATGGACGCGCATTTGAACAGCTTCGATTTCATTCTGAATACCGTGGCTGCGCAGCACGATTTGAATCCGTTTTTGAATCTGCTCAGGCGCGATGGGACGATGACGCTGGTCGGCGCGCCGGAGCACGATCATCCGTCGCCGCAGGTGTTCAATCTGATCATGAAGCGTCGCCGTCTGGCCGGGTCATTGATTGGCGGGATTGCGGAGACGCAGGAAATGTTGGACTTCTGCGGGGAGCATGGGATTACTTCCGATATTGAAGTGATTCCGATGCAGGGGATTAATAAGGCTTATGAGCGGATGCTTAAGAGCGATGTTAAGTATCGGTTTGTGATTGATCTGGATTCCTTGCGGAAGTAATTGGTTTTTTTTGCCCGCGCGGCGGGGTGAGGTTTTTTTCTTTCGCTGCGCGGGTTTGTTGCTCTGCAGGATTTTTTCTTGCGGTGTTGTTGGCTTTTTTTGATTGTTCTTTTTTTGCTTCACTCTCTGGGGTTTTGGCTGGGTGCTCATGGTTTTGGCCTTTCCTTGAATTCATATCGGTCTATTGGCGTTGCCCCTGTGCGGGGCGGCACTCACTTTCTTTGCCGCCGCAAAGAAAGTAAGCAAAGAAAGCGGGCTCAAACCGCTAATTCTTAAGTGGGTCCCCTGGCTTGGAGGGGGTAGTGGTGCATCTGGAATCTGTGCGCTCGCACATTCCGCGTTAGTGACAAAGCCATCATCCGTTCCCACTCCGCACTGCGTGCGTCGCGGACGGGTATGCCAGGGAAAGCCGTGGGTAGTTCTCTGCGCGGTGAAAAGCCATCGGCTTCGCCTCGGCGAGGCGCCGAATAAGACCAATGACCTGACGAAGTACCGCTTCGGCGCGCGCAGCGCCGCCGGAAGAATGACTGCCTTGTCACTGCCGCGGAATGTGCGAAGACACGGATTCCAGATGCACCACTACCCCCTCCAAGCCAGGGGACCCGCTTATGAGCTGGCGGTTTGAGCCCGCTTTCTTTGCTTACTTTCTTTGCGGCGGCAAAGAAAGTGAGTGCCGCCCCGCACAGGGGCAACGCAAATAGACCGACATGAAATCAAGGAAAGGCCAACACCATAAGAACACCACCGAAAGCGCCACGCAGGCAAATACCCCCAACCCGAACCCTCGACTGGAGTCTGCACCGTGATTGACAGAATAACTGCAATGCGCACATTCATCCGAATCGTGGACACCAACAGCTTCACCCGCGCAGCGGAATCCCTGAACATTCCTCGCGCGACGGCGACCACCATTGTCCAGAATCTGGAAGCCCTGCTGGGCACTGCGCTCCTGGCCCGCACCACGCGGCGTCTGAGCGTCACGCCCGAAGGCGCGGCCTACTACGAACGCTGCGCGCAAATCCTCGCCGATATCGACGAAATGGAAGCCAGCATCCGTCATGCAACCGACAACCTGACAGGTCGTCTGCGCATTGAAATGCCGGGCGCCGTCGCAAGCGCGATCGTCCTGCCGGCACTGGACGACTTCCACGCCCGCTACCCGAACCTCGATCTCGCCATCGGCGTAAGCAACCGCACCGTCGATCTGATCTCCGAAGCAATCGACTGCTGCATCCAGCTCGGCGAATTGCCGGATTCGAATCTGGTCGCTCGACAGCTCGGCACGCTCGAACACGTGACCTGCGCAAGTCCGGCCTATCTGGCCCGTCGCGGCACGCCCGTCGATCTCGACGATCTGCGCGGACACGTCGCCGTCAACTGCATGTCGCCGCATAACGGCCGCGAAGTGGACTTCGATTTCGAAGTGGACGGCGACGCGCAAAACGTCAAGGTCAACGGCTTCGTCAAGGTCAGCGACGAGCAGGCGTATCTCACCTGCGGACTGCAAGGCCTCGGCCTGATTCAACCCGCGCGGATCGCCGCTCAGCCCTACCTCGATTCGGGACTGCTGCGCGAAGTGCTGCCGCAATGGAAACCCGTGCCAATGCCGGTCTCGGTGGCCTATATGAAGAACCGCCGCGTGTTGCCGCGCGTGCGGGCCTTCGTCGACTGGCTGGCGGAGTTGTTCGAAAAAGCGGAGCACGTCGATCAGGATCTCTCGCATGTCCGTCAGTTGCTGCGCGGCCTGCATCCCGCCTGAGGCGGGTTGATTGCGGGCGCGCAGCGCCAATCAACGCGTCAGTTCAGTAGTGCGACCGGCACCGACCGCGTCAACAGATCAACGTAGAAATTGGACAGGTTCGGATTGTCGAAGCGTTTGACGATCGTCATCTTCTGCAAACCCGCCGGCGGCGAACCCTTATATCCCGTTGCCTTGCCGTCATTGGCGCCGAAGCTCTTATCCACGTCCACCCACTCGTCCACGGTCTGCGTCGCGAACGCTGGATGCATCAGATACGCGAGCGTTAGTGTGTCCCAGATGTTCGTCGTGTAGTTCGGGTTCGTCTCGAAACCGTTCTTGCCGTCGAAACCATAGCCGTTCAACGTCTTGAACAGTTGCGTGATGATGGTCTGCTTCGCCGCGTCGTGCGGGTATGCAAGGCAGACCGCGTTGCACGCCCGCCCTCACGCATCCACTTACTGCGACTCTTCCGCCCACACGGCATTCTCACGAGCCATCAGCGCGGTCGACGCCGCCGGCCCGAACGTGCCCGCCGTATAAGCGCGCGGCTTGTCGCCCGACTTGCCCCAGCCTTCCAGAATCGGCTCGGCCCACGCCCAGGCGGCTTCCAGTTCGTCGCGACGCATGAAGTGCGTCAGACGCCCGCGAATCACGTCGATCAGCAAACGCTCGTACGCTTCCGCGCGACGTTCGGTGAAGGCCTGCTGCAAATCCAGATTCAGATTCACCGGCAGCATGTGCATGCCGCTGCCCGGTTCCTTCGCGAGCATCTGCAACTGGATCGACTCTTCCGGCTGCAACTGGATCACGAGACGGTTGCCATAGTTGCGTCCACCGCTCGGAATGATCGAGAACGGCAGCTCGGAGAACTCGATGACGATCTCCGACACTTTCTTCTGCATCCGTTTGCCGGTACGCAGATAAAACGGCACGTTGGCCCAGCGCCAGTTGTTGATGTGCGCGCGCAACGCGACGAACGTTTCGGCGCGGCTACCCGCCGGCACGTTGTCTTCTTCGAGGTAGCCCTTGACCGCCTCGCCGTCCACCGCGCCCGCGGTGTACTGGCCACGCACGGTATCGCGGACGATGTCCTCGGGCGTCATCGGACGCAGCGAGCGCAGCACCTTGAGCTTTTCGTCGCGCACCGCGTCCGGGTTGAGCGACACCGGCGGCTCCATCGCAACGATGCACAGCAATTGCAGCAGGTGGTTCTGCACCATGTCGCGCAGCGCACCGGTCTTGTCATAGAAGCCCGCGCGGCTGCCCACACCGACCGTTTCCGCGACCGTGATCTGCACGCGCTTGATATACGGCGCCTGCCACAGCGGGCCGAAAATCGGATTGCCGAAGCGCAGCACCATCAGGTTCTGCACGGTTTCCTTGCCGAGGTAGTGGTCGATCCGGTAGATCTGCGCTTCGCTGAAATGCTTGCCGACCGCCGTGTTGATCTCCTGCGCGGACGCCAGATCGTGGCCCAGCGGCTTTTCGAGCACCACGCGCGAATTGCCGTCGACCAGCCCCGCCGACGCAAGGTGATCGCAGATATGGGTGAACAGATCCGGCGAGGTCGCGAGATAGAACACGCGGCGCACGCCGTCGCGCGACGCCTCTTTCAGACGCTGGTAGTCGTCGGCCGAATCGACATCCATACGCACGTACTCGAACAGCGCCAGAAACTTGTCCCAGGCGGCGCCATCGAACGCCTTCTTTTCGATGAAGGGCTTGGCCTTCAACTCCATGAATTCGTTGATGTACTCGTCACGCGACCAGGGCTTGCGGCCGATCGTGAGAATGCGGGTGTCCGGCGGCAGATTGCAGTGCAGATGCGCCATGTAGAGCGCGGGCAGCAGCTTGCGAAACGACAGGTCGCCGGTGCCGCCGAAGATGATCATATCGAGCGGCAGGTCAGGAGTGGCAGGAGCGTGTTGGGTCGTCATAGCGCGGTCGCAGCGTCGTGATGGAGGAGGCGTCGGTCAAGGGACAGAAAAAAGGGTGAGCAAGGCGCCCGCGCCGGCGGACCGGCACTTTTTTCTGGCAAACGCCTATGTTGCAACGTTTTGAGATTGTTTGCACGGCAACATGTGCCTCAGGTTGGCGCAAGATGCCAACCTGGGTGGCAGAGGGCTGCTCTTACGGGGTTTATTGCGGCTGAGGGCGGGCGGCCGACCCGCACTCGCCGCCCCTATCGCACGATCCGGCCAAGCACCATGCCGCGCCCCGCATAGAAACGCGCCATCGTTGCAAATGGCAGATACACGTTGGCCTGATGCGGCGCGATGCCCGAGGGATTATGAAACCACACGCCGTGGCGATCGCGTCCATGCAGCAGAATCAGATGGCCGCCGTGGCGTTGATTCGGCCGCTCGGGATAGCGGATCTCGGGGCTCACGGAGACAATCGCCAGCGTATCGGCGTTCAGGTGCGCGGCGATCTCTTCGAGCGGCGCCTGCGGCAGCACCTCGACCTGAATACCGAACGCGCCGGCCGTCCACTCGGCAAACGGCCGGTAGATCAACCCGTCGACGCCGCCGTCCTCGCGCATCCGGTACACGCCATGCCGCAATGCTTCATCGAGCAGCGCGGCGCGCGGCGCGTGGCCGATGCGCCAGTAGTCGAGCGCGGATTCGAGGCACGTCAGGCCGCACAAGCGTTTGGCCCAGAAACGGTAACGCTCCGGGTCGGCGAACCCGCTGCGCTGCCAGTGGGGATCGTCGCAAGGGTCGCCCTGCTGCTCGACGATATGCCGAACCCATTCGGGGCTGCCCCATTGCGTGTAATACGGGACGTCGGCGTGGCGGAGTGTCGGTTGGTTCATCGGTGGTGCGTAGGAGTGGCGGGTGTTTTACAGCATGCTGCGGGGCCGCTGCATCGTGCCGTCGAAGAAACGCTGCACGCGGAACGCCGACAGATCGAGGGAAGCCTCGCCGCCGTCGTTCATTTCCGCGAGCAGCTTGCCGACGATCGGCCCCATCGCGAAACCGTGACCGCAAAAGCCGGTGGCAATCGTCAGGCCGCAGACCTGCGGCGGCGCGTCGATCACCGGAATGCCGTCGGGCAGCACGTCGATCAGACCGGCCCATGATTCGACCTCCTGCGCGTCTTTCAACGCGGGGAACAACGCGCGCAGTTTTTTCAACGCGCGCGGCGCGTGGCTCACGTTCGGCTGCGGATGCGGATCGCGCGGATGCAGCACCCGCTCACTGTCCGGCCACCACGTCGGCATGGGTCGGAAACGGTTGGTCGGCTGGGGTGAAGTTCGCGTGCAGCGGGTAGGTCGTGGTCATCAGGCAAGCCGGTTTTAAGTGTGGGCATAATCTTCGCAGGCAGGCGGGTTGTCCGCAATGCCGGCGTGAGAGCGAAGAAGCCCAGCTGGATGCGTGGCTGGCATTGGATACCGGCTCGATGCTGGCGGTGTTTATGCGTCACACAGATAATTGCAAATTATTCGTCTGGCAGATATCTGCAAAATATTCGCGAGGCGAATATTTGACAAATATTCGTTTGACGCATAAATTGCATTTATTCGCCTCACAGATAATCCGTCATGCTCCACCTCATCGCCACACCGGACCAGCTGGCCCAGCTGCTTGCCGCCAGCCGGCGGCAAGCAGGCCTCACGCAGACCGAGGCCGCCGCGCGGATCGGCGTCAGCCAGAGCCGCATTTCGGCACTGGAAACCGACGCCGACGCCCTCACCCTCAACCAATTGCTGGCGCTGTGCGGCATCTACGGCCTGCAATTGCAAGTGCGCGACAAGAGCCAGCCGGTGGCTGAGCCGGCGCCGATCGTCGAGTGGTGATCATGGCCCGGCAAACGCATTCACGCGCGCTGTCGGTATGGGCCAACGGCGAACGTGTCGGTGTCTGGCGCCTGCCTGCTCGCGGCCCCATGGAGTTCACCTACGATCCCGCATGGGTCGCGTCGCCCGCGGGCCGGCCGTTGTCGCTGTCGTTGCCGTTCACGCCGGGCAACATGGCGCAAAAAGGGCCGCGGGTGCTGAACTACTTCGACAACCTGCTGCCCGACAGCGAGGCGATCAGAAAGCGCATCGCCCAACGCTACCAGACTGAAACGCTCGATGCGTTCGACCTGCTGCAAGCCATCGGCCGCGATTGCGTGGGCGCCGTCCAGCTGCTCGCCGAAGACGACATGCCGAGCGGCGTCGACCGGATCGAGGGAACGCCGCTCCGGGACGCCGAGATCGAGGTCATGCTGGCCCGCACGGTCAGCAATCCGGCGCTAGGCGCGCCTGACGAAACCGACGACTTCCGCATCTCGCTCGCCGGCGCGCAGGAAAAAACCGCGCTGCTGTGGCACGACGGCAAATGGCAGCGGCCGCATGGCGCCACGCCCACCACGCACATTTTCAAACTGCCGCTCGGCCTGGTCGGCAACAGGCTCGCCGACCTCAGCACTTCGGTTGAAAACGAGTGGCTGTGTTTGCGGATTCTGCGCGCCTACGGTCTGCCGGTCGCGAACACGGAGATCATGACGTTCGGCAAGCAGCGGGTGCTGAGCGTCGAACGCTTCGACCGGCAACTGCATTCGAGCGGGCAATGGCTGTTGCGCCTGCCGCAGGAAGACTTCTGCCAGGTGTACGGCGTGCCGTCGCATCGCAAGTACGAAAACGAAGGCGGTCCCGGTGTGCTCGACCTCGCGCGGATTCTTCAGCAATCGGTGACGGCCCGGCAGGACATCGAAACGCTGCTGGCGAGCCAGATTCTGTTCTGGATGCTGGCGGCGCCGGACGGCCACGCCAAGAACTTCAGCATCCGCCTGCTGGCGGGCGGCCAGTTCCGCATGACGCCGCTTTACGACGTGATGTCGATCTGGCCGGTGGAAGGCAACGGCCCCAACCAGTGGTCATGGTTCAAGGCCAGACTCGCGATGGGCATGTGGTCGCGCAGCAAACACGATGCGTTCCGCGACGTGCAGCGGCGCCACTTCAACACGATGGCGCTGAAGTGCTCGTATGCCGCTCACGCCGAGCCCTTGATCCAGCGGCTGATCGAGCAGACGCCCGAAGTGATCGCGCGGGTCTCGGCGGAATTGCCCGAGCGCTTTCCGGGCAAGGTGGCCGAACGGATTTTCAAAGGACTGAAGAGCTCGGCGGCCAAGCTCGAAAAGATGCCGGCGACATAGGCTCACGCCGGGCCGCGCCAGGCGGCATTTCGCCGCCACGCGCCGCGCCCGGCGACCCGCCGCCCCGCCTGACACATTTCCATACAGATGCGGCACCAGTTCATCGGTAAAATGCGATTGATGCTAAATAGATAAAAAACCGCCGGTATGTCCGTTTTGTACCTCGCACTGACGGGCTCGGCGGTGGTCTTACAAAAATACAAATCGCGATACTTTTTACGGTACATTTGCGGTCCCCCTGCGTAGCCGGCCAATGCGCATCGGCGTGCAGGGGCGCACCGCGCCTGTCGTATCGCACTCCAGCACCCTTTAAGACGGCGGATTCTCACGCAGTATGACCAACGAAACAAACTCACCTGACTCCATCGCAGTCGCCGAACGCGTGCGCGAGTTGATGAGCCGGCATGGAATCGGCAAACGCCAGCAAACCACTGAGTTGTGCCGCATTCTCGATCTGAGTTTTTCACAGGGACACCGCAAGCTGCGCGGCAACAGCCCGTGGACCCTGTCGCAGATCAAGAAGGTGGCCGAGGTGTTCGGCGAACCCGCCGCCCAGCTGTTCGGCGCGCAATCGCTTGATCCGGGCATGGTCGGGGCGATCGCCCAGGAAGCCGTGTTCTGCATCGGCGCGGTCGAGCTGGCGTGTACCGCGTGGATCGGCGCCGCGCTCGAACCGGGCAGCCGCCCGGAATACGTCGCGTACTCGAGGCTCGGCCAATGGCGCGTGGCCCGCCACGACGGCACGCTTTACCAAAGCGCGTACGAGGTCCACAAGATCGAGATCTATCCGCGCCGCGCCGAAACCGACAAGCCGACCATCGCCGTGGTCGACGACGATCAGGCCAGCGCCGACAATCTGCGCGACTATCTGGAGCGCAGCGGCTTCGCGGCGGTGGCGATCTACGGGCTCGCAGCGTTCGCCGAACAACTGCAAACACAGGTGTTCGACGGCGTCGTGATCGACTGGCTGTTCGGCGCGCAGACCTCGGCGGCCGCGATTCAGGCGGTGCGTGCCTCGGAGAATCCGGACGCGCCGATCTTCGTGCTGACGGGCGAACTGCTGACCGGCAAGGCCAGCGAATCGGAGATCAGCCAGGTGATCCGCGATTACGACGTCGCGTGCTATGAAAAGCCCGCGCGCATGGCGATCCTGGTCGCCGATCTGTCCAAGCGGCTCAATCGGCCGTAACGCCGGCCATCACCGCGCCGCCAGGCGGCTGAAGGTGCGTGCTCCGCTTTCATTGCCGCACCGCGCGCGCCGCGCATCACACCGTAGGCCGCGAAGCCAAAGCCCGCTGCAACGCGTTGCGCAAATCCTCGTAATGTACCGGCTTTAGTAACGCCTCGAAGAACGGCTGTGCGCCGCGCTCTTCCCCAGCCCGCCCTGCCTCCCCTGCCATACCCGCCTCCGGCGCATACGCGCTGACCACGATCACCGGCACCCCCGACGACGGCCCGCCACGTCGCGCGAAATCCGCGAGAAACGTATAGCCGTCGCGCTCCGGCATGTGCAGGTCGAGCAGCACCACGTCGCAGCGGCGCGTGTCGAGCCACGCGAGCGCATCGTCCGCATTGGCGACGGCGTGCGCGTCGAAATCCATGTGCACGATCATTTCGCTAAGCGACTCGCGAATCAGCCGGTTGTCGTCGACGATCAGCACGCACGGCCGCGCGCCGCCAGGCTCGGCCCGCGCCGCCACGCCCGGCGGCTGCGCGGCGGCGACCGGCGTGACCGGAATCGTCACGGTGAAGGTCGTGCCCTTGCCCACCGTGCTCGCCACGTCGACCCTGCCGCCGAACAGTTTCACCAGCCCCTGCACGATGGTCAGCCCCATTCCCGCGCCTTCGAAGCGGCGCGTGCGCGACGCGTCCAGTTGCGTGAACTCCTGGAAGATCAGCGGAATCTGCGCATGCGGCACGCCCGGCCCGGTATCGCTGACGACGAAGACCAGCACGGTCGGTTGCTGCCGCAATTGCACGCGCACCGTGCCGGTCTCGGTGTAGCGGATCGCGTTGGTGACGAGGTTGTTGACGATCTGGCGAATCCGGTGCGGGTCGGAATCGACCGGACCGCTCATGCCGCTCGCCTCGCTTTCGAGCTTCAGACCGCGCGCGGCGGCCGACATCGCGTGTTCGTCGACGATCGACGCCAGCAGTTCGCGCGGTTCGAAATGCTCGTGACGCAACTCGAGCTTGCCGGCGCCGAGACGCGCGTAATCGGTCAGATCCTTCATCTGTGCTTCCAGATGCCGCGCCGCGGTTTCGAGCCGCTGGATCACCTTGCGGTCGGCTTCCGAGTGGTAGTTGAAGCCCAGCAATTCGATCGACGACACGATTGCATGCAGCGGCGTGCGCAGCTCATGGCTGATCATGCCGAGAAACGCGTCCTTCGCGAGACTCGCCTCGCGCGCCGCGCGACTCGCCTGGTGCTCGGCGGCGAGCGCCGCGTGCTGCTGGTACATCAGCCGCGTGCGGCGCCGGCCGTTGAGCACCAGCAGCAGCGTCGCCGCCGCCGACAGCAACAGCAGCAACAGGCCGCCCGCAAACAGCATGCGCCGCTTGTCGATGAAATCGCGGTTCATCGCCTCGCGGTCGGCGACGTCGGCGAACCGGCGGCTCAGCGCGAGATCGTTGACCTCGTTCCAGTGCTCGCGCATCTGCGCGACGATCTGATTGACACGGCTGCGGTCCTGCGGCAACTCGTCGACCGCGGGTTGAATCTCGCCCAGCAGATGATCGAGCGACTGGATTTCGTCCAGTTGCCGTTGCAGCAACGCGAGTTGCGAGGTCAGCCGGCTCGTCGAGCCGGCCATCACATGCAGCTTCGATTGCAGCAGCTGGAAGCGCAGCATCAGCCGCTGATAGTCGTCGTCGACGCCCGACTGATACAGCAGCAACTGGTTTTCGAAACGCGCGTAGGCAATCTGCAACTGCGCGGCGTCCCAGTAGAAGCCGTCGTACGTCCCGGTCAGCTGCTCGGTGGCGCGCGGGTTCAACAGGTTCGCGTACAACAGATAGCCGATCGCGCCGGCCGGCGCCGCGAGCGCGGTCAGCCAGATCAGCACGTAGAGGACACGGCGCCACGGACGGCGCGCTATTTGACGATGAGGGCCTTGATCTGCCATACGAATTTCGAATCGCCCGACGCGCCCGTCAGTTCATCGGGGTACGCATCGCGCGGGTAGATGAGGAACAGCGGCCCGAAGTTGCTGATCTTCAGGCGCTGGCCGTTCATGCTGTACGCAACGACCACGCCATAGCGATCGCAGTCCGACACCGGCACGGTGTAGGTGTAGTCGTCGAACGTCTGGAACTCGACCTGGGTGCCATACGCGCCGACCGTCTTCAGAATATCCGCGAGCAGCGGTCCTGTGAAGGTGGAGCGCGGCGTCCAGGTGGTCGAGGTCGTGATCGAGTGGGCCGGCAGTGCGAGCAGTTGGGCCTCGGTGAAGTGATAGGTGTGGTGCGACGCATCGGTGGTCTTGCCGATCTTGCCCTCTACGTCGAGCGCCAACGGCGAAGCCGCCGACTGGGCCTGAGCCCCCCATGCGGCCAGCGCGAAAATCAGGCCCATCGCCCAGCGTGCGCGCCTGGGTGCGCTGTTTCTGTCATGCAGCTTTGCAATCACCGTGGTCACCTGCTTTTTTATCTGTTGTCTGTTGCTTGCGGGCGGCCCGGCACTGCGCCGGGATGCTCCCTTGCCGCCCCTGCCGATTCATTACCCAGCCATGGCCGCGCTCTCGCGACACGCCTGCCGGTGATGCGCGTCACCCCGACACGCGATCTTTGAACCGCTGCATAATATCGCCAAAATTCTTTGTCTCAAAAACGAGGACGCGCCGCTTCACCACACTGGCAAGCCGCGCCCGCCCCGCAGACACTCGCCCTACGAGCGCCGCGACGCCATACGAGTTATGAACAAGCCGGTTTTGCCTCTGACTTACGAACAGCTCGATCACTGGATTGAATCGCTGCAACCCGCCTTGCTCGCGGAACATTTCACGATGGCGATCGGCATTCTGCGCGGCGGCGCGCCGCTCGCGCTGATGGTGTCGCACGCGGTCGGCACGCCGGTCGCGTTCCTGCGCTACGAGCGGCACTCGCGCACGGTCGCATGGGACTCGACGCTGCCGATTCCGCCCGCGGGCTCGAAAGTGCTGCTGTGCGAGGACATTGCCGGGCGCGGTTTTACGCTGACCGATTGCATCGCGTTCCTGCGCCAGCAAGGACTCGACGTGATGACGCTGACCGGCGCGGTGGACGACCTGAGCCGCGCGCAACCCGATTATGCGATCGACGCGCGCGGCTACTTCGCGTTGTTCCCGTGGGAGCGCCAGGCCTACACCGAGCGTTATCGCGATGACTGGGAGCGCGTCGAAGCCGGCAGTGCGCCGGCGATGGCGGACGATCACGAATACGCGACCTACGCGATCGATCTCGACGGCATACTGCTGCCCGACGTGCCGCTCGCACGCTACGACGAGGATCTCGCCGCCGCGCTCGCCGAACGCGATGCGCTGGTGCCGTTCGACGTGCTGCCCGGCATCGATCTGCAACGCGTTCGCACGATCATCACCGGCCGCCCGGAAGTGGATCGCGCGCGCACCGAAGCATGGCTCGCGCGGCATGGCTTCGGCCATATGCAGCTGGTGATGCGCACCCCCGACGCGCACGACGAAAGTCCCGCCGGCGCTGCCGCTCACAAGGCCACCGCCGCGTTGCGCGGCGGCGTCACGCATTTTGTCGAGAGCGATCCGGTGCAGGCGCTGCTGATCGCGCAGCAAGCGCCGCTGTTGCGCGTGATCTGGTGGGATGCGCTCACGCGAACCGGGATGCTGGTTGGGGCGCGTGCCTGGAGTTGAGTGAGGGGGCGCCGGGATTGTCGGCTAGCCTTCTCTCGCCTCCCTGATTTCCTTGCCCTCCCTGATCTCCTTCCCGTCGCGCAAATGCAAATGCCGCGCGGCCCGCTGCGACGCGACGACGATCAGCTTCATCGTCGCGCGCGTGGCGCCGACGAACAGCTTGCGCGCGATGCGCTCATCGAATGCATCGAAGTCGACCTCGGTGAAAATCACGCACGGCGCCGCCTGCCCCTTGAAGCGATAGATCGACTCGAACAGCACGTCCCCTTCGCGGTACTCCGGGTTGCCGAACAGATCGTACTTGCCGGTGAAGCTGCGCAGCCGGTGTGGCCCGAGATGATCCTGCGCGGTCATCGCCGAGCCTTCGCGGCCGCGAAACGACAGCACCACGATGTCCTGCTTGCGAAAGCCAAGCGACAACGCCTGCGTGATCGCGCGCTTGGTCGCCTCGATGCTGCCTTCGGCGGCATGCGCTTCGTCGTAGACGGACAGCGAAATATCGGAGCCGTCGAACGGACTGCCCGACGCGAGCGCCGCGGCAACCGGCACCGACGCGCCGACCACCTCGCGCACATAGTCGAGAATGTCGCGCGGGCTGCGATAGTTGGTGGTTTCCTTCAGCACGGTCCAGCCCGGCAGCGCGACCGGTTCACGCATATACAGATTCTGCAGCGGGTCTTCGAGCCACCACCACGCGGCGCCGGGACGCAACAGCCGCTCGAGCGCGGCGACCCACGGCTGCTGAAAGTCCTGGCCTTCGTCGACGATCAGCACGTCGAATTGCCAGCGCGGCTCGATCGGCGTGTCAGCGAACATTGCTTCCAGTTGATCGAACACCTGGCCGGACTGGAAATCGGGCTCGCGGCCCGCATCGCGCGCGATCCAGTCGCACAACTGGTGATAGTTCGCGACCTTCGCTTCGGGCGGCGCGACCCGCGCGATGTGATCCGCCAACGGCCGGTTGAAGCACACATATAGAGGCCGCTGGCCGCGCGCCACCGCATCCTTCATCACCTGCACCGCCAGTTGCGTCTTGCCGGAGCCGGCCGTGCCGATTACGCGCAGCCGGAATGGCGAGAACTCGAGCCGCCGCGCCCACGTCGCAAGCCCGCCCGCGAGACGCGTGACGAGCGTGCCCGCCTGGCCGACCAGCGCGCTCGCGTCCGGCGTGAGCGCGAGTTCGTCGGCGAGAAAGTGATGGATTTTCGACGCGCAGGCAAGGCGCGGCTCGTCGGCCGGCAGCGCTTCGCGGATGACCGCCGCGAGCCGCTCTTTGCGCTTTGCGTCGACGATGCGCGCCGGATTCACGCCGGCAATCGCTGCATCCTTGACGATGTGGTCAGGGCAGTACAGCAGTTCCTCGATGAAATAGGTGCCACCACTTTCCCTGATTGACATTCAGTTGTCAATCAACGACTATCATCAATAATAGTCAACAATTACAAGGATTTATAGGATGGCATCCGGCAAATATTTTGACGAAATTGAACTGACAATTGTCAGTCGGCGACTTTATCGTGTGAAGAAAGAGGAGTGGGACTCCCCGGAGGACCAGTTTCTGCGCGTCCAAGGCAGCGCACTCTCCTCTCTGCTTACCGCCGCGAACGGCCCGTCTCATGTCCGAGACGTGTGCCTACGAGTTCTTCTCCTGTTCGATTGCATGCTGCGAGTGATGGGCGAACCGGTCCTCGATTCACAAATCGCATTCGCCACGGAACGCTTTAAATCGCTTCAGTCGCTGTTCTATGGTGCGCTTGGCTCCGAACTCTTCATCAACGTGTCGCGCGCCACCCGGATTACTTGGGCGCACACCTTTCACAAACTCCTAGAGCGCCTCGGTGATGAAACGCCCGTCAAGTTTTCGGACCACATCCAGACGTACAACTCGGAGATTCCTCCAGAGCTGGTAATGGGTTTCGAGGGAACTGAACTCAACAACAGCGAGGTCAAGAGGTTAAGTCCATTCCTGCTGACGCCCAAGTCCGGCGTTGATTACAACGTTCCGCTTGCACCTTTGCCGCCCGTCCTTGGAGACGCCTTTACAAAATCGTTTCACGATGGGTTACGCGCGATTGCCGCCCCAAAAGCCAAGGACACCGCCCTGCCCGACTTTGGCGCCACCTTCGCTCGCTTCATTCGATACCAAGCGTCTAACCGGAACGCCCCAACAGTCAATCAGCTCCTCGACCCCGCCTTCGTTCAAATCTGGATTGTCAATTTCATGGAGTACCACTTCATGAAAATGGTGCGTCGCGAAACACCGGTACAAGAAGGAACTCTGCCATCGCTCCAAAAGCTCTGGAGCCGCTACCAGAACTACTGGAAATCGCTGGCTAACAAAGGAGTTGTTGCGGAACCGGCGAACGCCTTTCCAGGAGGTAACCCAAAGCTTCTCGCCGGCACTGAAGTGGCCCATCGCAAGATGGTTCCCGAATCCGACGGGACTACGACGCTAGTTACCCAAAAGCTCATTGTCCCTGTCCCGCTGCATATCACCGACGAAGCGGCCACACTTCTCGTATTCAAGCATCTCAAGACGGCCTTCGACACCGTTCAATCCTGGTTGAGAGACCATCTGGATGCCTTCTTTTCCGACTATGACCGAGGCGTAGAGCTCGCGAACACGGTCAAGTCGCAAACCCCGGATGAAGAATTCAACAAACTCGGTTACAAAAAACGGAAAGAACCTAGGGGAGTCGCGCTCGCGGTCAAGTATTTCAAGTCTGCACACGGCGGTTACACCGACACATCGAGAGTCAGAACGCCCATATATCCAACCCTGGCAGCACGCGACGGCCCCCCCAAAGAATTGGTCTCTCGCTACTTGGGCTTGCCATCCCGATGCGACGCAATGGCACTCATGGCGTTCTTGGCATCCCAGGACGGTCGGTTTTCTGAGTCCTCCCTATCGGCTGCAACGTTACTTGACGCAAACGGCAATCGAATCAACGCCGTCGAAACCGATGCCGGCCTAACGCTGACGGTATTAAAGGAGCGTGATTCGGGCGGCGGATGGCACCATGTCGTTTTGAAACAAGATGTCGCCGATTACGTTCGCCGCTGGATTCAACTGACAACCCCTTTGCGAAACTACATGAAGGACAATGACATCCCAGGCTGGCACAATCTGTTCATCTATCTCGGAAACCCGCTAGGACCGACCGGTCTCTTCGACCGCGCAAGCAACATAAGCAGCTGGTTTAGACAGTTTGCTAACTCGCATAAAAGTCGTCTTGGACCGCTGTCCAATCAAATCACAATCGCCCGTATCAGGTCAGCGCGTGGTGTTCTTGTGTTCTTGGATACGATGGACCTAGCCAGCATGGCTCGAGAGCTAGGAAACGACAGCGAAACCTCACTGCGACACTACCTTCCTGACTCTCTATGGGAATACTTCGCAACGCGTTGGCTCAGAATCTTTCAGAACCTCCTCATTGTCGAAGCGACAAAGGGGACGCCCTACATGCAGAGAGCCCTACATTTCCATTCGGCCGCGGAGATGGATGAATTCCTGCAGAACCATGCTTTTGCCCCCCTTCTTCCCGAAGACCAACCTCCTGCTGAGCAAACAGATACTCACCGAAACGTCAGCGAGGTGATGGTCGCGGCCAGTCCCGGTCTGTTTGGAACATTGTTATCTCTCGCTGCCGCCACTGATAGCGCCGAAGAAGCCGGGCGGCAGCTGACGGGCGAGGCAGTCTATTGGACTGAGTTCACGATGCGACTGAAAAAGTATATCGAGAGCGACGCGTTCCACGATAGAGGAATTAAACGCATGATGGTCGATGCCGCACAAAATATAGACCCTTCTAACTTTGAGGAGATAGTTTGTGTCTAACGCTCTCCCAAAAGAACTGAGCTTCATCAATTTGTTCCGGCTTTCCGAACACACGTTGGAGCACGCCTCATGGCGCATCAGCGACTTCGTTGCTGACGTTTGGGAATGCCTTTTTGGCACAACTCGAACAACAATCGATTTTCGGAAGGCTTTAGACGATGGCAGCCTTCTTACCGACAGCAAGAACAGAGAGCTATTGGACAGTATAAAACGATTTCTATGTCTGCAAACACATCCCGCTCTAACCGGAAGCGCGGTTCTAGCTCCCACGACTGCTCGCATGCGCATTGCTCTCGCTATTGCCACGCTTGACTACTTCCTACTTCGTAGCGACGAATTCCAAATAGCAAAGCATGGATTCCGACTCGTCACAGCCAACGACGTAATGGGTCTTATCGCGGTCATCGCTTCGCATCGTTCGCCTGTGCGTAGCATCTATGAGCCGCAATCCAGAATTCTTAGCTATCTTTCGCAGGTGCAAGTGTCGGCATTCGACCTTGCCCAATTGCAAAGAACTACGCCAGACCTTTTTGAGCTGGCCGAAGACGAGCAGTTGAGCCTTCCGCGGGACCAAATTCTCGTCGCTAGGGCGTGGCTAAAGCTTCACGATTGCTATCAACCTGGAACTTCCGGGGCGGTAACTGAGTATCGCTACCGCGTTGTGCGCGGGCGAGTTCTTTCTGAGGCTATCGGTCGTCATGTTCTAAACGACTTCCACTTCGAAAATCTCCAACTCCCAGGACTTGATGTTGCGCCTTCTCAGTGGTTTGCGCGAGAAATGTCCGCTGTTCCGGCAAACAACCTTGACGAGGATGAGCGCCCTTCCCGTGAATACATAAACCAATACATAGCTGTAGTTAGAAGCATGCGCGTAGCACAACAGAACGGTGTCTCTCTGTTTTCTGAGCAAGCGCTGACCGCCCTTGAAACGGCGCCGATACTTCTAAAGGACCGTACAAAAGAGCGAGCTCGTTTCACTACTCTTCCATTTTCCCTTGCCAACGACCTCCTCTCGAATTCGATTGAATTCTATCTCGAGTATGCCGAACCAATTGTCGACTATTACCTAACCTTAGCTCGCATGGGTGGCAATATACATGCGATGGCTGCCCCGATACCTTCAAAGCTCGCGGCGTTGGGTGTCGTACGGTGGCGGTCGAACGCAATTACCGCGGATGAGTTCTTTGGTCAGCTACGAAGGGGCGAGTGTCTTTTCAACATGCTTGAAGTCCTCTACGGTGCCATTGCAGTTTTGGTTAATACTCTGATGGCCCGACGTGTATCTGAATTAGAAGACCTTCGAGCCGACAGTATTGTTGAAGAGCACGGTGCATACTTCCTCGCATTCAATTTGAGAAAAGCTAATGTTCTTGAACATCGGAAACGTACCCTCAGACCACTTCCAACCATCGCAGCGGAAGCATTAAAGCTCTTGGCAAGATTGTCGCAAACCATGCGGGACCTTGGACATCAGAACGATGGCAAATTGTTTTCGATACCTTACAGCGCATGGCAACGAAAGCCACCACATTTTGGAGCGTGTCAACCTGACTTTACTCGGTTCTTCGACCGATTCTGCGATTATTTTCAAACCGGCCAAGATGAACGAGGACGGCGCTATTATGTCCGTGCGCATCAGCTGCGACGGAACTTTGCCATGTTATTTTTTTGGCAAGGTTCTTTCGGTGGGGTCGAAGTGTTGCGTTATTTCCTTGGACACCACAAAGCCCAGATGATTTATCGATACGTCACACAGGCCGTACCCGGAAAAATCCTAAGACGTGTAATGGCCTCGGTCGCAAAAGACCTTATTAAGGCCGAGCACCCGGCCATCGAGGAGTTGGCAGCGCTCATCTGCGAGCGTTATGGAATCTCTTTAAACGACCTTCATATTCTGCCTGAGCGCGACGTAGTTGACTACGTGGAGGACTTGATTAAATCGGGCGAGGCTGAGGTAAAGCCTGAATTCTTTCGAGGCCCAAAAGGGCAAGAGTACAGAATAGTGTATCGGGTGATGAAGCATCCTGCGGAGGCTTAAATTGACACAAGATACTGATGCTATAGCTCGACCCAAAGCCATTTCTGTCGAGAACTTATTTACGTTACTTAAAGATGTTGCCAAAGCTCCTGAGTCAATTGACAAATCGATTCGTGACGTTTTGCTAACTTCTCTCGCATCACAAGGTACGCTTGCGGCTCTCTGCATCCCGGGGGCTGAAATAGTCGGCATGTCCTTGAACACTCACAAAGCGATTGCAAACGAGGTCAAGAAACTAGAGGGTGGGTACGAGGCATTAAACGACTACCGCAAAGCTGCACTATCTAAACTCAAAGACTTGGAAAAAAAGGCGGAGCAACCAGGACGTGGAACTATTGACTGGTATAAAAGTGAATTTGAAAAAAATAACGAGGAGTTGCGCCGCGTGGCAGACGACATAGCTGCAATGAGTCTGAAACTCGATGAGGTCCTCCTTCTGGCGCATGATATGGCACGAAAGGCCAATCAGGAACAGGATTTTTATAAGCGTCGGTCTGAGATTTTACGGAAATTCAAGCCATCATGAGCGCATCCGAAAAATTGTACCGCATTACGACAGACGATTGCGTGCTCCCCCTTCATGTCAAACGCGACAGTGCAGCCTACTATCCAGCACACAACCTCCCGCAAGTATTATGGCCCGATGGCACAGTTTGCTGGCTGGTGAATCTTTATCTCCTGAGCGGCTACCGTAAGGGTCGTTCCCGAAAAAACAAAGGCGGAACACTTCTCACGTGGGCAAAAAACCTAAGCCACCTCATTCGATGGTGTTATCAAAACAGAATCGATTTTATCGACCTAACGGACAGTAACTTCACGATGTTTGTGAATACGCTCAGGGTAGAAAAGCACGAAAAGAATGTTTCAAAAAAGAAGCGCGGCGAGTCACAGGTAACAACCATCTGTTCCACGGTCCTAAACTTTCTCGCATTCGTCGACGAACGCATTCCTGGTCTGAACCTGCTCGGCCCCGAAGGTAGTGTCCGGGCAGAGAAGAAGACCGTTCAGATAAGGTCAAGAAATGGCGGTAAACCAATCACGCGAACTTACTGGACCCACGAGGCGGTCAGTCCCCCGAGGGCTCCGCGACGGCGCCAGCCTATCTCCACATCTGCAGTCAATCGGCTCTTCGAAACCAACACAACGGTCCATGCGTCTTCATTTGTTACCCGTCGACGTTACATTATGCTTCGTCTCTTGGAAATCACAGGTGGACGCCGAATGGAGGTCTCGTTGGTCACGGTCGCGGACCTCGAGGAAGCACAAAAAACTGGCGAGCTTAGAATTTATAGTGCTAAGCAAGGTGATGACGAAACCTACCGCTATGTCCCTGTAACACAAGCCGACCTAAAAGACATTCTCTCTTTCGTCAAACACTACCGCCAGCGCATCATACGCACCACAATCGGTTTGCCAAACGACCATGGTTTCCTATTCATCTCGGAAAACAGTGGCAAACATCTCGAAATTGACACGCTAGGAAGTGAACTCTCCATACTTCGCAAAGCAGCTCAAATCGATGACGAAGAGGCATGTATGCATGCTTTTCGGCATCGATTCATCACAAACATCTTCAGGGACCTAATCAGGACGCACCACTATCAAACTCCGAGCGACCTCCGTCGCGCACTGCTTTCGACCGAAACGCTAAAGATGAAGGTGATGGAGTGGACCGGCCACAAAAGTATCGAGTCCCTTGACCACTACATTCATCTCGCATTCGAGGCTGAATCAGACTTCAAGAAGACACTAAACCTTCTTCATGCGAAAAAAGTCGTGCAGTCCCTGCAACAAATACTTGTGGATTATGGCGTGCAATTTCGTGAGCCAAAACCGAAGGTCGCCTCATTCATCGCATTGGCTGAGGTTGTCGAGGCCGCAGCATCAGAACTCGATGGGTTACTGAATACATCGGAGTCCTTATAAATAATTTTCTGTAAGCTGAATCTCTTCCAAGTACATGCAAAATAGGACTCGACAACCTATCTTACCGCTTACCTTCCTCGATGATTTCGCGACGACGCCATGATGCATTGCACCATAGCGTTGTTTCGGAAAAAGTCGTCAGGCGGCTGCGTCAAGGTGGTGGGCTGCTCGGCGCCGGGATTTAGTCTTCGAGTTGCTCGCGCAGCGCTCCGAGGTGAGTGGACAATGCGTCTACGCGGGTTTGGTCTTGATAGACACGGCTGTATGGCGACGAGAGTTCTCCGCGTGCTTGACCAAGTTCGGCGTTTTCGCGGCTATGCCCAACCATGATGTAGGGTGCCAGTTCGGTCGCATCAAAGATTTCTCGCCGTTTCCCGCGCTCCCTACCACTTCTGCCCGAATCAGCCAGATAGCGCAGCGTCGTCTTGGTTTCAGAATGACCGAGCCGCTCCGCGATTAGCTTGTTCACCAATGGTAAAGCCTCGCCGACACGCCATCCTGTCCGCAGACACATTTCGACGGCGAGCGCAGCTTGAAAGCGCCTAACCTGACTCCTCGTCAATGTATCAGTCTCTCCACCCGTCATCACTATCTCCTGTCCATAAGCGTGAAAAGGAAAGCTGCGTCACTTGAACGCCGCTGAAACCAGCATAGGAGATAACGCGCTGATTCGCACGCACAATAGTTGACAGGCTGCGACCGGCCAACTGTAGCGGAAAAAGAGCGACCAGAGAGACGGGATGCGGACATAGGTCGCCCACGACCTCCCCGCAATCGTCGTGCCCTATTTTGTGAAATAGTTTTCCTACCCAGTGAGACGCGCAGCGACGAAGCAAACCTAACCGAACACGTTTCCGCGAAACATATCTACTCGTCGCGACTCAGCCAATGGCAACAGCTGCACTTCTTCGACCGCAAACGCCGGCATCAGGTCGACGTCGTTGATTATTCGGCTATCGATATACCAGTCTGCCCGGTGATGTTTGAGCTTCTTCTCAATCTCGAAGCAATTCGCCATTGCCCAACTTGAGGTCCTGAGAACAACGGCTCACGCGTGGCCCCCCATTTCGCCGTCAACCGCTGTTTTTCGCAGTTCCTCCTGAGGAAACTTAAGGCCCTTAGCGCAAATGGCGTACAGGCCGCCCGCGCACTCCCGCTCCAACCATTGCTTGCATTCATCTAGTTCGGCGAGTACCCGTCTGCGTGTGACCGCAGGCCTCGATTGATAGGTAAGCATCAGAACGGGGTCATTCCAGACATAGCAGTTGCTATGGTGTCCATGCCGTGGTTCATCATCCAAACTGTCCGTTCCTGCAAACGTCTCATAGTCGAGCTTTGCCGCAAGCCGCCTGCCGTCGAGTTCCTATAAGGTTGAACGTAGTAACGATGCACGGTAGCCACTCTTCCGTATCCATCACCATCCTCGTCAGGACAAGAGATTTGTGTATTGAATGTCGGCCGCATCGAGCACCAACAGAAATTCAACTGGCACTTGAGCGAAGTTGACCGCACCGCTCGCACCTGCACTCTCCGGCGGTTCAGCGAAGACATGCGCGCCCTGCTCGCGACGCCAGGCTACGAAAAGAGCACGAAACTCGCGAGCTTGTGCCGCAGATATTGCGATTGTGGTCATCGCGTATTCCCAGTCAAACTTAGGATTGAACCATAGTGGCTCTATGCATCATCTGTTCGTCGTGAACGCCGACAAAAATAGTCCAACCGGAAAGGTCTCGATACCGACGGTGACGAAGCCGACACTGCAAGGCTGCAAGAGCGGCGTGCTAAAGGCGCTGGTCACGTACGAGCACAATCAGGGCCTATGCGCGTGACTTCGTGCTGAACCGCTCTGTATCCGAGCCTGTGCACCAATGCCGAGGGCAGATTGACCTGTCAGAACGAAAGAGCGAACACGCTCCAGCAAATCTTGAGGCACAGTGAGAGCAACATCCAGTCGACCGCTAGGACGGATGCCAAGATAGTGCCGGCCAATGCTATCTACGCTCGTCGGCCGAACGCCTACGGCATTGCCCCAGAAAGCGGTTGAACGGTATCTGCAAAAGATTATCGCCCTCGCTTCTTCGCTACCGCAGCTCGAATGTCTTTCTCGCTGACAGCACCAGTTTTATCGCGCATAGTCTTCAGAGTCGTATTTGGCCCAAAGCCCTCTATGGGCTTTGGCAGATTCTTGTTCATCGTATTGCCGTGCTTCTGGTCAATCTTTCCGTCCTTGTCGCGATGGCGACCATCGAGTCCTGGCTGCTTCATGTTTGCTCTCCAGTTGATTCTGACATGGGAACTGCAGAACGCCCCCATTTCTCCCAGCAAATGCTCAGGCAGCGAGGCAGGTGCAGGCGGCACAAAACGCTTTCTAGACTGTCAACACGATGAGGCGACCTACCCTTTCGAACCGACCTAGAAGCATCGGTTTTCCACAATCGACCGCTAGAACAAACTCGTTTCCGCCTGGAACAGCCCCTAGCAATCGACGCATGCCTACGAATACTCGTTTGGCGAAACGTCCTGACTTTGTCGAACTCCTTTACTGTTGAGCAACTTTACCGGTCGCAGCTATCGCTGCAATCGCAACATTCTGGTCGGCATACCACCGGATAAGGCATTCGCGCTCATGGCATTGCTGTTCGCGGTAATTCCATTGAGCCCGGGTCCGCTCTTTGAATGCTACTGGGTCATCTGCAACGGCCTTGGCCTTGGCGTAGATTGCAGCCAACTGAACGTCATCTGAGGCCAGCTCAGCGTCGCTACAAATGATGTGCTCCGCGTCGGAATGAGCCTTCGAACAATCAAAGCTGGTCTGCTGGAATGAAGCCGTTTGAGCCGAAGGCGCGGCGTCTGTACGTGCAGCCTCCTGCGCCCAGCTTGATAGTGGTGTCGCACCGACGGGCAAGTCAGGCCACTGGAATACCTTTATCGAGGCGTTACCCGAAGGGTTTGAGGTTTGCTTGACGAGCATCACGCCTTTGCCGGATGTTGCATTGACAGCAAACGCGGCTTGCTCCGTACTGCACTCATGTTCTTTGCACCCTTGCGCGACCAGATAACCGTCTTGCATCTGAATCCCGGAAGAGTTGACCACAGCAAGCCGCTCCGAGATTTTTTTCCAGTCCGCTCGCGAGACGCCGTTGAAAGCAGAACGGAATCGTTTGTCATTCACGACATCAGATGGGTACTTACCCACTAGCCAGCTAAAGTCCGGAACCGGATGAACTGTATTCAGTGTCGGGGCAGTAGCCGCAGCCGGCACAACGCCATTCGAACCGACTGCCGTTGTGTCGGATTGAAGCGTCGCCTGTTCGCCATTGCCATTCGACGCGACGTGGTGAGGATAGGCGATGATGGTGTAGATGACCGCCGCCGCAGTGACCGTTGCGGATGCCGCCGCCTTGAGGGCAACATAGTCATTACTCGAACGGATGGCTGGTCGCGGCGTTACCTCCACAGTTAGTTTGGACTGAAACCACTCGTTCGCCTCCTTGATGGCTTGGGAGAAAACGGCCTTCTTACGCATGAAACTGAAGGTCTTGTATCCACCGTAGGCGAGCGCGAATCCAGTTAAAGCCAGCCCCACGGGCACGCTAAGCACAGCCATGAGGAAACAACCCAACAACGCGACAAACAGAGGACCAACAAATCCAGGAACACTCGGCCAAGCCCGCACCCTGGCCATCAGAGCGCTCGCGGCTGTCTGCAGTTCACCGCGAGGTCCTTGCGCCGCAGCACACTTGTGCTCCATCTCGTAGACCGCCAGCATCGCCTTTTCTTTTTCTGCGAGCGAGACCGTACCGATGTCTACGGCTAACTTGATAGCTTTCGTTGTGAGCGCGAGGTCGTGCGCGAGCGTATTGAGGAACGGTTGATGCGCTTCGAGCGTGACCGCATCGCTGATGTCATCATCTTCGACATAAACACCATGGGAGATGAAATACTGTCGCAGCGCATTCGTCGTGCGCGACTGCACTTTGTAGACGAAGTCCTGCGTGGCTTGCTCTCTTTTGGATAGGTTCTCAGTATTCATATATCCCGTACCGGTGCTCGCAGACGTGCCGTGACTGTCCCGACTGCTCGATTTCCTGCCCTTCAAACTTGTCGTATATCTAATTCCAGTTCCCGGAATACTGGTGGTGATACGGCCTCGGGTGTTGTAGGTGAAGCCCTTTCCACCCAAAGACGTGCTGATTCCGCTCTTGCTGAAATTTATGCGGATACCGGGCGCAATTTTTATGCTTTTCCTGAAGCCCCAACCCATGTTGCCCCCGCTACCTTGTCCAGCGAACTAACGTCGCGTGTACGGCAAGGAAAAATGCCGCCGGTTGTGCCGACGGCCGGACACCTACCGTGCCGCCCGCCTTGCTGTTTCAGGCTTAAGCGTCACCGGCCCGAGAACTGGCCTTCGTCGCATCCGACCAAGCCATTTCCAGACGCGTTCTGCTACCTGCGTTGAGTTTGCGAAGACCAACTTCACGTGCCATCGCCGGCACGCCAGACTCTTCATCGTGCCCCGCCCGCATCATGTCGAACGCGAGCGCCCGAAGCTCAGCAAGTGAGATTTCATCGACTGACCGCGCTGTGCCATCAACAGGCCATCGGAAATGAATCTGCATATCGCCAGATTCACCTTTAGCACGGAAAAACGTACCCACATCTTCGGAGTCGCCGCTGTAGTGCTGCGACGCCAACCGTACGACCCTGTCCTGGATTTTTGCGCCGGTGCGAACCCAGCCATGCGCCCGCGCTATACGCCGCGCTAAGACTTCGTCCCGAACCGGTCCTTCCACGCGTACGACGTGTTCAATCAGTCGGAGAAGCGTCGGGTTGTAGACGACGTCGAAGAATGCGTTGGCGTCGACAGCGTATCCCTCCAGCGTCAAATCGACCTCCATGAAACAACTCTCTGCTGAGTCACCAGAATGGGCAGCAGCGGCGTTCCGTGCATAAGTAACGGGAAGTGCTGCAGCATCTGCTGCGACATCGATGCCTCGCGAGGGCTGGGTCGCCGGGTGCGAGGACTGACCTGCCTGCTCATCCGGCATTGCCATAACGTCCGCGATGACCTGCTCTGCTAGGACTGTCGCTTCCTTCTCGGTCTGCACTCGCTTTGCCCGCTGTTCGGCAAGCAATTCCTCGAGCTGACGATGAATTTTCTCGACGGTTCCCTGCATGTCTATCCACCAATCGGTTGACCAGATGCGCAGGATGTCCCAACCGAGACCACGCAAGACCTGCTCTCGCAATTTGTCGCGGTCACGGGCTGTTGCTGAGCGATGATAGGTCGCACCGTCACATTCAACACCGGCAAGGTATCGTCCCGGTGCGTCCGGGTCGACTACACCCAGGTCAATGCGGAACGCCGAGACGCCGACCTGCGGGTGCAGAGTCCAGCCCCTCTCGGTAAGCGCGTTCGACACCGCTTTTTCAAACGGGCTGTCGAAGTCACCGAGGCTACCTGCGACAGCCTCACCAAGAGCACGGGCACCACGGTCCGCGAACTCCAGGAAGTGCTTCAAGTCACGTACTCCGAGGGCCTGAGTTCTCGCCAAATCCATCTGCTCCGGGCGGAAACTACCGAAGACCCGGAGCTCCTGCCTTGCACGCGTGATGGCAACGTTCAACCGGCGCTCCCCTCCCTGCTGATTCATGGGGCCGAAATTCATCGGCATGTTGCCGTCAACCCCCGGGCCGTAAGTCGTCGAAAAATACATGATGTCCCGCTCATCACCCTGCACGCTCTCCAGGTTTTTCACAAACACGGGTTCGAGCTGCGTTTCCAGGAAGAAGTGCTCAATAGATGGGTCTTTACGACGTTCTTCGTCGAGCAAGTCTTCAATGAGAGATTGCTGTTCAGAGTTGAACGTCACCACGCCGATGGTCAACCCACTGTCGCGGAAGCCGGGGGTTTTCATTTTGCCGACCACGTCGGCTACCAGCGCTTTCGCTTCTGGCTTATTTGTTCGCGCCCCGCCGCGCTCGTATTGGCCATTCGCAACGTGATTGAAGCTGACGGCACGGTCGTTCGTGACCGGACTTGGGAACGTCACCAGGTCGCCGTCGTAGTAACGATGATTCGAGAACGCAATCAGGCTTTCGTGGCGGCTGCGATAGTGCCACGACAGCTTCATCGTCGGCAGGTTGGCGCCGATACATTCCTCGAGAATGCTTTCGAGCTCAGTCTCAACATCCGTGTCATCAGTATCCGATTCCGCGCGGTCAAAGAAACTTGTCGGCGGCAACTGTTTCGGGTCGCCTACCATGATGACCTGCTTCGCCCGCGCCATTGCGCCTATAGCGTCCCACACTGGAATCTGTGACGCCTCATCGAAGATGACGACATCAAAGTTCGCCGTCTCGGCCGGCAGATATTGTGCAATCGACAGTGGGCTCATCAGAAGGCACGGCGTCAGGCGCATCACGGCGCTCGACGCTTGAGTCATCAACTCCCGAAGAGGCAGATGGCGAGTCTTCTTTTGCATCTCGTATCGCAACAGGCCCCATTCAGAGCCTCGTGAGACACGGTCGGGTGAGGGATGCCCGGCCGACAGCTGCGCGCGCACCCACGCCTGCGTTAGGCCGATGAACCGTTCATCAAGCTCCCGGAAATCCCGAATGCGTTTCTCGTGCTCTGCGGAAACAAAGGTGCGCAACACGTCGTCGACATCGACGACCGCGTTCAACCACCACCGACAGTAATCGGTCTCGAACGCTTCCTTCACGCGTCCGAGCTGGATTGCGCCATGTTCGACACCGGCAACGACGGGAGCGAGCCCCAGTGCCAGAGCTGCCGCGCGGGTCTTGCGCCACGCACACCATGCGTTCAACCGATTCGAACTGGCCAGGACGTCGCTTGCACGTGAGGCCAGTGCCGCGGGAAGAAGTGCACCTAGCGTCGCGGTGTCAGAACTGGGCAAGCCGCTCGCGACCGTAAATTGCGTCACTGCCTGATTAAACGTCTGCAGTGTCTCGGCATACATACGCCCGGCACCCGCAATCGCTCCCGTCGGCTCAAGCAGAACATTGCTGTCGCCCAGCAGTAGGGCAATCGGGTTCTTTACTGCCGCCAGCGCTTCAGGCGAATTTGCCATCAATGCGAGCGCGCCCGATAGTGCCTCGAAGAAACCGAGAGTTGGTTCGATTCCCTCCAGTTTTGTCTGCAAACCGTTCCAGAGTCCGCCGGTCTTCGCGGAAAGGTCGTCGAACTCCGTGAGACGACCAGCGAGGGCAACCAGTTCGCGCATCTTCTTGAGGTCGGCCGACGCGACGGCACCCGCGCTGCCGCGCTCGATGACGCTAAAACCCTCGTCCTGCCAATAGCTGCTAGCCACTGCTGCTGCAAGCGCACCCTGAAAGACAACATATGTCTTCGCGACAGTCAAATCCGTTTTATATCCAACCCAAACAGCGTCTGTCTCTTCCTCGAGTCCCGAAAGGCGATTGATTATCTGGTCAATCTGACGAAGTTCTCGCATGCGGATGAGGTCTTCACGTGCCGTGTCGCCACACTGGCCTCGACTAACCGGGTCGAGACCAACGTCTTCCCAGGCCGCGCGCACGCGAGCCTGTTCCAGGGCAGCCTGGAAACCAAGCGAAGCCCGCGCGACATCGAGTTCCGTTTTTAGTCCCAGCCATGCGTTCGATGTCGGCAGCGACAGGTCGTCGAGCGCTTTGATTTCATCCTGAAGTGAATCAATCTGCTTGAGGCGTTCGATGTCACCGCCAACATCTGGCTCACCTCCGCCCGTCGAAAGGTCCACGAGTTTCTTCGTAAGCGAGCGGCGGCGCATCATGCTCATCGGCCAGGATGACTCCTGCAGTTCCCGCCAATCGAGCTGGAGCTGCTGAACCGTTGCCGTCGAAATACCTTCTTTGTATTTGAGCGACAACTGGTCAACCACGTCCTGGCGCTTTCGCAGGAGCTCAATGCCAGAGGAAAGGCGTAACCTTAGCGATTCATTCCACGGCTGGGAAAGCTGCGAATGAAGTTCGTGATACCGAGCGAGCTGAACGATACCTTGTCGCACATCCTCCAAGACCTGGTTGCCGCGCGGCGCCGAAAGCGAAGCGTGCAGCTCGCGGTGTCGCTCGACCAATGGTTTCGCGACGCGCAGGTTATCTGTAATTGTTTTTGCATCAGGACGCAGAACGAACTGCCAATCGTGCCCGGATGCAGACTGCAACGTCGCAGCCAAGAGACGCAGTCCTTCCCTAACACGCGTGTCGAGAACAACTGGTGGCAGCCCAACGGCCGCACTCAATTGCTCGGTTGCCGCTTCAAAACGGGCGACAGCTGGGCCAATCGCCCGAGCCGCCTCGAGGAGCGCGGCCTGCCACAGCGGGGACCATTCAGTTTGAACCACGTGAGCGAGCGGGCTGGAGGTCAACTGCCCCTCTCCCATCACCTTTGCGTGGACGCCCAGCAGCTCTGCCGTCTCGCGCAGCGTTCGCATACCGACTGAATCGTGAACCCGAGCGGACGGCCATGACAGCTGCAGGACGGGCAAGTCATGCCCGGAGACAACGCGGCCGATTGCCTCATATACACTGAGCCCATTCGGGTATCTCAGATGCAGACGTTCAACATACCCATTCAACCGGTTGCGCAATCCCTCCAGTCGAGCGGCTTCTGCATGCCATTCATCGGGTTCCATGGCCGCAGCGGAATCCCATGAGGTACGTAGCTGCTCGAGCACTTCCGTCTTACGTGCTTTGCTGGAATGCAATTCAAGGCAGAAGTTGCCAAGACCAACATCGGCGAGGCGTCGGTACACGACATCAAGCGCCGCCATCTTCTCTGAGACGAATAGCACACGCTTTCGTTCCGCCAGACATTGTGCAATCAGATTCGAGATGGTTTGGCTCTTCCCGGTTCCCGGGGGCCCAATCAGGACGAAGTCCTTTCCTTTGCTTCCCGCCACGACCGCGGAAAGCTGCGACGAATCGGCTGGCAACGGGCAGAAGGTGTTCTTCACCGGCAGTTCTGCGTCGAGCCTTCTGGCGTCAGGAAACTCAATCGTGCTCTCATAGGAATCGCGCGGCGTTTCAATAAGATGCCTTACGACCGCGTTCTGTTTGAGCTGCTCGGTTCGTTCGGTCAAATCCTTCCACATCAAATATTTTGCGAAAGAGAACGTAGCGAGAACGACTTCTTCGACTACCTCCCAGCCCTTGATGTCCTTGACTGCACTCGATACGGTTTTCCAGATTCCCGCGACATCCAGGCCAGAATCATCCTTCGGCAGCTCGGTGTCCTCGATGCCCAGCTCCAGTTCGAAATCCTGGCGAAGCATTTCAATCAGCGTCGGATTGAAACGCGGTTCGTCATCGTGCAAAGTCAGGCTGAACCCCGAGCGCGCGCTTCGCCGCTCAAGCGACACAGGAACAAGAATGAGTGGCGCGCGATACTTCTTGTCGTCCTTCGCTTCGCGCGTCCAGGAAAGAAAGCCCAGCGCCAGATATAAGGTGTTGGAACCGCCCTCCTGCAAGTTTGTTCGTGAGGTCCGAAAGAGCTCGACCAGACGAGTGTCCATCTCGTCTTGCGAGAGCCCGACGAAAACTTCTTTTCGCTTCAATGCGTCAATCGCATGGGAACGACGAATGTTTTCGCGCTCCCGTGCTTCGTGGATTGCCTGGCTACGTGGGTCGTTGCCGTCCATAAGGTCGGGACGCGTGAGCAGCTTGATGGCGTGCCCCTCCGCCAGAATATCTTCCAATTGGCCGGGGTCTGGCGCTTCTAGCTTCAGCGATTTCTTGCCGGCCTTGAAACTGAGCAGATTATTGCGAAGTGACAGGTCAAGCAGCTTCCGTTGCCAACGGGTCAGCCGGTCCTCCGGGCGCTCGACAGCCTTGTCTTCCGGGGAGCGCTCCAGTTCCTCTGGCAATTCTGGAGCGACCTCGAACCCTCTCTCGAGATTGACTTCTTCCGTCCCGACAGTCCCACGTTCAATCGCCTGCTCGCTGGCAAGCGGCTTGATACGCTGCATTCGCGCGCGGCGGATGTCGATAGCCAAGTGGAATTTTCGCTCCGCCTCTTCGGAAATCTGCTCCTCGCCGTTCGCAATAGCAAAGCTGAATGCCGGATGGGGGCGATGCGTGAGCATCGTCGACTCAAACAGCACCATCTCCTTCAATTTCACACGTTTCCGGAGCGCCGTAACATCGTCGATAACGGACGTCGAGAATTCTTCGGGTTTCAGCCAGACGCCTGGGAATGCGTGTCCATCCGTGAAAATGAGAACAGCGTTGAGACCGGCCTGTTCGAGCGCTGCACACACAAACAAAGCGAGGTCGAGACAGGTCCCAAGGCCCGAGTCGGCTATCTGGCTGGGACTACGCACCTTCTGCCCAGACTGTTCGAAGCTTGCCGGCGGCACCGCATAGTCAATGCCCATCGAGCCGATGGCATTCCAGATGGCGGATGCCAATTCCCAAGCTCGCTTTGCACCTTCCTGATACCCGTTGATAGCCCCTGACTTGCCTGCTTTGTGAAGGACGTCCGCGGCCTTCTTCAGGACCCGCTCCACCGCCTGTTCGTTCGGCTGAACGAATGCCGCGACCATATCGGGAAGAGCCGTTAGGCCGCCCCACTGGTTACGTGGCAATAATTCGACGGTTGTCTCAAACGAAGCAAGCTCAACGGGACTTTCCAACCCCGCGGTCAGCTTGAAAGTAATGTGTGCCTTTTCCGACTCGGTCAGCCGGCCAAGAAGCGCTCCGTCCAGCGACAGGTCGAGGTCGCTGATTCGCACATCTTTTCCGGTCGCGACATGGTCCAAGTGCCATGTCTTCGGCTTGAAAAACGACGGCTCGGAGAACGCGGTAAGCCTCAACTCCTTGATGTCATCGGTCGTCTCGTTGGCAAGCGAGAGTTCGTGGACAACCGGAATGGCATTCTGGAAATCGGCCAGATTTATTTTGCCAGCGAGCGCAGCTTTAATCCGCACGCAACGTGGTTCCTCCGGCGTTTCTGCCGGCTCAACAATAGTCTCGTCCATCTGGCCCCCAAAGCCTTCCGCTTGTACGTCTTCTCTCAATTTGATTATGCCGTCGCCCCGCCGCGTCCTATATGTCGAACAGGCACTCAGAATATGGGCTTTTTATGGAATGGCCCTTCCGGCGGATTTCGCGCCCCATCGCATAATCTCATATCGGTGGAGACACTAGCTATGGCGTGTACCGAAAATACCGCGTTTGCCCATCCACGTGGCAGTCGATTTAAAACGAATCGGTTCAGTCCGACGAGCTCCGGAATAACGAATAGAAGCAAATACGCAAACGATTGCGAGGCCGCTAGAAAGACTTTCCTTAGCACATTCGGGCCATGACACTGGGGGCTAAACGTCTGTGGTCGATGCTTACCAAGTCAATACACGACAATCGCGCGCCGGACGACGTGCCGCGAGCGTGATAACAAAAAACGCTCCTGCACACCCGAGATTATCCCTTTACGCGCTCGGTCGGCGTATGGCGCGCAGCTACAATATGCCCACAACTTGCGTGAATCGCCCTTGTTATTGCCCATGACCGCTCTGACCACGAATTCGCATCTCGCCTTGATGTATGAACAGGCAAGCGCTTTCCTGAACCTTGACCAGGCAGCTCGCGCGCAGTCGGACTGGTTCAGAAGCTTTCGTGACGACAAAGATGTCCGCAGCTTCTTCAAGAAGAAGAAGGTGCTCGCGAAAGGCACCAGCTTGCAGGTCACGGTTATTTCACAGATTGCGCGCGCAGTTGTCGACTGTATCGAGGAAGGCGAGCCTGACTTGGCACCGACCGGGTCTGAAGTGCGGGACATCATGAAGAGCGCTACAGACCTGGCGACCAAGCTGACTGCGGCGCCCTCTTCCTGGCTTACTCCGGGTGCCCGAACACGCGGCTTCCAAGAGCCGCTGCGGACGCTCCAGACCATGCCGTCGATTGTGCCGGCTAGGACCGCAGGCCGCTTGCCGATGACACAGCGTCGAACGCTGATTCTTCGGCTCGCCCACGCCATCTGCGAGGTTTGCGACGAAATTCCTATTCGACTCATCACGGCGGTCGTCGCGCGCGCGTGGGAAGAGACCTTAGAACGTCAGGTATACGAGGTGCTGACTGCCGCCGAACGCGACAGTATCCGAGCGCTCGTCGAATCCAAGCGCAGGAATCAAGCCGACAGCGAGAACACAGCACATTTGGCGATAAGCCGGGCGAGCGTTCCGCGAAACCGTACTTCGCCGGTGCCCGATACCCGAACCGACGCCCAGCGGCTGACTCAGGCTCTCGAAATTGTGAGCGGGTTCGCCGATGAGACCGCGGCTATCGTGCTTCACGACGCGCTGAGCACCGCAGCCGCCGAACTTGGGATAGAGCCGAATTCGGCGGATGAATAAAAAACCGCGGAAATTCGGCCTGTTTTCCGGCCTATTTACTCCGGATTTTTTACGGCCGAATTGGCTTGGTATATCGGTAGCAGTGTTTCGGGCCGACAGGCGAACAATACGTCCTGTCATAACTCGCACTGCATCGAATGCAAAAACACACCAAACCGCAGAACTTCCAGTCCTTCGACAGCATCATTGCCAACTGGCCAGACAACACCGCCGAACATCAACGGGCGCGCCTGCTCCAGGCGATGAGGCTATGCGCGGGGATTACGACACTGGAGGCCACGCGGTACCTCGACGTCATTGACCCTCGGGCGCGAGTGGTTGAGCTACGCAAAGAGGGTTATCGCATCATCACCTCTTGGGTATGCCAGCCGTCAGAGTGCGGCCGCCTCCACAATGTCGGGCTGTACACGCTTGCCGCCAATGCGACCGACATCGGCATGGGCGCGAAAACGAAGCCTATGCGCGAGTCGGGCAGCTCCCAGTTGGTGCTTGCTCTCTGGCACTGATGTGCTTGAGGCATCAGCTGGTTGTGTAGTTGATACCGTAGTGCCGCTCGCGATGGCAGTTCGGACACAAGGCCATCGCATTCTCAACGCTGTCGTCGCCGCCGTCCGCTAATCGTTGGCGATGATGCACCTCGAGGTACGGTCTCGCGTCTGAGCGCTTAAACGGTGCAGACTGCCCACATCCTTCGCATGTCCCATCAGCCCTCAGCAGGACTTCCGCGATGACGTCTGGATTCCGCCTGAATGCGCGGGTCAGTACGACGATTTGCTCGGGTTGCCTGTTTGCACTGGCGAGACGCTCTCTTCTCTCATCCGCAGAAGACTTCAGTGCGTTGAGGACGGCGGCGTCCAGATTCTCAGCGACCGTCTCGTGGACGGCCATCCCCTTCAGTAACTCGACGAACTCATCATGCACCTGGTGCAGTGCAGATTCCGGCCCCTTCGTTTTGCTCTGGAGATAGACGATATGGGACAAGAACGTGTCCAACGCGACGGATAGCGGGCCAGCGCCGTCTTGCGCAATATCCCCGAGGTAAAGCTTCCAGGCGTTAGCCGCGATAGTGGTCGCGAAGCTTTTCGCGCCGCGGCGCATTGCGACGTAACTACCGATGTAGCCCTTCGCAGCACGAGGCGATATTTCAGGATAGGTATTGCGCAATGCTCGTTCGGCCTGCGGTAGTTGCAGACTGCCAGCGACAACCGCCCGCGCCAATTCGAGCGCAGACTGAAATGCAGAAGATGGAACAAGGTATCGAGGCATGTCCGGATTCTCGAAAGGAGTCATTCCAGCGCTCCCGCCGCCTCAGATGCCACGGGGCCGCGGCGCGCACTCATTTTAGCGCCGCCGTTGCGCTCCGCAGGTAGTCACGGGCCGCGTCAATCTTGTCCGGGTGTGTTTTCTCGCTTAGGTGGGCACGGTCCTTCTCGCCCAGGAAATACGCCGTGCGGTCCGGTTCCTCTTTGCGTGGATGCGGGAGACCATGAAGCACGCGTTCCTTGTTCAAGAATCCTTCCTTGGTCAGCCACTCGACGCCTCTCGATGCGGCCGCTCCCACCCGGATGAAGACCGCGTCTGGCATGGCTTTGGCCATCTTGCCGAAGTGGCTTCGCATTTGCAGGCGCAGCATCGGGTCTCTTTCGGGATGCCACCCGGCCCTGAAGTTCTCGCCGTTTTTGAACACGGGAAACTGAAGCACGGACGACACCTGCAACAAGTCGCCCGCGTCGCCGAACAGGTCTGCACTTGAGCTCAGACCCAACCACCGATGCACGCCAATATGCTCGAGGAGAGCAACGACGCGTTGGCGCGTCACCCCGGCAAAGGCGGCCGCGAGACTGGCGCGACGTAGCACCTCGCCCACGGGAGCACCCTCAAACAGTGCACGGTTCGCCTCGGTCAATGCAATGTCGGCCTGCGCCTTCCAAGGCGTGGCGTCCACGAGAACGAGCTTCGTCGTGGGATTCACCCACCCGAACGGCGCGTAATACACCACTAGGTCGCCGTTGCGGTGCATGCGGAGAGACGGAGATTGCGGGTCGCCTTGCGGGCCTCGGTAGTCCCGGATTGCAGATTCATACTTCTCGAAAAGCTCGAAATTCACTTCGTTTTGGTCCGTATATGTCGTTTTGCGTAGTGCGGCGATACGCTTTGCATTAGCTTTCGTAGGCGAGCTGCCGCCGCTGTACGTTTCCGAACGTCTACGAGCAGCGCTGTGGCTACGAGCCGTCGGCGGAGTCTAGTGCAGCCATCGTCCATGCTCGTCGATGAGTAACTCACGCCGCGCGCTACCTGTCTCGCGCAGTAGCCAGTGTAGGTTATCGCTTTCCGCCACATCATCCGAAGAGAGTTGCTGTCGTAGCAAGTGGTATAGAGTCTCTCGCGGGTAACTTCGCAACATGTTGGCCACGGCCTGAATATTATTTAGGTTCCGTGGGTCTCCGACAACTCGATTCACCATGAATGAATGTGTCCATTCGAACGACATGTCATCCGCAGTCCTCAGGAAGTGACATAAGACATCAGATTTTAAATGGCCTGACTGAGCAAGCCGCAACATCTGAGTCGGTGGAAAAAAACTCACCACATCAGCAAAAATCTGTGGAATCAACGGAATCAAACGTTCGCACGCCATCATTCGTTCAAAGAGCGCGTTGTTATATGTTGCCAACTTATCAAGCCGAGAGAGAATCTTCTCAGCCTTGTCATCGTCATTGGTGAACGGTCCGAGAACGGCCTCGACTGCAACATCCGGGACAAATCGAAGTGCTTCAGGCGAATCGTGCTCATCCCAGGCAGTCACGAATCGGATATGCGCGTACCAACGTTCGAACGAAAGCTGTCCCATTGTTGGGTCCAGCTGCAGGGACAGCCCGGTCTTCCTCTTCCAGGACATGTACTCCTTCAGCACCAGCTTGGCATGGTAGCCTCCAAATACGTTTGGGTTGCGCAAGATTTGGCCGATGAGCCATGCCATCCCAAGCCGCTCGACCTTCCCGGCTACAAAGATAAGAGACTCTCCAACGCTGGGTGCAATTCCAAGCCGTTGGCTCGTCTCATTGAATAGCCTTGAATTTAACTCCATAAGGAACGATTCAGGCACTTCGTCGAGTAGCGCAATTGCCTGAAGAGCGGCGACATATGGTTGCCCACCGAATGAAACAGGCAGTTCTGCGGTTAATTCAGGTAGTAACTTCTGTCCATGGCGCGCTATCAACACCTTCCACCCCGTATGGTAATAGCCGCGTTCTATCCATTCTCGGGCGGTTTCATCATCTATCTCAAGACTGACAGTTTCGGCTAAGCGATGGTGATGTTTTGCGCCAGGTTCTGCAAATGCGAGCCTTTGGAAGCGGGCGACCCAAGCGTCTCCAAGTTCCGGTACAGCCATCCCCAGGACTTCTTGAGCGCGCTTCGTCATGGATGAAAATTGCTGAAGCAATTCCTCATACACCGCATCATCGCCACATGTAACAAGGATACGATTCGCTTGAAACCAAGCTGCGAACATGGTGCCTTGCGCTTGCGGATAGTTCCTCGCCAGCCAGAGCGCGAGCTCGCGGTTGATTCCTTTTTCAGAGGCAAATCTTAACTGCCATGGTTCCGATAAAAGGAGGTTTGGCAGGTGCTCGATTCCCCACTTTGGTATCTCATACCCGCAAGCTAACGCCGCGGCCAGCGCCAAATTTGGCTCGAGGAGGCCTCGATGGAACATCTGCTCCAACCAAGGTAACCATCGCTCATCCCCAACAGTCGAAATAGCTTCAATGAATGTCGGGGTTCCTGGACCGCCCAGCCACAACGCGAGGGCCGCCTTATTTGCGAAGATGTTGTCAGACTTCAGAACGTCAACAATATCGCGGACGTACAGTTTTTCGCTCGCCAACTGATTGACTACGTTGAGCGCTTTCCCAACATGAGTCGCCCTGGCGGAATGCATGCTTGCGAGTGCAGCGCGGTATCGAACCGAGAGATTTGAGCTCTCAAACATAGACTGTAGCTTCGCGGAAAGCGTGGGCTCCATAGACGCGCTTCCACGAAACGAATCGACTGTCGCCGCCAGTGATGCATCAGTAGTGGCGGTGGACGTTACGACGGCAGGGTCAACAAATTCCCCAGACTGGAGCGCTAAGGTCAGGCTCTCACGTGTCGCGAGTTGAAGAGCTGCTTGGTCGATTCGCGATTGACGTAGATAGCCAACACCCGCAAGCCAGCTCCAGTAGAGGTCATGCACAGCGATAGCGACGCTTCCACGCTGGATGATTGTGCCTAGCTGTCGTAAGACCAACGTGGGTTCGACTACTCCACGTGTTTCAGCAGCTTTCCGGAGCGCCGAAATGAACTTGTTGTACGAGCGGTCTCCTGAAAGCGAGAGTATCGCAACCGCTTCGGAAAGCACAGATTCGAACTGCTCAGGCGCGCCCTTCGAAAGGTGCCTGTGAAAATGGGCCATTAAGTCGCCCGTTGTTGCCATTGAGCCGCCCAAGAGCAAGTAGAGCGACAGCACCAAGGGTATCCTGAGCAAGTCCACCATCTCATCACTAATCATCGACGAGCGGTCGAAAGACTGTTCAACGGTTTTGCGAATCCGCATCGGGTCGAGGCGCTCGAGAGTCCAGCACCTGAACGGCGTATCGTTTGGGTCTCGATGCCGAGCACACACGATTACCCGAGTCCCCGCTAACACACGGAGAAGCTTCGTACGCTGCGAAAGATGCTCTCCGGCCGCAAACTCAGACCAGCCATCTAGTAAGATACAAATGCGAGGACTAGCTAGCATATCCTCAAGACTGGTATCAGGCAAAAGCGCCGTAATCTGCTGAAGAACCTCGTCGGCGGTCTTGAGACCTGCGATATGAAGCAAAAATGGCACACTCTCGTCGGATTCAAGGCCGGAAGCAAACTCCGACGCTTCTCTATTGCCTTTTGCGAGCAGGCTCGCCGTTATCCGAAATAAGGCGTGGCTTTTCCCCGCTCCCGGCTCAGCGTATACAAGATGATGCAATTCTTGATGCCGAAGAAGGTCTGAAAGCCGGAGTCGCGGTGACTGCTGTAAGTTTTGAGCGTCATCACTGACTACCCATCGGTCGACTTCCGAAAGTCTGTCCAATGCTCCGCGCACGCGAGAAGATACGTGAGGAAAGAGAGCCAACAGCGTCGGCGGTCGGCCGTTGTCGCTTAACGTTCTTGCGGCGGCTACTATTGCCGCAAAATCTAAGACGGGAGACGCCGTGGACGATGAAAGTTGGGCTGTTCTGTCCGTCAAGCGCAATAAAGCGTCTGCCATGTCTATGAACTGTTGAGATGGAACCGCGATTGCAGTTGCCTCGCGAAAAGCATCTACGAACGCCTGATGGTCCAACTTACGAGACTTTAGTTGAAGGGTTTTTCGAAGCAGGACGCTTAGAAGAACGTCGTATGCTCTGCGAGCCGCAGTTATTTCCGCACGAACCATATTCCGGACGTCGGCCAGATAGTCTCGTCCGTCCGCTTCGATTTTCTCCCACGACGGCTGACCGCATGCAAAGGTTAAGCGCGTCAACAACCGACTACGAAGCTCCTCCAGCGTGCAGCTTTTAAGAAAAGTCGAGAGCTCCCCATCAGTAAATCGCGTGCGAAGTGCCTCGAGTAGTTCCGTCGCGTCTCCTCCTTTTGCCGACGCAGACCAAACCTCGAGCGCCGACACGTTACTAGAGAGGGGGTTGTCGCGTTCCTTGCCAATGGTTGATGTTGTCAGATAAGTGAGAAATAACTCTCGTCTGGGATTGCTTTCTTGTAACGAAAAGAGCGTGTTAATGGCTTTCAGAACATCCGGCGAATTAAGCGTGATAGCACCTGAATCCTTCGTGTCTTTGACCTGTACGGCACGCAAAATCTGTCCGTTCTGATTGGCTGAATTCAATATCTCAGCATAGTCTTCGGCGACTTCAAGGTGTAATTCGCCGTCCGCGGGCAGACGCATCCATGCAGCCAGCGAGACGTGTAGCTGATACGCATATCCTCGCAACGAAGCAATCGCCTGCCTCGCCGCTTCATCTTCGTCTATCGTCCACGGATTCGGTCCCGGACCAAATGAAGAAATCGTGTGATTGGCCATTTCACCTACGCCCGCAAGCTTTGATTGAGCATGTTCTGAATTTCACCACTTTGCGGACGACTGCGATGCGCAGTCGATGCAAAGTCAAACTGTTGCTGACGGGTGGCTGGAACAAATCTGACCGCCAGCGACATCGAACAGCTTCACCTATCTCGCCCGTAATTTACGAAACGGGTTCATGCTGTCAGAGGACACAGCTCCTGCATTCCGAACGTAATTCACGCCCGTGCCGTTTTCGTAAACCGCGCCCGGAACGCGCCAGCGAAGCAGCGCCGGCCATCTCGTAGGCTTCGGATGTAACGCCTGAGTATGCAGTAACGCGTCGCTGTCACGTGTAGAGTCATTCGGCTCAGTGACGACAAATCGGTCGTACCCATTTTCCGACGAATCAAGGACCGCGTAGTTGACCTTATGTCGAATGGCAAGTCGATATGTTGCGCAATCTGCATACTGCGCCATCAGGCCTTCTTCCACAGCTGTTTCAGGCACGTAAAGGTTGGCGAAGCAACTGAGCATTTGGTGCTGATTCAGTGCCTTCACGTCTCCGACATTGCGCACCTCAACCCAGCCGCGGTCGTGCTGAACGCTGTAGACGTCGCCATCATAAGCGAGACAAAGAATGTCCGGAGTCAGCGGCAGCAACGTGATTAGGCCGGCTGCACTGAGTCCAAACGAACATCCGCGCGCACGGCGGTCCTCGAGATACCAGCGGTTCGAAGCAACGGCCGGGTCATCCGAAGTAACGAACGGAACATCAGTTCGATTTCGGACCAAACATAACTTAAGGTCGTCAATGACTGAAGCCACCTCCGACACCATCCCCATCGCCATTTGAACTGCCTCTTTAATGCCGTACCCCACCGGCGACAATTTACTGCCCACAACAACCTCTGCCTCCGCTGCCATCTCAACGGCACGCCTCGAAGCTGCTTCCGTGCGTAAGTGCTGAAATAGCCAAAAGAACCGAAGAAACGATTTGTCTTCGTCTTCGAGAAAATATCCAGGCTTACGAATTTTTCTCAGCAGGTTCGCGTACTGGCCTTCGCACGTTTGAATAATTTCTTCCAGCTTTGGGTCTTCACCGTAAAAATACGACCCGGAACATTGATTCTTAACCGGCGCAGTAGGAATGAATCTCTGCCGGTCAAGGTTGAAAATTTTTATGGTTGCATTCCCTTCGTCCTTTGTGAAGGCCTTGAGATAACAACGCGGAACAAAATGCTGATTTTTATTTGTGGCCATACGTTGAGGTCTACAACCAGTAACGCCGTCCTGGGGCAATACGGACGATGTGCTCTGCGCGGCGCACCGTCTCGCCATTCTTAACGATTTCACAAATCATTTTGTGTTCACCCTTAAAGGCGGTGTAGGTCCAATACGCCTCTCCGGACGTCAGTAGCTTGTCGTGGGTGAGTTGATTTTCTTCCTTCGCTTCGTCGCCTTCGTTTCGAACGCTCCAGCGCACACTATATGGAAGTGCGACCCCGAGTGTATTCGCCGTGAAGCGCAAGTGGACGCCTTTCGGCAAAGCCGCCGACCCGCTGAGGTGCTGCTTATACGTCTTACCCTCCTTCTTGCGGGCGAGCATGCACTCGATGGTCAAGCCCGTCGCAGCGGCTGTCTGGGCGATTGCCTTTCTGGCACCGGACCAAAAGCTGTGCAAAAAAATTGCGTCCCATGCGGCATACGCCTGCGCGGGCGTACAGGTCCATTGATGCAGGACATCGAGCCTTGGAAGCCTCTCAGCAAGCACGTCCCGCAGACGCTCTACTTCGCGTCTTCGTCGGTCAGATGAAGTGAACGTGGAGCCGGGAGAAATGGGATTCTGCACTTCGGCGCTCAAACAGAGTCTTGCGTACAGCGCTTTCAGCGTGTCAAAGAGGGCTACGTCATCCCGCGTCGCGTTCGGCTTATAGACTTCGCATACGAGACTCGTGATGATGATGCCGCCTGGAAGCGCCCATCCAGACCGTGACCGAGCAAACGCCTTTACGAATCGCACAATCCGCCGCAGTTGGCCTCTCGCGACCGAGACCTGCGTGCCTAAAAACGTCTCCAGTAACGTCGGCGGACTTTTGCTGTCTACTTGGTTGGTGAACCAGTTCGTGTACGCCATCGGGTCCCGCTCTGTCCATTCATCACCACCAGCATGCTCGATTATGGGGCTGCCAAGCCAACTAGTTCGGCGGCGGTAGACCGCGAAATCAATGTGGTAACCCTCTGCGTACCAGACCGTGACGGCATTCTTTCGAGCCTCAGGCTCTTTCGTGAAATTGCTGCATTTCTCGAGAAGCGCTTCGCAAACTCTTGCGCGCGCATCACCTGGCCTCTCGGGAAGGTCATCCGCTTCGAAAATGACCGCAACATCGATGTCGTAATCAATGTGCTCGCTTTGGTTCAGAGTATGCATCGCGTAGCTACCCTGATTCCTGCTATCCACGAATGTCTTGTATACAACTCCGTTCTTATCGCCAAGCGACGTCAACCCGGAGGTCAGTCGTTGCAGATTTATGTCCCTATAGGAGCCAAGGTCGTTCCGCAGCTGGGTGCCGAGGCGAACGTGATTCTCGTAAAAAACAGCGAGTTCTTTCGACGCGTCATACATGGCTTTACTTCTCCCAAATCCAGAGTTGCTCAGGCTGCCCATCTGCGGCCACGAGGTCGACCGCCCAAAAGTACGGTGGTCTGCTCCGCTGGGAGTAGTTGTATGCGCGAACCGAACGATGCATGGTTTGGCTTACCATCTGGCCCAGTCGGAACGAGACCGACATCGGGGTAGCGGCAAAAATATGCTGAGTGGTCGCGGGGTTCTCGTTATGAATCTTGTCCAAGGCCCTACGAAACGTATTTGCGATAGCGCGTCTGTTCGTGATGAGTAATCACACCGCGCTTGGGCTCCGCGATGCGAACAACAAGGTGTCGATAAGGCCGGTCGATGGTCTGGTCAATATCCGATTTTGCGACTTGGGCGCTGACATCAACTTGAATAACAGCATCCGGACCACCGATGGGCCCTCCCAAATCAATCAGTTCGACACCCAAGTCTGGCCCTTCGTCATCTTGCAGGGGATTCCATTCGCCGCTAGCCGATGCGCCGTCCAGTTCGTAAAGCCGCACATGCTGCCTACTGGAGACCGCGGTGCCTGCATGCATTGCCAAGGGAATGTGCGCTATTCCGAAGTAGGCGACAGTGGCTTTGGGATTTGCTCGCAACTGCGCGATGACATCCCGGTGCAGATTGCGTTGAAGCGCGAGCGCGCCCCGTGCATCAAGGACCCCGCTTTCGTAAAAGGGCGATGCATCCATGAGCACTTGGTGGAACCCATCGGCTGCCGCGACAGGGTCTACGTTGCCGAAGAGTCCGGCATTTTGAAAGGACTGGTGGCAAATAGCGATGAGTTCGGCCGGCGCATCAATTTCGGACAGCGCGACCAGCAATGAGCGGAAATGCTCACGAGCTACCTTTCGATGGTCTTTGAGCATGTTGAGCATCTGGTCCCAGCTCAATACGTGCACGGGAAACTTTCCTTGCAGCGCGTGTTGCTCCGTAATGAGGCGCGCCTCTTTCTGCACAGCTACATCCGCGGCTCCGCTCGTGACAAGGTAGTACCGGCTGAGCGCTGGCTCGAAGGTCAAAGCTTTCTTGACTTCCGCGCGCAACTCGTCCGTCGACACAGAATGTTTATATCGCCCATCCTTGCCTTTGCACTGAACTCCCTCAAGCATGCCGGTTTCTGCGTTCGTTCCGTAGACGTCAACACCAGCTTGCGCTTGTCCGGTGCGACCATGCATCGATGCCATCGGGTCTTTCCAATGCGCGGCATAGAGGTCGCGCGTGAAGCGTTCAAACGCCTGCCAGTCACTCGGCGGTGGTAATTGATATGCGCCAAAAGTCACAACGAATTCTCTCAGGTTCTTGATTCGATTCCCGAGTCAGCCTTGCTCAGGTATCTTAATTGCTCACACTAATGGAACACAATATATACGAGAATGGCCAAAGACAACCACCACATTTTGTAGTGGTTGATTGCAGTGCAATATCTGCCCATTCGAGCTGACAAGGAAAGGTCGACAGTCCACAGCTGCCCGCACGCGCAAACGTTTTCGTCCCTTAATGTCATTTGCTGCGCTATTTAACGAAAGGAGCCGACGCTCGGAATCAGCAACGGCCAAGTTGCAGTTCGCCTCTGAATCGCGCAGAATTTATTCTCGATGCCCGACAGAACGAGGTTTGCAGATTTACCGAACAAATCGGCAGCCAGCACCTCACTAATTTCGTGGTGTGGAGCTTGAGGAGCGGGATGTTACTCGGACGTGCAGCGTCGGAAAGCCTAGTCTTGCGAGAGATTGCTCGCGCGCGACACGAAGCGGATAGACCTTGTCTCACGCCGCGAGCTTGTGCTCGTAGTAGGGCCGGTCCTTGTCATCGAGGATGGCATACATCGCTTCCAGGCTCGATGCGCTCGGATTGAGCCACGCTTCGATGTTCTCGGGCTTAATGGGAATGATGCATCGGTCATGGCCGGCCGCTTCAATCTCTGGCGGCGGCTCATCCGTGATGGCCGCGAACGACAAGAGGTCCGGCTCGCCAGGTTTCGTCCATCGCGACCACAGGCAGGCCACGTGCATCAGTTGCCCGTTGCTCGGGTGAAACTCGAGGACGACGTTCTCATCCTTATTGTGCGTCTCCAGCAACGTGCCCTCCATCTTCGCCTTCTTCACATTCTCGTAGAAGACCTCGACGAGCATCACGCCGTGCGTGTAGCCGAAGCACGACTTCCAGAAGCCCTCCAGTGAATTTTTGCGGGCATTGTATGTGCCCGGATATTTCACATCGAAACTGGCTGGCGTCCCCGCAACCCGACACTGGTATCGCATCGGCTTAACCACGTACTCGCCGTTTTCCATCACGAGCACCGGCGCGTACCATTCAGGGAAGATGCGTGAGTCGCGCGGCTCCGGTGCGGTCCGGTTGATGTCTTCGATGCGACCTAGTGCCGCGCCGATTTTGTCGGTGGCGATGCGCCGGCTTTCGGTCGCAGCCTTCGTTACCTTCGATTCCAGCTTGCGCTCAGCATCCGTCAGGCGGGTTCGCTGCTTGAAAAGCTCCTGCTCGAGTTTCGTCTTCTGCCGAGCGCGTGTCTTGTCGATGAACTGCCAAATCTCACGCTCATCATCGTTCTGCGGGTCGCGGAACGCATCGTCGAGCGCCTTTGGGGTCTTCGCGCTGCTCCCTTCGGCCTGAAGGAAGTAAAGACGCGCAAACTCGGCGATGTCCATGTGCGCGCCGAACATCCGTACATAACGACGGTAGTCCGCCTGGATTTGAGCCGAGTAGCACATGCGTCATCTCCTTTGACTGCACCGAATTTCGGTCCCGATGCATGACCCGTTACATCCGCGACAGAAGTGCCGGTCCCGCACGCTGTCGTCGACTCGCCAGCTGTTCACTGCGTCGGCAGCCTTCGTGCCCACCGTCCGGCCATTCTCGCTCGCGAAGAACGTCGGCCCACCCGCTCTGCCGCGCGCGACTGCCTCGTCAATGGTCGCATCCCCGAACGCATCGCGCAATTCGGCCACGAACGCCGCAATCTCCGGCATCGGGTGCTTGCGCACAGGCATGTCCATCGACGTCTCCCGTAGTGACCAAAAAGGGGCACTTCGCAAACTGAATTTTTAAGATACGATACTGTACATCCATACAGTATTTCTTGCCATGTCCGCGCTGCCTCCACACGTCGAGTCGATTCACCCAGCGCTGTGGCGCGGGGCGCAACTCGCGCGCGCCCATGGCAGGACGGTCGATACGGGCTACGCAGCCCTGTCGGCCGAACTGCCCGGCGGTGGCTGGCCGTTGGGCGCACTGGTGGAACTGCTGGTCCAGCAGCCAGGGATTGGCGAGATGCGGCTTCTGAAGCCCGCGCTCGCGGAATTGAGTGCGCTACCCGTCGTGCTGCTCCAGCCGCCACATATCCCTAATTCGCTGGCGTTCTCGTATCTCGGCTTGCCAGTGGACCGGCTCATAAGATTGCGGGCACCGAAGACGGCGGACGCGCTCTGGTGCGCGGAGCGCGTGCTTCAGGCGAAGAGCTGCGGCGCGCTCATCCTGTGGCAGCAGCACATCCGGACCGAGGCGCTGCGGCGATTACACCTCGCGGCGCAGGCATCCGAAACGCTCCTTGTGCTCATGCGGCCGCTGGCCAGCGCGCAGGATGCCTCGCCCGCCACGCTGCGGCTGGCCGTTCGACCGGCTAACGACGGCCTCGTCGTCGATGTCATCAAGCGACGAGGCCCAACGCGAATGGAAACACTGCCCATCACCCTGCAACCCTCACCGATTAGCCCAACATCAATCATGGGCTGACTAAGCAATTGCGTGCATGTGTCCGACGCGGGGGACTCGCGGTTGCCGATTTCACCCGTCATAAACCGAGGTTTGTCTGCACGGTGTCCGAATAGAGTTCGTATGCGCGCTTAGTTTCTTCCGCGAATTTCTGCCGTAACTTCGCAGGCTCGAGCACTTCGACGTGTGGTCCGAAAGAGCGAATCCACCAATGGAAGCGGTCACTCAGCATGACTGTGGCTCGTACCGTGACTGAACCATCCTCGCGTTTTTCTACCGTTTGGTCTGCCGACATAGGTGTCTCGACGACAGCGTGAACGGCTGCCTCGGCAAAACGGAGGGCGACCAGAATTTCGCCTTGGGGAAAGAAGTCAAATTGCCGCTCCTTCTCGACATACGTTGAAAGAGAGAAATCTCGTGGGTAGGTGAAGGACTCAACGCAGATTTTTGCGCTTTCCATCCGGTCGAGTCGATACATGGCAGGAACGGGTTTCCCGGGCGGCTTGGCGACGAGATAGACCAATTCTGCTGCTTCGACGAGGCCGAGCGGCATGACAACGTGGGGAGCCGACTTTTTTTCAGGATTGCTTCTCGGACGATAGGCTACTTCCAGCAACTGTTCGGCAAACAGTGCTTGCGATACAGCCTGGAATACGCTGTCCTTGATGGCGGGAGGGACGACGGAAAACCCACCGTCGATGACTGCCACTTTACGCTGCCAGTTGGCGTGTCGACGTCCCTCGGGTATGGCGCCACGTGCGAGGCGTTCACGTGCAACGTCGAATAGACCTTCTAAAGCTGAACTGACCAAGGTGGGAATCTGGCGTGCAGCAAATTGCCTTAACAACTGCAGTGCAAGTGCCTCGTCGAACGTCATCATCGCACCAGCCTTGGCTGCGATACCGCTCGCTCCTTCCTTTCGTTGCCATTCGAGGGCGTTTCCTGCTCGCCGGCTTTCCACGACCCCCTGTTCTAGCAGTACTTCAAGTCTGCGTTGAACCGTTTTGATATAAGTAATCTCGATTCCGAGACGTCGGAGCGCTTCAGCAATGCCGGGGGTGGTCATCCACTTCTGCTGAGAGCGTGGGGTTGGCAGTACCGCGAGAATTTCCGAATCAAGTTTGGCCATTGACGTGTCCGATAATCAGCTCAGGACATGAAATGTCCCATAGCGAAGATATTCTCACAACAACAAGAATCTTGAAACTTCCGGCCGGAAAGACACGGGATGCAGATGATTACTGCGGGAATTGGGAGATTCGGCTTGGTAGCCAATGGAGAGAACAGTGCCGATGCTTATTGACCACATTGATGCCATCGCTCGTTTGAAGGGCCGCGACGTGGTGTACGTGACTTTTCCTGCGTGCGCGAACTGGTTCGACATCGATGTCAGAAACGTCGATTGGAATAACTATGCACCCAGAGACGCCATCATCAGTTGGCTTAACAAGAATCGTATCGGCTGGGTTCCATGTGCGAATTTTGCGAATGAGAACCTCATGGAATCCTATGCTGGACAAATCTATATTGACGTTCCGTTCGACCCGGACGACGAAACCTACCGAAAGGTACAGGAATTTCTTGAGAATCCGGACGGAACTGCAAAAATTGAAGGTGTAGAGTTTTGGTATGTGCCACTCGCGATGGCGATGAAGAACAAACACCACGACCACCCCGGGTTCTGGGACGAGCACGCAAAAACATGGTGAAAAATTACGCATAGCTGTTAGGCAGCATAGCGAAATGAAGATGGAGTGAACCAACGTGGCGTTGTCAGAAAGTAAAAAATTGAGCGAGGTGGCGACCTGGTTGCGAGAGGCAGATGGCCTGCTCGTCACTGCTGGCGCGGGGATGGGCGTCGACTCTGGCCTTCCAGACTTCCGGGGTAGAGAAGGCTTCTGGCGGGCGTACCCTGCACTCAAGCTGTCGAACATGAACTTCGAGGATATTGCGTCGCCGGCTGCAATACGTCGCATGCCCACGCTCGGGTGGGGATTCTACGGCCACCGACTTGAACTCTACCGGCGGACTACGCCGCACGTCGGATTTGAAATCCTGCGTCGTTGGGCCGAGCACATGGAGCATGGCCTGTTTGTCTTCACGAGCAATGTGGACGGGCAGTTCCAGAAAGCGGGTTACCCGGAGGACCGCGTTGTCGAATGCCACGGCTCGATTCACCACCTGCAATGCTCCGAATGCTGCAGCCGGGACATATGGGCTGCTGACGGAGTGCGTCCGGTTGTCGACGAAAAGACGTGCCGCCTCGTGAGCGAACTGCCGACGTGTCCGCGATGCGGTGCGATAGCACGGCCGAACATTTTGATGTTTGAGGACGGGGACTGGATAGACGACCGGGCGGAGCAACAGAGAGCGCGGTTGGACCGATGGCTCCAAGGCGTGTTTCGGCCGGTGGTCATTGAGCTGGGTGCGGGGCGAGCGATTCCGACGGTTCGCTTGATGAGCGAGCGAAATGGCCCCCATGTTATCAGAATCAATCCACGGGAACACCGCATTGCGCCACATTTGGGGCTGGGTATTGCGGGCGAAGCGCTTGAGACGCTGAGGCAAACCGACACGGCGTTGTTTCGGACATAACGAGAATATCGGTGAGTTGCTTCCGGGATGTCCTGATTGCGGGCCTGAAGGTGGTCCTTGCTAAAGATTCCAAGCTTGTTGCCGTAAATACGGAGACATACTAGAAAACGTAGCGCATGTATTGCTTCGCTGGGTGGAGATGGCTGTCCAGATGTCTATCCAGCAATGAAAAAGACACGCTCTGCGTCCGTCAGTTGTCGTGCAAACATGCGTCGGTCTGGTACGCGGCACTACCGCAGATAGCTGTTTCTAAGAGGTAAGTTTCCAGATGACCGAATACTGCCTTCGGGCCGAAGAATTTGCGATGTTGTCGGATGAGTACGACGCCTATGCCATCGACTTTGCATATGGATTGCGCATGTTGCACTTGTGCATCGAGAGCGCAAGTGATGCGTTTTGTGAGCAAATGGGCTACGACGACTTCGCCGAATGGTTGGACGAGTTGGCGCAGCGCGTGAGCGAAGGGTTTCAGTACCTCAGGCTGTTGCCGCCGATGCCCGTTTGACCCGGATGCCGACATTCGGCTGAACCGCCAGAGAAAGCCGCGAATCGGTACTGCTGAAACGTTTCTCTACTTGGAGACAGTGGTCAGTCCGCCGTGGGCATGTGGGTCGATACTGTGTCGGCGTGAACAGTCATAGCTGGCAACTTCCGTGATGCGCGGCGTGATGCCGCCTGATTTAACCGCGGCACCATCGCGAGGAACAAAGCGACGGCTCTCTCGCTGCCATGCGATGCTCATTGAAGAGACTGCTTGCATTTCAAGGATTTCCCTCAAGCCTCGCCGGTAGCCGTTCCGGCAGAATCAGAAAGCCAACGCCGGGCCTGACTCAAGTCTGGCACGGCGTTGCTGCATCACTGCGCTGTGGCACTAAACTCGTCATGAGCCTCGTTCAACGCATTGACTGGGTCGTCCTAATTGGTGACCTTATCGTGCTGTCACGGCGCCTCATATCCTGTTGGACGGCGGAAAGCGTTAGTGTTGCATACAAGCCTGGGTTCAGCGTCCGCTCTAGTGAGCGCGTGCAATTCGAGAAAGTAGTGGTTCGCAAATCGGTCGTCCTCCGTCCAGACCTCCGATTGCTGGCCGGAACCCTTGTGTACGCCGGCCCATGCGAACAAGGTCGTGCTCGATATTGAGTATTCTTTCGAGGGGATATGTGGTCCGAGATACCGCTCAACCGAAATCTTGATAGTCTGGTCCGCAGCGATAGCACCGATGCTTCGCATATCCTTTTCGGTCTCCGCTTTGCCTCGCGGCGCGTACTTCAACTCGACCACGCAGATGACGCTGTTCGCGTTGCAGATAACGATGTCAGGACGCACAATGCGCCGTTCTTCCCCCAAATCGATTCGGGGTTCAATAAAGATTTGTCGACTGGGCTTATTGGCATTTCGCATGCGTTGCAGCAATTCTGCGAACAAATGGCCTTGCAGGCTGCGCTCAGAATTGATGTGGCCGGTGCAATATTCCGACTGGATAACGCTTTCCCATGCATCCGCAAGATGGTGCCCGACCTTTGACCGCTTGACCATGATGACCTTCCGAGTAGACGGAACTGTATATCGGCATCGTCGTGAACATTCTTAACCCGTAAGTTCATGACAACGCTTTCGCCATTGGCAAGGACAGTGCATCTGCAGCACATTGTTGAAGCGACTGTCACATCGCCCAGTGGGAATGCTCATCCGAAACCTGCCTGCCTCGGGTTAGACTAGCCGTAACTCCACTTACGAGGAGGTCCGCAAGGTGACCAACAGGTCGGAAATCAAAGCACTTCTGTTTGATGTGTTCGGGACAGTGGTCGACTGGCGAAGTGGGGTCGCCCGAGACTTGCGCCCGTTCCTTACCCGTCAGGCGATACGGGTTGACTCGTTTGAGTTCGCAGATGCGTGGCGACGTCAATATGCGCCCGCAATGAACGAGATACGTAGTGGACGAAGGCCGTTTGTCAGGCTTGATGTGTTGCATAGGGAAAACCTGCTCAGGGTACTGACCGACTACGGCGTCAATGTCAGTTCGATTTCTGCGGACGAACTCGATGAGCTGAATCGAGCCTGGCATCATCTCGACCCGTGGCCTGATTCGGTTGAGGGGCTCTTACGACTCAAGCGTCGCTTCGTGATTGCGTCCCTATCAAATGGCAACATCAGTCTTATGCTCGACATGGCGAAGCGCGCCGCGCTCCCGTGGGACGCGATTCTGGGTGCGGAAGTCGTTCGAGCTTACAAGCCTTCGCCGCAAGTCTACGTCGAAACGGTCGAAATACTTGGCCTGGCCCCTTCTGAGGTCTGCATGGTCGCCGCTCACAATGGCGACCTAGCGGCAGCACGACTGTGCGGGCTCAAGACAGCGTTCGTCGTGAGGCCGACCGAGCACGGACCGGCGCAGAAGAGCGATTTGCATGCCGAGCAGACTTGGGACTTTGCAGCAGCGGACCTGAACGACCTGGCCACCCAGCTCGGTTGTCCCACATAACTGACCAGGCATCTAATGAGACTCAAATCGGGCGCTCGCCAATGTCGATTCCAGCTACAGCTCGCTCCGACCTCACAGTGGAATTGTCCATTCAAAAAAGTCCCAGCGTTCGGGGAACGCAAAATAGACCGGTGCGTTTTCGTCGTTGAACAGCATCGGCGCCGCCACACGATTTTCTTCACACTGCACATCGCAGCGTCCTTTCGATTTGGAGAAATCCTGGCGTGAGGCCGCTCGCGCTCGGTCGAGTTTGAGCAGGGGTTGCCTTAGTGCTGGCCGGCGTTAAGTAGCATCCAAACCTGTCGCGTCGAGGAGCCCGCGAGAATGCGGGCAAAAACCCCGCCACACCGAACGCACGTGTAATGCTCCTCCACTCGCACGTCTCTCACCGCACGGGCGAAGTTAAGCGTCAAGTCTCGGTGCGGAGGCTCACTGGCCGACTGGCCATACAGGTCGGCACACCGCGCACAGGGTTGAATCCATAGTTCCATTCGTGATTGTCGAAAATTGCGAGCTGTTATGTCTACAACGGCGGCTGCGCGGGTAGCGATGTCGCGCAATTTAACCACGCCGTCGGCGGCTCGAGATGCCAGTTGATGGCAAGTGCGAAGTGATTCGCAAGGCTGCGAAGAGTACGCTCGCAACGCCAAGAGAGTATTCGCGTTAGGGTTGCCCGCAAAGTATCTACTGCTGGACGCCCGCTAACAACTCAAGCGTTCTTGTCACAAGCCTGGCTCGGCTCACCTTGACTTTCCCTGCAGAAATACTACTACTGACCTGTGCTGTCATTGGACATGTCACATGCCATCTGTGCGGACTCGTCGAGCAAGCCCCGCTGTGCCCCTCCGCGCAGCCCAGTACATCCGCATGTCCACCGACAATCAAGAATACTCCCCGTATTTCCAGCGACAAGCCATCGCGGAATATGCGGTCGCCCACGGCATCCGCATCGTGCGAGATTACGAAGATGCTGGCATCAGCGGCTTGACTCTTCGGGAACGCCCCGCGCTCATACAACTGCTTCTCGATGTTGATAGTCCCCAGCGCAAATTCACCGCTGTGCTCGTCTACGACGTCAGCCGGTGGGGGCGATTCCAGGATGTTGATGAGGCGGCGTTTTACGAATTTGCATGCCGGCGCGCCGGGGTTAAGGTCATTTACGTGGCAGAGCCTTTTGAAAATGACGCAAGCCCCGCGACGTCCGTCCTGAAAGCGCTCAAACGGGCAATGGCTGCCGAATTCAGCCGCGAGATGTCCCGGAAGGTATTTCTGGGGCATTGTCTGAATGTGCAGCGGGGTTTCCATTCAGCTGGGCCGCCCGCATACGGCTTGCGTCGCGTCCTCGTCCACGGAGAAAGTCAGGAGCAGCGGACACTTAACCGATACGAGTACAAAAGCGTTCAGACTGACCGGGTGACTATCGCGCCAGCACTCGGTGGCGAGCCTGCACTGGTTCGGAAAATCTATGAGTGGTATGCCACGCAGCCGCTGACCGGGACAGCGATAGCGAGGCGCCTCAACGACTTCGGGATTTTCAATGGCTTCGCGCGACCGTGGCAAGGTCAGAATATCCTGAATATTCTGCGCAACGAAGCGTACATTGGCACCAATGTCTATAGTCGCACTTCATCAAAACTGGCATCTCAGTGGAGGAGTGTTCCAGAGCAGGACTGGATTCGTGTTCCTGGCGCTTTCGAGGCGGTCGTCGACAAACGCATCTTCGCCGCCGTCCAGCAGAAGCTGCAGCGGTCCCGACGCAGACCCACGAGGGACGAAATTGCGGACGAGCTTCGCAATGTCATCAGGAAGGCTGGCAAGCTTAGCCAGGCAACGTTGAGGCGTTACGGCAGTGCTCCATCCGTCGAGCGCGTGATGCACGAGTTCGGAAGTCTGTATGCCGCTTACGAGGCAATAGGGTACGTGCCGAATCTTGACCCGGCGCGGTCCAGAAACCGGGCAATCGAACGCCGTCTGGAAAGAGAGATGGCAGCTATAACCAGCGAAGTACTCAACTCTCTCGGCCACGGAGTGCGGTACGAGAAACACACAAATACCTTGAGTATCGACAAATCGCTGAGGATTCAGCTTGTTGTTCGCAGCCCATGGTTAATTGGCGGTCACATCCCGTACTGGGTGGCGCGGTGGCCCGACTGTTTCGCTATCGATTTTCTTATATACGGCCGAATCGAGCGTGGAAGCACCGAACTGCTCGACTTCCATATCTTCCCGAGAGGAAGCCTTGTTTCGGGCGCTCACACGGTGGTGTGCCGCCACAAGCAGGCTCATTTCAAGGAATATCAGCACCCGGACCTGAAGCCGCTGCTTGAGATTGCGGAGACGGTGCCACTCAAGGTGCTAGCAATGGCCCGGTAGGTGACGAACGTGGCTCACAGAGGTAACGCAGGCCAACTAGATGCTGCCGGACCAACCCTCAGCGATAGCGCTGCTGGGCAGACCTTGAGCGGAGGGGAGAACCGAGTTCATCGGTCTGGTAGCCGTACAGCGCCAGAGAGGAAGGCTCAATCGGTTCTCAAGCTGGAGCTTATTCGAGTCAGGGCCTCGCTCAGGAAGGCAGAAGAGACGAACAGGGAATGGGAGGCTCTGTTGCATATCGTTCGAGACCTTATGTTTGACCCAGCGCTCGTGGCGCTGCTAGCCGCTCAATCGTTTACGACAATGCCGAAACTTCTTTGTCAGCAACTGGAGGGACTGAGCCATGGTGAAAGCAAAAACCACAAGGTTCATACACCGCGCCCGTGAGCCAGCGGCAACAGGCCCGGAGCCGCAACTGCTTTGCGAACAGGCGTCAACTCTCTTCGCTGGACAGGTGTTGCCGAAGCGAGCTATCGAGGCGCTTGCGAGGATGGCTCCAGACCGCCAGATAGAGGCGGCGGAAGTGATGGTAGCGGACAACAACCTTACGGGTGATTTTGCACGAGCCCTTCTGGCGGCCACACTCGCCGTCGACCGGACGGACGACGCGCGCGGTCGCCAGTCCCATCCGGATAACGTGCGGCGCCTCGCGCACATGGAAGAGAAACTGGTTCGGTTGCATCGGACGTTAGATAAGGTGCAGCATGACCGCTCCGTAAACCTGGCCAATCTGGCACTGGCAGCGGCTTGGGTACGAGGCTGGATGAGTAACAAAGTGGTCGCCGGATGGCTTGGCCAGCACTACCCGGACCACGCTGTCGTACTAACACAGGTGGTCCGCGATGCCGAGCGTTCCACCACCCCCGGCCGCCCTATGAAGCTTCCTTATGACCGCCCGGTCTCTGCGACTGAATGCCGGAAGAAGCGCAGGAAATAGCTGACATCATTCGGGTCGTGGCCAGTCAATCGCGACCGGTACCTATGAGCCATGTCCGACAATGCTCGTGTATTTCCTCGACCATTGCCGAGCGAAAATCGAGGCGAAAACCCTTTTCAAGTACGCCGCGTGAACTTTGGTAAGCCTCTTGCCACGCAAACACGTGCGGCGACTCGGGCAATTAGACATGGCGAGCATTCTGCCTGTAGACAAGGATGCGGAGACGTTGGCCGCCTGGAGCGTCTGCCGCCCACCTGGCGGTGCTGAAAGCGGGAGAGCGAGCGAAAGATAGTGAGCTTTCGCGGTGTTCATTAAATCCTCTGTCGACGTAATGATTGCATTGGCGCGCGAAGGCTCCGCTGGTGTGTCGACAGCGTGGATAGACTTGAAATTTTGATTCTCCGCAGGGTAGATTTTGAGCCATCAATTCACACGGCTAGCAAGGTCGGGGGGCATGACAAGTGCAACAAATCAGAAATGCGCAATCGATGTCTGTAACCGCATACGCGACAGCGACATTGGGGGCATGAACGACGCACAAAAATAGTTTTTGACGTCCCACGGAATGCCGGTGGGTTAAGCGCTTGGGACCCTAACTCAAAAAACCCGACGAAGCGGCGATGTTTCTTGACTTGTGCTCCTACCGGCCTATCACTAATAACCGCGCGCAAACCAGGAGACGGACATGCAGCAGGCAGTTAGTTCGTCGCCCTCTCTCGCTGGCAATTTTGCTGCGCAGTATGTACGCATGTCTACGGACTATCAGGAGTACTCCACCGAAAACCAGAGGCTGGCCATCGCAGAATTTGCGGAGAGGCAAGGAATAACCATTGTTGCGACGTACGAAGATGCCGGTAAAAGCGGCATTACTCTGAAAGGCCGCCCGGCTCTACGACAATTGCTCCAGGACGTTCAGGCACCCAACCACTCCTTCAGTCTCGTACTGGTCTATGACGTGAGTCGATGGGGACGTTTCCAGGACGTAGACGAATGTGCGCATTACGAGTACTTATGCAGGCAGGCAGGTGTTCAGGTCGTGTACTGCGCAGAGCAGTTCTCTTGGGATGGCAGTGCCACAGCAGCATTGATGAAGACGATTAAGCGGACGATGGCGGGTGAATACAGCCGTGAGCTATCCCGGAAAGTTTTTAGCGGCCAATGCCGGCTTGCCGAACGAGGTTTCTGGCAAGGGGCGGCCCCGGGCTTCGGACTACAGCGGGTGTTAATCGCCTCGAATGGAGTCGTCAAGGGCCCCTTACGCAACAGGGAATGCAAAAGTATCCAGACAGACAGGGTTATCTTGACGCCCGGTGACGAACGCGAAGTGGCGCTCGTTCGCCGAATCTATGACTGGTACATTTACCAGAGAGTCGGGTGCAAGAGGATTGCAGACAGGCTGAATGTATTCGGCATCTGTAATGGACGTGGTCACCCGTGGAACCCTCAGCAGATTACAGACATTCTCAGTAGCGAAAAGTATGCTGGGACTAATATCTATGCCAGAACATCCAAGAAGCTCAATGCTAGCTGGCACAGGAACTCATCTTCCGAGTGGACCCGAGCTGTAGGCGTCTTTCCGGCTCTTGTCGACCGCCCGACATTTGACGCAGCGGAAAGGATTCGAACCAATAGGACACAGTACCTTAGCGACGCTGAGGTTCTCAAAAAATTGCGCGATTTTTTGTCATCCGCTGAAGTAGTCAGCGCGAAGGCTATCGACAGTGCGCCCGGGATGCCTGCTGGAAAAACGTATTCTCGGCGGTTTGGTTGCATGAAGAATGCGTACGCGCTCGTTGGCTATGAGCAAGGATACCGTGGCGCTGAGCTTGAGATTTTTCGAGCCTCCCGGGCGGCCCTTCAGGGATGCATTGAGAAGACCACCTCTGACCTGATAGCTCGCGGCCACCGTGTGGACATCTCGCAGGACGAGACAACCATCCGGGTGAATGACGAGCTCGTCATCAGATTCGCCGTTCACCTGATTCTCCGCTACGACCGCAGGGGCCCGCGCTGGAGGGTTCGTTGGCCGACATATTCCTCGCCCGACCTTTTGGTGATATTAAGACTTGATTCCGCTTTCCGAGTCCCTGTCGACTTATATGTTTTCCCAAGGGGTAGTTTGACACCTGGTTGCGAATATTCGCTCTCCATCCGCAGTGGAAGCAGCGGCCCGTTCGAAGTGTTTCGATACCCCGACGAGAGTATTCTGCTTGATTTGTCTGCGAGAACTTGCCTGGAGGCATTCGATGGAAGCCAATCTGCTATCTCCAATTAAAGATATCCAGGTGGACCAGATTCGGGTGCTCAACCCCCGAACCCGCAGCAAGCGACAGAGGCAGGCGTTGATGGAGAACATTGCGGCAGTTGGATTGAAGAAGCCGATTACCGTGAGCCGTAAAACGTCGGCTGATGAGACGTCGATTTTCGACCTCGTTTGTGGCCAAGGTCGACTCGAGGCTGTGCAGGCCCTCGGCTATCGCACCATTCCAGCGAATGTTGTTGAGAAAGCCGAAGACGAGTGCCTCATCATGAGCCTCGTTGAAAATATTGCCCGGCGAAACCACTCGGCTCTTGAGCTACTCAGAGACATCCAGAGCCTGCGTAAAGAAGGCTACACCGACAGCATCGTGGCAGAGAAAGTCGGCCTCTCTGTCGCTTATCTGGAACACTTGATGTTCCTGCTTGACCGAGGCGAAGAGAGGCTCATCGCGGCTGTCGAAGCGGGGACGATACCGATTGGCATCGCTGTCCACATTGCCCGTGCCAATGACGCAGACGTTCAGTCTGCGTTGGCCGATGCATACGAGGAAGGAACGTTAAGGGGGCCACAACTCGCCGTGGTGCGCAGGTTATTGAACCGTCGCATCAAGTCTGGAGGGAAAGCGTTGCCGGTCTGCAAGGGACCCGCCGGCACTCGCTCGCGTGAACTGGCTCCGGACCAGCTGCGTAGGCTATATATGCGGGAAAGCGAGCGACAGAGAGTGCTCGCGAAGAGGGTTGAACTCGTACACGCACGTCTACTATTTATCGTTCACGCGCTCCGTGAACTGATGCGCGAAAGTGAATTCATCCATCTGCTCGAACAGGAGGGACTTACTACGCTGCCCCGTGTTCTCGACCAGCGTATCCGTGGCGAGGGAAAATCATGGTTGAGCTGAAACTACACCCGTTGAAAACGACCTTCGAAAGCCAGCCGGTCCTCTTGCAACTTAACTTGTTGGAGTCGTCGAGAGCACTTCCGAAAACCGCCGCCTCGGGGAAAAAATTCTTGCAGGTTCTCGCCTCTATCGCGGCGGTTGGCCTTGTCGAGCCCCTGATTGTGACTCGTATCAGAGACAACAAGAACGTATTCCGCATTCTCGATGGCAGATTGCGGGTCGAAGCGCTGCGCCGCCTGGGTTTGAACGAAGCCTTGTGCATCGTCGCGACGGATGATGAAGCCTACACCTACAACAAATACATCAGCCGGCTGACCTCAGCCCAGGACGCGCGCATGATTGCCAAAGCCATCGAACATGGGGTGCCGCGCGAGCGGATTGCCTTGGTGCTGGGTATCGAGGTCGATACGGTCAGGCGTCGGGCAAGCTTGCTTGATGGCATTTCACCGGAGGCGGCTGCATTGCTTGCAGACAAGGCCTGTCCTGCAACAACCTTCAAGGCCTTGAAGCTACTGAAGCCTCTCAGGCAGATTGCAGCTGTCGAACTTATGTGCGGTCAGGGCAACTTTACTTCCGCATTTGCGCGCGCAATTGTCGCGGCGACCCCGCCTGAGCAACTCGAACAGGGTTCCGACCGAAAAACTGGTGACGAAGTTGCCGACCAGCTGATGAAACTGGAGCAGGAGCTCGCCACGCTTCAGACTACTGTGGCCCAGACCGACGAGCGGTATGGCATCGAGCATCTTCATCTGACAGTGTCAGCGGCTTACGTTGCAAAACTTCTCGACAATGAGTGCGTGAGTCGTTGGCTGAGCGAACAGCATCCCGATTTCTCGGCGCAATTCAAAACCATCAGCAATGACGTACGCGTCGCGCGTGCAAAATCAAAATCCAGCGAGCCGAGGTCCAAGAGTTTCCGCAGAGTTGACGGAAATGCTATCGGCCGGTAATGGGTCGAAGGGCGTGCTTGAATGGCCGCTAGCAAAAGTCTCTGCTTGCGGTAATCAAGCCACCAAGCAAATGGGACATGTTCACGAGTCGCTGTGCGACCAGATGTCGAACGTCGCCCTGACATTGCCACGTCCCGTACACGGCAAGCAAAGATGTCCCTAGCGTTTCCTTCCGCTGCTTCTCGAGAAGGCTGGGCCAGACGATGACGTTCACGTTGCCAATCTCGTCTTCGAGCGTCACAAACATCACACCTTTTGCTGTGCCAGGGCGCTGACGTACGGTCACAGGCCCGCACCCACGAGCCAGGCGGCCATCGCGATAGATGCGCAGTGTCGAGGCTGGCATCAGGCGGTTCTCGAGCAGTTGTGGCCGAAGCAACTCCAAAGGATGTCGGCCTAAAGTCAATCCGATGGACCTGTAGTCTGCAACGATGTCATTCGCCCGTCAGCTTTCCCTTTACGCCAAGCGTAACGCCGAAAGTTCGTAGGCCGGCGCGCAAGCTTGAGTGCTGGATAAAACTCATTAAATTCGACTTCGCCCGAACTGCCAAGTGCTAGTCGAAACACACTCGGCTTGTTACTTTCGCCCAATCGAGATAACGCCGTGCGAAATCACGGGGGCACTTGCAATCACTTCCTTCGACCATGTGAGCTCCTAAACTTCGCACTTTAAGCGTCTGCCAATGCCACCTTCTCTTCGGCGCGTTCGCGGTAGAAGCCTTCCAACAGCGGCGCCACGACTTCAGGGGCGATTGAACTGCCCCACGGACACTCGACTCCTCAGGCATTGCGGTTGGGGTCGGACCGGCATCCGGCCATACACGCCCCGTTCCCTCCATCCCAGCGCTGAAGTATGCTCATAATTGCGCGCCGCGTCGCATCGTGGCGTCGCGACGAAACAGGAGCATGTCATGAAGCCCTTCCCGGCAACGGCGCGCGCCGGTAGCGCCGTTGCACTGCTTGCGCTGTCCGGCTGCTACTACTTCGGCCCCGGCTACTATCCATACGGATACTATCCCGCCGTTCCTACTGTCGCTACCCAGCACGAAGTCCCTGCGAAAGGCTACAGCTTGTCGAACGGCGCCGACGCCCAGAACATCCCGCCCGCATCGCCGAGTGAACCCGCGTATGTCTCTCCGGCGCCCATGTACGTCGCGCCCGCCTACTACCCTGCGTACTATCCCCCCTACCCGTGGTATGGCTGGCCCGGCTGGTGGGGGCCGTCGGTGTCGTTCAGCTTCGGCTACTGGGGTGGTGGACATGGCCACTGGGGCGGTCATGGCGGGCACGGAGGCGGGCATGGCCATTGAACCGCCGAGGTTCGACAATCGAGCTGCGTAACCGCGTCCAGTTCGCCGCCGCTGATTTCATGCCTCGGTTAAAAGAGACTTGGCCTGAACAAGAAGAGCGTGCGACGCGGCGAACTCATTGCGTCCAGCCATGGTGAGGGCGGCATGGCCCGTGCGTGCAAACAACTCGTCGTTTGATGTTGCAACCACATGCGAAGCGGTGCCAATCTGGTCGTACCGACGAAAGAGTTCGAGCATCCGGAGCGCGTCTACCCGCAGGTCCTGCGGACCGGCCGTGGCAAGAATTTGCGCCGCTGCTGCTAGTTGTCGCGTGACCAGCAGGAATTCAGAACGGTCCATGGCACTTCCCTCATAAGATGCCGTCGCCGGCTGTCCGAAGCGTCCGGGGATGGGTTTCCGATTTTGGAACTGGCGAAGATGCGACGCTTCGATTGCGCGTCCGCGTCCGCGCGTGTGCCGCACAGTCACACGGGCTTGCGCGATATGAACGCCGCCGCGTCGCAGCAGTGGTAGTCATTCAGTCCGTCAACCGGCGATAAGCGCTCAAATGGCGTATAAGACCCTGCTGGTCGCCACGCGTCTCGAGCAGGATTGCCAGATTGTGATGTGCGTCGGCATACGACGGGTCAAGCTCGATACAGCGTTTATAACTGCGCTCAGCCCATTTCGAGCAGCTTCGATGAAAGGAGGTCGAGGTCCGCGTCGAACCTGCTGGAAAGGTGCTTTTCCGACATGTTCGTTTCTCCCAAAAAACGCCCCGTAACCTCATTGTCGTTGCCCGCCGCGTCCGTTTCACGGAGGGCCATTCGGTCATTCCGGCCCCAGAGGGTCCCCCAATCAAAGTCCCACATCACCACGCCCGGGAAAACCGTATATACCGTATTATCGTACGCTTCGTGGTCGATGCTCACAACAACAAATGTTGCGGGTCGCCGGAAGTACCATAACTGGGTGCATACGGAAATATCAACGGCGCTCTGTTCTCTTCGCGCTCTGATGTACGTAGCCATGGCGGCGTTCGCTGAGCGGACCAGACTTCGCCTTTCCAGTGGTCGCGCCTTCGTATTTGCATACGGACACTTGCGCGAAATTACGCCAGCTGTCACGGAGTGTTCAGGTACCGGTACCGTTGCGATGCTTATCGCCGCTGCACCTGATTCCGGCCCGCCCGTTTCGCTGCGTAAAGTGCGCGGTCCGCGCGCGACAATGCACTGCGCGCATCGTCGGAAGGCAGCACCTCGCACACCCCGGCAGAAAACGCGTAGCGAATTCTCCGTCCCGCGCTTGTCCAGACTGTACGTCCAGAGACCTCACGGCGCAGTCGCTCGACGGCGGCCGACGCTTCGTCCAGCGATGCACCTGGAAGAACGATGAGTAACTCGTCGCCGCCAATGCGGCCAACAATATCCGACCGCCGTACGGCACCAAGGGTGGTCTGCGCAAAGTCCCGCAAAATGTCATCGCCCGCGAGATGGCCATGATGGTCGTTAATCTGCTTGTAACGGTCAAGGTCAAGTAGCGCAATGGAAAGTGGCGCTGTCCGAATCGACGCTGAGATTGCGGCGTCGAAGAGAGCGAGCGCGTAACGTCGGTTGGCGAGTCCGGTTACGGCGAGCGCCGCCTGTCCATCCCCGGCGGCGGTGAGCACAAGGTATCCTTCCTGCTCCGTCAGCGCGATTCACCTCTGGTAGAGGTCGCGGCACGGCCCGCCATATCGAACGTCGAGTGATGACTCGTCCTTGAAAAAGAGTCGCTTTAGAACTCCGGAATCCTGGACTTTCTGAACGGCGTCCCGCTTCACGAAGACGCCTGGACGTTCATCGGGCAGAACCAGTTGCATCAGCGGACCGTACTTTTGCATGGCGTTAAAAAGCTGGGTTCCAGTGAAGGTTCCATCACACCCAGCCAGTAAGCCAGGGCCGCGCAGGGATTTCGGGAGTCGCGTGCGAGAAAGCGCAACGTCTTGCGGATGGCGAGGCGGGATGCAGGTTCGATATGCGGCGCATCGCACATACGGGTCTCCGGTTGGTTGCCTGTACGTTTTGCGAAATGGACCGCATAACCGCCCATTCATCGCGACGAGGCGAGCGTCGGCTTGCTACAGCGGCTTGATGTTGGCAGCCTGCTTGCCCTTCGGCCCCTGCTTCACTTCGAAGCTGACCTTCTGATTCTCCTGCAATGATTTGAAGCCGCTGCCCTGAACCTCAGAGAAGTGGGCGAACAGGTCTTCTCCGCCGTCGTCCGGCGTGATAAAGCCGAAACCCTTCGCGTCGTTAAACCACTTTACTGTTCCGGTTGCCATGTTTATTCCACAAAAGTTTAGTGTTGCATTCTCGTTTGCTGCCTTTCACCGCGCGACGAAAGGAAGAGTCTTACCACGCTGACACTGATTCTGCGCGTCCCAGTGGTCGCTAATGTACCGCGACTGGTCTTGTATTGAGCCATCAATGTGCGTGCCGCAAAGCGGCTTGCATCCCGTCGCCGCCTTGGCGCAAACGCAGGCCCTGACTCCTGGCGGCCTGCGCGGACCACCCGTCCCAAAAGGCCTCAACCCATGTGAAGCCCACCGTTGAGCGAAAAATCAGCACCGGTCGAGAAGCCGGATTCATTGCCGGCAAGCCACGCAACAATTGACGCAATTTCCGATGCCTCACCAAGACGGCGCACCGGAATGCCCTGAATGATTGCGTCCAGCACTTCGGGACGCACGGCACGGACCATATCAGTCCCGATGTATCCGGGAGAAACCGTATTCACCGTGATGCCCTTTGTCGCTACTTCCTGCGCGAGCGACATTGTAAAGCCGTGAATGCCTGCCTTCGCGGTGGCGTAGTTCGTCTGGCCGAACTGTCCTTTCTGCCCGTTCACGGATGAGATGTTGATGATTCGCCCCCATCCTTTGCTGACCATCCCCTCGATGACCTGCTTGGTGACGTTGAAGAGGCTCGTCAGGTTCGTATCAATCACATCGTTCCAGTTCTCCCTCGACATCTTGCGAAACGTGCCATCCCGCGTGATGCCGGCGTTATTCACCAGCACGTCAACTTCTCCGACGTCCTTTTTCACCTTGGCAAACGCAGCCTCCGTAGAGTCCCAGTCGCCGACATTCCCTTCGGATGCGGTGAAAGAAAATCCGAGCGCCTCCTGCTCCTTCAGCCATCGTTCGCGCCGGGGAGAGTTGGGCCCACAACCGGCGACGACCGTGAATCCGTCCTTGAACAATCGCTGACAGATTTCTGTCCCAATTCCACCCATACCACCGGTCACATACGCGATTCGCTTTGACATGTTCTTCCCTCGGTTGCTGTTGCGGTTAAGGATTGAAATTTATGGTTCGCATGCATGCGGCTTACGCTGCTTCGCGCGTCTTGGCCTTTCGTGAGTCCACGCTTTTCCGCTTCCGGGCGGCGGGTTGGCGAGCAGACACAGGTCCGGGTGACGCGCTGGTTACCTCCTCGGGCAAACGGCCGCGCTCAATAAAGTGCTGGAGCACTTTGGCCGCCGCCGGCTTCCCGCGCAACTCCAGTCTTCCGAGAAGGGCATGCGCAAATGTCTTCAGGTCGTCGCGTCCGTGCGAGGCCTCGAACTCCAGAATGCTTTCCCTGACCGCCGCGAGCATGCTTTCCTCGTACAGCGTGCTCGCGATATGCGAGGCGCCTCGCGCCAACTCCACCTCGTAATTATTCAGGCGCGGTGCTTCGTCGAACGTCCCGTTTCGTTTAGCTGGCTTCACATTGATATCCCCGGCTTCTGTGCAATAACACCTGATGTGCCGTATCAGAAATGCGTACGGCGGCATCACTGCGAGCGCGATGCCGACCGAGCTGCGAACATCAGAACGTATGGGCATCTACGGGAGAGAAACTCCCTTGGCCCACGTTTCCCGCGAAATGCCAATCAGGCAGCCTGCGGCTGCCCTGTGCAAAGCCAATGAACATCGAGATGGAGGACAGTGGCGAGACGCATGCAAGCGCTCAGCGGCGGGACGGTGATTCCGCGTCGCCAATATTGCACGTCATATTCACTCACGCCCAGCCACTTCGCTGCGCGTGTCGAACTGATGCCGGCCCGCTTCAATGCCCTGTCGAGGCGTGCGGCCAAGGCGCGCCTCAGGCGGTCATTCCCGGCACTACGCTCGAGATGACCGATACTTTGAGTATGTGGATTCATCTTGACTAACGTCTCTCAGATATATTTTTATGCCATTCAGCACCGGCTCTCTTCCGCTGCCGGTCAAACTTGCCTGCCCGTCATGACGCCCTCATGACGTCATGCGCAACTCGCGGTCGCGCTGCATCGCAGCCGGACTGGCGGATAGTTGCTGGCTCGACTATCCCTTCGCCAGTATGCCGGTGTCAAACAGAAAATATTTTTTCGAAAATCGTTGCGGCACATCAAGCCTGCGCCCGAGGTTATCCGGTAACTAACTGTCGAGCAGGACGGGCTCTCATCGTCCAATTCCGCCGTTTCATAGCCACCCCGGTCGACGAACCGTGACGCTTTTGTGGCGCCGCACACATCTGAGTAAAAGGTCATCAATATCATCCTGAGGAACCCAAATGTTCTACGGGTATTTCCCTGGTGCTCGCTCTCCTCCAATGCCAACGGTGCGTTTGCCCACATTCCCATACGTCGCCCGGCGCTGCCGCCGAACCTGTAGTTGACATTCGGGCAACCCTTCATAGAATGGGACATTGCTGCATCGCACAAACCGTTCGTACTTCGTGGCCCGTCGCGTGCGATTTCAGTCATCTGACTTTTTGACTTTGGCCACCTCACCTCTATGGAGTTAATGATGAGCAGTATTCCCCCGGAACAACTCGTCGCTGCGCAGAAAGCCGGTGTTGACACAGCATTTGGCATCCTGACCAAATCATTTGACGCCGTCGAAAAGCTGGTCGAGTTGAACGTGCAAGCGGTCAAATCAGGCCTCGCCGAAAATCAGGAAATCCTGGTCAAGGCGTTTTCGGCCGGAGCGCCGCAGGAGTTTTTCGCACAACAGGCAAACCAGGCTCAACCCGCCATAGAAAAGGCACAGTCATACTGGCGCCACGTTTACGAAATTATCTCCAGCACTCAAGCCGAATTCGCCGCCGTCGCCGAAGCACAAATCAAGCAGTTCCAGCACGATGCACAGGCATTTGTCGACAGCGTCGCAAAGAACGCGCCGGCAGGAAGCGAAAACGCCGTGGCTGCGTGGAAGAACTTCATCACCACGGCAAGCGAGACGGCGAACACGACGTATGAAGCTGCGAGGAAGGCCGCAAAGCAGGCGGTCGAGACTGCGGAGAGCAATATCAGCGCGGCGGCTTCGACCTCGGCCAAGCGGACTCGACAGCTTGCAGCGCCGGTCGAAACCAGTGAGAAGTAATAGCGTTCCGTCGTAGCTCACTGCTTTCAAATTGTTCAAGCGACCACCCCGCCCGCTTTGCTTGCGGGCTGGCAGCCTGTGGCGCCCGGAGGCGCCCTGTGCGCCTCGCACGCCGTCACGAAACCCGTCTCCAGAGCCAGAAATTTTCAGGCGACGTTGCGCAGGTCGCGTGCCAGAGTTTCGTTTGATTTCGTCCGGTATCCATCACGCGAAGCGACCACATTCTTCGAGGCCGCAGGTACATCGAGGCTCGTGTCACAGGGCAACGCCGAGCCGGCGGTAACGAGACTGGAGGAGGAGTGGATGAACACGGCAGAAAGGTCCCTGCGTTCGCTGGTTGAAAAATGGCTCACACCAACTGCAACGATGCCGATTCGGGTAACCCGATTCAGTTGCACTGGCACGAGCCGGCGGCGTTACGTTCGCGTGGAGGCACAGCGACCGGAAGGTTCGGTTGGTCTTTTTTTCTTCCGGCACGATGACGGCACATGGCAGGTGTTCCCGCCCGAGACCCATGGGCCAAGAGTATGTGCTAGCGCCAGCGCCGTGTGATTGGGTCATCGCAGCAGCCTGTTTGCTGTATTGCCTGATTTCAAATCCCGACCTATCTGTTTTATTTTTCATATCAGTAAAGTTGGGCGCGACCGTTTTTTTCGGACACACGCCGGAAAGCAGAAGCCGGTAAATCAGAGCGCACGCAATGACCTTCATCGACAAAAACCCGACGGGCATAAGTCCCTATACTTTCCGTAATATCGACCCCGCGATTGGCCATCTTGAGCAGGTGCTGGGCGCGGAAGGAGCGGATTCGCTGTTCTCCAGAACTTACTGGCGCGGGCGAGTGCTTCAGGCACTTGCGACGCAGGGACTTTCACCGAACCAACAACAGCGACTGCAGAGATTGTTGGAAAGCATCGATGCATTCCCCGCCTGAAATATCCGTTTCCAGTTCGGAACAGTCGATAGGTTAGGCCAAATCGGCAGAGGGGCTCGCCCATCCTGGCGGAACTCGCCTCATCGATAGCCGCTTCGGAGTTCCCATTGCACCACGCCATCGAAGTCGCGAGTTGGTTGCAGATGCAACTACAAGGGAAGAAAGTCTCAGGCTATCGTGTCGGGACAGGCGTCGCTGCGAACCATCCTGACTGCACTGCGCCCGCTACCCTATGGGTTGCGGTGACGCTTCCGCTTAACGAAAGGGCTCGACGGCGGTCACCCCCCCGGGGGCCGTCTGATTTATTATTGACCAGGCATGCCAGCGGGTGCTCTCGGCGCTAACCCTGCATTTTGGCCAATAAGGAATCCATACAAGCATGGACAACACTTTCACCGCGGAACCCTGCGTTTCTTCAGACGGAAAAGTGGTTGCTTTCGTTGCATCTGTTCGCAACCAGTCGGTGCAATGTTCAATCACCCGGGACGCGCTCGAACGGCATTTCTGGTTACCGGCCGGCGCCAACCAGGCGCGCGTCTTGAAAGCGTTCGCCGACGGACACCAGCGTATAACGGCAGCCGTCGAAAGAAGAATGCTCAAGAAAACCGGCGCCCCGATAGTACTGTCGGCAGCAGACTTCGCGGACCGATAACGCGGCTCCTGCGGCGACCATCTGTGACGTCCCGCACCGATTAGATTGGACGCATCTTTTAGAATCGGTGCATTGCGTGCTTCCAATGCAGGCAACCTTAGCGAAGCAACGCCAAACGCCGACCGTAGCGTTCGGACGGCGGTCGTGCCCGGTCCCCTGGAAACAACGACAATGAAAGAAAATAAGGTCTCGGCGGAGGCACGCGCCCTCGAGCGCGTGGTGAGCGCCGCGCGAGAAGTACAAGCCGCGTCACTACGGCTGGAAGCGCGCTATGCAGAAGACCCACATGAGCAACCGTCGACCTTGGAATTGGCCATATTCGCGGCGGCCATGCAGGAACTGAAGGACGCGCGGGAAGCTTTCGATGCGCTGGTCGAGAAACGAGACCTGAACTCACCCTGGCGACAATCTCAAAGGTCGGCTTTGTGCGGGGGCACTCGCTAGACGTCCGCCGTTCCCGTACTCGTACTCACGGAATGCCGCAGTCGCGTTGCCGCCGACTGGCTCACATCCATCGCGCTGGAGTTCCTGATGGCCCTTTCGCCCTCCGTAGAAGACACGTTTCTTCAGATGTTGTCCAGAGACAAGACCACTGTGAGCGTCTTTCTCAAGAGCGGCACCCGTCTGACCGGAAAAATCGAATCGTTTGACCGTTACACCGTCTGGTTTGAGTCACCCACAGGCTCGCAATCCATCATGAAGCACGCGATTGCCACCGTACTGCCGGGCGGGTGGAAACCGCCTGCTCGCCCCGCATCCGACATGCCGGAAGCGCGAGAGCGCCAGTTGAACCGGCTTCGGATTCGCAAATAGCTATCTATGAACGCCCTAATCGTCAAGAGAGGTTGTTATGCGGCGTGCATATGATTATCGAGGCTTCGAGGCGACCATTGAAGTCGAGTCGGTGCCGGCTGTTATCGTCGCGGGCTCGGTAGTCGCCGCGGGAGGTCTCGTGGTGAAGATTGCTGTGCGACACCGGCTGTCCGGACGCGAGCTCCCCCCGGTGCGGCTCTCTGACGAAGGCCAACGGACTTTCGCCAATGAAGCTGAAGCCCTGATGGCGGGGTTTAGTGCCGCCCAACGGCTTATTGATGACGAGCTGGCAGAACGATGATGCTCGAATGCTTTGCCGTGCGTCTCAGCCAGGTCGTAGCCCGCGCGCTCGGGCCGTTAGATGGGTAGAAGCGGCGTCGGATTTTCTAACCTCTCGTGCCGTAAGCACTCGCCTTCTCCCCGGTACGCAAGCGACGCTCTTTTAATTTTTGTGGCACATTACTCAGGAGTACTCTCACAAAAAGGCTTCGTACCGGTGCTCGAAGCCGTTGGTCGACTAACGACCGCTGTCAGAACACGGCTATCGTACCCTTTTCAAATACGACAGCTGTCTCCGTCGAGACACCTGACAAGATGCAAAAGTGAACGTCGCGGCGTCGCCTACCAAGAGCGCGGCTGCGGCGCGCTTCAACCTGAGAGCAAAGACTCGAATTGTTCAAGCGATAGCGGCTTTAAAATCTGGCCATCAAAGCAGGACATGTCGAAGCGCTCGCGGATGTCGTCATACGCGGTCATTGAGAAGATGCGCCGGGACGCATATTTCTCGGATGCACGGAGCCGCAGACACAATTCGTGGCCGTTAATGTCGGGCAGTCCAATGTCCAGAAGAATGAAATCGAAAGCGCCGTCACCGCCGGCCGCAACCAATGCGTCAGCACCGGAATACGCCTTCGTCACAGCATGCCCCATCGAGCATGCGACGTCGGCGAGCAGGTCAGTTGTAGCACTGTAGTCGTCTACCAGAAGAACTTTCATCGGAAAGCACTCCAACATGCAGAACACGCGAGGTCTGTCGGCCCACCTTGCGATGCCATGCGGTTCACTGCCGCGACTAACACCCACGCTGAGCGCCATCGCATCCGTGCTCGCGGCCAACGTGCTTATTCGTCATAGAAATCGCTGCAAATTCGCACGTCTCCCTCGTCGCGCGAGCACTGGACTCGACGCGCCTGGGGCATTTTCCAGCAAAGGCCTCGGCCATATAGCCACTGCTAACACTACACTGGTGGCACAGCAATCAGCCGACATGGCGGCTCAGCGTGGGACTTTGGCGAAAGTTATTGTTGCTGCGCTCAAGACCGCGCCGAAAGCGGTCACAGTCGCGCCGAAGGGAAAGGTTTCGCCCCTGGCCAACCCAACCGAGCACTGCCAGCAGCTTGATGAGGTTGCGCTTCGCGCGGTAGGTCTGGCGGATAGACGCGAGTTCATCGGCGAACTCTGCATGCTCCTTCAACTCCGCGCGCAGCTTCCCGATGGTCCGCACAATGCCGAATGCCTCTTCGTAACGGGTGTTTCGCGTTCCACTCTCCGCCGCGATTGGCAGCAGCCGGTGATATAGGGCAATGCCGTCGTGCGGATGCGTCTTCCCGCGAACGGCCGCCATCGTGGCCCACATGTTCGTCGCCACGGGACCTCCTTTGAACGTCTCCCATGCACTGTCGTTATCCCTCTCGCGAGAAATAGCCTGGTCGCATTGACAGGCTCTACCGATGTCGCCAATAGCGAGCAGACTGACGAACGGATATTTGACTGCCGTCTTGTCAAGCCGCTGTCACTCGATGACCTGGCGGATATCATGCGCTCATAGCCGCGCGGTCAACGGACCGCCTCGATGGCGACGGTGCCATTCGCCGGGAGGACCGGCCTTCACATATGTGCGATTGGGTCAACCGTCGCCGTCAACCTGAAAGACGTCCTATGGAAGATGCTCGCATACTCACGAGGGAGCAGATAGCGGCACTCCTTTGCTATCTTGCGCCGAACTGGCGGCGTTCGCGCTGCAGGGCGCGTGGCTGTCGGAGGCAAACCTTGCTGAATCAACTCGCATCTGGTTTGCGCGCAACCACCTGACGACGGGCTGGCTTGACCGGGTGACGCTTGCGCGACGCGCTCACGCGATTGCGCAGGACGTGGTGCTGCTCGACATCGTCCAACTGACTACCATCATCCCGGCGCGGCGGTTCACCGATGCGATGACGGTCAACTACGCCGATGCGCTGGTCACGAAAATCTGGCACAGATGTCCGGACTGCCCCCAACATCGTGAGGAGTGGCGCCGCTCGTGACACATCAGGGAATGGCGTTCGAAACATACAAGGGCTACACCATCTCGGGACATATCATCGACCTGGACGACCGGCGAAACTCATTGCTCGGCGCGAGGAATGGCAACACTTTCCAACCTTTCTCGAGGAGTTCGCGATATCGGCGCAGACTGGCTTCGCCCCGCAGTCCCGCATATGCTGGCAATTCGTTGTAGAACGTGTCCCACGCGTGCATCGTCCGCGTCGGCTGCGCACGCGCAAGAGGTCCAGGCAACAAACGCTAAAAGCGAAAACACTAGCGACCCGCGCTCTCGGGTCGGTATGAAAGCAACGCTGGAACGTTCACGTCCTCATCTATTTCGGGCCAGAATATCTGCTCATGGTCCAGAGAGATGGCAAAGTGTTCGCGCTCGGCTGCTGTGGCTGCCTGCAGCACGGGAAACCAGTCCAGCGGGAATTGCGCGGCGGGACCTTCGGACATGTCGAGAAACAGATGCACGCTGTCAAAATGCACGTCCACTGCAGTGCGCTCCATGGTCGCCTCCTGAATCAGAATCACCTTAAAGATAGGTCGCGGCAAAGCTGCGTTCAAGAGCGCATGTACTTCGAGAATCCAGCCAGAATGCTCGATGCATCGACGGCCGGCGGTTCACAGGCATGTGAGTCAAGACTTATCCACTTGGGCTGCGGACAGCACGAGTTATCCACAAAATCTGTTCACAAATCTGTGCATAACTCGTCCTTAGGTTGTCCAGCGGATAGACCGGCGTCGCTGCCGACATACCTGCTCAACGCGGCGCCCGCATAACTGGTAAGCGCGTGCATCGTGACATCGGCTGGAAAGTCGACCCTGTGAATTCACAGAGGAGCATTCCGTGGCCTGGCAGGACGCTGCGCGAGCCGGAATTTTTGTCAGATGATTCCGTGCGCAAACACGCGGAAGAGATAGAGCGGATGCAATTGCGATGCACGAAATGTCATCACGCAAACGCTCAGGCATTGAAGTCCCGGTTCCGCGTAGAAGAGCTCATGCTCTTCAGGTTTTGCCCCGCCTTTCGACCGGGCGGTCTGCGACCCGAAACCGCAAACGGGTCTACAAGCGCTTGCATCTTGTCGTACAGGACAAGAATCAAAGCAGCGCGGCAACGTTCAGGTCCTCATCAATTTCAGGCCAGAACAACTGCTGTTGGTCCAGCGAAATCGCAAAGTGCTCGCGTTCCGTCGCCGTTGCCGCCTTCAGAACAGGAAACCAGTTCAGCGGGAATCGCACGGACTGACCATCGGACAGGTTGAGAAGCAGATGGGTATTGTCGAATCGCAAGTCAAATACGACGCCGCGCATGGTCACCTCCTGAACGGGAAGCATCTGAACGACAGGTCGTCACAGGTTGCGCCCAACAAAAAACGCCGGCAAGCAGGTTGCCCCCGGCATCGCGATTGAATTGGAGCGACCTCTTCACTTGGGGTAAGCCATTGATGACGATTGCAACGCCGGCCCCTCAAAGTTCTGGCCATCGTCGCACCTGTACCGCCGCTGGCTCGGGAACACCACTTGCGCGCGAGTGGAGTACCTTTTTTCGAAGGAGGTGAATCATGGGCTCAATCAACCCGCAAGGTGGCACCCGACGCGGAGCTGGCATAGTCGGCGGCGGTACGGGTGAAGGACCGGGGCCGGACATCATGGCCGCAGCAACGCTCGATGGGGACAAGGTCATGTCCTCTGACGGCGAACACGTTGGGAAAATCTCAGACATCATGCTCGACGTCAGGAACGGACGCATCGCCTACGCAGTACTTTCTGAGGGCGGTTTCCTCGGAATGGGTTCTAACCTACATGCCATCCCGTGGAGTGCACTGACCCTCGATACGGACGAGAAGTGCTTCGTCGTCGACATTACGGCACAGCGCCTCAAGGACGACCCGGGCTTTGACAAGGACCACTGGCCGATGATGGCAGATGCGAAGTGGGGCGAGTCGACGTATAACTACTACAATCGGCAGCCGTACTGGTCAGCGACCCACGAGGTGGTGGAAAGCGACCCGAGCATCAGGCCGAGCGAGCACTGAAAAACATAACAGGTAGGCGATGCCACGCGGACAGCTTGTCTGTTGCGCCAGACCTACGTCACCGCGCCCCACTGCGGTGGCGTAGGCGCGTGACTCTGGCGACAAGGCGTTCTCGAAATTGAGACGTAACGCGCTTCGGTCGCTTCGGCGATGTAGATGCGGTCCGCCGCATCTACATCGCTCTTTGTCCGTACCCACTTGCCTGCCGCACTGATTCAAGTTCGACCTACTTGCCATCAGTAGCGATACGTGTCGGTGTGCAAAAAACTTGCCGGCTTTACAGCGGGCGCGTTCGACCTCGGCTGAATAGTCGCAGGACAGCGAGCAGGATAACCGCGCCAATCAGCGCCATAATAAGTGAGCCGATGATGCCGCTTCCCAGGTGCAGCCCCAGCGCCCCGCCAAGCCAGCCTCCTATGAAGGCTCCGACAATTCCCACAATGATGTCGACCACAATGCCGAAGCCGCCGCCGTCGACAATCCGCCCGGCCAAAGCGCCTGCGACGCCGCCGATAATCAGCCAGAAAATGATTCCATGCGAGACTGGGTCCATGTTTCATCTCCTATAGAGCTAAATCCGCGTTAGCGGCGAGCAAGCATGCCGATGATGAATCCGCCGATGAGTGCCATCGTGACCGCTTTCCACGGAGCTTCATGAACGTAATCGTCGGTCGATTCAGAGGCGACACGGTACTTCGTCTTGACCACCTCCCGTGCACCCGCAATCTTGTCCTTCAGCTCGGACAGCATCCGGGTACTGGTTGCTGGGTCTCCGCCGCTGCCGCTCGACTTCGCTGTAGAGTCGTTGTCGTGCTGAGATGACCTGGCGGAACTGGCCTGGTCGGACGAGATGGGTGAGCGCCCGGCTACGGGGGCGATGGGTTGATGCGACTCTGTCATTTGAACCTCCATATTCCGTTTGTACGGTCCACGGGTTGAGCAAGTGGTGTGCCCTACCGAGAACGTTGAACGCGAGTGGAAGTCATGATTAGCGGTGCTCGCGGCGATGCGGGTCTCACCTCGAGCACGAAGGTTACAGCGCGGGATGCTCTGCGCTCGATGCCGTAGCACTTCTGCGCGGGATGTTGGCATGTGCTCCATTGCGATTGTCGGAGAGCACAATCCCGCACGTCGTCATTCAACATGAGACACATCAGGCTACATCATCGCGATGCAGCCCGTTTTTGAATCCAGTCGCGAGTACTCCCCGTATATGCGGTCAGAGCCACGCAATTGCGCATGGCAACTCAGCGGGAGTACACCATGAAATACAAGACTATGTTTGTCGCTGTCGCACTGTCGGCAGCTGTATCAGGCGCCTTTGCCGCAAGCGACACGGTCATGGTTGGTGGTCAAGCCATGTACCCGAGCAAAGACATCGTGGATAACGCGGTCAACTCGGCCGACCACACTACGCTCGTTGCTGCGGTCAAAGCTGCAGGTCTCGTCGATACGTTAAAAAGCCCCGGCCCGTTCACCGTGTATGCGCCAACGAACGAAGCGTTCGCAGCGCTACCGGCTGGCACGGTCGATACGCTCGTCAAGCCTGAAAACAAGGCGACCTTGACCAGCATCCTGACATACCATGTCATCCCTGGACGTTATGACTTCCGCAAGCTCGACCAGGCCATCAAGGCTGGCGGCGGCAAGGCGGAACTGAAAACAGTCAATGGACAGCCCCTAACGTTCACTGAGAACGGCCCGCACAACATCCTAGGTAACGGATGCCAGTGGCCACACTGCCGACATATCGACCTATGACGTCACCCAGAGCAACGGCGTTATCATGGTTGTGGATAAGGTTCTGATGCCAAAGTAGCCGGGCCTGCTTGCACTGTTAGAACTTTGAACTTAGCGCAGCGCTGTCATTTTCGGCGTCGCGCCACGACTGAACCACATGCCTCGCATCTGGACGCAGCAAATCGCTGTGCTGTTCAGACGCAGGCAGCTGCTTGCGCTTCGCCGCTACGCAACCAGTCAGCCTTGAGCGGTATATGAGACTTCGGCGCTGCAAACGCCTGCCGACATCACGGGAGAAATACCATGGAAAAGTTGACGATGAACGCTCTGTTCACGCGTGTAGCTTTCGCGTCGCTCTGCGTATGTGCTGCGACGTTTGCGCAGGCCGGCGGGAATGGCAACGGCGGAAACGGCAGCGGCGGCGCTCACGGTGCCGCGACGGCAGGGATGACTTACCACAGCGAGCCCGTATCGAGCCCGTGGAACCGCGTTCCCGGCGACATGAGCAGGAGCGCGGACACCACGAGTGGCATGAGCATGTCCACTATGCGCCCAGAAGGCAGCAGCATGCCAACAAAGACTGTTCAGTAAGACCTTTGAGGATTGCCGGCACGCCGCCATTCCCAGGTCAGGTCGCTCGCGCATTGACGTTTCCGAACTTCCGCGGCGCTTCGGTTTTGGCGATATAGGTATCTTTCGCCTTGCCGGCGGCGCCTGACTTCTGTCTCTGCGCCGCCCGCTTTGCCCGCGGTCTAGTAGCGGTGATAGTAGCCGCCTGCAGGTACAACGATGCAGCCACCCAGCGCGCTTCCGAGACACACAGCCATCAGCATCAGCACAAGAATTCGTTTCATAACGCGCCTCACTTGTCAGTTGTGAACGCACTATATTGAGACGGCAGATTACCGGTGTTTTTGTGTGTAACGAGACGTGTAATTTGAAACGCCTCCCTCCGTCCGCACGATTCCCTGAAGTCCGGCCAGTACGAAATATTCGGTTTCAGAACTCACAACTGCGCGGTCAGCATCGCGGTCGCCCGGAACGTTAAGCAGATGAACGGCCAGAAGCCGTCCTCTCAACTGAACCGGAGACAAACATGCACAACGCTGTCTACAAAATGGCTGCTGCAGCTGCACTCGCCCTGTCATTCGTGGGCACCGCGTCGGCGCAAACCAACTGGGATGCGACGCACCTACGCCGCGCTGAGGTCAACCATCGCCTCGAGAATCAGGACCGTCGCATTCACCAGGAAGTACGAGACGGCGAGATGTCGCATGCCGAGGCGGCGAGACTGCATCGTGATGACCATCAGATTCGCCAGGAAGAACGCGACATGGCGAGCCAGGACCGCAGCCACATTACCAGGCGCGAAGACTACGCGTTGAACCAGCAGGAAAACCGCGTGAGCCGGCAAATCGGGCAATGACGCCTGTCGCTAACGCCAGAGACAACTCGGGATAAGGTCGGCGCTGGCGTCGGCGGTCTGCGTTCTATCTAACTTTGGTGGCCTTCAGATTTGCAGGAGGGCGACATGAAAAGCACGAATGGGCAATCCCTGCGTTGTCAGGTCGAAAAATGGCTCGCGCCGGCGCCCGCGACGCCAGTTCGTGTGACCGCTTTCAGCCGCACCAGAGTGGGCGGCCGACGCTACGTGTGCATCGAGACATCGTCGCCATCAGGAGCGCACGCACTGTTCTTCTTCAAGCATGATGACGGCAGTTGGTGCGTATTCCCGCAGGCTGCCAACATTCGAAAGTTGGCCGCACCGAGGGATACATGGACATCTTGTTCGCAGGTGCAGCCCCCTGCCGCCACCGCCGCCTCGCTACTTTACTCTAGGTAGAAGGATAGCGACGGCTTCCCATCGTGCAAGATGACATCGAGAATAGCCGCCGCGCAATGAAGCGTAAGCGGCGGAAGTCGAAAGGTCTACAACCAGCCCCAGTGGCAACCAGTTACACCCAGCGGAAGTCACGATACGCACGAAACGACATCGCGCTGCGGGGGCATTTGCCGAATCTACGAGTAAGCGGCGAATGTAGCACCGGCCGAAGCCGCCTGATGAGAGCACTTCAGGTCGTCAGTCGACGATATGCATTGAGGTGACGCACGAGGCCCTGCTGGTCCCCACGTTTCTCGAGCAGTATTGCCAGATTGTGATGAGCATCCGCGAAGGACGGCTCGAGTTCCAGACAACGCCTGTAGCTTTGCTCTGCATCCTTTGGCCGACCAAGGTCTTCATATGCAATAGCGCGATTGAAATGGAGCGCAGCGTCTTCCGGGAAATGCGTCAGCGCTTCGTTGAACACCTGGAGCGCATCGGCGCAACGGTCCTCCCGTTCGCACAGGAGCGCCCCAAGGTCGACGTAGGCGGCATAGAACGCCTGCGGCGACAACGCTATCGCTTTCCGGTAGGCGCGCTCGGCGCCATCCATGTCAGACGTCCTAAGCTGCTCGCCAAGGTCGTACCATTCCTCAGCCTGGTGAGCCAGGTCCTTCGGCGCTGGAGCTGTGTCGAGAAACACGACCTCGCCCTTGATTTCAGCAACCTCATAATCAAGCAGCAACTGCCCCGTAATCGCATCCCACTGCGACGGACCTGTTCTCACTGCGACATCGTTGCCGACCGCCGATACGCGAATGCCGCTCAACGGTAGCTCGTCGGGCAACGCGTCCCTGAGTCGCGACAGCGCCTGGGTAACCTTGCGAGGTGGTATGCGTGCGGCACGCAACTGCAGCGCCGTGCGCAGCAGCACGACGTCCTGGAAGGTGAACCGATATTCGTTGCGCGGCCCGCGCGACGGCGTCACAAATCCGGCGGCAACGAGACCCGCCACCACATGCCGCGAGATGCCAAGCATGGATTGCAACTCGCGCGTCGAAATCTCCCGCGGGACTTCTTTCGGCGTCACTTGCGTGCCCGGACCTTTGCAGGTGCTTCAACCGGCGTCTTTGCCGCACGCGTCGCGGGTTTGCGCGTCTTGGGCGCCACCGGGATGTCGGTCATCGGCTCTGCGCTCCGGCGCTTCGGCGCGGGCGCCGCGGTAGTTTTCACTTTTGCCGTGCCCTTCAAGCTCGCGCGCAGGGCGTCCATGAGGTCAATCACCTGGCCACTACCAGTCGAGGCCTCTGCAGGCTCGTTCGTGACCACCTGCTTGCCTTCAATCTTCTCGTCGATGGCTGCAAGGATGCGCTTCTTCTCTTCGTCCTCGTACGCAGTCGGGTCGTAATTGTCTTCGGCGCCCTGTTCGATAATCTGAAGCGCTAGCTTCAATTCGGCATCGGACACCTGCACGTGTTCGATATTGAGCTCTTTCAGCGGGCGAACCTCATCGGCGTAGAGCAGCTGTTGAAACACGAGTCCGTCAGCTTCAGGCCGCACCTGTACGATTCGTGTCTTACCTTTAGCGGCCCACTTTGCAAGTGCACAACGGCCACTCTCTGCCAGCGCCTGCTGCAATAAGCTGTATGGCTTCCCACCGCGTTTGTCTGGAGCAATGTAGTACGCCTTGTCGTAGTACACGGGGTCAACCGCTTTCTCCGGTATAAAGGCCATTATCTCGACGACATGACTGGCGCCGTCTTCCAGCGCCTTGAGTTCATCACTGGTGAACACCACGAACCGGTCCTTTTCGAACTCATATCCCTTGTTCATGCTGGAGCGCTCGACGACAGCTCCCGTCTTCTCCGAGACGTATTGCTGCTTCACGCGGGAACCATCGGGTGCAAGCATATGGAAACGAACATCCGACGAACTCTCCGTCGCCGTGTAGAGCTTCACCGGAATGGAAACGAGCCCGAAAGAGAGCGACAGGGAGGCGATTGAACGGGCCGGCATGACCATCTCCTCGCGGATGAGCGGTAGCGTGACACAGCGCAAAATGCGTGCCCTCGCGGCAGCACGGGACGCTGCACGGCGTCACGCGCTCCGGACGGCTCAATTCATTGTAGAAGCTTTATCGCCGCCGCCAATGATTGCCGAGCCGACCAGTAATCCGCCCACGGGTCCAGAGACTGGAAGCTGAGATATTCGCGCGCGGTTTGCACACTCCATTGCGCCCCGCTTTTCAGTTCGGAAAGCTGCTCCCACGAGACCGGCATCGAGACGCCCATGCCGGGCCGTGCGCGCGCCGAGAAAGCCGCGGCGGTCGTCTGCCCCATTCCGTTGCGAAGGTAGTCGACGTAGACCTTGCCGATGCGGTTCAAGGGACCCGACGTCGCCGAGAAGCGCCCGGGAATGGTCTTCGCAAGGTGTCGGACGAACGCCTGCGAGAACGATTTGACCGGCTCGTATCCGAGTCGCGGCGACAGCGGAACGACGACGTGCAGCCCTTTCCCGCCGCTCGTCTTCAGCCACGCCTTCAGCTTCAGTTCCGATAGGAGCGTTTGGACCAGCAACGCCGCCTCCTGGACGTGGCCCCATTTCACGCCTTCGCCGGGGTCGAGGTCGAAGATGACCCGGTCGGGTTTGTCGAGTCGCCGAGCCGTCGAATTCCACGTGTGAAACTCGACAGCATTCATCTGGCCTGCCGACAGCAGCGCATCTGCCGTATCGACAGATAGCAACGGCGGATGATTGGGCCACAGCTCGCGGTCGTGAATCGTCAGCCCGGGCATTGCGGTGCGCTCGGCGTGCTTCTGAAAGAACAGCTGGCTGGCAATGCCCGAAGGCGCGCGGACGAGAACCACTGGCCGGTCCTTCAGGTGCGGCAGCATCCGCTCCGCGACGCTCGCGTAGTACCGCACAAGGTCGGCCTTCGTGATGCCGCCCGACGCGTCGATGACCCGCTCCGGGTGAGTGATTTTCAGCTGTGGCAGAGCACCCGGCGCCTGCGTCTTGCCTTCCTCCCGGACGACACTTCGCGCAGTCTTGTCGAACCGCAGGCCTTTGAAAGAGGCTTGCCGGACGACGTCATCGTCAGTCCAATCCGCAAACTCGACCTCCGCGACAAGCTCTGGACGAACCCAGCGTTCACTGCGGGCCGCGCGCCGTGACCATCGGCGCTGTTTGGCAATGGCGACGTCAAATGGTGCCACATCCACCTCGAGCGGCGTGAGGCGCGCCCACAGGTTCCGCGCGGTCTTGGCGTCCCAGCCGGTGCCGACGCTTCCGGCGTCGTGAAGCTGGTCGCCAACGTAATATCCAAGCAGGAGGCTGCCAATTTCGCCGGCCCTGCCTCCTCGCGCAGTAAAGCCGCAGATGACAAGCTCTTGCCGCAACCGACATTTCGCCTTCAACCACGTCTGCGTCCTTCCCGATTCATACCGTGCGTCGTGGCGTTTGAGCATGAGACCCTCGAGACCCAGTCCCGCGGCGGCTTCGAATACCTGAGCTCGTGGCGCCTCAAAGTCCTGACTAAAGCGAATCCGCTCACCCTCACCTCGAGCAGTTGGGAAAGCAGCGCGCGTCTCGCCCACAGCGGGACGTTCCTTAAGTCCTTCCCGTCCAGGTACGGCAGGTCAAAGAGGAAGTAGACGATTTCCTGGTTTGCGGCGCCGTCTATCGCATCCTGCAGTGCACCGAAATTGGGGATGCCATCTTTCAGGACGACAATTTCGCCATCCAGCCATGCGCTGGAGACAGGAAACTTCTCGACCTCTGCGGCGAGACTGGCGAGCTTCCTGGTCCAGTCGTGCCCCCCGGTCGTGAACAGTCGCACACGCCCCTTTTCGATACGAGCGAGCATGCGGTATCCATCCAGTTTGGTCTCGGTTATCCAGTCGCCGCTCGTCGGCAAGGAAGACGCGAGGGTCGCACGTTGCGGCTCAAGTTTCGCGGGCAGCGGTGCGGGAACTGCAGCAGATAGGTCTATCTCCGCGTCACCATTGCGTACGGACTTCGCAACTTTCGGCTCCCGTTCTTCAATGAGCCCCAACGGCTTCCTGGCGAGGCTGTCGGGAAGCGCCTTGATGACATCGTATTCCGCGAGTGGCTGCGCCCACTCGTCACGCTTCTTGAACAGCATCCACTGGTCTTGCCTGTCGTCGGGCTTCGAGATGCGCACCAGTTCCCAGAGACCGGCGAGCTTTTCACCGTGGAGACGGAAGACGAGCTTGCCGGCTTTCATTCCCTCGTGCGGGTCACCGACAGGCTCCCACGTCCCACGGTCCCACACCATCACGGTACCCGCGCCGTATTGCTTGGGCGGAATGGTGCCTTCGAAGCCTCCATATTCAACCGGATGGTCCTCCATGTGAATCGCCATCCGCTTTTCCTTTGGGTCATAGCAGGGACCTTTCGGAACCGCCCAGGACAGCAGCACCCCATCTAGCTGGAGCCGAAAGTCGTAGTGCAACCGGCGCGCCCAGTGCTTCTGCACGACGAAGCTCTGCCGTTCGTCGCCAGCCGATGCGCTCGCAGCCGATGGCGCCGGTTCGGGCGTGACAAGGAAGTCGCGCTTCTTTTGATACCGGGCAAGTGGCGTTGTCGGGTCGCGGGCTGATGCCATGACAATAGTCCGGGAGGAACTTTCATCCTTAGTATCGCAAGTATGGCACCTGGCCTCGAGTACAGACTGTGAAACCGACTGCGCTCTGAGGCGCCCCAGCGCGAAGCCTCCTTGCCGGCAGTCGGAACACGCTGTAGAACCTTAACTCTCCTGCCGCCCGTGCCAGAGGGATGCATTGCGCCTCGCAGGCCCGCATCCGGAAATCTGCTGGCCAGGGACAGAGGTCTCTCAGATGCACCTGTTCTTGCAATCCACGAGCGCACGCCCCTCTCCCGACAAACAGAACGAGACGCCCTTCACCATACTGCCCTCTGGTAAGCAGCCCGCGCCGCGGTCATCGCAGCATATGTGCGCTGCAGAAATGCATCGGTTATCTGCCCACCCCCGGGCGGGAGCGCAAGACTCGAGAATTCGCGGAGCCTATTGAGCAGCCCGTAATTTTCGGCGACCATGCTCGTTCAAGCCATAAGCGGCCGAGGTCGCCACCGACGATGAGCGAACAGTTCACCATCCGCTAACCATAGCTCCGCGTCGGGAGCGGCCCTTGCTGCGTAACCAGATTCCTGCCCCGTAGCGGTGTTCGTGGTTCCATCGAATGGCTACACGGACTTCCCGCTACCTTACCCAGATGGAGGTTGTAATGAGCAGTCTTTCTGGTGAACAAGCGGTTGCTTCGCAGAGAGCCAGTCTCGAAACGCTGTCCGATGTGTGGACCAAGACATTTGGCTGCATCGAAAAGCTGACTGAGCTGAACTTGCAGGCAGCCAAATCGACGCTCGCCGAAAATCAGGCAATCGCAAGCATAGCGTTGTCAACCAAAGACCCACAGGAGCTATTCGCATTGCACGCCAAGCGGGCAAAAGCCGCGATGGAAGAAGCGCAGTCGTACTGGCGGCACGTGAGCAACATCATGTTAAACACACAGGTCGAACTGGCCGCGAGCGCTGAGGCGCAATTCAGGCAGCGACAGCACGACACGCAAGCGTTTGTCGACACCGTCGCAAACAATGCACCGGCCGGAAGCGAAGCCGCTGTGAGCGCGTTGCAATCCGCTGTGACGGCCGCTGGTGAGGCGACTAGTGCGACGATTGAAGCCAGCAAAAAGGCCGCTGAACAGGCGCGGGAGATTGCCGAAAGTAACGTGAATGCCGCAACGTCCGCCTCAAACAGGGCGACCAGACAAGCAGTGGAACAAGTCCAACCCGCCACGAAAAAATAAGTGTTCGTCGGCGACGCCTTGTCGATGCTGGAAACGGCGCAACTCTCAAGCCTTCGGCGCCGTGGTCGCATCGATAAAGGCATGGGCAGCTCTGAAACGCACGACCCGGAAGCCGTCCGCGGCGAGCGGTTAGTGCCACTCCTGCCGCCGATGCCCCCGCGTGCCATCGCGTTGGCATCGGCGCATTGCTTCGGCGACCAGCCACGCGGAAGCAGACACCGTTACAGTCAGCCACCGATATGGTCAGGGGGCACCGGCAAACTCGCGAGAAACGTGGCGCACTCGCGGCGGGCTGGCGGGTAACGTGTTGTGCAACCGGACCGAAGTCGCGGTGGAGCATTCCGCGACTTTCTCCCGTGAAAGTCTAAGGTTACTCCCGCCACGCCCCATCATCACTCGGGCCAGCAACGAGAGTTGACAGCCTGCCAGCGCGAGGCCGCACCGTCTGATTGACCCATGGTGCTCGACGCCGCGGTTAAGCGCGGCGCGACGAAAGAGTCGAGCGCGCGCAAACAGCGATGACAGGTCCACTGGCTTGCGGAAATACATTGTCCAGCACGGGCGGCCCGCCGTCGGTTCGGGTGCCACCGACATGAGGACAATCGGTAATCGGGATAAAGCAGGCTGGCACCGCACCCGTTTGCGCAGTTCGGCGTTTCTCAGAAAGCCAGTCGCGGCCTCGCGCCTGCTGGAACTGCTTCAGCTGCACATTTCGCAGGTCACAGTAGGGTCGTCGCCGTGATTGGTCACGTCGATACGCCGGCAATGGAAAGGCATAACTTACTCGTGAAGCATCGCCTGAGGGATGAGTGCCTCAGGGTGCGCTTCGCCATCTGGCCACAGGAGGTCCAAAGTAAAACTAGAAGCCGCGATGTTTGTGCGACTGCGCCGTCTCGCCCCGTGCTCAACGCAGGCGAGGTCGAACACGCAGACCAGGCCGCGAGCCTCGCGTCACTTGCCCAGGTATGCTCCAGCTGTTCGACACGTACCATTTCCGACACCGGGGCGAGGTTGCGCAGGCTACCGGACGCCCTCGAGTCGGCGCAACATACTGCCTCTGACGGCTTCCCGCCAGTACAAAATTGACAGGTCCCTGGTCGGCGGCATCGAAATGGACGAAGACGCCCGGATACATACCAAGCTGTTGTCACCGCTTTTGCAGGCGTCGCGCCGGCGCTGTGGGCCAGACAGAAGTATCAGCAGGGCTGCGCCCACCTCAAGTTGTCGCATGTCGCTCCTCATCCTCGCAGTAAATTCATTCCCGCGCGTCGAAGCGGTTGATGCGATGGGCTACCCAAGCCGGTCTCGCTGCCGTGATGCTTTTAGTTGAACGTTCGCCGCCAGCTTCTGGACGTGAGTCTGCCGAGCGGATTCGGCGGGAAGGTGCGCCGCCCGGCTCCTGTGGTCGCAGCCGCTGGCGAATGCCGGACGGAACTACTTGCCCAGAGCCTCTGCCGCCACTTTCTCTTCCGCAAGCAGGGAAAGCTTTTCGTCGGTCGCCTTCTCTTCCTTCAACGTCTCGCCCAGAAGGTTAACAGCGGCCGTCTCGCCCAACTGTTTTGCCAGCGCTATCAACGAGCCATATGCGGCAATTTCGTAGTGCTCCACCTTCTGGGCCGCTGCGATGAGAGCTGTATCGAGTACTGGGCCCTTTTCAATCTCGTCAATCTGCTCCTGACATTCCTCGACCAGACCCTCCATGGCAACGCACTTGACGCGCTTGAGCTTGATTCCGGTGGCCTCGACGACCTCGTCAATTCTTTCAATCTGGCCTTGCGTTTCTTCCAGGTGCTTCTCGAATGCCGCCCTGAGACCCAGATTGGTCGATGCCAGCGCCATCTTCGGCAGGGACTTCGTCATCTGCTTTTCGGCGCTGTATATGTCGGACAGCGAGTGGATGAACAAATCCTTCAGCGTCTTCGTAGTCATGGCTACTCCTTCCTCCGGTTTCCGAGCCGCACCTACGAGCGGGTGCAGCGTGACGGGAAGAGGCGCAAGCAGCATGCCCGTGTCGACCGCGCACAATGCCCCGATTATCACGAGAAGAGCCGGCGCTCGCTGCTCTGCCACCCGACGACTCCTATTGGCTATTGGGGCCCACCGAGCCACAGCGCAGACATCACCGCTGGCATGCCCTTCTGGAATGTGCCTTGCTGATTGCAAACACATCCCCAGCTGGAGGCGAGCATGGTCAGGATACCGAATGAACACCCCTCAACTGAAAAGTCGGCGGACGACGTCGACAAGGCTGTGGAGGACAACCGACATGGCTAGTGGGCCGGTAGTGCTCGCGCAACCGCCAGCGAACGGCTCTGCTCGCGTTGCGGCCCGCGATGAGAAAGCGACCGTGAGTCGGAGCAAGCCCGAAACTTTGAAGTGGACTCTGAGCGTCGTAAAGGGTGTTTTTGCTGACGCCCGGAATGCAGTTGTCTGCAGATGTCGGACCGTCTCCATATCGGCCGATGACTTTGTGCATGACAGTCCTTGGAAATCAATCGCCAAACGTCCGCGACATCTACCAGTTTTGTCTCGACCATCTCACGCGTACCCGATGGCTCCGCTAGTTCCGCATCGTTGCCGCCGGGCTTCACCGCCTGAAACGGCAGTCCCGCTGCGCCAACAACGTACTGCTGTGCGACACGGCCGCCTCTTAATCCGCGCAATATACGATGCGTGGCGATAGAAATGACCGCACCGCAGGACCTTCGCGCAGGACCCTCCGCCGTCCGTTGACAAGCTGTGCTGAACCGGGTCTTCCCAGCCGACCGGAGACCCAGTTGATGCCTATGAGCACACCATGCGTGCGGTTGCTGGAATGGGTGGGACGCCCCCTAGTTTCACAGCGAGCATCCGTTCGTACACGCCGCAGTCCCGCCAGTTAGCGTACTCGGCGCGGCATGTCGCTGTCCGGACCGGTCGCGAGCGCCGCCCCTTGGGCGTACGACGACGTGGAGGCTCCGCCGCTTTCCACCGCCGGCTGATGCCGGAAGCCGAGTGCTCCTGCGCCGAGCGCGATGACAGCGCCGACAATCAGTGCGGCGACCGAGAACCAGCTTGCGCGAGCGACGGCGCGCGCGGCGGTGTCTGCCGCCTGTCGAGCATCCGCTTCCGCTTGCGGGCTGGACGCTGCTGCGGTGACAGAGGCGATGGCGTTGCCCGCCTGTTGCGTCAGGGAATTTATCGGATTGTTTCCCGCCTTCGTCTGATTCGCGGTTGCGCCCATCGTCGCGCCGGCCGACGCAACGTTCCCGACGACACTGACCGCGCCGCCAATTAGGGATGCCATCTCGAACACAACGAAAAGAATCATCACCGCCCACGCTAGCAGTCCATGCAACCAGCCCAGAACCGGCGCACAACGACCGGCAAAGTACGCTCCGGCAAATACGGATAGGACCGTCGTGACAATCATCCAGACGCCTGAGCCGAAGCCAAATACGCGGGAAGGATTTGGCTGGGATAACGGATTGAGCAATGACGCACCGATAGCCGTGCCGAGTACGCTCATTGCAAGGTAGACAACGAGCGAGATAATGACGCCGGTGAAAACCGCACCCCACGAAACGCGCGGCAGTCCCTCTTGGGTTACTAGGAGTCGCATGGCAAGTCTCCGGTTGAATTGGTTGGTTCGGGTACATTCGCCGGAAAAGCCCGGCACGTGAGACCGCGCAAGCGGCATTCCACTGTCGCTGCTGGCTGCTAACCTTCACCATGCTTTCCACGGTCGCGAGGTTTTTGCCAGGATAACTATTCGGTACGTTCAAATCCCTGTGCGCATGGACTGCGGGCGCGCGAAGGCAGCATCTCGGGTCGAGCGGCTGCCAGCGCGACAGTTCCGCCACAGAGGTCTCGTGCGCCCGTACACCAGTCGCGAGTCGTTCCGCAATAAACGTGTCCGCCGTGCGCATGAGCACGTGAGGTCAGCCGGTTTGCGAAACTAAACTGACCAGCGCGGCGGTTCGGCTGCGGGCTCAAGCATGAATGCGTCCCGACGTCGTGGTGGCAGCCAGTCCCCGCGACGGGCCGTGCCAGCCATTGGCAGCGGGAGCGCCGGCGCGCGCCGCCGCTGCCGACGACCGGAGCGAGTACGCGCGAGTTGAAAGCCCAAAATCTGTGATGTTATCTGGTGATGCGGAGCGGAACGACCGCCACCGTTTAAATCCCGCTCTCCTCGCCAACACAAACCTCATTTCGCTTCTAAATCGGTCCACGAAGGGAATAGCCATTGCTTCTCTAAAGTTATTTAGGAGCGTCGAAATGTTCAATGCTCTGTTAGTGGAAGACGACCCAGATGCGCTGGCGGGCGTGGGCAGGACACCGCGTGCAGCGGGCCGGAAACGGACGAGAGGCATTCATCGCCGCGTCGAACAACACGCCCGACATCATTGTCTCGGACGTCGTGATGCCAGTCATGGATGGCATCAGGCTGGTTCATGCGCTGCGAGAAGCTCCGATGCTCGTTCATATCCCAGTGATACTGACGACAGGAGTCAACGTACCCGAAGGGTTGCCAGTGCAGGCCTTGCTACGTAAGCCGTTCGTCGCGGCGCATCTGCTGAGTCTGATTTACAGGCTCGTGGACAAGCGGTCCAGACCTGAGAGTTTCGGTGGGGATGTAGGGCATTCCGGTGCGGTGGGCGGCGATGAGAGGAAGAGTTGACGCGGTGCGCGTGCATGCGCGCCAAACGACGTTATGCCTCATCGAACTCACCTAGGGAGGTGAGTTCGCCATTCGAAGTCAGGCGGATGCCCTCGCAGATTCCAAAGTATCAACTGGCTTCTTTCCGCCGCCCTCAGGGGCGGGGGTGCTCCTGCCTTCTTCTGCTTTACGTGCTTGTGGGACGGCTGCCCGATTTTCCCATGGTGTTTGCACCCGACGCGCCGGACGTTGAGTCTGTGGTGCCGTTTCCATTCGGGCTTCCCATACCGGTCTCTCCATGACCCGCAGCGGCGCCGCCGCCACCTGCGCCCTGCGCAAAGGCGGCGCCAGACGGACTCATAACCGACACTGCAAACAAAATGCCCTCCATCGAACTCGCATGACGGGCGCCTCCTCGCAAAGCGATTGGTCGCAGCCGGAAAGTTGCAAATCCAACAGTCTGGCGCGTAATGCGTATGCCTTGTCCGGCCTCGGGTATCGGGCATCTTTTCTGTCGGGACGGCTATCGCCCGCAGGATGCGTTTCGGGTCATATGGACTATTGCAACCCACCGAATTTTCATCAGTGTGTAAAATTGCTGCGCGGGTTAACCTTGGCTGGGCACGAGACCCTCAGGCCCTTCCGTTCAACCGGGCCGCCAGAGCCGACCGCAGTGGCGCTCTCATAGGGGAACGCAAGCGAAGCGCGAAATCCCTGCCAACCTTTCACCGCGGCATGCTCATTGCGCAGAGAGAGAAGCGCCCTCCTGATAGACAAATGTTAACGCCACCTGGCGCGATTGAGAGTGGCCAGCCACACCGCAGCGCATATCAGACGGGGCGGATAGAGGAATCATGCCGCAAGTCATCGTCGGGCTTTTTATCTCCTTTCGCGACGGCGATGAGGCGCTCCGAGCGTTGCAGGCGATGGGTTTATCACCCGACCATGGACACCTGTACCAAACAGAGCGACGAGAAGCCCACTCCACGTCTACCGAGGAAGCTTTAGTTGCGGATTTGCGCGCGCAAGAGTATGCGGAGTATGCCGCGCACGGCGAACGGTTGGGTCTCGCCGGTTCGGCTATTCGATACAGCAGCGCAGACAGGTGCGATTCGCTGCCCGCTACCGGACCAGACATCGAGACGCCGACGCGCACGCTTCTGGTGGTCGGAGACATACGCGGCCTGCGAGCGGCTGCGGCTCGCGAAGTGTTGTACGACTTCGGCGCGGTTGCAGTCAAGGACCCTACCGGTCACTGGCGCTTCTCACCGTATCGAAACGTCTGCCGCAGCCAGGAGTAGAAGGCGGTAGCGGCGCGGGGGCGAAACTTGCCGTTCCTCGCGCCCGATGCAGCGCCCATAAGTTGGCTCACCCGCTGCGCTTCGCCGATATAACACTGAGGCCCTGCTTTGTGCGCAGCCCGCCCGGACGAACCGGATTCTGGCGCACGCCCCAAGTGCCTTGGGGCAACTCTACCTCCAGCAGACGTTTCCTTAATCCTGACGCTGCCAGATACGACGAGCGCCGCAAAAATGGGCATGTCGTGTGCGGACCATCGCTTCTCCCGGCATTTGCGCGTCGCTTGCCCCTCAAGGGCCAGATTATCAAGGACGCAATGAACGGAGGTAAGGCAATGGACGACCGATTTGATAGACGAGAACCGCTGCTTCATCCCGGGGACATTCTCGAAGCGTTGAACTGTTTAGCCAGGACAAGTCGGCCGGACGCGCCGGTGACGCAGCTTGCGCAAAAAAGAGGATTCGTTGCAGGACTTCGAGTTCCTCCGGGCGCTTGCGCCCAAGATGAAGGCGACCGAGTTCAGCGCGCATTTCGTCGGCGCGTTCTGCCTGTGGCCGAAAGGGCTATTTGAGGCGAAGCTAAATCGGACTGCACTGTCGTCGACTGTTCAGCACACCCTGTTTAATGGCAACCCCGATGGCTGGGAGGGTATGTCACTCAAGTCCAGAAGAAGGTAGCGTGGTTCGGAAACGGGCTTCCAGGTATGAAGGCGGACCCTTTGGCCGAGCCGGCTCACGATGCCGCAGAGAAGGCGAGTCCGGTCAAAGCGTCGGTCGAGGCCGCGCCGCCCGCGGAGTGGGATGCGCCCGACGAGAAGAAGGGTTGGCCTTGGCTCCACAGCCGGGGTCGACGTCCTGACGCACTGCTGCTCGTGGCATCTACCTCGGATTCAAGGTTCCCGAGCGCCCGGACCTCGGCCCTGGCGACAGCACCGTCAACGACAAAGGTGTGCGCTCCTTCGTACACGAAACAGTGAAGCTGTCGCGCTGTTGCCGTAGAGCTCACCGGTCTGTTAGAGACTGCCGGTTAGGTTTCTGCGACTCAAGGCAAGCTCCGTACAATCAGTAGGCCGTTTCGGCTACATCACATTGTCGCCTAGACCGCGGGTCGCGCATGCTTTGCGTGCGCGGCCTCAACACAACGCTGTACGTCCTCGTTCTCGCTCTGGGTGTCTACTTCCTTCTCGCTTGCAAAGCTTGAGGTACGCCGCCGCAATGCGGCGAAGGTCCTCTTCCGAGGCATCCTCGATTCCGATGAGCCGATTGCTTGCCGAGCGGTGCGACGCGAGTCGTTCGGTGAGCTTTAGGTGAACCGCAACGCTATCCTTGTTTTGACTCTGCTGAATAAGAAAAACCATCAGGAAAGTACGATGGTCGTACCCGTATTTATGACGAGCTGCCAACCGTCTGAATAGTGAAAGATAAGGCCCGTCTCTATCCAAGTAAGGACTGTAATCACCGCGAGCCCAAAGGCGATGAGCGAGCCCGCCCATCGTGTGACAGCGCTCGCGAAACAATACCCGCGCGACTGGATGGCTCGACGCATAGCGGGCTAGACGTATCGGGAACGGTACTGAGACCGTCTACGCTGCTCGTGCCACGGACTTCACGCATAGCTGCCTCCGTCAATGAATGGACGTGCCTCTGCAATTAACAGGCCATGGGTTGTCTTCACGCGTTTATCAACGGGCGAAACGGATGACTGGCCGGTCCCATACATGAATGCAACCGGCCCGGGCCCGAGCTACATGCGGTACGGTTCATGCGGAGGGTCAATGCGGACAGGCAGTACCTGTTCATCAAAAGCGCTATGGCGCAAGCACGGAACTGAACCACTGTCGTTGTCAGTGCTGCCAAAGTCGGAGGAGCCATGCAGAGCGTAAAAATCAACGAATTGCGCCCCACGCAAATGACGCACGGTCTGCGTGAAATACACCAGAAGACCACAGAATACCAATCGCTTTCTGGGCACACTTTGGATATGGCCATCGCCGAGAAGCCCATTCCGGTTGTGATTGGGCCCAACGCGGCATCGTTCGCTATCGACCATCATCACGTCGCGACTGCGCTTTGGCGCGCCGGTATAAAAGCTGTGCCGACGGTTCTGGTGGCAGACCTGTCGTCCCTCGCGCAAGACGAATTCTGGCTGACCTTGGAAAACCACCGCTGGACCTATCCGTACGATGTTAAAGGTCGCCGGGTATCCTTTACGGCGATGCCGGAACACGTCTGGGAACTGGCCGACGACGAATATCGAAGCCTCGCGGCATCGGTGCGCGACGCGGGCGGTTACGAGAAAACGACCGTACCGCTGGAAGAGTTCCGATGGGCGGACCTGTTTCGCAGCAACCTGCCGTATCCGACAAGCGATGCCGAGTTTGAATCGCTGGTGAAAAAGGCGGTCAAACTCGCAAAAAGCACCGTGGCCATTGGACTCCCAGGGTACGTCGGGCCAGCGGAGCAGAAAAGGCAGGAGTGAGTTGAACCCACTATTGGCTCGTACGACTGGACGAGCATCTGTGGCGGCCTGCCTGTCTCGCATCGACGCGGTCCGGCTATGGGTTTCTGCCACGATGCAACCTGCAGTAGCGCTCAAGCTCCAGTAGAGCGCTTCTCCAATGTGCAGCTATCAGGTGCGCTCGTTACCCGCGGAATCGGCGTTGCATCTCTGCAGCCCTGCTTCGGTTGCGGCCCATGGACCGCGCCCCTCGCGACACTATCGGTCGCGCGCGAATGACTTGGATTGTGCGGTCGAGCTTGAAAAGGAAGAAAGAAATGGAGACGCTCATTGCATTGTTTGGCGAGGGAAAAGACCTCAATTCGCTGCAAATGGCCGCGCGTGCCAGCGCCGTCTTCTTCGGCGCGCTCATCCTAATCCGAATATCGGGCCGACGTTCCTTCGGTCAACGCTCGCCGTTCGACTATGTAGTGGCCATCTTGCTTGGCGCGACGCTAAGCCGCGTGATAGTCGGAGCCTCACCTGCAATTCCAACTTTGGTTGCGTCGCTTGTCATCGTCCTCATACATCGCTTGCTCGCGTGGGCGTGTGTCCGGTCGCAGTCACTTGAATCGCTAGTAGTTGGCGTCGAGAGGGAAGTCTATCGGGACGGTCAGTTCAACAAGGACCAGATGTCACCGGCGCTCATCACAAAAGCCGACATTTTCGAGACGGCACGGCAGGAGCTAGGTTCGTTGGACCTCGAGAAGGTGCAGGCCGCCATTCTTGAGCGCAACGGGCAAGTCAGTCTAATTCGCAAGTCCGAACCGAAGCATCACCGATGAAGGTGCACCGCTTTAACGGAGATGCTCCGCGTCTTCTGCACGGAGCTGCTATCGGCGAATTGACCCACCACACAAACGGTACTTCTGCGCGGACGGCAACGGCTCGCGTGGCGCGCCCAACGGATTGCCGGTCCCGGGCTACCGCATAACGCTCCTCAACCGGGAGCTTAACCCTAGAGATTGCATGGCCGGCCTGTGCAGCAGCGCTGCTGTTAATAGACCTTCTTCATTCAGCCGCTGTCGGAGGCAGGCGCATCCATGCCCCTTCCTCAGCATCTTCGGCTTCGTCTGCTTCTGCGACATGCGGGCCGCGAGGATGCTAAAGACAGGAAGTCGGCCGACGCCCCGGGACCTCTGTGTCGGCTCACCGGTACCTAACAGCACGGCCCACTTCTTGTTCTCCATATCGAACAAAAAATCCGCCCGACTGCACTGACCGTTTGTGCGATTCTGTACTGGTGATTTCGTCGCTGCGGAGAGCAAGTGGCTGAAATTCAATTCAAGCGATATAGGGCGACAGCGCACTGAGGTCGTGCAGGAGTTGGAGCGTATTGAGGAGGACTAGCGACGTGCCGTATCAGACAAAAATGCAAGCAGCGCGGTCACGTTCACATCCTCGTCGATTTCAGGCCAGAACAATTCCTGACGGTCCATGGAAATAGCAAAGTGTTCGCGCTCCGCTTGCGAAGCTGTCTCCAGAACAGGAACCAGTTCAATGGGAATCAGACAGCCTGTCCATCGGATAGGTCCAGAAGCAAGTGCGTGCTGTCGAAATGCACGTCAACTGCGGCACCGCGCATGCTTACCACCTGAATGGGAAACAGGTTACAAGACAGGTCGCAGCCAGTGGCGTTCAAAAGAGACCGCCAGAGGGTTCGCGCCAGCAAGGCAGAATCTGCCGGTCGCAACATCAACGGCGTGGCTATTCCTCATCGCTTGCCGCTTTTCGTCACCCTGGCAGCCGGCTTTTCGGGTCCTCCCCGTTCCGGTCGGCTTCGGATTCTTCCTCATCTATCTGAATCCGCGCCTGTTCCCAATACTCGTCGGCGCGTCCCTCCGGGCTGCCGTCTTTTTCCCAGAGTTCGTAGGCCCGTACACGAATCTTCTCTTCCTGCGAAACGTTATCCATTGCATGACTCCTGGCAGGTTTCTCACGACCAGCTACTCATCCAGTTGCACAGCGACCTTTTCGATGGAAGGCGCAAGAGCTAACGCAAGAACAGGCAAACTCAACGTCGGCGACCGTATGAAAGCCATCGGCGTCTGAGGTTCCGGACGCTTTCCAGCGTTCCCCGTCAGCCTGCCGCATAACGCTGCCTAACCGGGAGCTTGACTTCGCAGACGGCAGCGTACGCCTCAAACGGCACCGCTGTTAGTAAGCCTTCTTCATTCCGCCGCTGTCGGAGGCAGGCGCATCCATTGCCCCCTTCTTCTGCATCTTCGGCTTCATCTGCTTTTGCGACATTTCGCCCGACTTTCCCATCGTGTTTGCGCCCGACGCGCCAGATGTTGACTCGGTAGTGCCGTTCGCGTTTGGGGTTCCCATTCCAGTTCCACCCTGGCCGGCACCGGCGCCCCCGCCGCCCCCTGTTCCCGCACCTTGTGCGTAGGCGGCGCCAGACAAACTCAGAATCAACGCCGAAAACAAGATTCCTTTCGTAGCAACTCGCATGATGGTCTCCCTCGTGTGCAAAGCGACTGGCTGCAACGTCGGCCGGTGCAACCCCCGCCGCCACAAGTCCCGCAATTCGCGTGCCGCTGTTCGCGGTGGCGTCGAGGTCCCCGATTTCACCGTTGGCCGTTGCGAACCGAACTGTCGCGCGCGCGGCGGTGGTCCGCGCGCTAACACGCGACCCCCGCCGCCGCCGCGCACTGAAGAAAGTTCCTCCACGCGCTTCTTTCCTTTTGCAAGTTGCTCAACATAGCGTCTGCGAAATGCACGGGCACTGACGAGAATCCAAAGCGCTATATGCCACACGTCAATTCACGACGGCTACTGTTCACTGCCAGGTAGCGCGAATGGCTTGTAAATCTGCCAGCCGAGTTAACCCTTGGCGAGCCTCGACTCCGACAGTCCTCGCTCGAGCTAGCAGCCATCACAAGTACTGGCAGCAGTCGACGCATGCCATGCGCAAAAAGCGCCTCCGCCGTGGCATGCGCGTTGCGCGCCTAAGGGCGTCACCCTTTAGGAGAAGACCATGACAATTCTTGACCCCAAAATGCAGTCGCAGACGGGCGGCACCGGCGCGAACATTACCGGCAGTGGAGTCGGTGATGGGCCGGGGCCAGACGTGATGGCCGCAGCGACTCTGGATAGCACCAAGGTGATGTCGTCTGACGGAGAACACGTTGGCAAAATATCCGACATCATGCTCGACGTGCGCAGTGGCCGCATCGCATACGCCGTTCTCGCCGAAGGCGGTTTTCTTGGCATGGGCAGCAAGCTGCACGCGATTCCGTGGCGCGCGCTGACCCTGGACACTGACGAGAAGTGCTTTATCGTCGACATAACGGCCGAACGAATCAAGAACGAGCCCGGGTTCGACAAGGACCACTGGCCCTCCATGGCAGACGCGCAGTGGGGTACGACCGTGCATCAGTACTACAACCGCGACCCGTACTGGTCTGCTACCCGCGATGTCAGCGGAAGAGACATGACTGACATCTGAGGTTTCTATCCGGCAGGCAGCGTGCGGATTAACCGCTCTGCCTGTCCGATTGCCGCACATAGATAGCATGCCGATGCAATCGCCGCACCGTTATGTTGTTTTGCTCAAGGAGGAGGACATGACGAACCATCAAAAGAAACAGACGCGCGAAGCTGGCGGCGAAAATAGCAAAGACAAGCAGCCGGCCGACGACCCCCACCGCCGCACCGGCTCGCCTATGCCTGACACCGCGGCCCCCATCCTCCAGTCAGAGGACGATGAACTGTCCGATGAAGATGCGCCGAAATAGAAGCGACCTGACGGACAATCGATGGCCGGCCGGTACGCTCGCGACCGCCGAGATTTGAGCGAAGACCTCGAGACCGCTGGCTGGTAACGGGCGGAGTAAATCGTTTCGTTCAATTGTTGGTTTGGATTTGATGGTTGCGCCAGCCGAAATGGGGTGGCCACAGAAGAAGTGCGGGTAAGTTGTCAATTCCTCGTCACCCATGGAAAGCTTGAAATCCCGCTCTCCCGGTGACGCGAAACCTCGACGCGGCGAAATCGCGAAGCCAGCCGTAGAAGCGACAACTGTTTCTGGTGCGACACACGCCGGCCTTCATGTCTTTTCCATCATCGGTCTCTGGAAGAACTTGGCGTTACAGGAGAGCAGTGTCGTGGCAATCCTGCTGCAATGTTTTGCTTCGCCGTTTCTGACACGGCGGGAAAAACCCTTTCGATTGAGTATCCTGCGAACGAAGTCAAGTCAATGTTAGTTCAATAGGCGCTCAACGACTACGCCATCGAATACAAACGCACATGACAAAGTCAATCACGCCGTTCGCCTCTACCCCATCACATCAGCGACCGTGCCGATGACAAGGCCCTCGACTTGGGCTCCGGAATTGAATTGTGGGCTTAACCAGACGAGACTAAGATACCTTTGACTGGAGAAAATCATGCGCGCAGTCAATATGTTGGAAGCGAAATCGTCGTTGTCTCGCCTGGTCGAAGCCACCGAGCATGGCTAGGAGCGCGAAATCATGATTGCCCGCATCGGTCGGCCGGTTGTCAAGCTGGTGCCTATCGCAGCCCCTGCGGGAAAGCGCCTAGGTATCGCACAGGGGGGCGAGGTGCCCGACACGATTGACGCACACAGCGCCGAAATCGCCGGGCGTTTTGCAGGCGGGAGCCAATCCTGAATTGGCAGCTCTACGCTCGCGTGCTGTGTCTCGATTACCGTTGCCCGCTTTGCGCTAGGGAGCGCAAATTGTTGCCACATCCAACTGCGGTCAAAATTCTAGGTGACAGTTTTACGGTCGATTTGTCGGATGGTCGCGCCATCGATGTGCCGTACAGCGTGTCACCAAAAATCGTCGGCAGTAACGCCTGAGCAGCGCGCTGCGTCGCGCCTTTCGCTCAGCGGCCTGCATCGGGACCAAATCGGCGAAGACCTGGGGATTGCGGGATTGCTCAGGGACTTTGATTGAAATGCCCCGTATCTGGCAAAACGCCTCCGCAGGCAAAAACTCGCCTATGCACACCAACCGGTGCCGGGACGCACACGCTCGTTGCTCAAAGCGTTGCCAACCCGTGCGGTCAGGCGACAGTCTCAGTCTGACCAACATTCCGGAAAGTCGTCTGGCGACATCCATCTGGCCACGCAGGACGCAAGTGCCTCAAGCAGCGCGTCAGTATTCAGGCAGTACCTCCGGTAGGAAAGGAACGGCGTGACAACAAGACGTGTCTCTGAGCCGCCCGCGTTACGGTCCACGTAGACAAACAGGCGACGTTCATTGTCCCGGTTGCCGATAACAATTTCCTCATGCGGACAACCCTCGAAACCGAACGCGCTCACGAAATCTTCGAGGCTTGTCGTCCCCGTCGCAATGATAACTTTCGGATGGTGCGTCTTCCGAAGCTCGCGCATGAACTCGAATCGACCGCCGTTGCGGCAAAGGTTTCGATATTGCTCCTTGTCGCTGAGTTCAGGCTGCGCCTGATGGGTAGACTCCCAGTTCCGACTGTTAACTTGAGGAGACGCTAGCGGGAAGAGATTCAATTTGAATTCGTACGAGTCCTGGCCATACAAGTAGTTGTCGCGGTAGTGTTGCCAGGTCAGGTTGCCAGGGTTTGTACCTGCCTCTTCCAGTACGTTTCGACGAATGCCAACAACAATTTTCGCCACCTTTTCCCAAAGCGGCCAAGACCGATGTTTTCCGGCAGCTTCTTTAACGCGTCGCTCAATGCTCCACGCGTCATGCTCGTGCTCAGGGGTAACATCCTCCAGAGTCGCACAGTCTTTGCCGTGTTCAATGCCGCACAGCCATAACTTAGCGGTTTCAAGATTTCCGCCATCCATCCCGACGAAGGAACGGAAGTAGTCGCACAGCTCATCTTTGGTGAATTGTTTCATGTATTTTTGTTTGCAGCCCCGCGCTCCGCGCGTTTAGCCTTGAATAGCCCTTCGGCTCTTCGCTTTGTATGACAGGTACGATTCGAGAAGCCCCTGAATGTTAGCCGCGCCGACTGGATTTGCACTGTGAACCGAGAATTCAAACTGGTCGGGGATGAATCGTCCCGAGCAGTCGAGGTCGGTTTCGACCAAGCATTTTGCAACAACTATCGCGGTATCGTCTCCTCCCAAGTCGTGGTCGAACGACACTCTTGCAGGACAGCCTCGCTCCTTCAGGAGCGCAATCGCCTCGGATGAAGAGCGCGCGACCATCCATTCCCCACTCGGCGCGTCTCGTAGGTCATCGATGAATAGCCAGAAAACTGCGTTGCACATCAATACCTCCGCCGAAAAGAACGCAGACGCGATGCCAGCAAGTCCAGGATACGTTGATACGATAGCACTTGACCATCATCGCGTCACTGCCGTGCAGCAGTCGTTCCCAAACGATTACAGCAATCATTCGGGTCGCTCTGTTTGACTTCCTCTTGGAAGTGCAAGCAGTTCCAGCAATGCGCACACAATGCGAGCCGCACAGCTGAAGCCTTCGTAGGCCACCGTGAGGAACAGGTTCGAACGAACCGCCGGTAACTGCCAGACGAACGGATTTTCTCGAGCCTGCTCACAGCGCAGCCAAGGAGATGCGTTGGCAGGTGACTTCCGCAAGAGAGGTGGCGTCTTAGGAGAGTAGCGCAAGCTGAAGAACAGAACCATCCGCGCGCACTAATTCCTTGTCCTGGTTGCCACAATGCGCACACTCGGAAAAGCACAGAGCCAGCCCAGACCCAACGGAATTTATTAGAAGCGCGCCCACGAGCCAGATTCGGGAGACAGCCCCGCTTGCGCATAGCGACTACACAGATTAAAGATTATATGATTACCGGCGCGCTCGACCGCAAAAACTCCAAGGCAACGTTAGAGTTTTCGCAAGTGGATACCCATTTTCCGTGTATGAAGGTCAAGCAAAACGTGGGTGGAGGTCAAGTTGCGCGTGGGTGAAGGTCAAATAAAACGTGGGTGGAGGTCGAGTCATGTCGATGAACTTCCACACGTCGATTTGATGCAGACCGCCGGCCCTGCCGTGTTACTGGTCGTACTCGTTCAACGCCTCTTCGTATGCCGGCACTGCGAAACCGCCTGATGTGAAGCTTATCGAGCTCGGCACTGCGACGCGCGGAGAACTCAACCTGGCTCGTCTGCGCCAATGCCGTCGAACGGCGCTCCGTAACCCTGAGGTTCTGCGCTCGCCGTCGAACTTCCAAGAAGACGACGTATTCGACAGAATCAGGTGGAGGCGCCTGTTGCCGACGACGTCATTGGGTCTACGACCTCGAAGCCGTCTGCGCACCAAAGCGAAGAAGCTGTCTCACGCGCGGCCTATGAGGCGGCGTAGCCATGAACCGCAAGGCGCGCGGGTGGCGTTCTTGTAGGCTTCCCACAACCTGGGCGACTGCCAGGTCGAGACCGCCGGCAGCAGCTCGAGCATGGTCGCACGGACATGGGGTGTGTCACGAAGCGCCCACTGTTCCGCGAAATCGCCGAACCATTCGTCCATCGTGTAGGCGTCGTCGTACCCTCGCAGGTTGACGGTTCCTGTGTAGCCATCGCGGACCAGGTCCAGGACGTTGGGCAATTCGTTGAGCGTCTGCTGGTAGGCACTCTCCAGGTCGAGCACTGGCCAGCGCTCCTGAATGGGATAGCTGGCACAGCGAGCGCGCACCAGCGCGCCGACGCTCGCCCGCACCGCTGGCGTATCAACCAGCGGACTGATTTTCTGCTCGCGCAGTGCTTCGAAGAACTCCTGGACCGTCAGCCGGTCGGCCATCGGCTGCCCCTTATATAAAGCCCCGCCTTACGCCATCGAATTCGGCGAGCTACCGCGGTCAGACGCCGACGGTATGCTGGTAGAACCAGTCATTGAACGCGTCGAAGCCCTGCACGGTCAGCCCGAGCCGGTGCGCGTTCTCGCAGGCCCGAACCAGCATCCAGCACGCAGCCTCCTCGAGGTCGGCTTCGAAGTCCGGCGCATCGGCCTTGTCAAAGTGCCGCAGCGCGGCGGTCACACAGTTGTCCGCGTCATTGAAGGTTTTGCTGTCTAGCGGCCGGCCGTGCAGCTTGGTGTGCGCCAGGTCGGCCGCATCGAACTTCCAGTCCACGCCGGCCTGCTGCCCCTTGTTCAGCAGCGCCTGTCCCAGTACACGTTCGGCGGCGCTGGCCAGGGTGATGGCCGAGGCGAAGCGATGGCGCTCCAGGAACGCGTCGAGCGCCATCTCTAGCTGCTCGCGAGCGAGGTCGATGCGGTGGCAGGTTTGCGCAGTCATGGTCGGGCTCCGGAACGGATGTGGCAGTCCCAGTCTACTGCGGTTCACGGCGCGTTTCCGGGGAAACAATCTGACGGCCATTGCCAACGCGCCGACCGCGCCTGCTTCCGGTCGCCGCGCACTCGCCCGAAGTCAGCGCCGCGCGCAGCGTCATGGCTAGGCGCAGTATGCCGTCCAGCGCTCGCTCTACATCTGGACACCCCGTGGTGCCGTACTTAAGCCCGCTGGCGAGTCCATGTGTCATTCAAGATAGAATCGCTCCATTCTTGGTGGCGAGATGCCGGGCGTTATGCCTTGATATACACCTGACTATGACCGGACGAACCAGTTCTGATGCTTGATGACATCAAAAAGACCCTCTGGGCAACCGCCGACAAGCAACGCGCCAATATGGACGCTGCAGAGTACAAACACATTGTGCTCGGTCTCATTTTCCTCAAGTACATCTCCGATACTTTTGCCGCCCGGCGAGCTGAGCTGACCTGCCGCTTTGCCGACGAAAAAGACGAATACTTCCTGCAAGACTGTGACGACGAGGTGCTCGCCGACGAGCTCGAAGACCGCGATTACTACCGCGAGGTCAACGTCTTCTGGGTACCTGAGACTGCGCGCTGGGAGACCCTGCGTGGCGCGGCCAAGCAGACCGACATCGGCAAGCGCATCGACGAGGCGCTGGCGGAAATCGAAGCCGAGAACCCCAAGCTCAAGGGCATCCTGGACAAGCGCTATGCCCGCTCGCAGTTGCCAGACGGCAAGCTGGGCGAGCTGGTCGACCTGATTTCGACCATCGGCTTTGGCGAGAATGCCAGCCAGGCGCGCGATGTGCTCGGGCAGGTGTACGAATACTTCCTCGGCCAGTTCGCCAGTGCCGAAGGCAAGAAGGGCGGGCAGTTCTACACGCCAGCCTCCATCGTCAAGACACTGGTCGCGGTGCTGGCACCCCATCACGGCAAAGTCTACGACCCCTGCTGCGGCTCCGGTGGCATGTTCGTGCAGTCCGAAAAATTCATCGAAGCCCACGGTGGCAAACTGGGGGACGTGTCCATCTACGGGCAGGAGTCCAACCCCACCACCTGGCGGCTGGCGGCGATGAACCTCGCCATTCGGGGTATCGACTATAACCTCGGGCGCGAACCGGCCGACACCTTCGTGCGCAACCAGCACACCGACCTGCGTGCCGACTTCGTGCTGGCCAACCCACCCTTCAACGTCAGCGACTGGTGGCACGGCAGCCTGGAAGGCGACCCGCGCTGGGTTTATGGCACGCCACCGCAGGGCAACGCCAACTACGCGTGGCTCCAGCACATGCTGTATCACCTCAAGCCCAATGGTCGTGCGGGCATCGTGCTGGCCAATGGCTCGATGAGCTCCAGCCAGAACTCCGAAGGCAACATCCGCCGCGCCATGGTGGACGCCGACGTGGTCGAAGTCATGGTGGCCCTGCCGGGTCAACTTTTCTTCAACACTCAGATTCCGGCCTGCCTGTGGTTCCTCGCCAAACAGAAAGCTAGCCGCCAAGGAGAAGTACTGTTCGTCGACGCCCGCAAGCTCGGCAGCATGATTAGCCGCGTGCAGACGGAACTGACCGACGAGATTATTGAGCGCATTGCCAATACTGTCGCGGCTTGGCGCGGCGAGGCCATTGATGATGTCGGCGAATACGCGGACATTCCCGGCTACTGCCGGACCGTGAGCCTCGCCGAGATTGCCGAGCACGGCCATGTGCTCACGCCGGGGCGCTATGTCGGCGCCGAGGAAGTCGAGGACGACGACGAAGCCTTTGCCGAAAAAATGCAGAAGCTCACGGAAAAGCTGGGTGAGCAGATGGCAAAGGGCGCTGAATTCGACCAATTGATTCGGCAGAAGCTGGGGGCGCTGGGCTATGAATTCTGAGTTAGTTACTATTGAAGCGATTGCGGCGCCGACAAGGAACGCCATCGTGGGTGGTCCGTTTGGTTCCGACCTTGTTTCCAAGGACTACGCCCCGACAGGTGTTCCAGTTATCCGGGGCCAAAATATGGGTAGCAAATGGGTGGGCGGTGAATTTGCCTTTGTCTCGGAAGAGAAAGCCAACGAGCTTGAGTCCAACAAGGCCCGTCCTGGAGACTTGGTTTTTACACAGCGCGGGACGTTGGGTCAGGTGGCCATTGTTCCTTCAGCCCCATATCCGGAATACATCGTGTCCCAGAGCCAGATGAAGCTGACTCCAGACCTCGCCAAGGCCGACATCAACTACCTTTACTACGTCTTCTGTAGCTCAGAACAGAAAGAGTACATCCGAAATGCTGCCATCCAAACCGGTGTGCCACATACCAATCTTGGCATTCTGAAGAAAACGCCAATCGTCCTTCCTCCACTATCTGTTCAACGTGAGATTGCCGGCGTTCTAGGTTGTCTCGACGACCGCATCTCGCACCTGCGAGAAACCAACACCACCTTGGAGGCCATCGCCCAGGCGTTGTTCAAGTCTTGGTTTGTCGATTTCGAGCCTGTCCGCGCTAAGCAGGAGGGGCGCCCGACCGAAGGGGTGGACGATACTACCGCTGCGCTTTTCCCGGGTGAGCTAGTCGAGTCAGAGTTGGGATTGGTGCCGAAAGGGTGGACGGTCCAACGTCTTGCCGACATAACCGAGCGCATCACGAAGGGCACAACACCCACGACCTTGAAGCGTCCCTTTGTGGAGGCGGGAATTAATTTTGTAAAAGCAGAGTCGATGAGCAATGACGGCTCCTTTTTGCCCAAAAAGTTTGCGTTCATTGACGAGGAAACGCACGAATTATTGAAACGGTCACAGTTGGCCACTGGCGATGTTTTGATTTCGATTGCTGGAACTATTGGACGCACGGCTATCGTTACCAGCGATGTGCTTCCCGCGAACACCAATCAGGCTGTTGCGCTGGTCAGGCCGCGGCAAGATGTGTTCCCCAGCGGCCTCGTATGGCGATTCCTAAGCTCTATCGAATCTAAGCGAACCATGAGCACGCGCGTTGTCCAGGCCGTACAGGCCAATCTGAGTCTGGGCACGCTTTCAGGCATGAAACTGGTGGTTCCTCCTCCGGGAACTGTCGATGTCCTATATCAATCTGTTTTTGCGCCGATTGACGTAGCGAAGAACATCAATATCCAGAGAATCCACACACTATCTAACCTCCGCGACACGCTTCTTTCCCGGCTGATTCCCGGCCAGCTCCGTTCGCCCGACGCCAAAGCGCTCGTCGCCTGAGAACTACCATGACCGAAGACCAACTCGAACAGGAAACGCTGGGCTGGCTGGCCGATGTGGGCTTCACCTGCCTTTTCGGCCCGGACCTCGCGCCCGACGGTGCCAGCGCCGAGCGTGCCGACTATCGTCAGGTATTGTTGGTCGAACGTCTGCGCAGCGCCATTGCTCGCCTGAACCCCGGCATTCCGGCCCAAGCTCGGGAGGATGCTGTGCAACGGGTGCGGGACCTCGGCATCCCCGCGCTACTCTCAGCTAACCGGCGCTTTCATCAGTTGCTGGTCGGTGGGGTACCGGTGGAGTATCAACGCGACGGTGAGACACGCGGCGATTTCGTGCGGCTCATCGACTGGGCCGACCCGGCAGCCAATGAGTGGCTGGCAGTCAACCAGTTCGCCATCAAAGGCCCGCACCACACACGGCGGCCCGACGTGATGCTGTTCGTCAATGGCCTGCCGCTGGTGCTGCTGGAGCTGAAGAACCCAGCCGACCAGAACGCCGACATCTGGAAGGCCTACGACCAGATTCAGACCTACAAGGCGCAGATTCCGGACGTCTTCCAGTACAACGAGGTCCTGGTGATTTCGGACGGGTCGCAGGCGCGCATGGGTTCGCTATCAGCCGATGCGGAGCGCTTCATGCAGTGGCGCACCATCGACGGCGTGATGCTTGACCCGCTCGGCCAGTTCAACGAACTGGAAACATTGATTCGCGGTGTGCTCGCACCGACATATCTGCTGGATTACCTGCGCTTCTTCGTGTTGTTCGAGGACGACGGCGCACTGGTCAAGAAGATTGCTGGCTACCATCAGTTCCACGCGGTGCGCGCGGCAATCCAGCAGGTGGTGACGGCATCGCGCCCTGGTGCAAGCCACAAAGGGGGCGTAGTCTGGCATACGCAGGGCAGCGGCAAAAGCATCACCATGACCTGCTTCGCCGCCCGCGTGATGCAGGACGCGGCGATGGAGAACCCGACCATCGTCGTCATCACCGACCGCAATGACCTCGACGGACAGTTGTTCGGCGTGTTTTCGCTGGCGCAGGACCTGTTGCGCGAGCAGCCGGTACAGGCCGGAACCCGCCAGGACTTGCGCGCCAAGCTTGCCAACCGGCCTTCCGGCGGCATTGTGTTCGCCACCATCCAGAAGTTCATGCCCGGCGAGGACGAGGACAGCTTCCCCGTGCTGTCTGACCGGCACAACATTGTCGTAATCGCCGATGAGGCGCACCGCACCCAGTATGGCTTTGAAGCGCAGTTGAAAGGCAAGCCCGGCCAGGAAAAGTACCAGGTCGGTTATGCGCAGCACCTTCGCGACGCACTTCCCAATGCCACCTTCGTAGCCTTTACCGGCACGCCTGTATCGAGCGAGGACCGTGACACGCGCGCCGTGTTCGGCGAGTACATCCACGTCTACGATATGCAGCAGGCCAAGGAGGATGGCGCCACCGTCGCGATTTACTTCGAGTCGCGCTTGGCGAAGCTGTCGCTCAAGGCCCGCGACCTGCCGCACATCGACGCGGAGGTGGACGAACTGGCCGAGGACGAAGAGGAAAGCCAGCAGGCCAAACTCAAGAGCCGCTGGGCCGCGCTGGAAAAGGTCGTCGGTGCCGAACCCCGCGTGGCCGCTGTGGCGACCGACCTCGTCGCGCACTTCGAGGAACGCAACAAGGCTCAGAATGGCAAGGCCATGGTGGTGGCGATGAGCCGCGAGATTTGCGTTCACCTCTATGACGAAATCATCAAACAGCGCCCCGACTGGCACGACGCGGACCCCGAAAAAGGCGCCATCAAGATTGTCATGACGGGCTCAGCGAGCGACAAGGCGCTGTTGCGTCCGCATATTTACAGCGGCCAGGTCAAGAAGCGGCTGGAAAAGCGTTTCAAGGACCCGGCTGACCCGCTGCGCATCGTCATCGTGCGCGACATGTGGCTGACTGGCTTCGATGCGCCTTGCGTGCATACGTTGTACGTGGACAAGCCCATGAAAGGTCACAACCTGATGCAGGCAATTGCCCGGGTGAACCGTGTCTTCAAGGACAAGCAAGGCGGCCTCGTAGTCGACTACATTGGCATCGCCAACGAGCTGAAGAGCGCGCTGAAGGAATACACCGCCAGCAATGGACGCGGACGTCCGACGGTCGACGCGGCCGAGGCATATTCCGTGCTCGAAGAAAAGCTCGACATCCTGCGCGGCATGCTCCACGGTTACGACTACAGCGACTTCCTGACCGGCGGCCACAAATGCCTCGCTGGTGCGGCCAACCACGTATTGGGCCTGAAAGATGGCAAGAAGCGCTTCGCCGACACGGCGCTCGCCATGAGCAAGGCCTTTACACTGTGCTGCACGCTCGACGAAGCCAAGGCCGTGCGCGAGGAAGTGGCCTTCATGCAGGCAGTGAAAGTCATCCTCACCAAGCGCGAGTTGAGCGACAAGAAGAAGACCAACGAAGAGCGCGAACTGGCCATCCGGCAAATCATCAGCTCGGCCGTGGTGTCCGAGAAGGTGGTGGATGTCTTCGAGGCGGTCGGGCTCGACAAGCCGAACATCGGCATCCTCGACGAAGCCTTCCTCGCTGAAGTCCGCAACCTGCCCGAGCGCAACCTTGCCGTGGAACTGCTGGAGCGGCTGCTGGAAGGCGAAATCAAGAGCCGCTTCGCAAGCAACGTGGTGCAGGAAAAGAAGTTCTCCGAGATGCTCGCCAACGTCGTGACGCGCTACCAGAACCGGGCGATTGAAACTGCCCAGGTCATCGAAGAGCTCATCGACATGGCCAAGAAGTTCCGCGCTGCCGCGACCCGGGGCGAGGAACTGGGCCTGACGGAAGACGAAATCCGCTTCTACGACGCGCTCGCCAACAACGAGTCAGCCGTCCGCGAACTGACTGACGAGACGCTCAAGAAGATTGCACACGAACTCACCGAAAGTCTGCGTCAGAACATCACGGTGGACTGGTCGGAGCGGGAGAGCGTGCGGGCCAAACTGCGGCTGATGGTCAAGCGCATCCTGCGTAAATACAAGTACCCGCCGGACCAGCAGGACGGCGCGGTGGAGCTGGTCTTGCAGCAGGCACAGGCGTTGGGGGAGGCGTGGAGCTAGTCAGGTAGTACGTCTCCCGAAGCGTCGCTGCGGCCGCTTCGCGAAGGTTGTTTCATGAGGACAGCACCAGCGACGCAAACGAAGATGGCCCGTAACTGCGCAAGCTCTTTATGCCGCGCCGTATGAGGTATTCGCAAGGGGCGTCGACCGGAGCTTTGCCTTCAAGTTCGAATCTCATGGAGCAACTCTTCTATTGCGACCTGCCGAAGTGAATGCGGTCGTCGTGGCGAACACGAAAGGATGTCCGCTGGCCAAGTTGCTATCCCGCGAGGCAAGCCTGTCTCGCGGAGGGCATCTGGGGCGTCGTACGTCGCCCCCCGGATTTGATTCCGCGCCTGCTCCCGATTACGCGCCAGCTTCCGCGACCGTAATTCCTGGCGCCGCAATGGCGGCATCAACTTTTGCCGCAACCTTCTTGGAAGCAGCGGGCCTTTTGACCGGGACTTTCTTTGCTGGCGCCTTCTTGCTGGCGATTATCTTTTTCGCTGCCGGGGCTTTCTTGGCGACCACATTCTTCGCAGTGGCTTTCCTCGCGTCGGCTTTCGGCGTGCTCGTCTTCGTTACCGCAGCGTAGGCGCCCGCACCATCAATCAGAAATTTTGTCCTGTCCTTCGCCGCGGCCAGCCACGCCGGCGCCGGCCCACGTCCACTCCATGTCTTGCCGGACTTGGGGTCGCGGTATTTGGCCGCTTGCGGACCTTTTGGCTGCCCGTTGCCAGCAGTGGCCCCGACGGACGACGACGCCTTCTTGACGGCAGTCTTGGTCTTGCTAATAGTGCTTGAAGTCGTAGCGACGGGGGCTTCAGCGCCGTCCAAAATCAGAAATTTGTTGCGGTCCTTGGCGTTCGCAATCCACGACGGTGCGCGGCCATGGCCGGTCCACGTAGCACCGGTTTTCGGGTCTTGGTACTTCGCTGTGGAGGTTTTCGCGACGGTCTCAGATTTGGCTCCAGACTTCTTTGCGCTCTTCTTGCCACCAGCGTGTGCGTCAATGTCGGCTGTCGTCAGGCCGTGCGTTGACATCAATTCGCGAATCTTCTCCACAACAGCGCTCGACTTTTTGGCGATAAGCGCATCCGCTTGCGCCTGCAATTTCTTCATCTTTACCTGGATTTGCTCGAGTGTCGGCATTATGTCCTCCTTAATGGATGTGCCCGCAATATGCCATGAGCGCGTCAATTGCGAAAGGTCTTGAAAGAATCCAACGCTACATTGGCATAACCAACTATTACGCCAAGGCCAATTGAAGGTCTTTACCGATTGACGGTCTATCTGCCACGACCAGCGTACGCTCGATAGCGCCAATTCCATTGCGGAGTTGTTGTTTTTAGCAAAACGGTGACTGCCAGATAGCAGGTCGGTTCGATGTTTCGGCCATCATTGAGGTCCCACTCGAAGCCACGGTCCGCAGGGTTTCACTGGCCGAATGTCCCTAATGCACGGCACAGGTCACCGCTTTTGTTTAACCCCTACGCCAAAATTACCGTGATTTAAGGCATCGGACGTTGCGTCTTCATGCCGGTCTTGTTACGCTCGCGCCCGACCCGAGGATTTGTACCTTTGCGTTAGTCGGTGACGATGCAAAGGCAAAGGTCTTGGGCAACCTTTGACTAGACACGAGGAATTTATGGCAACCACAGCTACGAAGAAAGCCGCCGCTCCGGCTACGACGAAAGTGGCAGCACCGGCCGGCAAGAAATCCGCCGCTCCGGCAACGAAAAAAGCGGCAGCACCGGCTACGAAGAAAGCCGCCGCTCCGGCTGCGAAGAAAGCGGCAGCGCCCGCCAGCAAGAAAGCAGCTGCACCAGTTGCGAAGAAGTCTGCTGCGGCTGCTCCCCTGAAACCTATCAAGGACTCGTTCACGAAGGCATCGCTGACCATTCACCTGGCCGAGCGCTCAGGCGTCGAACCGAAGGCGGCCAAGGCGTTGATGGCGGCGCTCGAAGAAACGGTGCTCGCATCGATTCACAAGAAGGGCGCGAAAGAGTTCACGCTCCCCGGCCTGCTGAAGGTTGTCGCGCAAGACGTACCCGCCAAGAAAAAGCGCTTCGGCAAGGACCCGTTCACGGGTGAAGACAAATGGTTCGCGGCGAAGCCCGCTTCGGTGCGCCTCAAGGTGCGCCCGCTGAAGAAGCTGAAGGACGCCGCGCTGTAAGCGAAAGCGTCCTGACGTGATAACGCCCCCTCGCGAGCAAAATCCGAGGGGCGTTTATATTTGTGACGCACGACGGCGGCGTGGCAATTGGAAAACGCGTCGTTCTGTGAGTGAACCGGTTCTGGTTGAGCGCCCGCCATTTCCTTCTCAAGGACCAGTTCGCGCGTGAGTATGACGTACGACACTTCACGCCCAAGCCGAACGCCTCACTGCGGCGCGACGCCATTCGACGGCGGCAAGCCTGGCGATGAAAAGCCCTCAGGCCAGCTCTTCAACCTGTTGCGTCGACCGCTCCGAGCCAAGGAGGCCATCGAGCATCCGAGCCTGAGCTTTCGCGATGTCGTTGAGGGAAGCAGCGTTGAGTTGCTCACTGAATACAGCAAGAGCGGTGGATAAAGACAAGTAATCTGCATCACAGACACGCCACCCCCCGCCTGCGTGCTCTTCGGCGTTGATATGCATCAGTGCGGCTTGTACCGATTCAATGTCGCCCGCCGCGCTTGCCCGATGACCGAGCCGTATGAGTTCTTCCGCAATCAGAACGGTTCGACCAAGCGTTGAAAACAGGTCGCGTGAGCCGTGGCCCCGCCGGAAAGCATCCAGTGCAATGTAGCACCGCAGAAGCATCGCCTGCGTCACAGGCTCAAGCGAAGCGTGACTGTAAGTCAGCGCGCGCAGTAAAGGTGACATAGCCGCGCGGCTGTGTTTTCGAGAGCGAATTTTGCGGTTCACGTTCAGTTGTCTGGTAGCGCGGTAAACGGGCAATATCTTGAGTTAGATGGACGAAAAGCAAGATGGCTGGACGACCGTTTTTAGCCGAGCCTCGCAAGGCTACAACCAGGTCGGCCCGTTAGCACGCTGTGACCCATGACACCGGCTCAAACCGGATGTGCCTTGCAGCTCAAGGCGAGACACGCGCTGGCCGGACTGATGTCGTCAATGCCAGCTTGACCCGCATGCCGAAACGCGGATGACCAGTTAGATTGGGTCGCGAAGCGTCAATGCTGGAGCCTTTGTTTGATGGCAGGTGGGCCAATCCGATGTCGGCATGCGGGTAAAAATCATTTTGGCGTCGACCGCAAATCTGCTTGTGCCCTCACCCTGAGGGTACCGCGTCGTTTTGCCGAAGTTCACCGCTCGGCCGCTTAGCCTGCCGCCGGCGCCGCGTTGTGTATTATTGTGAACACCAACGTTGCCCCGAACGAGGTTTTCAGCACAGGAGGAGCCAATGGACGTATCGTTTCTCATCGACCCACTGCGCAAGACTGTGACAAGTGTCTCCGATGGCTACGCGCGAGCCGCTGAACTGATAGGCACTGATACGGCGAGCGGCTCGCCGCTATGGTCGGAAGCGACTGACCCGGATGCCTCTGTCGAGGTGATTACTGCGGACGACAGCCTGACAAACGAACCCCTTTCGCATGGCTTTTTCATGGTCATCTTGACCAGGGACGATGGACCTTATGAACGCGTATTTGCGGGCAAGGCAATTCTGAACGCCTATGGTAATCCGCCGTCGGACATCAAGGACCAGGTGAAGACGCTGAAAGCGGCACGAGAGCGCGTCAGGTTTCTCAGCTCCGAAGATGCGCTCCTTTGGTTCGAGCAGCACGCAGGTGGTGCCCCCTTTAACCTCGACGGGTCCACGGAAAACTGATTCTCAACGCCGAGGATTTTTGAGTCTGTCGGAGACAGCTCTCGCTATACGTGTAGGACACCAGGACGTGTAGGACACCAGGACCCTCAGTGAGGAACTCTATGTCGGCTATTCCTGCTCCGCGCCTACGATAGGCGCTTGCTGCTTTAACTTCGTTTTGATATGGGGCTTTCTTGCGTTCGGGCCTTCGCCAGAGTTTTCGGTGAAGAAGTTATCGGCGGAATTAAGCTGGACTTAAGCCCAGAGAGGGAGACTGCTGGCGCGTCGATTCCTCAGGCACCTTTCTTGAGGGACAGCTCCGGGCTACAGAACCGTCGCTACTCTGAGCACAACAATGTTTATGGTGGCGCCGGCCTCCCGCGGCGCCGAAGTCAGCCATCAACTACGATGAAATCAATGAAAAGATTCGCATTCTCAACGGCTGCGGCAGTTCTCGCGCTTTCGGCCTCGTCGGGTTTCGCACAGGCGTCCGACGCGTCGACCCAGAACACCGACAACCTGCCGAAGGCCCTGGTCAAGGCGCTGAGCACGGGCATGAAGCTGGAGAAGACCTTTCCGGCTGCAGGCGGCCTGACGGGCTACATCATCTCGAGCGCGCCGGGCAAGAACATGGTCGTGTTCTCGCCGGAAAACCATCAGGTTCTGATGGTTGGCAAGCTGGTCGACGACAACGGCACGGACCTGAGCGCGAAGTACCTCGACCAGTACGGCCCGAAGGTCGACCTGTCCAGGTTCGCACCCGCGCTCGAGAGCGCCCCGGCTATCGTCGAAGGTGCCAAGGGCAAGGCGGTCAAGTCGACCATCTACGCCTTCATGGACCCCAACTGCATTTTCTGCCACCTGACGTGGAAGGCGCTGCAGCCGTATGAAGCGGCCGGCCTGCAAGTGCACTGGATTCCGGTCGCGTTCCAGCAAGCGAGCTCCACCGGCAAGGCGGCCGCTTTGCTCGAATCGAACGACCCGCAAGCGATGCTGCGCCACGGCGAAAGCACCTACGTGGAAGAGAAGGAATCCCTCGGTATTGACCCCATCCCCGTGTCGGCTGTCACAAGAACAAAGATTGATGCCAATTTCAAGCTGATGGCTGATATGGGCTTTTCAGGCACGCCGACGGCTCTCTACAAGGACGCGTCCGGCGCGTATGTCGCCGTCCAGGGTATGCCAAAGCTGAGCCAACTGCCGAAAATCCTGAACATGCCGGAACAGGCAGTGACGGACCCTGAGCTGCAACGCTTCCGTTAATCCTGACGTTGCATGGAAGCGACCTGACCCTAAACGTGCGGCCAGGAGCAGCGCTCACCAGCCGGCACGGTCGGTCGCGTCGCGCGGTCGTGCCAGTCGAAATCGAGACTCGAGCAACAGGCGATGTATTCGCCTGAAAACAAGATGTCGACCCGCATGGTTCATCCAACGGATGATTCCATCACGAGAGCGGACAAGTGGGTTCGAGAGGCCGACCGAGAATCAAAGCTTGTCGACGCCCTGTACAAGGCGCGTTATCTGATTTCGATGCACAACGGTATGACCGTGCGGTGTGACGGCGAGGAATGGGCGCTCGATTTCGGCCCGGAACTGAAAATAATTGACGCTGCACTGAAGATGGCCGGCATCGACACCCGGCGCCTCAAGCAGTAGGTACTTGTCGAGCCGCTCGAGCTGAAGCAATCATTGATGGTGCGCGGTACGAAGGACCTCCAGAGGTCGACAGATGCAAACCGAGAAATATCGTGGATACACGCTGTGGGGCCATGCCATTCTCCAGCAAGAGGACACTCTGCAGCTGGAGCGATTTTCGGGAAGCGGCACTATCATGCGCGACACTAAAGTCGTCGAAGCGTCTGGAGTGCTTGGGGCGTACGAGACTGACGAAGAAGCTGAAGCAGCAGGTCTTTCATGGTGCCGCGCGTGGGTCGATACGCTCGGCGAGCGCTCTCCATTTCCTTCGCATATCGCTCAACTGATGCCTCCTCGATGACATAACCACCTTGCTCAACGCGCGTGCCCTTTATGTCACCACGTTCAAGCAGGCGTTTCACATGAGCGCGACTTACGAAAAGATACTTGGCGGTCTCATCGATGTTCATGTCAAACCGTCCCGGACAGCCATATCGCTAGAAGACTGCATATAGCCACATTGAGATTACGGAGCCGACTCAAACCGGCCTCCAGCTCGCACACACACGGCATATCCGAAGCTAAGCAAAACAGCGCCGGCACGACCTCCCGCGAGCATGAGTTGAAAGAATCGCCGGCGCTCTTTCATTTCCCGATTGCTCAGTCGGGTTTAGCTAAGCCCAGGTCCTTCAGCGAAGGGCATACTATATCTAGCTCGGTCGGTCCGATTCTGGCGGCCGCGCGTGCTGCGCCCCAAGTTTCGTCGAGGCGGTGCTCCAAAAATGCATAAGCCCTCGGTGATTTCGCGAGTAGCGTATCGAGCATGCTCAGGCACAACTTGATTTCACTTTCGCAGTAGTCGTTCAGTGCTTCATCAAATACGTCAGCAGCATCGAGCCTGATGCGTGCAATAAGCAGCCGCTTGAGTAGGTCAATCAACACTTCGCATGAAGGTTCGTCGAGCCCCGTCATTAGGCCCCCTGTTCGCGAGAATTTAACGTGAGTAAGGCGCATCACAATCTCGGCCGTGTGCGCGTGGCGAGCAGGCTCGCGCCGCCACGTTAGTTCGCCTGATGCTAAGCACGTAGGTACCATTCGTCCGAACCGTAAATCCTGTTAAATGTATCGATGTCGCGCTTATAGCCGAGTTCCTCCACGAAGCCCAGCGACCGCAGCACTTCACGTACGCGCAAGAGGTCTTGTTTGTCTGTCCAATCTCGCGTGTACACGCAAATGACGTGACCATCACGACCCATGCTGCGCAGAGCCGTCGATACCTTCGCAAACAAGAGCTTGTCGCCCTCAACGGCGCCTTTAATTTTTGCCCATGCTTGGTCGACATCGGATGAAGGCGCGAAAATGCACCACTTGCCCGTTGTAGGTCCCGAGCGGATGATGCCGCAGCTAGGGGATTTCCTCATCTGCCAGCTCCGACTGAAGTCTTCGGAGGGTTTGTCTGACTTCCTGAGCAGCTGCTCTATGAGACGCGGTTGTTCGGTCATTTGAGTCGTCATTTGCCCCGAATTTCTTGAGGTCGCTGTGCCAAATCCGCTTTAAAAGCGATGTCGAGTCTTTCTATCCACGCCAACTGCCGACCGCGGTTGCGATGCTTCAGGAGAGAGCCAGACGTTCGGGAACGCTGCGGCCGACACCGCGAGGTCGACATCAAGGGGGTAGTGCCGAAGGAGCCGCATCGCCGCTTCTCGGATTTTGCTGGGGTCAGTGAGGCTGTCGTCGGAAGCGAGCATCTGGAGAAATCTGCGGGTCTCGATTACCGCCTTGGTCCGTTCAGCTGGTGTGGTCATATGTTGCTCCGGTCCATCGCCGAAATTCGGCCTCACTACACACGCGGCCAGCTTTCACATCTTTTGAGGCCAGACAAGACATCTGTGAGCAGCAACTCTTTCGTGCGCTGCCGACTCAGCTCGCGTCTTTGCATCCGTTGCGCCGTGAGACATTTGACACGAGAGCGCACGTTCATGACTTCGGTCCGCGTTCGTTCGGCTTCAACTGAGACAGATATGCTGTCGGAACTATCGCGGTAAGCCATACCCCATTGTCCGAACGAGTGAAAGCGTACCCGTCGGCATGCATCTGCGCGGCATTCACAACCAGTACCAATAGTTGACCATGGCGAGCACCTACCCGCGTTGCTGTGTCGATGTCCGTGCTCAGATGGACGGCGTGCCTGGTTCGAGGCGTCAACCCCTCTTCGGCAATACTCGCCCAGTTGCTCCAGGTCGTGCCGTGATAAAGAACCGCCGGAGGCTCCATCTCGGCATATCCAAGCTCCACGCCTATCGAGTGGCCCTGCGCTGCACGTATTCGCGTGCCATCTGGTGAAAGCGTGAATCGCTGTTTATCGCTTGTGGCAACGACCGCCTGTAAGACGTCTTTGGTGATTGTCGGCATTGTTCTCAGTCGCTTCGACGCACCTGTAGTACGTGCAGTACGCTCGATAGCGCGTATCAGTTCGTCGACAGATACCCAGCCTTGACTGTCGAGCCGAATGCCAATCATCTCCGGTTCGTGACGCAAAATCTTCGAGAGAAGTCTGCTGACCGCGACGTGGTCATCGGGAAGATGCTTATCGGTATTCGACATTCTCATCTTGAAGAAGTATCTATCTCAGTGTCTCTTGCGTTGCTTCGCACGGCATTGCTCTAGCTCTTTGCTGAGCGCATCTATCTGCGCTTGCACGCCGGCCGCCTGCTGAAGGAGCTGGCCGACTTGATGCCAATACTCATGGCCAAGGTCTCCGTCCGCGAGAGCAAGCTCGTGGAATTTGCGCAGCGCAATCTCCAAGTCAAGTTCATTTTCGGTAGGCATGTTGCTCTTTGCAGTGAACGAAGGATGATGCTAGCGCGATGAAGCAACTGAACGCCAGAGGATGTAGCCCTGGTTCACATAGCGCTTCCTTATGCGTAACATGACCAAAGCGAGAACAGCTCCGAGCGCTGGCACATACAGTAGCGGTGGGGTTTTGGAGAACGATTTCCAGAATCCGTCCCATGGCATCGAAAGGAACTGTGCTCAGCGCTTCGCGAATTCTTCAGCGGCTTTCAACACAGGCTTGACCTTTTTTATCGCGAGAAATTGGAGCGGCGTGGAGCCACCAAGTGTCTCTGCCGGGGTCGTGAAAAATTCCCATCTGTCCCAACCCGACGTATCATCCAAGCTACGCACGACCTTCGCGAAGTCGTTGTGATGAATCATGGGGGAGAGAAAGAATGCGGGAATGTACGCCTCTCCTTCGAGCTCAACGCTAAAGACTTTCCCTGAAGCGAGGGATTTGCTCAGTTTCTTCTCTGTGACATCTGCCGCCCCAAGGTAGTCCTCCATACGCAGCAACTTTCCCTGATGCACGAGGTCGTAGCGCTCGGAGTTTGCCGACGCGCTCTGTAACGCATCCTCGTTTTCAGATGTTCGCGGTTTCGATTGACGGCGAACGCGCTTGCGTAGATTCTCGTCCTCGTCATGCATCGAGGGAAGGTCTACGTTGAGTATCGTCGATACGCCAATGACTTCCCACAGTCGATTCTTAAACATGCGCCCGAGCTGCTCATCGGAAAGTTCGAGAAGCGCGTTCCAGCCTATAGGGTCAACCAGGAGGGCAGCGACAACTGCACAATGAATCGCGTGGTCTATCTGTGCAAGCCGCGTCTCTTCGAGCGAACGAGTGTCTCGTTTTTGGCGAGACGGCCGTGGCGTTGATACTCCTTTGTTCGCGATTGGATTCATGGCGGTAGGGGTTAGTCAGAGACCGGTGTCGTTCTTGTGATACTAAAAAACATCGCACTCAGGGCTTTGAACTCATCGGCTGCCGCCAGTGCTCGCTCCACTTGCTCGCGCCCTAGAAGTCTTAGCGGCGTAAGACCTCCAAGTGATTCTGATGGCGTCGTGAAGAATTTCCATTTACTCCAACCGGTCACGTCACCCAGGCGCCGTACCACCCTAGCAAAGTCCCTGCGATTGACTAGATTCGACAGGGCAAAAATTGGGTAATACTGGTTGGACTCAAATTCCACGGTGAACACTCGGCACGACGCAACGTCCTCGCTTAGCTTTGCCTCAGTGATACCCGCAGCTTTGCAAAAGTCATCAGCGGGTAGCAGCTTTCCTTGTAGAACAAGCGAGTACCGCTCTATGTTGGCCGCAGAGACACTGCTCAAACTTGGAAATTCCGAAGCTCGGCGGGCGGTAATGCGACCTCGCTTCTCGTCTTCCTCACGGGTGGAGCTTAGGTCCAAGTTCGACAACGTAGCGGTGCCGATGACTTGGATGAGGTGTGCTTTGAAGAGGCGCCCGACTTCCGCATCGGATAGGAAAAGACTTGCTTCAGCGCCCGTCGGGTCCGACAGCATCGCCGCAACGGCGGCATTGCGCATGACATGTCGCACATCAGCGCTCGTATTACTTACGGACCGCGGCATATCCATCCCTATGTGTTCCTACTTCAAACTTGCCGGTGCAGGACAAAGTCGAACGTCCGCACCTAACGATAGGCCGGCCTTCTCGGATAAGCTCGTTCTGCTGCCCGCCGCAGATGTCGAATCTCGCTTTCTCAGCCGTTCTCGAAGCTCATTACGTTTACCAACCGTGGCCTCTCAACGCGCCTACCGGATGCGACGGGCGAACACGGTCTCGTCTCCCCGTCGGTAGTTGAATACCAATAACGCACGACGTCCGACTCTTTGGCCTGAACCTCCTGCCACAATCCGCTTACACGACAGAGCGTGACCGAGGCGTCAGCTTCATTGCGAGCCAACAGGTGAACCGAAAAGCTGACATCGCCAAGATGCAGTACCAGTTCAATCAGCGCCAAGGCACCGTCCACCACCCAACCGTCCGGGCTAGCGCAGTCCGCACCACCAGATGAGGCAACGACAAAGAAGTTCGGCGTGAGGTCCGACCATCCAATGCAGCGCCACGCAAGAAGTGGCTGCAAGAGTCTCTTCTTTATGGGATGTGGCTCTTCCCAACTGCTGTCAGTAAATAGCATCACAAGGGACCAACGAAATGACGCTGAGCGTTACACCGGTTCTCCATCCGCTCCTCGTATAAGGTAAAACGGCAAGTTAACGTCGCTCCAATCGCTAACAAGCAGGGCGACCAGTCCTATGTGTGGGCAGCGTTGGTGCGCACCCCCACTGATGAGCGAAGTCTACGAGACTAAATATGAATAGTAAAGACTGTCTATTTATAAACTGGATATTTACAAACTGTAGATTTAGGCCCTACAATCATTGATGCTGCTGCCCATATGGCAGACGACGCAATTGCACGTCAAGAAGCGGTCCGAGACCGACTGTCGACGAATCTAAAGTTATTTCGCGGCAAGCTGAGCATGTCCCAGGAAGTCCTGGCAGACCGTGCTGGCTTGCATCGCACTCATGTAAGCCAAATCGAGCGGGGAAATGCCAATGTCGCGCTTGACACGTTAGTGGCATTGGCGATGGCGCTAGGAGTCAGCGAGGCGCAATTGCTAACCGAGCAGGATGAATTGCCAATTCCGATGAAATCCGGGCGAAAGAAGGCTTTGGCGGACTCGGCGGGAAAGCTGCGACGGGCGAAGAACTGACTCCCTGTCGAGCGACCATTGCCGGTCCCTAATTTCATCATGCTCTCGAATTTGCGAACCGCCCAATACAGGGGAGTTAAGCAGCGCTACTTCCCCGTGTGCACAACTCTGCTGCCCACACCACAAGGGTGTGGACAGCCGCCCGTCGGGCGGTGCCAGAGTTGCACACACTCGAGCGTCTGACGCGCCCCTGGCGGGGCTTGCCTAATTGAGATTTTGAAAGTGTGGATGCGCGTCCGCTTCGTCCACATGCCGCGCCGCGGGGCGCGGCTAAACCCGGGTGGTTAGCTGGGGTAAGCCGATAAATTTGCTCACGGGGGCGTGTCTGACGTCGGGCCACAAATTGACAACTTTCCTACCAGAAAATCGCAATCTGGGAAACCGCGCCGAACGCCGCGGTAAAGCGCCGGTGCAAACCTTCGATGGTGTGCGCGAGCGCGATCGCCACATTGCGCTCCGTCTGCAGATAGACCTTGACGAGCCCCTTCGGGGTTTCGCGCAGAAAGCCGGTTTTCTGTTCGATGATCATCACGCGCCCGGCCGGGCTGACGATCACGAAGTCGGCTTCGCCGAACACCGAGAAGTTCTGGTTCAGACGTGTCCAGTGGACGCCGTGATAGACCGTGTAGTCAGCGGGGAGCGCCTCTTCGAGCAACGCAAGGGTTTCGCGTTCGCGTGCCGCCGCGCCGGTGGCGGCGAGGCTCTTCCAGTCGTCGGGGACAATGCGGGCCATGCGGTGCCTCGTCGTATTCGGGTGCCGTCATTGTACGCAACGCGGGTGCGCTGGCGCCGGGGTGTGGATGCCGCGCAACCCGCGCGCATCGTGTATCGTTACGCGTTGAACGCCGCGCGCCGCGCGCGGCTTGCCAACCGTAAGAAAAAAGGATTTACCGGATGATTACGATCTGGGGACGCACCAATTCGGTCAACGTTCAAAAAGTCTTGTGGTGTTGCGACGAACTGGTGCTGCCGTACGAGCGCATCGACGCCGGCCTGCAATTCGGCCGCAACAACGAGCCCGACTACCTCGCGATGAACCCGACCGGCAAGATCCCGACGCTGGTCGACGACGACTTCGTGCTGTGGGAATCCAACTCCATCCTGCGTTATCTGGTGCTGCAATACGACGAATCGAGCCTGCTGTATCCGTCCGAGCCGAAACAGCGCGCCAGTATCGACCGCTGGCTGGACTGGTCGCTGTCCACGTTGCAACCTGCCGAGCGCCCAGTGTTCTGGGCCATCGTGCGCACGCCCGACGCGCAGCGCGATAGCGCCAAACTGGCCGCCGATCTCAGCGCGGTCAGCCTGCTGTGGCGCATGCTGGACACGCATCTGCAAGGGCGCTTCTTTCTCGAAGGCGAGAAGTTCACGCTGGCCGATATCGTGATCGGCGCGTACGCGAAACGCTGGTTCGGGCTGGACGGCGTCGAGCGCGCACCGCTGCCGAATCTGGAGCGCTGGTATTCGCGGATTGCGACGCGCTCGGGATTCAAGAAGTACGTCGACTTCGCGCTGACCTGAGTTTTCAGCCGGCGTTTGACGCGCAAGCTTGCCGCGCTTTTTGCTGTGCCTTTTGCCACACCGCTTGCGCCCCGTCGGGCGGCAGCGCACGTGCCCCCGCGTCCTGTCTTGCCACGGCGCAAAGCTGTGGCGGGCGGCAACCAACGCAGGGCTCGCATGGGCACGGCGCGACGCGCGGACCTTTATAATCGACGCATGAAGACCGCCAAGCCCGCCGTGACCGCCGACCAGGCCACCTCCGCCCACTCCACGGCTGATGCCGATGCTCATGAGCCGGCGCACGCGCACGGTGATTCGCAGGAAGCCGCACTGACACTCGCGGAAGAATATTGCCGCGAACGAGGCGAGAAACTCACGCCGATTCGCCGCAAAGTGCTCGAATTGCTGCTGAACTCGGGGCGCGCGACCAAAGCGTATTCGTTGCTCGATGAAATGCGCCAGATCCATCCCGGCTCGGCGCCGCCCACGGTGTATCGGGCGCTGGACTTTCTGCTGTCGGCAGGGCTCGTGCATCGGATCGAGTCGATCAATGCGTTCACCGTCTGTCACGATCTGACGCAATGCCAGCACGGTATCCTGGTAGTCTGCCAGGAATGCGGCAGCGTCACCGAACTGCATCAGCCGAAGCTGCGGCAAGCGCTCGTCGCACAGATCGAAGACGCGGGCTACCGCCTCGGAAGCGCTGAAATCGAATTGAAGGGACTGTGTGCCGCCTGTCAGGCGGCCGAAGCAACGGCCGCTGGCGCGGGCGTTGTGACACCCGTCGCCGCGGCGAAATAACGGCGTCTCCGGCGGCCCGGTTCACGGGCCGCGCGGAAATCTGCCGCGGCACTCTGCATGACCATCAAAGCCTGAGCACTCCGTGCTCCACGTTTGAACCCGCGGCGGAGCACAAACGACACGCCGCGACGCAGCTACCGGTCAACCCGCCGCGCGGGCATCGATCGCGTCGTGCAGCAGCGTCACCAGGTCTTCTGGCAAAGCAGGCTTGGTCATGAAATGCTGGAAGCCTTCGCCGATACTGCGCAAACGATACGCGTCGTCAGTGTGGCCCGTAAGCGCCACCGCGACCGAAGGCGAGTGATCGCTGCGAATCTCGTGATCGCGCAGCCGCTGGATCAGATAGAAGCCATCCATGGCCGGCAAGTCGAGATCGCAGACGACTGCGTCGGGTGACAACCGCAGCGCCGCTTCGACGCCCTCCTCCGCATCCGCCACCGCGCAGACATGTGCGCCTTCCCCTTCGAGTAACAAGGTCAGCGATTCCCGGCTATCCGGGTCGTCTTCTACGAGCACGATCGTGGCCTGATCGAGTCTCAATGCAGCGTTCATTGTCTGTTGTTGCTCTAAAAAACCGGTTAGGCCGTCAGACGTGGCCAACGTTTCATTTTGCTGCTTGCCGCCGATTTGCGCGGCTGCGATGTGGCTGTTCATGGTTCCGACTCGATTTCATGCACCGAGTTGCAGACAGACTCAAGATTGTAGAACATGGCCCGAGCGCAACGCGCGTGCACGCTAACGCGCCAAACTGCACGCCGATGAAAAACCGGCACTCGGCGCCATCGCCTTGGCAAACCGATGCCGACACCCGATTCGCCGCGGCGGCTCGTACGAACCCCGTTCGCACAGTCGTTCCCGCCTCGCGTCTTTTCTGGCATTCGTATTCTTTTGCGTCGCCGGCGAACTGGTTCAGCTTGCGCGGCGTTCACATCCACCCTACTGGCAGCACGCGGCGTGCCTCGTCGGTTTGGACATGGGTCGTCGGGGTCGCTCGACGGCTTCGCGACTCATACGCGACTATCAGGTAACTCTAACGCGAGGTTTGCGCGAGCCGGCCGCGTGTTGTGCGGCAGCGCTATCATCGGATGCGCGAGGGCCACATCAGCGCCCGCGCCATCACCTTTGCCATCACTTTTGCCGCGCCGCGCTGCATACGCTTGCCGACTACCGTTCCCCAACCTGAGGCCATCCGACACCATGTCCGATCTCGACTCCACGACGCTCGAAGCACTCCGTCATGTCAGCACCGCCACCCTGACCACGCAGTTGTTCAAGCGCGGCTTGCGCAATACGTTCATGCAGGGTGTCGCGCCACTCGCTGCGCACAGCGGCGCGAATCTGGTCGGACCGGCGTTCACGCTGCGCAACATCCCGTCGCGCGAGGACATCGACGTGCTCGAACTGTTTGCGGATCCCGAGTACGCGCAGCGCAAATGCGTCGAAACGATCCCGGCCGGGCATGTGCTCGTGCAGGATTGCCGCGGCGAGCGCGGCAGCGCGTCGTTTGGTTCGATTCTTTCGCAACGCTTGCAGGTGCGCGGCGTGGCGGGCATGGTGTCCGACGGACCGGTGCGCGACAGCACGACGATCGCCGCGCTCGGCATGCCGGTGTTCTGCGCGGGCGCGAGCGCGCCGCCCAATCTGATTCGCCACCACGCGGTGGATATCAATGTGCCGATCGGCTGCGGCGGCGTCGCCGTGTTTCCTGGCGACGTGATCGTCGGTGACGCGGACGGTGTGGTGGTGATTCCGCTCAACATGGCCGCCGAGGTCGCGCAAGCCGCCGCCGGGCAGGAACAACTGGAAACGTTTCTGACCGGGCGGATTCGCGAAGGCGCCGCGTTGCCCGGCACCTATCCGCCGAACGAAACGACAAAGGCGGCTTTTGAAGAATGGAAGAAAAAACGTAAAGCTTGACGCAGCGACCTGCGTGGGCCGGTCGTGGTGCGTCGCGACAAACGAATCAGCAGATCGCACCCGCCGACCTCCGCGCACATCGCATGCGCGCCGGACTTCAGTCCGCTTTCTTCGGACCTATTCCCTGAACCAGCAACGCGACCGCATGCCGCGCGATTTCCTCGCCGCCGACATTGCGCCGTAGCGGATCGTTACGCCACAGCTTCAATGTGGCGAGCGGCAGAATCGTCAGTCCCAGCAACGTGACGAACACCAGCGCGGGCTCCAGCCCCGCGTTCAGACGCCCTTCCTTCTGCCAGCGCGCGATGGACGACAGCGATGCCTTCTGATGCGCGTCGCCGAATCGCTCCTGCATGCGCTGGCGCAGCAGGCCGCCATCGCTGATGACCTCGCGCACCCACAGCGGCGGAAACCACGGATGGTCGCTCGCCACCCGTACCAGCCGCTGCGTGAGCTGCGTGATCGCGGCGACCGGATCGTCGGGGTTCTCCTGAAACGGCACGCCGAGGCCCGCGCGCAGCGGCGCGAAGCGCTCGTCGATCAGCACGTCGAGCAGTTGATCGCGCGTCTTGAAGTAGTAATGCATCATCGCCGGGGTGAAACCCGCTTCGCCGGCAATCTCGCCGAGCGTGGTCTCGACGATGCCCTGACGCGCGAACAGCGCGAGCGCGGCATCGAGCAGACGGGCCCGCTGCTCCGGTCCGCGCGCAGCGCCCGTCGGCCGACCGGGGCGCCGCGCGGGCGTGGCGGTTGCCGAAGTTGCCGAAGTTGCCGCGTTTGCAGGGCTCGTTGAATCGGCTGAGACGGCTTTCACGGAGCGCTTCGACGAATTGCTCGCCTTCACGGTGGCCGTGCCTGGCGGCGAGTTTTTCACCGCTGGGTCATCTGACGGGATCCTTGCCATTGCATTCAATTTGACGAGTGAAGCGATGTCGCATATATTAATCTCCGAATTAATTAATTTCAACACCCTGCTGCCATGGAACAATCGACCACGACTCATCCCGCCGAGCCTACGCGGCCGGACACACGGGCGGACTCGCCAGCCACTGACCACCCGCCAATCCGCCTGCTGTTTCCGGCGCTGCTGCTGGTCATGCTGCTCGCCGCGCTCGATCAGACGATCGTCTCGACCGCGCTGCCGACCATCGTCGGCGAACTCGGCGGGCTCAACAACCTGTCATGGGTGGTGACCGCCTACCTGCTCAGCTCGACCATCGTCGTGCCGCTGTACGGCAAGTTCGGCGATCTGTTCGGCCGCAAGATCGTGCTGCAGACGGCGATCATCGTATTTCTGGTCGGCTCCGCACTGTGCGGCGTTGCGCAGAACATGACCCAGCTGATCGTGCTGCGCGCGCTGCAAGGGCTCGGCGGCGGCGGTCTGCTGGTGGTGACGATGGCCGCGATCGCCGACGTGATCCCGCCGGCTGAACGCGGCCGCTACCAAGGCGTGTTCGGCGGCGTGTTCGGTCTCGCAACCGTGATCGGGCCGCTGCTCGGCGGCTTTCTTGTCGAGCATCTCACGTGGCGCTGGATTTTCTACATCAACCTGCCGCTCGGCATCATTTCGCTCGTCGTGATCGGCGCGGTCTTCAAGCCGCACGTCCGTCATGTGAAGCACACCATCGACTACATGGGCGCCGCGTTTCTCGCCGGCGCGCTCACCTGCATCATCCTGTTCACGAGCCAGGGAGGCACGATTCTGCCGTGGTCGTCGCCGCAGCTGTGGTTCACGCTGGGCATGGGCCTCGTGGCGATCTGGGGTTTCATTCACGAAGAACGCAGCGCGGTCGAACCGATCATGCCGCTCGAGCTCTTTAAACAGCGCACGTTTTTGCTGAGCAGTCTGATCGGCTTCATCATCGGCGTGTCGCTGTTCGGCTCGGTCACGTTCATCCCGCTCTATCTGCAAGTGGTGAAAGGCTCGACGCCGACGCAAGCCGGCATGCAGATGCTGCCGATGATGGGCGGCCTGTTCCTGATGTCGATGGTGACGGGCCGCATCATCAGCAAGATCGGCAAGTACCGCATGTTCCCGATCATGGGAACCTGCCTCGTGGCGATCGCGATGCTGCTGCTTTCGCGTCTGCAGATCGACACGCCGATTCAGGTGATGTATCTCTACATGGGCCTTCTCGGCTGCGGTCTCGGCATGGTGATGCAGGTGCTGATTCTCGCCGTGCAGAACACCGTCGAGTTCAAGCATATGGGCGTGGCCACTTCGGGCGCGACGTTGTTCCGTTCGATCGGCGGCTCGATCGGCGTGGCCGCCTTCGGTGCGGTGTTTTCGAACGGACTTGCCGCCCGCCTCGAAAAGCTGATCCCGCCCGACACCGAATTGCCGCATGCGTTAGGACCCGCCGCGATCCATCAGTTGCCTGAAGCGTTGCGCAACGATTATCTGCATGCATTCGCCGGTGCGCTGCACACGGTGTATCTCGCCGCCGCTTGCGTGGTGGTGCTGGCCTTCGCGCTCGCGTGGTTACAGAAGGATCATCCGCTGCGCAAGCACTGATCACGGTGGCGTTTTCTTCCCGCGCTTGATACAAGCGTTTAATGACGAGGTCGAACGCCACGCGCGTCGACCTCGTTCTGTTTTCACCGTCACGCAATTGCGTTGCGCAATCGCCGCAACTGATTCGCGCATGGCACCCGCACGAGGCTGCTTGAAAACGCCTAAAAAAAACCTTGCGCCCGCTCGTTCTGCCGGCATAGGCACTATTTCGTCGTACCCGCCAATGTGCGGTAGCGCACTTAAGATAGGTGCGAACGGCGATTGACGTTCTGAGCGAAACGCCACATATTGGAACCCAGCAGCGCAAGCGTGGGTTTGCGTCTCCAAGACTCTCCGGCGCATGTGGATCGTGATTCCGCGGACAAGGCTCCAGCTTCAACACGATCCGGAACATGCCGTAATGGCATCGTTTTCCACAGGTGGGTCCAAGGCATGTCCACCCAGACAGCACTCGGCCACAGTTTCCCAACGCCCTGCAAACGGTGCGGCGGTGCGCTGTACCGGCAAGTCGACTATTGCCCATATTGCGGCGCGGTGCATCCGCTCGACGAGAGCCCGCTCAAGCGCGCCGCGATGCCCAGCAGTCGGGCCAGCGCCATGGATCAACCCGCGCGGAAACTCGACGACGCACAGGATCTGCCTGATGAAGCCGACCTGACGGCTCACGCCGCACATCCCGACGAGGCAGTTCCTTCCGAAGGCGCAATCCATACAGCGCTTGTATCGAGCGATATGCCGATTCCGCCGTTCGATGACCTGCCGTATCCTCCACGCAACACGGGACTGACGATTCGTAGAGTGCTATATGCGATCGCGGCCGTTGTCGTAATTGGCCTGGCGTATGTCGCTTATGCACTATTCAGCGACAATGGCGATTCGGAGGACATCGGCGGCGATCAGACCACCGCAACTGCTGAGGACGCCAGAACGAGCACCGGCACGATCGCGCCGTTTGCACCGGCTCAGTCGAATCGTCCGGCTGCCGCGGTCAAGCCCGCCACTCCGGGCAGCGTTGCAAAGACGACGCCGGTCGCGCCAACACCGCCCGTCGCGCCGCCTGTAGCCGTCGCACCACCGGTAGCCGCTGCACCACCGGTAGCCGCTGCACCACCGGTAGCCGCTGCACCACCGGTAGCCGCTGCACCACCGGTAGCCGCTGCACCACCGGTAGCCGCTGCACCACCGGTAGCCACCGCGCCCGTCAAACCCGCATTGCAATTCCGCGATGCCGCGCAAGCCTTGCAATCGGCGCGGCTCGCGTTCCGCGCCAACAACCTGTCCGCCGCGCAAGCCGCACTCGGCGCCGCGCTAGCGCTGCAACCAGGCAACAGCGACGCGCAAAACCTGGCGGCCGAATTGAGGCCCCTGACCATGCGCCGCGACAGCGCGTTGCAGGCCGCGCAAGCGTGCGTCGCGCAGCAGTCGTGGCCTTGCGCGCGCCAGCACGCCAACGAGGCGCTTACGATCGACACCAGCAATGACGCGGCAAAGACCATTCTCGAACGCGTGATTCGCGAGACCGGATGGGCCCCGCTCAAGCCGCATGCCGCCACCTCCGGCCCGGCCGAAGGCAAACCGCTCGCGCAAGCGCAGCCCGCACCGGCATCGCAGCAGGTTCAACTGCAAACACCGTTGCCCCAAGGCATGCCGGCAACCGGCGAGCTTCTCGCAGCAGCGCCGCGCGCCGCGGCCGCGCGAACCGCCGGAGGCGGCGCGAATAGCGTCGACGCGCGCGAACGCGCGATCACCGACTCCGGCTGGAACCGCGCGCCTTCGAACGGCGGCAAGGTTTCCGCCAGCGCGCCACCCAGCCAGTCAGATTAGTTTGGATACCGAATCACATCGCCGCTATCCATGCCGATCGCACGCGTCATTGCGTGTGCTTTGAGCGGCAACAGACGGACACGGCCGTCGAAGCGCATTGAACATGACATGGCAACCGGCTCTGCGGTGCTTCACGCGCACTGACGCGCGAGGCTGTACAAACCTGACCGATAGGTAGATCGACCATGCTGAAGAGACTTCTGGCGGGATGGCTGGGGCTGGCGCTGATCGTCGTGTCTTCGCTGGCTGGCGCGGAACCGGCGCACTACAAAATCGTCACCGGTCCGGAACGCGGCACTTATATCCAGATCGGCCAGGATCTGTCGAAATGGGTGGCTCAGCCGGCCGGCATCGACCTGGACGTGGTGGCGTCGAAGGGTTCGGCCGAGAACGTGCAGCGCATGCGCTTCGAGCCCGGCGTGAAACTCGCGCTGGTGCAGTCCGACGTGTACCAGGCCTACATCGACATGGCCAACGCGGGCAACCCCGACGCGGGCACGACGATCCGCCCGCTGCGGCTCATCATGCCGCTCTACGACGAGGAAATTAACGTCGTGGTGCGCGCGGACTCGCCGCTGAAAACCTTCGCCGACATCAAGGACAAAACCATCAGCGTCGGCCTGTTCGGCAGCGGCACCGCGCAATCGGCGACGACGCTCTATCACCTGATGTTCGGCCAGGCGATTCCCGAGCAGAACGTCCAGCACCTGAGCAACGAAGACGCGCTGGCCGCGCTGATCGTGAAGAAGGTGGACGTGGCGATCATCGTGGTCGGGCAGCCGGCGAAACTGTTCAACGACATGAACCCCGATCTGCTGCAGCAGATCCGCCTTCTGAAGGCAGATCCCGCCGCGCCTGAAACCGCGCGCGCAAAGCAGACCTACTTCCCCGCGACGATCCGCGCAACCAGCTATCCGAACTGGCTCAAGGAAGACGTCCCCACGCTGACCGTGAAGGCCTTTCTCGTCACCTACGATTACGGCCTGCGCGATACCGTCGGCAACCTGAATCGCTTCGCCGACTCATTGTGCGCGAACTTCGACAATCTGCAGGAGCACGGGCATCCCAAGTGGAAGCAGGTGAAGCTCGAACTGCCGCCCCTCGTGCGCGGATGGAAATACTACGGGCCGGTCGAAAAGCATTTGCGCGCGTGTCTGACCAACCGGAGCGCGGCGGTGAGCGCGGCCGCCACACAAGCGGTGCAGAAGCCGCGTGCCGCCTGTTCGGAGCAGGAGCGCCTGCTTCTGCTGTGCAAGTAGCTTCACCTGAACCGCGGGACGCGCGCGTTCAGGCACGCTCCCGCTCTTTTTCGCCTGACCCGGCCGACGCCTCCATCGCCCGTTGCAGCACCTCGTACACCTTCGGGCGATTGCATTGCGACACGTTAAAGCGCAGAAAGCCGGCCGCCGATTGCGACGCGCTGAACACATTGCCCGGCGCGAATACCACGCTGTCAGCGAGCGCGTGACGCGCGATATCGGCGGCGTCGAGCGAATCCGGCAGGCGTGCCCACACGAAGATGCCGCCGCGCGGCCGCGTCCAGATCTCGAGGCCCGCATGGCCTAGACGCCTGAGCGTCTCGCCCATCGCGTCGGCGAGCTTCGCGCGCATCGATTCCAGATGCCGCCGGTAGGTGCCGTCCACGAGCATTCGATGCAGCACGCTTGCCGCGAGCTGGCCGTTGCCGAATGACGTCGCCAGCTTCAGATCGATCAGCGGTTCGATCCATTCGGCGCGCGCGGCGACGAAGCCGCAGCGCGCCACCGCGGACAGGGTCTTCGAAAAGCTGCCGATCGACACCACCCGCGCGAGCCCGTCGAACGCGGCAAGACGCGGCGCGGCTTCGTCTTCGAAGTCGGCGAAGATATCGTCCTCGACGATCAACAGATCGTGTTCGCCCGCGAGCTTCAGCAGCCGATGCGCGACAGCCGGCGCAAGCGTCGCGCCGGTCGGATTGTGGATTGCCGAATTGGTCACATACAGCCGCGGACGATGCTCGATCAGCACTCGCTCGAAGGCCGCCAGATCGGGCCCGGAAGGTGTGTAGGGCACGCTCACGATGCGCGCGCGATGCGCGCGCAGCAGCGCCTGGAAGTTGAAGTAGCACGGGTCGTCGATCAGCACGGTGTCGCCGGGTTCAAGCAGAAAGCGGCACACCAGATCGAGCGCGTGCGTGCCGCCGTCGGTCAGCACGATCTGCTCGGGCGGCGCTTCCACACCGTACTGCGCGAGCCGCCACGCGAGCTGCTGGCGCAGCGCGGGCAGACCACCCGGGCTCGCATAGTCGACGAGCGGCGACTGCGGATCGCGCGCCACCGCGCGCAACGCGCGGCGCACGCCGTCTTCCGGCAGCCATGAAGGAGGCATCCAGCCGCAGCCGGGTTTCAGCACTTTCGAACCCGCCTCCAGCGACTGGCGCGTGAGCCACAACGGATCGACCTCGCGATCCAGACGCGGTCCGAGATCGGCGAGCGCAAGCGGCGGCGCATGACCCGACACGAAAAAACCGGAGCCGCGGCGCGCGACGATCACCCCTTCCGCGACCAGCCTGTCGTAGGCATCCACCACGGTCGACTTCGATACGCCGAGTGTTTCGGTCATCGCACGGATCGACGGCACGCGGGCGCCCGGCATTAGCGAGCGGCTCGCAATGCGCTCGCGCAAACGGTCCATCACCGTGCCGACACGCGTGCCCGACGTGGCCCGGCTGTTCTCGCTTTCCGCCATCTGTACTGCTCCTTGTTCGGTACAGTATGTATAAATTGTACTGATCTGTAGCTTAACGTTTACGGCGGCGACGCGCATGCTATCCGTTCTATTTCACGGGCATATGGGCTCTTCCGATGGACAAGACAACGAACGGCTGGCTCAGCGGTCTCGCAGGCGTATTGATTTTCAGCGGCTCGCTGCCGGCCACGCGTCTTGCCGTGCAAGGCCTCGACCCGGTGTTTCTGACCGTCGCCCGCGCGACGATCGCCGGCACGCTCGGCCTGTTGCTGTTGCTGGTGTTTCGCCAGGCACGTCCCGCGCGTCGCGAACTGATTCCTTTGGTGGTGGTCGCACTCGGCGTGGTGGTCGGCTTTCCGCTGTTGACGGCGCTGGCCCTGCGCCATGTGAGCGCCGCGCATGCCGTCGTGTTCGTCGGCCTTCTGCCGCTCGCCACCGCGATCTTCGGCGTGCTGCGCGGCGGCGAGCGCCCGCAGGCGGCGTTCTGGTTGTTCTCGGCGCTCGGCAGCGGCGCGGTGGTCGCGTTCGCGTTGCGCCACGGCCTCGACGCGTCGCCGCTCGGCGACGCGCTGATGCTGGCCGCCATCGTCGTATGCGGCCTGGGCTATGCGGAAGGCGCGCGTCTGTCACGGCATCTCGGCGGCTGGCAGGTGATTTCGTGGGCCCTCGTGCTGTCGCTGCCGCTGATGCTGCCGCTCGCATGGTGGACCCGGCCTGCTTCGTTCGACGGCGTCAGTCACGCCGCGCTTTGGGGCCTTGCGTACGTGTCGCTGTTCAGCATGCTGATCGGCTTCGTGTTCTGGTATCGCGGGCTGGCGCTCGGCGGCATCGCAGCGGTCGGGCAGTTGCAGTTGCTGCAGCCGTTCTTCGGGCTGCTGCTTGCCGGCTTGCTGCTGCACGAACAGGTGCCGCCCGCGATGATTCTGGTTACCGTTGTGGTGGTGGCCTGCGTGGCGGGCGCACGGCATTTCTCGCGAACCGCGCCGGTGCGCCCGGCTGTCTGAACGGCGTGTCGGCCGCGGTTGCGGTTGCGGTCGCGGCCGGCGCCAATTTTCAGCACCGGACCCAGCGGGCCGCCGGTTGAATATGTCATCATCGCGATGATCGACCAACCACTGCGCCGCGACTTACGATGCCGACCGCTTTCGCTCAAACCTATCGAGTTCGCTCGCATCGCTGCTGCTAGAGACAACAGTGCGAGAAGATACGCAACGCTCGATGTGACCAGCGACGACTCACCACGCACACGCCGATTTTTGACTCGCTTCAAATCGGCGCGCAGGGCAGGCATAGTAAAACGTCTCATCACATTCACCGGCCACGACAGGAACACGCATGAGCACCACCGGCCCCGCGCCCGCCCCATCCCCGTCAGCGAACGCAACCAGCGGCACGCCGCCCGGCGCCCCGCACATCCGCGACGCCACCGAAGCCGATCTCTCCGCGATTCAGGCGATCTACGCGCATCACGTGTTGACCGGCGTCGCGTCGTTCGAAGAAACGCCGCCTTCCGTCGACGATCTGCGCACGCGGCTCGCGTCGGTGCGCAGTCACGGGCTGCCATACATGGTCGCTGAGATCGACGGCGAAGTCGCCGGCTATTGCTACGCGATGCCGTATCGCCCGCGCGCCGCGTATCGCAACACCATCGAAGATTCGATCTACGTGAACGACGCCTATCGCGGACGAGGCCTCGGCCGCGTGTTGCTGGAGGCGCTGATCGGGCGCTGCGAAACCGGACCGTGGCGTCAGATGATCGCCGTGATCGCCGATGGCGGCAGCGGCGGCTCGCTGTCGCTGCACAAGCAGTTGGGCTTCGACCTGACCGGCACGCTGAAAGCGGTGGGCTTCAAGCACGGGCGCTGGCTCGACACGACGCTGATGCAGCGCACGCTCGGTCCCGGCGACTCCACCTTGCCCGCCGACGTGAACGACGACGTGACGGATGACGTGGCCAGGCGCGGTGGCTGATGCACTGCGCTGGTAGCTCGCGAGGCAGCCGCGTTAATATCACCCAACGCCCAACATGCCGCTTCCTGTTCCGCCTTCGCCCGCCGGCTACATCGAACCGGCAAGCGCCGATGCTGCGCTGTGTTCAAGCGCGTACGTCATATTCAAATCTGCATTGCTTCGTTTGACCGGCGCGACGTCCATGCGACGATCCCCGAACGTCGCCGCAACGTGTTTCCAGCAGCGTCCAACCCGACACACGCACTGCATCTCGCGCACGGGCGCGGACCACGCTGGCCAGGTCGGCCTCGATCAGAAGATGGTCAAAACGTGGGTGCGCCGCTATCCGTACGGCACCACCGCCGTCAGCGACGAGATCGTGCGCTCGCAGCAGTTCGTCGCCGACGCGTTTTACGGCGCCCGCCTGATCCCGCAGAAAATTACCGTGAGGGACAACCTCTGGCAGAGCCCGGTAGTCGCAGCGGCGCTGGCGGCACAGTGAATCGCGGTGTGCCTGGTGCGCACGTTGCGCGTGCATGGCAAGCCAGCCGCGACGACGCTCAACGTGCGCGCGGCAGGCGCGTGAACAGCGTCGGATAGTCGATCACGAGGCCGTCTCCGTCCACCTGCAGGTTCGCCGTGAAGTTGCGGAAGATGCCCTCGTAGCGATACTCGCGATTCAACCCGATGCACCCATACGCCTGCTCGACGCGTGTGACCTGCAAATCCGGCGTCGCGATATAGGCGACTGAAATCGGCCGACGCTCGCCTTCGGCCAGTTGCAGCCGACGAATCGGCAGCGTGTTGGTGAACGGCGTGGCGGCGAGATCAATGTCGATGCAGCCTTCGATCGCGCTCAATACGAGGCCGTGACCATCGCGCCAGTGGCCCTCGCCGTCGCCATGCAGTTCCAGTTCGCCGCCGCCGACGATCTTCAGCCACGCATGCCGCGTGCGCCATTGCGCGTCGCAGCGCACCGTGTAGTGCAGCCCGTACGGTTTGCCGTAGCGCTGCCCGACCACCACGCTCTCCACTGCGAAGCCGTCCTCGCGCACGTCGAACGCCAGATGTTCGATACCGTCGCCCTCTTCCGATGCCCAACGTAGTTCACGCATCAGCCTGTCTCCTCGCGAAACGGCGCGGCGTGCGCGCCGGGCTCCTATCGTAGCGCGAAAGCCGGCGGGCCGCCGCCACATCGTGTCCGTTGTACGCGTATGTCGCAAATAGCCGCTATCAACGCGCGACGCTGCCCGAGGTGGCGTAGCTGGCCGGCGCGTGCCTGCTCGCCGCGTGGCTGCTGGCCGAGCCGCGCCTCGCGTGTGGGGCGCTGATGGGCGCGGTCGCGGCCAACGTCAGCGCGGTGCTGGCCGGCTATCGCGACGACGATACGCGCGCCGGGCTGCACGGTTTCAACGGCGCGCTGGCGGGTCTCGCCGCGTTCAGCTTCATCGCCGACCCTGCGACCGCTGCGGCCTTGGCGATTCTCGCCGCGACGGGCACCGCGTGGCTTCTGCAGCCGTGGTCGCGCTGGCTGCGCCTGCGTCGACCAGGTTACTTTTCGAGCCCGTGTCTGATCGTAACGTGGCTCTGGCTGCCCGTCGTCACTAACGGCACCCGGCAAACCGGCGTGGCCCCGCTGCACGCGCTGGGCGCGTCGCAATGGGCCGATGGCGTGCTCGCCGGCTTCGCGCAAACCGGCTTTGCGTCGGGCGCATTAGCTGGTTTGCTCGTGCTGATCGGAATTGCCACGGCCTCTCGCAGACATGCGCTGTGGGCGCTGATGGGCGCGGGGCTCGCGAGCGCCGCGCACCTGCTGCTGGGCGCAACCGCAAGCCCGTTCGACGCCGGCCTGTTAGGATTCAACGGCGCGCTCACCGCGCTCGCGCTCGTCGATGGCGGCGTCGTGTCGATGCTCGGCGGCGTTGCCGTTTCGGTCGTGCTGCAAGCGGCAGCGACTCACTTCGGCTGGCCGGCCATGACGGCGCCCGTCGTACTCGCAACGTGGTACATGCAGTGGCTCAGGCATAGGGTCACGCGTAGCGCCGGATCGTCCCGGACAGCGGTCGCCCGGTCACGACTCCAGCGGCGCGCGTGAATTGATACTCTGCGGTAGCATCACGCGTCAGTTCGCCCACGCTGACACTTCAGGCAATTTCAGCAACTATCTTGTAGGGGATCAGAGTAGGGGCTGAAGCGCTAATTCTGGTCGACTGCTCTGCATGGGACCAGAGTAAGCGCTAATGCGCTAACTCTGGTCGACTGCTCTGCATGGGACCGGAGTAAGCGCTAATGCGCTAACTCTGGTCGACTGCTCTGCATGGGACCAGAGTAAGCGCTAA
>NZ_CADIKK010000020.1 GCF_902859915.1 Paraburkholderia ultramafica
GGCTTTGCATCACCGGTTCAGTTCCTGCAAGACTGGATCAACGCTCAGCAGACGAGGGATGTCGCTGCATAACCAAGGGCCTCTGGAAGGCGAAAAACAGAGGGAACCTCAAAGACGTAGCTGAACAACGCCGCCATCAGCGTCTTCAGCGCGAACTGCGCGTAGACCGGGTTGGTGAACGCATCGGGTACCAGTTGGCGCGCCTGCTCGGCCGGCGATTCGGCGGAAGGCGGCGCAGCCGATCGATCCGCGAACGCCAGCAATGCGTCATGCATTTCTGTCAGCGCGCCGGGCAAGCCGTTGGCGGTCAACTCGACCAGCGGCCGGGGGGCGACAAACGGCGTGCCCGTCTTGATCGCGTCCTGGAGGCGCCGGCATGCGTCACGCAGCGCGGGAATCGCGTCGGCCGTCACTCCTGCGGCAGTGGCCGGCAGATGGCCGGTGGCGGCGTACAGCCGCGACACCGTCGCGACCCGCGCCAGGTGCAATGCCTGGTTCGCGCGATAGGCCGGATCCCGCATCGTTGCGAAACGGAGCAGCTTCTGGAGCGTCAGCATCCCGGCCTGGATGTCGCGCACCCCCGGACCGCCTGCCACCGATGCGCGTTGCTCGAATTCAGTAAGGCTCGCGTCGATTGCAGCCAGCTGCCCGCACATCGCGGCTTCGAGCTGACGCACGGGTTCCGCGGGCAGGAACAGCGTATTGATCACGAGCGTCAGCGCGATCGCATAGTTGATCGCGACCCAGACCCACAGCGCCGCACGCACCAGCAGTTCGGCCTGGTCGGTACGATCGACGAACGTCTGCACGTAGATGACGACGAGGCCGACGATGAAGAATACGACGCCGATCCTGGCCACTCGCATCAGGTAGACGCTGACAAAGAACAGCGCGCCGGCCAGCAGAATTCTCAGCAGCGGATAGTCGTACGTGAACTTGAGCACCAGAATCGCGCTGCCGATCGCTACCGTCGACCCGATGACGAACAGCGTGCCGATCAGGCGCGTCACGACGACATTCGCCTGCGTCACGTAGAACACGACGATCAGCGACAACGCGAGGAGCGGCACCTGCAGCGCCATCGACGTGACGATGACGAGCGCGCTCGCGAGGACGCAGCGCAGCGTCACGTTCATTCGCCCCGGGTACGGGCGGATCTCGCCACCGACGAAGCCGGCGAAGCGCTGAAGGCTGCCCGGCGCGGTTTGCGCGGTGCTCACGCGATGCTCACCGCGACGCGCCGCGCCGCAACGTGGCGACCGCCGACGTGCCGATCCTGAACATGTCCGGATCCGGGTTCTGCACCGCGATCTTGACCGGGAAGCGCTGCGATACGTGCACCCAGTTGATGCTGCGCGCCACGCGCGGCAACCCCTCCATCACCACGCCGCCATCGTCGGGCAGCACGCCGTAGCTGATCGAATCAATCTTGCCGTCGAACCGCTTGCCGGTGTCGCTCATCAGATAGACGGTGGCCGGCAGGCGGGCATGCACGCCCTTCAGATCCGTCTCGCGGAAATTCGCGATCACGTACCAATGACGCGTATCAATCAGCGTAAAGACCGGCTTGAGCGCCGACGCGAACTGGCCGACCGTCGTGCGCAACGCGGCAACCCGTCCATCGAACGGCGCACGCACCTCGGTGAACTCGAGGTTCAATTCCGCGATCGCGATCTGCGCCTCGACTTCGGCGCGTTGCGCGACCAGCGCATCGACGCCGCTCACCGAGGCGGCGGCCTGCTGGGCCTGCAACATCGCCGCGTTCAATTCCGCTTGCGCCGACCGTTGCGCGGTGCGAGCGCGATCGACGTCTTCCGCCGACGTATAGCCTTGCGCCAGCAGCGGCTCCATGCGGCGCAGCGTATCGGCCGCCTGACCTGCCTGCGCGCGGGACCGCTCGACCGCCGCCTTCACGGAATCGGCGTTGTATTGCTGCGCGTTGACCGAGCGCTGCGTGAGCGCGATCTGCTTGTCGAGCGTCACGAGCCGCGCGCGGGCCTGATTCAGCGCATCCTTGTACGGCCGCGGATCGATCCTGAACAGCAGGTCGCCCTGCTTGACGGGCTGGTTGTCGCGCACTGGCATCTCGACGATGCGCCCGTTCACTTCCGGCACGACGCTGATCGTGTCGGCGTAGACATAGGCGTCGTCGGTGCTCGGCGCATGATCGAGACGCCAGAGAACGAAACCGGCCAATAGCGAGGTGATGAGGACAACGATCAATGCGGGAAGTTTCTTGTTTCGCAATGCGCCAGCAGACTCTGTCATACACCGTGGTAACTATCAATGAGAGAAAAGGATCAGCCAGGCCGCCATGGCAAGCGATGCGCTCAGCGCCGTATAACTGACAGCCACGGGGGCAAGCCAGCACCGCGCGCCGAGCTTGCCCAGCGCGACATGGACAGCCACCGTAGCAGCAACCCCACCGGCGATACAGAACAACCAGTCGGGGAAGGCTGCGCCAAACAGTGCGATCGACGGTGCTCGCGCGCACCCGCCCAGCAGCAGACTGCCGGACAGCGCCAGGATCTGGCCCGCGCGCGCGATGATGAAGCGTGGAATCCTGATCGTCCTGTGCACACACTCCAAGGCATTCAAAACATTACCCATGGCCAGGTCGTGTCCGCAAATACCGATAACTTGCGATCCGCGTGGCGATGAGCAAGCGAATCCACCTTGTGCGAAGCAACGAGGCTAATGCCAGCGACAAGAATTGCGATGCAGAGCACGACATCTGGGTGTTTCGTGCAGAGCCAGTTCAGTCCATGGATCATCGCGCGCTCCCGTCCGTCATCATTTCCGCCCACAGATGCTGCGCAGGGGCGCCTACTGCAGGCCGGATGCTGGCGCCAGGCGCGGTCCATTGATCCACAGACGGGGGACGAAGTAGCCCGATGCAGTAGTCGATAAAAACCCGACTGCTCGCGGGCATTAACTCCCGGGACGGATAGGCGAGGCACAACGCCGTCCCGGCGCCGTCTGCCGTGTGGTCGGGCAGCACATGTTCGAGCGCGCCGCTTCGCAACGCATCCCTTACCAGATCGGACGGCACAAGCGCGATGCCCATGCTCGCCATCGCACACATCTGGAGCACGGAGTCGTTTGCGCAGAGCGAGGACCTGATTCGACATTCCTCGGTCTGCGATCCCTTACGAAGAACAAGCTTGCGTTCGGTTCGTTGGACCGGATCCAGCGCGTGCATCAGTGTATGACCGCACAAATCGGCGGCCACTCGGGGGCGACCGTGCGAATCCAGATATGAGGTCGATGCCACGAGGATCCGCTGGGACCTCCTGATCAACCGGATTACCGCAGTGCTATTTGAAATTAGGTCCGGCGGAAGAATGCCGATGTCGTACCCGCCCGCAACGATGTCGGTTCTGGTGTCGCTGATCGAGATCTCCAGATCGACTTGCGGAGCCCGCGCCTTGTACCCGACGAGGATCCGCGGGAGGTCCGAAGCGGCGGCGCCTGGGTGCACAACCAGCCTCAGGGTGCCGGACAATTGCTGCCTTTCCGACTTCAGACGCAGTTCCGCCGCCTCGATCTGTGCGAGGATGCTTTCGCAACATTCGTAGTATGCACGGGCGGTTTCCGTCAGGCAGACTCGTCGTGTCGTGCGGTTGAAGAGCCGCGCCTGCGATCGTGTCTCGAGATGCGCGATCGCTCGCGAAATGCGCGCTTTGGTCATGCCCAAACTATCGGCTGCCCGTGTGAAGCTCTGCAGCCTGGCAACGGCCACGAATGCTCTCATTTCGGTCAAGGGTTCCATCATGTTCTCTGTTCCATGTGCGCGAATGCGCCGTCGCGAGTTCAACTCGTGGTCGTCTGCGTGTCGAAACGTGGCCTTGCGTCAGCTTTCGTGGATTACAGTAGATTGAACAGGTCGCTGCCGAATAGCGCCATGGCAACCAGCGATACAACACCGCAGCAGAACGCGACGGAGGAAGCGGTCTGTATCACTTCGATCCGGCGAATCTGGTATTGGGAAACTAGTTTCATTTCAAGTATTCCTAAAAATCTCGACAGGAGCTTCTACATCGAACCGCGACGCACCGTACGCTTCAGATCAGATCCACCGCTCGCTTCTACCCGCGGTCGAGCGATAACTTTCCGGGGCCTGTGATGCACAGCAAAAGCAGGGCGCCGATGATGCTGATGTTCTTATAGAAGTTGATCATGTTTGCGTACTGCTCCATACCCTTCATCGTCCAGTAGTGGTGTCCGATCAAGGCCGTGCCAAGCGTACAGACCGCGAGGAGTAGCGCAAGCGGGCGAGTGAAGAAGCCCACGACGATCGCGATGCCCACCGCGAACTCCATCACGACCGCGATGATCGCCGAGAGCGTCGGAGCCGGCGCGCCCGCCGACGTCATGTAGGCGATGGTGCCGGAGAAGCCAGTAAGCTTCTGCCAACCGAACAGGATGAACAGAACCATCAACAGCACGCGGGCGACGAGAAGGAGGGGTCTTTCTCTTGTTCAAGGGATAGGTATCGCATGGTTAGCTCCATTGCAGGGTCGTTTTTTTCTTGCATTGATACAGCACAGCACTGCCAGCCGTGGTGAGCGCATACCGAGACTCGACGACGCAGACGAGGCCATCGTTCTGCAAAGCCAGGAAATCCGGTGTACCTGCGCTCAGTTCAACCGAGCCAGCCGCCAACACCAATAGGGCAGCGATTTCGTGAGCACTCAGCAGCCGGCGAAGCCGGATTGGGCGCTGGGACGACTTGATTTTTATCAAACGTTTGCGTTCCATCTTTAATAGCAACAAAAAGGTTTTTCAAAGTTAAGACTTTCCGGCGACGTAAATAGGGTCTGGCAGCAACCCCTCGAGCCCGAGCCGGCGGCGTTCTTCGCGCGAAAACGCAGTGCCCTTGTTATGCGGGTCGTGCAGCAGCGCAGCTCCGATAAGTGGTGCGCACGCGGGTGCCGCGGTCGCGGCAGAGAGCGCTTCGGTTTCAACTACATTGCGGTTAGCCACGAATGCAAATCCCTTTTGCGGTTGGTACGGGTTGTCGATGCGAGCCTGGACAGGCGTCGCCCCTAACTCCGCAAGGGGTATGCCAACTGCGCCAACCAGTTGGAATACTTTGTTTTTAAAGGCAAATTTTAAGTAGGAGCACCGTTTTAAAGGACGATTCGTTCGCTTTTCAGAACATCGGCCCCACAGCCGGTTCGAAGCGCCGAACGGCAGCGCCGCCCGTTACGCCTCGTTCTGGGCCGGAATCTCGTGTTTGCGGATCTTGCCGAACAACGTCGTCTTCGGGACTTGCAGCGCCACTGCTGTGCGGGACATGTTCCCGTCGTTGCGGCGCAACTCCTCGACAATCAAGCCACGCTCGAAGGCTTCCACTGCGCTCATGAGCGACAGGGGGCCATCCGCGACTGCCCCTTCAGGCGCGGTCCTCAGGCCCAGCACATAGCGCTCGGCCTGGTTACGCAGTTCCCGCACGTTGCCGGGCCAGTTGTGTACGAGCAATTCGCGGATCACAGCGTCCTTCACTGGCGGCGGTGCCTGATTCAGGCGCACCGCGGCCTGATTGACGAAGGTATCGAAAAGAAGCGGGATGTCCTCGCGCCGCGCGCGCAGCGGTGGGAGGTTGATCGTTGCGACGTTCAGGCGGAAATGCAGATCGGCGCGGAATTTGCCCTCTTCGGACAGGGCGAGCAGATCAGCCTTCGTCGCGGCGATCACACGGAAGTCGACCTGGATGAGCTGATTGGAACCCAGCCGCTCGACCACCCGTTCCTGGAGCAAACGCAGGAACTTCACCTGCATGGCCATTGGCATGCTCTCGATCTCGTCGAGAAAAAGGGTGCCTCCGTGCCTTCGAGCGTGGCTTGATTGTCGAGGAGTTGCGCCGCAACGACGGGAACATGTCCCGCACAGCAGTGGCGCTGCAAGTCCCGAAAACGACGTTGTTCGGCAAGATCCGCAAACACGAGATTCCGGTCCAGAACGAGGCGTAACGGGCGGCGCTGCCGTTCGGCGCTTCGAACCGGCTGTGGGGCCGATGTTCTGAAAAGCGAACGAATCGTCCTTTAAAACAGTACTGCTACTTAAAATATCATTGTGAAAACAATGTACTACAAGTGATTGGTCCAGTTGGCATACCCCTTGCGGAGGTAGGGACGACGCCTGTCCAGGCTCGCATCGACAACCCGTACCAACCGTAAAAGGGATGTAACTATTCAGCAGTCGGCATAGGAGAGAGCACGTTGCCGGCGAACGCGCGAGCCAAGGCTTCAAAGAGTGGTCTGGACTGCTTACGCAAAGTGGCGAGATAGGAGCGGATGGTGCAGAAGGCGTCGAGGCCGTCCTGGCTGCGGAAACAGCCTGAGACTTTCTGCTTGAGCTTGAGCTTGAGCTTGAGCTTGAGCTTGAGCTTGGGCATGCGGATGTCGCGCTCAGCCTGGTTATTCGTGAAGGGTACCTGTGTTCGGATATGCAACGGGCTATGCGGTATCGCGGGCCGTCATGGCGCTGATGGCGATCATCGTGGTCAACGTGTTCTAGTCGGCAGGTTCTAGCCGCTCCTGCAGCTTCGGGGAGCGGCGCATGCCTGGGCAGGCCGGTGCGCCGGCTCCGGACACTATAGGAAAAACGACATAGAAGCATAACAGGCTGGTCTTGGACCGTCCCCGGACGGATTCGTAACATGACCTGACGCATCTTCCGTTGCGAACTAATATCGAGACGGGCACGCGCGGGCAGTCAATCAATCGTTATCTATTGGAAAATTGCTATGTCAATGACCGTAGCGGAGCAGTTTGTTGGAGTACTGGTCACAGCCGGCGTTAAGCGGGTGTACGGCATCGTGGGCGATAGCCTCAACGGCTTGACCGACGCGATCCGCCGTCACGGCGGTATCGAGTGGATCCATGTGCGACACGAAGAGGTCGCCGCGTTCGCCGCGGGTGCCGAAGCACACCTGACGGGTTCGCTCACGGTCTGCGCCGGCAGTTGTGGCCCGGGCAACCTTCATCTGATCAATGGCCTGTTCGACTGTCATCGTTCTGGCGTTCCGGTGCTGGCGATCGCTGCGCATATCCCGTCGCGGGAAATCGGCAGCGGCTACTTTCAGGAAACCCATCCGGAATCGTTGTTCAAGGAGTGCAGCCACTACTGCGAATTGATCTCGAGCGCCAACCAGATGCCGCGCACGCTGGAAATCGCGATTCGCGAGGCGACCGGCAAGCGCGGCGTGTCGGTGGTCGTGATTCCGGGCGACGTCGCGTTGCAGCAGGCAGTGGATGCGCCGCAGCCCTCGCCAGCGGGCCTGTTGCCGCCGCAGGCGGTCGTCACACCAGCCGAAGCCGATCTCGTCCGGCTGGCCGAGATTGTCAATGGGCAGGGTCGCGTGACCATGTTGTGCGGTTCGGGCTGCGCGGGTGCACACGACGAGGTGGTGGCGCTAGCTGAGCGGCTGAAAGCGCCGATCGTCCATGCGTTGCGCGGCAAGGAGCACGTTGAATGGGACAATCCGTACGACGTAGGCATGACCGGCCTGATCGGATTCTCGTCGGGCTACTACGCGATGCTTGATTGCGATCTGCTGCTGATGCTGGGAACAGACTTTCCCTATAGCCAGTTCTATCCCCGCAAAACCGGGACACGCATCGTCCAGATTGACATCCGCCCCGGTAATCTCGGGCGCCGCACATCGCTTGATCTGGGCATCGTCGGCGACGTGAAGGCGACGCTCACGGCGCTCCTGCCGAAGCTGCAGGAGAAAACCGACGCCGCGCATCTCACGCAGGCGCAGCAGCACTACCACAAGGCTCGTAAGGATCTCGACGCGCTGGCGCAGGCCGGTGCCAGGAAGTCGCTGATCCATCCACAGCAGGTTGCGAAGGCGATCAGCGACCACGCGTCGGAAGACGCCGTGTTTACCTGCGACGTTGGCTTGCCGACGGTATGGGGCGCACGCTACCTCGCGATGAACGGCAAGCGACGGCTGATGGGTTCGTTCTGGCACGGCTCGATGGCAAACGCCATGGCGCAGGCGATCGGCGCACAGGCGGCCTTTCCCGACCGCCAGGTGATCTCCATGTCAGGAGACGGCGGCTTCGCGATGCTGATGGGCGATTTCCTGAGCCTTGCGCAACTGGGCCTGCCGGTCAAGGTGGTGGTCTTCAACAATGGCGCGCTCGGCTTCATCGAACTCGAACAGAAGTCCACCTCGTTCGTGCCGATCGGCACCGAGCTGAACAACCCGAATTTCGCCGCCATGGCCGAAGCGGTCGGAATCCGCGGTATCCGCCTTGAAAAGCCAGACGATGTCGAGCCCGGTATCGCCGCGGCGTTCGCCCACGACGGTCCGGTGCTGATCGACGCGGTCGTCAACCGGATGGAGCTGGCGATGCCACCCGCGGTCAACCTCGAAATGGCAAAGGGGTTCTCGCTTTATATGGTCAGGGCAATCCTGAACGGACAAGCGGATCAGGTGATCGATCTCGCGCAAACCAACCTGTGGCGCTAGGGGAGCGAGCCGGACACCACTGCGGTCAGCCGCTGGGCAACCGCGGTTGCGAGAAAGATGCCGCGGCCACTGAAGCGCTGTTCCTCAAGAACTTCTCCGGCTACGACTACATCGTAGCGCCGCGCGGCATCACGGTCGTCGAGACCGACCTGGGCGAACGGATCCAGCAGCTCGATCACCAGCGCCCCGCGCATATCGTCGTGCCGGCGGTTCACAAGCTCGCATCCGACGTCTCCAGGGTTTTTTCGAAGACACTTCAGCGAATGTAAACAGACCCTGGTTTCCACAGTTTATCAATGCCCGATCACGCGGTGAAAAGGGTTGGACTCGTGCGACATCTAATGCTGCCGCACGAGTCCGACTTCTAGCCGCGTTTCCGATAGGGCCGATAATGCGGCTCCCAGACGCGCGCCGCAATGCGTGCGTCGAGGGTGGCTGCGTCGCACGGCTGCGCAACACCGTCGAGTTGCGCCTGAAGCGCGACGGCCTTCGCGACGGCCACCGCAACCTTGCGCAGTTCAGTAACAGGCGGCAGCAGCAGCCCATCCTTGTCCCTAACGGTAGGTGACAGTGCGGCCACGGTCTTTCCGGCGACCATGAACATCGCATCGGTGATGCGACGAGCACCGGAGGCGAGGACACCCAGTCCGACGCCGGGAAAAACATATGAATTGTTGGTTTGATTGACCTTGCGTGTCTGGCCGTTCCAGTGGAGCGGCGGGAACGGACTTCCCGTACCGATGAGCGCACGGCCCTCGCTCCATAGCATGAGCTGCTCCGGTGTAGCTTCGCTGCGCGAGGTCGGATTGGACAGCGGGAAGATAACCGGCCGCTCAATGTAACGCGCCATGGTGCGAACAATAGACTCGCTGAAGGCGCCAGCCTGCCCCGAAACTCCGATTAGCACCGTCGGATGCGCATTCGAAACGACGTCGGCCAGACCGACCGTGCCCGGCACCTCACGGCTCCAATTCGCGACGACCTCCGGGTTCTGAAGAAATGGCCTCTGTGCCGGCGTAATGTCCGCCAAGCCCTCTACAAGCAGTCCGTTACGGTCGACAAGGAAGAAGCGGCGGCGTGCCTCCACCTCGTCGACCCCAGCATCGATCATGGCCTGGAGCAACAGAGAGGCGATGCCGCATCCGGCCGATCCGGCGCCGAGCACGGCAATGCGCTGCTCCGTTAGTGGTACACCGGTGACGTTGACGGCGGCCATAAGCGAGCTGGCCGCGATGGCGGCGGTGCCCTGGATATCGTCGTTGAAGGTGCAGAGCCGATCGCGATAGCGCTCGAGGAGACGTGCGGCGTTCGAACCCGCGAAATCTTCCCAATGGAGCAGTACGTCGGGCCACCGCTCTGCCACCGCCGTAACGAATTCTTCGACGAAAGCATCGTACTCCTCGCGACCTATGCGCTTGTTCCTCCATCCGATATAAAGCGGATCGTCAAGGCGCTCCTGGTTGTTCGTTCCGACATCCAACAGTACCGGCAGTGTTTCACTCGGATGAATGCCTGCACAGGCCGTATAAAGTGCAAGCTTACCGATCGAGATGCCCATGCCGCCGGCGCCCTGGTCCCCGAGCCCCAAGATACGCTCACCGTCACTGACTACGATGATGCGCACATTATCGAAGCGGGGGTCCGACAACATTTCGCGAATGCGGTGCCTGTTCGGGTAACTGACGAAGACACCGCGTGGCCTGTGCCAGATTTCGCTGAAGCGCTGGCAGCCTTCGCCCACGGTCGGTGTATAAATCAGCGGCAAGGTCTCTTCGAGATTGCTGGCAATCAGCGCGTAGAACAGCGTTTCGTCACTGTCCTGCAACTCGCGCAAAAAAGCGTAGCGCTCGAAGTCAGTCGCAAAGGCGCGCAGCACCTTCAACCGGCGCTCGACCTGCTCATCGAGCGAGCCGACATGCGGTGGAAGCAATCCGTGCAGCTTAAATGCATCGCGTTCTTCGTCGGTAAAAGCGGTGCCCTTGTTGAGCATCGGATTGTTGATCAGATCGATTCCGGTCAGTTCTGTCTCGACCGGTGCGGCGAAATTGTCTGGTTGACTCATCGATTATTCCTTCATGGCCGCGTTGAGACTGCCGATGGCGACTGCGGCCAGCCGTCGCCACTGAGATCGCTAAGGATATAAAGAAAAAGTCCGTTAGCGGGCGTGTTGTTGCGGGCCTGGGTTTTTCATTCGTAGGATTCCATATAAATCAGGGGTGATTGCATCATTAGTGGCGCATACCCTGGGCTTCGGGCCATTCGGGACGAGCTATTTCTCACATATGACGGCCGACATGACGAGGGGCATGACTTCCTTCACCGTCGCCGGGCTTCCAGAATCGCGAATGCGTTCGCTAACCGCCTCTCCCTCCGCCATTACGACAACGCCATAGACCTGGCGGCGCGCTTCGTCTCCCCCGCTCTTGGAGATGAACATGTCATCGTTCGGGGAGAAGCCAAATACAGCCCGGACTTTGAATCCGAGTGCAGTCAGGTTCTGGTTCGGTCTCACCCGATACGCGTTGACCGAGTTGGCCGACACATTTATCGGAAGCCGATCGATCTCCTTATCTTCGACCAACTGTTCAATAAATTCGTGAGGACCGAAATGACAATCGAGGCTGGCACCGATCTCATGTGGGTGGACTACATTCGATATGAGGGTTGTACCGACAGCGGCACATCGAAGCAAATGAGAGACTTTCACGGGCACAATCTCCTTGAGCAAACGATTCGCTGACTCGACCCTCAGGTTAGCGAGGGCTTACGGTTACATGCATGAGACGAGGTCGAGCCAGATTGAGCCTCCTTGCCGTCCAGGCACCGCACCCATCGTTCGCGACCTTTTCAAAGCTGTACATCCATTCAGGGGTGTTCATCATTTCTTGCCCGCAGGTAAGGAAAGCGGGCGTGCATCACCATGAACCTCGCTAATGGGCTAGCTGCTTCTTCGGCTTGGGCGGCGATTGGACTTTGGCGTATTGGAATGCGGGTGTCGCCTTGACCAGCGCTATCGTCGCACCGGGCAGGTACAGATTGCCGTCGTGGACGTCCAGGCTGCCAATGGGCACCGCAATATCGTGGTGCGGGACGTTTAGAAACCCGCCGGCCGAAATGATCGCGGCAGAGATGGACCCGTCCGGTGCGACAATCAGATCCCGGACAGTTCCAACCTTCTCGTTCTGGTCGTTATAAACGGATTTATCGAGCAAGCTTTTCTTTGCGCTCCACCCTTCAAGAAGGGCTTCTGACTGAACCACCGAAAAGCTGAGAGGCTGAATGCCTGCGACCTGTGCGTGAGCTTGCACGCCTGCCAACAATGTGGCTGCCAGAAAAACTGCTTTATAACTAGTCATGTCATGTATTCCATATTTTCAGGTTGATTTGCCAGCATTCTCGCGGGCGCACGCCCCGAGTGTTCTATTCATCCGGCTGTCCGAATTTGCGCGACCACCTCTGTCCGCAGCGTGCCTTCAAAGCCGGCCACAAGAGCGCCACGCACGGCAGCAGCAATGCCTGAAACCCTGCGTGCTGATACGCGAGCGTCCCAAAGATTGCTCCTGCTGCGAACGCGAGAATCGTCGGCAACATCTTCCCCAGACGTGTTCGCGTCACCGCTCGTGCCGCGAATGGCATCTTCGGCGACAGGATGTCGATCGTGTCGAGCACGGCCTGCGTCACGTTGCCTGTCATCACGGTGTTCGGCACACCGGAACGCTTGACAAGGCGGCCGTGCGCATTCTGCACGCCCATTGCGGCTGCGCCGATCATCCCGCAAATGATGACGGGCGTACTGTCCGCATGCACCGCGGGCGAGACGCGGACACCCACGAGGCAAAAGGCCAGCATAAGTACCGCCTGAACAACGTAGAGAACACACGCCGCGTGGCTGTGGGTCTCAGGTTCGACGCTCTTCAAAAGCACGCTGCTGACGACCACGCCTGCTATGAATGCGGGCAACGCCATCAACTTCATGAACGCGCCCTGGCCGAAGCCTGCCGCTTCAGCGCCAATCAGCACGAAGTTGCCCGTAACGTGGGACCACCAGCGGCAGCCAGCGCTGCGCGAGCAGCGCGGCGATCCAGTGCGGATTTCCTTGTGCGTGCGTGCTCATGTCAGACCGCCCAGCAGGCGCAGCCAAGCGCGCCCCAGAACGAGCGCAGGTCGGACGCCGGCGCGTTGCCCGACCAGGCGCGCGCGTGGTCGTGGCCATGCACGGCGCAGCCATTCGCGCAGCCGCACGACGCCGCCGCCATCTGCTGCAACGAAGCTTCGCCTTCGCCCTTCGACTCCTTCCATGCGGCGAAGCCACCGAAGCGACGTACGGGCGACCAGTCGGGCATCGCCGGAGGCGGTGCGCCGTCGTCGAGATGAGCGAACGCTGCGCCGCCATACACGATGCGGCCGCCGACAATGGTCAGATCCGACACCGTGCTTGCGATATCGTCCTCGGCGCAGGTGAAGAAGTCGCGGTCGGGAACGATCAGGTCAGCGAGCTGCCCCACGGCGATCTGGCCTTTCTTGCCTTCTTCGTTGGAGAACCAGGTGACCTTCTCGGTCCACATCCGCAGCGCCGTATCGCGGTCAAGGCGGTTGCGCTGCGGATAGAGGCGCAGGCCGCCGACCGTCTTGCCCGTCACCAGCCACGCAAGCGACACCCACGGATTGTAGGAAGCGACACGCGTGGCATCGGTGCCCGCCGACGTGCGCACGCCCTTCTCGAGCATGCGCGCGATGGGCGGCGTTGCCTCGGCCGCCGCCGCGCCGTATCGTTCGACGAAATACTCGCCCTGGTAGGCCATTCGGTGTTGCACCGCGACGCCCCCGCCAAGCGCCGCGATCCGGTCCATCGAACGCTCGGAGATCGTCTCGGCGTGGTCGAAGAACCAGTGGATGCCATCGAGCGGAATGTCCCGGTTGACCTTCTCGAAGACATCCAGCGCGCGGCTGATGGTCTGGTCATAGGTTGCATGCATGCGCCATGGCCAGCGGTTTTCGGCGAGCACGCGCACAACGTCTTCCAGTTCATCTTCCATCTGCGGCGGCATGTCCGGGCGCGGCTCGCGGAAGTCCTCGAAATCCGCTGCGGAGTACACCAGCATCTCGCCTGCGCCGTTGTGCCGGAAGTAGTCGTCGCCCTGCTTGTACTTCGATGTCTTCGTCCAGTTCAGGAAGTCCTGCTTCTCGGCCTTCGGCTTCTGCGTGAACAGGTTGTACGCGAGACGCACGGTCATCTGTCCGTCGTTGGCGAGTTTTTCGATGACCTCGTAGTCCTCGGGGTAGTTCTGGAAGCCGCCGCCCGCATCGATCACCCCCGTCACGCCGAGCCGGTTCAGCTCGCGCATGAAATGGCGCGTCGAATTGAGCTGATAGTCGAACGGCAGCTTCGGCCCCTTCGCCAGGGTTGCGTACAGGATCGACGCATTCGGTTTCGCCAGAAGCAGTCCCGTCGGGTTGCCGTCGCCGTCGCGCATGATCTGTCCGCCGGGCGGCTCCGGCGTGTCTTTCGTATAGCCGACCACGCGCAGCGCCGCGGCGTTCAGCAACGCCCGGTCGTAAAGATGCAGGATGAACACCGGCGTCTCGGGCGCGACGGCGTTCAGTTCCTCGATGGTGGGAAGCCGCTTCTCGACGAACTGCTGCTCGGTGAAGCCACCGACCACACGCACCCATTGCGGTGGTGGCGTAACGGCCACCTGGCGCTTGAGCAAGTTCATCGCGTCGGCGAGCGTTCGCACGCCGTCCCACCGCAGTTCCATGTTGAAGTTCAGGCCGCCGCGCACGACGTGTGTGTGATTGTCGATGAGTCCCGGCAAAACGGAACGTCCCTTCAGGTCAATCACCTTTGTCTCGGTACCTGCCAACGACATGATGTCGGCATTGTCGCCAACGGCCATGAATTTGCCGTCCCTGATGGCGACCGCACTCGCTGTTGGGTTCGCCCGGTTCAGCGTCGTGAAGCGGCCGTTGTGCAGAACCAGGTCGGGGGATTTTGCGGAAGTGTTCATGAGCGGGTCTCCTCGTTCCCGGCAATCTTGCGCGCAGCTGTGACGCGAGAAATGCCGTGTCGCAGTGAGCCTGATGCCGTGCTTGCCTCGTCCGATGCGCGCGGCGCCGTTGAGCGAATGGCGCCCAATAAGTATTGCTCGCTGAGTGGAACGAGCTGCTCTCCAGCGAGAATGCCGAGCAGGCCGACCAGCGCAACCAGCGGCGGGGCGGGCGACCGCACGCCAATCAGGTGGTAGATGACACCGACCAGTACGCCGGCACCTAGTGATAACAGATAGACTTTCATGGCTTCATCTCTCTTGCCGCGGGCAACATCAGATCGGGCTTGTCTGGAGCAGGCAGCGAAACTACTCCTGCCGGCCGGCGGCGCCACGCCGCACAGCCAGCGTCGGGTTATCAAATGAGACGGAGGGCGGCCGATTACCTGGCCGGAACTGCGGGCACGATCTCGTGTTGACCCGCCGCGCGTTGTGGCGCTTTGTGCACCATGGTGTAGGCGTAGTCCACGCCCATCCCGTACGCACCCGAATGTTCCCGAACTACCTGCATGACGGCGTCGTACGTATCACGACGTGCCCAGTCGCGTTGCCATTCGAGCAACACCTGTTGCCACGTCACGGGCACGACGCCGGCCTGGATCATGCGCTGCATCGCATAGTCGTGGCCGTCCTTCGACGTGCCACCCGAGGCATCCTCAACCATGTAGATCTCGTAGCCGCCTTCCAGCATGGCGCTGAGTGCGAAGGTGTTGTTGCAAACCTCCGTCCACAGGCCTGAAACCACGATCTTGTTGCGTCCGTTCGCCGCCAGCGCGTCACGAACCTTCTGGTCATCCCAGGAGTTCATCGATGTACGTTCGAGCAGCGGCTGGCCGGGAAATACGTCGAGCAGTTCGGGGTAAGTAAAGCCCGAGAAACTTTGCGTTTCGACCGACGTGATGGTGGTCGGAATGTCGAAGATCTTCGCTGCCTTGGCCAGACCCACCACATTGTTCTTCAGCACCTGCCGGTCAATGGACTGGACACCGAATGCCATCTGCGGCTGTTGGTCGATGAAAAGCAGTTGGGAGTTTTGCGGGGTGAGTACTTCGAGCTTGGGGTTGGTCATGATGGGTTCCTGTCAGTGGGTTTGGAAAATCAGGCTTGCTTCAGCGTTGCGACGGCGTCGAGCACGTGTGTGCTGTAGGTGATCTGCTTAGGCGTATGTGTGATGCCTTGCGGGACGAGCGGGTTGGGTCCGCGGAAACAGGTGTTCTGCTGATTTGGGGCAGGGTTATGGTGCGTCCTTTCGTGTCACACGTTGCTCATGGAGAGCAACTTTAGGCTGCAAGCGGTGCGCGCTCCATTGCACGATGGTATTGGCGACACCTTCGTATACCCAGTCGACTCGGGACTCCTTGGCCGTTCGTGCACCCGCCGTTGAAGCGTGGGTAGGCTCGCCGAGTTTATTTCGGATTCGATGCCGCCCTGGGAACTCTGCCGCGAAGAGCCGCTGGCGCTGATCCCGAATCGGGTCGGCGGACCGACTTCGACGCACGTGCGATTGACGGGGAGACTGAACGTCAGGCTGAGGCGGAGTGCCGCCGGGTATCGGTGTCTTCGTTCCCGAGTCGCGCGATGCTCCGGTCACGTTGTGCGACTGGCGAGGTTTGAGGTACGCGAGCGTTGAGAGACGTTGCAAGCAAGGTGGGCCGCACATCCCGTCAGGCCGATTCTCTTTTCGTGGCAAACGGTTACGGTCGCCTCGCATCGCAGCAGCCGTCGGCCGGCAAGAAACAGCATTTGACAAATGCTGCATGTGAAATCTGATATATCAGATCGCCTCGATCAGGGGAATCAGTTGCGTGACGTCATTGCGGTTGGCGCCGGTCAGGATTGCCGCGATCGGCGTACCGTTGGCGTCGGTCGCGAGGGACGACTACACGTGAGAAGTCGATCTGGTTTGCTGCGCGTAGCTTGGTCAGCAGCAACGCGTGCAATGCGTCCCACACGCCGGCCTGTTGCCAGTCGCGCAGTCGCCGCCAGCAGCTCACGCCCGAGCCACATCCCATTTCCGCAGGAAGATCGCGCCAGCGGATGCCGGTCTTCAGCACGAACAAAATGCCCGTCAGCGTCGCGCGATCCGGTACGGGCTTGCGGCCCGCGGGTACTTGAACCGACGGGGCTTGGCTGGCGGAAGAAGTGGCTCGATCAGTTTCCACAACTCGTCGTCGATGATCGGCTTGCCCATCTCCCTGATCCGGTTGTCACGATGGCTCAGGTTAACAGGTCGCGCCAAAAGTTAACAGTAGCTACGCGTCCTTTTGAAACCGTCTCTTAGTGAGCGGACACGCGCTTACTCGCCTGCTCGTCGGGCAGGCGTTGGCGGTCGAAGTGCAAGCCATCGGAATCTTGTCGTCGTCGGCATGACGCCTTCGATGCCTCCGACGGCACGTCGTTCCTGAGTCTCAGACCTCACGTCGGCGGCTTGCGCCACTCGCGCGCCATCCGACGGGCTACGGTCAGAAAGCGGCGTACCACCGGCGACCGATCGTGACGCCGCCACGCGAGACTGATGGGCGCTTTGGGTGAATCGCCCGAGATCGGCAGATAAACCACTTCGTCAGTCTGGATCTGGCTGGTCGAACGCGGCACGATCGAAACGCCGAAGCCGGCGCCCACCATCGGTACGATTGAGGTGATCTGCGGCGCCTCCTGTCCAAGCCTCGGAATGAAACCAGCCCGCTCACAGGCGCCCGTGACCGCGTCGTAAAGCCCTGCGCCGATCGAGCGCGGGAACAGGATGAACGTCTCGGCTGCAAGTGCGGAGAGCGATACCGGCGCGCCGGACCGCGCGAGCGGGTGGCTATGTGGCAGCGCCACCACCATATCTTCCCTGACCAGCAACTCGACTTCCAGTTCGTCGGCGCTCAGGATCGGTGGCCGGATGAACGCCACGTCGACGCGACCTTCGAGCAGCCCCTCCACCAGCGATGGCGTATTGCTTTGCTCCGGCGATACCGTCACATCCGCGTGCTGGCCCCGGTACTCGCGAATGATGGCGGGCACCAGCGACAGAAAGTAAGTGGCCCCCGCGAACCCCACGCGCAGATGTCCCAATTCTCCACGAGCGAGGCGTTTCACGTCCGCGCATGTGCGATCGACCTGGGCGAGAATCTGACGCGCATTGGCAAACAACAACTCGCCCGCCTCGGTCAGCTCAACACCGCGCGACAGTCGGCGAAACAGTTGCGCGCCGATCTCGCGTTCGAGCCGCTGGATCTGCAGGCTCAGTGGCGGTTGCCCGATACCGAGTCGCTCCGCAGCCCGCGTGAAGTGCCGTTCCTCAGCCACTACAACAAAATAGCGTAGATGTCTAAGCTCCATGCAGGTCACCGTGTTATTCGCTAAATGATATCGATGTCACCACCGCCAATATATTGGAGTTTAGTACGCCGCGCCAGATACTGACTTTCGTTATTGCTCGGTTACAAGGAGATCCGAATGACGATCCGGGAGAAGAAGCTCGGGCAGTGGGTGGCGAATGCGAGGGCGGCGGTTACGCTGCCACGCGTCGCGCCGTCGAATGCCGAACTCCGGCGCGTGTTCCAGGAACGGCACCCCAACGGCATTAGCACATCCGCGTGCAGCGATCCATGAAAGCTATCGGTGCGAGGAAGGTCGATGCGCAGCTTCGAAATTTTCGCGACCTCGAGCTTCCATTCCAGCAGCCGATAGTCGAGGACATGCCCACCGCCGCGGCGATCATCGGTGATGTAGTGGACATGGAAACCTGCCAGGTTGATGCCCTGCACGTATGGATGGCAACGAAATCCAACCAGCGTTGCCGAGGTTGCCTCGAACCTGAAGACCGGCTGCCGCTCGATCGCCTGAAGCATCGGACGGTACGGCTTGGTCTGGCGCGGCACGGTGCGCGTCTCAACGTGCTCGAAGCGGCCGTCGATACGAAAAGCGCAAAAAGAGATTCGGCGACGCGACCAGCTTGTCGATGATGTCCTGCACGTCGCGCTTGTCGAGCGCCGTCACAAGTTCTCCGCAGATCGTCGGGCGAAAGCGCGTCATCACCGCGAACGGGGTCTTCTGATCCATCGACGCGACGCGCGCGCTCCCATCCTCGCGCAACTGATGGATTTCGGCGTCTCGATCGTCCCGCAATCGATCCGCCAGGTGGCAGCAACGGGCGTGACATACCACGCAATCGACGGGCCAGGACCGAAGGCGCAAATCGTGATTGCCTATCGATCGGCCGAGTACTCGAAGGTCGTTCGCGATTTCCTGGAAGTCGCGCGGCGTTTGACCAGGAACCGCCACCACGACAGTCCATGAGATCCGCGGGCGTATCAAGATCCGGAAAAGCATCACGTTATTCACCAAATGATATCGAAATAGCTACTCTCGATATATTGGACGTTGCCCGCGCCTGACACATACTTTGTCCTAAGTAATCAGCAACAGGCAGTACCAGGTCACGGCGTTCGCGACCAGCGAGGGACAACAATGACGGCCGGAACGGATAACCGCGATCTACCGTCGGAACGCAGCACAATCGGGTGCCAACGGCCATCCACGCATTGAGCGTTGGCTTCGCCCGGTTGCGCCTACCAAGGCGCGAAAGCATTCCTTTGTGAAAAGGGATTCCTAATTATTTGTTCGTAGTTTCTTGTGTGCGGACGTAGACCTTGATCTCAAGACACGTCCACCTGAATTTCAAAGGACGAAGTTCATGACTGATTTTTTGCCAAATGCATCTGCAGATCGTTCCATCCGCCGCGCGGCGGCGGACTTGCGAGGTACAGCGTTGCTGCGCGATCCGCATGCCAACAAATCCACAGCATTCAATTCCGCCGAGCGTCAGCAGTTGGGGCTGGTTGGCCTGCTGCCTGAAAAGATCGAGACCGAAGAAGCGCAGATCCAGCGCGTTTTGAGGCAGATTGACCTGAAGACCAGCGACCTCGAACGCTACATCTATCTGTCGGCACTGCTCGACACCAACGAGACGCTCTATTACCGCGTATTGATGTCCGATCCGAAGCGCTTTATCCCACTGGTCTATACGCCGACTGTTGGCGAGGCATGCGAGAACTTCGGCCACATTTTGCGCCGCCCGCGCGGCATGTACCTGCCCATTAGCCGAAAGGGACGCCTCAAGGAAATTCTGCGCAACTGGCCGGTGTCGGATGTGCGCTTCATCGTCGTGACTGACGGCGAACGCATTCTGGGGCTCGGAGATCTCGGGGTGAACGGCATGGGCATTCCCATCGGCAAGCTTTCGTTATACACGGCCTGCGCTGGCGTCCCCCCCGAGGTTACGCTGCCGATTACGCTCGACGTGGGAACCAATAACGAAAGCCTGCTTGCAGATGATCTGTACCTCGGGCTGCGTCAACGCCGCGTCACCGGTGCGGAGTACGACGAGTTCATCGAGGAGTTTGTCACGGCTGTCCAGGAAGTCTTTCCGCGTGCCTGCATCCAGTTCGAGGACTTCGCGTTTGCTCACGCAGAACCGATCCTGACGCGCTATCGCGATCGCGTCTGCTGCTTCAACGATGACATCCAGGGGACGGCCGGGGTCGCGCTTGCGGGCATTCTCGCCGCGCTGCGCGTGACAGGCGGCTCGCTGGCGGACCAGCGCTTCCTGTTCCTGGGCGGCGGGACGGCAGGGACCGGGATTGCAGGCTTGCTTGCGAAGGCAATGATGGAGGCCGGGGTATCGGCGGAGGACGCCTTCGGCGCATGCTGGCTCTATGACAAGGAGGGCTTGATCCACGCCGGTCGTACCGATCTGGCCGATTTCCAGAAGCCGTTTGCTCATGTCCACGAGCCGATTGGCGACTTCGTCGGCGCGATTGAAACACTGCGCCCGACCGCGATCATCGGTGTCAGCGCTGCGGCCAAAGCGTTCAACCAGCCCGTGGTCGAAGCGATGGCGCGCGTGAACGAACGCCCAATCATCTTCCCCTATTCCAATCCGACGTCGCGTTCGGAATGCACCGCAGAGGAAGCGTACACGTGGTCCGATGGACGCGCTGTGTTCGCGAGCGGCAGCCCGTTCGCGCCGGTTCAATACAACGGCCGGACCTATACCCCCGGACAGGGCAACAACGTCTACATCTTTCCGGCGCTCGGCATGGCCATTTATGCCACGGAAGCCCGACGCGTAACCGACGAGATGCTGATTATCGCCGCCCGGGCGCTCGCCGCCCAGGTTTCGCAGGACGACCTCGACGCAGGATTGATCTACCCGCCGCAGTCGCGCATTTTCAGAACCTCGCTGGCCGTGGCGCGCGAAATTGCCCGGTTCATCTTTGACCAGGGGCTGGCAGGCGTACCCCGACCCGTCAACCTCGATGCCTTTATGGCCGCGAAGGCTTATCAACCCTCATATGTGCCGGCGTAATCGTATGCAGGTCGCGATATCGACACCTCGTGCCAAAGATGGCGCAACTACAACCGGAGGTCCCCATGTCTGAAGCTGTAAAGAAGCCGAATCCGGAATTCCGGAACATTGGTATCGGGCAAATAACGAGCGCGTACCGGCTGCCGCTGGCGGGGCGCGTGTCGATCCTGCATCGCGTAAGCGGTGTCCTGCTGTTTGTCTGTTTGCCGTTCCTGCTTTATCTGTTCGAGCAGAGCCTGACGTCCACGGGCACCTTCGAAGCCTTCAAGGCAGTCCTTTCGAACTTTGTCGTGAAGGTCGTCGTACTCGTCCTGACGTGGGCGTTCCTCCTGCACTTCTGTGCCGGCCTGCGCTATCTGCTGATGGACACGCACCGCGCGGTCTCGAAACAGGACGGCAGGAAGACAGCAGCCATCGTGGCGATCGTCTCTTCGCTACTCACGATCGCTTTCGCGCTCAAACTATTTGGAGCCTTCTAAACATGGCACCCCATCATCAAATCGGTCCGAAGCGCCTCGTCGTGGGCGCGCACTACGGTCTGCGCGACTGGCTCGCGCAGCGCGTGACGGCCGTCATCATGGCCGTCTACACGGTCATCCTTCTCGTGTGGTTTTTCGGCGCGCGTGAATTCTCATACGACGGCTGGTCTTCGATCTTCGCCACGCAATGGATGAAGCTCGCCACGTTCGTCGCGCTGCTGTCTCTGTTCTATCACGCGTGGGTCGGCGTGCGCGACATCTGGATGGACTATGTCAAGCCCGTCGGTGTCCGTCTGTTTCTTCAAGCGCTTTCGATCGTCTGGCTGCTTGCGTGCGCCGGCTTCGCTGCGCAGATTCTCTGGAGAGTGTAATGGTTGCAATCAAAAATTCCCTGCCGCGTCGCCGCTTCGACGTGGTCATCGTCGGCGCGGGCGGCTCGGGGATGCGCGCGTCGCTGCAGCTCGCGCGCGCTGGCCTGTCCGTCTGCGTGCTTTCGAAGGTGTTCCCGACGCGCTCGCACACCGTCGCCGCGCAAGGCGGCATCGGCGCCTCGCTCGGCAACATGAGCGAAGACAACTGGGAATGGCACTTCTATGACACGATCAAGGGCTCCGACTGGCTCGGCGACCAGGACGCGATCGAGTTCATGTGCCGCGAAGCGCCGAACGCCGTGTACGAGCTCGAACACATGGGCATGCCGTTCGACCGTAACGCCGACGGCACGATCTACCAGCGCCCGTTCGGCGGGCACACGGCGAACCACGGCGAGAAGCCGGTGCAGCGCGCTTGTGCCGCAGCCGACCGTACTGGTCACGCGTTGCTGCATACGCTCTATCAGCAGAATGTCGCCTCGAAGACACAGTTCTTCGTCGAATGGATGGCGCTGGACCTGATCCGCGACGCCGACGGTGACGTGCTCGGCGTAACCGCGCTGGAAATGGAAACCGGCGACGTTTATATCCTCGAAGGCAAGACCACGCTGTTCGCCACGGGCGGAGCAGGGCGTATTTTCGCTGCTACGACGAACGCGTTCATCAATACCGGTGATGGACTCGGCATGGCAGCGCGCGCCGGATTCGCGTTGCAGGACATGGAGTTCTGGCAATTCCACCCGACAGGCGTCGCAGGCGCGGGCGTGCTGATCACGGAAGGCGTGCGCGGCGAAGGCGGCATCCTGCGCAACGCGGACGGCGAGCGCTTCATGGAACGCTACGCACCTGTCTATAAGGATCTGGCGCCCCGCGACTTCGTCTCGCGTTCGATGGGACAGGAGATCATCGAAGGCCGTGGCGTCGGTCCGAACAAGGATCACATCCTGCTCGACCTGTCGCACATCGGCGCCGAGACGATCAAGAAGCGGCTGCCGTCGATCCGCGAAATCGCCATCAGGTTTGCGAACGTCGACCCGATCAAGGAACCGATCCCGGTTGTCCCGACCATCCACTATCAGATGGGCGGAATTCCGACCAACGTTCACGGCCAGGTGGTCGGCACGTCGAAGGGTCACAAGGATCCCGTCAACGGTTTCTACGCAGTGGGCGAATGCTCGTGCGTCTCGGTGCATGGCGCGAACCGCCTGGGCACGAACTCGCTGCTCGATCTCGTGGTGTTCGGCCGCGCTGCCGGCAATCACATCATCCGGCACGTGAAGGAAATCAAGGAACACAAGCCGCTCCCCGCCGACGCCGCCGATTTCGCGCTGTCACGTCTGGACCGACTCGAAAAGTCGTCATCGGGCGAATACACGCAAACGGTCGCGGGCGACATTCGTTCGACGATGCAACAGCATGCCGGCGTGTTTCGCACGGAGAAGCTGATGGCTGAAGGCGTCAGCAAGATCAAGGAAGTCGCCGAGCGCGTCAATCACGTGCATCTGAAGGACAAGTCAAAGGTGTTCAACACCGCGCGCGTCGAGGCGCTGGAACTGGCCAACATGATCGAGGTGGCACGCGCCACGATGGTCTCGGCCGAAGCGCGAAAGGAAAGCCGCGGCGCGCACGCGCCGAGCGAGCACAAGCAACGCGACGACGAAAACTGGCTGCGTCATACGTTGTGGCACAGCGAGGGCGATCGCCTTGACTACAAGCCGGTTCAGCTGCAACCGCTGACCGTTGCAACGGTTCCCCCGAAACCACGCATCTTCTAGTCAAGGAATTAAAGGAAACGACCATGGCCAAACGTACCTTCGAAATCTACCGCTACGACCCGGACAAGGACGCAGCGCCGCACATGCAGACGTACGAGATCGAGATCGACTCGCACGAACGGATGCTACTGGACGCGATCGTCAAACTTAAGGCTGCCGATGAAACACTGGCGTTCCGGCGCTCATGCCGCGAAGGCGTGTGCGGTTCGGATGCGATGAACATCAACGGCAAGAACGGTCTGGCGTGTCTGACGAACATGAACGACCTGCCGCAGAAAATCGTGCTGCGCCCGCTGCCGGGCCTGCCCGTCATTCGCGATCTGATTGTCGACATGACGCACTTCTTCAACCAGTATCACTCGATCAAGCCGTATCTGATCAACGATACGCCGCCGCCGGAAAAGGAGCGTCTGCAGTCGCCGGAAGAACGTGACGAGCTCGACGGCCTGTACGAGTGCATCCTGTGCGCGAGCTGCTCGACGTCGTGCCCAAGCTTCTGGTGGAACCCGGACAAGTTCGTCGGCCCGGCGGGCCTGCTGCAAGCCTATCGCTTCATCGCGGACAGCCGCGATCAGGCGACCGGCGAGCGTCTGGACAACCTGGATGATCCGTACCGTCTGTTCCGATGCCACACGATCATGAATTGCGTTGATGTGTGCCCGAAGGGACTCAACCCGACAAAGGCCATCGGCAAGATCAAGGAACTGATGGTACGAAGGAAGGTTTGACATGAACGAGACCTCACACCAATCCGATCCACTGCGCCGCGCGCGACTGCGCTGGCGCGCAAGACGTGGCCTGCTGGAAAACGATCTGATCTTCGAACGCTTTTTCGGCCGTCATGAATCCAGTCTCAGCGATGCCGATGTGGGCGCACTCACGCGACTGTTCGAATTGAGCGACAACGAACTGATGGACTTGCTGCTCGGGCGCACCGAACCAGAAGGCGACGTCGCCGACCCGGAAATCGTTCGGGTGCTCGCGCTACTGCGCGCCGCCTGAGTGCCACACTCCAAATGAAGGGACAAGTAACGATGGACAATATTCGAATCGAGGCCGACAGCCTCGGGGAAGTCAGTGTTCCCGCCGACAAGCTTTGGGGCGCACAGACACAGCGCTCGATCGAGCATTTCAGCATCGGCTCCGAGCTGATGCCTCGCGAGATGATTACCGCCTATGCCGTTCTCAAGAAGGCGGCGGCCAACGCAAACCATGCCGGAAAACGTCTCGACGATCAGGCACACACGCTCATTACCCAGGTCTGTGACGAGATCCTCGCCGGGCAGCATCACGACATGTTCCCCTTGCACGTCTGGATGACGGGCAGCGGGACGCAGTTCAACATGAACGTCAACGAGGTGATTTCCAATCGTTGCTGCCAGCTCGCGGGCACGCCGCTCGGGAGCAAGAAGCCGATTCACCCGAACGATCACGTCAACATGTCGCAATCGTCGAACGACTCTTTTCCTGCGGCAATGTACCTCGCCGCCGCTGTCAACACGATGCAACGCCTGATTCCCGCCGTCCAGGCACTGCATGATGCGATCGCAGCCAAGGCTCGGAAATGGGACGATATCGTCAAGATCGGCCGCACCCATATGCAGGACGCGACACCGCTCACGCTTGGCCAGGAGTGGTCGGGCTATGCCGGCATGCTCGCAGACAATCTTCAGCGAATCGACAGTGCGCTCGACGGAGTGTATTGCCTCGCGTTGGGCGGCACCGCGGTCGGAACCGGGATCAACGCCGCGCCGGGCTTTGCAGACGCAGCCGCAGGAGAAATTGCAAAACTGACGGGACTGCCGTTTGTCAGTGCACAGAACAAGTTCACCGTGCAAGGCGCCCACGACGCATTGATCCAACTCTCCGGCACGTTCCGGACCCTCGCGGCTTCGCTCTACAAGATCGGCAACGACATTCGCCTGTTGTCATGTGGCCCGCGCGCGGGATTCGCGGAACTGCTGATCCCCGAAAACGAGCCTGGCTCCTCCATCATGCCGGGCAAAGTCAACCCGACTCAGGTGGAGGCGCTGACGATGCTTGCGGTGCAGGTCATGGCGAATGACGTGGCCGTCGGCTTTGGCGGCGCAAGCGGATACCTGGAGATGAACGTCTACAAGCCGCTGATGATCCACAACCTGATGCAGTCAATCACGCTGCTCACCGACGGCTGCACGAACTTCCGGCGCTTCCTGGTCGAGGGCACCCGGCCGAATTTCAAGAAGATTCGCGAGTACGTCGACCGCTCACTCATGCTGGTGACCGCGCTGGTGCCCGTTATCGGCTACGACAAGGCTTCAGCCATCGCTCACTATGCGGCAGAACATGACCTGACCTTGAAGGCTGCGGCGCTGGAACTGGGTTTCGTCGACGAACAGACGTTCGACCGCGTCGTCGACCCGGCCAAAATGGTCAGGCCATATGTCGCCACCGCCGACTGAGACGTGAGGTTCGAGCAGAGTCACTCGCCCACGTCTTCCACTTTGGACTGCGAATTATAAATGTGGAGAACATACACATGCACCGTTTCATCGTCGTAGGTGGAGGCGCAGGCGGGCTGGAGCTCGTGACGCGCCTCGGTGATCGCTATGGCAAGCGTAGGCGGAACAGGCAGCCGCGCGCGATCGTGACGCTCGTCGACCGTCACTCCACCCATGTCTGGAAGCCGCTACTGCATGAAGTCGCTGCCGGCAGCATGGATCCTTCTACGCAGGAACTTGCGTACGCGGCGCAAGCGTTCTGGCACAACTTCGAATTTCAGCAGGGTGAGCTCGTCGGTCTCGATCGTTTCGCGAAACGCATCACGCTAGCGCCCTTGCTGGATGAAGATGGCGTCGAGCTGCTGCCGAAGCGCGAGCTCGAGTACGACACCCTCGTGATTGCGATCGGCAGCACCACGCATTTTTTCGGCGTACAAGGCGCACAGGAGCATTCGTTCCCACTCGATTCAGTCTGGGACGCTGAGCGTTTACGCAAACGTCTCATTGCCGCCTGCATTCGCGCCGAACGTGAGGAGCAAGCGCCTCTCGCGCGCGGCGCGGTTGCGTCGGCGCCTGACGAACCGCGCATCCAGGTGGCCATCGTCGGCGCTGGCGCAACGGGCGTCGAGCTCTCCGCAGAGCTGCGCAACACGGCACAGGTGCTCTCAGCGTACGGTCTGCACAAGCTCGATCCGACTCGCGATATTGGCATCGTGGTCATCGAGGCAGGGCCGCGGATTCTGCCTGCATTGACCGAGCGTGTGGCGAACGCAACGACAGAATTACTCGAAAAACTCGGTGTGAGACTCATGACGGGCGAAAGAGTGGCCGAGGTCGCGCCGCGCTTCGTGCTTACCGCGAGCGGAAAATCCGTACGCGCCGATCTGACTGTCTGGGCGGCGGGCATCAAGGCACCGGCCGTGCTCGGGAAGCTCGGAGGGTTGCCGGTCACGAACCTCGGCCAGCTTGCCGTGCGCCGCACGCTGCAGACGCAAACCGATGACAGCATCTTTGCACTTGGCGATTGTGCGGCTTGCCCATGGCCAGCTAGCGACGGTGAGGTCCGCAAGGTGCCGCCGCGCGCCCAGGCCGCGCACCAGCAAGCGAGCTTTCTGCTGCATGCGTTTGGCAATCGGCTAAAGGGCCGACAGTTGCCCGAGTTTACCTATCGCGATCTGGGTTCGCTCGTTTCACTAGGCCACTTCAGCGCGGTCGGCAATCTGATGGGCGGGCTCGCCGGCGGCAACATGCACGTCGAGGGGTTGTTCGCGCGTCTCATGTATGCGTCCCTCTACAGGCTGCATATCGCCGCGTTGCGCGGCTATCCACGCATGATGCTCGATACCGTGGCCCACTGGCTGCGCCGCACCACACTTCCGGACATCAAGCTTCACTAGGACAGGCGCGGGCAAGTATTCGATCGAACACGCGTAAAGGTACGGGACGACTTCAAATGTTGGATAAGCTAGTAAACGTCCGGTTGCTGTCGTACGGCGCCGTGCTACTCGCGCCGGTTTTCCTGGCTGGCCTCGTTACGGGAAACCCTCTGTGGCTCCGGGCCGAGATCGTCACTGTTTCCGCCTTCATTGCGGCAGAGCGCTCACGCCTCGCGCCGCTTGGCGTGCTGGTACACGTGGTCGCAATATGCGTCGGATTTATCGCCATGACTTTGGCACTCGGCACACCGGAATGGTTCGTCGTCGCTTGCATGTTGCTCGCCGCCACCTGCGTGAGTATCACCGCCGCGGGCGCCCAGATGCGCTGGACAGGCGCATTCACCTGCATCCCCGTTCTCTACGTTGCGTGTGCAACTGCACACGATGCCAACGGGCGCGGGATGATGCAGCTCTGTACCGAGACCTGCCCTTACCTGTTTTGCGCGGCGCTTCCTGTCATATTCGCTTCTATCGTTTCGTATCGCGCGAAGCAACGCGCAGCAAAGTCAAACGTCCGAGCCTGGCTCGTTCTGCGACAAGTCAGCGAAACACCGGCGCCCAACTATCTGGAGGGGATGATCGCGGCCGCCTTCGCCGTAGGCGTGGCCGCGTGGCTCGCCGAGTGGCATCGCGTTCCGTATCCGCAGTGGCTGATCTGGTCGGCTGCCAGCGTAGTCACCGGCGACATCGCGAGTGCGCGAGCAAAATGGAAGGACAGGATAGTAGGGGCGATAGTCGGCGTATCCGCAGGCATGCTCTTTGGCATTTTCATGCCACACGCTCCCCTGCTCTTTTCGATCTTGACGGCCCTCGTTGCGTTGACGCTCGTCGCATTCAATCAGTATGTCGTTGCATTCGGCACACGGTGCGCGCTCCATGCGGTCGCGATCATCGTTGCCGGACATTCTATTTTCTCCGCCGACGCCCGCATGATAAACGTCGTTCTGGGTAGCACAATCGGCATCGTCTTTGTATTGGGAACGCATTTCATCGGAAGGTCGATCAAGAGGCACTAATATCCGGCAGCGCAGCGGCGGCGTCTTCACAATGTACCGAAGACAGGTCGTGTGCGAATTGGCGCAACCAGGCCCTGCCGGGCGCGGATCCTGTTTCATTTGCAATTCGCTTGGGCGGACGATGAAACATCGCTGGGTTCTTTTTTGAAAGTGCAGACGCTGACGCATAGGAGTTTCGACATGCTGGGAAACGCGAAGTTGATCGACCGGCAGACTGCGTCGACAGCCACGATAGCATGGCGCGACCCAACACGCGGCTGTTTCGGTGATCAGACATGGCGCAAGGCGCGCGCTGGCGCACCGGGTTTCGCGATGAGCGGGCGCGCGATTCGTCCCGGCGACGCGGTGTACAAGCCGAATCCACGGCCCGTTCCCGTCAACGCGGACGCGATGATCCTGGTTTGCGCCCTCATGGATGCGGCATTGCTCTGAGTGAATACAATGGTGCGGTAGCTGTCATTGTGAAGCGGGTCGCGCTGTGTACTCCACACAGTCCAGTGCCGCCAATGAACGGAGGTGACGATCTGCGAGCGTCCACTCAAGTCGCCTGAGTCAGATTCCGCCGATAAAGCGCGCGGAAATAAAATCCCTGGCCACAACGGCGCCATGCCTGATCTTTTCGTAGGTCGAATATATGGACTCCGGCATCTTCGGCGTAGTTACGCTCGCAAGTATCCGCGCGACATGCCCCACCGTGCTCACGGTCAAGCGCCGGTGGCGCTTCTATTTGTCTGCGTAGATATATCGCCGCGACCACGGCAAGGTTTTCGCGCTGCGGCCCGCCTTGCGGCACACCACCTGATAGATCGACACGTTGTCGTTCTCGAACGCGTACGCGCAGCCCGCGAGGTACACACGCCAGATGCGGAATTTCTCGTTGTCGACGAGCTTCTTTGCTTGTTCGGCTCGCGCCTCGAAGTTCTCGGCCCAGATGTCGAGCGTCTGCGCGTAGTGACGGCGCATGCTTTCGACGTCGACAGCTTCGAGCCCGCCGCGCTGCATCGATTCGAGCGCAAGGCTGATGTGCGGCAGCTCGCCGTCGGGGAACACATATCTGTCGATGAACTCGCCGCCGCCGAGCGCCGTTTCGCCGCTGTCGTAATCGGTCGACGTGATGCCGTGATTCATGGCGATGCCGTCGTCGGTGAGCAGGTCGCGGATCTTCTCGAAGTAGCCCGGCAGATTCTTGCGGCCCACGTGCTCGAACATGCCGACACTCGTGATGCGGTCGAACTGCCCCTGGACGTCGCGGTAATCCTGCAGCCGGATTTCGATCTGGCCTTCGAGCCCGGCTGCTTTCACGCGCTGCGTCGCGAGGTCGAACTGGTTCTGCGACAGCGTCACGCCGACGCACTTCGCGCCGAACTTCTGCGCCGCGCGCAGCACGAGCGCGCCCCAGCCGCAGCCGATATCGAGCAGGCGCTGGCCCGGCTGCACCTGGATCTTCGTCAGGATGTGGTCGATCTTCTTGATCTGCGCGGTGGCGAGGTCTTCGTCGCCGTTCTCGAAATACGCGCACGAGTACACCATGTTCTCGTCGAGCCACAGCTTGTAGAACTCATTCGAGACGTCGTAGTGATACTGGATCGCCTTCTTGTCCGACGTTTTCGTGTGATTGAAATAGCGTCGCACGCGCGCGAGCTTGCTGGCACTGGTGACCGTGCTGCGCGCAAGCGAATAGCCGATGTTGATGATGTCCGACAGCTTGCCTTCGATGTCGATCTTGCCCTTCACATACGCCTCGCCAAGATTGTCCAGGCTTGGTTCGAGCAATAGCGGCAGCGCGGACGCGCTATTCACTTTCAGTGTGACCTGCGGCGCGGCGAACGTGCCGAAGTCATGTTGCTGGCCATCCCATAGCACCAGGCGCGCCGGGATATTGGCCTTCGTCTTTACTTCGTCTACCCACTGCGCCAGCTTCTTCTCCCAAAACATTCGCATACCTCGCAAAAAATCGGTTTCCATTCACCTCACCGGCCCTGGTCACACAAGAGCCGGTCGGCCCGTTTCAACAATGTTGTGATCTGCGATGCGCCAGTACGCCCGCGACCGCGGAGAAACTTCCAAAGACGAGAATTCGATCGTTTTCGGACGCTCGCTTCAACGCGTCCTGAAAGGCTTCGGCCGGCGTCTCGAACCGACTGACACTGCTGTCGGGGCTGTCGTTGATGCCGGCGGCGCGCAGCACCGATTCGAGCTCAGCGGCCGACGCCGCGCGCGGCGTCGGCAGGTTCGTCACGTTCCAATGGTCGATTTCGCCCTTCACCCGCTTGACGATGCCTTCGATGTCCTTTTCGTTCATCACACCGAAAACCGCGTAGGTGTACGGGAAATAGCCCATGTTTCCGACGTTCTGTGCCAGGACAGCAGAGGCGTGCGGGTTGTGCGCAACGTCGAGAATGATCTGTGGCTTGCCCGGCAGCACCTGAAACCGGCCTGCCAACTCCACGTTCGCGAGGCCCAGCCGGATGTCCTGTGCCGATACCGGAATGCGCTCGCGCAACGCTTCGAGTGCGGCCAGCGCCGCCGAGGTGTTGATCAGCTGGTTGGCGCCGCGCAGCGCGGGATAGGCGAGCGCCGCGCGCCGCTGCGCCCGTCCAACGTAGCTCCACTGCTGGCGTTCGTTACCCGCCTGCGCTGCGTACCGGAAATCACGGCCGACGAGCCAAAGGTCCGCGCCGATAGCCTGAGCGTGGTCGATCAGGCTCTGTGGCGGCGCCGGGTCGCCGCATATGGCCGGCTTGCCCGCGCGAAAAATGCCGGCCTTCTCGAAGCCAATCTTTTCGCGTGTATCGCCGAGGCAGTCGGCATGGTCTATGTCGACGCTCGTCACGATCGCGCAATCGGTATCGACGACATTGACCGCGTCCAGGCGGCCGCCCACGCCCGCCTCGAGGATCACGGCATCCAACCCGCGCAACGCGAAGAGTCGCAGGATCGCCAGCGTCGCAAACTCGAAACTTGTCAGCGCGACAGGTTGCTTCAGGCTCGCGCGCGCTGTTTCGACCGCTTCAAACTGCTCGAGCAGGTCAATATCGGTTGCGTCAGCGCCGTTGATGCGCGCCCGCTCGTTGAACGCCAGCAGATGTGGCGACGTATAGCAGCCTACGCGATATCCTGCGCAGAGCAGGATCGTTTCGAGAATCGCGCAGGTGGAGCCTTTGCCGTTCGTGCCGCTGACTGTAATCACCGGGCAATCGAACGAGAAGCCAAGCGCGTTCTTCACTTGGCCGACGCGGGTCAAATCCATGTCGGGGCCGTCCGGCTCCGCCGTTTCGAGGTGCGCGAGCCATGCCTCAAGGGTAAGGAAAGTGGTCATTGGTTCGATGATCTGGATAACGGGCGCCAAGTCAAAACGCTGCGAGGCACCTGTTCGCTTTTAGAACGAAGCCGGGAGCAGTATCCGGCGGCGCAAGTCGCAGTCCGCTCATGACTGCAGAGTCCCCACGATTTTCACTTCGAACGCCAACGCCTTGCCGGCGAGCGGGTGATTGAAATCGAACCACGCGGATGTCTCATCGACTTCCTTCAGCACGCCTGCATAGCGCCCGCCACCCGGTGCGTTGAATTCGATGAGATCGCCCGGCGAAAACTGCTCGCCAATCATGCTGTTCTCACGCAGCGTCGCAAGCGATACGCGCTGGATCAGATCCGGATTACGCGGGCCGAATGCCTGCTCCGGTGTTAGCTGAAACGTCGAATGGTGGCCGACCTTCAATCCCAGCAAAACATTTTCCAGCGGCGGCGCCAATTGACCAGCACCGAGCAGCAGCGTGGCCGGCTGATCGGCAAAGGTGTTCATGACTTCAGCGCCATCGGCAAGCGAAAGCCGGTAGTGAAGCGTGACGTGTGAACCAGGTGTCACTTCGGAGATATTGAACATGCTCGTGAGCCAGGTTGTAATCGTTCAGTTGAAAAAACGTGTCGGCAGATGATCGTCAGTGCTTGACAGCAACGACCTTGCCGCGAAACAGGTAATACTGGTAAAGGTTGTGCGCGATCATGCCTCTTGATCTATGAAACGGAAATGAGTGTGTGCGGTTGGTAGTCGATCGCGTGCAAAGCCGCGCGCTTCGTAGACGCGTCCGCCGGCGTCAGCGTCAGGTCCGGACCGCCCCTTGCTGGTGTCGTTCTTTCACTTCGCGCGCCGCTGGCTTCGATGCACTACTCGCGCAACGCAAGCTGCTTCTTGCGTGGATTCTCGCAATTCCGTTGCCTTAAGTCGCGGTGGAATGCGGCTGGATTGTGCGCGAGGTGGGGCGCCAGCCGTGGGTCGTGTATGGGCTCCTGCGTACGGAGCACGCCGCGTCAGCGATCCCTCCGGCGGCGCTGACGGGCAGCATGGCGAAGCGCGCATGCTGGTACCAGACTATCGCGCCAGGTCTCACCCACAGCATCTCCACGATGAGGAGAAAGGCGGACAGGCTGATCGTCAGGATAGGCCAGAGAATGTGGAAGATTGCGGTCATCGCAAACTGGCCGCGCGCGAGATTCAGAGTTTCGACATGCATTTTGATCACCAGGCAGGTTGGCGTTGAGCGCGCCGAAGCGGCACGCCAATCAGAAATTAGTCGTGGAAGTCGCAGAGCCGGGACGATTGCCGCTCAGACCATTGAGACCAGTATGTGTCGTTGCGCCTCCCGTTCCAATATATCGGCGGTGACCATTTCGATATCTTTCGGTGAATAACGGTGTCGGTTGGCGCAATTGCCTGGTGGGATGTGCGACGGCCCGGGGCTATCGGTCAACGAAAGCGTGGCTAACACCATCGTGCAATTGTGCCGTGCGCCGCGTTCAGCTTAACCTTGGATCCTGTAAGGCAGATTCTCGGGATTCTGTGGCAGATGTGTGCAAACCCTCGTTATCCCGATTGCAGGGTGCTATGTGTGCTCTCCACCGAAGTTCGTGGAGTAAACGCGCTCTTCCCGATCGCTTCAAGAAAATTGTGATCAATGGTGGGGCGCCGCGTCTACCTCGGGTGCAGTTTGAAGACTCGAGAGGCTGGGTTTCGGACATTTCGGGTTGCATCCGGGATGGCTGTGGGCAGCGCTCGCGATCGTCGTCGAGCTTGGCGGCTCGGCCTGCGTGATCGCCAGCCGCTTCGTGTGGCTGGGCGCGGGCGCACTGGGCGCATTGACGGCTGTCGCAATGTTCGTTGCGAACGACTTCTGGAACCTGACGGGCGACGCGCACTTTTTCGCGTTGAACGCCTTCTTCGAGCATCTCGGGCTCATCGCTGCGCTCGTGATGGCGACATGCGTTGCCGGCATCAAGCATTCTTCCGGTCATGCCGGTTTTCAGTAAATCCTCAAAGGAAGTTCAGTACCATGCTTAACCTTCGTTCCCTGGCTGCGACAGCGCTTGCCGTCATCTGTCTCGCTGCATCGTCAGTCGCGTCGGCCACAACGCCGAGAATTCCACAGCCCGTTGCGGAACCGAAGCTCGCTGTGGGGCCGCAATACGACACCACACATGTCTATGTCGCGCCGGAAGACTTCGACAAGTTCACCGATAGTCTTGTTGCAACCTTCGGCGGCCACAAGTCGCAACAGGGCGTCTTTCAGGTGACACCCACATCGAGCAAGACGATGTCGCAACTCGTATTCACGCCGGTCGGCACGCTGTCGGTGTTCGGCTTCAAGACGACTGTTCCGTATCCGTTCGGTAGCGAGCGCACGGGCTATCTCGTGACCGACATCGACGCCGCCGTCAAATCGGCCAGGCGGCACCACGCTGACGTCACTGTGGCGATGTTCCCCGATCCAATCGGACGTGACGCGATCATCACCTGGCCGGGCAGCGTCAGCATGCAGTTGTACTGGCACAACCAGGCGCCGAACTATGATTCCTTGCAGACAGTGCCCGAGAACCGGGTCTACGTGTCGCCGGAACGCGCGGGTGCGTTGATCCGCGATTTCGTCGCCTTTTCGCACGGCAAGGTCGTCTCCGACGAGCGCAAGGCACCCGGTGTCGAGATTGGCCGGCCCGGCGATACCTATCGGCGTGTGCGCATCGAATCTGGCTTCGGCAGGATGACGGTGCTGGTGACCGACGGCCATTTGCCCTGGCCATTCGGCCGGGAGATGACGGGCTATGAAGTGACGAATCTCGCCGACACGCTGCAGAAGGCGAAGGCGGCGGGTGTCACGGTGCTGGTCCAGCCGTTCACTTCGGACAAACGCGAAGCCGCGCTCGTGCAGTTCCCTGGCGGTTATATCGCCGAGATTCACGCAGTTGCGCAGTAGACGCGGGATGCCGGGGTGATGCGCGATGACGGTCGCGAGGCCGCCCGATGTCATTCCCCGGCACGGGAGACGATCGATGAAATCTGAAGACGGCGTGCTCGCCGCCATCGCGGGCTACGTAGACACGCTCAGCTTTGTTGCGCTGTTCGGGCTGTTCACCGCTCACGTCACGGGCAACTTCGTGCTGATTGGCGCTGAAGCGGCAGGCTTCGGCCAGGGCGTGTTCATGAAGCTGATGGCGTTCCCCGCATTCGTTGCAGGCGTGGTCGTCAGCAGCGTGCTTGTGAAGAGGGTCGAACCCGCGACGCCCAACCGCGCGGCGTGTGTTCTCTACGTTGTTCAGGCGGTGCTTATGCTGGCCTTTTGCCTCGCGGGTGTCGGCGTCTCACCCGTTGTGCATGCGGATAGCACGCCCGTCATCGTCTGCGGGATGATCGGTGCGGCAGCAATGGGCGTGCAGAATGCGCACGGCCGGCTTGTCCCGCGCCCCGGCGTGCCCAACACCGTGATGACCGGCAACGTGACGCAGGCCGTGCTCGACACGATCGACATCCTGTCGCGGAAGATGCCATCCGACGCACGAGCTGTGGCGCGAACGCGTCTGGGCAAGATGCTGCCGGCGATTCTGGCGTTCGCTGCAGGTGCAATTGCAGGCGCTGTCGCTTATCGGCACGCGGGGTTCTGGGCACTGCTGCTGCCGTTCGCCGCCTTGGCGTGGCTGGCGTTCAACGCACGGAACATGCGGGCGGACATGGCGGACTCCACAACAGCGACATACACCAGGCAATAGGCGAGCAGGCCCGGTCGGATTGCTTACTATCGCCGTTCGCCAGTTTCCTTGAACGGCATGTGCGGAACGCACTTCAGATATGCCCCGAAGACGTCGCGGGGATGGTATCGCACGAACTTCACGACACGGAGAAGCTATGACGCGTGTTTGGCCCAGGCGGATCGCAGGTAAGGACACCCTTGCGTATCTTTCCATTTTCGTTGCGGGGCTGGCTTTGGCGCTAAGCGACGGTGCACGCGCGGAAACGGACGAGACGACAACCGCCGATACGCCAGCCGCCGCATGCACGGCGAAGCGGCCGGTGGTGGAGTTCAACCGCTGGCAGGAAGACTGGTCTGTGCTTGCGGATAAGTGTGTGCCCCGGCAGCCCATGGACAGTCTCAAGTACATTCCGCTGGGTGGTGATCCGCATTCTTATCTATCGTTCGGCGCCAATCTTCGCGAGCGCCTGGAGGTCAACGATGCGCCGCTCTTCGGCATCGGCCCGGGACATTCGGATACCTACGTCATCCAGCGCGCGCAGGTCAGCGCCGATGCGCGTATCGGCCCGTATCTTCAGTTCTTTGCACAACTCGTGGATGCGAGGCCGTTCGGCAAGGATACGGTGACGCCTGTCGACAAGAATCCGCTCGACCTCGAGCAAGCCTTTGTGGCGTGGGTCAGTCCATTGGGGCCAGGCACGTTCAAATTCCGCGTCGGCCGCCAGGAGATGGCGTTCGACCTGCAACGGTTCATTTCGGTTCGCGATGGCCCAAACGTGCGACAGGCCTACGATGGCATCTGGGCTGATTACGAGTACCAGAAATGGCGCATCATCGGTTACCTGACGCAGCCTGTGCAGTACCGCGACGCTACGACGTTCGACGATGTCTCCAACCGGCATCTCACGTTCAGCGGCGTGCGCTTCGAGCGGAAGGACGTCGGACCCGGTGACCTCTCAGGGTACTACTCCCGGTACAACCGTTCCAATGCGCGCTTCCTGGATGCAACGGGCGACGAGCATCGCGACGTCTTCGACCTCCGGTACACCGGCAAGATAGGCCGCGCTGACTGGGATGTGGAGTCGATGTACCAGTCAGGTCACGTAGGCACCAAGACGATCAGTGCCTGGGCGGTTGGCTCTCTCGCCGGCTATACGCTCGATCTTCCCTGGACACCGCGTGTGGGCGTGCAGTTCGATGCGGCCTCGGGCGACAGGCATCCCGGCGATGGACGGGTGGAGACGTTTAACCCGCTGTTCCCGAACGGATACTACTTCACGCTCGCGAGCTACACGGGATATGCCAACCTTATCCATGTCAAGCCTTCCATCACGCTCAAGCCGACGAGTAACCTGGCGCTGCTCGGTGCGCTCGGATTCCAGTGGCGCGAGACAACGGCGGATGCGGTGTACCAGCAGGGAAGTGCCGTGGTGCCGGGAACTGCCGGACACGGCAGCCTGTGGACAGGGATGTATGTGCAACTGCGTGCTGACTGGACTATTGCGGCGAACCTGGTCGGTTCCGTCGAAGCGGTGCATTTCCAGGTGGGCGATTCGATTCGCAAAGCAGGTGGCAGTAACGCGGACTACGTTGGTGCCGAACTGAAATATGGATGGTAGCCACATCAAAAGCGTGCTGCGGCCAAGTTCATGATTTGAGCGGTCCGTGCCTTTTCCAATCCGCGTGTAGCGCCATCTGAAAGAGACACGCGCGACCTATTCAGCCTTGCTACCCATCGCGACCGGCGGCTAACCCATGCATGGAAGGCGCGGGTGTTTCGGCGCGCTTCATGGCTAAAAAGCGGTGAATCTGTGCGACCACAGCTGTCCCTTCGCCCTGGTTAGCCACCCGCTCCGCGCAGGGGGCGGCAAGCGTCCAGCGCGAAAAGCCAGGTGCGCGATCGGCCGACGACGAACTCGTGGCTTTCGGCCGTGCATCGCAGCGTCACGCCGTTTCCGTCATGATTGGATGTGTTGTCCCGCACGTATCCAATGGTGCCGTCAACACCGCGCGACCGTCCAGCAATGCTTCCACGTTGACACTCCCTGGATTGACGTTTTCCAGTTCGCTCACCCGCCCATCCGACGGGCAGGGGCCGATTGCATGCAACCAGTTGGCCCCTCGCCGGCGCGCATGACGGCGCTCACCGGTGTGCGTAGATCGACGCGGTGTCGCTCAGTGCGAGCAGTGCACCAGACTGCGAGGCACCCGACAGCGCCACACCACCAACCGCTTGCGCCGCGGGCGACGCGTCTTGTGCCGCCACCTTCGCTTCGGCAGCCTGAATGTCGGCGGGGTAGTACAGATCGGAACCACCCGGGTTGTAGCCGGCCTTCTCGACGCGGTTCAGATCTGCGCGGACTTCGGCGCGAGTGATCGGCGCGTTGCTGGCCTGCGCAAATGCGAGTGTGGGCGCGCCAAGAACGCAGGAGATCAGTACTGCAGGAAGAAGCATTTTCATGATGGTCACCTTCAGTGGGGTTAGGGGCCACATCCGGAAGAACGCAGCCTTTGAACTCTCGACGCGCATTCGCGAAGAGTTGATGTGCATTCTGTGCAGTCGCTGTTTTCCCAAGACTGACCCGTTGATTACAAGTCGGTAATCAGCTTCGCCGTTCACGTCCGCCTGCGCGCCCCCCGTCGCTCGAACCGCGCGAGCACGCAAACAGCGTGCGATTTCCAAACTCGAGGGCGATTTCTACTCCTGAATAAATATGACTTTTGCGACTTCTTGATTTCCAGGTGCGAACAATCCAGTCTGCTCCGCGTGGGCCGGCAGAAGGGGCTTTGAGGAAGGTCGAAATCAGCCGCTGCGATGGCCATGTGGTTTCCAACCCATCAGCGCCTCCGCGCTCCATTCCGCCGCAGTGAGTCTTGAGACGAAGAAATCGGCCAAGGCGCTTATCTTCGCAGGTCGCGTGCGGGCACTGGGCGTGACGAAATAAAGGCCGCCTTCGGGCAAGCGCCAGTCGGTCAGAATCGGTTCAAGCTGCTTGTCGGAAAAGTGCCGCGTCGCAACAAATTCAGGGAGTTCAGTGATGGCAAGTCCGGCGAGAACCGTGGGCAGCAACGCTTCCACACTCGTTCCTCGTAACGCCCCGGTTGGAGTGACCGCGCATTCTTCGCCGCTGTTGTGAGAAAAGCGCCAGACGTCGCGCTGGCTTCTGTTGGCGTAGGTCAGGCATTGGTGGGCGCCGAGCTCTTGCGGATGCTGCGGACGGCCATTGCGGGACAGATAGGCGGGCGATGCCACGACAAACCGGCGCACGGGCGCAATAAGACGTGCGACGAGCGACGAGTCCTCCAGGATGGCGATGCGCAGGGCAGCATCGAAGCCGTCGCCAATCAGGTCGGCCTGGGCATCCGTGAGATGCAGATCGACGGAGATCTCCGGATAGGTCTGGAAGAACTCGGGCAGCAGCGGGGCAACCCAGCGAGCGCCGAATGAGAGCGGCGCGGCAAGCTTGACGAGGCCACGCGGCCGGCTTGAGGTTTCGCGCGCGAAGTCCTCAGCTCCTTCAGCATCAGCGTAGAGCTTCGCCGCGCGCTCGGCGAGCGTATGGCCGTAATCCGTGAGCGCAAGCCGTCGGGAGGTGCGGTTGAACAGACGCCCCCCGAGCCGCTCTTCAAGGCGGGTAACAGCTCGGGAAACCGTCGCCACAGATACGCCCGTCGCCGCTGCCGCAGCAGCAAACGAGCCCTCTTCAGCGACCTTCGCGAACATCGCGAATCCTTCAAAATCCGGTAGCTTTGACATCGACAATTTTGCAACGATGGTTTTCAGTCGTTTCTATTTCGAAAACTAGCATGCTGCCATAGATTTGTCTCATCGCACAGGAGAGAGACATGGTTCGCAAACTGGAAGGAAAGATAGCCGTCGTCACCGGCGGTACAACCGGCATCGGCCTCGCCACCGTCAAGCGATTTGTTGCCGAGGGCGCGCGGGTCTTTGTGACTGGCCGTCGCCAGGCCGAACTCGACGCCGCCGTTGCGGCGATCGGGCCGCAGGCGACCGGCGTCCAGGCGGACTCCGCCAATCTCGGCGATCTCAATCGCCTCTACGAGCGCGTGAAAAAGGACGCAGGTCGCATCGATGTGCTGTTCGTCAATGCCGGCGGTGGCTCGATGCTACCCCTGGGGTCGATCACCGAAGCGCAGTATGACGACACGTTTGGTCGCAACGTGAAGGGCGTGCTCTTCACAGCGCAGAAGGCGTTGCCGTTACTGGTCGACGGTGCCTCGGTGATCCTCACCGCTTCCAACGTCAGCATCAAGGGCACGTCGGCGTTCAGCGTCTATAGCGCCTCAAAGGCCGCGGTGCGCAACTTTGCCCGGAGCTGGACGCTCGACCTGAAGTCACGCGGCATCCGCGTGAACGTCATCAGCCCGGGCCCGATCAAGACTCCTGGCCTTGTTGATCTGGCCGGACCCGATGCCGCGCAGCAGCAAGAGATGCTCGACTACATGGCCTCGACCATCCCGCTCGGACGCGTCGGTGACCCCGACGAAGTCGCGAGCGCCGCCGTCTTCCTCGCCTCTTCCGATTCGAGCTTCATCGCCGGCACCGAACTCTTCGTCGACGGTGGGCAAGCCCAGATCTGACGAGAGGTCCTGGAGCGGCCGAGCCACCCTGTTCCAGCCACTCGATTTCAACAGCATTCATGTGCCTTGACAGGCAATCAAACCACAAAGGAAATCATCATGAGCGCCATGCTCGAAGTTCACGCATTCGCCACGCCCAACAGCCTCAAAGTTCCCATCGCACTGGAAGAGATGGGCCTCGACTACCGGCTCGTTCCCGTCAACCTGCGTCAGGGCGAGCAGAAGACCGACGCCTTCAAGGCGATGAATCCCAACGCGAAAGTCCCGGTTCTCATCGACCGTTCGGATTCCGAAGACGGCGACGTGGTGCTCGGCGAGTCCGCCGCGATCCTCGTCCACCTTGCAGATAAGACCGGACAACTGCTTCCGAAGAACGGCCCCCGGCGAAGCAAGGTCTTCGAGCAGCTTTTCTTCCACGCGTCCGGCCTCAGCCCGGCGTTCCTGCAAGCTTTCCTGGTCGCGATTCAGTCATCGCCGCAACCCGACGCAAAAGCACGCGCGCTGGCGGAGGTCGATCGAACACTGGGCGTGCTCGATCATGTCCTCGAGCATCATCCATACGTTGCGGGTAACGAGTACAGCATCGCCGACATCGCCCATTTCGGGTGGGTGTGGCGTCATCAGGCGATCGGCGCGAGCCTCGACAAGTTTCCGTCCGTTGCTCGCTGGTACGGCGAAATCTCGTCGCGTCCCGCTGTCGTCACTGCCATTGCGAAGACACTCGCGCTCGCTTAGTAATGGGATGCAATCTTCCCTTCTTTAGACATCCGTATAACGTGACTTGACTCGCTGCATGGTCAATCAGAAAGGAGACGAATCATGAACGACCGTATCCACGAACTGCTTTATCGCAACCTCCAGGAAGTGTTCGGCGAAGGCGACGCAACGCGTCGTCGCGCGGCCATCGAGGAACTCTATACCGAAGATTGCGTGCTCTACGTGCCACCGGGCACATTCTCCGGGCACGACGCACTCGACAAATTCGCCGGCGATCTCCGCGCGACGCACCCGCATTTTGCTTATTCGCCGCTCGGCGAGCCTCAGGCGCTTCACAATGCCGGCCGCCTCGCCTGGGCATCCGGCCCGCGGGGCGAGGCGCCCGACTATGCGGGCCTGGATGTGATCATCGTTCGCGACGGGAAGATTGCAGCGCTCTACGTCTTCCTCGATTCCATGCCGTCCTAGCCGCGTGGTCATGCTCGTACGAGCCCATGTAGTTTCCCACCGCGACATCGCCGCATATATATAGATAGGAATTCGAAATGGCGAAAGTCATGGTTCTGTACTACTCCTCGTATGGCCACGTCGAAGCGCTGGCGGATGCCGTCGCCGAGGGTGCGCGCGCGGCGGGCGCCACGGTCGACGTCGAGCGGGTGCCGGAAACCGCACCGGAGGAGGTGGCCACGGCTGCTTACTTCAAGCTCGACCAGCATGCACCGGTTGTGACGGTGGCCGAACTCGCCAACTATGACGCTATCGTTGTCGGCACGCCGACCCGTTTCGGGGGCACTGTCAGGTTGATGGGGAAGGCGGCGGCAGAATGAAGTGATGAAGAAAACGAAATCGCTTTATCACGGTCATCGCTTCCCTGCTGTCGTCATCAGTTGCGCGGTTCGGTGGTATTTCCGGTTTAGCCTGAGCCTGCGCGACGTCGAGGAGTTGTTGCTCGAGCGTGGTATCGTGGTCACGTACGAAACGATCCGTTGCTGGTGCGGCAAATTCGGCGCTGGATTCGCCCGGTGCGCCAAAGCGGCGCGGCCCAGGCCGGGCAGCATATGGCATCTGGGCGAGATGTTCGTGACGCTGCGCGGCGAGCCGTACCTGTTGTGGCGAGCAGTCGACGAGTGCGGTGCGGAGCTCGATGTGCTGGTGCAAAAGCGGCGAGATAAGGCCGCGGCAAAGCTCTTTCAGGCGTGAATGCTGCGGTCGTCGGACGGCTGGCGCCAGCCCTTTACTCGCCAGTCTGAACCAGCGCAGTCCGCTGCGCGAATGGTCGCGGGCGGTAGAGCCGCGAGATCGGGACCGTTCTTCAGCCATTGCCGCGCGAGAAGGAAGAAGGTGACGAGCAATACGACGTCGAACGCGAAGAACATCGCCATGCTGACCGTTACGGAGGCTGCGGGCACCGTGGACACGGCTTGACTCGTTCGCATCAGTCCGTAGACAACCCACGGCTGGCGTCCTACCTCGCGTACAATCCACCCGGCCTCGACAGCCAGGTAAGGCAGCGGGATGCACAGCACCCATGCGAGCAAGAGCTTGCGCTGTGCGACAAGGTACTCGAGGCTGCCGCGTGCTTTACGCAATGCATATGCTGTCCAGAACGCGAGCAGCGTGAATGCGAAGCCGATGCCAGCCATCAGGCGGAATGCGTAGTAGAGGAGCGGCACCATAGGCGGCTGGTCGGCGCGCGGGAAGTCCGTGAGACCCCTGACCTGTCCGTGCAGCGAATGCGTTCCGAGGATGCTGAGGAATCCCGGCACTTCGATCGACCAGTCACTACGCTGCTTTTGCTGATCGGGCCAGGCAACGAGCGACCATGCGGCACCCGTGCCGGTCTTGTTGGTTTCCCAATGTCCTTCGATGGCGGCACCCTTAGCGGGTTGTGTCTCGAACACGCTGATGCCGCTCGCGTCCCCAAGCCAGACCTGAATCGGTGCAACGAAGACAAGCGCGCCTAGTGCGATCTTGAACGAACGCGCAAAGAACTCGGGATGCCGGCGGCGGAACAGGTGGTACGCGGAGATTCCCGCGATCACGAACATGCCTGTTTCGATCGCGGCCATCCACGTGTGCGAGACGCCCCACACCATGTCTGGGTTGAAGATGGCGGCCAGATAGTCCGTCACGACAATCTTTCCGTTGACGACTGCGAAGCCGGCGGGCGTCTGCATCCACGAATTGGCGACCATGATCCAGAACGCGGAAATGCCGGATCCGAGCGCCACCATCGCAGTGGCAAAGAGATGGACGCTACGTGGTACACGTCCCCAGCCGAGCATCATCACGCCGACGAATCCAGCTTCGAGCATGAACGCCATTGCGCCTTCGAAACCGAGGATGTTTCCGACGAACTGCCCACTGAACTGGGAGAAGCCGGACCTGTTTGTACCGAACTGAAACTCCATCGGAATGCCGGTGACCACGCCGACCGTGAAGTTGAGCACGAGAAGCTTGCCCCAGAAGCGGGAATGGCGGTAGTACATCACATCGCCAGTGCGGATCCACAGTGCTTCGATCAGCAGCAGGAACGCCGGGAGACTGATTGTCAGGATCGGCTACAGAATGTGAAAGACCGCGGTCATCGCGAACTGGGCGCGCGAAAGGTGGAGTACGTCGGTAAGCATGATGACCATCCTATTGCGGCAGCAACACGGCTTGCGTGGCGAAATATGGCCCGACTGTGGCGACGCGCGCCACTTTGACGGGAACTGATTTGTATAAAGGCGAGCGGTCCACCTTGAAGCTGCGAAACACGCGTTCGATGCCGTCATTGGACAACGTGACGAAAGCCGGCTATCACCGCGCTGGGTCCGATCCGTGCTTGTTCCCGGAACACGCGACGCTTCCGTGACGTTGTGTGACTGGCTACGCTAGAGCTCGTCAGCGTTGGAAGACGTCGCTCATGGACAGTAAATTTAGGCCGCCAGCGGTGCGTGACTCAATTGCACAATGGTGTAATGACACCTCGTATCGGAGGGAAAGAATGTCGTTTAATCCTGCAACCAAAGTGCAATTGCGGCTGTCCTTGGAATACCCTAAATTGGTTCCTGGATTGAAGAATCTGTGGTGGGTGCCAGCAAAACAGTCGACTTGATCAACCCGATGGACTACATGAATTTTTTCTTGCAACGAAATTCGGTGGATGTCATCGAGTTGGCGGCCAAGTCGGAGCGCTTATTCAATGCATCTGTGATTTGGATCTTTTTTAGTAGTGCTTGCCGCGACGCGTGATGATGAAAAGCAAAATTCACACTGCCATTGAACGCCGCTCCTGCGGTGCTTACATCATCGACCAGTTGCGCCACACCGCAAAATTCGTGAAGCGCACGAAACAGTGGGTCACGTTTCTCGGCGAGCCTCTGACGCTGACCGGTTACGTGATTATCGCGGTCAATGTCGCTGCCGTCCTGCTGGTCGCGATGTTGTCGACCTGCTGGGCCCGTGACGGAATCGACTGTGTGTTTCGGGTGGGCTCCTGGTTTTCGTGAGCCAGTGAAGCTCGGTATCGTGATCGACGAGGAGATGCGTTTTGTCGAGCCGTCGCTGCGTGCATGTGATGCGCTCGCGGTGGCGCCGGCCCAAAGGTGCGTTGCGTGTTGTACAGCAAGCCGATGAGCAAGGCGTCGCGAGGAAGAACCTGTTGAGCTGACGGTATGGTGACGTGATATTCAGGCTGGCGCAGCCATCGGCGTGCAGGGACGCGCCCTGCCCCTCACGCAGGTGCCCGGCTGGGATGAAGTCTTCCGGCGATGTTTACCAGTTCGGCGAGCGAGCGGGCGTCCATCTTGCGCATGACCTGCCCGCGGTGCGCCTTCACCGTGATTTCGCTGATGCCCAGTTCGGCTCCCACCTGCTTGTTCAGCAGGCCGGATACCACCAACGCCATGACTTCCCGCTCGCGTTGACTGAGTGAGGTGTAGCGATCACGGATCGACTGCATCCCGGCTTCCTCGCATAATGCCGCGCGGCTGCGCTCGATGGCGTGCCGTATGGCATCGAGCAGAACTTCGTCGTCGAAAGGTTTGGTGAAGAATTCAACCGCCCCCGCCTTCATGGCCCGCACTGTTGTCGGCACGTCGCCGTAGCCGGTGATGAAGATGATCGGCATGTCGGTGCGCTTGCATGCGATGCGCTTCTGCAGGTCAAGGCCGCTGAGATCGGGAAGACTGATATCCAGCACCAGGCAGTTCGGGACCATCGCGCGCGGGCGCCCGAGGAAGTCCTGGGCGGAAGCGAACGTCTCTGCCTTGAGACCGGTAAAACGGATCATTGCTTCGAGCGACTCGCGCACCGAGACGTCATCGTCGACGACGAAGACGACCGGCGTGGCGTGCGCGGACGACGATTCCGATTCATATTCAACTGCATTGGCTGGTGTCATTGCAAATTCCGATCGCAGGTGGTATCAGGCGGCCCCGAGGGCGGCCTGGATCGCCCTGAGCAGGGCGATGTCGATGAATGGTTTGCACAGGCATTCGACGGCACCTTTTTCAAGGATGCGCGGCCGGAGCGCCTCGTCCCCACGCGCCGTAATGAAGACGATCGGAACGGTATGCCGACGCCGCTGCAACTCGTGCTGCAGGTCTCGTCCGGACATGCCGGGCATGTCGATATCGAGGACCAGACAGTGGGCCTGGCCGATACAGTCGGAGGCCAGAAACGCCTCCGCCGACTCAAACGCCTGCGTCGCAAAGCCGAATTCGCGCAACAGGTCGGGCAGCGATTCGCGCACGGACTCGTCGTCGTCGACAACCGCGATAAGAAAGCGTTCGACCATTACGGGTTCCTCACGTTCCGCGCCGCGTCCGTACACCTCGCCTGACCCATGGCGGAAGGAAGATCAGCGGCAATTGTGCTGCCCGTTCGGTACGGGACAGACAATGAAAACGTGGCACCGTAGCCCGCGTTCGAGGAGGCCCACAGGCGGCCGCCGTGGCTCTCGATGATGCGGCGGCTCACACACAGGCCGATGCCCATACCTTCCTTCTTGGTAGTGTAAAACGCGTCGAAGAGATTGCCCACATGCTGCGGGTCGAAGCCCACGCCGGAATCGGTCACGGTGAGTGCCACGCCGTCGCAATCGTCGCGCTCGATCTTGACCAGCAACCGCCGTGGACGGTCGTCGACGCCATTCATCGCTTCCAAGGCATTGAGAAGCAGGTTCAGCACCACCTGCTGGAGCTGGACCCTGTCTCCTGTGACAGGCGGCAGGTCGTCGGCAGTTTTCAGCTGCAGCACGATCCGCCTATTGCGAATCTCGCTGCGCAGCAGATCGATAACCTCATGCGCGGCTTCGACCAGATCGACCGAGGTAGTCGTCACTGCCTTTTTCTGGAACAGCGCGCGCAGACGCACGATCACCTCGGAGGCGCGGTGTCCGTCGCGGATCGTGCGTCGCACGGTCTCGAGCGCGCCTTCCACGTTGGGCGGCTCTGCGCTCAGCATGCGCAGACCCGTGCTGGCGTTGGTCATGATGCCGGCCAACGGCTGGTTGATCTCGTGCGCGATCGAGGCCGTCAACGCTCCCAGGCTGTTGACCCGGCTCAGGTGGGCCAGTTCGGCGCGCAGCGCGAGGAGCGCGTCGTCGGACTGCCGGTGCTCCGTCATGTCCTTCACGGCGCCGATGTAGTCCAGCCGCCCCTGCGGGTCACGCGTGGCATGAGCCTGGGCGTGCAGGTACTTGACGGAGCCGTCAGGCAGCAGCAAGCGGTACTCGAACTCCACATCCATGCCATCTTGAGCCCGCTTGATCATTTCACTCAGTAGATGAAGGTCGCCAGGGTGGTATCGCGCCGCCACGACTTCCCTCGTAATCGGCGTCCCTGGCTCGATCCCAAAGATGCGATAGAGCTGCTCCGACCAGGTGATCGAGCCGCTCGCCGGGCGCCAGCAAAAGCTTCCGCTCAAACTGAGCTCCTCCACTTTGGCCATCAGCGCAGCGCTTTTCCGCAAGTGCTCGTCCGCTTGCTTGCGGTCGTCGATGTCCGTCTGCAGGAAATACCAGAGAAGGATTCGGCCCAAGTTGTCGCGCAATGGAAAGCCCTGTACGTGGAACCATCGGTAGACGCCGTCGGCACGGCGATGGCGGCTTTCGGCGTCGTAAGGCTCGCCGGAGCTGATCGACGCATGAAACCGGGCAACGACCGCTTGTCGGTCATCCGGATGGATCCAACTTGTCCAAGCCGCGTTTAACTCCTCGAATGTCGCGCCGGCGTATTCGAGCGTATGGCGGTTGGCATGGAAAACATCACCCTCCGGCGTAAAGAGCACGACCCGAGTCGGGAGGCAGTCCACGATCAGCCGAAAGCGCTGCTCGTGCGCGCGCAGCGCATCTTCGGCCCGTTTGCGGTCCTCGATTTCCGTGTTGATCCCGCACCACTTCACGACCTTGCCGACAGCGTCGAGAATGGGGCTGGCACGGCATAGAAACCAGCGATACGCGCCATCGAAACGCCGAATTCGCGCTTCGGCCTCGCTCGGCTCGCCGGAGGCGACGATGGTTCGCCAGGATTCGAGCAGCGCTGGCCGGTCATCGGGGTGGAACGCCATCTGCCAGCCCTCGCCCGACGCTTCGTGGGCGGCGAGCCCGGTATATTCACACCAGCGTCGATTGACAAACTCGGCGCGACCATCAGGGAATGCGGTCCACACCAAGCCCGGGAGCCCATCCACGGTACGACTGAGCTCGTCTTCCATCGCGGTCCTTTCCTCTCTACGTGTCAATGCGCAATTGCGGCGGAGTCCATTTAACGGCTGCGTCCTGGGCTAAACGGCGGCCGCGTTTAACCGTTATCGATGCGAGCCTCGCCAGGCGTCGGCCTAACAGTGCAAGGGATGTGCCAACTGGGCATGCGATGCGTAGGGTATTGCTTTTAAAGCAATATCCTGTCTAGCAGTGCGTATTGAAAGGAGCGGTTCGTTCGACTTTCAGAACATCAGCCCGCAGGCGCGTTCGAAGCGCGGAACGGTCCTCGGTACGAGGACCCGGTTCGGTGGAACCGCCGGGGTTGGGGAGCGGGCCGATGCGGACGACCGGCCGTGAGGATGCGTGACGTGCCGCCGCACGTCACTCTGAGCTTGCCCCCCAAAAACGAATCCCTTGCTGAGCGTTTAAACTCACGCAAGGAGAATCAAGAAGATGAACAAGACGAAGCGGGTGCGCTACACGCTCGAATTCAAGCTGGAAGCAGTTCGGCGCCGACCAACTGGCTGATATTGCGTCGTTTCCAGTAGGCGAAAGAGTGACTCAGAATAGCTTAACCGGGTTTATCAGGAACACCGGAAGTTATGGACGTGTGGTGGAGTCGACGAAAGCTAGCTCAATGGCCGAGCATGTCAAATTATATGAATATCGTGGGATAGTGTATCGCGGGGACTCCAGAAGGCCAGACCAAATACGCAGTGCGGGCGGTTTTAAGAGCCAGAACGATTTGACGCGCCCCGAGAATTTGCTGGAGGCTCAGGGGCTCGGCACCGGAATAGGGGCATCAGGCCGGTCAGGTGTGTCCGCGGCGAAGCAAATGGCCGGTGCGCTTGGCTATTGCCATCAAGGAGGTACAGGTTATGTATACATCATAGATACGAACCGTCTACCGGCAAGCGAGAATGCATATGATATGGGCGCGATTTCCGTGAACAATGGATATAGGCAACACGACGAGTCCGGCGGAGAGGTAAACGTAACCAATATACCCGTTGAAGCGATTATCGGGTCGATCCGGATAAGAAACTACGATAACGATATACCTCAGGATGAAGTGCGCAAGGACCAGGGCGAAAGCTACATAAGAGCCCAGATTGGCAGGTCCACGGCGATGAGTATTAGTTTGTTTTGATATTGGATACCAATCCACCCAAGTTAAGAAATGGAGATTTTTCAGCAAGGTTTTTGGGTCATGGATTTGTGTGGTTTGGAGGGCTCAGGTGCAAATAGGCGGCTCTGGACGAGATTTTGGCTATAAAAAGGATACCTCATCAAGCAGACAGTACGGCCTTCCAGACTGCGGGCGCAGTGTTGTTATACCTATCTCTAGCAAAATCTGGTCGCCGCACATTCGCGAGTCGGCTGCTGGCTAATGGGCATTCACTAGAAACCGTGCAGCTTCTGCTAGGGCACGCCGATCTGGGCCACGTTGAGCCATATCTTGAAGTTTTGCCACGGGAGCGGCGTGCGGCGCTAGCCGGGTTCGATGAATGGTTAGATTAAAGAAAAACACGATTCTGGCCGTTATGTCACTTACGCTATCAATGCTTGCATTCGCTCCACGCCGTGCTATCATTGATAGCAATGTGGTAAGGAGAAGTCATGGCAAACCTTTTGGTACGTGGTGTGGATGACGCGCTTGTTCAAAGCTTGCGCGAGTTGGCGGCTGCGCATGGCCGCAGTTCAGAAGCAGAGCACAGGGAAATTCTTGCCCGAGCGCTGCGGAGACCGAAGCGAAAGAGCTTTGCGGAGGTGTTGATGACGATGCCCGATGTGGGCGAAGACGCAGATTTCCAGCGCGTTGACGACGCGGGAGAGGTCGCGCGTGTATTTGATTGATACCAACGTCATCTGTGAAGCAAGGAAGCGTGATCGTGCAAACAGTGGCGTTAGAAAGTTTTTCAGGCAGGCGGCAAAGAGCGACGCGGAGATATACGTGTCGGTCGTAACTGTCGGGGAACTTCGCCGGGGCGTCGAACTGGTTCGGCATCGCGGCGACGCTGCGCAAGCAAACTTGCTCGAAACATGGCTTCAAACGATCTTAGTTGAATACGCGCAGAACATCCTCCCGATTGACGAAGACGTCGGGCAAGTTTGGGGACGTCTTCGCGTGCCGCATCCCGAGCACATCTTGGATAAGTTGATCGCGGCAACGGCTTTGATTCACGATCTAGCTGTCGTGACGCGGAACGTTGACGATTTTTCGGGGACGGGTGTTCGTCTGCTGAACCCCTTTGAATAACGGAAAAAGCATTTGGCGCTTCCGCGCGCCCCGATTGTCGGTAGGTAACCGGCCACAGGAAACGCTAAAGATGGACGAGAGAAAGAAATTTGTGGTCGAGTTGTCACAGAAGCTGCTCGGCGAAATGATCAATGGGGCGCTCGCGGCCGGAGAGCAAGTCGAGGTGCCTAAGTTCGTCGGCCATTCCGTCAAGGCAGCGGAACAACTCTTTGATTCGCTTTCCGAGCAAGGTTACTTCTAAACGAAGCCTGATCCTTGCCGCCTAGTTGAGGCGGCAACTTCACCCGCACTCGCCCGACATCCCGGAAAACTCACGTTGCAACTTCGTCGTCGGGCGACAGGCCGGTGTCGTCACTTACATCATTTTCTCGTCGGTCCGCTCAGAGAGGCGGCGCCTGCTCACTATCTTAAAAACGTCATCTGCACGACCTTCACGACCACCAGACCCGTTGCCAGCAACAGATAACCGCGTAACACGCCCATCCACACCCGATTAGCCAGCGTGAGATTCGGTGGCGGCAGTTCATCCAGCGGCGGCATGCGCCATGCGTTGCGTGCGTTTTTGGAATACTTTTGCACGGTGCTGTCGGCCGCGCTATCAGCAGGTTCACGGCGGATTCTTCGAATCCCGAGCGTTGCGGCATAGCCAACGACGGCTAGCAGCGTCCCGCCAGCGAGCACTTCGAGAATCGTCTCGCCCGAGATATCCGGGTACAGTACCGACGCGGTCAGAATGATGGACAACATCACCAGAACCCAAATGACGGCGCCCGTAAAGAGGTTGAGCCTCTTCGAGTTGACCCACGGACCCAGCACGGCCTTGTCGTTGCAGAGCAGCAGCAGGAACACCGTGGCGCTCGGCAGCAGCACGCCCGCGAGGGTTTGCACGGCCTCAGTCAGCAGGCCGAGGGGGCTGCCCGGAATCAGCACCAATGCCGCCGCAGCAGCAACGATGCCGAAGTACACCAGATAGAAACCCTTCGCATCGGATACACCGCGGTGGAGGGAGTGCCGGATCTTGAAAACGTCGCCGATGGCGTACGCAGTCGACAGCGACACCGCTGCGGCGCCAATGATGCAGGCGTCAAACAGTGCGATGGCGAAGAGGACGGCCGAGGTGCGACCCGCATATTTTTCGAGGCCTGCGATGATGTCGCCAGCGTCCGTGAAGTTCCCGAACTCGGGCCGCCCGGCGAAGAGTGCAGCGCAGAACGAAATCATCGCCACCGCGCCGATCAGCACGACTACGATGCCAATCCACAGGTCGGCTTTTTCGTACTGCATGAAGCGCGGTGTGATGCGCTTGTCTACGATATAGCTTTGCTGGAAGAACAGTTGCCACGGCGCAACGGTGGTGCCGACAATGCCGATGACAAGCAGCATCACGTCGCTCAGCTTCGAGTGCGCGGGCCAGTTCGGAATGAAGAAGTCGCGCGTCATCTGACTGACGGGTGGGTGAATCGACACCAGTACGGGAACGAGCAGCAGGCTTAGCAGGCACAGAACCACGGCGAAGCGTTCGAAACGCCGGAAGTTTCCTGTGCTGACAGCGGCCATCGTGAGCGCAGCAGCAATGCAGACCCCCAGAATCTTTTGGACACCGAAGAAGTCGAGCACGAACGTGATCCCGATGAACTCGGTCACGATGGTCAGCGCGTTGAGGATGAACAGGTCGATGACGCTGAAGGCGCCCCAGAACTTGCCGAAGCGCTCGAAGATCAGGCGCGCGTGGCCAACACCCGTTACTGCACCGAGCCGCAGCACCATTTCCTGGTTGACGAACAGCACCGGGACCAGCAGCAGCATGGTCCACAGCAGGGTGGTTCCGTAGTTCTGTCCCGCCTGGGTGTAGGTGCCGAAGGCGCCCGCATCGTTGTCGCCCACCATCACGATGAGCCCGGGGCCGAGGATGGCGAGCAGCGTACGGAAACGTGCCCACCAGCTGGTACGCGGGGCCGTGTCGTGATGGGCGATGGTGCCGAGCGCGCCCTTGATGTCGCCGATGTGGGCTTCATCGAGTACGGCGCTACGCGCTGATGAGACCTGGGATGGAGTGGACATTTTTCTTTCTGCTCTGAATCTGGTTCTTGAAAGGAAAATGCGCACCTTCGGCATACGCAAGGGCGTGCGTCATAGGGCGAAAATCGTCCGGCCGCGGCGCCGCTTGCGTATGGCGGAAAGTAACGCGAAAAATTATGAAACGAGGTTTTTGAGGCGTTGCCAGAAGGCGGCGAATCTGTGCGGCTCGGGGGCGTGCAGCGCGAGCATGGCGTCGTAGTGGACGCGTGATTCCTGGACGTGCGGCAGTTGCGAGACGAGGAGGCCGAAGTTCATGATATTTCTCCGAGCGTTTGGCTTAACGCGGTTTGCGGAAAGCCAGCGGACACGGAGGCCGGACGCGATGCGCGCGGCGACAGCGGTCTACTCGCTTTCCTCAGTTAAAAGTTGAGGTGAGCGGCATATGGGATAACTGTCACAGTCCGGCATGGGGGCTCCTTATCGGCGTTTGCAACGCACGTATTCATCCACGCGTTTGCTCGCACCGATGGTTCGAAAAGGCGCGAACAAACGCTGCCGCGAGTTGACGCTCGCGACGCGGTGCCAGGCGGACGCACGCAACGGCGGCGTCTACATGGCGCTAATCAAGGTGCACGGAGAGAAAGACTACGGCGCACCGTCTGCCTGTTGGCAGGACGGCGGCTGGGAAAAGGGAGCGCGGACGTCCTGCCGGTCAGGCAGCGAAACTGTTCGAAGGTCGACTACTGCAGGTGTCCAAGGCATGAGCCCCATTTGTCAACATTTTTGGATTGTAGCGCACCCGACATCGCAAGTATACCCCCCTACCCTATACAGGGTAGTTGATATATACTCCCCCTCCGTATCCAGGGAGGATAGCAATGAGTCACACCGTTCGCGAAAAACAGAAACTTCTCAACCGCGTCCGCCGGATCAAGGGGCAGGTTGAGGCCATCGAGCGTGCGCTTGAGGAAGAGCGCGGGTGCAACGACGTCCTGCAGCAAATCACAAGTTGCCGGGGCGCGATGAATGGTCTGCTGGCGGTGGTGCTGGAAGATCACATCCGCACCCATCTCGTCGACGCGGACCCAGTGGGTGAGCAACCCGAAGGCAGCGCGACCGAGCAGTTAATCGAAGTGGTCCACAGCTACTTCAAATAGAGGCAGATATGAGCGACTTCACCAACGCCGCCTTTGGGGCGGGGCACGACCACATCTTTCTGGGGGCGGGTCACGAAAGTAACGAGCGCAAGACATGGACTGTCATTGCGCTGTGCAGCGCGATGATGCTGATCGAAATCGTTGGCGGCAGCCTGTTCGGGTCACTGGCGCTCGTCGCCGACGGTCTTCACATGTCGACGCACGCCGGCGCGATGCTGATCGCGGCGCTGGCGTATACGTATGCGCGCAAACACGCGAGCGATTCGCGCTTCGTCTTCGGCACCGGCAAGCTCGGCGACCTGGCAGGCTTCACCAGCGCCATCGTGCTGGCGATGATCGCCCTGCTGATTGGCTACGAGGCCGTCTCGCGGTTCCTGTCGCCCGTGCAGATCCACTTCGGCCAGGCGATTCCCATTGCGGTGGTGGGCCTGCTGGTCAACATCGCCAGCGTCTGGTTGCTGAGCGGTGGCCATCATAGCCATAGCCACGGCCATGGTCACGGGCACGGGCACGGCCACGACGAACATGCTCATGAGGACGAGGTGCAGCGCGTATTTGCGCCCTCCGGCGTGTTTGCCGTGTCCATCTTCGAGGATGGCGTGCCTCCGGTTTTCCGCATCACGCCTGAGACGGAGAACTCGAAACTGCATTCATCCATTGTTTCTGTCACGACCGTGCGGCCCGATGGCGCGCGGCAATCGTTCGCGCTGGTCGACCGGGGAGGCTACTTCGAGTCACGGGAAGAAATTCCGGAGCCACACGCATTCAAGGCCATCGTCCGGCTTGAGGACGGTGAGCATGAAGTCGAATTCGAAGAACACGAGCACGGCCATGGCGACGTCGACGAAGCCGCTACCCGCGACCACAACATCCGGTCCGCGTACGTCCACGTGATCGCGGACGCGGCGGTCTCGGTGCTGGCGATCATTGGTCTGGTTCTGGCGCGCTGGTTCGGCTGGATCTGGATGGACCCGCTTGCAGGTGTCATCGGTGCGCTGGTGATTGCCAACTGGTCCTACGGGCTGATGCGCGACACTGGCGGGATTCTGCTCGACATGAACCCCGACCGCCGCATGGCGGACAATGTCCGCCATGCCATCGAAAACAACGGTGACAAGGTGCTCGACCTCCACGTGTGGCGACTCGGTCCGGGTCACATGAGTGCTGTGGTATCGGTTGCGACCAGCGAATCGCAACGTACCCCGGGCTTCTACCACGCGGCGCTCAAGCGCTTCAAGGGACTGTCGCACGTGACGGTTGAGGTGAACCCTACCCGCGCGGCGGTCTGACAGATGGCAGTCAAATCACCGTGCATCGACGTGTGCAGCTTCGATGGCAAGACCGGCTTGTGTATCGGCTGCCTACGGACGCTCGATGAGATTCGAGGCTGGAAGAAGATGACCGACCACCGGCGTCATCAGGTCATCAATGACAGGTCGCGGCGGGCAGCAAGGCTGAAGCGTGAAGTCGGGACTGTCGACTGAACGCGAATCCCGAAACGGCCTCATGGCGGAGGTTATCGAGGAGCACGTACGAACGCACATTGCCAGTCCGGCTATTACAAGCGACGCGAACGCAGCGAGGGTGCCTTCGAGCTGATCGACGTCATTCGCGCTTACCTGAAGTAACAGAAGGAATTTCCTATGAGCACGCAACACACACATTCTGGCCAGCCGGATCTGGCAGATGAAGTCGCGACACGCACCGTCACTGCCGCGGCCCACGGACACGCACATGACCACGGGCACGATCATGATGACGACTACCAGCACGACCACGAGCATGCCTTTGAGTGGCCAGAAGCGGTTCGCATCGTACTCGTTGCGCTGGCTGCGGCGGCCGTGTGGTTCCGGCTATGGGAGCCACTGACTGCGGTCAGCGTTATTGGGGTAGCGGGCCTGCTGATCGGCGGCTGGCCAATTTTCAAGGAAGCCCTCGAAAACCTGATCGCCAGACGCATGACGATGGAACTGTCGATGTCCATCGCCATCATCGCCGCGGCGGCAATTTCGGAGTTCTTCACCGCACTGATCATCACGTTATTCGTGCTCATTGCCGAAGTGCTGGAAGGCATGACCGTCTCAAGGGGGCGCCGCGCGATCAAAGATCTGCTCGATTTCCTCCCGCGCGCGGTCTCGGTGCGCCGCGCCGGCAGCGTCGCCGAGGTGGATGCCGACTCGCTGGCTGTGGGAGATGCGGTGCTGGTGAATCCCGGCGGACGCATTCCAGTGGACGGTACCGTGATTGCTGGTCACTCGTTCGTCGACCAGGCGCGCATCACCGGCGAATCACTGCCTCTGGAGAAGACGGTCGGCGCGTCGGTGTTCGCCGGATCGATCAACCAGTCTGGCGCGCTTGAAATTCGGGCAGAACGCATCGGTCGCGATACCAGTTACGGCAAGATCATCGAAGTGGTGGAACAGGCGGAGCGCTCCCGGGCTCCGGTACAGCGCCTGGCTGACCGGCTGGCGGGTTACCTTGTCTACTTCGCGCTGGGCGCGGCGGCCCTCACATATCTGCTCACGCGTGACATCCGCGCGACGATCTCGGTGGTCATCGTGGCTGGCGCATGCGGAATTGCTGCAGGTACGCCACTGGCGATCCTCGGTGCAATCGGTCGCGCGGCCCGAGCCGGCGCAATCGTCAAGGGAGGATTGTTCCTCGAGCAACTCGGGCAAGTGAACACTGTCGTGTTAGACAAGACCGGAACGCTCACCTACGGACAGCCGGAAGTGCGCGCACTGATTCCCGCTGCCGGCGTCGACCTCACTGCGTTGCTTGATGCGGCTGCCTCGGCTGAACTACGCTCGGAACATCCACTGGGCAAGACTATCGTCGCGTACGCCCAGGCGCTCGACTGCTCGCCGAAAGAACCCGCGCGCTTCGGGTACACGCCGGGTCGCGGCATCGATGCGACAGTGGATGGCGATCTGGTTCTGGTTGGCAATCGGGCTTTCATGCTTGACCACAGTATCGCTGTACCGGCCGATCTGCTGGCGGACCATCCGGACGCGTCCGAGGTATATGCGGCACGGGCCGGAACCTTGCTCGGAGCGATTGTCGTTGCCGACACCGTACGGCCCGAGGCGCGGCGAGCTATCGACGCGATTCGGGCACTGGGGATCAGGACCGTATTGCTGACCGGCGATGCGAAAGCTGCGGCAGATGTGGTTGCCGGGCAGTTGGGCATCACCGAAGTTGCAGCCGATCTGCTACCCGATGACAAGCGTCAGCGAATCAAGCGCCTGGTCGCCGAGGGGCGCACTGTCGCCATGGTCGGTGACGGGGTCAACGATGCACCGGCGCTCATTGAAGCGCACGTTGGTGTCGCGATGGGTTCCGGCACAGACGTGGCACGAGAGAGTGCAGACGTGGTGCTGCTCGGGAATGATCTGGAAAAATTCGCCAAAACGCTGACGATCGCACGCCGTACCCGCCGCATCATCTGGGCGAATTTCGTCGGCACCATCGCCGTGGATGCGTTGGGCATCGGGCTGGCAGCGGTCGGCCTTCTTAACCCTCTGGTCGCCGCGTTCATTCACGTCGCTTCGGAGTTGACGTTCATTCTTAACTCGGCGCGATTACTTCCCACTCGCTCACGCGAGCAGGACACACCGTTGCAGCCTGCATCGGCCGCAGCCGTCGCCAGCACGACGCTGTAGAGCGTCCAGACAGACCATAGCCTATGCCGACGTCAGGCGGGCGTGGCAGATTCGTCAAGATAGGGCCGTTGTGGCAACTGTTTGACGCGGAGTTGCCGAAGTCATAGATTTCAGGCTGACACTTTCGTCGGAAAATCGCCATCAACGGTCAGCGTGTCGGATACGTCCGAGTCAGCGCGTTCGAGCAACACGCCGAGCGCCAGCTCGACGGAATTGAGCTTGATCGCACCTTTACCGACAAGGCGTCGGGGAAAGACACAAAGCGGCCGCAGCTCGACGCGATGATGGCGTTCGTGCGCAGCGGCGACACAGTAGTCGTGCATAGCATGGACCGGCTCGCGCGGAATCTGGACGACCTGCGCCACATCGTGCAGGCGCTGGCCCAACGCAGTGTGCGCATCGAGTTCGCCAAGGAATGTTTGACGTTCACGGGCGAGGACTCGCCGATGGCGAATCTGATGTTGTCCGTAATGGGGGCCTTTGCGGAATTCGAGCGCGCGCTGATTCGCGAACGCCAGCGTGAGAGCATCGTCCTGGCGCAGCAACGCGGCGCCTATCGCGGTCGTAAGCCAGCTTTCGCAATGACGTATAGGTGTGCCAGGCAGCGAGCGCGCTCGCAGCAGCAAATGGCAGCTTTAGAGCGACGCGAGTGTCCCATGAGGGTCGACTTCAGCCCTCCGCATTTTTCATAAGCGGTCATTCGATGGGCCGTTCCAGGTGATTGCCCTCGATGCGAAGGGCGTACCGCAAAGCCGCATCACGGCACGCCTTGCGGCGAACCTGCTGGCCGAGGCATCGCAGAGAGCGAAAGCACCCGTCGCCTGCGCAAACGCTTCGCACCGCAAAAGCCCGTCAGCGAAAAGTGCCGCAGCGTTCACAGCGGACGCTGCGCGGCACCCGGTTGCCGCGCCACACTAGACGGGCAAGCAAGGCCCGCGAACAGCAGGGCAGCACGACAGCGCAAAAATCTCGGCGACTTCCGCGCCGACGATCAAACCAATGGCCGGGCAACCCGGTCATCCCTCGAATCAACTATCAACCCTTCAACGGCAACCAGATCTCCAACCCCCCCATCCCGCTGACCGGATCGAACTTCTCGTCATACCGCTCGAAATTCGGCGCGTCCGCAGGCACATGTCCCGACGCCGGCAGCCATTGATTCCAGATCGTATTCAATGTCCTGCGAACCGTCGAAATATGCTCGCGATGACTAAACACCGCATACCTTTGCGCAGCGATCCGCATGCGACTCAACTCCGCCGGTACCGCCGAAAAATCACTAACTTCGACGCCGCACAGATAATCGAAATTGCCCGCATCGTCGGCGTTGTAGCACACGCCGTAAGCCACGCCGCCCACTTGCCCCGGTACCTTGCCGAAGTACGGGCCGAAGCGCTGCCATTGCGATGGAATCGCCGTGCTGGTATCGCACGTATAACGCTCGCTCAGACCCGCAACGAGGAACGGCTTGCCGTCTTCAAAACGCGGCGGCTCCAGATCAGTAAGAAGGGTTTGGTCCATTTTGATCGGCTCCACTATGGCGATACTGTCGAGATGACCACCCGCACGCAACGCTTCGGGCGTGAGTCCGAACTGCTCGCGAAACGCGCGCGTGAATGCCTCGTGAGAACCGTAACCGGCGTCGATGGCAACCGCCAGGATATCGGGCGCGCCGTCGGCGAGGCGTCGTGCGGCTTCGCTCAGACGGCGCGCGCGAACGTAGCGCATCACCGAGACTCCGGTGGCCGCTTCGAAAGCCCGCGCCATGTGAAAGCGCGACACGCATCCACAGTTGGCGATGTCGTCGAGCGTCAACTCGCCTGCAAAGTGGCTTTCGATAAACCAGAGCGCTTTTCCAACCGGGTTCATATCGGCTCTCATGTCAGCATGAAGCCAGCATAGCTAGCGGCGAACCGCTGCGTTTGATCGCGCTTGCGGTTTTGCAGCGAGTCCCGCCTGGCCGCGCGCAGGGGCTCAGTAATTTTCTGTCGCCGCCTCGTTACCGGCCGCGCGAGAATGACGCCGGGGGTTTCCAGCCATGGATCTTCGACGACGGTTCTTCAGTGCTGCGCTCCAGCCGGCTCAACAACGCGTTCCGCTGTGTAGACGGTGTGTGGAAAATGTCGCTACCGGACCGAGAACGTGTTTATCGCGCCGCTGCCGAATGACTGGGCGACGAATGTGCCTGAGCGCTCCGTGCTGATGGCACCGGTTGCTGCTTGAGTCACGCCGGTTCATCCGGCGGGGATCTCGATAGCAAAGGCGAGCCGCTTGTCGTATGCGCCGAGATCATCGACATCGAAGGCATGCCGATTGCGGGTGCGACGATCGATGACGCTGACCAGGCACACGTTTGGCGTTGCCCGTCCTTTCTGGCGGGTCAACCAGACGTTTTGTGCTGTCCCCGGCCCGCTGATTGGTTCGTGCGATCGGGGGATGTCCGCATTCTCCTCAAACGCGCGCCTTGCTGCCCATCAGCTCATTCGACGGCAAGGTTTCGTCGAGCAGCTTGCGCGCGCTTTCGATCCCGGCCACCGGTAATCCCTCGGGATTCAGCAAGCCCACTTGCACCAGCACCGAAGCCTGATCCCAATAGATGTGCTCGTTATAGAGCTTGTCGCCGCGAAAGCACACCACCGCCAGCATCGGCACTTCGAAATACTTGCCGGTCGGCGCGACGCCGGGCAGCAGCCAGTCGATTTCGCAGCTATGCGTGCAGCTGAAAATGAATTCGTCGACGATACGGTCCGCGCCGATCGTGCGTGAAATCGGAATCAGCTTCGTATCGGGCGGATTCGAGTTGACGAAGTGATGCGTGTAGAAGCGCTTGAGCTTGTCATGGCCGACCCCGCCGGTCATCGTCGGCACGTGATTGACGTACGGCTGCGCGACCATGGTCGGCATGACCGCGTCCACGTCGCGCGTGGCGAACTCGTGGTAGCAGTGCGCTTCCCACAACGCGTTCAGATCGTAGACCGGACCCAGCACTTTGCGCAGCAACGCGAGCGTGCGCGAATATGCCATCATCGCGGCGGGTTTGTCGTATTGCGCACGCGCCGGCGCAGCGAACGCGTGATCGCAACCGGGGTACACGTATTGCTCGATTTGCGCACGCGTGCGCAACGCGGCGCTGATCTGCTCGCGCGTTGGCGGCGGACAGTGCGCGTCGTTTTCGGGGAAGTGGAACACCATCGGGCAGCGCACGGCCGGCACTTCGTCCAGATGCGCTTCGAGGCCCACACCGTAGTAGCTGACCGCGCAGTCGACGTCGGTGCGCGCCGCGCTCAGGAACGCGAGCTTGCCGCCGAGGCAATAGCCCACCGTGCCGACCTTGCCGGTCTGCTCGGGCATCGCGCGCAACGCGGCGATGGTCGCCGCGATATCGTCGATGGCGAGGTCGACGTTGAACTGGCCGAGATAGCCGAGGGCCTGCTGCATATCGGCCGCGCCATAACCGAGCTCGATGCCCGGCTTGATCCGCCAGAACAGATCCGGCACCAGCACCACATAGCCTTCCTCGGCGTAGCGGTCGGCGGTTGCCTTCATCGAGTCGTTGACACCGAAAATCTCTTGCAACAGGACGAGCCCTGGGCCCGAGCCTTGCGCCGGACGCGCGACGTAAGCGTTGAAACGGCCGCCATCGTGGGCGACGACTTCGATGAAAGAGGCGGCCATGCGGTGTGTCTCCATCCAGCATAGTTGCTGCGGAAAGTAGGTTACGCCATCGCGCGCAACTCGAAGCGTTTGAGCTTGCCGGTTTCGGTGCGCGGCAACGCATCGACGAACGTGATGACGCGCGGGTATTTATACGGCGCCACGCTATTTTTCACGAAATCTTGCAGTTGCGCGACCAGTTTGTCATCCGGCGCATAACCTGGATTGAGCACGACGAACGCCTTGACGATCTGTCCGCGGGTGCCGTCCGGCACGCCGATGACTCCGCATTCGGCCACCGCGTCGTGTTGCAGCAGCACGCTTTCCACCTCGGGACCGGAGATGTTGTAGCCGGCCGAGACGATCATGTCGTCGGCGCGCGCCTGGTAGAACACGTAGCCGTCTTCGTCGAGATAGACCGAATCGCCCGGCAGATTCCAGCCGTCGCACACGAAATTCAATTGCCGGTCGTCGGCGAGATAACGGCAGCCGGTCGGGCCACGCACCGCGAGTTTGCCGATCGTGCCGGGCGGCACCGGCTGCATCGCGTCGTCGACGGCTCGCACGACGTAGCCCGGCACCGCGCGGCCAATCGCATGCGGACGAATCTCGTCGCCCTGCGCCGAAATGAAAATGTGGATCAGCTCAGTGCCGCCGATCCCGTCGATCATCTCGATGCCGGTCGCGTCGTGCCACAGGCGCCGCGTGGAATCCGGCAACGCTTCGCCGGCCGACACGGTTTTCTTCAAGCTCGACACGTCGTGGCGCGCGACGAGCGGCGCCATTTGCCGGTAGAAGGTCGGCGCGGTGAACATGATGGTCGCGTGAAAACGTTCGACGATCTGCAGCAGGCTCTCGGGCGTGAGTTTCTCGATCAGCACCGTGGACGCCCCCACCCGCAGCGGAAAGCACAACAGGCCGCCGAGGCCGAAGGTGAACGCGAGCGGCGGCGTGCCGCAAAACACATCGCTCGACGACGGCTTGAGCACATGACGCGGGAACAGATCGCACATCGCCAGCACGTCGCGATGAAACTGCATGCAGCCTTTCGGCGCGCCGGTCGTGCCGCTGGTGAAGGCGATCAGGCAGACGTCTTCGGCGGCGGTGTCGCACGCGGTGAAGTGCTCGGGCTTGCTGATCGCGAGAGTGTCGAGCGAATCGGCGGAGGCGTCGTGAAACAGGCGCGTTTGCTTCAGGCTCGCGCAGTAGAAATCGTCCCGCGGATCGGTGCAGCGCGCCAGTTCGTCGGTCAGGCGCGCGTCGCACAGCGCCGCGCTGACCTGCGCCTTGTCGATGATCTGCTTCAGTTCCTTCGCGCGCAGCAAAGGCATGGTCGGCACCACGACCAGACCGGCCTTCAGTGCCGCGAGCGCGGTGAAGGCCATCTGCAACGTGTTCGGCCCGCGCAGCAGCACGCGGTTGCCGGGCTGCAAACCCATTTCGTCGACCAGCACATGAGCGCTGCGATTGACCAGCGCGAGCAGCTCGCCGTAGGTGGTGGCGCGCGGCGCGCCGTCCACCTCGGACCAGATCGCCGGACGGTCGCGATGGCCTGCTTCGATAGTCCGGTCGAGCAACTCCGTCGCGCAGTTCAGGCGCGCCGGGTAGGCCACGTCCGGGTTGTCAAGCAGTAAGACGGGCCATTGATCTTGCGGCGGAAGATTGTCGCGCGCGAAAGTATCGACGTGTGCTGACGGTTCCATCTGTGTCTCCCGGGCCTTGAGCCGGCTGAATGCGCTTCGGTTGGCGTTGTAGATTACGTGTGCTGGTTTCGTTCGATGCTTACTGCGGAATCACGGCGGTCGCCTCGATTTCGACCTTCGCTTCGTCTTCCATGAGTGCGACGACCTGCACCGCGCTCATCGCGATGTCGTAGTTGCCGATCAACTCGCGAAACGCGCGGCCGATATCCTTCAGCGACGCGATGTATTCGCGTTTGTCGGTGACGTACCACGTCATCCGCACCAGATGCTCGGGCTTGCCGCCCGCTTCGTGCAGCACGGCCACCACGTTCTTGAGCGCCTGGATGGCTTGCGCGGCGAAGTCGGTGGTCTGGAACTGCGCCTGTTCGTCCCAGCCGATCTGGCCGGCGATGAACACCTGCGTGCCGCTGGCCGCGACGCCGTTCGCGTAGCCGCGCGGTTTGATCCAGCCGGCGGGAAGGAGAGCTGTTTTCATGAGCGATGCGCCTCGATGGATTCAGGTTGGGGGGCAAACGTCGCGAGCGCGCTCGCGATGTCGGCGGGAATGTCGATGGATTTGCCGCTTTCGAACGACGTGGTCACGAGCACCTGCTTTGCGCGAAAGCGGGTTTCGCCGCCGCAATGGCCGACGATCTCGAGGCTGATCGAGCGCCGGCCGATCGCGTTCACATGGAGCGTCAGCATGATCGTTTCGCCCATCTGGCTCGGCCGCGCAAACTCGCAGTCGAGTTTGACGATCGGCAAGCCGCACCGGCGTTGCGCGATCATCTGCGCATAGTCGACGTGCAAACCTTCGTTGAACCAGTCTTCGACCAGCGCGTTGGTCATCACCAGATATTGCGGAAAGAACACAATGCCCGCCGGATCGCAGTGCGAGAAGCGGATGCGCACGGGGCGTTCGAAGACCGTGTTCATTAGTGATGCTCTCCGGCAGCAGCATGCGCTTTCAACAGATCGCGGCCGATGATCAACTGCTGCACTTCGGTCGCGCCTTCGTAAATGCGCAGCGCACGAATCTCGCGGTACAGCATCTCGACGGCGGTGCCGCTTTGCACACCCATGCCGCCAAAGAGCTGCACGGCGGCGTCGATCACCTGTTGCGCGCCTTCGCTCGCGTGCCACTTCGCCATTGCCGCTTCGCGCGTGACGCTTTCGCCTTGATCGCGCAGCCACGCGGCGCGATAGACCAGCAACGCGCTGCTGTCGATGGTCAACGCCATCTGCGCGAGCTTCGCCTGCGTGAGTTGGAAATCGCCGAGCGTCTGCCCGAACATCTTGCGCGACGCTGCCCGTGCGATACCCTCGGCCATTGCATGACGCGCGAACCCGAGCGATGCAGCCGCCACCGACGTGCGGAAAATATCCAGCGTGCGCATTGCGAGCTTGAAGCCTTCGCCGGGCGCGCCGAGCATCTGGCTGCGCGGCACGCGTGCGCCGGAAAAATGCAGACGGGCGAGCGGATGCGGCGCGATCACGTCGATGCGTTCGGCGATCTCGAGCCCCGACGTATCGGCATCGACAATGAATGCACTGATGCCGCGTGCGCCCGGCGCTTCGCCGGTTCTCGCGAACACCACGTAGAAATCGGCGATGCCGCCGTTGGAGATCCACGTCTTGTCGCCGTCGAGCACGTACGCGTCGCCGTCTGCGCGGGCCGACAGCGCCATCGCGGCGACGTCCGAGCCCGCTTCCGGTTCCGACAGCGCGAACGCGGCGAGCGCCGTGCCGTTGGCGACGCGCGGCAAATAACGCGTCTTTTGCTCATGCGTGCCACCGAGCGAGATCGCGCCTGAGCCGAGGCCCTGCATGGCCAGCGCGAAATCCGCGAGGCCCGAATGCCTGGCGAGCGTTTCTCGCAGTAGACACACGGCGCGCGTGTCGATCGTGTCGCCGTGACCGCCGTACGCGACGCCGCCGACGCCGTATTTCAGCCAGCCCGCCGTACCGAGTTCGCGCACCAGTTGGCGGCAGGTTGCGTCGACGTCCGTGTGTGCTGCATGCGAGAGATTCGCGCGGCACCATGCTTCGATACCGGCGGCCAGTTCGCGATGACGCGGCTCGAAGAACGGCCACGCCAGCGCGCTGTGCAAATCCATTTGATTGTCAGCGCTCAACTTAGTCTCCCTCGAACACCGGACGCGACTTCGCGGCGAACGCGCTGTACGCGCGCTCGAAATCGCGTGTGCTCATGCAGATCGCCTGAGCCTGCGCTTCCGATTCGATCGCTTCGTCGATGCTCATGCTCCATTCCTGGTGCAGCATCTTCTTCGTGATGCCGTGCGCGAAAGTCGGACCGGCGACGAGATCGGCGGCGAGCTTCTGCGCTTCATCGACGAGCGCGGCCGGATCGCACAGCCGGTTATAGAACCCCCACGCGTGGCCCTCGTCGCCGCTCGCCGAGCGGCCGGTGTAGAGCAATTCGGCGGCGCGTCCCTGGCCGATGATGCGCGGCAGGATTGCGCAAGCGCCCATGTCGCAGCCCGCGAGACCGACCCGCGAGAACAGGAAGGCGAGCTTGCTGCGCGTGGTGCCGAGGCGCATGTCGGAGGCCATCGCGAGAATCGCGCCCGCGCCGGCGCAGACGCCGTCGACTGCCGCGATCACCGGTTGCGGGCAATCGCGCATCGCTTTGACGAGATCGCCGGTCATGCGCGTGAAGAGCAGCAGCTCCGGCATCGGCAGATCGATCAGCGGCGCGATGATGTCGTGCACGTCGCCGCCGGAACAGAAGTTCTCGCCCGCGCCGTGGATCACGACCGCCTTGACGTCGGTCGCATAGGCCAGTTGCCGGAACAGATCACGCAGTTCCGCATACGATTCGAAGGTCAGCGGGTTCTTGCGCTCCGGGCGGTTCAGCGTGATCGTCGCGACCTTCTTGGTCACCGACCACCCGAAGTGCCGCGCTTCATATCCGGCGAGCGTGAGGCGGTTGCCGGCCAGCAGCGCGTCGGCGTTGGATCGTGTCATGGGTGTCTCCTGCGGTTCGATGCGCTTCAGTCTTTCAGACTGTCGAGCAGATGTTGCTTGAGTTTGCCGAGGCGTTGGTGCGTGCGCGACTTTTCATCGAGGTTCAAGCCGCCGAACAGTTCGACGACCCATTGCTCGTGCGCGACCGCCATCTTGTCGAACGCCTGGCGGCCAGCGGGAGTCAGGCACACGCTGATCGAACGGCGGTCGTTCGGATCGGTGTCGCGCGAGACCAGTCCTTCTTTTTCGAGCTGATCCGTAATGCCGGTGATGTTGCCGCCGGTCACCATCAGACGGCGTGACAGCTCGGTCATCTTCAGGCCTTCCGGGTGGCGCTCGAGCTGCGCCATCAGATCGAAACGCGGCAGCGTCGTGTCGAATTCGTTGCGCAGACGCTTGCGTAGCTCGGCCTGCACGAGGTTGGTGGTGGTCAGCATGCGCAGCCACAGACGCAGACCCATGTGGCTGTCCACGCCCGTGCTCATTTCGAGGTCCACGACGTTCTCCGCGGGTTTGGCGACGCCTTTGCGCTGCGGTTTCGTTTCACCTGCCGCGGCGGGCTTCTTGATGTTGGATGACTTGGTCACATCACTTCTCCACCAGAGATGGAAACGGATTGCCCCGTGATGGCATCCGAGCCGGGTTGGCACAGCCACAGCACGCTGTTTGCGACCTGCTCGGGACTCACGAAGCGATGTTGAGGATTGGAGCGCAGCAAGGTTTCGCGCGCCTGCTGTTCGGTGCGCGAGGTCTTGCTGGTGATCTGTTCGAGCGATGCGTGCAGCAGTTCGGTTTCCGTGTAGCCTGGGCAGACGGCGTTGACCGTGATGCCTTTCGTCGCGACTTCGAGTGCGAGCGAGCGCGTGAGACCGATCACGCCGTGCTTCGCGGCGCAGTAGGCGGCGACGTACGCGTAGCCGATTTGCCCCGCCGTGCTGGCAACATTGACGATGCGGCCGCGACCGCGGTCGAGCATGCCGGGCAACGCCGCGCGCGTGCCGAGAAACACGCCGGTGAGGTTCACGTCCAGCATGCGCTGCCATAGCGCGAGGTCGGTGTGCGTGAACGGTGCGGCTTGCGCCTGGCCCGCGTTGTTGACGAGGATATCCACGGCGCCGGCCTGACTGAACGCATTCGCAACCGACTCTTCCTGCGTCACGTCCATGCCGATGCACGCAACGTCGCCCAGCGTTCGGCATTTTTCCGCCTGCATGTCGAGCCGCTGCACGTTGCGGCCCATCAAGGTGACGCGTGCGCCGGCACGCAGCAGCGCTTCCGCGACCGCCGCGCCGATGCCGCTGCCACCGCCGGTGACGACGGCGTGCTGTCCCGCGAGCGGGGAGTCAGGCGTATTCACGTGGTTCCTTCCGCGCGTTGTGCGCGTTCTTGCGCCGACAGACCGGCATTCGCGGCCGCCTGCGCGCGCTCGCGTTCCAGGTTGCGTTCGAGCTGCGACTTCGCGGCGATATAGGGCTTCGGCCACGCGACATCGAAGTAGCCGATCTTCGCCGCTTCGTTCAAGGTCCACGACGGATTAGCCAGATGCGGACGTGCAATCGCGCACAGATCGGCGCGGCCCGCGGCGATGATGCTGTTCACGTGATCCGCTTCCGAAATCGCGCCGACCGCGATCGTCGCGATGCCGGCTTCGTTGCGCACGCGATCGGCAAACGGCGTCTGGAACATGCGGCCGTACACCGGCTTTTCGTCCTTGCTGACCTGTCCCGACGACACGTCGATCATGTCGGCGCCGGCTGCCTTGAAGGCGCGGGCGATCTTCACGGCGTCATCCGGCGTCGTGCCGCCTTCGACCCAGTCGTTCGCCGAGATACGTACGGAAATCGGCTTGTCTTGCGGCCAGACTGCGCGGATCGCGTTGAAGACCTGCAACGGATAGCGCAACCGGTTTTCCAGCGAACCGCCGTATTCGTCGGTGCGATGGTTGGTCAGCGGTGACAGGAAGCTCGACAGGAAATAGCCGTGTGCGCAGTGCAGTTCGAGCCAGTCGAAACCGGCTTCGATCGACATCCGTGTGGCGTTGACGAATTGCGCTTCGATTTCGCGCAGCTCTTCATGAGTGGCTTCGCGTGAATGCTGGCTGACGCCGCGCAGATACTGTTGCGGCGATGCCGAGACGAGCGGCCAGTTGCCTTCGGCGAGCGGTTGATCGATGCCTTCCCATGAGACGCGTGTCGAACCCTTGGCGCCGGAATGGCCGAGCTGAATGCCGATCTTCGCATCCGACTGGCGATGCACGAGATCGACGATCCGCTTCCACGCGCGGAGATGTTCGGGTGCATACATGCCGGGACATGCGGGCGTGATGCGCGCTTCGGGCGACACGCAGGTCATTTCCGTCATGACCAGCGCGGCGCCGCCCATTGCGCGGGCGCCGAGATGCATCAGATGATAGTCGCCGGCGATGCCATCGACAGCCGAGTATTGCGCCATCGGCGAGACCACCACGCGGTTCTTCAGCGTGACGCCGCGTAACGTGAACGGCGTGAACATCGGCGGGACGGAGTGCTTGTCCGGCGCGCGCTCGACGCCCGAGCGCCGGGCCAGCCAGTCTTCGAAGCCCGACAGATAGCGCGCGTCGCGCTCGCGCAGATTTTCGTGCGAGATGCGCTGCGAGCGCGTGAGCAGCGAATACGCGAACTGTTGCGGCTCGAACGACGTATAGCGGTCGACGTTTTCGAACCACTCCGTTGAATTGCGCGCGGCGTTCTGGATGCGCAAGACGTCGATGCTGCGCACCTCGGTGTAGTGCTTCAGCGCGGCGGGCAAATCGCCGGGATGGGCGCCGATGCTGTTGGCGAGTTCGATCGCGTCTTCGAGCGCGAGCTTGGTGCCCGAGCCGATCGAGAAGTGGGCGGTATGCGCGGCGTCGCCCATCAGCACGACTGGCGTTTGCGAGCCGTTGGCGTTGCGGCGCCAATGCACCCATTCACCATTGACGACGCGCGGGAAACGAATCCACTGCGACGAGCCGCGCAAGTGCGCGGCGTTCGACAGCAACGCATTGCTGTCCAGATACTTCGCAAACAGCTTTTCGCAGAAGGCGATGCTGTCTTCCTTGCTCATCTCGTCGAGACCGGCGGCGCGCCATACGCGCTCGGGTGTCTCGACGATGAACGTGGACGTCTGATCGTCGAAACGGTAGGCATGCGCCTGGAACCAGCCGAATTCGGTTTCTTCGAACGCGAAGGTGAACGCGTCGAAAAGCTTTTTGGTGCCGAGCCAGACGAAGCGGCAGTCGCGCGTGTCGATGTCCGGGTGATAGGTGTCCGTGTACTTTTGCCGGATCGCGCTGTTCAAGCCGTCGCAGGCAATGATCAGGTCGGCTTCGTAGACGCTGTCGTCGGTTACCTGGGTTTCGAAGACCAGCTTGACGCCGAGTTCTTCGCAGCGTGCCTGCAGGATATTCAGCAGCCGCTTACGACCGATGCCGCAGAAGCCGTGTCCCGACGAGCGGATTTGCTGGCCACGGAAGTTGATCTCGATGTCGTCCCAGTGGTTGAACGCGTCGAGGATCGCGTCCGCGCTGGGGGCGTCGGCGGCGCGCAGATTGCCGAGCGTCTGGTCGGAGAACACGACGCCCCAGCCGAAAGTGTCATAGGGACGGTTGCGTTCGACGACCGTGACTTCGTTTTCGGGGTTGCGGGATTTCATCAACAGACCGAAATACAACCCGGCCGGGCCGCCGCCGATACAGACAATGCGCATGCTTGTTCCCCCAATGTGGACTTTGCTGTTGAAGTTAATTTAGACCTTGATAGTTTAGGTGTCAAGTAAATTCGGAGGGAAGATGGATGCGTAGTTTCGGAGCAGGTGAAAGATGTCAGTCAATGTCCGCCGGCAGCGGCTTGCGCGGCCGGCGGGCTAACGGCCGATGAGCAATGCGACACAGAGGGCCACCCCGAACGCGTAGGTTCCCAACGCTCCGATAGCACGGGCCGGATTGGGCTTCGACATGGTGGGCCAGGCAAGCAGCGAAACCACCAGGAGCAGCCGGCAGGCAGTTGCACCTGCCATGCACCAGAGCTGCCAGTGAGGCGGGTTCTGAGAGCCGAGGTACAGAAAAAGCACCGCGAAGAACGGAGCGTACTCGGCGGTATTACCGTGGGCACGAACCAGTTTGGTTAGCAGCCGGTCAGGCTCAGGCGCGTAGCCGCTCAGCAGGCCGGCGCGAAATCGCACGACCGAGATGGTGAGTCCAAGTCCGAACAGGAGCAGACCGAGGACGCCGGTGCAGGCCAGTGCAATGCTGTTCATTCCATACTCCTTGTCTGAAAGTGGAAATCAGCGATTCGGCGACGCCTTGCGGGCGGCGGCACCGCGTCGTGCGCACCTTTGAGCTCAGCGCAGTGACCGGAAGCTCGTGCGAACCTCGTCCGAGAAAGCTTGTGGCTGCTCCCAGGCAGCAAAGTGTCCGCCTTTGGGGAGGCGGTTATAGTGAATCAGTTTCGGATAGGCCTTCTCTGTCCAGCTCTGCGGGGCGGCATAGATCTCATCCGGAAAGACGCTGACGGCCGCCGCGATGGCGACATGCTTCGGCGCAAAGAAGTTGAGCTTGTTTTCCCAATATAGCCGGGCCGAAGAGATTGCCGTGTTCGTGAGCCAATAGAGCGTGACGTTGTCAAGAATGTCGTCTCGTGAAAGACCTTCTGACTGCCCGTCAAAGACGCGCGCGATGAGCGCCTGACTGCTGGCGTCGTGGTCGAGCATCCAGGCGGCGAGGCCGATCGGCGAATCTTCGATTCCGTACAGCGTCTGCGGCCGGTTCGCCATCTCCAGCGCGTAGCCCAAGCCGTGCTTGTAGAAATAGTCGAGCTGATCGAACGCGTGCTTCTCGTCGGCGGAGAGCCCTGCCGGCGCCGGCGCGCCCACCTTGAGTGCCTCTGCAACGTTGTCCGGTATGGTAGCCGGCATGTTGGTGTGAATGCCGAGTGGAGCATTGCCGAGCTGCGAGCACAGGTGAAAGCCTTACGACGCAGACAGCGCTGCGTCGCGCAACAGTATCAGCGGGACTGCGCGTCGATTTGCTGCCGCAGACGCTTCTCCTCCTCCTGAAGCTCCGGCGTAAAAGCTTCACCGAAGTCGGCAGGTTCAAAAAAGGGCCGAATTTCGATCTCCGAGTCGCTTGTCATCGGATTCGGGCAGCGGCGTACCCATTCGATCGCTTCGTCCATCGATTGGACTTGCCAGATCCAGTACCCGGCGATCAGTTCCTTGGTTTCGGCAAACGGGCCGTCAACGACGGTTCGGTCCTTGCCGGAAAACTTTACGCGCACGCCCTTCGAGCTCGGTTTCAGTCCGTCGCCGCCCTGCATGATGCCGGCCTTGACCAACTCTTCGTTATATTTGCCCATTGCCGCGATGAGTTCCGTGCTCGGCATTTGCCCGGCCTCGGATTCGGGCGTTGCCTTGATGATGACCATCACTCGCATTGAGTTTCTCCTGAGAAAACGATGAATTTCAGATTGGATTGAGAGGCGATCGCAGCCTCCAGCACTACGACGAATGATTGTGCGGAAAATCGACAGGCGCAAGGTATCACGCTGTGCCGTCTCTATCTGATCGCACATTTCCGCGGCGATCCGGCGGTGCGCCACGACATGCCTGGCTCGCTCCGGCGCTGTGCGTGAAGCGCTACATCAAGAGCGGCATCGTACGGCCTCGTACGGCCTCGCGACCACCGCGTCGCTTGCGATACTTTTCGTCATCCTTTCAGCTTGCGGGCCACGCGGGAGCGTGTACCACGTGGATCGCCGGAAGCTGGCGGACGCTCCAAACATTCGGGTAGCGAGACGCGAATGACTGACTACAATGTGTGGATACAAGCGAAGCTGCAAAGGCGGTCTGTTCAGACACGGTCGGTCTGGACATAACGGTCGTTAGTGTGACGTTTCAATTCCTTCATTGGAGGCATGCTCATGACGTGCCTGAACGAAAGGATTGCCGGCGCAATGTTTTTTATGCTGAGCGGGTATGCGTTCGCGGCTGACCTTGTCATCGATTCGCCCGCGGCGATGACGGTTGCAAACATTGCGCCTATGCCCATGAAGACGGTTCCGCCGATTCCGGAACCGCAACGCTATTTGCAGCGTTATGAAATGGAATATCAGTCGGATCAGGGCGGCCCGTTTTACTCGCAAATCGAGAACTTCTATAGCGTGCAGGTGGCGCATGACGCCCGATTCGGCGACGGGAAAGCCAGCCTGGCGCCCGCGGAAGCCCCACCTCTGGCAGCGAGCTATCTCCGTATGGGGCCGTCGACTGCGCCGCAGATCTCGATCATCCAGTTGCCCAACGCGACCTTGACGCTCGGTTCACAACCGCAGCGCAGGCTGTCGTTGACCGTCGACGACTGGGTCTTTACTGCCACAGCGCGTCTCGCGATTCTCCATTCACACGGTACGGGCGCGACGGTTACTGTGCGGCACGGCTTTTGATCCGAGGTATGCGGGTTAACTAGCTGTTCTGGAAGGCCGCCATTCGATGCTTCGAAGAATGCGAAGCGATGCGGCTCGATTGCACGATGCCTGATCGTCGCCCGGGCGGCAACAAAGATCAGCTCATCCGAGTTCGAATGAGGTGATCCCGAACACGCGCGCCATCGGAATCGCCGGCGGCGCTTTCGTGTACATCCTTGCAGTTTCGAAGGTGCTGGCCATACCGTATCGTTCAGCCATGGCGATGGCCGCAGCGTTGCTCTCCGGCACATCGATCGAGACCATCTCACCCGGACACCTGGAAAGCAGCGCGCTGAACAGTCCTTCGGCAGTCCGCTCGTCGTCGGCAAAGAGCGGGCCGATCTTGCGGCCGTGGCGGCAGTTGCGCAGCACACCATAGCCACGAATGCGGTCTTCGCGTATCGCGGTCAGCGCGACAACATCGGGCTGGGCAATCCATGTACTCAGGAAGCTCGATCGGGGTGCGGGGAACCACTGCCGGTCGTACGCGGCCAGTTGATCGAATGGCACGGCAGAGAGATCGGATATGGCCGCGCTCTGTGCACCGCGTGCGATGCCTTGAAAGCGGATATTCCGATGTGCAAGCTGAAACCCGGACTTTCTATAATTCGCCTGCTGTGCGACGACTCCGTCAAGGCCGATGTTGCGCTCGCCAAGGTAGGCCATTGCGTGTCGCCAGATCCGAAGCCCCAGTCCTCTGCCGCGAAAGTCCGGTTTGACGATGTACAGGCCGATGAAGCCGAAATCCTCGTCATAGGCGACAGCGGAGATCGAGCCGACAGGCTCACCGTGCAACTCGCCAACCAAAAATCCGCCCGGGTCGGCGGCCTGAAAGCAGAACGCATCGTGGCAACCGGGATTCCAGCCTTCCAGCGCCGCCCACTCGATCGCCAGCGCGACTTCTTCGGCCTTCATCGGACGAACGACGCAGTCCCGTTCCCCCTCTGTGATTCTGCTCACGACGCCTCCAAGACGGCTTGTGCGGCGCGTCAGGTCCGTGCCGATTTCGGTTCCACGGCCAGCCAGAAACCCGCGTATGGCCTTGCGGGTTACAGGCAGAGGTGGCGATGATAACAACGGTTATCTTCGGCCTTCCACGGAGGCCATTCGAAACACCGAGATGCCTTCCATCGGATCCAGTCTATCGCGCCAGGGTGCCAGCTTCAACAAGCGGGCCGTGTCTTCATAGCCTGCGAGCCAGCGGCGCTCGATGCCACTCGACGAAAAATCGATATCCCTGTTCAAATCGTCGTTATCGAATGCCGGCGCGTCGAGTTCCAACACCTGCATCGTCGTGCCACAACCCCAGGCGAGCAGCTCCTGGACCTCAGGAGCATCGCGTTTCTCTTCAGGGACGTACTTGCCGAGTTCGCGAATCACATGACGAAGGCAATGAATCTGCTTCTGTCGAGCAAGATGGCTTTCGTTACGACTCGAATACTGAATGTCGCGTTGCCGGCTCATCACCTGCAAGATTGATTCGGGTTGCGGACCGTTTGACGGCCACAACTGCACCGAGAAAATCACCGAGTCGCGCCGCGGCCGGTCGTCGAGCACGGCTTCGAGTGGTGTATTCGAATAGATGCCGCCGTCCCAGTACGATTCGCCTTCCAGTTGCACGGAAGGAAAGCCGGGCGGAAAAGCGGCTGATGCCATTACGTGCTCGACGTCCATCGGCGCGTCGCGATTGGTGAAATACCGCATGCGTCCGCTTTGGACATTGACTGTACCGACGGTCAGTCGCATCGCTTTCTGATTCAGGTAGTCGAAATCGACGAGCGACGACAAGGTTGCACGCAGTGGTCCCGTCGAATAGAACGCTGCCCGGTCGGGACGAACGTGCGCCTGAATGCCGGCCCAGGATCCCAATTGTGGGGTGAAGAACGACGGCACGCCCTGAGTGACCGTGGCGAGGTCGCGCAGCCAGTTCCCGAGTATCGGCAGCCAGCTTGCCGCCTCGACGCCATGACGTGCCACACCGTCCCAGAACTGGGTCAATCGCGCGATTCGGTTCTCGGGCAGATTGCCTGCGATGATCGCGCCATTGACCGCGCCGATCGACGTGCCGATCACCCAGTGAGGTTCGACCTTGCCGTCATGGAGCGCCTGGTACACACCCGCCTGGTATGCGCCGAGCGCACCGCCTCCCTGAAAGACCAGGACGATCTGGCCGGGAATGTCCGGCGCGCCGTCCGACCGGTCGGCTCGATTCGTGTTGCGCTTTCCGTGCGTCTTGTCGCCCATGGTCGGCCTCCCAGACTAATGCTGCGGTTGTGATGATTCTGCCACGGCATGATCGACATGACGGAAAAGCCGGTTCATGGCCAGAGACGCGGCCATGCGTGCAGGGTTCGTCTGGCGGAGAACGGCTCGATACTTGTCGAGCGCAAGGAGGTCGTGATCGTGCTCTCTTGAGCGTCACGCACCGCTAGTGTTCCGAGTTAAGAATTCATTGCCTTATTTGCGTTGAGTACTAACCTGGGTTGCAGGGTACGCAAATACGCGAGGCGACGATGAGAGGAAGACCGAAGGCGCCACTGGTCTTGAGTGAATCGCAACGCGAACAGCTCATTGCGCTGACAATGCGGCGCAAGACCGCGCAGGCGCTGGCGTTGCGCGCACGCATTGTTCTGGCGTGCGCCGAGGGCATCGACAACCAGACGGTCGCGACAAGACAGCGTGTCACCTCGCCTACGGTTTCGAAGTGGCGTTCGCGATTCATCAATCACCGCGTGGACGGGTTGCTCGATGCACATCGCGCCCGGGAGCACCGAGGACGATCGACGACTCCCAGGTAGACGCGCTCATTGCACGCACGCTTGAGTCCGTGCCCACGGGAGCGACTCACTGGAGCACGCGCACAATGGCCCGCGAGATGGGGCTGTCGCAGACTGCCGTGACAAAGGAGCAACGGAACGCTGATTCGCGAGGTCAGCAAGCAGCTTCGCTTATACCTCGGATCGGCGGACCATCGCGCTCGCATGGCCGGATTCGGCTTGACTAACAGGGAGATTGATCCGGCGATTGCCCGCGGAGGACATCACGAATTGCGTGCAATCGCCGACTTCGACAACCACAGACTGGGTCTTCGCGATTCAATAAAGCCTGTCGAGGCGGCGCGTCCAGAGCGACGCCAGCGTCAACACAATGCCGCTGATCACCAGCATCAGTGTGCCCAACGCCATGCCATCGCCAATCGAGCCTTGTTCGAACTGCTGCCAGATGAACACCGAGGCCGTTTGCACGCCGCTTGGCGAAAGCAGCAATGAAGTCACCAGTTCACGCGATGCCACTGCGAACACGATCATCATCGACGCCGCGAGCGGCGGCGCGACCAACGGCAACACAATACGGCGCAGCGCGCGCGCGCCGCTCGCGCCATGGACGCGCGCCGCGGCTTCAAGGCTGCCGCCAATCTGCCGGAGCGCCGCGCTTGCATAGCGCACGGGATAGGGTAGCAGCAGGCAACTGTACGATAACAGCAGAATGATCCACGTGTTGTACGGCGTGACGGGCCACAGCGGCAGATTCCACGCGAGGATCAAACCGACGCCGATCACGATCCCGGGCATCGCATGCGGTAGCAACGTGAGGCCGTCGAGCGTTGCACGTCCCGGCGTGCGGGTTTTGATAATGATCCACGCGGAGAAGAAACCAAATGCGCCGGTGAGTACCGCCGTCGCGGCTGCCAGACCGAGACTCGTGAGGAGAGCGGCGGCGCCTTCGCCCGCCGACGTCACTGCCGCGAAATGCGCGAGTGTCAGGTTGTCCGCGCTCAAGCCACCCGACAGCGTGCGCACGAACGACGTCGCCACGATCGTACCGATCGGCGCGAGCGTCGTGCAGAATGCCACCGCACCGAATAGCAGCAGCACAGGCACACGCCAGTGACCGAGTTCGAGTGGAACGCTGGTGACCGGCTTGCCGGTCTGCGTATCGAAGTCGCGGCCCGCGAGCAGACGTCGCTGTGCAACGAATGCCACGAGCGCGGTGAGCGCCAGCAACGTCGAGAGCACCGAAGCGCCGGAGAGATCAATCGGCCAGTCGGAGAAACGCGCTTCGATCGACATCACCAGCAGGTTCACGCCTGCGCGCGCCCCGAGTGCCGACGGAATGCCGAATTCCTCGATTGCCATCGTGAAGGCAAGCAATGCGCTCGCGGCGATCGCCGGCATCGCAAGAGGCAGTGTGATGCGCGCAAAAGCGCGCCATGGCGTTGCGCCGCACACGCGCGCGACTTGCGCCAGCCTTCCCCCGGTCGACATCAACGCGCGTGAGACGGCGAAGTACACGACCGGAAATACAGTCAGTGTCATCGTGAGCGCGATACCTGCAAATGAAAACAGATAGTCGCCGAGATCGAACCCGACCAGTTGCTGCAAGTAGCCATGCGGCTGCAACAGCAGCATCCAGCCAAGCGCCGCGAGGTACGGTGGAATCAGAAACGGTGCGAGGAACAGCAGATCCCATAACCGCGCGGCCGGCAATCGCGTCAAACCGCGCAGTGCGCCGAGCGGCACGCCAAGGGCAATGCTCGCAAGCGCAACCGTGACGCCGAAGCGCAATGTGTTGCCGAGCATGGGCCACGTATCCGTTTGCGCGAGCGTCGTGCGCAGCGCCGCGAACGGGTGGGCCAGCGAGCCGTGGTTGAGTGCCGGAAAAATCGCCTGTAATCCGACGAATGCGGTGGGCAGTGCGACCAGCAACCCCAGCGCGACGAACAGCGCACCGAGCGCGGCGGTGCGCACGATGCGCGTCAGAGCCCACGCACGACGCGCGGACGGATGCTGCGCGATCACGCTGGCCATCAGTGTTCGCCGAACAGCGCGTTAAAGCGTGAGAGCACCTCGGCTCGCGATTTCGTATTGCCGCCGTCGTTTTGCGGCAACAGCTTCAGGTCTTTCAGACGCGGACGCGGCGTGTCGATGTCGTCGCGCGCGGGCATCAGATAAGCAGCCGCGACGAGTTGCTGGCCTTCTTCCGAGAGCACATAGTCGATAAATGCGCGAGCGTCAGCCTGAGCGTGCGATGACTTGAGGATCATCATCGGACGCGGCGCGATCACCGTGCCGCTGCTCGGGAAGATCACCTTGACCGATTCACCGCTGGCCGCCGCGCCGTACGCGACGTAGTCGACCGCGCCGAACACGGCCGATTTCGCACCTTGCAATACCGGGTTGATCGCCTGTGCATTCGGTCCGAGCATGACCATGCCATTCTTGTGCATGTCGTCAAACAGCGTCCACGCGGATTCGCCGAGCCGGGCTTGCAGGCCCAATAACAGATCGAGCGATGCGCCTGAAAGAGCGGGATTCGGCGTGGTTACCTGATCGCGATACGCGGGCGCGGCGAGATCGCGCCAGTCGTTCGGCTCAGGTTTGCCGGAACGTGTATTCCAGACAATGCCGAGCGCCGAGACGCCTTGGGCGACATACGTGGGCGACTTGAACATGGGGGGCACGTGCGCCGCATTGGGGCTCGTGTAAGGGGCAAGCCAGCCGCGCTGATCGAGATCCTGGGCTGTGTCCCACGACGCGGAAATCAGTACGTCTGCGTGCGGATTGCTCGATTCCGCTTCGACGCGCGCCATCACCTTGCCGGTGGTGGCCTGAAAAAGGTCGACCTTGACGCCGGTTTTGCGCTCGAAACCTTGCGCGAGTTTTTTGCTGAGATTGCCGGGGCCAGCAGTGTAGACAGTAAGCGCGTGCACGGAAGTAGTGAGCCCGAAGGCGAGGAAAAGGGAACAAACGATGGAAATCAGTGGCTTGTACATTGTAGCGATTCCTTTATCTATTGACAGTCTCTACCACGCGCCCATGCGCGAGCGTGACGATCGTGTGCGCCAGTGCATCGGCTTCGTTGCGGTCGTGCGTGACGTACACGGCGGTGGTGCCGAGTTGCGCGAGCAGGGTGCGAACGTCATCGCAAAGGGTCGCGCGTAGTTGCGCGTCGAGATTCGAGAGCGGTTCGTCGAAGAGCAGCACGCGAGGACGCGCGACGATCGCGCGCGCCAGCGCGACGCGCTGCTGCTGGCCCCCGGAGAGCGCGGACGGTCGACGCGCCGCCAGATGTTCGAGACCGACGCGCGACAGCGCCTGCGCGACTGCCGCGACACGCGCCGCGCGCGGCACGCCACGCATTTCCAGTGGAAACGACACGTTGCCCGCGACGGTCATGTGCGGCCATAACGCGTAGTCCTGGAACACCATGCCGAGATCGCGCGCTTCCGGTGGCACGCAGCGCGTGGGATCGGCGACGGTCTGATCGCCGAACATCACGCGGCCCCCGTCGGGTTGCAGCAACCCGGCGAGCAGCTTAAGCAGCGTGCTTTTGCCACAACCTGACGGGCCGAGCAGCGCGAGCGTCGTACCGGCCGGCACGTCGAGATCAATGTCGTCGAGCACGGTTTGCTCACCGAACCGCTGACGGAGTCCGCGCAGATGGATCGCTACGCTCGGGCTGTTGATCGGCATGGTCAGAACTTGTGGCGGATGCCGGCCATCAGGCCGAACTGGTTCTTGCCGGCTACCACGTCCGTACCGAAGCCGTTCAGGCCCAGGTTCGAGCCGTTGCGGTTCAGCGCATATGCGAGGTTCAGATACAGGTCGGTACGCTTGGACAGAAAGTAGTCCGCATCGACCTGGAACGACCACGGGTCGCGCGATGTGCCGTAGAAGTCCTGGTACATCGCCGTGCCGGAAAACGCGAGGTCGGGCCGTGCAAGCCAGGTCGCGCCGAGCCAGTAAAGGCTGGTTGCTTCGACCGGCGACGTCGTCAGCGTGGTCAGATGCACTGCCTTCGAATTGAGGTAGCGATAACCGGCATAAGTCGTCACCGTCGAAATCTTGTAGCTCGCGGCAAGAGCCATGCGGCGGTCGATATCGCCCTCGTAACCGCCGGCCTTCGGGGTATGCGCGGCCTTCGGATTGGTGCTGCCGCCGTTCTTCTGGTCATAGACGAGTGTCGCGCTGAACGGACCGCTCTTGTAGCGCAAACCGCCTTCGATCACACGCGCAAACCGGGTGTCGCCGGCGGGTTGTGCGCCGTACGTCACCGAGTCATAGCCAAAGCTGTATTGCACGATCGCCGTCAGGGCGCCGAAGTGCTTCTCGTAGCGTGCGGTGTTATCGAGCCGGTCGGAGAATGCCGGGTCTTGCATCTTGACCGCATACACCGCGTTCTTCAGCGGGTTGTATTCGCTGACCCAATCGAGGAACAGGCCGCCTTGGCGACCGATCGACAGGGCGCCCCAGCTGTCGTTGCCGAGGCCGACATAGGCGAGCCGGCCGAACAGACGGCCACCTTGCAGCGACGCACCGGTATTGACGTTCATGCCGCTTTCGAGCCGGAAGAACGTGCGCGTGCCGCCGCCAAGGTTCTCGCTGCCGGTGACGCCCCAACGGGAGCCGGACATGTTGCCGGACGTCAGGCGCGTGACGCCATGCGTTTGTCCGTTGGACGACGATGCATTGGTGAGGTTTTCGAGCCCGGTATCGACGATACCGTAGAGCGTGACAGAGGAGCCGGAGGTGGCGGGTGCTTCATCGGCGCGTGCGTAGGCAGACAGGCTGGCACAGACGGCCAGACAGCAACCCACCGCCGTCATGCGGTAGGAGTGGTTCACAGATTGTGTCCTCTTTGGGATTGAATTTGAGCCACGAATGTAAGTGGCTTGTAAGTCATCCCCGTGACAGTGGAACAGTTGGGGAAGACTCCGTGCGTCTAGTCCAGGACCGCGGGCGCTCAGCCTTTTTCTCGACTTTTTGCAACAGCTTCACCACGTTGATTGATTCGGCAGGAATGCTGAGAATGCGACGGGTCGTGACCGTCACCGTCACCGTTCGCAGGTTCATCGAGAGAAACCCGCCCCAGACAGCGCACGTTTTTTGCATCATCGGGGATGCCCGTCGCGAATGGCGAGCGCAATCTCCGGCGTCACGTGGTTGAAACGCCCGACCGCTCAGGTAGGAGGGAATATGCGAGGAATAATTGACGAGGCCCGCATTGTAGTTCTTGCCATGACGATCTCTCTGCTGGCGGCATGCGGCGGGAACGGAAGCAGCCCCGGTCCGGGCAGCGCCACCACGCCCGCCACCCCGGCAACGCCCGCGGGCGGCGTCAATCTGCAGATCGTCTCGTTCGGCGACAGTCTGTCGGACGTCGGAACCTACGCGCCGATTGCAAGCGCGGTGGGCGGCGGGCGTTTCACGACGAATCCCGGGCAGGTGTGGAGTCAGGATGTCGCGCAATACTACGGCGACACGCTCAGCGCCGCGTACACCATCGACGCCACGCATAAACTCAGCGCACAGAACGGCCTCGGCTATGCAGAAGGCGGCGCGACGGTGGCGACGCCGGCGGACCAGAATGAGTTTCTGACCGACCTGATCGGCGACATCGAAATGCCCGTCAGCCAGCAGGTTTCCAGCTATCTCAGCGCTCACGGACGCTTTAACGCCAACCAGTTGGTGCTCGTGTGGGCCGGCGCGAACGATGTTCTGCGCGCCGGACAACTGCCGGCCGCCGCGCAGACGGTGGCCACGGCCGCCAACACGCTCTCGCAACTGGTTGCGCAGATCGTGCAGAACGGCGCCATGCACGTCGTGGTGATCAATCTTCCGAACATCGGGTTATCGCCGAAGGGCATCGCATCGTCCGATGGCGGCGCAAATCTGACGCAGCTTTCGCAACTATTCAACAGTGACCTGAACGCCGCGTTGCAGACCGATGGCTTGCAAGCCAAGGTGATCCAGATTGACGCTTATACGTGGCTGAATCAGATCATCGCGAATTTCCAGGCCAACGGCTTTGCGGTGTCGAATACCAGCGTCGCGTGTGCCCCCAGGAAGACGCCTGACCAGTCGTCGTTGCTCTGCTCGCCGGCAACCTATGTCTCCGCAAACGCAGATCAAACGTACATGTTCGCCGATGATCTTCATCCGACGACGCATCTGCATACGCTGTTCGCGCAGTTCGTGGAGCGTCAGATTGCCGGCACGGGTCGGCCATTCAAGTGATCGCAGCGGGCGAATGCGTATCGATCGGGAGAGGCCGATGCCGCGCTGGCCGCTCCGGTTCCATGCGCCTTCCATCACCGCAAGCGCGATCTCCTTCTGCGCATCGAGCACGTCGAGTCGCGCATGAAACGCAGCGCAAATCGCACGAGCTTCGGCATCGTCCCGGGGCGCAGCAGACGATGGTCGTAGCCGGCGAAGCGTCGCTCGCTCTCCGTGAGGCACAGCGTCATCAGTTCGCGCACGCTGATCTCGACTGAGGACACGGCTTGCGCGCCGTTCACCGTGAAGTTGTTATCGTGCTTGTGCTCGTTGCCGTCGGCATCGAGCGTGCGCGCAAGGGTCATCCGCTCCCAGCCGAGAAACGCCCACACGGCGGCCACTTTCAGTTCGAAGCGGACGCGCTGCCACCAGGATAGCTGTGCGCGATGCCATGCCACCCAGTTTGCGAACAGCAGGATATGGCGGCATTCTTCCTGCATGACCGGTTCGAAGGTGTCGATCAGCTCAGGCGGAAACAGTCCCGAGCGTTGGGCGACCTCGAAGAGGCCGAAGGCGAAGAAACTGTCGATGCACTCGCTGTAACCTGTCACGAGGTAGGCCCACTCGGTGTCCCTGGGATAGACATAGGGCGCTTCGCTCGCAAGTGAAATGCCGTAGGTGGTCACCATGCGCGTGAGCACCTCCTTATGGCGGCTTTCTTCCCATGCGTTCAGCGCAAGCGACTCGCGTACGTCAGGCTCGTCGACGGTCGCGGCATACGCTGCCATGCGCAGCCGCGCCCGGCCTTCCGTCTGTACCGCGATGTCCCAGATCGGCAGGGAAACGATCCGTTCGAGCGCTTCGGGCTCGAGCTTGGGCCATTCGAGCACCGATGGACGGTATGGGTTGAAGGTCTCGCGAAACATTCGGCACATCTCGCGGCGATGCACGTCGGAGCCCGGCTTCAGCGGGCCAGCGACGCTGCTCGTCCACTGCCGGGCGTTATGGTCTGCCGCTTCGACGGCGGCCCGGTCAGGTCTGCGCTGCGGCAGCACTGGCGCGGTAAAGCCTTGAATCAGCCGTTCGACAGCGAATGTGTCAGTGATTGAGTCACTCATTCTGGAAACTCCCAGGTGAATGCAGCACCACGAATTCTGACTTTACTCGAGCCGGTTTGCGTCGAGGCGGCACTTGGACAGCTGAGTCAATCGGCCGCCATCGCCGTTGCACGGTCATTCAAGCGGGCGCTCCGCTCAGACAGCGGTGCTTCATACCGCGATCGTGTTGAAGAGGCATTGCCCGTTGGCGACGATGGCATGCAATATTACTCTCGTTGTGATGCTGACTAATGTCGACTGCTAGCCTACTCTTTACATAACGCATCTCAAGCGGTGTGCCTGTCAAAACGAGGACCGCCGGCGGTGGAGCTCCGCGTAGCAGCCGTCCCCGTAGTGAACGATAACCCGGGAGTCGACCATGGCACGCCTCGTAAAGTGCGGCGCAGCGGTGCTCGCAATCTGCGTGGCCCTTCCGGGGGCTTTGACGACCGACGCTTGCGCAGCGGACGGCGACACGCTTGCCCAGATACGGGCGCGCGGCGTGATCCGGTGCGGGGTCAGCGAAGGCATCCAGGGGTTCTCGGTCAAGGACGGTTCCGGGCGCTGGTCCGGCATCGATGCGGACTTCTGCCGCGCGGTGGCTGCCGCCGCTCTCGGCGATCCTGCCAAAGTGGCGTACGTGCCGCTCAAGGCGTCCGCGCGATTTCCTGCGCTGGCTGAAGGCATCGTTGATCTTCTCGCACGAAATACGACGTGGACGCTGCTTCGGGAAAGCGCGCTGAAGGTGCAGTTTGCGGGCGTTCTCTTCTACGATACCCAGGCGTTTCTCGTGCGAAGACCGGGTGGGGTGCAGACAACGACCGGCCTCAAAGGCGCAGCGGTGTGCGTGGAAAAAGGCACATCCACCGACGTGCACCTGCGCGAGTACTCAGCCGACCACCAGTTGGACCTCAAACCACTGGTGATCGACTCCGCCGGCGAAGCGCGTCAGGCCTTCTACGCCGGACGTTGCAGCGCCTATGCGGCGGATTTATCGCATCTTGCCGCCGTGCGCGTCGAAGCGCCGGGCGGCCCGCAGAGCGCCGATATCCTGCCGGAGCGCATTGCCAAGGAGCCGCTCAGTCCGGTCGTGCGTGGCGACGATCCGAGCTGGCTGACGCTCGTGCGCTGGGTTCTCTTCACGCTCGTGGCTGCGGAGGAACTGGGCGTGACCCGCGACAACCTGCAAGCCCGGCTGGGCGATCCCGCCGTGAAGCGGACGTTTGCCGATGACGATGCGATCAATCGCGGCTTGGGAGTCGAACGCGGATGGATGGTGCGCGTGGTGCAAAGCGTCGGCAATTACGGGGAAATGTTCGACCGGAACCTTGGACCTCGTACGCCGCTGCAACTGGAGCGCGGCCTGAACCGGCTGTGGACGCAAGGCGGCCTGATGTACGCGCCGCCTCTGCGCTAGAAGACTGGAAAAACAGGGCGGCCCCATGAGCCAATTGCAGATCTATATCACGGTAGCCGTGTTCGCGGCGGTCATTCTGCTGATCGCGTTCGACGTGATCGACATGGCCGTCGCGGCATTGACAGGTACCTGTATCCTGATCGCGCTCGGCATTCTGGATGAGAACGATCTGCTCGGCGCGAGCCGCGCGGCCGCCGGGCCGCTCGGCCTGCTGTTCGGCGGCATGGTGGTGGCGCGCATTCTCGCGACCACCGGCGTGTTCGATCTCATCGGCGACGCCTGTCTGCGCGTGACGGGTGGCAGCGGAACGCGTTTTCTGCTCATGCTGATCGCGCTAGTCGCGCCAATTTGCGCGGTCTTGCCCAACGCGACTACGGTCATTCTGCTTGCTCCTATCATCATTCGAGTGTGCACCGCACTGGAAGCCGACTACGTCAGACCGATGCTGCTCATGGCGATCATCAGCAACTCGGCCGGTTTGCTGACACTCGTAGGCGACCCGGCGACATTTCTGGTCGGCAGCGCGATCGGCATGACGTTCGGCGAATACCTGCGGCGCGTGTCGCTTGGCGGTTTGATTGCGGTCCTGGTGATCGTGCCGCTGTTGCCAATCCTGATGCGGGACCTGTGGAAGCTGCGGCGCACCTTGCCGCCACGTGTGCCCGCAAAACGGCTCGAACGGCCGGTCTACGCGGCGCTCGCGGGGGCCGTGCTGGTGCTGATGGTGGCGCTGTTCGTGGTTGGCGAAGATCTGCCGTCGCGGATCGTGCCGCCCGCAGTCGCGCTGATCGCAAGCGCATTGGCGCTGCTGGTGGGATTCGCCGCCAGAGTCGAACCGACTGAGAACGTGCTGCGGGACGTCGACTGGAAGACACTCCTTTTTCTTGCCAGCATCTTCTGTCTCGTGCAGGCGATGGCCAAGACAAGGCTGCTTCAGATCCTGGCACTGACGCTGTATCAGGTATTTGGCAGGGAGTTGACGGTCGTTGCGCTAGTGCTGCTTGCCGGCATCGGGTTGCTGTCGAGCCTGTTTGCCAACATTCCGGTTGCGGCGGCGTCGATTGTGATGGTTAAAGGTTATCTCGTGATGGCGGAGGTGGTGCCGGAAACGGCGCTTTCGGCTGGGTTCACGCAGTGGCCTGCCGCTTCGATTCCGGTATTTGTCGGCATGATGTTCGGCGCGACCCTTGGGGGCAATGCGACGCTCGTGGGAGCGGCCGCCAATATCGTTGCGTCTGGCATTTGCGCGCGCCAGGGCACACCTATCACATTCGGCAAGTTCCTTCGATACGGACTGCCCATCACGGTGGTACAGCTTGCAGCATCGGCTGTGTATCTGCTCGTTCTGACTCGGCTGCTGCGCTGAGGTCCCCGCGTGTCAAAACAGAGAGATCGCATCGGCATGCGTGCCGTACCGGGCGCTTTGATGTACGCGCGGACCAACGTAGCGCTGGCCGGTCAGGACGCTCCCCACGCGCAACTGCCCGCGCAAACCTTGAGCAACCAGTTGACGCAGAAGCGCCTTGCCGGCCTCGTTCGACCCTTGTCCGAGTGCTTCCCGGTAGCGTCGACCGAGACGATAGGGATACAGGCAGCTGCCAGCGCAAATACGGTGCCGACGGCGGCGTCTCCAGGCCGACAAACTCCCTGCATCTCGCCGTTCGCGATGTCACGATGATCGACGTGGCGATATTGAGCGCCATCTCTGTTCGAACGCCTCGCCTTCATCCATGAAGCGTTCATGAAGATCGCCTGCTGCATCATCTGCGGGCGGCAACTTCGACCTTCATTGGGTTAACGCTTCCTGGTCTCAATCGAAACAAAACTGCGCGCGTTTTTGCGCTGTATCAGCACGGCTACCTGTTTGCCTGCCTTTGCTTCCAGCGCAGCGACGTCCTCCGCCGTTTCGACTAGCGTGTCATTGAGCGAAAGGACCACATCGCCAGCCTGAATGCCGGCGCTCGCGGCCGGCCCATCAACCGCGTCCACCATCAGACCGACGGCGAGCCCCGTCGCACGCCGCTCCTCGTCACTCAGCGGATGCATGGTCAAGCCAAGGCGATCTGCTGCGCCACTTTCGTTCTGTCCAGCTTTGGGGATTTCCGCGGACGCGCCGACTATGACTGTCGTCGTCATCGGTCTTCGACTGCGGATCAGTCTAAGTGTGGTTTTCGTCCCAGGCAGCAGAGCAGCAGCAACCTCGCCGAGTTCGGCCGAGCGGTCAATCGTCTTGTCGCCGATCTGAATGATCACATCGCCCGGCTTGAGGCCGCTCGCCGCGGCGGGTGTGCCTGGCCCAACGGAATTCACTAGCGCACCTGCCGGTCGCGGCAACCCGAAGGCCACAGCCAATCCAGGGTCGATGTCCTGTACCTCCACGCCAAGGCCGCCCGGCGATGTCGCGTGCAGGGCCAGCACCTGCGATCGCACCTTGACCGCCATGTTGATCGGGATAGCAAAGGTCAGGCTGGGGGATCTGTCCGAGCCAGCGTAAATCTGCACATCGATGCCGACCACCTCGCCGGCACGATTGAACAGTGGGCCACCCGAATTGTCCGGATTGGTCGCTACATCAGTTTGGAAAAAAGGAAAACTGCTCCCGTCGGGGAGCGTGCGAGACGTGGCGCTGACAATGCCGGCAGTCACGGTATTCTCGAAGCTGTCGGGTGACCCGATTGTCAGGACCGGCTCGCCGACGCGCACCCGCGACGAGTCGCCAAGTTTGACGGTCGGAAGCTTCGTGGCATCGATCTGAATGACCGCGACGTCGCTCTGGGTGTCTACCGCCAGGACCTTTGCCTTGAACTCGCGTCGATCGGTCAGTCTGACTGTCACTTCGTCGGCTTGGTCTACCACATGAGCGGTGGTCAGAATGAGGCCGTCGGGGCTCACGATGAAGCCGGAGCCTATCCCCGAGATGGCGCGCGGCGAACTGCCTTGAGACGCCGGCGAGTGTGGCACCACACTCTTGACGAATGCAATAAGGGGATCGTCAGCATCGATTGGCGCAGGGGCGGCTATCGACGATCGCTGCTCCGAGGCAGTCACGCTGATATTCACGACGGCGGCCCCGTATCGCTCCACGATGGTGGGGAAGTCGACCGGCGCGGAGGCGTTGGCTGGCAAAACCCGCTTGTCTTTCGCAGGCTGCGAAGGCGCGCCGGTGGCGTTCGCCGTCGGCTGCAGGCACGGATAGCCGACGAGAAATACCGCAATCAGGGCAGTGCCAAGCGAGGTGCGAAAGAACCTGACAAAACCCGGTGCGCCTCGATGGTGGGCTTTGAACAGGTACTTGGCGCGTGAAGTGTCTGATGGTCTCATCTTGCTCACCTTGACCTGCTCTCCGCGTCACGGCGAAATCAGTGGCCCAATCGATACCAGAATGCATCGAATGTGGCGATGCGAAAAAGCATGGTTCTCCCATATGATTTATAGAGGAGCGGCCAGCGGAATTACAGCAGTGCTATTCCTGGTATAGGTTGGCGACTGACGCGGAAAAAAGGCTGCAATGAACATTTGCAGCCAGCGTGATTCGGCCGGGCAGGCACCGCTGTGTACTCGCACCACCACCACGTGCGTGCTGCACGCTGTTGTCCGCGCATCGGCTCCAGTGCTGCATCGCGACAATCGAGCGTTCGTCTTCATGGCTGCCTTGCTGGGTGCGATCGACGCGGCGGGGAATGAGTCCCTGCGCGCGCTGCCATTGCCTAAACTCAAGTTTGTACGCACTGCGCTGAGTGCCCAGGCGCTGCCGTGCCTGGGCCGTGTCGCTCGCGTGAACTCCGGCACGTCTTCGATATCTGAAAGAATATGGGGGCGGACATGACCACGGCTGCCAGTTTTCACATCGGCTATACGCAATACCTTGGCTCCGATGGCGAGCCTGTTCAGCCGTTGCCTGCCTTTGCGCGGGACCCGGCGGCGCTGATTTCGCTTTATCGCGCGATGGTGCTGACACGGGCGTTCGACACGAAGGCGGTCGCGCTGCAGCGGACCGGCAAGCTCGGCACCTTCGCGTCGTCGGTCGGCCAGGAGGCGATCGGTGTCGGCGTCGCCAGCGCGATGCAGCCCGACGACGTGCTGTTCCCTTCGTATCGCGATCACGCCGCGCAATTGCTGCGCGGCGTCACGATGACGGAAAGCCTGCTGTATTGGGGCGGCGACGAGCGCGGCAGCGATTTCGCCGTGCCCCGCAACGATTTCCCGAACTGTGTGCCGATTGGAACCCAGGTGTGCCATGCCGCCGGCGCGGCCTACGCGTTCATGCTGCGTCACGAGCCGCGCGTCGCGGTGGCGATCTTCGGCGACGGCGCCACGTCCAAGGGAGACTTCTATGAGGCGATGAACATGGGCGGCGTCTGGCAGGCGCCGCTGGTCCTCGTGGTCAATAACAACCAGTGGGCGATTTCGGTGCCGCGCAGCCACCAGAGCGCTGCGCAAACGCTCGCGCAAAAAGCGATCGCGGCAGGCATCGATGGACTGCAGGTCGACGGCAACGACGTGATCGCCGTGCATCAGGTTGTCCATGCGGCGCTCGCCAAGGCTCGCCGAGGCGATGGCCCGACGCTGATCGAAGCACTCAGCTATCGTCTTGGCGATCACACGACAGCCGATGACGCGACGCGCTATCGCGACTCCGAAGTCATCAGCAAGCAGTGGGAAGACGAACCGCTGCTTCGTTTGCGCACTTACCTGATGCGCATGAAAGTTTGGGACAAGGCGCAGGACGAGCAACTCGGCAAGGCGTGTCATGCGCAGATCGAGCAGGCCGTCGACGCGTATCTGGCGATACCGCCGCCGGAGCCGTCCGCAATGTTCGATCACCTGTACGAGGCGTTGCCGCCGGCGCTGCGCGAGCAACTGGCGATCGCACAGCGTTTCGCGCCGGCCACGGGGAACGGCAATGGCTGACCTCAACATGGTCGACGCGCTCAATCAGGCGCTCGCATACGAACTGGCGCACGACCCGGCCGTCGTGCTGCTCGGCGAGGACATCGGCGTGAACGGCGGCGTGTTTCGCACGACCGCCGGGCTGCAGACACGCTTCGGCGCTCAGCGGGTGATCGACACCCCGCTGGCCGAAACCGCCATTGCCGGCGCCGCGATCGGCATGGCGGCGATGGGCCTGAAGCCCGTTGTGGAGATCCAGTTCGCCGGGTTCATCTATCCGGCCATCGACCACATTCTGAATCATGCGTCGCGGTTGCGGCATCGAACGCGCGGACGGCTGACCTGCCCGCTCGTGATCCGTGCGCCGTGCGGCGCAGGCATTCACGCACCGGAGCATCATTCCGAAAGCCCTGAAGCGCTCTTCACCCACATACCCGGGCTGCGGGTCGTGTCGCCGTCCTCGCCGGCACGCGCGTACGGCTTGCTGCTGGCGGCGATCCGGGATCCGGACCCGGTGATCTTCTTCGAGCCGACGCGTCTGTACCGGCTCTTCAGGCAGCCCGTGGAGGACGATGGCGAAGCGCTGCCGCTCGACAGTTGCTTTACGTTGCGCGAAGGGACAGACATCACGCTGGTGAGTTGGGGCGGGGCGTTGCAGGACGTGCAGGCCGCGGCCGATCTGCTCGCGCAGGAAGGCGTGGCGGTCGAGGTGATCGACGTGGCGACACTGAAGCCGCTCGACATGAACACCATTCTCGCGTCGGTGGCGAAAACCGGGCGCTGCTTGATCGTGCACGAGGGCTCGCGCACCGGCGGGGTCGGCGCGGAGATTGCCGCCAACATTGCCGAGCGCGGACTGTACTCGCTGCTCGCGCCGGTGCAGCGCGTCTGCGGATACGACGTGGTGGTGCCGCTGTTCAGACTCGAAAATCAATACATGCCGGGCACCGCGCGCATCGTCGCCGCGGTCAGGCAGGCGCTGGAGGCATAGAGAAGCCATGAAAATCTTCAAACTGCCCGATCTCGGTGAAGGCTTGCAGGAAGCGGAGATCGTCGAGTGGCACGTCAAGAGCGGCGACGACATTCGTGCCGATCAACCGCTGCTGTCGGTCGAAACGGCGAAGGCCATCGTCGATATTCCGTCACCTCAATCCGGGCGCGTCGTGAAGCTGTTCGGCCAGGTGGGCGACATCGTCCATCTGGGGGCGCCGCTCGTCGCCTTCGAAGGGGCAGCCGACGAAGCCGATTCCGGTACCGTGGTCGGCCATATGGAGGTCGGCCAGCATGTTTTGCAGGAAGCGCCGGCGGCACTTGGCGGCGGCGCGGGCGTCGGCGCGACCAAGGCGATCCCGGCGGTGCGGGCGCTCGCGCGCAAGCTGGATGTCGATCTGGCGATGGTGACGCCGTCGGGGCCGGACGGTCTCATCACGGCGGCGGACGTGCAGCGCGTCGCGAAGATACTCGCCGATCTCGGTCCGCCCGAGGTGCTGCGCGGCGTGCGGCGCGCGATGGCGCAGAACATGGCGCGCGCGCAGAGCGAGGTGGCGGCGGCGACCGTCATCGACGACGCCGACATTCATGTCTGGCCGCCGCATACCGATGTGACGATCCGCCTGGTCCGTGCACTGGTGGCCGGATGCCGCGCCGAACCGGCGCTCAACGCATGGTTCGACGGACATGCGGGACGGCGCCACGTGCTGGAGAAGGTCGATCTCGGCATCGCCGTCGATCTGCCGGATGGCCTCTTCGTGCCGGTATTACGCAACGTCGCGCACCGCAACGCAGCGGATCTGCGCGGGGGGCTCGACCGGATGCGTGCCGACATCCGGGCACGCAAGATTCCACCGGAAGAACTGCGCGGCAATACGATCACACTGTCGAACTTCGGCATGATCGCCGGCAAATACGCGGCTGCGGTTGTCGTGCCGCCCACTGTCGCGATTCTCGGAGCGGGGCGCATTCACGAGCAGGTCGTAGCGGCAAGCGGGGTTCCGGCTGTGCATCGGATCTTGCCGCTTAGTCTGACGTTCGACCATCGGGTGGTCACGGGCGGTGAAGCGGCACGTTTTCTCGCCGCGGCGATTGCGGATCTGCAGATGGCGCAGTAACCGTGTTCGAGCGCGGGTATCTGGACCGCAGTCAAAAACCGATTGGCCGCTGTGATGAATCTGGATTTTCGGCAGGCTGTATCCGGAGACTCGGAATGGCTATTTGACACGTACCAGCGGACCATGAGGGGTTTCGTTACCTCAGCGTGTGGCTGGGATGAGGACTTGCAGCAAGCGGGGTTTGCAAAAAGCCTTCGCCAGGGTTCTTGTCAGGTAGTGACGTGCGAAGGCAACCGATGCGGGTTTGTGCACTGGGAGGTCGAACCAGATCTGGTCTGGCTGAGGATGCTTTGTATCGTGCCGTCCATGCAGCACAAGTCGATCGGCAGTGAAGCGCTTGCCAGGCTCATGTCGTTGTCCAGTTCCTTACGAAAACCGCTGTACTTGAATGTTTTCGTATGCAACCGGGTGGCCTATGAGTGGTACCGGCGACTCGGTTTTGTCGAAATCGACAACGATGGCAAGGTCTCTACATTGACGCTTGCTCCCTGGTTGCTACCGGCCCAAATGGAGTGACGTGTGCAACCTTCCAGGTACCATGTCCAGCGCGAACGGCCACGCTCGGTCACATGATCCGTCCAAACACGATCTGCGACCGTCCGTTGTCAGTGGCGGGTCCGGTCCCACCAGTCGTAGTGGTCAAGGTTGCGAAGGAGTTGGCGCCGGCGGTGCTCACGCCGATAGTGGCCGGCCACGAACGTTGACGCGATCACCAGCACAAACGAGCCCATCACAATACCTACCCACGAATCGCTCATTGCATTCTCCTGCACGGTTACGTTGCCGACTCAGGCGATCAACCGGGTGCCCGTCGATCCGGGAACGCGGTTGCCATCGCCATCCCTGTTGTGCAGTGAACCGGCCGCAGGCCGGCTCACCTCCGTCGCCCAGTTGCAGGCCGGAGTGTTTCACTGCAGGTGCTGGCCACCATTGATCGCGATGTTGGCTCCGGTCACGAAAGCCGCTTCACGCGAGCACAGGTACAGAACCAGCGCGGCCACTTCGTCCGGCTGCCCGAGGCGGCCGACCGGAATCTGCGGAATGATCTTGCTGTCAAGAATGTCCTGAGGCACCGCCGTGACCATCTTTGTGGCGATAAAGCCGGGCGAGATCGTGTTGACGGTGACGCCTTTCTTCGCCACTTCGAGCGCCAGCGACTTCGTAAAGCCGTGCATGCCGGCTTTGGCGGCCGCATAGTTCGTCTGACCGAAACCGCCCTTGGAGCCAATGATCGACGACACGTTGATGATGCGGCCCCAGCCTCGTTCAACCATGCTGTCGCACCACGGCTTCGTCATGTTGAACACCGAGTCGAGATTGGTGCGGATCACCGCATCCCAATTGACCTTGTCGAGTTTCTTGAAGCCCGCGTCCCGTGTGATGCCGGCGTTATTGATCAGGATGTCGACCGGGCCGACTTCCGCCTTGATCCGCTGCGCGCATAGCTGGCACGAGTCGTAGTCGGCGACATCGACGGCATAGGCGCGGAATTCCCGCCCGTCGGCCTCCATGCGGGCCAGCCACTGGTCCGCGCGGGTATTCTGCGGCGAGCAGGTGACCACCACGGCATAGCCAGCGTCATGTAGTTTGATGCTGATCGCTTCACCGAGTCCACCCATCCCGCCTGTGACCAGGGCAACCTGTTTCGTCATCTCACTTGTCTCCGGTAAAGGGAGGCGATCCTCGCTCATACGGAACGGCGATTTTCGCCCAATGGCCGGCGCAGATGCGCGCCAGCATCAACAGGATTCCTTCGTATGACGCAGTTGACTGGCTCGGGCGCCAGGCCCGCCTGGGCGACTATCGTTTGGCGCCCGCCGACACTTGCTCGGCAGTGCGCTGCGCAGTCTTCGATGCAGTGGTCGCAACGGCGTCCAAGCTGCTTTCGGCGAGCCGCGCCGCCTGCTGGCTGGTTTTCTGCAGGCTTTCGACCAGCGCATGAGTGGCGCTAATCGCCGACTTCCATCCAGCGATGGCGGCTTCGGAACCCGCCGGTGCGCTTCTGGCAACATTTTCGACGAGCGTTTGCACCCGGTGGTTATACGCATCGTATTGCGTCTGCGCGAGCTGCGCGAATTCGCCCTGGGTGGCTGACACGATCTCGAACAGCTGACGGCTGTACGACTGCACTTTTTCTGCCGTCGGCGCGACGAGACCGGCTTGCAGCGTGAGCCACTCTTGCGGATCCTTGACGGAGAATGCTTTCAGTGCGTTCTGCTGAGTTTCCGCCAGCGTCGACTGGATCGTTTTCAGATTCAGTTCAGCCAGCTTCTCCACCCCCTCGACTACCTTGGTGGCCAGCCTGTACGCGGCGTCAAGGTTGGCCTTATGGGATGCTGCAATCTGCTCCGGGGTTGATAGATTCATCGCGAAACTCCTGAGGCGACCCTGCACCTTTCCGATCAATCGGATAGCAATGGGCGCGCCGCGGTCATGTGGACGGACTGGCGAAAAGCACGAGTGCAATGCGGACCGCATATTGCACGCGCCAGCATGTTAATAGTAGTACTAATTTGGCTATTGAATCACTTATCCCGATGACAAGAAACTGTATTGCTTGCCGGAGGAGGTGAGCGCCGAAATTTATGAAGCGGACCACGATCCGCTAACGAAAGTCGTTAGCCGAACCGCGTGACAGCTTTGAGTACGGAAACGCCATCGCTGGTTATCTGGGGGCGCTGTTGGCCCGATGGTAGTGTTTCCAGCGCGACGAGTTGGTGTTCGAGCAAAATATCCAGTTCCGCACGATCCAGCCCGAGTTGATCGGGCGCGTTCTTGACCAGCATTAAGGTTGCGAACTCATGAGGACTCAGCATCTTTGTCTCCTGTTGATAGGTGTCAATTTGCTGGAAAGCTCAACCATTCTCGCGTGACAGTTGTGATCCCGCCTCGCGAAATGTGGCTATTGCGCATGATTCATTCTCACCGGATGCCGACTTCGCGTCCGGGGAAGTCATCTTAATGTTTCCCCATCCACATAATCAATATGCTGGATCCATCTTTTTCCTGACAATTGCATTCGAATAGCGGGCCGCGGGTTGCAGGCATGTGGGCGTGTTCCCCGTCGGTAAAGGCGTTTGAAAATGTTCAGACGTATGGTTCGCCAACTTGTCGCACGATCGTTCGGGAGGGTAAACGACAGCTCAGTTTGTCTGATAATAGTAGGTGCTTCAAAAAGTGCAACGTCTGTTCCGGGCGGTTTCAAACGTGAAGCGCAACACTACCGGCGATGGCGTATCACACGCCGGTCGAGATCCAGACTCGCCTGCATCTGCAGGGCCGGCAGATGGTCTTACTCCCGATGAATATCGGATGACGGCGCAGGTTCACGCTGGCTAGTGGACCATCGTCACCGGCGTGACTGTGCGCGTTGATAAACCGGCCAGCGTCAACAGTCTGCGGAAGAATCCCATATGGCTGGCGTCGATGACCATGACGTCCGGCTGGGTCGTTGCGGCGTAGGCGGCAATCGCCTTGATGCGCGAACCGAAGACCCGTTTCCATTTATAAGGGACGCCGGCTTCTTCGAGAATCGCGCGGGCGTCGATCAACGCGTCTAGCATGGCCTGCTTTTCCAGCCGCACCAGCGAGCTCCTGGTATGAAAAGCGGCGGCTCGGCCTTGATCGATGGGTTCGAGCACTTCCAGCAGTTCCACTTCGGTTACGCAGCGCTCAAGAAACATGAACGCCGCAAAGCGCGCGGCCTCGGCTGCGCCTCTGCGATCGAGGACAGGGATCAGCATTCGTATCATTGAGAACTCCGTTGCGCCAAGCCAAACGAATACGATGCTTTCATTTCCACTCTCCGGATGAACCAGCGCGGCCGCGACTGCCTGATGTCTGCTCGTGGGACGTCGCGTTTCATTGTCCCTTGCGTATCGTGAGCTTAGCTAAAGGGGCGTTAACTTCGCGTAAAAAGTTGCGGTTAGTGCCGGCGGCATGTCGGCAAGGGCCGCCGGCGCAAGGTATAAAAATCCTGTCAGGCTGGCGGCGAGTCAGCAGCCGTCTCGACGCGCATCGCGGCCGGCATGGCCGATCCGGCTTTGACTTGCTGAGCGCCGCGTCGATTCAACGGTTGGGCTGCTTTTGTCTTTCAGTGCACACCCATGAGCCTATAACCCACACCAGACTCGGTGATGATGTGTTCAGGCCGCGCCGGATCGCGTTCGAGCTTGTGGCGCAGATGCCCCATGTAGATCCGCAAGTAGTGGTGGTTGTCCATTTGCGCGGGGCCCCACACCTCGCTCAGTAGCTGACGATGGGTCAAAACCCGTCCGGCATGGCGCACCAGGGTCGATAACAGTCGATATTCCGTCGGGCTCAGATGAACGATCCGGCTGTCGCGCATGACTTTCCGGTCGCCAAGGTCGACGGTGACGGCGCCGAACCGAACCTGAGGCTCGCCGGCGCGGCCGCCGCAGGCTTGCCGGCGCAGGTGCGCCCGGATGCGCGCAGTCAACTCTGGCAGGCCAAATGGCTTGGTCAGATAATCGTCGGCGCCTGCATCGAGCGCGGCGACCTTGTCTTCCTCGCTGCTTCGTGCCGAAAGAACGATCACCGGCATGGTGGACCAGCTGCGCAACTCACGGATCACATCGATACCGTCCATGTCCGGCAAGCTGAGGTCGACAATGACGATATCCGCCAGTCGCGTCGCCGCCTGGGCGAGGCCCTGCGCCCCTGCCGATGAATCGAATACCGTCATGCCATCCGCCTCGAGGCGCATGCGAACAAAGCGGCGGATGGACTTGTCATCGTCGATCACCACCACTGTAACGGTAGGCTCGCTCATGAATTCGCCACGTTGACGGCCCCGAGCTCTATGGCCGCCTTCGGCAGCCGCGCTTTCATCGATCAATCGTATCTACGCATGCTCCCTGCACGCGCCTGCGAGGTTCGCGTCGAAGCATCCTCGGTCAATGCATCGGCTTGAGATCGTCCAATGCCAGGTTGAGCTTGAGCACGTTGACTCGCGCCTCGCCGAGAACGCCGAACTGTCGACCTGACGTATTTTGAGCGACCAGGTCGGCCACCTGAGCGGCCGTCAGTCCGCGCGCTTTCGCCACGCGCGCCGTCTGGTAGGCCGCCGCCGCCCGGCTGATCTCGGGGTCCAGCCCGCTGCCTGAGGACGTCACCAGATCCACCGGCACCGGCTCGGACATGTCGTTACCCGCGGCCTTCAATGCGTCGATCCGGCCTTTGATTTCGTCGGCGAGCGCGGGGTTGGTGGGGCCGAGGTTTGAGCCACCCGAGCTCTGCGCGTTGTACGGCATGGGCGTGGTGGCCGACAGCCGCCCCCAGAAATAGTAAGGCGCGTCGAACTGCTGGCCGATCAGCGCGGAACCTGCCGCCTTGCCATTCTTTTCGATCAGGCTGCCGTTCGCCTGCCTCGCGAAGGCCGCGTGACTGATGGCCGTCACGACCACCGGATAGATCACCCCGGTGATCACGGTCATCAGGATAAAGAGGACGAGTACGGGGCGAAGCAACGTTTTCATGATGTCCACTCTGTTGTGGTCAAACCCAGCCGAACGCGCGCAAGACCATGTCGATCAGCTTGATGAACGGGAATGGCAGCAGAATTCCGCCCAGCCCGTAGATCAGCAGATTGCGGCGCAACAGCGACGCGGCACCGAGCGGCCGGTACTTCACGCCTTTGAGCGCGAGCGGAATCAGCGCCACGATGATCAACGCGTTGAAAATCACCGCCGACAGAATGGCCGACGACGGCGAACTCAGATGCATCACATCGAGTACACGGAGCTGCGGATAGGTCGTCGCGAATGCGGCCGGGATGATGGCAAAGTACTTCGCCACATCGTTGGCGATCGAGAACGTCGTCAGCGAGCCGCGTGTCATCAGCATCTGCTTGCCGATCTCGACGATCTCGATCAACTTGGTCGGGTTCGAATCGAGGTCGACCATGTTGCCGGCTTCTTTCGCCGCCTGCGTGCCAGTATTCATCGCCACCGCGACGTCGGCCTGCGCTAGCGCGGGGGCGTCGTTGGTGCCGTCGCCCGTCATCGCCACCAGACGGCCTTCGGCCTGGTGCGCGCGAATCGTCGTCAGCTTGGCCTCCGGCGTCACCTCGGCGAGAAAATCGTCCACGCCCGCCTCGGCGGCGATCGCAGCCGCCGTCAGCCGGTTGTCGCCCGTCACCATGATGGTTCTGATGCCCATCTTGCGCAGTTCGGCGAAGCGCTCCTTGATGCCGCCCTTCACGATGTCTTTCAACTCGATCACGCCCAGGCAGCGTGCGCCGCCTTCACCTGGGCCTTGTTGCGCAACGACCAGCGGCGTGCTGCCGCGCCGCGCGATATCTGTGACCGCAGCCGTCAGTTCCGCCGGAAAACGACCGCCGTGGGCTTCGACGAAATGCTTGATCGCATCGGCCGCACCCTTACGGATCTGGCGATCGGGCAGATCGACGCCACTCATGCGCGACTGCGCGCTGAACGCAAGGAAAATGGCCCGCAGCGAATGCATGTCGCGTTCGCGGATATTGAAGCGCTGCTTGGCCAACACGACGATGCTGCGGCCTTCCGGTGTTTCATCCGCAAGCGACGAGAGCTGCGCCGCGTCGGCGAGCATTTCCTCGGTAACGCCCGGCGCCGGCGTGAAAGCCGACGCCTGCCGGTTGCCAAGCGTGATCGTGCCGGTCTTGTCGAGCAGCAGCACGTCGACGTCGCCGGCGGCTTCCACCGCGCGTCCTGAAGTGGCGATCACGTTCGCCTGCATCATCCGGCTCATGCCCGCCACGCCGATCGCCGACAGCAACCCGCCGATGGTGGTCGGAATCAGGCACACCAGCAAGGCGACCAGTGCGGTAATCGTCACCACGTGGCCAGCCTTCGCGGCTTCGACCGAAAACATCGAGAACGGCAGCAGCGTCGCGGTCGCGAACAGCAGCACGAGCGTGAGCGCGACCAGCAGGATCGTCAGGGCGATCTCATTGGGTGTCTTCTGACGCTTCGCGCCTTCCACCATGGCGATCATCCTGTCGAGGAAGGCCTCGCCCGGATTCACGCTGACACGCACGACGATCCAGTCGGACAGCACACGCGTGCCGCCCGTCACCGACGAAAAGTCGCCGCCCGACTCGCGGATCACCGGCGCGGATTCGCCCGTGATTGCCGATTCGTCGACCGACGCGACGCCCTCGATCACTTCGCCGTCCGCCGGGATCACATCGCCGGTTTCCACCAGCACGATGTCGCCGCGGCGCAGATCGGTCGCGGTCATGATTCGGATCGGCGCCTTGGGGTGCGCCTCCTGCAGCTTCTTGGCCATCACGTCGCGCTTGGCGCTGCGCAGTGACGCGGCCTGGGCTTTCGAGCGGCCCTCGGCGAGCGCCTCCGCAAAGTTGGCGAACAGGACCGTGAACCAGAGCCATAGCGCGATCGCGAGGATGAAACCCGCGGGCGCTTCCGCCTGGCCGCCGAGCGCGGCGATCCACAGAATGGTCGTCAGTATGCTGCCGACGTACACGCAGAACATCACCGGGTTGCGCAACTGATGGCGCGGCGCCAGCTTCCTGAACGAATCGACGAGGGCCGGCCGGGCAATGGCCGGATCAAACATCGAGCGCGCGGCGGTGCGTGCCTGACCGATGTTGCCAGGCTGATGAAGTGGCGGTTGAATACCGTTGGTCATACTGTCCTCGCAGTCAATGTCCCGCGACCATGATCAGATGTTCGACGACCGGGCCGAGCGCGAGCGCCGGCACGTAAGTCAGTGCGCCGACCAGCACCACCGTGCCGAGCAGCAGCACGACGAACAGGGGACCGTGCGTCGGCAATGTTCCCGCGGTGGCGGAGATGCGCTTCTTGGCGGCAAGCGATCCGGCGATCGCCAGCACCGGCACGATCGAACCGAAGCGGCCGAACCACATCGCCACGGCGAGCGTGCTGTTATAGAACGGTGTGTTGACCGACAGGCCGGCGAACGCGCTGCCGTTGTTGTTGGCGGCAGAACTGTACGCGTAGAGAATCTCGGAGAAGCCGTGCGGGCCGGGATTGGCGATGCCCGCGACGCCGGCGGCCGTCAGCACGCCGATCGACGCACCGACCAGCACGAGTAGCGGCGTCAGCAGCACGGCAATCGACACCATCTTCATCTCGTACGACTCGATCTTCTTGCCGATGTACTCCGGCGTTCGCCCGATCATCAGTCCGGCCACGAACACCGCGAGCAACGCGAACACGAGCATGCCGTACAGACCCGAGCCGACGCCGCCGAAGATCACTTCACCGAGTTCGATCAGAAGCAGCGGCACGAAGCCACCCATCGGTGTGAGCGAATCGTGCGTGTTAAGAACCGCGCCGCATGACGCGGCCGTGGTCGCTACCGTGAAGATGCCGGATTGCGCGATCCCGAAGCGGGTTTCCTTGCCTTCCATGTTGCCGCCCGTTTGCAAGGCCGACGCCGTCTGATCGACATGCAGCGAAGCAAACAGTGGATTGCCGTTCTGCTCGGATGAGATCTCAGCCCAGCAGGCGAGCGCGAAAGCGATCGTCATCGCGGCGAGCACCGCATAGCCCTGCCGCCGATCGCCCACCATTCGCCCGAACACCAGGCACAATGCCGCCGGAATGACCAGCATGGCGATCATCTGAACGAAGTTGGCGAACGGCGTCGGGTTTTCGTACGGGTGCGCCGAGTTGGCGTTGAAAAAACCGCCGCCATTGGTGCCGAGCATCTTGATCGCTTCCTGCGACGCGACCGGCCCCATTGCGATGGTCTGCTTGTCGGCCTTGTTGTCGACCATCACCGGATTACCCTTTGCATCCTTGACGGGGTTGCCCTGAGCATCGGTCTTCGGTGTTTGATATGTCGTCGTCTGAAGTGTCGGCACGTCGACGTACGACTTGAAGTTCTGGATCACGCCCTGGCTCACGAACACGAGCGCGACCACTGTCGCGATCGGCATCAGGATATACAGCGTGATGCGCGTGAGATCGACCCAGAAATTGCCGATAGTCGCGGTCGTATGGCGTGCGAAGCCGCGAATCAACGCGACCACCACGGCAATACCGGTAGCGGCGGACATGAAGTTCTGCACCGTCAGTGCGGCCATTTGCGTCAGGTAGCTGACGGTCGATTCCGGCGTGTAGTCTTGCCAGTTCGTGTTGGTCGCGAAGCTGATCGCCGTGTTGAAGGCGGCGTCGGGCGTCATCGGGCCAAAGCCCTGCGGATTCGCAGGCAGCCATTGCTGGAGGCGTAAAAATCCGTACACCGCGAGAACGCCGATGGTGTTGAATACCAGCACGGCTAGCGCATAGTGCTTCCACGACATTTCGGCGCCGGGGTCCACGCCGGCAACTTTGTATAGCAAGCCTTCCACCGGCCGTCCAATGCGGCGAACGACCACCGACGAACCGTCGAGCACCGCCGTCATATAGCGGCTGAGCGGAATGGCGAGCGCGATCAACGCGACGATATACAGGCCGGGTTGAAACAGGTTATTGAAGTTCATTCGAGGGCCTCCGCGCGCAGTAACGCATACACGAGGTAGGCGAACAGAATCAGCGTCGAGGCCGCCGCGAGCCAGGTCATCCAGGTGGTCATGGACGGCCTCCAGGTGCGCGGCGAAGCTTGTCGCAGCCAACCACGAAGGCCCCGACAAGGCCGCTGAATGCAACGATTGCGATGAGGTAAAGCAGATCCATGGTCTGGTCTCCCGCGACGGACTTCCGCACCATGAAATTTAGGAAAATCCGCGTAAACGCAGTGTTAAGACAACGTGGCTTTTCGTAAAAACGAGGGACTTGCTCTTGCGTGCCATGCCTGGCAAACATAGGAGCCTGGTGTCAACCTCCAGGCACGCACGATTCGGGAACACATCAAATCCCAGCATCAGCTCTGGCAAGGAGAGCTGTTGAAACGCTCGCTATGCAGGGCGCTAGCTCGTCTCGGTGTGGAACCGCCGATCATGTCACGCAGCTCAAGTTGCCGTCGAATGTCATTCATGCTCCCGCTGGCAGCTCGCTGGCGGAAATGATGGCCATTCGCTACTACTAACGCTGCGTTGCGCTTCTGCGCGATGTAGAGGAAATGGATGCCGACGCTCAGGCTTCCAAAGGAAGCAATCGTGGCAGAGTCCGCGTGAGCATGCCCTCGCTAGTCGCGAAGTCGATGGTGATCCCGGAACTGCCGAATTTCTTCGCCAACAATCCTGACATTCAACTGGACCTCAGCATTGCTGATCAACACCCCGATCTGATCGAAGAGGGGCTCGATTGTGCCGTGCGCGTGGGACCGGTGAGCGAACTCGGACTCGTCGCCAAGACAGTAGGTACTTACAAGACACTGACTTACGCGTCGCCCGACTATATCCGGGCCCATGGCGAGCCCTTCACCCTGGCTGACCTCAGCGATCACATCGGCGTGAGTTACGCGATGAAGTCAGGCCGTATCAGAGGTTGGGAGTTTCTCGACGGAAACGAGATCCGCACTGTTCCACTGAAGAGCGCGATCCTGGTGAACGACGCGGATACCTACGTGGCATGCGGGCTTGCGGACCTCGGACTGATACAGGGCGGCACCTTCACACTCGATGCCCATGTGCGATCCGGCCGGTTGAATAAGGTTCTGCGAGACTATCCGTCGAATCCCCGGCCGGTGTCCGTCGTGTTTATGCCCAATCGAACCAGGCCAAGACGGGTCGACATTTTTATCGACTGGTTAGTCGATTTGTATTCGACTCAGATGGCCGAGCAAAGCTGATTTGGTGTCGGCAGCTTCGTCGCCGGATGGCCGGTGGCCCACCCGGTTCACCCTCGCGTTCACCCTATCTGCCATCAAGCATTGGTGAAAACGTTGTTATGGCCGACTCCTCCCAGAAAGCGCAGTTCGGAAAGGGCTAATTCCTTGACGACCCGAGACGGCCCTGGATGGCCAGCAAATGAGAACTTCGCGGGGTTGTAGTCGGTGTACAGGCTTGAGTCGTCCATCACCAATAGACCGCCCTGAGCGAGCGAGTCCCGGCAGACCTTGTAGTCGGCCAATGCGACTTCATAATCGTGATTGCCATCGATATAGATCACGTTCCAGGCTATCGAGCGAATGTGTTCAACGGCAATCGGATCCGTCGACAATGCCTTGAGAAAGTGTGGAGCGGGCAGCCCGAAACGCCGATTGGACGCGAGCGTATCCTCGAGGTAATCAACGTTCTTGATGTACTTACTCACCGCATCGGCGGCAGGAGAAAACGGTGAGATGCCGTGGACCTCGCACTGGAATCCGCACAACTTCGCAATCAGCCCCATGAGAGAGGTGACCTGTCCGCGATATACGCCAATCTCCAGCGCATGACGAGGCCGATATTCGCGCAGAAGGAGCCACCACATTGCATGGAATGCATCCTCTCCGAACCCGCGCCGTCCGGTGCTGAAATAGGTTCGGTGCTCGCGAATCTCCGCAGGCGCCAGATGCCACCGATAGTGATGCATGTAGGCATACAGCTCATTTCGGTCAGGATACTGACTGACCGCCTCGGTGAAGCTCAAGTCTTTTGCGAATGGTTCGCAATATCGCGAAAGGGACATGCGCTGCACAGCAGCTTGAAACTGGGAGATTCGCGCGGTGACTGCGCCAGTTACAGAGACCATTTCACCTTCCCCTTATAAGGTCGATGCAGCGCGGGCACTCCGTAATCGCAGTATATGCATCGGCCGGTATTAAAGATGCAGGGTGACGCCATGAAAGCGACCGACCAATGATAGCCGACCACGTGAGAGCGATCGACAATTTGTCGAAGGTGGACAGATGAATGGCGTTTCCAATGTGGAAGCTTCAGCGGTGCGGGTGTCTGAGGGCAACGGCGCTATGGACGATCGCTTGCGCGCGCGCTTGCCCAGTGGGTTAGCCTCGCAGAGACGTGAGCAAATGCTTGCAGACGAATTCCAGACCGCCATTTTTCGTTGGCGAGCCGCTGTGGCGGGTCGGACAGTGCCCGCGGCCGACGAGCGCAAACTGCACGTTGTCTTCGACGCGGCGTAAAAACTGTATATACTGTTTATACCGTATATTGACATGAGACCAGTCATGAGTGAACCGACCATCAAAAAAGCGACAAAGAAGAAGTTCCATTTCCCCAAAGCAGCCGAGGGCGCGCCCAGCGAAGAAGTCCAGGCGGAGGCTGTAGCACCAGCCGTGGATGCTCCCAAAAAGAAGGCAACGGCCCGAAAGACATCGAAGCCCACGGCCGCGGTTGAGTCAGCGCCGGTTAAAGCGGCGGGACGCGCGAAAGCAAAGCGCGCGAAGAAGGACAAGGTCGTACGTGACAGCTTCACGATGCCCAAATCTGACTACGAGAAAATCGCAGCGCTGAAACAGAAATGTCTGGCGGCAGGTGTCTCGGTCAAGAAGAGTGAACTCTTGCGCGCGGGCTTGTCGATGCTCGAATCAGCAGCACCGAAGCGCCTGCTGGCTGCGGTGTCGGCAGTGGAGCAAGTCAAGACGGGGCGGCCCGCAAAATCCTGAGCCCGTTGACTGGAAGAGCGCCCCGCGCTCGCGGGAGTCATCCCATGCATGGGGCGCGCAGGAGTGACGCTCCAGCGCAGAGGATGGTCACGCGGTCTTGGATTTGCGCAACCAGTTTTCGCTTCACGCCATCGAGCGCCGCAGGCGAACCTTGTTCGAGCGATTACCGCGTAGACTTGTGTCTGTGGCGCTCCTGGACGAATGCAGAAAAGCGAAGCTCACCAATCGCGCTCGCCCACGCATTGACCCAGCGGATAGCGCGAAGCTTTTCAGCGTCTGCATCGGCGAGCATGAGACGGTTGGTCGCGAGACGCATGCGATGCAATGCGTATTGCCTGCGTGTGCATTCTCTGCGCGGAACTGAAATGTCTTTGCGCATCGCTGGCGGGTGAAGCACGTGACTGAAACACCGCGAAGTACAACCCTGCTGAAGCCTCATGATACCGCGTGGAAGAGGCCTCTAGTCAGTTGCGTGCGCCGCTGTCTGCAAGGCTGGCTAGCGCCTGGCTCCCATCGGTCCGGGCGGCGTCCTCGCTGGGGAAGGGCCGGTCACTGAACGCGATCAGTTTGAATCCAGAACCGGCCGCACGGTGGACGGTGATGCCCCAGTGCCAGCCTCCAGCCTGCTCGAAAACGTGCAGTTCCGGGCCGATTCGACTCGGCGAAGCTTGAGAAGCCGTCATCGCCCGTCTCCCTTCATGTCCGGTTCATGAGCGCACGATCAAAACGCTCGTTCCAAGTTTAAGACGAAATTGCTGCGCTGCAATATTCGACTGTTGTAAAAATGTCGAATCTGTTGAACATCACAATTTTGAAAAGTATTCGCCCCTTGTTGCGCCATGCGATCATGAATTGTCCTGCTTTGATCTAAAGAACTAGATTCATGGGGGCTTCATGAGTAGCCATTCGCTCATTTGGGCAGCGGTGCCGCACAACAGTGACGGCGTTGTCTTCCAGGTTCGTATTGCCCGCGGACTTCAACGGTTCCATCTGTCGCGTCGCGTTCTCGAAGATGTGTTCGATCTGGAGCGAAAGGCTTCGGACGCGCGACAACTTGAACTGTTCTATTCGTGCCTGAAACACATCCTGGCTAAAGCCAGCACGAAGCGTTCGATTTCCAGTCCAGACACGGTTGCGCTTCAGGCATCCGATTTCATCTCATCCACATCCAGTCAAGCTCAAGGTGGGTGGGAGCGGCATGCAGGCGCACGCAGTGCGATGTAAGCACAGTGTGAATGAGCGTGTGGCAGATCACCCGTTTAAATGCGGCTGCTGCGAAGGCCGGTGACGGCCTGATTACGGTCGCTCGACAGAGCACGCTGAAGGACTGCTGAGGGTGTCGATAAATGAATGGCGTGGGACGGCGCGCGTGTCGGCGATATCGGCAGCTTGCCGGAAGAAGCGTCGCATGACGACAAACCGAAACGGGTGGTATCGCCGGCGCATATTGCCGACATTGCATAACATTAAATTCAGCGGTGCCGGCCTTGCTCGCGTGCCGTTGGTGAAGTAGATTTTTTGTATTGAGGTGTGTCAGGTGGGAGGGCATTGCCATGGAACTGAGCGTTGAACGTGTCGATGTTTGGGCGGCGACCATCGAGGACAAACCGGGCGGCCTTGCGAAAGTGTTAAGCGCCTTGCGGGATGCTGGGGCAGACTTGCAGTTCGTCGTCGCACGTCGCACGCCGGAAGCATCGGGCAAGGGAATCGTCTTTGTCGCGCCGCTGCAAGGGGAAACGGAGATCCGTGCTGCTACACAAGTGGGGTTCAGCGTCACCCCGAGCCTTCACTCCGTCCGTGTAATGGGTCTGGACCAACTGGGGATCATCGCGCAATTGACCCAGATGCTGGCAGACGGGGGGATCAACCTCCGCGGCGTTTCGGCCGCCGTACTTGGCACGCAGTTCATTGCCTATCTCGCGGTCGACTCGCTGGACGATGCGGAAAAAGCGATCGACATTCTACAGAGGGCCTGAAGCGCCCGTGCCGGACTGCGAGCCCGCCTGGTTTCCTTCCTGGCGAGGCAACTGGCCGCCCTCTCTGACGCGGCTGCCGTAGAGCGTCCATTGCGACCTCGACTCGACAGACTGAGCGGCCATGCGCACACGCGAGCGCGAAGCGGCTGAGTCTCAGTCCGGCCCATGATCGGTCGTTCGACCAACGACCATAGATTGGCGACAGTCTGCGATATGCTGATTTCGCGAGCTACTTCGGTGATAAAAGTACCGCAGCGATTCCGTTGCCGATGGGCATATCCTTGATTGACTCGTACCATCAACCATCGAACGTAACAGCCGCGTTCTTGACTCGGGCAGTCGTCGAATCCAGCGATAAGCTGCGGTTCATCAACGCATCGAGCTCGGAGCCACCCTGAAAATCCTCCGCGTCGGATCCCGGCGACAGCGGGACGGATGTTGGAGACGCAGAACCTCGTTGGGCGGATCTGCCCTGCCCCAACAAGATTAGTAGGTTCTCGAGATCGGCGCGAGCTTGGACACGATTCTGGTTGGGTGTTTGGCGGATCGCCGAGCGCTATATTTTTGAAAGGCTTTGAGGTTTCACTCGGGGCTGCTTGCGCTACGTTGACGGACTCTGTTCCGCGGCTCGTCAGGTGCGTATCTTTTGGACCACCCATGCCCGGTTTCCATCCATTCAAGCTGGACTCCATTGAATTGACACGGTAGGCTGGGAGCGCTGGGTGACAAAGTTTGGCGATGCTGGTCCTTGACGACGACGTGGAGCCGACACATGCAGGTGAGCACCGAAACGCTTGTGGACATGCTGCGGGAAGTCGAAGCCGACGATCCCATTGACTATGCGGACCTTCCATTCGGAGAGCAGGAACTCCGGCGGCTCGTGATGACTTCACTCGTTGAGCGTCACCACCAGGTCGAAGCCGGCAACATGTCGGTGTCCGACATTCATGCGTTGTATCTGCTGAGCACCGCCAAGCTCGTCCTCGAAAACACGGTGCTGCACGCGAGGTTGCTACTGCTCCAGGGGCGGCAGGTCGATGTGCAAGCGCTGTTGGCACCGTTTACGCTCAAAGGCAATTCGTAGCTTACGCGGGGCTTTGGCGACGGAGCAGCTTGTGGCGTCGGTAAGTGTGACGATGCTCGCGACCGTGAACGGCTGTTTACGGTTCACGACGCGTGAAGATATTCGCGCATTGGAGACGACGTGCCGACAATTCATTGCAGCTAAAGCTGCGCTTCGATCCCACTTTATCTATCACTGACCATACCTGCTCAATCTTTCCACTCTGGAATTGATAAAACACGTTTTCTGTAAAGGAGACTTTTCTGTCGTTCACATCGAGGCCAGGAAATGTTCCCTTCGGCGTACACGCGAAGTTGAGGCGGCTAGCGATATAAGGACGCCGAAGCGACACTTCAGTTATGTAGTCACAACCACGTCGGCGCCCACCTTCCCGAAGTAACCGACCTGACTGAACTCGCTCTCTCTGTGCTGAGCGTGATTCCACCAGCGCCCGATCTTCCCCATTTTGCCGTTTTCTTCTCGCTGACTATGCCACTCATATTCCGTTCAGTGAATTAACCTGATACTTTAAGTTTACGTAATAATTGCTGCGCACGTCCTGTTTGAATTCCACTAACCGTCAAATATGCAGGTCATGGCTTTCAGCGAACCAAGGTCTCCATTTTTCAAGTGGGTCGTGTCTTCCGCTCAGAACCTGAGCCCGGACAATCGGCAGATCCTGCTCGCCAATCTGTTCACGCGAACGTCATCGATCATATTCGCGTCGATTTGCGAAATCAGCGTCTGCGCAACCGCCTTTTATCTCTATCCGATTCCCCTGTATGCGGCCTGGGGTATCGCCGTCGTCGCTCTGCTGATAGCGCGTCTTACGTTGATCTGGCTGTGCCGCAGACGTAGCGCGCAGGATCGGCCGACGCCTACCTCCGCATTTCTGCTGGCGAGTCTGCTCTGGAGCGTGCTATTCGGGTTCGGCACTTTACTGTGCAATATCAGCGGAAATCCGACGCTTTTCCTGCTCGGCAACGTTTGCGCGGTGGGCGTGATCGGTGGATTGGCCGGGCGCAATGCCGGCACACCCCGGCTCGCGCTGCTACAGATTTCCTTCATTCTCGGACTCTTGGGTCTCGGCGCGGCGATGTCGCCCGGCAATGGCAAGCTCGTGCTGCTGTTTCAAGCGCCGTTTTGCGCCGCCGGTTTCTTCACCGTGGCACTGCGCAGCAATCGCGATACCGTCGCGTTGTTGCTGGCGCGTGAAAACAGTCACCGCCTGGCTCATCAGGACAGCCTCACCGGCTTGCCCAATCGCGCGCGTATCAGCGAATTGCTGCTGGAGCGTACCAAGATAGGCGCGTTGCGTCAGGATCAATTGTTCGCTGTTCTGCTGATCGATCTGGACGGCTTCAAGGCGATCAACGACAGCCTCGGCCATGCCGCGGGCGATCAGATTCTTCAGGAAGCGGCGCTCCGGTTGCGTGAAATTCTGCCGAGCGGCGATCTGGTCGGACGCCTCGCGGGCGACGAGTTCGTCGCCATTTCCGACGGTACGGGGCAGCTACGCGACGTTCGCGTGCTGGCCGACCGCATCGTCAAGACGCTCGCGCGTCCGTTCGTACTCAGCGAGGCGCTGGTGCATATCGGCGCGAGTGTCGGTGTTTCGCTCTATCCCGAGCATGCGAAGACCGGACCGCAATTGCTGATTTGCGCCGACCGCGCGTTGTATGCGGTCAAACGCAGCGGAAAAAGCGCGTTCGCCATCTTCGATACCGAGAGGCACGTTTCCGACGAAAGCCTGAGCCTGCTGCGCAGCGACCTGGAAGGGGCGCTGAAATCGTTCAACGGTTTGCGCATGGAGTATCAGCCGATTGTCGATCTCAGCGACGGCACCGTTTCCGGCCGCGAGGCGCTGATTCGCTGGACTCATCCGACGCGCGGCGAACTCTCTCCATCCGCGTTCATCCCGACCGCCGAACGCACCGGCCTCATCCTGGCATTGGGCGAATGGGCGCTGCTGCAGTCGTGCATGGAAGCGGCGACGTGGCGAGACAAGGTTGCCGTCGCCGTCAACGTATCGCCGGTGCAATTGCGGGAAGAATCGTTTGCGTCGACGGTCGCGGCGATTCTGCGGAAAACGAGGCTTCCGCCGGCGCGTCTGAATATCGAGGTCACGGAAACCGTGCTATTGAACGACGATGCCGTCACCCAGCGCAACGTCGCGAGGCTGCGCGCGTTGGGCATCGGGCTGGCACTCGACGATTTCGGCACCGGCTTTTCGACGATGTCGACCCTCGTGCGCTTCTCATTCGACAAGCTGAAGATCGACAGTTCGTTCGTGAAGGAATCCGTGCACGGGCGCGAATCCGCAGCGGTGGTGCGCGGGATCGTGGCGCTGGCTCGCGAAATCGGCATGCCGACCACGGCGGAAGGTATCGAAACGCAGGAGCAACTGGATTTCGTGCGCGTGTGCGGATGCACGCACGCTCAGGGTTTTCTGTTGGGCAAGCCGCTGCGCAGCAGTGAGATTGAGCAGATCGACGGGAAGCTGACCGCGAATGCGCGCTCCTGAAGTCTGGCATCGAGGTGGACATGGACCCTACATTGCAATTTCAGCTCAGGATCACCGTTTCGCCTGAACTGGCGGATGATTTGCGCACGGACTCGTCTTATGCGGCGCACGCCGCGCTGCGTGACGTTCTGCGCAGGCACGACGCGACGTTGAAGTGTCAGTTCGATGCGTTCGCCGATTACGTCGCCGAGGCCGAAAGACTGGGAACGGAAAACTATCCGCTTTATCAATGGACCCGCGATACGATCGAGAACCCGGAGAAGAAGGCGAAGTATCTGCAGTCATTCACGATCTATGTGAACGGCGATGTGGTCTACGGCAAGGATGTCACGGATGTCATGGAGAACGAACTATTGAAACTGGTCGACGCCAATGGAATTACCCGCGTCTTCAGGTTCGATACCAATCCGGCGAATAATCCGCAGCCGCCCGCGCGCTAATGGTCGCGCTCACCGACGCCGCGGGCGAACACACGAAATACCGCAGCCTTTCAATTTCATTCGCGGTGACAGTAAATCGTTATGACCGTTTGACATTTGGCGACATCGCTTCGAGTTCGTGAGACGATGCAGTTTCACTTTTTTCGCGGAGCGCGATATGGGACTCTTGGACGAAGTAGGGAAGGTTGCGGGGGCGATCGCCGCGGTTGAAGCGGCAGAGAAAGTGGACCCGCAAGCCGGTCTGCTGACGAAAGGCATCGCGGCGATCGCCGGTTTTGAAGGCGCCGGCAAGCTGGAATCGATGATCGAAAAGAAAGACGACGACAAGCAGGACGACGCCGACAACGCCCAAGCCAGCGACGATACGAGTCCTCAAACCTGAGCGAACGCACGATTGCCGGCCGCATGCAGTGGATGTTGGAACTGCAATGCGCCGGCAATTCGGCCCAGCCTGGTCGCTTTACTATTGCAATTATTTCTGAACGCCTACGAGCGCATCGCAAGTCCCTTTTCGTTACGGGCGATCGGCCTGTCGCCACTCGACTTCTCCGCGCTATCTTCTCCCCGACCCCCGCCGACAGCCGTCGCGCTCATCCGATCCTTTCATCCGGTTGTCACAGCTTCGCGGCTAGCATCACTGCTCGCATCCATCACGCACTCCGTCAGCAGCGCACACTGCAGCGCAGGTAGGCCGGTGTGCCCGGCCTGAGCGCTGGCGTTCTTCCATCCCCCAAACAAAAACACCGGACATGTCGAACAGAAAAATCGTCAAGGCTGCGCCGCCCGATGATCAGGGCGCTTCCATCGTCTCGCGTCGTGGGTTCCTGAAGTTTGCCGGCGCATCGAGCCTCGCAACGGCCGCGGGCACGCTGGCATCGGCGGCGCGGGCCGCCAACGGCGGTGCGCCGGATGGCACGCCCGAGCAGATCCACCTGACCTGGGGCAACGATCCGACGAGCGAGGTCACGGTGTCGTGGGCGTCGCTCGCGCCGGCGGCCAATCCGCAGGTGCGCGTCAGCGGCGCGGACTCGAAGAAGCATACGGTGCACGCGGTGCAAAGCACGTACACCGACGGCATCAACGGTGAGATCGTGTTCACTTATCACGCGCGTCTGCGTGACCTGAAGGCCGACACGAACTATCAGTACGAGGTGACGGCCGAGAACGACAGCAACGCGGCTCAGCCCTTCACCGCAAGTTTCCGTACGGCACCGCGTGGGCGCGCGCCGTTTCGCTGGACGAGCTATGGCGATCTCGCAACGCCGAATACCGGCTGGATCCTGTCGTCGCCGCAAAGCCGTTTCGCGGTGCAAGCGGTCGAGCGTTTCCAGCCGCTGTTCCACCTGCTCAACGGCGACCTTTGCTACGCCAATCTGAACCCGACGCAACAGCCGGCGGTGTGGCGCGACTTCGGCAACAACGCCCAGACGTCAGCATCGAACCGGCCGTGGATGCCGTGTCCCGGCAACCACGAACTCGAATTCAACAACGGCGAGCAGGGCCTCGCGTCGTATCTCTCGCGCTACACGCTGCCCGACAATCACTCGCGCTTCCAGGGCCGCTGGTACAGCTTCCGCGTGAGCTCCGTGCTATTCATCTCGCTCGATGCGGACGATGTCGTCTATCAGGACGCGGCCGCATTCGTTGCCGGGCCGGCTCCGCTGGTACCGGTGGCCAGCACCGGCAATGCGCCGATCCAACCGGGCACTTCGCTATATGTGCGCGGCTATAGCAATGGCGAGCAGACGCGCTGGCTCGAGAAAGTCTTGCACCACGCGGCGCAGGATGACGACGTGGACTGGATCATCGTCCAGATGCACCAGGACGCGCTGAGTTCGTCGAAGACCGGCAATGGTTCGGATAAGGGCATCCGCGAAGCCTGGCTGCCGCTGTTCGACCGCTACGGTGTCGACCTGGTGCTGTGCGGCCACGATCACGACTACGAGCGCAGCTATCCCGTGCGCGGCTGCAATCACGACAAGGGCACCGACATTACGACGGGCCGGCCGGTCGATACGTTGCAGCCGAAGCCGGTGATGTCGGCGGTATCGTCGGGTGCGTCGACGTTCGATACGAGCCACGGCACGATACACCTGATACTCGGCGGTGGCGGCACGAGCGCGCCGCTCGATGTGTATGGCGTGGATATCGGCACCGGGCTGCCGCAGGCGCGTATTTTCACGCGGCCCAACCGTCCGGTGCTGGCCGCCACCGCCGGGACTTTCACGCGAGCCAGCGCCGATGCCGTCGAGGACGCGATCTGGTCGGCGCAGCGCGACACCGGCACGGGCTACGGCATTGCGGTGTTCGACCACGACCCGGGACATCGGGGCGGCGAGACGACGATCACGATGAACTATTATCACGCCCCCGGCGCCGATCAAGCGCCGACGCAGAACTACGAGCTGTTCGAGACTATCGAGTTGAAGAAGAAGCGGCGCGGATGAGCGTTGAATGAGCGGCTGGTTGGCGGGGCATCGCGATGCGGTGGTTCGTCAGCCGGTCGCCAGTCCTGAAAGTCAATTGTTCAGTAATCCAAACAACGTGAATGTGTCGGTCTTCGCATCTACTTCCCGTTGTTCTTGAGCGCCTCACATGCAGTCGGGCATTTCCAGGCAAGCAGGGCCGCCGACATCGGCCCCAGCTTCGGGCTGGCCGCATCCCCCCAAAACAGTTCGATCAATTTGTTACACGTCTTACCGAGGTGGACTGAGCCAGTTACAAAGGCCTTTCGAAAGGCCGGTTATACTCGGCACCGTCTCAAGAAAACTAAACACCTTTTATGTCGAAGAAAATCATCCGGATAGTTGCCGTTGCTGCGTTGACTGCTGCGGCGTCGTTGTCGGCAGTGGCCGGCGATATGAATAACATGCTTGGCGGCGCGGTCGGCGGTGTGGCCGGCGCGGCGCTCGGTGGCGCGGTGGGCGGCAGCACGGGCGCCGTGATTGGTGGCGCGGTCGGCGGTGGCGCCGGTGGCGCGGTGACGTCGAATCGCCGGGAGCGCACGGGCGCGATCATCGGCGGCGCGCTCGGCGGCGGTGCGGGCACGGCGGCCGGCAATGCGATGGGCGGCCGAGCCGGCGGCCTCGTCGGCGCGGCAGTCGGCGGCGGTGCGGGTTCGGCGCTCGGCGGCAACATCTCGCGCTCCAACTCGTACGCGGACGACTACTCGCGCGGCTACCATTCGGGCAAGCGCCATCACAAGCATCGGCACTACGACTGAATGGACGATGCTCGCGCTTGATGGCAATCAGGCGTGAGTATTGCCGGCGTTTCGTGCGGCACGTCGTTTATTTATTGTTATTTCGACGAACCCGAGGTGAAGGCGATTACGGCGTCCCTGAAACGGGCGCTGCCGTACACCTCTTCGATCAGATCTTCGTCGTCGAGCCGCTGTTCGACGACAATGCGGCGCAGGCTCTCCTTCACCGCCTTCTGTGTGACCGGCGACAGCGCGATGAGCCGTTGTGCGAGCGCATGGGCGGCTTCCCGCAACGTGTCTTGCGGGCAAATGTCGTGGACGTACCCGCATTCCAGCATTTCGGCGGCGCTGAGATAGTCGGCGAGCAGCAGCATCTTCTTGACTCGCGGCACGCCGAGCGCCGCCTGAAGCCGCGCGATGTTGCGCGACGACAGCGTGTTCGAGAGCGTCTTCGCAATCGGTGCACCGAAGCGCGACGCGTCGCTGCAAAGCCGGAAGTCGCAAGCCGTCGCGAGCGCAAGGCCGCCGCCCACGGCCCACCCGTCGATCACGGCGACGGTAGGAAGCGCAATGCGTTCGACCGTATCGATCACGCGTTCGACGAAGGCCTCATAGGCCACGCCATCGCTGCCGTCGCGGAAGTCCTTGAAGTACGCGATGTCGGTGCCGGAAATGAACGACTTGCCGCCCGCGCCGCGAAACAGGATGCAGCGCACGCGGCTGTCGCGTTCACACTGGGCGATCAAGGCCAGCAGCGACTCGTACATCGCGAGCGTCATCGCGTTGTGCCGCTCGGGGCGGTCGATCACGATCTCGGCCTCGCCGGAGGGATGAACCGTGAGTGTGACGGGCTCGCTCATGATGCGGTCCCGTTGATCTCGGCAAAGATCTCGTCGTTGTGCTCGCCGAGTAGCGGTGGATGACGACGCACAGTCTGCGGCGTGCCGAGCATCTTGACCGGAAAGCCGATGTTCTTGACCTTGCCTTCGTTCGGATGGTCGATCTCCATGCACATGCGACGGTGCGTGGCATGCTCGCTTTCGAACGCCTCGGGATAGGACAGGATAGGGCCGGCCGGAATGCCGGTGGCGAGCATCGCATCGACCCAGTCGGCGCTGTCGCGCTTCGCGAATTCCCGCTCCAGGACTTCGATCATCGCCTCGCGATTCTTCAGACGCAGGGAGACGCTTGCATAGTCGGCGTGTTTGACGAGATCCGGCCGTTGCAGCAGTTCGCACAGTTTGGTCCAGAGCTTCTGGTTCGTCGCGCCCATCACGAAGTAGCCGTCTCGCGCTTTCACCGCCTGATAGGGCGCGCTCATCTTGTTGCTGGTGCCGAGCGGCGTCGGCGGTACACCGGTGCCCCAGTACTCCGACATATCCCAGATCGAGAAGGCCATCACCGAATCGAACAGCGACGCGTCGATATGCTGACCCTCGCCGGTTTTCTGCGCGCCGATGTACGCGGACAGCAGGCCATACACCGCGAACAGCGCGCAGCCGATGTCCGCCACCGGCACGCCTGCCTTGACGGGCTTTTCGCCTTTGTGGCCGGTCACGCTCATTACGCCGGACATCGCCTGCGCCATCAGATCGAAGCCTGGCCGCGAGGCCCACGGCCCGCTTTGTCCGAAGCCGGAAATGCTGACGTAGACGATCTTCGGATTGATCTCCTTGATCGATTCATAGTCGATGCCCAACCGTTGCACCACGCCCGGACGGTAGTTTTCGACGATCACGTCGGCGGTCTTCGCCAGCTTGTAGAAGAACTCGCGCCCTTCGTCGCTCTTGAGGTCGAGCGTCAGCGAGCGCTTGTTGCGGTTCATGTTCAGGAAGCCCATGCTGTCGGGGCCCTTCATCTTGAAGCCCATCGCGCCGCGGGTCTGGTCGCCTTCCAGCGGCTCGACCTTGATGACGTCCGCGCCCAGGTCGGCCAGCAACATGCAGGCGAACGGGCCCGCCATGACCTGGCTGACGTCCAGCACGCGGATGCCTTGCAGCGGCAGATGTTTCGATTCGGTCATATCGAGGTTCCTTGGTGGAGGTGGTGGGGCGAATCGCACGGTCGCGTCACATCACGGCGTGGCGGGCGGCTTGTTGATGTCGAGGCAGCGCGCAAGCGCTGCCTGCCTGGGTGGCGCAATCGCCGGTGAGCATGTTCTGGAGGTTGACGAAGCAGCGCGTGTGGATCAGCGTGCCCGGCACGAGGTCGCACAATAGGGAGCGTTGATTGCTTTTCGACGAAATGCGTCCCGCGATCGCTGTCGACGATCGGTCGGCGTTTGCAAAGCGATTGTTCAAGCACGGAGCGGAAAGCAAACGCGGCGTCTCGGCGGCGGTCGCGCTAAGGTCACGGGGCATCATGCGTCTCCAGCTATTCGTTATGCCCCACTGTCGCCGACTGAAAAGGCCGCCGCAAGAATGGCCCGATCATGTCTGGTTTCGCGAGTCGCGAAACCGGCGAGCGCAGATCGATTACGCTGGTTTGCCGAGCAACGCGGCCACGACATTGCGCAGCGTCTGCTCCTGCGCGTGCCCTTCGACGCAAGAGAGCACATAGCTGCGCTGATGCCAGTCTCCCTGCAACTCGACCGAGGCGAGCGATTTCTCGGGATGGAAACTACGCAGCACGTCAGGCGGCATCAGGCCGACTCCGAGTCCATGGCGCACCATCGCGAACATGGTGTCGAAGCCGCTGACGGTGAAGTTGTCGGGGAACAGTCTTCCGCGGCTGCGGTACGCGCGCTGCACGGCCGATAGCACCGCGGAGCCCTTGCCGAGACTCACGATGGGAAGATCGAGAATGTCGTCGATCCCGAGCGGTCCGTCGCCAAACCGGAAATGCGGGCGGCTATAGACCAGCACCAGCCGGTCGTCCCGGTACGGGGATTTGGCGAGGTCCAGGAAGCCGCTCTTCTTCTCGTAGATGCCCATGTCGATCAGTTTGTCGCGCAGCAGTTGCTGGACGATCTTGCTGTTCTCCTCGACGATCTTCAGCGTGATGCCGGGATACTTGCGCTGGATATCGGCGATCTCGCGAGCAAGAGACTGGATGACGACGGCTTTTGGGGCGCCGATGATAATGCGCCCGTCGAGACCATGATTGAGCGCTTGCGCGTCGCCTTCGAGACGATCGATCAGGTTGTCGATCTGCCGCACATATTGCAGCAGCTTGACGCCTGATTCGGTGATCTCGACACCGTGCGGCACGCGCTTGAACAGCTTGGCACCGAGTTGCTCTTCGAGGTCCGACACGCGCCGCGACGCGGCGGCTACGGCCAAGCTGAGCTTGTCGGCGGCGCGCGAGATGCTGCCTTCCTCGACGATGGCGAGGACCAGCCGGACGGTTGTCGTGTCGAATTTCAAGGGGACTCCAGACTCTATCGTATGGATGGGTGGGGTGGAATGGACGCGGACGGACAGTGCTTGATGTTTGCCAATGATATCGGTGACGCAGCGTGATGTGAGGCGGGCGTCGTGCAGTATGTCGCACGGCCGGCATCAATGATTGTGTATTGATACGCGGACTGCCTCGCAAGTTTGCTTTCGATCCGCGTGGATGGAAGTCTATGCGGCGGCGCTTTGGCTCGCCGCAGCGGACAGGGTAGTGCCCGCATCTCACTGTTCGGCATGCTTCGCCGCGTCCTCGATTACCGCCACAACTTCCTCCGGCCGCGACTGATAGACCGAGTGGCTCGCGCGGGCAATCACCTTCGTGTGACTATGCGCCCGGATGAGAGGGCCGTGGCGACGAGAGGGCAGAAGCTTCATGACGAACTCCGGTATGCGGTTAGGATGTTTTTGATCGGTTCCAGTCGATCAATCATGAACAGGAGGAATCCTGCTCATCTGGGATGTAACGCAGGAATCCGTGTGTGTGCACTGTCTAGCTACCGAAGAAAATATTACAAAAACTCACTGGACCTACGCAATCGGAGTTCATCGGCATCCGCGCATGCGCGCCGGACGAAGCGCTTCCGTTTTGCGGCATGCCGCCGTACGCCGATTGCGTTATTGGCTGAGTACTCTGCGCCTGCGCGGCGATCTTCGCCTCGGCAGCCTGAATATCAGCCGGATAGTTGGTGTCGTCATTGAGCGAGGGATTGTAGCCAGCCTGTTCGACGCGTACCAGATCGGCACGCACTTCAGCGCGAGTCAACGGAGCATTCGATTGTGCGAAGCTCAGAACAGGGGCGGCCAATGTGCCGACGGCGAGAGCGATAGCAACAAGAGCGTTTTTCATGATGGAAACTCCTTTTCTAAACGTGATGAACTGACGGGTGACCGTTGCGATTAACAGTGCGATTCTTAGCTGCCGAAGTACGGTGTGCAGAAGCCGGCAGGGCCGACACACTGTTGCGTTTGAGCATGAGTGCTTTCCTTGGCCGAGGCTTGAGTGACGGCGCCTGCCGATGCAAGGACGATCAACGAGATAATAACTAAAAGTTTCGATTTCATTTGGAAGCCTAAGTAAGTGGTAATTGAAGATGCCTGTGTAAGCGATAAAAATACGTCTTGTCCGCCTGCCGAGACAAACCATTTGCGACTGAAGCGGTGCATGCGCACTTTTTTCGGCGTTCGCGTTGCAGGTGTCCGCGGCCGTTTATGTAGAGGCAAACACGTCAAGCCGCCGCTTATTCCAACTTTTTTTTGCGGTCGAAACTATGACGATGAGTCTTACATTCCGCTGAAATAGGGGACGTACAGGCGACTGACAATCAGGCGGTTTGGATTGGATTGCAGTGTCAGCATCAGTTTTGCTGACTCGCCGTGCCCGGCGGCTTCGGGACACCGTTTCTCTTTGCTACTATGTAGGCCCCGACTGCTTTTGAACCAAAGAACAAGGAGATTCAAATGAGCAAAGGATATTGGGTAACTAGCTATCGCAAGACGAACGACGCAGCGAAGCTGGCCGCGTATGCACAACTCGCCGCGCCCGCTCTGGCGGCTGCCGGCGGCAAGTTCATCGTGCGCGGTGTGGCCGACGAAGCTCGTGAGCAGGGCTTGAAGGAGCGCACCGTCGTGATCGAGTTTGCGACCTACGAACAGGCGGTCGCCGCATACGAAAGCGATGCCTACAAGAAAGCGCTTGAAGCTTTGGGTGACGGCGTCGAGCGCGATCTGCGCATTGTCCGCGGCACTGAGTAACGCGGCGGACGCGGGAGGCAAGCTTTTGGCCGACCGCTTTTCCGTGTAGCGACTGTGCGGAGCCGTCAATAACGAGTTGAACGGACGGCCCACCGCACGGGCAAACCGCCATCGCCAATCGAGCGGCACAAACTCACTTCACCGCCCCCAACGCCAACCCCTTCACCAGATACCTCTGCAACCACGCAAACACGATCGAAACCGGCAGCGTCGCGCAGAGCGTAGCGGCCATCACCAGATGCCACTGGACGACGTATTTCCCCGCGACCATATCCGTCACCTGCACGGTGAGCGTCTTATTCTCCGGCGACCGGATCAACGTATAAACGACGGCAAACTCATTCCACGCATTGATGAACGTAAAGATCGCGGTCACGACGATCGCCGGCACCGCTAGCGGCAAAAACACCTTGAACACAGCCTTGGTCCGCCCACATCCTTCAAGCCACGCCGACTCCTCCAGATCCCGCGGCACCGTCTGAAAGTACGAAGACAGCATCCACACCGCAAACGCGATGTTGAAAGCCGCATAAGAAACGATCACGCCGATCTTCGAATCGACCAGGTTGCCATCGCCGAAAGGAATCATCGCGGCCAGCCGGAACAGGCCGACCACGAGCAGGATCGGCGACAGCATCTGCGTGACGAGCAGAAACTGCCGATACAAACCGCGTCCGCGAAACGGAAAGCGGGCCAGTGCATAAGCGGCCGGCAAGCTCACCGCCAGCGCAAGCATCGTCGACAGCAAGCTGACTATCGTGCTATTGCGCAAGGCCACGCCGAAATTGGCCGCTTCCCACATATCGATGAAATTACGCCACTGCCACTGCACAGGCAGCCAGCGCGCCGGATAGACAAAAATCTCGGAAGCCGGTTTCAATGCGGTAAAGAACATGACCGCGAACGGAAACAGCACCACGACCACCAGCGGCGACAGCGCGAGCCAGCACCACAGCGAGCGCTTCATCCTGGCGTCGAAACTCATAACGCATCTCCTTCTTTCGCGGGCCGCAGGCGCAGATAGGCGATCGAGAAAATGAACAGCATGACAAGCATGATCAGCGAGACCGCCGCGGCTTCGCCGGGACGTCCGAGCCGGAAGCCCAACTCATAGAGGTACGTGACGAGAATGTGCGTGCTGTTGTCGGGGCCGCCTTGCGTCATCACCCAGATGATCGGGAACGAGTTGAACACGTAGATCACGTTCAACAGAATCGTCATGTTGATGAACGGGCGCAGCAGCGGCATGGTCAGCTTGCGAAACTGCTGCCACGCGCTCGCGCCGTCCATTCGCGCCGCTTCGTAGATATCGCCCGGCACCGACGACAATCCGCCCAGCAGTATCGTCACCGTGAAGGGAATCGACACCAGAATGCCGACGCCAATCTCCACCGGAAACGCGAGCTCCGGCGTCGCGAGCCAATGGATCGGACCGCCGATCAAGCCAAGCCGCTGCAACGTGACGTTGACCATGCCGTAGTCGTCGTTGAAGGCCCAGCGCCAGACCACGGCGGTCATCGTCAGCGAGACGGACCACGGCAGCATCACGATCGTGCGCGCCACGCCGCGCCCATGAAAATCCTGATTCAGCACCAGTGCCACCGGCACCGAGATCAACACCGTGCCGCCGACCACGCACACGGTCCAGATGAGCGTGCGCCGGGTCGAAGCGAGAAACACGGGGTCGTTGAAGACCGTATAGAAATTCTGCAGACCGGTGAAATCGCGAATCGCGCCGAAGCGCGAAACATCGTGCAGCGATTGCCACACGATGTTGAAAATCGGATAACTGATGATGAAGAGCGCGAGTATCAGACTCGGCGCAATCAGCAACCAGGGCGCGTGCAAGCGCGAAGAAGCGGAACGGCTCATGCGTGCTCGATCGTAAGACGCGCCCACGCTAATCAGCGGACGCGACGGGATGGGCCGGATAGTGCATCAGGTGCATTACGACCGAAACGCGCGCCGCCTTTGGCAACGGCGGCGCGCGTTCCGTGTTCGGCAAATCTTCAGCAAATCACTACGGACTGACTACGCGATCAATGACCGAGCGACTTGTTCGCTTGCGTGGCCGCCGTGTTCAACGCGTCAGCCGGCTGCGCCTTGCCGAGGTAGACCGACTGCATCGAATCGGTCACGGCCTTCGCGGTGTCTTCCCAGCCCGTCACGGTCGGTGCGAAGTGAGCCGTCGGCAGCAACGCGACGAACGCCTTGGTATCCGGATCGTTGAACGCCGGGTCGGTTGCCTCGGCCTTGGTGGTCGGCAGGAAGCCTTCGGTCGTGGTGAACTCGACGCGCGGTTCCTTCGTGAACAGATAGTCGAGGAACTTCCATGCCGACTTCTTCACTTTCGAGTTCTTGAACATCACGATCGAGTCCGTGACGGCATAGGTGGCGTGCGTCGTGCCCATCGGAATCGGATCGATGCCGTACTTCAGGTTCGGCGCTTCCTTCTTGATCTGCTTGGCGAGGAACGGCGCCGAAATCATCATCGCGACGCGGCCCTGCTTGAACAGGTTCTGCACGTCTTCGCGGCTATAGCCGGTCACGCCCGGTTGCGTCAGACCCTGGTCGATCATCGTCTTGTACAGCGTGGCCGCCTTGATGCCGGCCGGCGAATTGAACGCCGCCTTGCCGTCCTTGCCGACCACGTCGCCGCCGTTGGTCCACAGCGCGTAGTAATAGTAGACGTCGGTTTCGATTTCCTTGCCTTGCAGACCGAAGCCGGCAATGCCCTGCGCCTTCAGTTTCTTCGACGCGTCGATCACGTCGTTCCACGTCTTCGGGCCGTCGGGGTAACCGACCTTCGCGAGCAGGTCCTTGTTGTAGTACAGAGCGCGCGCGGAAGCGGCGATCGGCAGGCCGTAAGTCTTGCCGTTGATTTGACCCGGCGCGAGGAACGGACCGATGAAGCGGCCCTTGAAGTTCGCGTCCATGTAGCCGTCGAGCGGCTCGGCCACGTCGTCCTTCACGAAGTCGAGCAGCCAGCGCGTGCCGACGATCGCGAGGTCGGCGTTGGCGTTACCGGAAATGTCCGTCTGCAGTTTCTGTTGCAGCGTGTCCCAGTTCACGTCTTCGATCTTGATGGTCGTGCCGGGATTGGCCTTCTCGAAGTTGCGGGCCATTTTTTCGAAGTACGGCGCGGTCGCATCGCTGTAGTGGGCGACGGTGACGCGGACCGTGTCGGCGTGAGCCGCGACGGCGATACCTGCAAACGCGAGCGCCACGGCAACTTTGCCGAGCGCGAGGGAAGCACGGGCATGCAACGACATTCTCTCTCTCCTATGTCGAGCGGAGTTGGCGCTTTAGCTGTCGGCCGGAGTTAGTGCTTTAGCACTTACTCCGGGCCCATGCAAAGCTCTTACTCCGGTCCCATCCAACGATGGTGGGGGTGGTCTGCTGCCGTCGCCGGCCGCTTTGGGTTGATTTGTTTGAAAAAATCCTACATGACGCAAAATAGCTTGTCACGTAGGGTCTGCGATATTTTTTCTCGGCCGATTTTGTGCATAAGATGCTGTAAAGCAGGGGTATTCTGCATAACGCGATGTCACGGATACCCAATCTTCGGGATGGCTAGACAACTGTGCCAGTGTCAGATCTGTAGGAAATTTACATGGCAATCCAGCGCTGGCGGCAAGCTTGAGGAGCGAGGCGGACATGAATCGTGTGGTGTTGGTAACGGGCGCTTGCGGCGGCATCGGCAGCGTGTTGTGCAAGCGCTTCGTGGAGCAGGGCGATACGGTGCTGGCGCTCGACATCGATGCGGCCGCGCTGCACGCGTTGACCGCGCACCTCGGCGCGGCGCACGTCACGCCGGTCGCCGTCGATCTCGGCGATTCTGCCGCGGTGCAGCAAGCGGTGGCCGATGCGGTCAAGACGCGCGGTCCGGTCGACGTGCTGGTCGCGAACGCCGGCGCGGCGCTCGGTCTGACGCTCGCCACGACCGACGCCGCGAGCTGGCAGCGCGATATCCATCTGAATCTGAACGGCACGTATCACACAGTGGAAGCGGTGCGTGCGTCGATGATCGAAAGGCAGCGCGGCGCGTTGGTGCTGATCGGCTCGGTGAATGGTCTCGCCGCGCTCGGTCATCCGGCGTATAGCGCGGCGAAGGCCGGGCTGATCAGCTACACGAAGGCGCTCGCGATCGAACTGGGCCGCTATGGGATTCGCGCGAACATCGTTTGCCCGGGCACGGTGAAGACGCAGGCGTGGCAGGCGCGCGTCGACAAGAATCCGCAAGTCTTCGAGGATCTGAAGAAGTGGTACCCGTTGCGCGACTTCGCGACGCCCGACGACATCGCCGACGCGGTGCTGTTTCTCGCGTCGCCGATGGCGCGTGTGATCACCGGCGTCGCGTTGCCGGTCGACGGCGGTCTGATGGCCGGCAACCGTCTGATGGCGGAAGAACTGACGCTCGAATCGCTCTGAACCGCTTGATGCAGCAACCAGCAAATTCGGGAAGCCCGCGAGCAGCAGCCGGCCGAGGCAAGCCCGGGTCAACGCAGCAAGACAATGAGGACAGCATGGCAGCAGTGCAACTGAGCGGCATCTTCAAACGCTATGGCGACACGCAAGTGGTCCACGGCATCGATCTCGACATTGACGACGGCGAGTTCGTCGTGCTGGTCGGGCCGTCGGGCTGCGGCAAGAGCACGCTGATGCGGATGGTGGCCGGACTCGAAGAGATCAGCGGCGGCGATCTGATGATCGGCGGCACGCGGGCGAATAGCCTCGCGCCGCAGCAGCGCAATATCTCGATGGTGTTCCAGAGCTACGCGCTCTATCCGCATCTGTCGGTCTACGAAAACATTGCGTTCGGGCCGCGAATTCGTAAGGAATCCTCGGCGAGTTTCAAGCCGCGGATCGAAGCTGCCGCGAAGATGCTGAACCTCGGCGGCTATCTGGACCGGTTGCCACGCGCGTTGTCGGGCGGTCAACGGCAACGCGTGGCGATGGGCCGCGCGGTGGTGCGCGAGCCGTCGCTGTTCCTGTTCGACGAACCGCTGTCGAATCTCGACGCCAAGCTGCGCGTGCAGATGCGCACGGAAATCAAGGCGCTGCATCAGCGGCTGAGGAATACGGTGATCTACGTCACGCACGATCAGATCGAAGCGATGACGATGGCCGACCGGATCGTCGTGATGAACGCGGGACGCATCGAGCAGATCGGTCGTCCGCTGGAGCTTTACGATCATCCGGCGAATCTGTTCGTCGCGAGCTTCCTCGGCTCGCCGTCGATGAATTTCGCCGAAGGCGTGATCGTGAATCGCGCGCAAGGGCAGGGTCTCGCGTTGAAACTTGCGGACGGCAGCGAGATCGTGCTGGAGAGCGTACCGGCAACGGCGAAGGTCGGCGCAAAGGCCACGCTCGGCGTGCGGCCGGAACATATTGAAACCATGGCACAAACGCCGGACGCCGCGATGGAAGTCGAAGTGGTCGAGCCGACTGGCGCGGAGACGCATCTGTACGGAAAAATCGGCGGCGACTCGTGGTGCGTGACGACTCGCCAGCGCTCGAAAGTCGAGCCGGGTCAGCGCGTCACGCTGCGTTTGCCGGCCGAGCATATCCATCTGTTCGATACGGAGAGTGGACGCAGGCTGGTCTGAACCGCGTGTTGCCGCTCGCGGTCGATTCAAGCTGAATCAAGCTGACTGAGGCTGCGAGCGACGCGGATTCATTTAACCCTTAAGGAACACTGGGTGTCCGCACCGAACTTGATTCCTCACATCCGCAGCGCGCTTGCGAGTTTGCGGCCCGCCGAGCGCAAGGTTGCCGAGATGGTGTTGAGCGACGTCGACTTCGCGATGCGCGCGAGCATCACCGAACTCGCGCAGCGCGCGGAGGTGTCCGAGCCTTCCGTCACGCGTTTTTGCCGTGCGATCGGCGCGCACGGGCTGCGCGACTTCAAGATGCAGTTGGCGCAGAGCGTGGCGGGCGGTATGCCGTATGCGTCGACGGCGGTGGCGCGTGACGACGATATGCAGACCTTGATGGACAAGGTCGGCGAGGCGGCGATCGACGGTATTACGCATGCGCGCGGCGCGCTCGACCCGGCGGTGGTCGAGAGTGCGATTGCGGCGTTGTCGAGCGCGGGGCGGGTGTTTTTCTTCGGCGTGGGGTCCGGGTCGGGGCTGGTCGCGCAAGATGCGGCGTTGCGATTTCTGCGGATCGATATTGCGGCGAGCGCGTTTACCGATGGTCATCTACAGCGGCTTTACGCCGGTCTGATGGAACCGGGCGATGTGGCGTTTGCGATTTCGCATTCGGGGCGCAGCGTCGAAGTGAATGAAAGCATTCAGATCGCGAAGGAGCGTGGCGCGACCACGATTGCGTTGACCAATGTCGGGTCACGGCTTGCCTGGCTTGTCGATATTCCGCTGCTGCTGCGCGTGCCGAGTCCCGTCGATCCGAATACACCGGGTGTGTCGCGGCTCGTGCATCTGTGCATCATGGATGCGCTCGCGATTGGTGTCGCGCTTAAAGCCGGTCCCAAGACGCTCGAAAAGATGCGGCATGCGAAGGCGAGGTTGGCGTCGCATGAGCCGGAGGGGACGGCGGAATGATCCGCCGGGAAGCGTCGCGCGAGGGTTGCGCGGTAGTCTGCTAAAGGTCGCTTGCCTCGCCGCACGTCGCCGCGATCCACCCGAATCTGCGCGACAACCTCAACGTCGCCGCGCGCAACGTCTGCGCTGGTTTGCCCGCCGGGTCACTATCGAAGCTGCCGCCCGGTCCCATCAACGCGAGCACGAGGCAGATGCTGCCGGTATGGTCGAGCACCGGCGCAGCCAGAGTATCAATGCCGGGCACGGGCCGGCTCAACGCCGTATCGATGCCGTCCGCGCGAATTTGCGCGAGGCGTTGCGTGTAGGCTTGAGTCGGAGACGCAGGCGCCGCCGCCAATTCGTCGCCGCTTGCAAAGCCTGCTGTCTTATCTTCTGCCGCCGACGCCGTTTCCCCCGCCAAAACCTGCGCCGCCCCCACCCCCGCCAGCCGCAGATGATCCTGCGCCAGCAGACCCACGCGCACATCATCCGCGACGTACGCCGCGAACACCCGGCCAATCGCCGTATTCACCAGCGACATCACCGTACCGACCCGCAAGCTCACATGCAGCGGCCGCGCCGATTCCTCCAGACGCACGACGGTTGGCCCGAGCGGCCCGAGCACCGCCATCGCGACGCTCATCCCCGTCGACGCCGCCAATTCGACCACTTCAGGCTCCGCTTCGCGGGTCGGCGACAAGCGCTGCAAGCCGATCAAACCCAACTCCAGCGCGAGCGGCCCGGCTTCGAAGCAACCCGACGCGTCGCGATTGAGCAGGCCGATTTTCAGCAGACTCACCAGATGCGGAAACGCCTTGGCCGGCGGCATGCCTGCGGCGGCCGCCAGATCGCGCAAGCTCAACGGCCGCGCCGCGGCGACCAGCGCCGTCAGCAACTCACCGGTGCTATCGAGCGACTGGATGCCGCGCTGCGGTTTCGCATCGGCGGCGGCATGGGAAGGAGAGAGGTCGAGAGGATCGGTCATGATGCGGAAGAAGCTGTCAGGGAAGACGCGGCCGCCAGTTCGGCGCCGATGTCGTGGGCCACGGCAAGCAGCGCGCGAGCGATCGAACCGTCGGCGGCGACGTCGATCGCGCCGGTCGAGCCGATCACCGTCAACGCGAGCGACAAACGCCCGTCGCTATCCAGCACCGGCGCGCTCAAACTGCTGATGCCCGGACTCGGCACGTCCACGCTGGACTCCAGGCCGCGCGCACGAATCCCGTTTAACGCGGTTGCGAAGGCGGAGCTTGCGTCAGGCGGCGTCATCGCGCTATTCGCCGCGCCGGACTGATTCGCCCACATCGCGGCCAGCGCCTCGCGCGGCAGAAAAGCGCAAAACACGCGTCCCGTCGATGTGGCCGGCAGCGACATCACCGTCCCCACATGCAAATTGACATGCAGCGGAAACCCCGCGTGTTCATAGCGGACGATCGTCGGCCCCTGCGGCCCGGCAATACAGATCGCGACGCTGAACCCGATCGCTTCGGCCAGCGCCGCGACGCGCGGCACGGCGGCGCGAAACGCCGGCTGGTTTTCGAGGTGCAGCAAACCGAGCCGCAACGAGAGCGGCCCCGGCTCATAACGGCCCGACAGTTCGTCGCGCTTGATCAGACCCAGGCGGCTCAGGCTCACCAGATAAGCATGCGCCTGCCCCGGTGCGATCTGCGCGGCGCTGGCGAGATCGGACAACGCCAGCGGCGCGCGCGCCTGGGCGAGCGCCAGCAACACGCGGCCGCCCACTTCGACGCTCTGAATGCCGCGCTGGGTCTTGCCGCCGTCCGCCGTCTCGTCGCCGCGCGTGCCTTTGCCCGTGGCCGATTTCGCTGCTTTGCTCACACCCGCGCTCGTCCGTAAAAAGGGTCCATGTTAACCGAATGCCCGCGCCATCTCGCTTTCATCTTCGGCGTTCATTAATTTGCGTATAGCGATACATTTCGCTATTGACAAATAAACTGGCAGGGCCATAAGATGTATTCACCCCGACACACCGGCGCAGTTACAGAGTCAAAACGGGGCGAGACAATCCTCCAATACCGTCAGCCTGGCGCACATGCGCGGCCGGCCGTCTCGCCTCACGTCCAACTTTTGAGGGAGACAAGCATGGCAAAGGCATTCGCATCCCAGGCCGACCTGGAAGTCAAGAAAGTCACGTGGACCAAGCTGTCCGACAACGCCTACGCGTACACCGCCGAGGGCGATCCGAACTCGGGCGTGATCATCGGCGACGACGGCGTGCTGATCGTCGACACCACCGCGACGCCGGCCATGGCGCAAGACCTCATCGCCAGGATTCGCAGCGTCACCGACAAGCCGATCAAATACGTCGTGCTGTCGCACTATCACGCGGTGCGCGTGCTCGGCGCCTCGGCGTATTTCGCGGAAGGCGCGCAGCAGGTGATCGCGAGCCGCGGCACCTACGAGATGATCGTCGAGCGCGGCGAAGCGGACATGAAGTCGGAGATCGAACGCTTCCCGCGTCTGTTCGCCGGCGTCGAAACGGTGCCAGGCCTGACGTGGCCGACGCTCGTGTTCGAAAAGGAAATCACGCTGTTCCTCGGCAAGCTCGAAGTGCGCATCGCGCATCTGGGCGCGGGTCACACGAAGGGCGACACGGTGGTGTGGCTGCCGTCGCAGAAGGTGCTGTTCTCGGGCGACCTGGTCGAATACGACGCGGCCTGCTATTGCGGCGACGCGCAGCTCGAACAATGGCCGGCCACGCTCGAAGCATTGCGCGCGCTGCAGGCCGACAAGCTGGTGCCGGGCCGCGGCCCCGCGTTGACCACGCCGGAAGACGTCAACAAGGGTCTCGATTACACGAAAGACTTCGTCACCACGCTGCTGCAACAGGGCCGTGAAGCCGTCGAGCAGAAGCTCGATCTGAAGGCCGCGATGGCGCACACGCGCAAGGCAATGGACCCCAAGTTCGGCCACGTGTTCATCTACGAGCATTGCTTGCCGTTCGACGTCTCGCGTGCTTTCGACGAAGCGAGCGGCATCACGCATCCGCGCATCTGGACCGCGCAACGCGACAAGGAAATGTGGGACGCGCTGCAAGCCTGACAAGAACAGAACATAGCGACGTCGAGCAGAGATGGATGGAGACACAAGATGAGCATCAACTACCAGACGCTGTCGTTCGACTACCAGCCGTGCCGTGAACAGAGCGGGCAGCGCGGCGACGCGCAGGCGGTCTATCCGGTGATCGTGGTCGGCGCAGGGCCGGTGGGCCTCGCCACCGCGATCGATGTTGCGCAGCAGGGCGTGCCGGTCGTGCTGGTCGACGACGATTGTTCGTTGTCCACGGGTTCGCGGGCAATCTGTTTTTCGAAGCGCTCGCTCGATATTTTCGACCGCCTTGGCTGCGGCCAACGCATGGTGGACAAGGGCATCAGCTGGAATGTCGGCAAGGTGTTCCTGAAAGACGAACTGGTGTACACGTTCAATCTGCAACCGGAAGCGGGCCACCACCGGCCCGCGTTCATCAACCTGCAGCAGTACTACGTCGAAGGCTTCCTGCTCGAACGTGCGCAGGAGCTGCCGAATCTCGAGATCCGCTGGAAAAGCAAGGTGGTCGGCGTGCAGCAGAACGGCACGCCCGGCACTTGCGAGGCCGGCGTGACGCTGACGGTCGACACGCCCAACGGGCAGTATCCGTTACGCGGCCGTTATGTGGTCGCCGCCGACGGCTCGCGCAGTCCGATGCGCAATCTGATGGGACTCGACAGCAAGGGCGTGACGTTCAAAGATCGCTTCCTGATCGCCGACGTCAAGATGGAAGCGGAGTTTCCGACCGAGCGCTGGTTCTGGTTCGATCCGCCGTTTCATCCGCATCAATCGGTGTTGCTGCATCGTCAGCCGGACAACGTGTGGCGGATCGATTTCCAGTTGGGATGGGACGCGGATCCCGTGCTGGAAAAAACGCCGGAGCGCGTGATTCCGCGAGTGCGCGCGCTGCTTGGCGCGGACGCGAAGTTCGAGCTGGAATGGGTCAGCGTCTATACGTTTTCGTGTTTGCGGATGGAGCGCTTCCGGCACGGCAACGTGCTGTTCGCGGGCGACTCCGCGCATGGCGTGTCGCCGTTCGGCGCGCGCGGTGCGAATAGCGGCGTGCAGGACGCGGAAAACCTCGCGTGGAAACTGGTGATGGTGCTCGAAGGCAAAGCGTCCGACGCGTTGCTCGACACGTATGCAAGCGAACGCGAATTCGCCGCCGACGAAAACATCCGAAACTCCACCCGCTCCACCGATTTCATTACGCCGAAAAGTCCCGTGAGCCGGGTCTTTCGCGATGCCGTGCTGAAGCTGTCGCGGCATCATCCGTTCGCGCGTCAGTTGACGAATAGCGGGCGACTGTCGGTGCCGGCGGTGTTGCGCGATTCCCCGCTGAATACAGCGGACCGTGACCGCTTCGACGGCGCGATGGTGCCCGGCGCGTCGTGCGTCGATGCGCCGGTGCAGGTGGCCGGTCAACCGGCGTGGCTGCTGCCGCAACTTGGCCAGCAATTTACCGGCGTGTTGTTCTGCGGCGAGCAAGGTATCGATCAGGCGACGCAGGCTGCGCTGGATGCGCTGCGTACTGGGCCGATTCCGTTGAAGCTCGTCGTGGTGACGCGTGGCGAAGCGCAAGCCGCGTCACTCGCCGACATGCGAGTGGTCCACGACACCGAAGGCCTGGCGAGCGCGCGCTACGACGCCGCACACGGCACGTTCTACCTGGTGCGGCCGGACCAGCATGTGTGTGCGCGTTGGCGGCAACTCGATGCGAGCGCTGTCGAGCATGCGTTAAAGCGTGCGCTGTGCATCGAAGGCACGGCCTGAAAATCAGGTAAGGGCCGATGCGGCACGCGCAGCGCATTGGCAAAAAATAGCAGGAGACAGACATGGCACTGAACACGCAACCGAATCTCGACCGCCCCGACGATTTCTACGAGGCACTGATCGACATGCATCGCGATCTGGACGATGCGCAGAGCCAGTCGGCCAATGCGCAACTGATCCTGCTGCTCGCCAACCATATCGGCGATCACGCGACGCTGATCGAAGCGATGCAGCATGCGCGCGAAGGCGCGACCGATGGGCCGGCGCGGAACACCGACGCGTCATAGAACGCGCATGCCGATTCAGCAGAAGACAACCAGGCGGCGCATCAAGACGCCGGACCTAACGGGTCCGTTGGACCCTCACGTTTGGAGATAATCGATGAGCCAATCTTTCGCCCCCGCGCTGGAGCGGGGCGCAGCCGCTGCCGCGCACGACGACCAGCTGTATCGCAAGGTCACGCTACGGATCATTCCGTTTCTGTTTCTCTGCTACGTGGTGTCGTTTCTCGATCGCATCAATATCGGCTTCGCGCAATTGCAGATGAAGCACGACCTCGGCTTCAGCGACGCGATGTACGGTCTCGGCGCGGCGGTCTTCTACGTCGGCTACGTGCTGTGCGAAGTGCCGAAAGACGTGAAGCGGGTCTGAGGATCGAATAGTTTCGACTAGCGTTTGATTGTAGATGCGCGGCGGTGGGCGCGGCATGCCGCCAGACCGCTAATAAACGCAACTAACGGTCTGTCACGCCAGGGCGTCCCCAGATATGATGGCGATTGCCCCATCCGGCCTGACTGCCCCAACCGTCCCGCAGGATTCTTGCCCACTTACGCTAGCCCATGTCGCCTACCTCGCTCGACACCGCACCGACCCCCACATCCACTGAAGCGGCGCAACGCCTGCCCACCTTGATGCTCGCCGCCGCGTTGTCGCTAGGCAGCGCGATCGCGCTGGGGCTCGCGCGCTTCGCGTACGCGCTGCTGTTGCCGTCGATGAAACTCGACCTTGGCTGGAGCTTCGCTCAAGCCGGCGCGATGAACACTGCCAACGCGCTCGGCTATCTGCTCGGCGCGCTGGCTTTCCCGCGACTCGCGCGGCGCTGGTCGGCCGGCGCGTTGTTCGGCGGCGGTTGTGCGGCCACCGCGCTGCTGATGGCCGGCAGCGGACTGCTCGCCGACACGGATTCGCTGCTCGCGTTGCGCGTGATCACCGGCGCGAGCAGCGCGGCGATCTTCATTAGCGGCGGCGTGCTGGCCGCGCGGCTGGCGTCGGCGAGGCCGTACGACGCGGGGCTCGTCCTCGGCCTGTATTACGGCGGCACGGGCTGGGGCATCGTGGCGTCGTCGGTACTGGTGCCGTTGACTATCTTCAACGTCGCGCACGGCTGGCAATTCGCATGGTTTGCGCTGGCGGCCGCGTGCGCCGCATTCGCCGCGGTGGCGATCGGCGCGGCGCGCAGGATCGAAAGCGTGCATGTGAGCGCGGCATCGGCTGCACGCGCGCCCGGCGCGGCCGATGCGCCGCGTTGGCCGCGTTTCAGCGCCGCGCTGACGGGCTACGGATTGTTCGGCGTCGGCTATATCGGCTACATGACGTTCATCGTTGCGCTGCTGCGCAATGCGGGCATGAGCGCCACGGTCGTGACGGGCTTCTATCTGCTGCTCGGAGTGGCGACGGTGGCGTCGGCGCGCGTGTGGTCCGGACTGCTCGATCGCATGCGCGGCGGCCAGGCGCTCGCGGTGCTCAACGCATTGCTCGCCGTGGCGACGCTGCTGCCCGCGCTGTTCACGCAGCCGTGGGTGGCGTTCTTGTCCGGGACGCTGTTCGGGGCGACGTTTCTGTCGGCTGTCGCGTCGACCACGGCATTCGTGCGCCACAATCTGCCTGTGAGTCACTGGGCCAAAGGCATCAGCGCTTTCACGATCGTGTTCGCGTTTGGGCAGATCGTCGGGCCGATGGTGATCGGCTGGGTGTCGGATGGAGCCGGTCTGGCGCGCGGACTGGTTTATTCCGCGTTGCTACTCGCGGCCGGCGCGGTGTTGGCCGCTTGCCAGAAGCCGTTGCGGTGAGATGTGAGGCAGTGTTCCGACGTCACTCTCGCGGACGCAACATCTTTGCGGATGTACCCGAAAGCGTGGGACTGCGCGGGGACGTTGCGTTTTTTTCGCCGCGATCCGCTCATGAATGGCCTCGCAATGACGAACGAGCGCGGGGCGCGATAGGAATAAAGCGTGGACATCGGGCTCTCCTTGCCAGTGCGGTTGACTTCACATACTAGTTCGCGGCTATCGCAATCTTCAGCGACTGCACGCCTCGCAGATTATTGCGTCTGTGCCAAACCAGTTGATCGAGATTGACAGGCCGCATATCCGGGAACCGCGCAAGCAGACAGCCGAATGCCGCTTCCATTTCGAGCAGCGCAAGCCGTGCGCCAAGGCAATAGTGAATGCCGCCGCCGAACGACAATGACGGCGCGCCGCTGCCACGATTGAAATCGAGCTGATCCGGATTCGGGAACACGGCCGGATCGCGATTGGCCGCGCCGATCAACATGAACACGATTGTTCCGGGCGTAAGGGTCATGTCATCGATGACTACTTCCTCGAGCGCCGTGCGTACGACCATCTGCACCGAGCCGTCATAGCGCATGCACTCCCCGACGGCCTGCGGGATCAAGGCGGGGTCGTGTTTCAACTGGTCGAGGCGAGCCGGTTGACGGAAAAGTGCCACCATCGCATTGCCGATCATGTTCGACGTAGTCTCGTGGCCGGCCATAAACAGCAAGATCGAGTTCGAGACGATCTCGTCGTCGCTCAGCGTCGCGCCGTCGTCATCGACGCCGACAAGCGCGGAAATGAGGTCGTCGCCCGGAGTGATGCGCCGTTGCTCGATCACCTTCCTGAAATACCGATCGAGTGTCAACGCCGCGTCGTTTGCTTCGCCGAGCATGCGTTCGTCCAGCGGCTCGAGATCGAACGCCGAGACGAGACAGCTCGCCGCGACGCCGAGTTCGGTGCCATGCGCGGACGGAATATCCAGCAGACGACAAATGATTTCGATGGGCAGCGGCAATGCAAATTCACTGATCAGATCGAATTCGGTTTTTGTGCCGATGCGCTCGACAAGCTCGCCCGCCGTCGCCTCCACGATCTCCCGCAGTTTGCCGATCTGCCTTGCGTTGAAGGCCTTCATCAGAAGCGCTCTCAGTCGCGTATGCGAAGGCGGGTTCATCATCAGGAAAGTGCGGCTCAACGCCTGAAAAACGGGTTGCTGAACTGCATTGTCGCCCTAGCGCGCTCGCACGCTTTGCAGATACGTCTTGCCCATGCGCCGGTCGCGCAGCAATGCGTCGATGATCTCAAAGCGGCCGGTGACGCGCGCGTTAGGGCCAACGGGAAGTAAGGAACCTGCCTGACGCACTTGCTCATATAGCGGGTAAGGATCGGCAAAAAAGGCGGGCGAGGAGAAGTCTGTGAAGTTCATCGTGTAGTGAGGTTCCAGCAAGTCAGTGGACGGTGACGCCCGGTTGAATCAACAACACCTGGCAAGCGCATTCATGCCACTGTACGCGCAACTGATGTGTGGAGAAACCTCGCGATACAGGCCGTGCTCCGGCACCTCGGCGTCGGGCTCGCGTGACGCCCAACCGGACGTGATCGGCCTGGGTTCGATTTACGCCAAGCCGTAAGCTGCCAGCCGGCTGATCGCGCCATTCGCGGCGAAGATCGGCACAGCCCGAATCATTCGGTAATGGCCGTTGAGATCAGCGGTCCAACTCGAATGAAGGACTGGCGTCGTGCTGTTGATACGGCACGACGCCAGTTCGCCATCTGAAGCCTTTATCCGGAAGTCGAAGGAATAAGCGCCGCCTGCCCACAATGCGCGCCCGCGTCGTTGCGCAATTGCCAGACCACCACGTTGTCGATCCAGAAACGCTTGCCCGACTTTGTCACACGCATGCCACGGTACGCGGCGACAAAGCCATCGCGTTCCACCTGTTCCAGGAAGGCTTGACGCTCGTCGCGATCGGTCGCTTCCGCCGACAGTCGCGAAGGCAGCGTTGTCAGCTCGTCCCAAGCGTATTCGAACAACTTCTGCGCCATCAGGTTGCCATACACAAAGACCGGGTCCGCGTCCGTATTGTGCGCGAGCAGACCGAACGGCGCGCTCTCGTAGAGCCAGCGTGGCGCGTCTTCGATTGGCACGTGTTGAGGCACGAGTGGCTTGTCGAGCAGGCGCGAGTAGCTAGTCGACAGCAGTCGAAAGAAGTCGGGATCAGTGCGTAGGGATGCTTCCGTCCCTCGCTGTGCGGCGTCCATCTGCGTGTTCTCCTGGAACGGTTGGGAGTAGGGCGTGTGACCTAAGCCGACGGCAATGTCACGGTGACTATAGCGGATCCTTTCAGGTGTTCGGCCAGAGCCATGCGAACCGGGTGGTTACCGCACCAATGCGCGGATTGCGTTCGGCGTCGGTCGTTGCAAGACGTATTCCGGGAATCAAATTCCGTTCCACGATGAGCGGGATCGATTCAGACTGGCAACGATGATGGTGACCCATCGAATAGCCGGCGCACTCGTCGAGTTGCGCCGGCATGTCTTGCGAAGAGAAAGCGCTATTGCGCCGGGCGCGTGACCATTCAGTCAGCGTCACGCAATAGCGCGAGGCAACGCAGTCTAGATGACTGCAATAACGACGTCGATATTGCCGCGTGTCGCTTTCGAGTACGGACACGTTTGGTGCGCCATCTCTGCCAGGCTCTGCGCGACTTCGCGTTCGACACCAGGCAGGCTGACGTTCAGGCGCGCTTGCAAGAAATAAGCGTCGCCGTTTGTCCCCAGATCGATTTCCGCATCGACAGCGGTGTCAGCGGGGAGCGCGACTTTCATTTTTTTCGCAGCGATGCCCATTGCGCCGATGAAACACGCCGACCAACCGGCCGCCAGCATCTGCTCCGGATTCGTGCCGGCAGCGGGACTGCCCGGAGGGGACAGTTTGACGTCCAGACGACCGTCGGAGCTGCGGGACGCGCCGTCGCGGCCGCCGGTGGTATGGGTCTTACCGGTGTACAGTACTTTTTCGAGTCGGGTCATGATTAATATCCTTGCTTGGCTGATTTAGTGATGCGAGTAGGCGGAAAGCGGCGCGTTCAATACTGCGCGTGCACCCGACTGGGAAGTCGTATCGCGCACGCCGCCCCAGGACTGCGTCGACGCGTCGGCGTTGGCCATGGCCAGTACCTGTTCAGCGCGAACCGTTTGGGCACTTTGGCCGCGTTGCGATGCCGGTGCGCCCGCGAGCGGGTCGTAGTGCGGCGCGGGGCCGTAGCCGCCGCTGGCGAATGCGGGAGATACAACTGCTGCGCTTGCGCAGAGGAGCGCTGCGATGACGAGATGCTTGATCATGATGGAACCTCGAAACAATGCGTTGAAACAGACTGCTCTTTTACGAATGGCCCCGCAGCGGTAGCGTCACGTGGCTCTAGCCGGAATAGAGCAGTCCGCCAGATCGGCGCTCAGCTTCCCTGGTAGAGTTTGTTAAGGGCCGCGAGCTGACCGTCCTTCTGCGCGTGCACCAGTTCCTGACGAACGTCCTGGCGCGTTTTAGCCGTTGCGCTGTTGTGGTCGGGATCCCATTGGTGCGTTTGCTGGGCGTTGTATTGGGCTGCGTTTGCGTCGACCGAAGTGACGGCGTGAGCGGAGGCAGTCGTAGCGAATGCGGCAAAGGCCAATGCGATCATCGATACTTTCATGTCGTTCTCCTGGAACTGGATAAATTGGAAATATCCGTCGGTTTATCTGAAAGTCGCGCCGCATTCGGATTGAGGTTTGCGGCGAAATTTCTATCAGCGTCCGTCGTTGAGGCATTAGAACCGGCTGAGGTATCGGGCTTGTGTCTGGAGAGCGGACTATTGCAATGCTGTGTATCAGTTCGACCGACATATACATTGCGATACAAAGCCGCGACGAACCAGCAGCGGATACGTGGCTGTACAGAAAGAGGGCCGAAGCGATGTGCTGCATCGCCACGGCCCGTCCAAACACATCTGCGCGAATACGGCATTAATCCTTCTGCGCGAGCAGAGCCTGAATCGCCGCTTCCGTCTGCGCGTAGTCGCCTTCACCGAAGTGCGTATAGACAACCTTGCCTTTCTTGTCGATCAGATAGAACGCCGGCCAGTACTGGTTGTTATAGGCGCTCCACGTCGCGTATTGGTTGTCCTGCGCGACCGGGTAGGTGATGCCGAAGCGCTTGAGCGCGGTTTTCACGTTGTCGGTATCGCGCTCGAACGGATATTCGGGGGTGTGGACGCCGACCACCGTCAACCCTTGATCCTTGTATTTCTGGTTCCAGCTTTTCACGTACGGCAGCGTGTTGATGCAGTTGATACAGGTGTAGGTCCAGAAATCGACCAGCACCACCTTGCCCCGCAATTGCTGCAGCGTGATCGGATCGCTGTTGAGCCATTTCGTAATGCCGGTGAATTCCGGCGCAGGTGGACCGTTCTTCAACGGCGCGGCGAGTGCGGCAGTACCGGTGGCGGCCGTGACGGCGAAGGTGGCGGCGACAGCGAGTGTCTTCAGTTGGGAGAGCATGTCAGAGTCCTTTAAAAGAGGGGAAAAGCGCGGCGATCCGGGCATAGACCAGAACGTCGTATTGCAGATAGATCGCGAGTGCGGTCAGCATCACCAGTACGCCGAACACCTGTTGCAGGAGTTGGGCGTGGCGCGCCACCACGCGTACGCGTTGGGTCACGTAATGTCCGCCGTAGATGATCGCCAGCATCGGAATGGCCGCGCCGATCGCATACAAGGTGAGCAGGAGCGCCGACCATCCGAGGTCCTGTGCCTTGACCACCAGCACCAGGATCGAAGCCAGCACGGGCCCGGCGCAGGGTGTCCAGACCGCGCCGAGCGACATGCCGAGCATGAAGCCGCCCGCGTTGCCGCTGCCGGGCTGCACGCCCGGCGCAATCGCGGCGCCGATGCGTTCCAGCGGCGCCTGCAATCGCGCAACGAGCCACTCGTAAGGACGCGGCCACAGCCGCAGCAGGCCCGACAGCGCGAGCAACGCGATGCCGGTATTGCGCAGTGCTTGCTGCGCGACATGCACGGTGCTGGACACCGCGCCCAGCAGCATCGCAAAGGAGGCGAAAGTCAGAATGAAGCCTGCGACAATGAATAGCGGACGCACGCGGCTCGGCCGCTCGACCGAGGTGCCGAGCAGAATCGGCATCACCGGCAGGATGCAGGGGGACGCAATGGTGAGCAGCCCGGCCAGCAAGGCGAGCGGCGTTTCAAAGGTACTGTGCATGATGGACATTCCGTTGGCTGGTATGGCCGTATTGGAACGTCCGCACGTATCTGACTTATGTCGGCGATGCCGCGCAGGTGCAATGTTTTGTGTCCACGGCCGGCCGGGATACACTGCGACACAATTCGCCATACGAGTGAAGCTATAAAGCAGGCATAGCCAGAACAACGGTGCATCCGGTGCGTGATTCGCTGCTTCATACGAACCGGGTGCGGGTGAAACGCCAGGAGAGAAGACGCACTGATGGAAACCACTGACCACGTACTGATCGTCGACGACGACCGCGGGATCCGCGAATTGCTTGCCAGCTACTTCGAGAAGAACGGCATGCGCGTTTCGCTGGCGGCCAACGGGCGTCAGATGCGCGCCGTGCTGGATCAGGGCGCGCCCGATCTGATCGTGCTGGATCTGATGATGCCGGGCGAAGACGGTCTGGTGCTGTGCCGCGAACTG
>NZ_CADIKK010000021.1 GCF_902859915.1 Paraburkholderia ultramafica
GGCAGCCGGTGCGGATGCGTCGGCGGCCGGTGCCGAAGCTGCGGCGGCAGCAGGCGCTGCCGACGCGTCCGGCGCCGGCGCGCTGGCCGTCGTGTCGGGAGCAGCGGCCGAGGCGGCTGCGGGAGCGGAAGCGTCGTCCGCGAGGGCGGCGCCGATACCGCCCGCGAGCAGCGAACCGGCCATCAGCAGGGACATCAATAATTTGCGCATCTTTCGTTTCCTCTTGTCGCTATCTGTGTTGCTATCTTTTCGTATTACAGAGCGTCCGCGCCGGTCTCCCCGGTGCGAATCCGAATCACCTGTTCGATCGGCGTGACGAAAATCTTGCCGTCGCCGATCTTGCCGGTGCGTGCCGCGCGCTCGAGCGCCTCGATCGCCTGGTCGACGATGTCGTCGGAGACGGCCGCCTCGATCTTTACCTTCGGCAGGAAATCGACGACATATTCAGCACCCCGATACAGCTCCGTGTGGCCCTTCTGCCGGCCGAAGCCTTTGACTTCGGTCACCGTGATGCCTGAGACGCCGATGGCCGACAAGGCTTCGCGCGCCTCATCGAGCTTGAACGGCTTGATGATTGCGGTGATGAGTTTCATGAAATCCCTCGCTAAGTTGCGTATCCCGTTGCGTAACCCGTTTTGCGTACCCGTAACCCGTTCGCGTGGTCTCGTTGCGCTGCCGGCAAAAAGCTTCCGACAGTGCGCGCGGGGCAGTAACAGCAACTCGCATGCCATGTTGTGTCAGACTGCGCACCGCGCGCGCTACGAAAGGCGCGCAGGCGGCCCTGGCCGGATGGCTAACGATGGCCGGACACGGTGGCGCGGCGTATGGATCGTTGCTAGAGTGTTCGAAGGTTTTGAACGCAAGGCCACGCACCAAAGGCGCTCATGCGGCAGCGGTGCGCAACGTGGCACGCACCAAGACAGCCCATGCACCACGACAAAGCACAGACGTATCGGAATATGCACATTTTTTGTGCGCAAAGGGGAACACCATGAAACAACCGAACGATGTTTTTAACGACTTTCAGGCTCGCATGAGCGAGCTGTTCAAGAACTCGCCGGCCAAAGATGTCGAACGCAACGTCAAAGCCATGCTGTCGCAAGGCTTTTCGAAACTCGACCTGGTCACGCGTGAGGAATTCGATACGCAGACCCAGGTGCTGGTGCGCACCCGCGCGCGCCTCGAAGAGCTGGAGCGCCGCGTCGCCGAGCTCGAGCAGAAATTGCCGGTCACGACGCAAACGCCGTAACGGGTTGCTCGCAGCGCACTAGCTGCGCAGTGCTGCACATCACAGGCAAGCGAGCCGTGACGTCATCAGCGTTTTAGGGGACTTGCGCGCGCCCCCGGCGCGTCGTCCGACGGGAGAAAACATGTCGCTTGCCGTGGTGCGCAGTCGCGCGCCGGCCTCTGGCCGCGCGCCCGAAGTAACCGTCGAGGTTCACCTCGCGAACGGATTACCCTCTTTTTCGATCGTCGGCCTTCCTGATCTGGAAGTGCGCGAAAGTCGCGAGCGCGTGCGCGCGGCGCTGCAAAACTGCGGCTTCGATTTCCCAGTCCGGCGTATCACCGTCAATCTCGCTCCCGCTGACTTGCCGAAGGAATCCGGCCGCTTCGATCTGCCGATCGCACTGGGCATACTCGCGGCGAGCGGGCAGATTCCCGCTGAATCCTTGCTGTATCGGGAGTTTGCCGGCGAGTTGTCGTTGACCGGTGCGCTGCGGCCGATGCGCGGTGCTTTCGCAATGGCTTGCGGGACGGCGCGCAGCGGTGCTGCCCAGAGCGGCGGCGATAGCGCCAGCGCCTCGCCTGGCGCGATTGCCGGCGAGCCGGCGGCGGGCCAGATGCCGCCGGAGCGGACTCCGCAACTCTATCTTCCCGCCGCAAGCGCGGCGGAAGCGGCGCTCGTGCCCGGCGTCGACGTTTATGGCGCCGTCGATCTACCGACGCTATGCGCTCACCTGGCGGGAGCACCCGACGCGCGGCTCGCCCCGGTCGCCGCACCGAACCTCGCGGATACCGCACCCGCCGTCGTTCCCGACATGGCCGACGTGATCGGCCAGCGCGGCGCGCGCCGCGCACTTGAAGTCGCCGCGGCCGGCGGGCATCACGTGCTGCTGATCGGGCCGCCCGGCGCGGGCAAATCGATGCTCGCCGCCCGCCTGCCGGGCCTGCTGCCGCCGATGACCGACGACGAGGCGCTCAGCTCCGCCGCCCTGCTGTCCGCCAGCCGCGTCGGGTTCACGCCGGCGCAGTGGCGGCAACGGCCGTTTCGCGCGCCGCATCATTCGTCGAGCGCGGCGGCGCTGGTGGGTGGCCGCAATCCGCCGCAACCCGGCGAGATCACGCTGGCGCATCTGGGTGTGCTGTTCCTGGACGAATTGCCCGAATTCGATCGCGCGGTCCTCGAAACGCTGCGCGAGCCACTCGAAGCCGGCCGCATCACGATCTCGCGCGCCGCCTTGCAAGCGGATTTCCCGGCGGCCTGCCAACTGATCGCCGCCATGAACCCCTGCCCCTGCGGCTGGCGCGGCGACCCGGGCGGCCGCTGCCGCTGCACGCGGGAGATCGCGGCGCGTTATCTTCGCAAGCTGTCCGGTCCCTTGCTGGATCGGATCGATATCCAGCTCGAGATTCCGGCGCTGACACCAGCGGAACTGTCGGCCCGTGCGACAACGACAGGTGAAGCGAGCGCGGCAATCGCGCGGCGGGTCTGCGCCGCTCGTGAACGGCAATTGATCCGGCAGGGCAAGACCAATCGCGAACTGGATGGCCGGGAAGTAGACGAAGTCTGCCGTCCCGACGCAGCGGGTGAAGCGCTGCTGCGCGAAGCCGGCGAGCGCTTCGGCTGGTCAGCGCGCGCTTACTACCGCGTGCTGAAGGTCGCGCGGACCATCGCCGACCTCGCCGGCGCAGCAATGCCGAGCGCCGCGCAGATCGCCGAAGCTATCCAATATCGCCGGGCTTTTGGCTCGCTATGAAGATAAAAATATGCTGTCAAGACTTGACTTATGCACATGCGCGCGCCTCCGATAGATTTTGATACATCTGAAAGGCGCGCTGACGGACAACTCAGAAAGCCATTGATTTAATTGAATTTTTTAAAACGTGCCAAGCAAGCGAAAACTGACAGAATACCCAAGGGACGGGCATCTGCGGCAAATCGCGCCAAGTTCTCAACAGAGTTATCCACAGGACCTGTGAGTAACAGAAAAACTTCAACGTAAACCGATAATTAGCGTGCGATCCTGCGAAGGAACTTTCACTGTCTACGGCAGCCACTGACGCACCGAATCGGCCAAAAATACCGCCATTAATAGAGTTGGAACGACGAAAAAAATTGGTCGACCTGTTCCTGCGGCAGCGGTTTGGAAGCGATGATCGCCGCCTGATAGACGTGCGGCCCGCGCGCCACCAGCCGGGCGTAGACGGTGCGCATTTCATGCTGCGAGCCCGCCTCGCCGCTTAGCTTCATTTCCAGGCCCAGCACCCGCCCGCCCGCAGCGAGCGGAATTTGCACCGCATGTGCGTCGGGCGCCGCGCCCACGTTGCGGGCGAGGCCATCGCGCAAAAAATCGAGCGTGGCGCGCTGCGTGGCTTCGTGGTCGTCCGGCAGCATCACGGTGCCGACCGCGAACACCGCGTTGCCGGCTTCGGCCGTTTGCATGGCCATCTGCATCGGCGTGCCGCCGATCTGCACCGGCCGCTGATCGTTGCCCGGCTTGGCCGGAAAGTCGACGGTGTAGCCTTTGTCGTTGTTCATGATGGTCCGCCAGTCGTAAGTCGGCGAGCAGGCGCTCAGCGCGACGCCGAGCGCCAGCGTGCAAGCCGCCGTGCCGAGCACGGCACGCGCCCGCGACGGGCGCGAAGCAGCGTCCGGGGAGCCAACCGGCCGGCTAGAGGCGTTAGCGGCCAACCGACCACCCCGGAAACGGCCACCAAAGGAAAAGCAAAATGTAATTCGGGCGAGCAAACGGCTAACGCGAAAAGCGGTTCGGAACATGGGGACAGAAGATCGGACTGACCAGAACGTAAAACCCTATTATCCGCTCCCGACTCCCGTCCTGCCGCGCCAGCGGAATGGGGCTACAATAGCGACGCGGTTCAGCACCGGGCCTAACGCCCCTAACCGACGCACTGTCCCGCGCGTTCGCGCGACTCTCGAGGTTCCGTTCATGAGCTCCAACCCATCCACCGCCGCCCGGCGCACGAACCCGCTTCGCTATATCATCGTGGCCGCCGTGGCCATCGTGCTGGCCATCGCCGGTTACTTTGCGTTTGCAGGCCAGCAGCGCGTGCCCGATGCGACCTTTACGCTGCTGTCCGGCCAGAAAATCACGACCGCCGACCTGAAGGGCAAGGTCTACCTCGTCAACTTCTGGGCGACGAACTGCGACACCTGCATGAAGGAAATGCCGCAGATGGTCGAGACCTATAACCGCTTCAAGGGCCAGGGCCTTGAATTCGTCGCCGTGGCAATGAACTACGACGCGCCGATGTACGTGACCAACTACACGCAAACGCGCCAGTTGCCGTTCAAGGTTGCGATGGACGACGGCTCGGCCGCCAAGCAGTTCGGCAACGTCCAGCTCACGCCGACCACGTTCCTGATCGACAAGGACGGCAAGATTCTGAAGCGCTATGTCGGCGAACCGCAGTTCGCGGAACTCGACCAGTTGCTGGAAAAGGCACTGAAAGCGTAACGTCCGCCAGTCCGATTCAGACTGATTCAAACGCGCCGGCATCGCATCGTGCCGCCGGCGCAGTCAATCCTCACCGCTCCCCTTCCCCTTTGGCCGCCAGGCCATACCGCTTGATCTTCTCGTAGAGCGTGGCCTTGCCGAGCTGCAGCTTGTCCGCCGCGACCGCGACCACGCCGCCGGCCTGCGCCAGCGCCTCCGCGATCATCGCCCGTTCGAATTGCTCGACGCGCTCCTTCAGCGGCTGCGTGGCCGCGGCGTCGTCGGCGAAAGACACGACCGGATCGTCGGCGACGCCGAGCACGACGCGGTCGGCGGCGTTGCGCAGTTCCCGCACGTTGCCTGGCCAGTCTCGCTGCATCAGGCTCGCGCGCTGGCGATCGGTGAGGATCGGCGCCGAACGTTGATAGCGGACCGCCGCATCGAGCAGAAAGTGTTCGAAGAGCGGCACGATATCCTCGCGGCGCTCGCCCAACGGCGGCAACGCGATCGTCACCACATTCAGCCGATACAGCAGATCGCGCCGGAACGAACCGTCTGCGACATGCTCGGCCATATCGCCTTTCGCCGCGGCGACCACGCGGCAATTCACGCGAATCGGCTGATTCGAGCCGAGCCGCTCCAGCACGCCGTCCTGCAACACGCGCAGCAGCTTGACCTGCAACGCGAGCGGCATGCTCTCGATCTCGTCGAGAAACAGCGTGCCGCCCGACGCATATTCGAGCTTGCCGATCCGGCGTTTCGCCGCGCCGGTGAAGGCACCCGGTTCGTAGCCGAACATCTCCGACTCGAACATCGGCTCCGGCAACGCGCCGCAGTTCACCGCGATAAACGGCTTGTCACGCCGCGGCGACAACTCGTGCAGACTGCGCGCGATCAACTCCTTGCCCGCACCGGTATCGCCATTGATCAGCACGGACGCATCGGTCGGCGCGATATTCGCGATCAGCCGCCGCACCTGTTCGATCGCCGGACTGCGGCCGATAATCCGCGGCGCCACCGAGTTCTGCTCCGCCAGCTCGCGGCGCAACGCAAGGTTCTCCAGCACCAGCTTGCGGCGCTCCAACGCGCGCCGCACGGTTTCGATCAGCCGTTCGGACGCGAACGGCTTTTCGATGAAGTCATACGCTCCGTCGCGCATCGCCTGCACGGCCATCGAAATATCGCCGTGGCCCGTGACCAGGATCACCGGCACGTCGGGCGCGCGTTCGTGGCACTGCGCGAGCAGATCGAGGCCGCTCGCGCCGGGCAAGCGAATATCGCTGACGATCACGCCGGAGAAATCCGCGCTGATCACCTTCGCCGCGGACTCCACCGATGCATGGCCGATCACGTCGAAGCCCGCCAGTTGCAAACTCTGCACGCTGGCGCGCCGCACCAGTTCGTCGTCTTCGATATACAGCACCTGCAGGCCGTGGTTCAGCATGGCGTTTTCCGTCTTGATTCAGGAACCCGTGGTCAGCGGGTCCGCCGGGTGGCTCGTCTGCACGCGCGCGCGGCGCAGCGTCAATACGAATAATGCACCGCCCTCCGGCGCATTGCGCGCCACCAGCGTGCCGCCGCAATCGCGCGCGATCGACGACGAAATCGCCAGCCCGAGGCCAAGTCCCTGGCCCATCTCCTTCGTCGTGAAGAACGGCTCGAACAGACGCGGCAGCACGTCGTCGGGAATGCCGGGCCCGTTGTCGCTCACCGCGAACGACAGGTTCGCCTCGGCGACTTCGATCTCGATCGTAATGCGCGGCGGGCTCATGCCGGCAGTCGCGTCGAGCGCATTGCCGAGCAGGTTGATCAGCACCTGTTCGAGCCGCAGATCGTCGCAATGCGCGATCAGTTCGGGATGGTCAGCAGCGAGATTGAGCGGCGTGCGCGCGCCGCTGTCCGCATCGAACAAGGTGAACTCGAGTTCGACGCCCTGCAAGCGCTTCTGCAGCAACGCGACGACGTTGCGCAACGCCCGCACGATCGGCGCGCGCGCATTGCGCGGCCGCGCCCGTCCGACGAACAGCTTCAACTGATTGGTGATCTTGCCCATACGCTCGGTGAGCGCCGCGATCGCTTCGAGATTCTCGCGCGCCGACGCCTGATCGCCGCGTTCGAGCAGCACGCGGGTGTTGTCGGAAAAACCGCGCAACGCGGCGAGCGGCTGATTCAATTCATGCGTGATGCCGGCCGCCATCTGACCGAGTGCGGCAAGCTTGCTCGCCTGGATCAGCTCATCGTGCGCGGCGCGCAATTCCTGCTCGGCGCGCGTGCGTTCGGCCACTTCCTTCTGCAACTGTTCGTTCGCCTGAGAAAGATCCACGGTGCGCTCGGCGACCCGCTGGTTCAGTTCCGCGTAGGCCGTTTGCAGCAGCGCGCGGCTGCGCATCATTTCACGCACGCGCGCGCGGCGCATGCGCCAGTAGAACGCGAGCAACACGATCGAGATGTAGCCGAAGCCGGTGACGATGGTCGCCTTGCGCGCGTCGGCGTCGACCGGATCGACGGGGGACATCGTGATCAGATGCCAGTCCGGTTCGCCCATGCTGCGCCGCGACGCGAGATAGCGCGGCGCATAGCGGCCGCCGCCGATGCGCACGATCTGCGCATTGTCTTCGAGCATGCGCTCGATCGTCAGCGGCAGCGGCGCGATCGGCTGCTGTGCGTATTGACGCGCCTGGTAGATCGAATCGGCGACCTGACCCGAGAGCGGCCGTATCGTGTGGTATTTCCACGCCGGCACCGAGGACAGAAAGATCACGCCGTGATCGTCGGTGACGACCAGCGGCTCGGACGCATCCGCGCCCTGAAACCATTCGAGATCGAGTTTGACGACCGCCACGCCGACAATCTTGCCATCGCGCCGCACCGGCTGCGAGATGTAGTAGCCTGGCGCCTGCGAAATTGTGCCGATGCCGAAGAAGCGGCCCACGCCGCCCTTGATCGCATCGAGAAAATACGGCCGGAATTGGTAGCCCCCGCCGATGAAGCTACCCGGCCCGCGCCAGTTGCTCGCGGCGACGCAATAGCCGTCGAGCGGAATGATGTAGGTAACGGTCGCCCGCGCGTGGCGGTTGAGGTCTTCGAGATAGAGATTGGCGCGCTTGACGTTCTCCGGACTCGGATCGACCAGCACGTCTTGCACGATGGGATGCTCGGCGAGCAGATACGGCAGCGATTCGTAGCGCTCGAGCGTGCTTTTCAGCGCGCCGGCGGTGCGCTCGACACGCACGGCGGCATTGCGCCGCAAGTTGTCGATCCCGCTTTGCCACGCGATGCTGTAGGTCAGCCAGCACGCCGCCACGAGCCCGGCAACGAGCGCGAAGAGGATCAACAGGCGGCGCGTCACGTTGGGAATGTCCGATCGGTAAGGATCGGACATTGTGGCATAACGCGGCGCGGCGCCGGCGCGAGCTTCGCTGGCCGGCGGCGCTGAGCGTTGGCGCGCGGTCCCCGGTTTCATACGCGGGTATCCGCAGCCGTCACGGTAGGCGTGTAAGCCGATGCGCGGCTTAAACGGCGGCCGGTTCTTTGACCGCCACGTCGCCACGCAACGCGGCATTCAGCTTTTTGCGGTCCAGTTCCTTTTCCCATGCCGACACCACCACGGTCGCCACGCCGTTGCCGACGATGTTGGTCAGTGCACGGCATTCGCTCATGAAGCGGTCGATGCCGAGAATCAGCACCATGCCCGACAGCGGAATGGTCGGCACCACGGCCAGCGTCGCGGCCAGCGTGATGAAGCCCGCACCCGTCACGCCGCTCGCGCCCTTCGAGGTCAGCATCGTCACCGCCAGCAGCGTGAGCTGCTGCATCCACGTGAGCTCGGTGTTGGTCGCCTGGGCGATGAACAACACGGCCATCGTCATGTAGATGTTGGTGCCGTCGAGGTTGAACGAATAGCCGGTCGGCACCACGAGGCCCACCACCGAGCGCGAGCAGCCGAGCTTTTCGAGCTTCAGCATCAGCTGCGGCAGCGCGGCTTCGGACGAGCTCGTGCCGAGCACGATCAGCATCTCTTCCTTGATGTACGCAACGAAGCGCAGGATGTTGAAGCCCACCATGCGCGCAATGATGCCGAGCACGACCACTACGAACACGATCGAGGTCAGATAGAACGTGCCGATCAGCTTGAGCATCGGCAGCAGCGAGCCGATGCCGTACTTGCCGATCGTGAACGCCATCGCGCCGAACGCGCCGATCGGCGCCAGCTTCGTGATGATGCGCACGATGCCGAACAGGATATGCGAGAGCCCCTCGATGAAGTTCGTCACGACCTTGCCCTTCTCACCGGCCGTCGCGAGTACCGCGCCGAACAGCAGCGCGATCAGCAGGATCTGCAGGATTTCGCCTTGCGCGAAAGCCGACGCGAGCGTGTCCGGGATCAGGTGCATCAGGAAGTCGACGGTCGTCTGGCCGTGCGCTTTCGCGGCATACGACGCGACCGCTTTGCCGTCGAGCGTGGCCGGGTCGATGTTGAAGCCGGCGCCGGGTCGCAGCAGGTGCGTGGCGGCGAGGCCGAGCACCAGCGCGAAGGTCGAAACGATTTCGAAGTACAGCAGTGCCTTGCCGCCGACGCGCCCGACCTTCTTCATGTCTTCCATGCCGGCGATGCCCGTCACCACCGTGCAGAAGATGATCGGCCCGATCACCATCTTGATCAGCTTGATGAAGCCGTCGCCGAGCGGCTTCATATCGACGGCGAGGTTCGGGTAGAAATGCCCGAGTGCGATACCGATGATGATCGCCACGATCACCTGGACGTACAGCACTTTATAGAAAGGTTTCTTCACGATGGTTCCTGCTAGGGGGATGAGCACAAGGCCTGCCACACTGCGCATCATGCGAGCGAATAGTCGTCACGCCTGTGCGCGGCATTAGGCCGCGACAAGACGACGAATTCAGAAATACCGGGAAGGGAAATCAGACATCGTTGTCTCCTTGCTTTAGTTGTCGGTCCGTTGCGGCCGCGCGATCTGTTTCGCAAGGTCAATGCCAGCTTGATGCCCGGGCGATCTCCTTGATTTTTATGGATTTATTATCTCATTAATACGCATGCCGTCCGGGATTCCGGAAATCCGGACAAGATCTGTCGGGGAATCCGGAATTCGTCGAGGCGACATCCTCGGGAAAACCCCAAGGGATTTGCGGATGCCCGATCCGCGCGTTCGCGTCTGCGGGCCAATGAGTCAACCAGCCGGTTCTTAGACGCTGCCCTCTTCCAGCACCAGCAGATTCTCGTGCGAAAAACCCAGCGACACCGGCTGCCCCCGTTCGGGCAAACCGCGATTCGGGTCGTTGAACACGTCGAGCGAAATCACCGCGTCTTTCACGCGCGTTCTGATGCGCACCACCGCGCCGAGGAAATTCACCTCTTCGACGGTCGCGTTCAGCGTGTTGCGGCCCGGCGCGGCGGGCTCCAGCACGATCGCCTCGGGGCGCAGCGCAAGCAGACGCTGCTTGCCCGCGTCGTCCGGCGGCAGCGTCCGGGTGGTGGTCAGTTCCTGACCGTCCACCGCCATCCTGCCGGCCGCCGGATCGACCACGTGACCGGCCAGAATGTTCAGCGTGCCGACGAACGACGCGACGAAACGCGTGCGCGGATAGTTGTAGATCTCCGACGGCGAGCCGATCTGTTCGACGCGGCCCTCGTTCATCACGACGATGCGATCGGAAATCGACAGCGCCTCTTCCTGATCGTGCGTGACGAAAATCGACGTGATGCCGAGCTCGCGCTGCAACGCGCGAATGTCCTGCCGCAACGAAATGCGGATCTTCGCGTCGAGCGCCGACAGCGGTTCGTCGAGCAGCAACACCTGCGGCCTGCCGGCCAGCGCGCGCGCCAGCGCCACGCGCTGCTGCTGGCCGCCCGACAGCTGCCACGGATAACGCTCGCCGAGCTTCGGCAATTTGATCAGTTCCAGCATCTCGTGGACGCGCTTGCTGATCTCCGCCTGCGGCTGATGCGCAATCTTCAGCCCGAAGCCGATGTTGTCGGCAACCGTCATGTTCGGAAACAGCGCATACGACTGAAACACCATGCCGACCTTGCGCTGCCGCGTACGCAGGTGCGTGACGTCCCGGTCGTCCATCCGGATGATGCCGCGCGTCGGCGCTTCGAAGCCGGCGATCATCCGCAGCACGGTGGTCTTGCCGCAGCCGGACGGCCCGAGGAACGTGACGAACTCGCCGCGTTCGATCTGCATGTCAAAGTGATGCAGCGCCGTGTTCGCCCCGAACGACTTGTGCAGATTTTCGATCTCAAGAAATGCCATGATTCGCTGCCTCAGTGCGTCAAACCCAGTCCGTCAAACTCAGTGCGTCAAACTCTCTGGCCGCTCAACGCGCGGGCCGAGCCGAATACCTGGATCAAACCCATCGACGCCCACGTGATCGCAAACGCAATGATCGCGAGCGCCGATGGCTCATAGGCGCGGTTCGCACCGATCAATTGCAGATACGGGCCGAACGCGGGCCGGTCAAGCAGGCTCGCCAGTGTGAACTCGCCGATCACCACCGCAAAGGTCAGAAACGCGCCGGACAGGATGCCCGAGCGAATATTCGGGAAGATCACCTTGAACAGAATCGTCGGCCAGTTCGCGCCGAGGCACTCGGCCGCTTCGGTGAGCGAGCGCACGTCGACCGCGCGCAGGCCGGCATCGACCGCGCGGTACATGTACGGCAGCGACAGCGTCACGTAGCCGAACACCAGCAGCAGATCGGTGGTGCGCTCGTGACCGGTGAGCGGCAGAATCGAACTGCTGTTATAGATGCGCAGATAGCCGAACACAATCACGATGGCCGGCACCACCAGCGGCAACAACGTGATGAACTCGACGATCGGCCGCAGCTTCGGCAAACGCAGCTGCACCCAGTAGGCGGTCGGCACCACCAGCAACACGCCGACGACGATCGTCAGGATTGCCATCAGAATCGAATAGCCGAACGAGGCCTGAAAATGCGGATCGGCCAGCACGACGCGATACGCCTCGAAGCTGTACGTGCCGCGCTTCATCCGCAGACTGAACTCGAACGTCGCGATCAACGGAATCAGAAAGTACAGCGAGCCGACGATCACCGCGGTCCACGCCCCCACCCGCGACTGGCTTTTCATCGACGCCCCCGTTCGGCGCGCGAACGCAGCCAGATGTAGCCGCCGTTCGACAGGCCGGTCACGAGCACCATCCCCAGCGCGAGCGCGTAGCCGAGGTTCGGGTTGTGCATCACGTCGCCGCGAATCTGCGCGAACAGCAGGATCGGCACGATGTTCAGCGAACTGCCGGTCAGCGCGTAGGCCGTGGCGACCGCGCCGAACGCATTGGCGAACAGCAGCAGCGTCGCGCCGAGCACGCTCGGCCACAACACCGGCAGCGCGACGTAGCGCCAGTATTGATAGGCGGTGCCGCCAAGGCAATCGCAGGCTTCGCGCCATTCGCGCTTCAGGCCGTCGAGCGCGGGCGTGACGATCAGCACCATCAACGGAATCTGGAAGTACAGATAAGTCAGCGTCAAACCGGAGAAACTCAGGATGCTGAATCCCGTCGCGTACAGATTGAAGCCGAGATACTTCTTCAGCAGCACGGTGACGAGCCCGACGCGCCCCAGCGTGCAGATGAACGCGAACGCGAGCGGCACGCCGGCAAAGTTCGACGCGACACCGGAAAACGTCATCAAGGTCGGACGAATCCAGCCCGGCAGTTTGCCCTGCACCGCCGCCCACGCGAGCAGCGAACCGATCAGCGCGCCGCCGAGCGCGGACGCGGCGCTCACCTTGAAGCTGATCCAGTACGCGTCGATCACGGTCGGCTGCAGCAGATCGCGGAAATTGGCGAGCGTGAAGTGGCCTTGCGAATCCTGGAACGCGCCGACCATCAGGAAGCCGGTCGGCAGAATCAGGAACATCAGCGCGAACATGAAGAACGGCACCACGCCGATCCACGCGAGCCATTGCGACGCGCGGCCCGGACCGTCGATGCGAGGCGTGGGTGTGGGCACAGGCGGAACCAGCAATTCCGCCTGCACCGACCCGGCATCCGATGAAGCGCTCATTGCTCACCCTTGGGGCTTTCTGGCTAACGCGGCGCGCCGCCGTTCACGAAGAGTGGCGCGCGCGACGGCAAAACTTCTCGTTACGGTTCGACGTCGCGGCGCATGTGCTGCGCCGCCGCGACGACTTCAGCCACGCCGCTTACTTGACGTTCGCGCCGACCGCTTCGTCCCAGTGCTTCGTGATGGTTTCCTTGTACGCGTCCTGTTGGGACAGCGTCGGGAACACCACATTCTTGTACGATGACGGCGGCGGCAGCTTGTCGAGCAGCGCTTGCGGCACCTTCTTCGCGGCCACCAGTTCGTTGTAGCGCATCGGGTGACAGTAGCCCGTCAGCCAGCCGATCTGACCTTCATCCGAGTACAGATATTCCATCCACAGCTTGGCTGCGTTCGGATGCGGTGCGTACGCGCTGATTGCCTGCACATACACGCCGGCGAGCACGCCCGTTTTCGGAATCACCACCTGCACCTTCGGATTGCCTTTCAGCGTGTCGCGATCGGCGAGCGCGTTGTAGTCCCAACGCACGATGATGGGCGTGGTGCCTTGCGCAAGCGACGCGGCCTTGCCGATCACCGGCACGAAGTTGCCGCTCTTGTTCAGGTCGGCGAAGTATTTGAGGCCGGCCTGGTCGGCCTTGCTCGCGTCGCCCTTGCTGTTCGACAGACCGGCCGCGTACACGGCCTGGATCGCCTGATTCGCCGAGCGCGGGTCGCCGGCCAGCGAGACGGCGTTCTTGTAGTCGGACTTGAGCAGATCGCTCCAGTCGGACGGCGCCTTGTCGATCATGTCGGCGTTCACTTCAAACGACAGCACGCCGTAGTAATCGCCATACCAGTAGCCGTCGGCATCTTTCGAGTCCGCGGGGATCGCGTTCCACGTTGCGACCTTTTATGGCTGCAGCAAGCCCGCAGCCTTCGCCGACGGACCGAACGACAGGCCCACGTCGATCACGTCCGGCGCCTGCGGACCCTTGTTGCCCTTGTTCGCCTTGATGGCTTCGATTTCGTCGCCCGAACCCGCATCGGGATTCAGTTCGTTGATCTTGATGCCATACTTCTTCTGAAAGCCAGCGACCAGTTGCCCGTAGTTGCACCAGTCGTGCGGCAACGCGATCACGGTGAGCTGGCCTTCCTGCTTCGCGGCGGCGATCAGTGCGTCGAGTGGCGCGGCCGAAGCGCTGCCGACGCCGGCGGCGGCGACACCCGCAACGGCCGACATCGAAAGTAAACGAGCTAACGCGGTGCGGTTCATAGTCTTCCCCATCCTCTGCCGAAATTGCTACGTTTGGAAACTTTCTGATTCGGGCTCCAGCGCGCGCGCCGGCAGCCGAGCCGCGCTCGCGCGCCTGCGTCATGTTCAGGCCGGGTCCGCCGGCATCGACAGCATGTCGTGTTGCAGTCTGTCGAGGCGATCCGTGCAAATCATGTCGACGCCCCATTGCGCGAGCAGTCGCGCACGCGCCGGGTTGTTCACCGTGTAGGCCAGCACGCGCAACCCGGCCGCGCGGATCTGCGCGACCAGCGGCTCGCTCAGATACCGGTGGCTCGCATGCAGCGACACGCAGTCCAGTTCGCGAACGATGCGCAGCCAGTCCGCCGGCACCTCTTCGAACAGCATGCCGCGTGGCAGCGACGACGCGGCGTCGCGCGCGGCGGCAAGCGCGTCGAACGAAAACGACGACAACAGCGGCGGCGTCTGCCCTTGCCATAACGTCAGCGCGCCGTTTGCCACCAGCGTCCCGGTGAGCGCTTCGCGACCTGGGCACGGTTTGATTTCGATGTTGGCGGCAATGCCGTCGCGCGCGCACCGCTGCGCCGCGTCGGCGACGGTCGGCAGGCGTGTGCCGGCGAATTGCGGCCCGTGCCACGCGCCGGCGTCGAGCGCGGCCAGTTGCTGCCACGTGTGCGCGGCGGCGGCGCCGTGGCCGTTGGTGGTGCGATCGAGGGTGTCGTCGTGCAGCAGAAAGAGCTGGTTGTCGGCGGACAGCTTGGCGTCGAATTCGACCATGCGGTAGCCATAGCGCACGCACGCGTCAAAACCGGCCAGCGTGTTCTCCGGCGCCAGCGTGCCGCCGCAGCGATGCGCGACCAGCCGCGGATAAGGCCATTCTGCGGATGAACCGCGATCAATCCCGTTTGCCACGTCTCGTCACCTTCCAGATAGAGCGGTTGAGTTTGCTCCCGACACGTTGCGGGCCGCCGCTGCCTCCAGCGCGGCCTCGATGCACGCTGCGCGGCGTGCCGGCTTCACACGCGAGTCCCGCGCGTAGTATCGCGCTTAGGCAAACGCGGCGATAGTCCGACGAATCGCGCATGCGTCGACGGCTTCAGGTTGCAAGATCATGGTCAGGATGACGAAGCGTGCAATATTATTGATCTGCAAAGGCTAAGTTGAAATACACAAAGTTGCAAGCTGCCAAAAAAATACAACACAAACCGGCTAAAGTAGTAGGCTTGACATCGTTTGGACACACATCCGTGCCCACGATGTCACCGAAAATACCGGCAATCAACGCGCGCACTCATCCAGGAAAAAGGCATGTGGCAGGAAGACCGTCATCAGAGAATCCGCGCACTGCTGTCCACGCTGCAACGCGTGTCGACCGAACGGATCATGGCGGAGCTCGGGGTGTCGCGCGAAACCGTGCGGCGCGATCTGCTCGACCTCGAAGCGCTGGGTGAACTTCGGCGCGTGCATGGCGGCGCGATCAAGCCCGCCGACGAAGCGCCGATTGCCGAGCGTGCCCACCTGCGCGTCAAATCCAAGACGGCGATCGCGAAGGCGGCCGTCGGTTTGATCGCGAGCGGCCAGACGCTTTTCATCGACGCGGGCACGACTACCGCGGCGCTCGCCGAAGAGCTGGCAAAACTGGCGAATCTGACGATCGTCACCAATTCGATCGACGTCGCGCTGAAAATGCGCGGCGCGGTGGAGCAAGCCGAGGCAGCGAACGAAGTCATCCTGCTGGGCGGTTCGATCAGCGACCGCACGATGGCGACCACCGGCGCCACCACCGTGCTCGACATCCAGCGCTATCGCGCGGACCTGGCGCTGCTGTCGCCGGTCGGCGTCGATCACCGGCATGGCGCGACCAATTACGATCACGCGGAAACCGAAGTGGCGCGCGCGATGGTCGCCAATGCGGACCGCGTGGCGATCCTCGCCGACTACAGCAAGATCGGCCAGCGCAGCCGCATTTCGTACTGTCCGGTCGAGCGGATCGACGTGCTCGTCACCAATAAAAAGGCGGCCGAAGCCAGCGGCTTTGCTGCGCTGAAAAAGAAGCTGGAAGAGATCGTTCTGGCTTAGGCGCGGCGCCTGTTTCTTCACGTGCATCGTATCGAGCGCGCGCTTGCGCAAGCTGGCCATTCGGAGGATTGACCGCGGCTTGTCAGTAGCAGGATGATCCTGGCGTTGCCCACGCTTCGCGTTCCTATGGTCGCCCTTCTTAGCCGCTTGAGCTGGTTGTTCTTTAACGTCGGCGTGCCGGTCTTCGCGCCGATCGCACTGCTGCCTCTAGTGAATTTCTCGCGCTTTTATCGGCCCTCGTCGAAAGGCATCGCGATGCGCTCGGTGCAAGATGGGCAGCTTCCAGCAAGGTGTCGATTGACTGCTTTTCCATGGGGCTGTCTCCATCCCGTTGTTAACAGCACTACGCGTGCGCCGCGAGGCTTGTCCGGATCTCATATCGACCTGAACAGCGGGCTTTTCGCGAGGGCTTCGGCGCCGTCCGCACTGGTCAGGAACTTCTCCGTATAGAGATCGCGCTCGAACAGTTGCCCTCGCATCAGCGCTCTGATGGACGCTTCGATCATCACCGGCGGCCCGCAGAGATACGCCTTGTGACCACGAGAATCATTGCCGAAGTGCGCTTTCGCGGCTTCATGAACAAAGCCGCGAAAGCCGTCCCACGCGGACTCCTCGGCCTCGCTGGACAGCGCGGGGACATACGTGAAGTTCGCATGCCGCTCCGTCAGTTCAAGAAAAAGCTCGTGATAGTAGAGTTCTGTCCGATCGCGAGCGCCGTACACCAAGGTGATCGGCCGCTCATCTCCGTGTTCGAGCAGATCCAGCAGCATCGATCGGGGACTTGAAAGGCCCGACCCGCCCGCAATCAGGATCACGGGCTGCGGGTCCGAGGCCCGCACGAAGATTCGGCCGAACGGACCGCTAACGCGAATTGCGTCGCCAGGCTTCAAACCGTCGTGCAGATAGCCGGTGCCTTTTCCGCCCGGCACCCGCCTGACGTTCAGTTCGATCAGCCTGGAAGAGCCTGGTGTGCCGGCGAGCGAAAACGCTCGCGGCATGTCTTCACCGGGAATCTGGACGTTCACGTACTGACCGGCCTGAAACTCGATGCCCTCGCCATCCAGTTCGATGAAGATGCCCTTGATCGTCGGCGTCAGGTCGACGGTCTCTTTCACGCGGCCCGTATGGTCCTTCACCGGGAAGTGACGCGCATCGAGGTCTTCATCGATGTCCGCCTCGAAGGTGATATCGGATTGCGCCGTCGCGCAGCACGCAAGGCACTTGCGTTCGTCGCGCTCGAAGTCCATCAGCGCGAACGGCGACGCGTTGCCGTGCTCGACCTCGCCGTCAGTGACCTGAACCTTGCAGGTCGCACACAGGCCGTGACAGCACGCATGCGGCAGCCAGACGCCGGCCCGCAGGCACGCGTCGAGGATGGTCTGGTCATCATCGATTTCAATGGTGTGGCCAATCGGCTCGATGGTTACCTGATAGCTCATTTCAGCTTCTCCCTGGTTCGTGATTGCATGAGCCGCTGGTCTAGCTGCATGACCCATTGATGCCGGACAGACCGGGCGTGCGAAAGCGAAGCACCGCCTTGTGCTGCAATCCGTTTTCTGCGAGCGTTCGGTCGAACTTGGGTGCAAAGCGTTCGTTGGACCGCAACCATTCGATCTCCCCGATTGCGACCTTGCTCCAGTCCGGATGCGACGCATAGATACCCGCAATGACTTCGTTGGCGAGCGTGGCGAAGGTCATCTCCGCCGGGACTGGGATGCAGTGAGGCGCGCAGAACATCAGATGGTCTTCCCAGCCGATAAACAGCAACCGGTTGCCGTGAAAATTCTCTTCACGGTCTTTCACTTCGCCCTGATAGCCTTCATTGAGTGCGATAACTGGCATGACTTGTCTCCTGTGGGATTCGATCGACGTGCGCGTTCAGGCGGTCTTATTCGCGTGTGTATCGGCGGGTGCGATTTCCCGCGTCTCTTCTCCGCCGTGACTGGGTTTGCCGGTCCAGCGCAGCCAGTTCTTCCTGTCCGGCGAATCCTCGAATTCGTGACCGTCTTCGCCTGCACTGATGTGGTAATAGCGCAGCACTTCGGCCAGCGGATCGAAGTCGGCTGCGGTGGAGTCGGCATCCTGCTCGAAGCAATTGCCCTGATAGATCTGGTGGACAGGCAATCAATTCAGGAAGATACCTTAATAGTTGCACTTTTCAACTAGTTCTTTTACGGACTGATTCGTCCGGCACCGACGGTTCGTCCGGTTCGTCTATCATCCAGCTTGACCCGAGCGCCAATCCGCGCGGCGCCCAGGCGCCTCCACTTATCAATCCTGATCCGGAAAACCCGAAGCGGTATGTCACCTGCCAAGCCGAAAACCCGCGTTGCTGCCGAAGACATGAAGTTCGCGCATTTCCTCACGTTCAAACTGGATCTGATCAAGACCGAGATGATCAGCCGCGCCAATGCGCTGTACAAACCCGCGTGCGGCTTCGACGTGCGCTCGCTGCGCGTGCTGCGGATCATCTGCGATGCGCCGGGTATCACGGCGACAGCGGTGAGGGAGCAAACCTTGATTGAGAAGACGCTGCTGTCCAAGCTGATGGCGGACCTGATCGAGCGTAAGCAGGTGCGCCGGACCATTCATCCGGACGATGCGCGTCACTTCCAGCTCTGGCCGACCCCAGCCGGCAAGCGCACCCGCGCGGCCAGCGACGAACTGGGGCAGGCGCTGGAAGCGGAGTTGTTATCGGTGCTCAGCGACGACGAGCACGCGGCGCTCGATCGTATCGTCGACAAACTTGTCGACGCATTTCGCGCTTCGGCACAGCGCGAGGGCGCGAAATCCGCTGATTGAAAAAAAAGCCCGCAACACGTGCGGGCTTTTTTACACCGATACCTACGAGCTAAAACCTTCAGACCACACCAGCTCCATGCGCCTGCAGATCGGCGTGATAGCTCGACCGAACCATCGCGCCCACCGCTGCGTGCGTGAAGCCCATCTTGTACGCTTCTTCCTCGTACATCTTGAACGTGTCCGGATGCACGTATGAGCGCACCGGCAGATGATGTTCCGACGGCTGCAGATACTGGCCGATCGTCAGCATGTCCACATCGTGCTCGCGCAGGTCGCGCATGACTTGCAGAATCTCTTCTTCGGTTTCGCCGAGGCCGACCATCAGGCCGGACTTGGTGGCGACATCCGGATGCAGCGCCTTGAAGTCCTTCAGCAGCTTCAGCGAATGCGCATAGTCCGAACCCGGACGCGCTTCCTTGTACAGCCGCGGCACCGTTTCGAGGTTGTGGTTCATCACATCGGGCGGCGCGGCGTTCAGAATGCCGATCGCGCGGTCCAGACGGCCACGGAAATCCGGCGTCAGAATTTCAATGCGCGTTTCCGGCGACAGCTCACGCGTCTGACGAATACATTCGACGAAGTGCGCGGCGCCGCCGTCACGCAGATCGTCACGGTCGACGCTGGTGATCACCACGTACTTCAGCTTCAGCGCGGCGATGGTGCGTGCGAGGTTGCCCGGTTCGTCCGCATCGAGCGGATCCGGACGGCCGTGACCGACATCGCAGAACGGGCAGCGGCGCGTGCACTTGTCGCCCATGATCATGAACGTGGCGGTGCCCTTGCCGAAGCATTCGCCGATGTTCGGGCAGCTCGCCTCTTCACACACCGTGTGCAGATTGTGTTCGCGCAGAATCTGCTTGATTTCGTAGAAGCGCGAATTGCCGGTTGCCGCCTTGACGCGGATCCAGTCCGGCTTCTTCAGCTTTTCAATCGGGACGATCTTGATCGGAATACGGGCAGTTTTGGCTTGCGCCTTCTGCTTCGCGGTGGCGTCGTAGGCAGCGGCGGAAGCCGGCACGCCTTCGGGCGCGGGAGAAGCTGCGAGGTTCGCGGTAACGTCAGTCATTCGTTCGATCCAGTCAGGCGGTGAGCGCACCGGCCTGCGGTTGGGCGACGGCCGCCGGACTGCCGTCGAGGTTTGCGGTGAGGCGTGCTGCCAAGGTACGGGCCACGTCGTCCCAGCCGGCGGCAACGCCAAGCGTTGCCATGTCGACCGTTTCGAGCCCCGCGTAGCCGCATGGATTGATGGCCAGAAACGGCCGCAGGTCCATTTTCACGTTCAGGCTGACGCCGTGATAGCTGCAGCCGTTGCGGATTTTCAAACCCAGCGCCGCAATCTTGGCGCCGGCGTGCGGACCGGCGTCCGGGTGAGGCGCCACGTAGATGCCGGGAGCGCCTGCCTTGCGTTCTCCGGCGAGATTATACGCCGCCAGGGTGTCGATCACGGCCTGCTCGATCCGCGTGACCATCTCGCGCACCATCAGCTTGCGACGGCGTAGATCGAGCAGCAGGTAGGCCACCACCTGGCCGGGCCCGTGATACGTGATCTGACCGCCCCGGTCGACCTTGACCAGCGGGATGCCGCTGTCGGCGGCCAGCAGATGTGCCGGATCGCCGGCCTGGCCTAGCGTGAAGACGGGTGGGTGTTCGACCAGCCAGATTTCGTCGGATGTGTCGGCCGTGCGCGCGTCGGTGAACGCGCGCATCGCTTCGAAACTGACTTCATAAGGTTCGCTGCCCCGCCAGCGCAGCGTGAGCGGCACCGGGGCGGGCAACGGAGACGGGGAAACCGGCGTGTCAGACATGATCCCGGCAGTTTACCGAAATCTGGGAATCCGCGCCGGGCGTGACTGCATCGGCAATGCCAGGTTGCGAACGTGCGGTCGCGGCGCGGCGCGGTTTGCGCCTGGACGGGCGGCGGTTATGACCGCCAGCGGCGGTTGTGGCCACAGCGGCGTTTTTGGCCGCCATCGGCGCGGCAGCGCACTGCGAATCCGCGCGCCGCCGCCCTGTCGTCAAACCGTGCGCCAACCGCCGCGCATGCGCATAATCAACCGTTCGCCGATCCGCGCAAGCCAGTTCAGCGCGCGCTCGTCGCAACGCGTCGGCACGGAGAACGCGACCTTCGCGTGCGTGGTGCCCTCGGCGCTCAGCCAGAGCCGTTCGCCGCGCCGCAGCCGCAGCGTGTGGCCGGGCTGCAGCCAGTAGTCTTCGGTGTCGTCGCTGCGCGTGACCCAGATTGCGCCGCCATGCACGACCAGCTTGGTGCTGCGAACGACCTTCATCGGCAGCGTTTCGCCGTTACGAATTTCAAACGCGATGCTAGAGGAAATTTCTCGCATGATGCCCTCGCCAAAAATCGTTTCATGGCTACAATCGTAGGCGTAGCAAGGGTTTACGCAAAACGAACTATTTTCACCCCTATGTGAGAAATATTGCGATGGACCTCCGTCAATTACCCGCGCTGAACGCGATCAAGGCGTTCGAAGCCGCCGCCCGCCACGAGAGCTTCTCGCGCGCGGCCGACGAGCTGTTCGTCACCCACGGCGCCGTCAGCCACCAGATTCGCGCGCTCGAGGCCGAACTGGGCGTCTCGCTGTTCGCGCGCGACGGCAAACGCGTGCGGCTCACCGAAACCGGCCGGCGCTACGCGACGCATGTGCGCACCGCGCTGATGGCGCTCGCTGACGCCACCCGCGAAATCCGCGCCGGCGACCGTGAGCGGCGCCTCGTTGTGTCGATGCTGTCGTCGTTTGCGGCGCGCTGGGTGACGCCGCGCATCGGCAGCTTTATCGAGGCGCATCCGCAGTGGGATCTCGAACTGCTGTCCACCAATGCGCTGACGGACTTCGCGCGCGACGACGTCGACGCGGCGATCCGTTTCGGCTTCGGCAAATATTCGGGGCTGCACTCGGAACTGTTGCTGGAGGAGATTTTCTTTCCGGCCTGCGCGCCGAATTTCAACGGCGGCAAGCTGCCGCAAACTCCGGCCGATCTGGCCAAAGTCCCGCTGCTGCGTTCCGACGACGAGTTGTGGCGCCCGTGGTTCGACGCCGCCGGCCTTACCGACTGGCCTGAGCCGAAGCGCGGCGTGCTGTACCAGGATTCGTCGAATCTGCTGCAGGCGGCCATCGACGGTCAGGGGGTCGCGCTCACGCGCCGCTCGCTGGCGATGCACGAGATCGCCGCGGGGCGGCTGGTGAGGTTATTCGATGTGGATGGGCCGAGCCCGTGGCAGTACTACTTCATCTGCCCGCCGCAGATGCGCGAAACCGCCCGGGTCAAGGCGTTTCACGACTGGGTGTTCGACGAGGTGGGGCGGTTCAAGCAGCTGTTCGACCGGGCTTGCGAGGCGCGACCCGCCGCGGGCGCCGGTCGGACGGCGAACGCATTGCACGTCGCGCCGTGACACGAAGCATCGCGCGATCCGTTAGAGCACCACTTTGACCATCGGATGGCCGGTCAGCGCACGATAGATATCGTCGAGATGCGCGCGGCTCGTGGCGCGCACCGTGACCGTCAGGCCCGTGTAGTTGCCGCCGCTGGACGGCCGCGTTTCGACGCGCGACGCGTCGACTTCGCGGTCGAACTGGCGGACCACCGTGACGATCGTCTCGGCGAACTCCGGGTGCGATTTGCCCATGATCTTGATCGGGAAATCGCAGGGAAAATCAAACAGTGAGTCGTTCGCGGGATTCATTTTCTACTCCTTGCTGCGCTTGTTGCGCCTCTTGCGCTTCCTTGGCCTTGGCTCGCTGATACGCCGCGTACAGCGCCACAAAGACCCCACCCGGCTTGCCTGCGCCGACCGGCTGACCGTCGAGCCGCGTGACCGGCAGCACTTCCTTGGTGGCTGAACTGACGATGATCTCGTCGGCCGCGCGCAACTCGGCTTCGGCAATCTCGCGCGCTTCGAAGCGGATGCCGCATTCGCCCGTCAGCTCTTCGATCAGACCGTAGCGAATCCCTTCGAGAATTTTGTGGCTGCGCGGCGGCGCCAACAACACGCCGTCCTTCACCATCCACACATTCGACGACGACCCTTCGGTCAGCATGCCGTCGCGAAACTGGATCGTCTCGAACGCGTCGTTCTCAGCCGCGTATTGCGCCATCAGCACGTTGCCGAGCAACGACACCGACTTGATGTCGCAATTGAGCCAGCGGCGATCCTCGGCGCTCACGCAACGCACGCCTTGCGCGCGCTGCGCGGCGTCCGGCAGATTGAGCGGCGTGACCATCACGAACACGGTCGGCTGGATGCCGGCCGGAAACGCGTGGCCACGCTTCGCGACACCTCGCGTCACCTGAATATAGGCAATCGCGTCCTGATCGGCAGGCAAACCGCCGTCCGCCTCGTTGGCCGCGACCACGCGCTCGATCAGTTCGCGCCAGCCGGCGTCGTTGAACGGATTGGCGATGCCGATCTTGCCGACCGAACGCGCGAGGCGCGCCAGATGCTGCGGGAAGCGAAACGCGCTCCGGCCGCCCGCATGCGCGTACAGCGGCGCGACTTCGTAAATGCCGTCGCCGAAAATAAAGCCGCGGTCGAGAACCGGCACGCGCGCTTCGGACAACGGCACCAGCTCGCCATTCAGATAAACGATCGGGTCGAGCGAAACATCGGAAACAGCGGTCATTGCGGTCGGGCTCTTACTTCTTCTTGTTGAACATCAGCATCAGCGAATCCCACACGCGACCCACCACGCCGGCTTGCGGCACGGCGTGCAACGCGACCACCGGAAATTGCGCGAGCACCTTGCCGTCGGCCACCAGCTTCGCGGTGCCGACCTGCTGACCGTTCGCGATCGGCGCGACCAGCGGATCGATCTGCTCGATCTGCGGCTTCACCTTGTCGCCCAGGCCCTTCGGCACGGTGATGTACTGGTCGCCCTTCACGCCGATCTGCACGCTGTCCTGCGCACCCTTGTAGACGCGCGGCGCGCCGACCACCTGGTTCGCCTTGTACAGACGCACCGTGTCATACGCGGTGTAGCCGTAGTTCAGCATCTTCAGGCTGTCCTGCACGCGGTCGTGCTCCTTGGTCTCGCCCATCATCACCGAGACGAGACGGCGCGACGCGTCGGTCGCGCCCGGCAGCGAACGCTTCGCGCTCGCGATCAGGCAGTAGCCCGCCGCTTGCGTGTGACCGGTCTTCAGGCCGTCCACCGTCGGGTCGATCCAAAGCAGACGATTGCGGTTCGGCTGCTTGATCTTGTTGTACGTGAAGTCCTTGACCGAGAAGATGTTGTAGTAGTCCGGGAAGTCGCGGATCAGACGCGCCGACAGCACCGCGAGGTCGCCCGCGGTCGTGTAGTGCTGCGGATCGGGCATGCCGTTCACGTCGGCGAAATGCGTGTTCTTCATGCCGAGGCGCTGCGCTTCGGTGTTCATCATGTTGACGAACTGCGCTTCGCTGCCGCCGACCAGTTCGGCCAGCGCGATCGCCGCGTCGTTACCCGACTGGACGATCATGCCGTACACCAGATCGTGCACGGTCACCGGCTTGTTCGCTTCGATGAACATGCGCGATTCGTCGGTGCGCACGCGGCGCACTGCTTCGCTCGGCATCACCGTCTGATCCATCGTGATCTTCTTCGTCTGCAGTGCTTCGAAGACGAGGTACGCGGTCATCAGCTTGGTCAGCGACGCCGGTTCCACGCGCTCGTCGGGATTACCGGACGCGAGCACCTGGTTGCTGGTGGCGTCCACGAGTACCCACGAGCGCGCGTTGACCGCCGGCGGCGGCACTTGCGCGAACGCGGTGCTGGCGGCGAGGGTCGCCGGCAACACGATGCCGAGGGTGACGGCGCGGCTAAGCTTGACGGGAACGAAGGAAGCAACTGACGGGAATGACGTGCGGCCGGTGGTGGAGAAACGCATAGGGTCGATTCGTGCGGAAAAATACATCGCGCGCAAGGCGCATAGTTTGGGGAGCCGGTCAGCGGGCGTCTGGCCGTAAAACGGCGCGGCGCCCATTGGACTTCCGGCGACGCGATCGGTTCGCGCAGCACGCCCGCACCGGCACCGCTGCGCGCGAACTGAAGCTCCGCGTCGCGCGAACTGCCGGATGGGCTGAGCTGCGCCCAAAAAAGAGCGCTCATTATACGCGCGCTAACCAGGTAACTTTGCGCAGGAGACGGCGATTAATTTGCGTTTTCGCGTACCTGTACCCCGGAAAACGCGCGCCGCGTGCAACTCACCGCCACGCGTCGACGATGATCCGCTTCAGAACGTGCAGCTTGCGATGCAGAAAGTGTTCCGCCCCCGGAATCACGACGACCGGCAATTCCTGCGGACGCGCCCAGTCGTAAACGGATTGAATGGGCACCGTCTCGTCGGTCTCGCCGTGAATCACGAGCGTGTTGTCCGGCACGGGCGCGACGTCCCAACGGCTTGCCGCGGTGCCGACCAGCACCATTCGCTCGATCTCCTGACCTTCTTCGCGCAGCTTCGCGGCCACATGCGACAGCACGAAAGTGCCGAACGAAAAGCCCGCGAGCACGAGGGGCAGATCGCCCTGCCCGGCTTCGGCCCGCATGTGATCCAGCACGGCGCGCAGATCGTCGCGCTCGCCGATGCCCGCGTCATGTTCGCCTTGCGTCTGGCCGACGCCGCGAAAATTCGAGCGATAGGTCACGTAGTTCAACTGCACCAGCGTGCGGGCGAGCGTCTGCGCGACCTTGTTGTCCATCGTGCCGCCGAACAGCGGATGCGGATGCGCGACCAGCGCAATACCGCGCGGCGCGGCGCCGTTCTCGCGCATCTCGTCGGGCAGATCCAGCGCGACCTCGATCTTGCCGACCGGGCCGTCGATCAGATATTTCTTCGTGTGGATGTTCATGGCGACGCTTATTGATCGATTTTCAGACGCTCGACGATCTTGCCGTTCACGAGGTGCGAGTCGACGATCTCGTCGATGTCGCTCTCGTCGACATACGTGTACCAGACGCCTTCGGGATACACGACGATTGTCGGGCCGAGCTCGCAGCGATCGAGGCAGCCGGCCTTGTTGATGCGCACCTGGCCGGGGCCGGCGAGGCCGAGTTGCTTCACGCGTTTTTTCGCGTACTCCTGCATCTCCTGCGCATTGCAGTTCGCGCAGCTCGGGCGCCCGGCGCCGGGCTCGCGCTGATTGAGGCAGAAGAAGACGTGGTACTTGTAGAAGGAGTCCATGATGTCCGAAGGCGAGACTGTAAGGGAGGGCAATGGCGCTGTCAGCGCGCCTGTTGTGCGGACGATTATAGCGAGCGGGGCTGGTGGCCGCCGACGCCGGTCATGGCCGAGGCGCGCTGCACGCCTGGGTCACGTGTGCTTCAAGCAGGCTTCATGCACTCTTCGTGCACGCTTCACACGTGCTTCATGCGCCGCTTGAGCCACGCCTGTTCGACAGCAAACGCCAGCCACACCAGCGCAGCATACGGCCAGATCCACGCGAGCCAATGCGCAAGCCCGTTGAAGTGCAGATAACGCCCTTGCCGCCAGTCGGCCAGCACCGCATCGAAATACGGATTCACCGGCAGCAGATTGACGAACACCAGCGCGACCACCAGCGCAACGCTCGCCAGCGCCGCGCGCGCCCCGCGCCGCAGAGGCAGCGCGAACAGCGCGGCCGCGGTGCCGCACACGAGCCCCGCAAGCGCGCCGGGCGTCGCCCAGTCGAAAGCGAGGCCCGACTGCGACTGCAGGAACGTGGCGCCCACTTTCACGCACAAGGTCGTGACGAGGAACACGAGCAACAAACGCACGCGCGGCGCATGTCGACGCACCGGCAGCGACGCCAGCGCGAGCGCGGCAAACAGGTTGAGCGTGGTGATCACGGCTTCCCACATGTCATCGGGCAGCCACGCGGCGGCCAGCGCCGGCCATGCGCCGACGTGCCAGCCCGGCGGCGTCCACGCGAGCAGCGCGTCCTGCATCGTCGAATCGAAACGCAGCCACAGCGCGCGCGGCCAGTTGCCCAGGCCGAACAGGCGCGGCGCCGGGTACATCGTCGCAAACGGCCATGCGGCGACCAGGCACGCGAGCGCCGCGCGATCGCGCTCGAACCACAGCAGCCGCAACCGCCTCAACAAGCCACGATCGAGCAGCGCGCCGGTCGCGGGCGACATGATCGCCGCGCCGAGCAAAGCGCCGAGCGCGTTGGCGGCCAGATCGAGGTTGGACGCGACGCGCGTCGGCAGATAGGTTTGCACCGCTTCCATCACGCCCGACAGCAGCCCGCCGAGCACGAAGGCCAACGCGACCGCCAGCGGGCCGCGCCAGCGCGGATAGACCGCGAGCACCACCAGCGCGCCGAACGGCATATAGCCGAGCACGTTGGTGACGACGTCGAACGCCGTCAGGTATTGCGGCATGGGATCGAACAGATAGGCAAACGGCGCGAGGCCAAGCGAACGCCAGCCCGAAAACGGATACCACGAACCGTAGACGATCAGCGCGGCATACAGCACCAGCGCCTGCCGGGCCAGCGCCGACGGACGGCGCAGCCAAGGTTTTTCGCTCATGCAGCGCTCCGTTGCGTGCGCTGCGGCCCCGTCATTGCGCGGCGACCAGCGCCTGCGCGCCGAGCCACGCGGCGATCTGCGCGACCAGATCGTCGCTGGCTGTGGCGAGCGCCCGCGCGCCGCCGGCGGCGTCCGCCGAACTGGCAGGCGCACCCGCAATGAACGTGCGCTGGCCGATCAGTTTGCCGCTCTTGGTGAGCGTGGCGCGCGCGGTGATGGCCGCGTGGCTTTCCGTCTGGCTGTCGAAAACCTGCTCGAACCCGGTCAGATCGACTTTCAGCACCGGCGCGGCCACGCCGTCGGAGCCTGTCAGCACGGTGCCATGCGAACTGAGCGCACCGCGCAGACGCTGGGTCAGCAACTGCGAAGGCATCATGGTCCAGTGGCTGTTCGCGTACGACGCCGTCTGCTGCGCGTCGGCATAGCTGAGCCGGTACATCAGCCGGTCGGACTCGAGCACCGCGGGCGCGGTCACATCGAGCACCTTCACTGCGGGCAGCGAGCCCGCCGATGCCGCCGGACTCGGCGGCCCGAAGTCGTAGCGAATCTCCGGGAGCGCGGACGTGCCCGCGCAGCCCACAGCCAGCACGCCGAACGCGAGCAGCACCGCCGCCGCGGCGCCCGAGGACAACAACCGGTGAATCGAGCGTGACATGAGATTCTTCCTTTCTTCAAACCTGCGGATTCAGTGTGCAGCGCGGGCAGCGGGCCAAGTAAAGCCCGACTCGCCAGGACCGGGCGCCGCAGCCGGCGCGCCGAACAGCACGCTGCGCGGACTGGTGCTGAACGTGTCCGCCGCGCGGTCCACCGAGCGCGCCGCCGAACGCACGTCGTCAGCGAGCGAGTTGACGCGCGGCAGGGTGTCGTAGCCGACTCGTGCCGACAACTCCTGCAACGTGCCGTTCATCGACGCCAGCGAGTCGCCCGCCTGCTGCGCCGCCGTGCCGACCTTGTTCAGGTTGGTTTCGAACGGACCGTTCGGGCGGTTCAGATTGGTGATCATCTTATCGGTCGACGCCAGTGTGCGATTCAGCTGGTCGATCGTGGCGGGCAGCTTGCCGGCGGCCGGCCCCATCTGCCGGGTCAGCGTGGCGACGCCGTCGGCGGCTTTCTGCAGGCTGGCCGCCGTGCCATGCAGCTGGTCGACCATTTCCGGCGACAAGATATTGTTCACGTCGTCCGCGACTCTTTCGAGCTTGCGCAGCAGCACGTCGCCGCGTTGCTGCAGTTGATCGAGCAGGCCGGGGTGCATCGGCAACTGCGCCACCTGGTGCAGCGACGACGGCAGCGGCCGCAGATCGCGCCCGGTGTCATCCAGTTGAATGAAGGCAATCCCGGTCACCCCCTGGAACCCCAGGCTGCCGAAAGTCGAATGGGTAATCGGCGCGCGCGTATCGACGAGGATGCGGATCAGGATCTGCCCAGGATGGCTCTGATCGAATTTGATCGACTGCACCTTGCCGACGTCGAGTCCGCGATAACGCACTGCCGCGTCGGCCGTGAGGCCGGACACACTGGTGCGCGCGATCAGATCGTAGGGCACCCGCACGGAACGGTCGACGTTGAACAGGAACGCCACCGCCGCGATAGCCAGTAGCAGGACGATCGTGAAGAGCCCGGCCCAGAAGGCGTGCGATTTGTTTTCCATGGTCAGGTTCCCAGGTTCACAGCGGCAGTTCGGACGACGCCGGCGCGAGCGCCGCGCGCGGCAGCTTCGCGCGGCGCTCCGGCGGCAGCGCCTGCAACGCGCGGCGCCCGCGCAGCCCGAGGAAATATTCGCGGATGAACGGATGATCGACGCCCGCCGCCTCTTCGACCGGCGCGGCGACCAGCACCTTGCGGTCCGCCAGCACGGCGACCCGGGTGGACAACGCGATCATCGTGTCGAGGTCGTGCGTGACCATCACCACAGTCAAACCCAGCGCGCGATGCAGCGCGGAGATCAGCTCGACGAATTCATCGGACGCCTGCGGATCGAGCCCGGCGGTCGGTTCGTCGAGGAACAGCAGCTCGGGCTCGAGCGCGATCGCGCGGGCAATGCCGACCCGCTTGATCATGCCGCCCGACAGCGCCGATGGCATCTTCGACGCATGTTTGCACGGCAGGCCGACCATCTCGAGCTTGAGCATCACGATGTCGCGCAGCAGCTCGTTGGGCACCTTGCCGAGTTCGCGCAACGGCTGCGCGATGTTGTCGAACACCGACAGCGACGAGAACAGCGCGCCACGCTGAAACAGCATGCCGGAGCGGCTGCGCATCAGCAGCGCGGTTTCCGGCGAGATGGTGGCGAGGTTCTCGCCGAACAGCTTGATGGTGCCGGAAGACGGATGCTCCAGGCCGAGAATCTGCCGCACCAGCGTGGTCTTGCCGGAGCCCGAGCCGCCGACGATCGACACGATCTCGCCGCGCCGCACGTCCAGGTTCAGATGCTGATGCACGATGTTGCGGCCGTAGCGCTTGGTGATGTCGATCACTTCGATCACCGGCTCGGCGATCGACGGCACGGGCTGGCCGCGCACGGCCTGGGTGAGTGGTGCGATCATCCTAGCCCCACGTTCTGGAAGAGGATCGCGAACACCGCGTCCGCGAGAATCACGATGGTGATCGACGTCACCACCGAGGTCGTCGTGCCTTCGCCGAGACTCTGCGAATTGGCCTTGATACGGAAACCGAAGTGACAGCCGACAATCGCGACCAGCATGCCGAACGCGACGCCCTTGCCGAGGCCGATCCACAGGTTTGCGATCGGCACCACGCCGGGCAGCGAGCGCGCGAAGAAGCTCATGTCGATGCCGAGCACCAGCTTGGCGGCCAGCGCGCCGCCGGTCAGCGCGATGATGTTGGTCCACATCACGAGCAGCGGCATCGCCACGCCGAGTGCGACCACGCGCGGCAGGATCAGGCGCAGGCCGTGCGGGATGCCCATCACGCGCATCGCGTCGAGTTCCTCGGTCACGCGCATCACGCCGATCTGCGCGGTGATCGCCGAACCCGAGCGGCCCGCCACCAGGATCGCCGAAAGCACCGGGCCCAGTTCGCGGATCACCGCCAACCCGAGAATATTGACGATGAACTGATTGGCGCCAAACAGCCGGAGCTGCTGCGCGGACAGATAGCTGAGCACGATGCCGATCAGGAATGCGACCAGCGCGGTGATCGGCAGCGCGCGGGCGCCGGCGTTATAGACGTTCGCCGAAATCTCGGTCCACGGCGTGATTTTCGGTTTGCGCACGATCGCCAGCAGATCGAGCACCACGCGCCCGAGCATCGCCACGCCGCCGTACAGGTGCTCGAAGAACGAGAAGATCGCCAGACCGAGGCGCGTGAACGGATCGAACTTGACCACCGGCTCGGCCTTCTCGCGTACCGTGTCGAGCAGCGCGATGCGCTCGAAAATATCGCGCTGCGTGTCGGTGAGCGTGGTGTCCGGCGGCATCGTGTGGCCCCACACGCGCCACAGCGCCTGACCGCCCACATGGTCCATCCGGTCGATGCGCGACAGATCCCACTGGCCGATGCCTTCAGCGCCGGTCAGCGATCGCAACTGCGGAATCACGTGCCCGGTGGCACGGTCGCGCGCGAGCGCGAGCGCCGTCCACTGGCCCGAGAGCCGGACGATCTTGCCTTGGCTGCCTGCCGCGACTTCAAGGCCGGGCGGAGTGTCGTAGTTCAAGGATCGCGAGAATCTGGTTATCGGATTAAGGGCCATTGTATCGAAGGCGCGGCCGATGGGCCGTGCTCAAAACCTCATAGAGTTCGCTGTCGCTACAATATGCGGCATGAACGCTTCCAAGACTCCACCTCAAGCCGCAGCCGCGACTCCGACCGGACCCGGCTGGCGCATCGACCGCGAGCGCGCTGTCGCGCTGTTTGGCGCGCACGCGCATGACTGGCCGATCGAAATCGTCGAGGAAACCGGCTCGACCAACGCCGACCTGATGGCCCGCGTCAAAGCGCTGCCGCGTCAAGCCGGCGCGCTGCCGCGGCCGATCGTGCGGGTCGCGTATCTGCAAACCGCCGGGCGTGGCCGGCGGGGCCGTCCGTGGTATGCGGAGCCGGGCAATGCGCTGCTGTTTTCGGTCGCGTGCGTGCTGCCGCGCCCGCTCGAAGGGCTGGCGGGCCTGAGCCTCGCGGTGGGCGTCGCGCTGGTCGACGGGCTGCGCTCGCTGCCGGTCGCCGGTCCCGGTCAGATCGCGCTGAAGTGGCCGAACGACGTGTTGCTCGAAGGCGACAAGCTGGCCGGCATCCTGATCGAAACCGCGTGGAGCATCGACGACGCCAGCGCCGTGGTGATCGGCATCGGCACCAATGTGAAGGGCGCGGACGAACTCGCGGCCAAGGTCGGCGCGCTGAACGCCGACGTGCCTCCGCAAGCGCGCGGCACGGTGCCGACCGCGCTGCAACGCGCGCTGCCCAACGCCAATCTCACCGACACGCTCGCCGCCGAATTGAACGCGCTCGAACCGGCGTTGCAGCGCTTCGGCGCCGAAGGCTTCGCGCCGTTCCAGGCGCGCTGGAACGCGGTGCACGCATACGCGGGCCGCGAAGTCGTGCTGCTGGAGCAAGGCGAGGAAGTCGCGCGCGGCGTGGCGGCGGGCGTCGACGAGCGCGGCCAGTTGCTGCTCGACACCGCCACCGGCCGCCAGACTGTTGCGACCGGCGATGTCTCGCTGCGTCTGGCCGACGGTGCCGCATGACGAGCGGCGCGCCTTATCTGTTGATCGACGCGGGCAATAGCCGGATCAAGTGGGTGCTGGTGCTAGCGGACGGCACGCAGTTCGCGGCGGGCGCGCTGACCCATGGCGGCACCGATCAACCCGACTGGTCGAATCTGCCGGCGCCCGGCAGCGCATGGTTATCCAATGTCGCCGGCGAAAGTGTCGCCGCGCGGGTCACGGCGCTGCTCGACGCGCGCTGGCCGAAACTACCGCTCACGACGATCCGCGCCCGCGCGCAGCAATGCGGCGTGACCAATCGCTACACCACGCCGGATGCGCTCGGCAGCGACCGCTGGGCCGGCATGATCGGCGCGCACGCGGCGTTTCCCGGCGAACATCTGCTGCTCGCGACGTTCGGCACGGCGACCACGCTCGAGGCCTTGCGCGCGGACGGCTGTTTTGTCGGCGGCCTGATTGCGCCTGGCTGGACCCTGATGATGCGCTCGCTCGGCGAGCACACGGCGCAACTGCCGACGCTCGACGCCGCCGCGGCACGTGGCCTGCTCGATGCCGATAGCCCGCCTGCCACGACACGCCGCGGCCCGTTCTTCGCGACGGATACGCCGCGCTCGCTGTCCGCCGGTTGCACGCTGGCGCAAGCCGGTTTGATCGAACGGATGTGGCGCGACTTGCAGGATGAGTGGCAGGTGCCGGTGCGGCTCGTGGTGAGCGGCGGCGCCGTGGACGAAGTGGCGAGCGCGCTCAAAGTGCCGCATACTCGCCACGATTCGCTCGTGCTGTCCGGCCTCGCGCTGATTGCCGCCGAGTGCGCAACGGAACACGGCGCCTGAATTGCGGCGCTGCCGATCACGGCGGCTCAAATTTTTCTGGACGGGGACAACCCACAATGCTTCGCTGGCCGATCGCCATCTTGTTTCTTGCCAACATACTGGCATTCGTCGCGGTGCGCGGCGTATTCGGCCCGTCGCCCACGGCCGGCGGTCGCGAGCCGAACCACCTGAACCGGCAGGTTCATCCGGACTGGTTGAAAGTGCGGCCGGTCGCGGCTGCCGAAGCCGCCGATCAACCGGTTGTCGGCGGCCCGGCGCCGGCGGCGCCGATTGCGGCATCGACATTGCCGCAGTAACAAGACTTTGAGGCTTTAGGCGGGCGCCGGCGCAACACGCACGGCTTCGCACGACACGCGACACGACGTCCGCAGCAGCAATCAGCTTTGCGTGCGAACCTTCTTCAGCAACGCGGTGGTCGAGCGATCGTGCTCGAAGGGAATCGCCAGCGCCTTGCCGCCCCAGCCCCGCACGACAGCCGACTCGGGCAACACATCCATATCGTAGTCGCCGCCCTTGACGAGCACGTCCGGCCGCAGCGCCGTAATCAACTCGACGGGCGTCTTCTCGCCAAAGCACACCACATAGTCGACGCTCTCCAGCGCCGCCAGCAAAGCCATCCGGTCGGCCTCGTTATTGATCGGCCGGTCGTCGCCCTTGCCGAGCATGCGCACTGACGCATCGCTATTCACGCCGACGATCAGGCAGGCGCCCAATGCCTTGGCATCGGCAAGATAGGTCACATGCCCGCGATGCAGGATATCGAACACGCCGTTGGTGAACACGACCGGCGCGCTCAACGAAGGACGCAGCTTCACCAGTGCATCGCGCGTAAGAATCTTGCGTTCGAAAATTGCAGCCATGACAGAGTCGCTGAGAAAGAGAGAAAAGTGCCGTCACGATACACGGTGGACGCCATGAAGCAAAACGGCCCGACAAGCTCACGCCTGCCGGGCCGTTCTTGAAACCTTACAACCTGTTCGCGGCGAGGGCGCCGAAGCGCGCCTGAATCCCCGAACCTGGATCACACACTCACAGCATCAAGCCGGTTGTTCAGCCGACTTCTGATCCGCCTGCAAGCGCGCCACCACTTCCTTGCGATAGCGGTTCAATTCCTGCGCCGTATTGAACGTGCGCTCGAACAGAATCGACAGGTTGTGCAGAATGCGCTCGACCACTTTCTTTTCCCAGCCGTCGTCGAAACGGATTTGCTCGTCGAGCCAGCGCTCGAGCCATTCCGGGTCCGGCAGGCGCGATTGAATCGTGTCGCGCGGGAACAGCGCCTGATTCACGTGCAGATTCGTCGGATGCAGCGGCTTTTCCGTGCGGCGCGCCGATGCCATCAGGACGCCGATCTTCGCAAATGCGGCACGTGCGATGTCACCGGTTTGCGCCATCGCTTTCTTCATGTAGCGCAGATATGCGCCGCCATGACGCGCTTCGTCGCGGGAAATGGTTTCGTAGATTGCCTTGATGACCGGCTCCGTGTGCCATTCGGCTGCACGGCGATACCAGTGATTCAGGCGGATTTCGCCGCAGAAATGCAGCATCAGCGTTTCGAGCGGCGGCGCCGGATCGAATTCGAAGCGCACCGCGTGCAGTTCCTCTTCGGTCGGGCACATTTCCGGCTTGAAACGGCGCAGATATTCCATCAGCACCAGCGAATGCTTTTGTTCTTCGAAGAACCACACGCTCATGAACGCGGAGAAATCGCTGTCGTGATGGTTGTCACGCAGAAACATTTCGGTGGCGGGCAACGCTGACCATTCGGTGATCGCGTTCATCTTGATCGTCGCGGCCTGCTCGTCGGTCAGTAGCGATGCGTCGAACTTGTCCCAGGGAATGTCTTTCTCCATGTCCCATCGAACGGATTCGAGCGATTTATAAAGTTCCGGATAAAGCATGGTGTTCATAGTCCCACCCCTGTTCTGCGCATACTGTCTGTGTCTGTTACTACTACGTGTAGCACTTTTTCTCACGACGAACGAAACGCACCGTTTGTCGGCTAAGCGTTCAATTTTACGCGGTAATCGGCTGCCCAGATGCACCGGGCAGCAAAGAAGTCCGGGCATGTGCGCCAGCGCAAACCCATATAAGTTACGCGCTGTGCGGCCAACCGTGGGTGAGGGATACCCTGTGCCTGAGGTCGAGCCAGTCTGCGATGAAAACCGCACCGTCCAGCCCTGCACCGGTGGTACCGGCGGCGAATGAATCGAGGGCGGCTGGATTGGTTCTTTTCAGCGCACGCCCAAAAGCCAAATGAAGCTTACACAATGATAGCACGCGGACTTTACGGATCCTGAGTCATCACCGGCGCAATTCCGCTGCCTGATTGACCTCTCTCAATAAAGCGTGCGATCTGCGCAGTGTGGCGGACAATCGGGGGCAAAACCATGACAGGCGACGAATTCATCTGTTTGTCTCATGCCGGCCTATGAGCTTTTGTGCCCGGCGCATGGCTTGTCCCCGCCGCATTTCGTTCCTGCCTTTAAATTGACTTTTTCGTGGTTGAACCGCTGGTCGTGGTGGCGCCCGGGCGTTTCGCGGATATGGACGTTCGCTTCGCCGCCGGCCGTTTTGTCGCGGGCGGCGTGTCCTGCTGCGACGCAGGCGGTGCGTCCGCCGCTGCGCTGCCTGATGCCGATGCCTTCGCCGTGCCTTGCGCGGCGTCCGTTGCCGCCCCGCTCGCCTCGGCCGCCGCCGCCGGCTGCGTCATTGCGAACTGGGCGATCTGGTTGAACTGGGATTGCAGCAGATTCCACCACGCGGACGCGTCGAACGGGGGCATTGCGGGCGCCGCTTCTTCGGTGCTGTCCGCTGAAGCGGCGGCGTCCGATGGCGCGGCGCTCTCCTGAGCCCGAGCCGGCGCCGCCGGATGCGGCCAGCCGCTCGTCGGCGCGGGACTCGGCGCGGCCGACGCCGCAGCCGGCCGCGCCATCGACGACTGCGCAAACGCGCCGAACGCACGTAGCGTCGCGAGCGTCGCGCGCTGCACTTCGAGCGCCTGAATCGCGGACTGCAGCATGCCCAGATTCAGCTTGAGCCATTGTTCGACCGCGCGCATGTCGGTGATGCGCTTGTCGAGCTCTTCGACGTTGGTGAGCGGCGCCATCATGTCGGACATCATCGACAGTGACTGCCCGAGGCCGCCGCCAGCTTGCGCACCGGTCAGCGCGGAGCCGAACGGCGAGAGCCGCAGCATGCCCCACATGCTATCGAGCATTTCAGCGGGCGGAAAACCAGGGAAGCCGGGAAACGGCGGCGTGGAGTGAGTGGTGTCGGTCATGCTTGTCGCCTCGCTGCATAAGGGGAAGGAATGAGCGCCGTCCCGCGCGCGTTGGATTCGATCATACCGTGCGGAGCAGCGAGTCAGGACCGCTCGTCGCCCGGCGTAGCGCCGCCGGACGGCTGCTGCTGCGCCCGCCACGGGTCGGTCCCGCCGAAATCGGGCGCGCGCCGCTCACGCAGCGAGCTCACGCCTTCACGCACGTCCGGCCCGGCAAAGCCCATGAATTCCAGCGCGAGCGAGGTATCGAACGCGGGCCCCGCCGAGCGCAGCCAGTTGTTCAACGCATACTTGGTCCAGCGGATCGCCGTTTGCGAGCCGTTCGCAAGTTTCTGCGCGACTTCGAATGCTTTGGGCAGCAGGTCGTTTTCGTCGACGGCAAGCGACACCAGGCCGATGCGCTCCGCCTCTTCGCCGCTCACCGGCTCGCACAGCATCAGGTAGTACTTGGCCTTCGCCATCCCGCACAGGAGCGGCCAGACGATCGCCGCGTGATCGCCGGCGGCGACACCCAGACGCGTATGACCGTCGATGATGCGCGCGGTCTTCGTCGCGATCGAGATATCAGCGAGCAGGCCTGCCACAAGTCCCGCGCCGACCGCCGCACCGTGCATCGCCGACACCACCGGCTTGCTGCAATTGATCACGTTATAGACCAGGTCGCGCGCCTCGCGCCAGACCCGCGCGCGCACGTCGAAATCGGTCGCCATGTCTTCGACCAGTTGCAGGTCGCCGCCGGCCGAAAAGCCCTTGCCCGCGCCGCGAATGAGCGCGACACGCGTGTCGGGATCGCGGTCGATGTCGCGCCAGATCTCGGCGAGCTCGAAGTGCATCCGCGCGTTGGCGGTGGCGAGTCCGCTTTTGTTCGCGCCCTCGCCGCTCATCACGACTTCGAGCACGCCATGCGGATGGCGCTGCAGCTGGAGCGACTGGTAGTGCGCGTAATACGCGTCGTTACTGTGTGGTGCGTGAGACATGGTGAGCAATCCGTGTGTCGCTGTGTATGTTGAACCGGGGCCGCATTAAAAAAGAAGCGCGTGGGCTACACATTCAACGCGGCTGATAAACCCACTTCGCGTTCGTGATTTCGACCATCACGCGCGCCCGTTGATCGAGCCCGAGATGATCGGCGGCGCTCATGTTGACCACGCCATTGGTGTCCGCAAGCCCGCGCGTCGCTTCGAGCGCATCGCGCAGCGCGCGGCGAAATTCCGGCGTGCCCGGCGCGCCCGCCTTCAGCGCGATCGGCACGGCATGGTCGAGCAAGGCGCCCGCGTCCGACGTGTACGAGCCGAACGCCGATACGCTGCCCGGTCCGCGCAGCGCCTCGAAGCGCGCGATGTAATCGAGCGCGAGGCGCCTGGCCGGATGGTCGGCCGGCAGTTGCGCCGCGACCAGCACCGGGCTCGCGGGCAGGAAGGTGCCGTTGCAATCGGCGCCGCACACGCGCAGGAAGTCGTTATTGCCGACGCCGTGATTGTGATAGATCAGGCCTTTGTAGCCGCGTTCGCGCAGCGTCTTCGGCGGCAATGCGGCGGGCGTGCCGGCGGCGCCGACCACCACCGCATCGGGATGGGTCGCGAGGATTTTGAGGATCTGGCCGGTCACGCTCGGATCGGTGCGATTGAAGCGCTCGCTCGCCACCATGTTGATGTGATGCAGTTGCGCGAACTTCGCGACTTCGGCGTAGAAGGTCTCGCCGAGCGCGTCGGCCTGGCCGATGAACGCGATGGTTTTGACGCCGTGCGTGCTGGCGTGTTCGGCGATGGCCGACGCCATCATCGCGTCGGTCTGCGGCGTCTTGAATACCCAGTGGCGTTTCGCATCGACAGGCTCGATGATTTTCGCCGACGACGCCAGCGAGATCATCGGCGTTTCACCTGCGGCGACCACGTCGATCATCGCCAGCGAGTTCGGCGTGATCGACGAACCGATGATCGCGTCGACGTGACTCTCGGAGATCAGCTTCTTGGTGTCCTGCACGGCCTGGGTGGTGTCGGACGCATCGTCGAGCACGATGTATTCGACGCTCTGGCCGCCGATCTGTTTGGGCAGCAGCGCGACCGTGTCGCGTGCGGGAATGCCGAGCGAAGCCGCCGGTCCGGTCAGCGACAGCACGAGGCCGATCTTGACCTGCGCGAACGCCATCGCGGGCAACGCGCAAGCGAGCGCGGCGCACAGCGCGGCGGCGCGGCGCGCGAGCCGGTTGCGCGGCTTGCTCGCGCTGATGCTCGGGCTCGCGCGCACGTTCGCACTCGCACTCCGCGCGCGAGTGCGCCGGCTTCCAGATTCAAGGGATTCCACTCGCGGCATGCTGTCTCCTTACGTCGGTTTTTCGTTTTGATGTGCTGCCGATGCCCTGCTCACGCGCTGCCGAGCGCGGGTCTTGTCTTGCGCGGGTTTTCCACGGGTGTTCCGCGGGTGTTCCGCGGGTGTTCCGCGGGTGTTCCGCGGGTGTTCCGCGGGTGTTCCGCGGGGTTTCAAGTCAATCGGCAGCCAGCCACCCCGGCCATGCCGCCGCGCCAGTCAGTGTAGCCGCGCGTCGTGGCGGCGGCATCGGGCGAAACCCTTTCGTCTGTGCAGCGTTTGCGCGCACGCGGTCATAGGTCTCATGCCGCGTTCCGCACGACAGCCGGGCTTCAATCCAGCGGCGCGATGCCCTGATCGATCGAACCGAATATCGACTTGCCCGCTTCGTCGAACATCTCGATCTTCACGGTATCGCCGTAGTTCATGAACTCGGTTTGCGGCGCGCCGTGCTCGATGGTTTCGAGGCAGCGCTTCTCGGCGATACAGCAGTAGCCGCGCTTCGCGTCCTTGTTCGACACCGTGCCCGAGCCCACGATCGCCCCGGCGCGCAGGTTGCGGGTTTTCGCCGCGTGCGCGATCAGTTGGCCGAAGTGAAACACCATGTCGGTGCCGGCGTCCGGCTGGCCGACTTTCTTGCCGTTCCAATGGACGATCATCGGACGGTGCACGCGGCCTTCGCGCCAGTGTTCACCGAGCTCGTCGGGCGTGACCGCGACCGGCGCGAACGACGTGGCCGGCTTGCTCTGGAAAAAGCCGAAGCCCTTCGCAAGTTCGGCGGGGATCAGGTTGCGCAGCGAGACGTCGTTGACGAGCGTGATCAGACGCACGCTGCGGAGCGCCTGGTCGGGCGTGGCACCCATCGGCACGTCGGCGGTGATCACGGCGACTTCCGCTTCGAAGTCGATGCCGAATGCTTCCGATGCGCACAGCACATCGTCTTTCGGGCCGATGAAGTCGTCGCTGCCGCCCTGGTACATCAGCGGATCGGTCCAGAATTCCGGCGGCATTTCCGCGCCGCGCGCGCGCCGCACCAGTTCGACATGATTCACGTACGACGAGCCGTCGGCCCACTGGAACGCGCGCGGCAGCGGCGCCATGCACTCCCTCGCGTCGAACGGGAAGGTGTTGCGCGCGCGGCCCTGATTGAGCGCGTCGTACAGGTCGTGCAGTTGCGGCGCATAGAAGGCCCAGTCGTCGAGCACGCGCTGCATGGTGGGCGCGATCGCGTCGGCGATGGCCGCGGTGTGCAGGTCGCGGGACACGACGATCAGTTGGCCGTCGCGCGTGCCGTCCTTCAGCGTGGCAAGTTTCATAGAGGAGTGAACCGTGTTAGTGACGATGGAGGGAATCTATTCTACGATGGTGAATCGGCGTGGCCCAAGTGGACGTGGGTGTTGCCCCGGTAGGGGCAGGTCGCGAGGCGGTGGTTGCTGGTTGCCAGGCGCTGTTGATGCGCCCGGCCGCGAACCTCATTACCCAACTCCGCAAGCCAACCCCACTGTCACGCGCCGCCACCCATTTCTTCCCATCATCATTTGAACGCGCTCCATGCGTACCGCTCATGCCTCCAACTGCCCGTTCCGGCGCAATCCGTACCGACGCCGACACCCCTGCCGCTGAACCGCTCGACGCGCCCGAAGCCGACGACGAAAGCGTCGAGGCCGGCGAAGAGAAGTTGCGCTCGGGCATACAGTCGATCGAAGTCGGCTTCAGATTGCTCGACGTGCTGACCCGCGAACCGCGCGCGATGATGCTGCGCGATCTCGCGCAACGCGCCGGCATGAGCCCGGCAAAAGCGCATCGTTATCTGGTGAGTTTTCTGCGCCTCGGCGTCGTCGCGCAGGATCCGCTGTCGGGTCGCTACGAGCTGGGCGGCTTCGCGTTGCAACTCGGACTCGCGCGGCTTGCGCGCGTCGACGGCGTCAAGCTCGCGCGGATCGCGCTCGCCGAACTGCGCGACCGGCTCGATCTCACGGTGGGCATCGCGGTGTGGGGCAATCAGGGGCCGACCATGGTTCACTGGATGGAATCGAGCCACCCGGCGAAAGCGTCGCTGAAACTCGGCGACGTGATGCCGCTGCTCAGTTCCGCCACCGGCCTGCTGTTCGCCGCGTACCTGCCGGCGAGTAAAACCGCCGCGATGCTCGAGTGCGAACTGGCCGACTCACGCCGCTCGTCGCAGTTGGGCGGCCCGCGTACACGGGAAGAAGTCGACAAGGTTCTGGCCCACGTACGGCAGCACGAAGCGGCGCGCGTGGAAGGCATGTTGCTGCCGACCATCCACGCGTTCTGCATGCCGGTGTTCGACTCGACCGGCGAACTCGCCCTCGGCCTCGTCGCGCTCGGTCATGAAGGCGCGTTCGATATCCGCTGGGGTGGCGAGATCGATACGGCGCTGCGCGAATGCGCGCAAAAGCTCTCATACGAGCTGGGGTATAGTGCGGCGCCACGTCACGAAAACTGATGTGCCGGGCGCGATTCGGTCGCCGGCGCCGAAGCTTGAAGTCAGCAATATGACGCTGCGTGCGTCGTCTGGCGTGTTCGGCTCGTGCGTGGTTTCGCCGTCGAGGAACATCGTGCGCGACTATGCGGTCGAATCCGTTCGCAGATGGCCACGCGCTCGCGTAGCAGATCGAGCATGTTTTGCGTGGTAACCGACGCACGGCCCCTGAGCAACACCCTCGCCCACCCCGACACTTTCTGCCCACACACATTCAATCGCCGATGGCCTCAGCTCCCGCCACACGCCGCTCCGATCGCCTGCCGTCCAACGGGCCGCGCGGCGGTACGCGCGCGTGGCGGTGGCTTGCGGTGCTGGCGGCGGTGGCCGTGCTGCACTGGATCGCCGCTCAATGGTTCGAGCGCAACCGGGCGACACTGAATCCAACTGACCACGAGCGTGTGCCGGTGCAGGTCGCACTGCTGACGCCCGAGCGCATTGAGCGCAAACCCACTGCCGCCGCGCAACCCGCGCCTGCCCCGGCTCCCGCGCGCAGGGCTGCGGCGCGCCCGCCGCGCGAACATGTGTTGACCGCGCTGCAACCGGCAAAGCAAGCCGCGCCGCCGGACGTGGCGGCGTCGGACGTGGCGGCGTCGAACGTGGCGGCGAGCGCGCCGGCCACCACGGCCGCCCCCAATACGACCGACAACAACGCGAACGCCGCCGGCACCGCCAGTGCACCCGTTGCCGCCAGCGCGCCGCAAGCGTCGCCAGGCGTGAAATTTTCGGTCCCTCCATCCGCCGAATTGCAGTACGACACGTTCTACAACGGCGTGCGCAACCAGCCCGGCACGATCCACTGGACCAGCAACGCGCAAAGCTACGAAATGATCGTCTCCGTGCCGCTGCCTTTCGTCGGCCCATTCGTCTACTCGAGCCATGGCCGTATCGATGCGTTCGGCCTCGCGCCAGACCAGTACATCGAAAAACGCGGGCATCGAGCGGAAGACATCGCGATCTTCAATCGCACCGATAAAAAGATTGGTTTCACGCGCACGCCGGCCTCACTGCCGCTGCCCGACGGCGCGCAGGACCGCTTCAGCATGGTGATGCAGCTCGCCAGCCTCGTACGCGGCGACCCCTCCACCTACAAGCCTGGCGTGACACGGCAGTTCTTCGTGGTCGATAACGACAGCGGCGAGAACTGGCCGGTCGAGACAATCGGCGACGAGACCATCCGCACGGCCGAGGGCTACCTCGACACGCGCCACTTCAAACGCCTGCCCCGCCATGACGGCGACCTGCGCCGCATCGACGTGTGGCTCGCGCCGTCGCTCGGCTGGCTACCTGCGCGTATCGTTCAAACGGAACCGAACGGCACCCAATTCGAACTGGTGTGGCGCGGCAAGCTCAATCTCGACAGCGCAGGTTTGCCCGGCGGCAACGGCAATGAAGAAGGCGCCGCTGCTTCGCCTTCGCCTGACAATTCGCCCACCCCTTCGCCTTCCGGCACATCGGCACCTATGCCCGATGCCGCCCCTGCTTCACCGGTCGACTCGACCGATTCCGGCAACATCAAACCCTGAGAACCTGAATCCGAACAGGGCCTCGAGCAGATTGCCGAACTTCCGCGACGACACCGACTCGCACAATCTGCTGCAACCGTTCGGGCGTCTGCTGCGTATCCAGATCAGCCTTGTCATCGAGGCGGGACGCGGCGCGCGCAAACGGATCCTTCCACTGCGTTCCCTTCAAGGAGCCCGCATGCTAGTGAACATCAACGGAAGCGCAACGCGCTATGTGCTGAGCAACGAGGGCGGCGGCCCGTGGCTGACGTTCATCCATCAACTCGGCGGCGACCTGTCCGTCTGGGACCAGCTTGCCGGTTATTTCCGCGACGAGTACACCGTGCTGCGCTACGACGTGCGCGGCCACGGCAAGACGGCGGTCTCAGGTAAGCCGTTCAGCGTCGGCGATCTGTCTGACGATCTCGCCACGCTGCTCGACGCGCTCGATGCGCCCACTACGCATCTGGTCGGCATGTCGATGGGCGGCATGATCGCGCAGCAATTCGCGCTCGATCACCCTTCACGCATCGACCATTTGACAATTGCCGACAGCACCAGCGGCACGCCGCCGGAAGGCCGCGCCGTGTGGGACCAACGCGCCCACGCGGCCCGCAGCGGCGGCATCGCGGCGCTGGTGCCGACGACTTTGAGCCGTTGGTTGACGCCCGACTTTCAGGCAGCGCACCCCGAAGCCGTGGAGCAGATTCGCGACGTGCTCGCGCATACGTTGCCAGAAGGCTACGCGATGGCATGCGAAGCGCTGCGCGATTTCGATGTACGCAGTAAGCTGGGAAGCATCCGGTGCCCAACCTTGACTGTGGCGGGCCGCCACGACCCGGGCACGCCGCCTGCTATGACGCGGGCAATAGCAGACGCCATCGAAGGCGCACAGTTCGAACTTCTCGATGCCGCTCATCTCGCGCCCATCGAGCAATCTCACCGTTTTGCTGCACTGCTTGAAACGTTTCTTGGAAGGCCGGTCTAACCGGTAGGTTCGGAACTTTTACAAGCGTCAATCCGGACCCACCCCTTGAATTCCACAACATACGCTCCACTTATGGTGCAGAAACGGCCAGGAGCCAACGGAAATAAGGAGTGTCGCCATGCAAATGATCTACAACAGCCCCAACTATTGTGTCGTCGAGTTTCCGCCGCAGGAAGGTCAGTTGGCCATGAAGTCGGGTGGCTACGAGATCGTCGATAAAAACATGCAGCGCGAAATCTACATTGACGGTGCAATGGCGGCGCGTTTTCGCGAGCACGTGCAAAAGCTGATCGAAGAGGAGCCGTCACTGGACGAGGTCGACGAATTTCTCGGCCAGTTCGACAGCCTGATGCACCAACCGGTGATCCTTCACTAACCCCAGGATTCGCTTCAACGTTTTTGGCGACATACATACATTGACCGCGCCGTCCGGCCCCGCCGGCGGCCCTTATAAGGCGGTCAGCAGTCATGAAGCGGCCCAGCAGGCTTTTGCCTCGCTGGGCCGTTTTCTTTGCAGCCTGCTTGCCCCCGGCTACCTGCTTTGTTGTTCTGCTGCGTTTCGCGCTATCTTCCCGCACAGCCCTGTCCCGACAGCCGAGGTGGCCGCTTCGCCCGCGCCGGGCGCATCCGCCCGGCAGCGGCTACAATGACAGGTTTCCCGAAAACGCCGGCGCAAGCCCTCGTCCGCCATGAACCAGCCTGCTCAAACCGCCACGCCAGTCCGTCCCGACGCCGCCTACACGCGCGGCACGGCGCTCCCTGCGCTGCTCAAGTCGCGCATCCTGATCCTGGACGGCGCAATGGGCACGATGATCCAGCGTTACAAGCTCGACGAAGCCCGCTATCGCGGCGAGCGCTTCAAGGACTATGGGCGCGACATCAAGGGCAACAACGAGTTGCTGTCGATCACGCAGCCGCAGATCATCGCCGAGATTCACGAGCAGTATCTGGCGGCGGGCGCCGACATCATCGAAACCAACACGTTCGGCGCGACCACGGTTGCGCAGGCGGACTACGGCATGGAAGCGCTGGCCGCCGAGATGAATCTCGCGTCGGCGAAACTTGCGCGCGCCGCGTGCGACAAATATTCGACGCCCGACAAGCCGCGCTTCGTCGCCGGCGCGATCGGACCGACGCCGAAGACCGCGAGCATTTCCCCTGACGTGAACGATCCGGGCGCGCGCAACGTGACCTTCGACGAATTGCGCACGGCCTACTACGAGCAGGCCAAGGCGCTGCTCGACGGCGGCGTGGATCTGTTTTTGGTCGAAACCATCTTCGACACGCTCAACGCGAAGGCCGCGCTGTTCGCGCTCGACGAACTGTTCGAAGACACCGGCGAGCGTCTGCCGATCATGATCTCGGGCACCGTCACCGACGCGTCGGGCCGTATTCTGTCGGGCCAGACCGTCGAAGCGTTCTGGAACTCGCTGCGTCACGCAAAGCCGCTCACGTTCGGTCTGAACTGCGCGTTGGGCGCGGCGCTGATGCGCCCGTACATCGCCGAACTGGCGAAGCTGTGCGACACCTACGTGTCGTGCTATCCGAACGCCGGTTTGCCGAATCCAATGAGCGACACGGGCTTCGACGAATTGCCGGCGGATACGTCGGGGCTGCTCAAGGAGTTCGCGCAGGCCGGTCTCGTGAATATCGCCGGCGGCTGCTGCGGCACGACGCCGGAGCACATCGCGGCGATCGCGCAGGCGCTCGCCGAAGTGAAGCCGCGCCAATGGCCGACCCAGTATCGCGACGCCGCCTGAGCCCGGCGGCCTGAACGCCGGCCGCCCCGCTCCAGCGCCATCGAAACAGACGCACCAGGACGCAACCCAGCGCACCTCAACGCAAGCAATCGACTCGCACATACGCCATGACCGATCACACCATGCGCCTTGCCGGCCTCGAGCCGTTCAACGTCACGTCCGGGACGCTCTTCATCAACGTCGGTGAACGCACCAACGTGACCGGCTCGAAAGCGTTCGCGCGAATGATCCTGAACGACCAGTTCGACGATGCGATCGCGGTTGCGCGCCAGCAGGTCGAAAACGGCGCGCAGGTCATAGATGTCAACATGGACGAGGCGATGCTCGATTCGAAAGCGGCGATGGTGCGCTTCATGAATCTGATCGCATCGGAGCCGGACATCGCGCGCGTGCCGATCATGATCGACTCGTCGAAGTGGGAAGTGATCGAAGCGGGCCTGAAATGCGTGCAAGGCAAGGCGATCGTCAACTCGATCTCGCTGAAGGAAGGCGAAGAAGCGTTCCGCCATCACGCGAACCTGATTCGCCGCTACGGCGCGGCCGCCGTCGTGATGGCGTTCGACGAGCAAGGCCAGGCCGACACCTTCGAGCGCAAGACGCAAATCTGCAAACGCTCGTATGACTTCCTCGTGAACGAAGTGGGCTTCCCGCCGGAAGACATCATCTTCGATCCGAACATCTTCGCGATCGCCACCGGCATCGAAGAGCACAACAACTACGCGGTCGACTTCATCAACGCGACGCGCTGGATCAAGGAAAACCTGCCGTACGCGAAGGTGAGCGGCGGCGTGTCGAACGTGTCGTTCTCGTTCCGCGGCAACGACCCGGTGCGCGAGGCGATCCACACCGTGTTCCTCTATCACGCGATCCAGGCGGGGATGGACATGGGCATCGTCAACGCGGGGCAGCTCGGCGTGTATGCCGACCTCGACCCGGAGTTGCGCGAGCACGTCGAAGACGTGGTGTTGAACCGTCGTGAAGACGGCACCGACCGGCTGCTCGAAATCGCCGACAAGTTCAAGACCGGCGCCGCGAAGAAGGAAGAGAACCTCGAATGGCGCAACCAGCCGGTCGAGAAGCGTCTGTCGCATGCGCTCGTGCACGGCATCACCAACTTCATCGTCGAAGACACCGAGGAAGTGCGCGCGAAGATCGCCGCGCAAGGCGGCCGTCCGATCAACGTGATCGAAGGCCCGCTGATGGACGGCATGAACATCGTCGGCGACCTGTTCGGCCAGGGCAAGATGTTCCTGCCGCAAGTCGTGAAGTCGGCGCGCGTGATGAAGCAGGCAGTCGCGCATCTGATCCCGTTCATCGAAGAAGAAAAGAAGCAGCTCGCAGCCGGCGGCGGCGACGTGCGCGCGAAGGGCAAGATCGTCATCGCGACCGTCAAGGGCGACGTGCACGACATCGGCAAGAACATCGTGTCGGTGGTGCTTCAGTGCAATAACTTTGAAGTGGTCAACATGGGCGTGATGGTCTCGTGCAACGACATCCTCGCCAAGGCGAAGGTCGAAGGCGCGGACATCATCGGGCTGTCGGGGCTGATCACGCCGAGCCTCGAAGAGATGGCCTACGTCGCGTCGGAAATGCAGCGCGACGACTACTTCCGCGTCAAGAAGATTCCGCTCCTGATCGGCGGGGCGACCACCTCGCGGGTGCACACCGCGGTGAAGATCGCGCCGCATTACGAAGGACCGGTGGTGTATGTGCCGGACGCGTCGCGCTCGGTGTCGGTGGCGTCGAGCCTGCTGTCCGACGAAGGCGCGGCGAAGTACCTCGACGAACTCAAGGCCGACTACGACCGCATTCGCGACCAGCACGCGAACAGGAAAGCGCAGCCGATGGTCACGCTCGCCGAAGCCCGCGCGAACAAGACCAAGATCGACTGGGCTAACTACCAGCCGGTCAAGCCGAAGTTCATCGGCCGCCGCGTGTTCAGGAACTTCGACCTGAACGACCTCGCAAACTACATCGATTGGGGCCCGTTCTTCCAGACGTGGGACCTGGCCGGCCCGTATCCGGCGATCCTCAACGACGAGATTGTCGGCGAATCGGCGCGGCGCGTGTTCTCGGACGGCAAGTCGATGCTCGCGCGCCTGATCCAGGGCCGCTGGCTGCAGGCCAACGGCGTGATCGCGCTGCTGCCGGCCAACACGGTGAACGACGACGACATCGAAATCTACACGGACGAATCGCGCTCGGAAGTCGCGCTCACGTGGCGCAACCTGCGCCAGCAAAGCGTGCGGCCGGTGGTGGACGGCGTGATGCGGCCGAACCGGTCGCTGGCCGACTTCATCGCGCCGAAGGAATCGGGCGTGGCCGACTACATCGGCATGTTCGCGGTGACGGCGGGTCTCGGCGTGGACGTGAAGGAACGGCAGTTCGAAAAGGATCACGACGACTACAGCGCGATCATGCTGAAGGCGCTCGCCGACCGCTTCGCGGAAGCGTTCGCCGAAGCGATGCACACACGCGTGCGGCGTGACCTGTGGGGATACGCGAACGCCGAGACCCTCTCCAACGACGACCTGATCGCCGAGAAATATCGCGGCATTCGCCCGGCGCCCGGCTACCCGGCCTGCCCGGATCACCTGGTGAAGCGCGACATGTTCGACGTGCTGCAAGCCACCGAAATCGGCATGAGCGTGACCGAATCACTGGCAATGCTGCCGGCGGCCAGCGTGTCGGGCTTCTATCTGGCGCACCCGGACAGCACCTATTTCTCGGTCGGCAAGATCGGCCAGGATCAGCTCGAAGACTACGCACAGCGCATGTCGCTGTCGAAAAAGGACGCCGAACGGGCGTTGGCGCCGTTGCTGTAAGCCTTGTGGCGGGAAACTCACTATATCGGTTCTGAAAGGCTGAATATTTGCGGCAACGTAATTTTCGGCTTTGTAGACTGAATCGGTTTTATCCCGCCAGACGCGGCCAAAACGCGTCGGCTTGTCTAATTGCAATCGCCAACGGAGAAAATCGTATGAAAAAGCTGACGCTGTTATTGACTGCTGTTTCGCTTGCCGCGGGCGCCTCGGCGGCGCTGGCCCAGCCCGCTGCGCCGGGCGGCTCCAGCGCGGTCAGCTCGTATTCGCCGCCGGTCGTGAAACACGTCAAGAAGCCGAAGAAGCAGAAAATGAAGCAGGGCGCGTCGGCTCCGATGGCCGCCCCGGCGGATGCCGCCAGCCAGTAAGCAGCACGGCCCAGCCGGTCGGTTCAGACCGTTGAAAGACAAAGAGCCCGCGTCGAGCGGGCTCTTTTCATTGGTGCGGCAGGGTTTGCGTCACCGGGTGCAACCGTTGCCGCGCACGCCCTGCCTGGAATGCCTGAAGTCAGTCAGAGGCCCCAGACGATGTCCGCGTTTTCCTTCTGCGCCGCGCGCAGCATGTCGAGGAACGGATACGCGCGCTGCGCGAGACCCGGCGGAATCTCGTGAGGATCGTGGCCGTGGCCGTCTTCGCCTTCGTGGAAACGGCCCTCGTGTTCGGCGCGCTCCTGCTTGTCGGAGCTGATGGCCGCTTCGAGTTTCGTGATCGCGGGGCCCAGTTCGTCGTGAGTGATGACGCCCCGCTGACCAAGGCGCTTGCCGACAATGCCAACCAGGTACTGAGCCAGATTGTCCAGCATCATCACGTCTGGGCAGGCGTGGCACTTAAAAGTAATCAGCATGACTGTTCCCTTTTTCGTTATGTCGGATTGGCGCGCGAGCGGCCCGAAGACGGCTACCGGCGCGCGTTACGTTAGCTCGCCGACCAGGCGCGGCGGCCACGGCCCTTGCTGGGCATCTCATTGAACATATTAGCACCTGCTAAAATCCGTCTGGACGGAAAAGCGCGCCGCAATGCGCCGCGCGCGGCGAAGCGCGAGTAGCGTGGCTGGGCCGGCTGGCCGCAACCCCGCATGCCGCGGCAGCCAACGCCTCGGCAAGCGGCCATGCCCCGCTTACCGCGTTGCAGGCAATGGGCCCGAAGGCGCTCCCGATGTGCCCGCTGCGTCGCGTCGGCTGCATCGCCGCTCTCCACGCTTCTAACGAATCGGTTGTGCCTGGCGCGCGGCCGGCGCCTCTTCCGCATCACCGGATTGCCTCACTGGACTCGCAACAAGCATGCTGCCCGCACATAAACTTACCCTCGAAACACTGCTCGCCGACACGGTGAAGCAGGTCGCGCTTGCCTCGCAAGGCGCGACCGAAGCCGCGTTCGTGTCGCCCACCATCACGCTCGAACGCCCCAAGGTTGCCGCGCACGGCGACGTCGCGTGCAATGTGGCGATGCAGCTCGCCAAGCCGCTGCGCGCCAATCCGCGCCAGCTGGCCCAACAGATCGTCGACGCGCTGCTCGCGCAGCCGCAGGCCCAAGGTCTGATCGAAGCCGCCGAAGTGGCCGGCCCCGGCTTCATCAACCTGCGCCTGACGGCGTCGGCCAAGCAGGCGGTGATCGCCGCCGTGTTCGCCGAACAGGCTGCGTTCGGCCGCTCGCAACGCGACGCCGGCAAGCATGTGCTGATTGAGTTCGTCTCGGCCAACCCGACCGGCCCGCTGCACGTCGGCCACGGCCGCCAGGCCGCGCTCGGCGACGCGCTGTCGAACGTGCTGGCCTCGCAAGGCTGGGACGTGCATCGCGAGTTCTACTACAACGACGCCGGCGTGCAGATCCACACGCTCGCGCAGTCGACCCAGGCGCGCGCCCGCGGCCTCGCCCCCGGCGATGAGGGCTGGCCGGCGTCGGCGTACAACGGCGAGTACATCGCCGACATCGCGCAAGATTATCTGAGCGGCGCCACGGTGGCCGCGAGCGACGGCGAGCCGGTCACCGGCGCGGGCGACGTCGAAGACCTCGAGGCGATCCGCCGCTTCGCCGTCGCGTACCTGCGCCGCGAGCAGGACATGGACCTGCAGGCGTTCGGCGTGAAGTTCGACCAGTACTACCTGGAGTCGTCGCTGTACACGGAAGGCCGGGTCGAGAAGACCGTCGACGCGCTGATCGCCGCCGGCAAGACCTACGAACAGGAAGGCGCGCTGTGGCTGCGCACCACCGACGACGGCGACGACAAAGACCGCGTGATGCGCAAGACCGACGGTACCTACACGTACTTCGTGCCGGACGTCGCCTACCACGTCGCCAAGTGGCAGCGCGGCTTCACCAAGGTCATCAACGTCCAGGGCTCGGACCACCACGGCACGATCGCGCGGGTGCGCGCCGGCCTGCAGGGTCTCGGCATCGGCATTCCGAAGGGCTATCCCGACTACATCCTGCACAAGATGGTCACGGTGATGCGCAACGGCGAAGAGGTGAAGATCTCCAAGCGCGCCGGCAGCTATGTGACGGTGCGCGATCTGATCGAATGGTCGGGCGGCGCGACGCCGGGGTCTGAAGCGGCCATCGACCTGATCGATGAAGAAACGATTCGCCGCGGCCGCGACGCCGTGCGCTTCTTCCTGATCTCGCGCAAGGCGGACACGGAATTCGTGTTCGACATCGACCTCGCGCTGAAGCAGAACGACGAAAATCCGGTGCATTACGTGCAGTACGCGCACGCCCGGATCTGCTCGGTCATCGCCGAATGCAAAGCGCGCTACAGCATGGACGAGACCACACTGGCCAGCGTGGACGTGGCGCCGCTCACCAGCGAACGCGCAATGGCCTTGCTGAACAAGCTCGCCGAATTCCCGGACATGCTGCAACACGCCGCCGACGAACTGGCGCCCCACGCGGTCGCGTTCTATTTGCGCGAGCTCGCCGGAGAATTCCACTCGTTCTACAATGACAGAGCCGAACGCGTGCTGGTCGACGATGCGGCCGAGCGCAATGCACGTGTCGCGCTGCTCGCGGCCACGCGTCAGGTGTTGGCCAACGGTCTCGCGACGATCGGCGTCTCCGCTCCCGTCAAGATGTAAGTCCTCCGGCGCAACATGCAACCGGCCGTCGTTATAATCGACGCCCGATCCAGGATTCTTTTTGCAGGTGATTCGTACGATGGCAAAACCACGCCGCACAACAAAGCAATCGAAACAAACCGGGGGCACTTTTCTCGGCATCGTGCTGGGCCTGATCGTCGGCCTGGCGATCGCGGTAGTGGTGGCGCTGTATATCACCCGTGCGCCTACGCCGTTCGTGTCGAAGGTGGCGCCGCCCGCGGCGTCCGAAGCCGGCGCGAGCCAGGCGCAATACGATCCGAACCGTCCGCTGCAAGGCAAGACGCCGGGCCAGCCGGTACCGCAAGCCGCGCAACCGGCGCCGCCGAACACCGCGCCTGGCCAGACCAACTCGCAGACCCAGTCGGGCATGCTCGAAGAACCGCAGATCGTCGAAGTGCCGCCGTCGGCTGGCAATGCGAACGGTACGGCGGTTGCGCCGAAGCCTTCGCAGGATAACGGCAACGGCACCGGCACGGCCGCTGTGCCGGCTCCGGCGAAGAAACCGCAAGCCTCCAGCGCACCGGCCGCCACCGCGGCGGGCTCGGCGCCGAAGAGCACCACAGCCACCATGGCCGCCAACACCAAGCCGGGTTCAGCCGCGGCGCCGGCCCCGGCGCCGGGTGATGCGAACACGGGCTACTTCCTGCAAGTGGGCGCGTACAAAACCTCGGCCGATGCCGAACAGCAGCGCGCGCGCCTCGCGTTCCAGGGCTTCGAATCGAAGGTCACCCAGCGCGATGCGGGCGGCGTGACGTACTATCGCGTGCGCATCGGGCCATTCTCGAAGTTCGAAGACATGAATTCGAGCCGCCAGCGTCTGTCGGATGCGGGCGTGGATACCGCCGTGATCCGCTTCACCAAACAATAAAACGAACGGTAATCGTCGGCACGCGCAGTCACCGAACTATCGGTGCGCAGCGCGTGTCACAAGCACGTCGGACAATTGAAACGTCCAATGCCGAATCTGAAAAACGGTGACGGGCATTTGCGTGGCGCCACCGTCTTACCGCCTATCTGGGTCAACACCACATGAAAAAACTGCTGAGCATTCTGTTCCTCTCGCTGGGTCTGGTTGCCGCCACGGCTCATGCGTCGCCGGCTGCGCCGGTGTCCGGCAAGGACTACACTGTGCTGGCTTCGCCGCAACCGACCGACGTGCCGGCCGGCAAGATCGAAGTCACCGAGTTCTTCTGGTACGGCTGCCCGCACTGCAACGAATTCGACCCGTACCTCGAAGCTTGGGTCAAGAAGCAGGGTCCGGACGTGGTGTTCAAGCGCGTGCCGGTCGCCTTCCGCGACGACTTCGTTCCGCACTCGAAGATGTTCCACGCGCTCGACGCGCTCGGCCTCGCCACGGAACTGACGCCGAAGGTCTTCAACGAAATCCACGTCAACAAGAACTACCTGATGACGCCGGAAGATCAGGTCAAATACCTCGCGAAGCAGGGCGTCGATCCGAAGAAGTACATGGACGCGTACAACTCGTTCTCGACGCAAAGCGCGCTGCAGAAAGACAAGAAGCTGCTCGACTCGTACAAAATCGACGGCGTGCCGACGATGGCCGTGCAAGGCAAGTATGAAACCGGGCCGGCAGCGACCAACAGCCTGCCGGGCACGATTCAGGTGCTCGATTATCTGGTGCAGCAAGTCCGCGCCAAGAAGATGTAAAGACGAGGCGCCGGAATGAGTTCACCGCTAAAGGTTTTCATTACCGGCGCTTCGAGTGGCATCGGCCTCGCGCTCGCCGCCGACTATGCGCGGCGCGGCGCGATTCTCGGCCTCGTTGCCCGCCGCGGTGACATCCTCGCCGCGTTCCAGCAGTCCCATCCGCACAACACCGTCTCCATCTATTCCGTCGACGTTCGCGACGCCGAAGCGCTTGCCGATGCTGCCGCGCAATTCATCGCGCAACACGGTTTGCCGGACGTCGTGATCGCCAACGCCGGCATCAGCCGCGGTGCGGTCACCGGACAGGGCGATCTGCGCACCTTCCGCGAAGTGATGGACGTCAACTACTTCGGCATGGTCGCCACCTTCGAGCCGTTCGCCGCCGCGATGGTCGCCGCGAAACGCGGCACGCTGGTCGGCATCGCCAGCGTCGCCAGTGTGCGCGGCTTGCCGGGCTCCGGCGCGTACAGCGCGTCGAAGTCGGCGGCGCTCAAGTATCTCGAAGCGTTGCGCGTCGAGATGCGGCCGCACCGCGTCGGCGTCGTTACGATCGCGCCCGGCTACATCCGCACGCCGATGACCGAGCACAACCCGTACATGATGCCGTTCCTGATGGACGCCGACCGTTTCGCCGCGAAGGTGGCGCACGCGGTCGAGCGGCGGACGGCTTTCGCGGTGTTTCCGTGGCAGATGCGCATCGTCGCGATGCTGCTGCATGTGCTGCCGCGCTGGCTCTACGACCGCGCGTTCGAACGCGCGCCGCGCAAGCCGCGCGTCGCCACCGAATAAATCATGGAACCCCGTGCGGTCGATGCAGCCGGCGTCGCGCACGAAACCGCAGGCGCCAACGCGCGCATCGTCTCGCTGGTGCCGAGCATCACCGAAACACTCTTCGCACTCGGCCTCGACAGGCAGATCGTCGGACGCACCGGTTTTTGTGTGCATCCTCGCGACAAGGTGCGTGAGGTGCGCAAGGTCGGCGGCACCAAGGCCGTCAATCTCGACGCGATTCGTGCGTTGCACCCCACTCATCTGATCGTCAATATCGACGAAAACGAGCGCGATACTGTCGAGCAGTTGCGCGCGTTCGTGCCGCACATCGTCGTCACCCATCCGCAGACACCGCAAGACAATTTGTCGCTTTACGCGCTGCTGGGCGCGATCTTCGACCGCATGCAGCAAGCGCAGCGTCTGAGCGAGAGACTCGAAGACCGGCTGCGCGAAGCCGCAACGCAGGCGTTTGCCGCGCAAAACGTGCTGTATCTGATCTGGCGCGAACCGTGGATGACCGTGGCGCGCGACACGTATATCGCCGCGATGCTGCGGCTCGTGAACTGGCACACACTGCCCGATGTGCGAGGCGGAGCGGCAGGCGCCGCGCGTTATCCGACGTTCGAGTTCGACGACGCGCCGTGGCTTGCCGGGGTCGATCGCATCCTGCTGTCGAGCGAGCCGTATCGTTTCACGCAGGCGCATCGCGATGCGCTCGCGCGCGATTCGCGGCTGGCGACCAGGCGCATCGAGTTGATCGATGGGGAAATGGTGTCGTGGTACGGCGTGCGCGCGATCGAAGGCGTCGCCTATCTGCTGAAGCGCGCGTCGGCGGCATGAGCACCGGCAGCCGGATTCCATATGGATATGCGGATTATGTTGTTGTCGCCGCAATCACCCTTCGATAAGCTTTCGCGAACGCGCGCGACGCGCATGGGCCGGATTACCCACGTCATGCGCGAGCGCCGGAAACGTATCACAATCGGGACGACGCCCAAGCCCGTCCGTCGTCACCGGAATAACCACACAACCAGACGCACTGCCTGACTGCGCTTGTTATGGGAGAACCTATGCGCTTCAAACTGCTCGCAGCCGCCGTACTGTTCACGGCGCCCGCGCTCGTGCTCGCCAAACCGCTGACCGTCTGTACCGAGTCGAGCCCTGACGGCTTCGACGTGGTGCAGTTCAATTCGCTCGTCACGACCAATGCGTCGGCCGATGTGATCTTCAATTCACTGGTCTCGTACGACGAGGCCTCGAAGAAAGTGGTGCCGGCGCTGGCCGACAAATGGGACGTGAGCGCCGACGGCCTCACGTACACGTTCCATCTGCGCCCGAACGTGCAGTTCCAGACCACCGACTACTTCAAGCCCACCCGCGCGCTGAACGCCGACGACGTCGTCTTCACGTTCGACCGCATGCTCAACGACAGCAATCCGTGGCACAAGGTGGCGGGGGCGAGCGGCTTCCCGCATGCGCAGTCGATGGGCTTGCCGAAGCTGATCAGGTCGATCAGCAAGGTTGACGACAATACCGTCAAGTTTGAACTGAACACCCCGGACGCGACCTTCGTGCCGATCCTGACGATGGGTTTCGCGTCGATCTATTCGGCGGAATACGCCGACCAGTTGCTCAAGGCTGGCAAAGAGGTGGATCTGAACGCGAAGCCGGTCGGCACCGGCCCGTTCGTCTTGAAGAGCTATACGAAAGACGCGGTGATCCGCTACGACGTGAACCCGACCTTCTGGGGGCCGAAACCGAAGATCGACCGCCTGATCTACGCGATCACGCCGGACGCCACGGTGCGCGCGCAGAAAGTGAAAGCGGGTGAATGCGAGATCGCGCTGTCGCCGAAGCCGCAGGATCTCGCCGACGCGAAGAACGACAAGTCGCTGGCCATCGTGCAGACTCCGGCGTTCATGACCGCGTTCGTCGCGTTGAACACGCAGAAGAAGCCGCTCGACAATCAGAAGGTGCGCGCCGCAATGAACATGGCGTTCGATCGCACCACGTACCTGAAGACCGTGTTCGACAACACCGCGACGCCGGCCACGAACCCGTATCCGCCGAACACGTGGAGCTACAACCGGTCGATCAAGGGCTGGCCGTACGATCCGGTGAAAGCGAAGAAACTGCTCGCCGACGCGGGCTATCCGAACGGCTTCGAAACGACGATCTGGGTGCGTCCGAACGGCAGCGTGCTGAATCCGAATCCGAAGGCCGGCGCCGAACTGCTGCAGGCGGACCTCGCGAAGATCGGCGTGAAAGCGGACGTGAAGGTGATCGAATGGGGCGAGCTGATCAAGCAGGCAAAGCAAGGTCAGCACGACTCCCTGTTCATGGGCTGGGCCGGCGACAACGGCGATCCGGACAACTATCTGTCACCGCTCTTCAGCTGCAACGCGGTGAAGTCGGGGATCAACTTCGCGCGTTTCTGCGACCAGGATCTGGACAAACTGATTGCCGACGGCAAGGCCACGCCGGAACAGGCCAAGCGTACAAAAGCGTATGAACAGGCGCAGCAGATCATTCACGATCAGGCGCTGTGGATTCCGCTGGGGTATCCGACCGCTTCGGCGATCACGCGCACGAACGTGAGCGGTTATCACGTGAGTCCGTTCGGCCGGGTGAACTTTGGGACGGTGGCGGTGCAGTAATTCCGCTCACGCCTGAAGGTACACGGAAAGTAAAAAGCCCGGTTGCGCGCCAGCGCAACCGGGCTTTTTTATCGACGCATCGAAACGATCAAGCCGCCGAGAAGCGGATCACGCCGTCCGCGTGCTGCGTGCGCTTCAGTTCACCGGCGAGCCACAGCAGATGCAAATGCGCCAGCGCTTCACCCAGCGCAAACGTCATCTGATGGATGTCGAGCTGACGCTTGAACATCAGCGGCACGATGTCCGCGGCGCTCTGCGGTTTCTGCGCGCACGCTTCGCGCACTTCGGCCAGCCGCGCGTCGTGATGCTCGCGCAATTGGCGGATGCGGGTGCGCACGCAGCGAAACGGCCTGCCATGCGACGGCAGCACCAGCGTGTCCTCAGGCATCGCCTCGTAGCGGCCGAGCGACTCCAGATACAGCGCGAGCGGCGAGCCTTCCGGCTCGATGTCGAACACCGACACGTTGGTCGAAATGCGCGGCAGCACCATGTCGCCGGAGATCAGCACGCCGGTCTCTTCACAATGCAGCGCGCAGTGTTCCGGCGAATGACCGAAGCCCGTCACCACGTGCCACGTCTTGCCGCCGATCTTCACACCCTCGGCTTCGCGCAGACGCCGGTATTGCCCCGGAATCGCCGGCACGAGGCTCGAGTAATAGCTCTTGCGATTACGCAGTTTCTCAAGCGAGTCCTGATCGTTCAGACCGTGCCGCGCGAAATGCCGCGCCGCCGCCTCGCCGCCTGCATTCGAACCGTCGCCGGCGGCCATCACGCGGGCCTGCATGTATTCGCCGAGCGTCATCCACAGCCGCGCGTCCCAGCGCTTGCGCTCGCCGCCGCTGCACACCCAGTGCGCGAGCCCGATGTGGTCCGGATGGCAGTGCGTGACGATCACGCGCAGCACCGGCAGGCCGTCGAGCACCGAGTCGAACACGGTCTCCCAGTTCTGCTTGATCGTATCCGACGTGATGCCGCAATCCACCACCGTCCAGCCGTGCTTGCCGTCGATCTCGTCGCGCAGCAGCCAGAGATTGATGTGATCCAGCGCGAAAGGCAGCGGCATGCGCAGCCAGAACACGCCGGGCGCGACTTCCATCGCGCGGCCGGCTTCCGGCATGCTGTCGTTGAACGGGTATTGGAGTTGATGTTCGAGTGCGTTCATTGTGGGTGTCTTCCTCCGTCGGCCGTCCGGCATGGCGAGGTGTGCGATGCCGGTCGGCGTGGTTGTGGCGGTGGCGGCTTGCTCTTGCCGGATCGCGCCGTGGTTGCAGCAATGGTTGCGTTCAGCTCAGGTTGACGATAACGTAAACGTCGATTCTATCGTTCAATCCGATTTTCTGCCCGGCCACGGGATGCCCCGATGAACACGCAATACACGATCACCGAGCTCGCGCGGGAATTCGACGTCACGCCGCGCGCGATCCGCTTCTACGAAGATCAGGGTTTACTCTCGCCTAGCCGCGAAGGGTCGAGCGGTTTGCGGCGCGTCTATTCGGGCCGCGACCGAACGCGCCTGAAGCTCACACTGCGCGGCAAACGGCTCGGCTTCACGCTGTCGGAAATCCGCGAACTGCTGGACGTGTACGAGTCGCCGACCGACACCGTGGCGCAACTGCATGCATTCCTCGCCACGGTGGCGCGGCATCGCGAAGTGCTCGAACGTCAGCTTGAAGACCTCAACGCGACGCTCGAAGATCTCGCGCAATACGAAGCCCAGGCGCGCGCGCTGCTCGTTGGCGGCACACGCGCAGCCAGGCCCGCCTGAGCGCAGATTGCAGCAACGCGCGGCGCGATGCGTCGCGGGCCCACCCGGACGATACAATCACGGGTGTCTTCACGACATGGGACGAATGCACGGTCGACATGAATCACTTCCCCAAACTGCTGTCGTCGCAAATCGGCTTTGACGTCGCCCAGACGATGCTCGAAGGATTCGACCGGCATTACCGGATCTTCCGCGACGCCGCGATCCACGCGAGGACGCTCTTCGAAGCCGCCGACTGGCACGGTCTGCAAAAGCTCGCGCGCGATCGCATCACTTCGTACGACGAGCGCGTCGAAGAATGCGTCGAACTGCTTGAAGACGAATACGACGCGGAAAACATCGACGGCGAAGTGTGGCAGCAAATCAAGCTGCACTACATCGGCCTGTTGACTACGCACCGCCAGCCCGAGTGCGCGGAAACGTTTTTCAATTCGGTGTGCTGCAAGATTCTGCACCGCTCGTATTTCAACAACGACTTCATTTTCGTGCGCCCGGCGATCTCGACCGAATACATCGAGAACGACGAGCCGGCCGCGAAGCCGACCTATCGCGCGTATTACCCCGGCAAGGACGGTCTGGCCGCGACGCTCGAACGCATCGTCACGAACTTCCAGCTCGACCAGCCATTCGAAGACCTGACGCGTGACGTCGGCTGCGTGATGCAGGCGATTCACGACGCGTTCGGCGTGTTCGACGAAGCGCCGAACTTTCAGATTCATGTGCTCTCGTCGCTGTTCTACCGGAACAAGTCGGCGTATATCGTCGGACGGATCATCAACGGCGACGCGCTGCTGCCGTTCGCCGTGCCGCTGCGTCACGTGAAGCCGGGCGTGCTCGCGCTCGACACGGTGCTGCTCAAGCGCGAGCAACTGCTGATCATCTTCAGCTTCTCGCATTCGTATTTCCTCGTCGACATGGAAGTGCCGTCCGCGTACGTCGAATTTCTCGGCACCATCATGCCGGGTAAACCGAAGGCGGAAATCTATACGTCGGTGGGTTTGCAGAAGCAGGGCAAGAATCTGTTCTATCGCGATCTGCTGCATCACCTGTCGCATTCGAGCGATCAGTTCATCATCGCGCCCGGCATCAAAGGGCTCGTGATGCTGGTGTTCACGCTGCCGTCGTTCCCGTACGTGTTCAAGCTGATCAAGGACAGCTTCCCGCCGCCGAAAGACACCACGCGCGCGCAGATCCAGGCGAAGTATCAGCTCGTCAAACGGCACGACCGCCTCGGCCGCATGGCCGACACGCTCGAATATTCGAGCGTCGCACTGCCCGTATCGCGGCTCGATGAAGCGCTCGTGCGCGAGCTCAAAAAGGAAGTGCCGTCGCTGATCGAATACGACGGCGACAACCTGGTGATTCGCCATATGTATATCGAACGCCGTATGGTGCCGCTCAATCTGTTCCTGCAAAACGGCAACGACGCCGACGTCGAGCACGGCATCAAGGAGTACGGCAATGCGGTGAAGGAGTTGATGCAGGCGAACATCTTCCCAGGCGACATGCTGTACAAGAACTTCGGCGTGACACGTCATGGCCGCGTCGTGTTCTATGACTACGATGAAATCGAATATCTGACCGACTGCAACGTGCGCGCGGTGCCGGCGCCACGTTACGAGGAGGACGAAATGTCGGGCGAGCCATGGTACTCGGTCGGCCCGCACGACATCTTCCCGGAGACGTACGGCACGTTTCTGCTCGGCGACCCACGCGTGCGCCGTTCCTTCATGCAGCACCACGCGGACATCTTCGATCCTGCGCTGTGGCAACGGCACAAGGATCATCTATTGAAAGGCGAACTGCCCGACTTTTTCCCGTACGACGTCAGCGAGCGCTTCTGCATCCGCTATCCGGAACGCTTTGCCGCTGCGGCTGCGCCTGCATCGGCCACGCCGGATGCACGAGCAGACGAGCGCAGCGTGCGAGTGGCGTGAAGCATCCGCGCCGCCCGCATCGTCCGAACCTTATGTAACAAACGACTTCGACCGGTCAAGCGGTCGAGCAACCGCCCAAACGCATCATGAACACGAACGCTTCCAACTCTTCCAACCCTTCCAATCCGCTCTCGCATCTGTTCGACAACAACGACGCGTGGGTCGCCCGCAAGCTGTCCGAAGACCCCGAGTACTTCTCGCGTCTCGCGCATCAGCAGACGCCCGAGTATCTGTGGATCGGCTGCTCCGATTCGCGCGTGCCGGCGAACCAGATCATCGGCCTGCCGCCGGGCGAGGTGTTCGTGCACAGAAACATCGCCAACGTGGTGGTGCATACCGATCTGAACTGCCTGTCGGTGATCCAGTTCGCCGTCGATCTGCTGAAGGTCAAGCACATCATGGTGGTCGGCCACTACGGCTGCTCGGGCGTCGGCGCGGCACTGCACGGCCGCCGCGTGGGTCTCGCGGACAACTGGCTGGCTCACGTGCAGGACGTGCGCACCAAGCACGCCGCGTTGATCGAGGAGTGGCCGCTCGGTGAAGCGCGTCATCGGCGGCTGGTCGAACTGAACACGATCGAGCAGGTGGTGAACGTGTGCCGCACCACCATCGTCAACGACGCGTGGGCGCGCGGCCAGGAACTGACCGTGCACGGCTGGGCGTACGGCGTGCATGACGGCAAGGTGCGCAACCTCGGCATGACGATCAACGACGCGGCCGCGCTCGAAGCGACGTACAAGGATTGTGTGGCGGCGGTGTCGGCGAGCGGCGCGCACAAAGCGGATAACGACGTGGTCGCCGCCGATGCGGCGCAACTCGGCGACGTGCCGGCCGTCGTCGAAGGTGTGATCAAGGAGCTAAAACATGAGTGAGGCAAACATGAACGCAACCCAGGCTGATCCGATTGTCATCGTGAGCGTCGCGCGCACGCCGATGGCGGCATTTCAAGGCGACTTCGCATCGCTCACCGCGCCGCAACTGGGCTCGGTGGCAATCGAGGCCGCCGTGCAGCGCGCGGGCCTCAAACCCGAACAGATCGACGAAGTGGTGATGGGCTGCGTGCTGCCCGCCGGCCTCGGCCAGGCGCCCGCACGGCAGGCCGCGCTCGGCGCCGGCTTGCCGTTGAGCACCGGCAGCACCACGGTCAACAAGATGTGCGGCTCCGGCATGCGCGCGGCGATGTTCGCGCACGACATGCTGGCCGCGGGTTCGCTCGACGTGATCGTCGCGGGCGGCATGGAGAGCATGACGAACGCGCCGTACCTGCTGCCCAGGGCGCGTGGCGGCATGCGCATGGGTCACGGCCAGGTGATCGATCACATGTTTTACGACGGCCTCGAAGACGCCTACGAAAAGGGTCGTCTGATGGGCACCTTCGCCGAGGAATGCGCGGCGTCGTTCGACTTCACGCGCGAGGCGCAGGACGCGTTCGCGGTCGAGTCGCTCAACCGTGCAAAGCGCGCAAACGAAGACGGCTCGTTCGCGTGGGAAATCGCGCCGGTGAAAGTGGCAGGCCGCAAGGGCGACGTGACCATCGATCGCGACGAGCAGCCGTTCAAAGCCAACCTCGACAAGATTCCGACGCTCAAGCCCGCGTTCAGCAAGACCGGCACCGTGACGGCGGCGAACTCGTCGTCGATTTCCGACGGCGCCGCCGCGCTCGTGATGATGCGTGAATCGACGGCGAAGCGACTCGGCGTCGAGCCGATTGCGCGCGTGGTCGGCCACTCGACGTTCGCGCAGGAACCGGCGAAGTTCACCACCGCGCCGGTCGGTGCGATTCGCAAGCTGTTCGAGAAGAACGGCTGGCGCGCCGACGACGTCGATCTGTATGAAGTCAACGAAGCGTTCGCCGTGGTGACGATGGCCGCGATGAAGGAACACCGTCTGCCGCACGAGAAGGTCAACGTGAACGGCGGCGCGTGCGCGCTCGGCCATCCGATCGGCGCATCGGGTGCGCGGATTCTCGTCACGCTGATCGGCGCGCTGAAGAAGCGCGGTGGCAAGCGCGGCGTCGCGACGCTGTGCATCGGCGGCGGCGAAGCGACGGCGATGGGTGTCGAACTGGTTTGACCCGCGATGCGCGGCGTCTAACGGATTGAGGTATTCGATGAAGACAGTGTTGATCGTCGGTGCGTCGCGTGGCATCGGCCAGGAATTCGTACGGCAGTACCGCAAGAGCGGCTGGCGCGTGTTTGCCACCGCACGCGACGGCGCCGCGCTCGACGCGTTGAACGAACTCGGCGCGCAGACTTTCGCGCTCGACGTGACCGCACCCGAGGAAATCGCCGCGCTCGGCTGGAAGCTCGACGGCGAGCGGCTCGATACGGCAATTCTGGTGTCGGGCGTGTACGGCCCGCGCACCGAAGGCATCGAGACGATCACCGCCGAAGACTTCGATCACGTGATGCACACCAACCTGCTCGGTCCGATGCAGTTGATGCCGATCCTGCTGCCGCTCGTCGAAGAAACCGGCGGCGTATTCGCGGTGCTGTCGAGCAAGATGGGCAGCATCGCCGACGCGAGCGGCACGACCGGCTGGCTGTATCGCGCGAGCAAGGCGGCGCTGAACGACGCGCTGAAGCTCGCGTCGCTGGAGGCGAGGCGCGCCACGTGCGTGTCGCTGCATCCCGGCTGGGTGCGCACCGACATGGGCGGCGCCCAGGCGGCGATCGATGCCGCGCGCAGCGTCGCCGGCATGCGTGAGGTGCTCGCGCAGGCCGCGGCCGCGCGCGACGCGTTCAACGGCCGCTTCTATCAATACGACGGCACGCCGCTCGACTGGTGAGGAGACACGTCCATGGTGCTTGATCAGGATCACCTGATGGTCCGCGACGCGCTGCGCACCTTCGTGCGCGACGCGATCACGCCGCATGCCGCCGCGTGGGACCGCGAGCGCACGTTTCCGCGCGATGTGCACCGGCAACTCGCCGACCTCGGCGCCTACGGCGTGCTGGTGCCCGAAGCGTACGGCGGCGCCGGCATGGACGCGCTGGCGCTCGCGCTGATTCTCGAAGAGATCGCCGCCGGCGATGGCGGCACGTCGACGGCCATCTCCGTGAACAACTGCCCGGTATGCAGCATCCTGCTGAGCTTCGGCAACGACGCGCAGAAACGCGACTGGCTGACGCCGCTCGCGCGCGGCGAGATGCTCGGCGCGTTTTGCCTGACCGAACCGCAAGCCGGCTCCGACGCATCCGCGCTACGCACCACCGCCACCCGCGACGGCAACGCGTACGTGCTGAACGGCGTCAAACAGTTCATCACGAGCGGCAAGAACGGCAATCTGGCGATCGTGATGGCCGTGACCGACAAGGCCGCGGGCAAGCGCGGCATCAGCGCGTTCATCGTGCCTACGGATGCCAAGGGCTACGTCGTCGCGCGCGTCGAAGAAAAGCTCGGCCAGCATTCGTCGGATACCGCGCAGATCGTTTTCGAAGACTGCCGCGTGCCGGCCGCGAACCTGATCGGGGCGGAAGGCGAAGGCTACCGGATTGCGCTGTCGGGGCTCGAAGGCGGCCGCATCGGTATCGCGGCGCAAAGCGTCGGCATGGCGCGCGCCGCGCTCGAAGCCGCGCTGAGTTACGCTAAGGAGCGCGAGAGCTTCGGCGCGCCGCTCTTTTCGCATCAGGCGGTGCAATTCCGTCTCGCCGACATGGCGACGCAACTCGAAGCCGCACGTCAATTGATCTGGCACGCCGCTGCGTTGAAAGACGCCGGCCAGCCGTGCCTGACCGAAGCCGCGATGGCCAAGCTGTTCGCGTCCGAAGCCGCCGAGCGCATCTGTTCGGCAGCCTTGCAGATTCATGGCGGCTACGGGTATCTGAGCGACTTCCCGGTCGAGCGGATTTATCGCGACGTGCGCGTGTGCCAGATCTATGAAGGCACCAGCGACATCCAGAAAATCCTGATCGCTCGCGGTCTTCAGCGAACGTTTAATGAATAAGCCATTGTTGTCGCTGCAACGCCCTGCCGACTGCCCCTGCGGCGGCGCCGCGCCCGAGCAACGCAGCGGCGCTAAAGCGCCCCGCTTCGCGCAGTGCTGCGGCCGCTATATCGACGGCGGCGAAGCCGCGCCGCGCGCGCTTGAACTGATGCGCTCGCGTTACAGCGCGTATGCTGTCGGCGCGACGGACTATCTGCGCGCCACGTGGGCGCCGCACACCTGCCCCCTCGATCTCGACGCCGACCCCGCGTCACCCGACGCGCCACGTTGGCTCGGACTGCAGATCAAGGCCTTCGCCGAAACCGACGCCGATCATGCGACCGTTGAATTCGTCGCACGATACAAGGTCGGCGGCCGCGCGCACCGGCTGCACGAGCTGAGCCGCTTCACACGCGGCGAAGACGGCCGCTGGCGCTACGTCGACGGCGTTGTCAGCGAATAAATAGCGCGCCAACGAGAGCGTGCAACCCTTCCCAGGTCTTTCACGACATCGCCGCGCGCATTGCGCCGAATTCACATAAGGCCCTCATTGCAGGGCCTTTTTTTCGTGTTGGCCCGGCGCCACAGCGCGCATTCGGGCGCTCATTGCTTCGTGCAGCGAAGCACCGGCGAGGCCCGTCTGACGCGGCCGCACAAGCCCGAAACGCAGGCGGCAATTTTTGCGTCGCGGGTTCTCCTTGATTGCACAAAACAAAATTGTCGTGCCAGGATGAGGCCGTAGCTTCATGACGTCACGTTGCGAGAGCCGGTCGAACCGGCTCCGCAAAATGCGCAGGAAGCCCTGCTGAGCACCAGATAGTGTGGGTTCGGCGGCGGCTCCGGGCAGCAGGAGTGGCGCTCATCATCGGCGCGTGGGGTCGCGTCGGCCGTTTGGGTTCATCCCGTGCGATCTCGATTGGCGTGCGTGCGCTTGGCGCACTACGTGCGCGAGTGTGTATTTGTTTGTCGAAAATGCGGACGAAAGGCAACTGTCAGCAATGAATTCGACCGACAGACAGACATCACGGTGTTCAGGGCAAGTTTTTGGGGCAGGTGGGTCAATGGTGTTCAGCAAGGTTCTGACGAAGTGTGCGGTGATCTGTGCAGCGGCTACGTGCGCTGTCGCAATCGCGCACGCCGATCCGCTCGCCGACACCCCGGTGGGACCGCTGACACGCGCACACGTGCCGCGCATTGCGCTCGACGATGACGTCTACCTCCCCACCGCGCGCTTGAACGAAAAGATCATCCGCGTGCCGGTCGACGCTACCGGCACGATCACGCTCGAAACGACGATCTACAAACCGGACGGCGCAGGCCCGTTCCCGATGATCGTGTTCAACCACGGCAAGATTGCCGGCGATCCGCGCACGCAGGAGCGCAGCGACCCGCTGCCGCTCGCACGCGAATTCGTGCGTCGCGGCTACGTGGTGGTGGCGCCGAACCGCCAGGGCTTTGGCCATTCGGATGGCGTGTATGAGCAGGATGGTTGCGACGTCGAACGCAACGGCATCGGCCAGGCTGGCGACGTCGCGGCAACGATCGACTACATGTCGAAGCAAACTTACGTGGACGCGACGCATATCGTCGTGGCCGGCACCTCGCATGGCGGTCTCGCGACGATGGCCTACGGCACCGGGGCGGCGCCGGGTGTGCGGGCGCTGATCAATTTCTCGGGCGGCTTGCGGCAGGACGCCTGTACCGACTGGCAGGCCAACCTGACGCGCGCATTCGGCACGTATGGCGAGAAGACCAAGGTGCCGTCGCTGTGGATGTATGGCGATAACGACTCGGTCTGGAATGCGCCGCTCGTGGCCAGCATGTACGCGGCGTATGGCGCGCACGGCGCGAGCGCGAAGATGGTGGATTTCGGCAATTACAAGAATGACGCGCATCGGCTGGTCGGCGACCGCGATGGCGTGCAGGTGTGGTGGCCGGCGGTCGAGACTTTCCTTGCCCGCGTGGGCATGCCTACGGGCGTGCAGTATCGGGTTGCCGATCCGTCACTGCCGAGGGCGAGCGGCTTCGCTGCCGTCGATGCGGTGGATGCCGTGCCGTTCGTCGATGAAGCCGGGCGCAATGGGTATCGGAATTTCCTGCATCAGTATCCCAGCCGCGCGTTTGCCGTGTCGGATTCGGGCGCGTGGTCGTGGGCTGAAGGCGGGGATGATCCGATGTCGGTGGCGGTCGCCAATTGCCAGAAGCAGAGTTCGGATCCTTGCCGGTTATATGCGGTGAATAGCTCGGTTGTCTGGGGAGCTCAGACTTCACAGACGGCGGATGGCGGGCAGGGTTCTGCTGCTGGCGACGCGGATGAGCGGCGGGCTATTGCCAGTCGGAATTGAGGTTGTGGTTTTTTGCCTGCGCGGCGCTTGGGGTGGTGTTCTTGTGGTGTTGGCCTTTCATTGAATTCATGGTGGTCTATTAGCGTTGCCCCTGTGCGGGGCGGCACTTACTTTCTTTGCCGCCGCAAAGAAAGTAAGCAAAGAAAGCGGGCTTCAAACCGCTAGCTCATAAGTGGGTCCACTTGCCTGGAGGGGGCAGTGGTGCATCTGGAATCCGTGCATTCGCACATTCCACCTCCGTGACAAGGCAGTCATTCTTCCGGCGGCGCTTCGCGCGCCGACGCGGTACTTCATCAAACCGCCAGCCAATTCTCACGCAAACAATGCCGCTCGGGCCTTCAGGATTTGGCGCCTCGCCGAGCGAAGCCGATGGCTTTTCGCTGCATCGAAATTCCCCCTGGTTTCCCTCGCATACCCGTCCGCGACGCACGAAGTGCGGAGTGGGAGCGAATGACGGCTTTGTCACTAGCGCGGAATGTGCGAGCGCACAGATTCCAGATGTTCCACTGCCCCCTCCAAGCCGGGGGGCTCACTTATGAGCTGGCGGTTTGAGCCCGCTTTCTTTGCTTACTTTCTTTGCGGCGGCAAAGAAAGTGAGTGCCGCCCCGCACAGGGGCAACACTAATAGACCACCATGAATTCAAGGAAAGGCCAACACCACAAGAACACATCCTAAGCGCCGCGCAGGCAAAAAACCCCTGATTCGCGCTCACCACCCCCAACTACTTTGCCGTCGTCAACTCCGCCGATCAGCGACCTTCCGCCCCAAACACAAACCACCTGCATCGAACAGCGCCAAACCCCAGCGCCACAAGCAAAACCGCCCGTTCCGCCCCTGGTGCGCTCCACGAAATAAACCGCTAATCTCGACCCCGCACGCTCGCCAAGGCCGCGCGCAGCGCCTGAAAAAATACGCGCAGCGCGCCCGAACAGGCCCTAAAAAAGCCACCTCGCGCAGCAGCAAGAAAAGCACCCTGGAGTACCCCTTTGGAAAACTCAGCAGCAGCATCATCGCCAGTCGCCCCTGAAGACTGGATCGCCCGCAGCCTGCGTGCCGTGTGGCACCCCTGCACCCAGATGAAGCACCACGAGCGTCTGCCGCTCGTGCCCGTCGCGCGCGGTCAAGGCGCGTGGCTCTACGATCGCGCCGGACATCGCTATCTGGACGCGATCAGCTCGTGGTGGGTCAACCTGTTTGGCCACGCCAACCCGCGCATCAACGCCGCGCTGAAAGACCAGCTCGACACGCTCGAACACGCGATGCTCGCCGGCTGCACGCACGAGCCGGCCATCGAACTCGCGGAACGCCTCAGCGCGCTGACCGGCAACACGCTCGGCCATGCGTTCTTCGCGTCGGACGGCGCGTCCGCCGTCGAGATCGCGTTGAAGATGAGCTTCCATACGTGGCGCAACCGAGGTTTCGCCGACAAGCAGGAATTCGTCTGCATTGCCAACAGCTATCACGGAGAAACCATCGGCGCGCTCGGCGTCACCGATGTCGCGCTGTTCAAGGACGCCTACGATCCATTGATCCGTCACGCGCACGTCGTGGCGTCGCCCGATGCGCGTCTCGCGCAACCTGGTGAAACCGCCGCCGACGTCGCGCGCCGCGCGCTCGATCACGTTCATTCGCTGCTCGAAGCGCGCGCCACGAAAATCGCCGCGCTGATCGTCGAGCCGCTCGTGCAATGCGCGGCCGGCATGGCTATGCACGACGCGTCGTATCTAACCGGCCTGCGCGCGCTGTGCGATCAATACGGCGTGCATCTGATCGCCGATGAAATCGCAGTCGGCTGCGGCCGCACCGGCACCTTCTTCGCATGCGAGCAAGCCGGCATCTGGCCGGACTTCCTGTGTCTGTCGAAAGGCATTAGCGGCGGTTACCTGCCGCTTTCGATCGTGCTGTCACGCGATGAAATCTTCGCCGCCTTCTATCATGACGACACCGCGCGCGGCTTCCTTCACTCGCATTCGTACACCGGCAATCCGCTCGCCTGCCGCGCGGCGCTCGCCACGCTCGATCTGTTCGCGAGCGACAACGTCCTCGCCGGCAACGCGCGGAAGTCCTCGCAACTGAAGGCCGCGCTCGCGCCGCTCGCCGAGCACAAGCTGGTGCGCAATCTGCGTCAGTGCGGCACCATCTTCGCGTTCGACGCCGTGATCGACGATGCTCAGCATGCCAAAACTTTCTCGCGCCGCTTCTTCGAAAACGCGTTACAGCGCGAACTGCTGCTGCGCCCGATCGGGACCACGGTGTATCTGATGCCCCCTTACATTCTCGACGACGAAGAACTCGCGCTGCTTGCGTCGCGCACGCGCGAAACCTTCGAAGCCACGCTGGCGGAGGCCCGCTAATGCATCTGCTCGACACACTCACCGAAGGTCTCAAAGAGATCGACGAACGCGGCCTGCGCCGCCGCCGCCGCACCGCCGACACGCCGTGCGCCGCGCACATGACGGTCGACGGCCGCGCGATGATCGGCTTCGCCAGCAACGACTATCTCGGCCTCGCCGCGCATCCGCAACTCATTGAAGCGATCGTCGAAGGCGCGCGGCGCTACGGCGCGGGCAGCGGCGGTTCGCATCTGCTCGGCGGCCACTCGCGCGCGCACGCGCAGCTCGAGGACGATCTCGCGGAGTTCACCGGCGGCTTCGTCGATAACCCGCGCGCGCTCTACTTCAGCACCGGCTACATGGCGAATCTCGCGACGCTCACCGCGCTCGCGGGCCGCGGCACGACGCTCTTCTCCGACGCGCTGAATCACGCGTCGCTGATCGACGGCGCGCGTCTGTCCCGCGCCGACGTGCAGATCTATCCGCACTGCGATATGGAAGCGTTGAGCGCGATGCTCGATGCGTCGGATGCGAACGTGAAAGTGATCGTCTCCGATACCGTGTTCAGCATGGACGGCGACATCGCCCCGCTGCCGCGTCTGCTCGAACTCGCGGAGCGGCATGGCGCGTGGCTGATCGTCGACGACGCGCATGGTTTCGGCGTGCTCGGTCCGCAAGGCCGCGGCGCGATCGCCGCAGCCGCGCTGCACTCGCCGAATCTGATTTCGATCGGCACGCTCGGCAAGGCGGCAGGCGTCTCGGGCGCGTTCGTCGCCGCGCATGCGACCGTGATCGAATGGCTCGTGCAGCGCGCGCGTCCGTACATCTTCACGACGGCGTCGGTGCCCGCCGCCGCGCATGCGGTGTCGGCGAGCCTGCGCATCATCGGCGGCGACGAAGGCGACGTGCGCCGTGCGCATCTTCAGCAGTTGATCGAACGCACCCGCGCGATGCTGAAGGCGACGCCGTGGCTTCCGGTCGATTCGCACACCGCCGTGCAGCCGCTGATCATCGGCGCGAACGACGCCACGCTCGACATCGCGGCCACGCTCGATCGCGCGGGTCTGTGGGTGCCGGCGATCCGTCCGCCGACCGTGCCCGCCGGCACCTCGCGCTTGCGCATTTCGCTGTCCGCCGCGCATTCGCAAGCGGATCTGGACCGGCTCGAAGCAGGCTTGCAACAACTCGGAGCGAAAGCGGCATGAGCGGTTCGAATCAACCCGCACTGTCTGTGTTCGTCACCGGCACCGATACGGAAATCGGCAAGACGTTCGTCTCCTCAGCGCTGTTGCGCGGCCTCGTGCGCGAAGGCCTGCAAGCCGCTGCGATGAAGCCGATCGCCGCCGGCGCATTCGAACTGAACGGCGTGCTGCATAACGAGGACGCGGATCAACTCGACGCCGCGTCGAACGTCTTGCTGCCGCCCGAGATGCGCACGCCGTATCTGCTGAAAGAACCGGCCGCGCCGCACATCGCGGCTGCGCTGGAAAACGTCACGTTCGATCTCGACCACATCGTCGCTTGCCATGCACAAGCTGTGCAGCGCGCGGAGATCGTCGTCGTGGAAGGCGTCGGCGGCTTTCGCGTGCCGTTGACCGCGACGCAGGACACCGCCGACCTCGCCGTCGCGCTGAAACTGCCGGTCGTGCTGGTGGTCGGCATGCGCCTCGGCTGCATCAGCCATGCGCTGCTGAGCGCCGAAGCGATCGCCGCGCGCGGTCTCACGCTCGCCGGCTGGGTCGCGAACCGCGTCGATCCGGACATGACGTTCCCCGACGAAAACATCGCGTCGATCCGCGAGCACCTCGCGCGCGAATACGACGCGCCGCTGCTCGGCATCGTGCCGCATCTGAGCCCGGCTTCGGCCGAGCTAGCGGCCGATCAGCTCGACATCAACCGGCTTTTGCAGACGCTGCGACACACGCAGCGCTGATCCACCATCACATCCATCCATGAGGATTGACCACATGACGCAACTGAACATCGCTCCTTCGCCCGCCGACGCGGCCGCCAGCAACAACGCCAACCAGGCCGCAGCCGGCGCCAGGCAGGTCGCGCGCTGGCGCGTCGCCGACATCGTCGCGCTGTACGAACTGCCGTTCAACGACCTGATGTTCCGCGCGCAGCAAACGCATCGCGAGCACTTCGACGCGAACACCGTGCAACTGTCGACGCTTCTGTCGATCAAGACCGGCGGCTGCGAAGAAGATTGCGCGTACTGTCCGCAGTCGGTGCATCACGACACGGGCCTGCAAGCCGACAAGCTGATGCCGGTCGACGAAGTGCTCGCCGCCGCCCAGGTCGCCAAGGAAAACGGCGCGACGCGTTTCTGCATGGGCGCCGCGTGGCGCAATCCGAAAGACCGTCACCTTGAACCGATCAAGGACATGATCCGCGGCGTGAAGGCGATGGGTCTCGAAACCTGCGTGACGCTCGGCATGCTCGAAGCGCATCAGGCGCAAGGTCTGCGCGAAGCGGGCCTCGACTACTACAACCACAACCTCGACACGTCGCCGGAGTTCTACGGCCAGATCATTTCGACGCGCACGTACCAGGATCGTCTCGACACGCTCGAACGCGTGCGCGACGCGGGCATCAACGTGTGTTGCGGCGGGATTGTCGGTCTGGGTGAATCGCGCCGTGAACGCGCCGGGCTGATCGCGCAACTGGCGAACATGGAGCCATATCCGGAATCGGTGCCCATCAACAATCTGGTGCAGGTGGAAGGCACGCCGCTGACCGGCACCGAGGCGATCGATCCGTTCGAATTCGTGCGCACGATCGCGGTTGCGCGCATTACGATGCCGCGCGCGATGGTGCGCCTGTCGGCGGGCCGCGAGCAGATGAACGAAGCGTTGCAGGCAATGTGCTTCCTCGCCGGCGCGAATTCGATTTTCTACGGCGACCAGTTGCTGACGACGGGCAATCCGCAAGCGGAAGCCGACCGCAAACTGCTGGAGCGTCTCGGCATTCGCGCCGAAGCCGCGCAGCAGATGCCGCTCGATCAGAGGGGCTGCGAGCATGGTTGCGATGAGCACGCTGCGCCCAACTGAGCGTAGCTGTTATCGCGCGCGATGAAGCGCGCGCAAAGACTAAGGCCGCCTCATTCGAGGCGGCCTTTCTAACATCGAGCCAGAGAGTTACTTCCTGTCGACGATGATCTGATCGAACGTCCCGCCGTCGGAGAAATGCGCCTGCTGCGCTTTCTGCCAACTGCCGAACATCTCTTCGACGGTGAACGTCTTGATCGGCTTGAACTCCGCGGCATGCTTCGCCAGCACGTTCTTGTCACGCGGACGCAGATGATGCTGCGCGATGACTTCCTGGGCGGCCGGCGACCACAGATAGTCGAGATAGGCCTGCGCCTCCTTGCGCGTGCCGCGCTTGTCGACCACCTTGTCGACGATCGACACCGGCGGCGCCGCCAGCATGCTCACCGACGGATACACCGCTTCGAAATTACCCGCGCCCACGCCGCTATCGATCAACGACACTTCGTTTTCGAACGTCACCAGCACGTCGCCGATGCCGCGTTGCGTGAACGTGGTCGTGGCTCCCCGGCCGCCCGTATCGAGCACCGGCACGTTTTTGAAGATCGCTTTTTCGAAGTCGAGCGCCTGCGCGTCGGTGCCGCCATGCTGCTTGCGATAACCCCACGCGGCCAGATACGTATAACGCCCGTTGCCCGAAGTCTTCGGATTGGCGATCACCACCTGCACGCCGGGCTTTGCGAGATCGTCCCAGTCCTTGATGTGCTTCGGGTTGCCCTTGCGCACGAGGAACACCATCGTCGTGGTGTACGGCGCGCTGTCGTCCGGCAGACGCGAGCGCCAGTTGGCCGGCACCAGTTGGCCCTTTTCGGCGAGCAGATCGATGTCGTTGGGCTGGTTCATTGTCACGACGTCAGCCTGCAGACCTTGCAGCACCGACAGCGCCTGCGCGCTCGACGCGCCATGCGACTGGCGGATCGACACGGTCTCACCGCTCTTCTGCTTGTACGCCGCGATGAAGCTCGCGTTGATGTCCTTGTACAACTCGCGCGTCACGTCGTACGATACGTTGAGCAGCGCCGTGTCGGCGTGTGCCGTCGACACGGTGCCCAGCGCGAGCGTGATTGCCGTCATGCCGGCTGCCAGCCAGCACGATGTCCCCGTCTTGCCTGCCATCTCGTCCCCGCCTATCAATGATGAAATTCCGTGGCCGCACGAGCGTGCGGCGTGAAGCGGGATTCTAACGGATTGCTTAGCGGGCCAATCGCGCGCCTCGGCGCCGCTTACGCGTCGCGCTCAAAGGCCGCACGTGGTCCTGACCACTCACACGAACCCGTGCTGCGCGGCCTCGAACGCCTCTTCGCGAAAGCGCAGCGGCGCCGCGCAATGCACCAGCGTATCGACGAAATATCTGGCGCGCGGCCAGCACGAACGGCCCGCGCTCGCGCGCGAGCAGATCGCGCAGCGACTTCGACCAGCGCGCGACGTCCGGTGCATCCCAGTCGGCCTGCTCGACCCGCAGCGAGCGCGCAAACTGCCGCTCCAGCCACGTTTGCCAGTGCGCACCTTCGCTGCCGACCCGACCCAGCGGCTCCCGCAGCCGAAACCGCACGCCCGTGCGCAACCACACACGATCCGCGACGAAAAAGTAGAATGAAGCCTATCCATAAACGGAGGAGGTTCCATGCAGCAAGCGTTGTCAGAAGCGCCGCAGCCGTCGTACCGTGGCTTTCCCGTCACTCGAGCCGACCACGCAGGCGCCTTTCGGACCGTATGAAAATCCTCTTCTACATTCCGCAAGCCGACGCCGCCGCGTGGTTGCACGACTTCGCCCGCGCGCTGCCCGAGGCCGAGTTGCGCGAATGGCAACCGGGCGACACCGCGCCAGCGGACTTCGCGGTCGTGTGGCGTCCGCCGCGTGAGATGCTGGCCGGTCGCGACACGCTGCGCGCCATTTTCAATCTCGGCGCGGGCGTCGACGCGATGCTCGCGCTCGAACACGAGCAACTCGGCACGCTGCCGCGCAACGCGCAATTGATCCGGCTCGAAGACACCGGCATGGCGCCGCAAATGGCCGAGTACGTGACGCACGCGGTGCTGCGCTACCTGCGCCGCTTCGACGAATATCAGATGCTGCAAAACGAGCGCCGCTGGGAAGTGCTCGATCCGCATCCGCGCGAAACCTTCACGGTCGGTGTGCTCGGTCTCGGCGTGCTCGGCGCGCAAGTGGCGCAAGCGCTCGCGGCGTTCGGCATGCCAGTGCGTGGCTACAGCCGCAGCGCGCGGCAGATCGACGGCATCGTGACGTTCGCGGGTGAAGCGCAGTTCGACGCGTTTCTCGACGGCGTGAAGGTGCTGGTGAATCTGCTGCCGCATACGCCCGATACGGGCGACGTGCTGAACGCGCGCACCTTCTCGAAGCTCGCGCGCGGCGCGTATCTGATCAACGTCGCACGCGGCGGCCATCTGGTCGAGGCGGATCTGCTCGACGCGCTCGCGAGCGGCCAGCTCGCGGCCGCCACGCTCGACGTGTTCCGCGAGGAGCCGTTGCCGGCCGATCATCCGTTCTGGCAGGCGCCGCGCATCACGATCACACCGCACATGTCCGCGCTGACGTTGCGTGAAGAAAGCGTCGAGCAGGTCGCGCGGAAAATCAACGCGCTGACGCGCGGCGACACCGTCAGCGGCGTGGTGAACCTCGAACGCGGATACTGACATCCTCGAATCGAATTGAAGGAGCGCCGCCACGCGCGGCAGGAGACAGATCATGGCCTTACCCCAGCAAGTGAAAATCGTCGAAGTCGGTCCGCGCGACGGACTGCAGAACGAAAACGATTTCGTGCCCACCGCGACCAAGATCGAGTTGATCAACCGCTTGTCGGCGGCGGGGTTCCGCAACGTCGAGGCGGCGTCGTTCGTGTCGCCGAAATGGGTGCCGCAGATGGCCGATGGCGCCGACGTGATGGCCGGCATCGAGCGGCGTGCAGGCACGATCTACTCGGTGCTGACGCCGAACCTGCGCGGCTTCGAAGGCGCGCTCGCCGCGCGTGCCGACGAGATCGTGATCTTCGGCGCCGCCAGCGAAGCGTTTTCGCAGAAGAACATCAACTGCAGCATCGCGGAAAGCATCGATCGATTCGCGCCGGTCGCCCAGGCCGCGAAGCAGCATCACGTGCGGATTCGCGGCAGCGTGTCGTGCGCGCTCGGCTGTCCGTATCAGGGCGAGGTGCCGGTCGGGTCGGTGGTGGACGTGGTCGAGCGCTTCGCGGCGCTCGGCTGCGACGAGATCGATATCGCCGATACGATCGGCGTCGGCACGCCGAAGCGCACCCGCGAAGTGTTCGAAGCGGTGACCCGCGTGTTTCCGCGTGAGCGTCTGTCGGGCCACTTCCATGACACCTATGGCCAGGCGCTCGCGAACATCTACGCCGCGTTGCAGGAAGGCATCGGGATTTATCATGCGTCGGTCGCGGGGCTCGGCGGCTGCCCGTATGCGAAGGGTGCCACCGGCAACGTCGCGACCGAGGACGTGCTGTATCTGATGAACGGCCTCGGCATCGAGACCGGCATCGACCTCGCGCAAGTCGTCGCGATCGGCGATTTCATTTCGACGTCGATCGGCCGGCCCAACGTATCGCGCGCCGGCAAGGCATTGCTCGCCAAGGCGCGTAGTGAAGCGGCCAATTGCGTCTGAGCGTGTTTGACCGCGTTTGATTTCACCAGACACGCAAACTAACCGCGTTCACCCATCAATCAGGACCTGAAACGATGACCGATCAAGTCTCTCTCGAATCCGACGATCTCACCGCGCTGCCCGATTCGGCGCGCCGCGTCGCGTCGTTGCTGCGCGAACGCGGTCATGCGGGGCTCGTCGTCATGCTGCCGGAAACCGGCAAGACTTCCGCCGAAGCCGCCGCCGGACTCGGCTGCTCGGTCGCGCAGATCGCCAAGTCGATCCTGTTTCGCCGCCGTGAAGACGACGCGCCGGTGCTGGTGGTCGCGAGCGGCGCGAATCGCGTCGACGAAAAGAAGGTAGCCGCGCAAGTCGGCGCGATCGGCCGCGCGGACGCGAAGTTCGTGCGCGAGAAAACCGGCTATGCGATCGGCGGGGTCTGCCCGATCGGTCACGCCACCGAGCCAGTCACGCTGATCGACGCCGATCTGCTCGAGCTCGATAGTCTGTGGGCCGCCGCGGGTCATCCGCATGCGGTGTTCAATCTGACGGCGCAGGAGCTGATCGCTCTGACGGGTGCGCCGGTCGTGGATGTGGCGCTGCGCGAGCCGGCGTGAACCGATGACGACGGGCATGCGTAACGAAGACGAATACGGCGCCGTGTTGTCGCCCTGCATTGGCGTATGCACGATGGACGCGTCGACCGGCTGGTGCGAAGGGTGCCTGCGTACCATCGACGAGATCGCCGGCTGGTCGTTGTTCGACGACGACGCGAAGCGCGCGGTGTGGGACGCGATCGAGCTACGTCACGCGGAGTGCATGGCGAACCAGGCAAAGGTGAAACGATGACCGCCGCGCCGCGCATCGTCACGATTGGCGAGACGTTCAGCTCGACGCTCGCGTTATCGGCGGACTCGGTGAAAGAGTTCGCCACGCTCGCCAACGACCTCAACCCGCTGCATCACGACGAAGCCTACGCCGCGCAAAGCCGCTTCGGCGGTCTGATCGCGTCGGGCACGCAGCCGACCGCGCATTTCATGGCGCTGCTGGCGACGCATTTCTCGACCTACGCGCAACCGCTCGGCCTCGAGTTCGATATCAAGCTGAAGAAGGCCGTCCATGCGAACGACACGCTGACCATCAATTGGCGCGTGCGCGACGCTTACTGGAAGCCGAGCCTGAACGGCGATCTGACGCATCTCGAAGGCACGGTCGTGAATCAGCGCGGCGACACTGTGTTGATCGGCCGCTCGACCATCCTGGTGATGCCGAAACCCGCAGTGTCCATGGACGCGCATTTCCACACACTATGATCACGCTGCCGGAATCGATCCGGGTCTTCGAACGCGGCTGGCTTTCGTCGAATAACGTGCTGCTGGTCGACGACGCCTGTGCCGCGCTCGTCGATACCGGCTACGCGACGCACGCGCCGCAAACGCTCGCCCTCGTGCGGCAAACGCTCGGGGCGCGGCCTCTCGATCTGATCGTCAACACACATCTGCACTCGGACCACTGCGGCGGCAATGCGCTATTGCAGGCAGCGTGGCCGTGTCGTACCGTCATCCCCGCGTCCGAAGCCGACGCCGTGCGCGACTGGGACGAAACGCGCCTCACCTTTCGCGCCACCGGCCAGACCTGTGAGCGCTTCAGCTTCACCGGCACGATCGCGCCCGGCGCGCAATTGCGGCTCGGCGCGCTCGACTGGCAGGTGCTCGGCGCGCCCGGTCACGATCCGCATTCGCTGATGCTGTACTGCGCGCACGAGCGCATCCTGATCAGCGCGGACGCGCTGTGGGAAAACGGCTTCGGCGTGATCTTTCCCGAGCTGGAAGGCGAAAGCGGTTTCGCCGAAGAACAGGCCGTGCTCGACGCGATCGCGAAGCTGGACGTGCGCGTCGTGATCCCCGGCCACGGCGCGCCGTTCACCAATGTCGAACAGGCGCTTGAACGCGCTTTTTCGCGCGTTGCGTGGCTACGTGCCGATCCCGCGCGCAATGCGAGGAATGCGTTGAAGGTGCTGATCGTGTTCAAGCTGCTCGAAGTCCGCGCGATGAGTTTCGACACGCTGCTGCGCATGCTCGACACCGCGGCCGTGATGCGCGCCGCCGCGTCGATGCTCAAGCCGCGTGGTGATTGGCCTGCGCTGGTGAAGGAGATTGTCGGGGAACTGGCGGCGAAGAATGGACCGCTGGAGATGGATGGCACGCGCATCGTCGCGCGCGAGGCGTGACGCGCTGGCACTGAAGCAGGCCCTTCCCTGCATGGGAACGCCCGGCAGGGGAAAGCCCCGCAAGACCTGTGGCACGCAAAAGCCATCGCCACAAAAAGAAAGCCGCTCAACCATCAAGGCGAGCGGCGGAAATTCTGTCGGACGTGATCAGCGTCACTATGAATGATACGCGCGGCGGATTTTTCACCGCATCGGTGATTTCCCTACAGAAGTTTGACGCCACCTTTTAAAGCCGCATACAGGCCCCGCTACAGAGCCCCGTAGTCGTGCGGCTTACATGCCATTGGTCCGCTCATATGAACAATGATGCGCTCGAATTATTCCGGATTCCGTAGCATTGCCGCCGACGGCATAAACATGGCGCTTATCAGGTCGACGAGAGACGCTTCTGCGGCACGATCCGCCAGCCGAGATTGACACCCGCTGCCGCCAGCAGGATCAGCACCGCGCCGAGCACCTGAATCCATGCAAGCGTCTGCCCGAACGCGACCCGGTCGACGATGATCGCCACCACCGGATAGATGAACGACAACGCGCCGGTCATCGAAGTCGGCAGCTTCTGGATCGCGCCGTACAACAGCACATACATGAGGCCCGTATTGACGACGCCGAGCACGACCAGTTCGAGCCACTGCGCGCCGCTGACCGGCAGCGCGTCGAAGCGCACGAACGGCGCGAGCATCACCACCCCGAGCGACACCTGGATCAACGCGATCAGATGCGGCGGCGTGCCCTTGAGCCGCTTCGTAATGATCGACGACACCGCATACATCGCCGCCGCGCCCACCGCATACGCGACCCCAACGAGGTATTGGCCCGGCACCGCCAGCACCGCCGGCTCGACCTTCACGACGAACACGAGGCCGACGAACGCGACCACCAGCCAGACCACCGTCGACGCGCTAATGCGCTCACGAAACACCAGCGCGCCGAGCGCGACCAGCATGAAAGGCTGGGTGTTGTAGACGGCCGTCGCCATCGAGATCGACGCGCGCGAATACGCGGCGAACAGCAACACCCAGTTGATGACGAGCGTCGCGCCGCCGAGCAACGCGAGGCCGAACATCTTCCACGAGAAGAGCTTGCGCCTGAACAGGCCGAGCACGGCGCACACCAGCGCGAGCGTCGCGCCGCCGAAAATACAGCGGAAGAACACCACGTTGAACGGACTTTGCTGCGACGACACCACCAGCCAGCCGATGGTGCCGGACATCAGCATCGCCATGGTCATCTCCGCGGCCCCGCGGCGAATTTCATTTGACGCCATGATTCGATCCTCGAATTGATTCCTGCATGACGAGCAGTGTAATTAATCCGATCGCCCGAATACATGGCTAAACTTAAGTCTTGCCGCGATCAAACCTAATAATCGAAGGCCACCATGACCAAACGCCTTGCCGTGTCCGCGCCCGCCTCGCTCGACGACACCGACCGCGCGCTGCTTGCCGCGCTCGCGCAGGACGCCCGTCAGCCGGTCAGCGAGCTGGCGCGCCTCGTCGGACTGTCGGCGCCGAGTACGGCCGAACGCATCCGACGGCTCGAAGCGCAAGGCGTGATCGAACGCTTCACGGTGCAGATCGAGCCGCGCGCGCTCGGCTTCACGCTACAGGCGATCGTGCGCGTGAAGCCCTTACCGGGTCAGCTGCATCTGGTGGAGGATGTGATCCGGCGCATTCCGGAGTTCGTCGAATGCGACAAGGTGACGGGCGACGATTGCTTCGTCTGCCGCCTGTACCTGTATTCGATCGAGCAGCTCGACGAGATCCTGTCGAAAATCAACGATCGCGCTGAGACCAGCACCGCGATCGTCAAGTCGACGCCGGTCGCGCGCCGCCTGCCGCCGCTCGGTTGAACGAGGCGCGCGGCAGCGAGCGTGAAAGACGCGGCGTACTGCTACTGTTCGACCGCTTCGAAGAAGGACAGCATTTCAGCAACCAGTTCGTCCGACGCCTCTTCGGGGATGTAATGCCCGCAAGACAGCGCACGGCCGCTCACGTCGCGCGCCACGTGACGCCATTCGGCGAGCGCGTCGAAGCACTTCTCGATCACGCCTTTATCGCCCCACAGCACACGCAGCGGACAACCGATCTTGTTGCCCCGCTCGATGTCGGCACGATCATGTTCGAGGTCGATGCTCGCCGACGCGCGGTAGTCCTCGCACATCGCGTGCACCGCGCCCGGTTGCGCGAGCGCCGCGCGATAGGCATCGAGCGCGGCGGGTTCGAACGGCGCGAGACCCGCGTGACGGCTACCCATCACCGCATCGACATAAGCGGCCGGGTTCGCGCCGACCAGCGTTTCAGGCAGCGGCTCCGGCTGGATCAGGAAGAACCAGTGGAAATAGTGCGTCGCAAACGTGCGGTCGGTGGCCTCGTACATCGCGAGCGTCGGCGCGATGTCCAACAACATCAAACGCTCGACCGCATCGGCATGGTCCAGCGCCATCCGGTGAGCGACGCGCGCGCCGCGATCGTGCGCGCAGACGAGAAATCGTTCAAAGCCGAAATGGCGCATCACGGCAACCTGATCGGCGGCCATCGCGCGTTTGGAATACGGCGTGTGCGCAGCATCGCTCGGCGGTTTGCCCGATGCGCCATAGCCACGCAGATCGGTCGCGATAACAGTGAAGTGTTCGGCCAGTCGCGCGGCGCAGCGCTGCCAGATCAGATGCGACTGCGGATGGCCGTGCAGCAACAACAGAGGCGGCCCTGCTCCGCCTTTCACTCCGAAAATATCGACGTCGCCCACGGCGACTTGAAAGGGCGTGAAATTCTCGAAGGCCATAGCGTATCTCTCTCGCTGTTGTCATTTATAAGTGACTGCATTGTAGAAGCCCAATATGTCCACGCGAGGTGGGATAACCCACGAAGACAGTGAACCTGAACAATCCTTCCAATTGTTCCAAACGAACCCGCCGGACGCGGACAGCACACTTCGCCTATAATCGAACGACCGTTCTTAAATAGTCGAACGGCCTTGGCCGATGCGTGCGCTAGTCGAAGCGGCAACGCGACACCCGTCAGCTTCGACACGCCGCAAGCCATGTGCCGCTAAACTCATCAAACGCCGGGCGCTCAATGCTGCACCGGTCCGCTCAAATCAGGAGACTCGCACCATGGCATTGCCCGCCGTCCTGCAAAAACTTGCGCTACCCGTCGTCGCTTCGCCGATGTTCATCGTCAGCTATCCCGAACTCGTGCTGGCCCAATGCAAGGCCGGTATCGTCGGCTCGTTCCCGGCGCTGAATGCGCGCCCGGCCGAGTTGCTCGACGAATGGCTCACGCAGATTCAGGCGCAACTCGCCGAACACAAGGCGGCCAATCCCGATGCGATCATCGGGCCGATCGCCGTCAACCAGATCGTCCATCAGTCGAACACGCGGCTCGAACACGACGTGCGCGTGTGCGTCGAACACAAGGTGCCGATCTTCATCACGAGCCTGCGCGCGCCCGCGCGCGAAATCGTCGATGCCGTGCACAGCTACGGCGGCATCGTGCTGCACGACGTGATCAATCTGCGTCACGCGCAGAAGGCGCTGGAAGCGGGCGTCGACGGGCTGATCCTGGTGGCGTCCGGCGCCGGCGGCCATGCGGGCACGACCTCGCCGTTCGCGCTGGTCGGCGAAGTGCGGCGCATCTTCGACGGCCCGATCGTGCTGTCCGGCTCGATCGCCAATGGCGGCTCGATTCTCGCGGCCCAGGCGATGGGCGCGGACCTCGCCTACATGGGTACGCGCTTCATCGCGACCAAAGAGGCGCATGCGGTCGACAGCTACAAGCAGGCGATCGTCAACTCCACGGCGTCGGACATCATTTACACGAATCTGTTTACCGGCGTGCACGGCAATTACATCCGTGAAAGCATTCTGAACGCGGGGCTGGACCCGGACGCGCTGCCGGAATCGGACAAGACCAAGATGAACTTCGGCAGCGACAAGGCGAAGGCGTGGAAAGACATCTGGGGCGCAGGCCAGGGCGTCGGCCTGATGGATGATGTGCCGAGCGTCGGCGAACTGGTGCAGCGGTTGTCGAAGGAATATGACGACGCGAAGGCGCGGCTGGGCATTCGGCGGTAGAGGCCAGGCTGAGGGGCTAGGTTCAGGCGCGGGTTTGGGGCGCCTGCGCGGTGCTTCGTTGTTTCTGCTCGCCTCAGATCGAGCCGCAGCGCTTGAGACGATACTCGAAGGTGGTTGCGCCGCGGCGCGTGCCGAGCGCAGCCACGACACTAGAGGTAACACTTCAAGGCGGCTGAACTGGGGCTCGCTTCAAGCCGGGCCGCAATGCTTGAGACGACACGTCAAGGCGGGCGTGCTGCGGCTCGTGCCAAGCGAAGCCACAGCGCGTGCAGTCAAGCACGCGCCTACATATTGCGGCGGTACTGCCCGCCCACTTCAAACAACGCGTGCGTGATTTGCCCGAGCGAACACACCCGCACCACGTCCATCAGCACCGCGAACACGTTGTCATCGTCGATTACCGCGCGCTTCAGGCGCTCGAGCGCAGCCGGCGCCGCTTCGCGATGCCGCGCCTGGAACGCACGCAGACGTTTCAATTGGCTTTGTTTTTCTTCGTCGGTGGAACGGGCCAGCACGATCGGTTGCGGCGCTTCATGCGGATGCGCGCTCAAAAACGTGTTCACGCCGACAATCGGATACGAGCCGTCATGCTTGCGATGCTCGTAGAGCATCGACTCGTCCTGGATGCGCCCGCGCTGATAGGCGGTTTCCATCGCGCCGAGCACACCGCCGCGCTCGGTCAGCCGGTCGAATTCGGCAAGCACCGCTTCTTCCACCAGATCGGTCAGCTCGTCGATCACGAAGCTGCCCTGATTCGGGTTCTGATTTTTCGCGAGCCCCCATTCACGGTTGATGATCAACTGGATCGCCACCGCGCGGCGCACCGAATCCTCGGTGGGCGTGGTGATCGCTTCGTCGAACGCATTCGTATGCAGCGAGTTGCAGTTGTCGTAGATCGCGATCAGTGCCTGCAAGGTAGTGCGGATATCGTTGAAGTCGATTTCCTGCGCGTGCAGGCTGCGGCCCGACGTCTGCACGTGGTACTTGAGTTTCTGGCTGCGTTCGTTCGCGCCGTAGCGCTCGCGCATCGCAATCGCCCAGATGCGCCGCGCGACGCGGCCCAGCACTGTGTACTCCGGGTCCATGCCGTTCGAAAAGAAGAACGACAGATTCGGCGCGAAGTCGTCGATCGACATGCCGCGCGCCAGATAGGCCTCGACATACGTGAAGCCGTTCGCCAGCGTGTAAGCGAGTTGCGAAATCGGGTTCGCGCCGGCTTCGGCGATGTGATAGCCGGAGATCGACACCGAATAGAAATTGCGCACGCCATGCTCGACGAAGTACGCCTGAATATCGCCCATCACCTTCAGGCTGAATTCGGTCGAAAAAATGCAGGTGTTCTGGCCTTGGTCTTCCTTCAGGATATCGGCCTGCACGGTGCCGCGCACGTTTTCCAAGGCCGAGCGACGGGTCGCGGCGAGTTCGTCGTCCGCAAGCGGGCGGCCTTGCTGCTGTTCCATGCGCGCGATCTGCTGATCGATCGCGACGTTGAAAAACATCGCGAGGATGGTCGGCGCGGGACCGTTGATCGTCATCGACACCGAGGTTTGCGGCGCGCACAGGTCGAAGCCGTCGTACAGCGCTTTCATGTCGTCGAGCGTCGCGACCGACACGCCCGAATTGCCCACCTTGCCGTAGATGTCCGGGCGTTCGTGCGGCTCTTCGCCGTACAGCGTGACCGAGTCGAAGGCGGTCGAAAGACGTTTGGCCGGCATGCCCTCCGAGAGCAGTTTGAAACGGCGGTTGGTGCGCTGCGGATCGCCTTCGCCGGCGAACATGCGGGTCGGGTCTTCGTTTTCGCGGCGGAACGGGAACACGCCGGCGGTGAACGGAAAGTAGCCGGGCAGATTGTCGAGCATCAGCCAGCGCAGAATTTCGCCGTGATCGACAAATTTCGGCAGCGCGACTTTGCGGACTTCGGAGCCGGAAAGCGTCGTCACGGTGAGCGCGTTGCGAATTTCGCGCTCGCGGATGCGGACGATGTGTTCGCTGCCCGAATAGGCGGCTACGGTTTGCGGCCAGGTGTCGAGGAGGATGCGCTCGCGTTCGCCGAGGGCAGCGTTGCGGTGGGTGATCAGGTCGTCGAGGCGAGTCAGGGCGTGGCTGGCTGGGGTTGCTCCGTCGCTTGCTTCATCCAGCATGCGACGCGCCTCAATAAGTTGCCAACGCTCGCGCGCTACGCGCGCTTGCGCATCGGCTCGCTCCCGGTAAGCGTGGACCGTCTGCGCAATTTCGGCCAGATAGCGCACACGTGCCGGCGGCACGATCGCGTTGCGGCCGCTCGAAAAGCGCAGACCGCCAGGCGTCGATAGACGCCCCTCGCCCGCCCGCAAGCCGTGCTGCCGCAGCGCATCGGCGACGTGCCGGTACAGCACGGTCACGCCGTCGTCGTTGAAGCGCGAGGCGATCGTGCCGAATACCGGCATCGCTTCAGGCGGCCTCGTGAAGTCGGCGCGATTGCGCTGCACCTGCTTGGCGACGTCGCGCAACGCGTCCGGCGCGCCTTTGCGATCGAACTTGTTGATCGCGACGAAGCCGGCAAAGTCGAGCATGTCGATCTTCTCCAACTGGCTCGCCGCGCCGAACTCCGGCGTCATCACGTACAGCGATTCGTCGACGAACGGCACGATCGCCGCATCGCCCTGCCCGATCCCGGACGTCTCGACGATGATCAGATCGAAGCCCGCCGCCTTGCACAACATCAACGCGTCGGGCAGCGCGTCGGAGAGTTCGCTCGATGCTTCGCGCGTCGCCATCGAGCGCATGTAGACGCGCGCGCCGCCGCGCCAGTCGCCGATTGCGTTCATGCGAATGCGGTCGCCGAGGAGCGCGCCGCCGGACTTGCGGCGCGACGGATCGATCGCGAGCACGGCGATGGTGAGGGCGTCGCCGTAGTCGAGCCGGAAGCGGCGGATCAGTTCGTCGGTGAGCGACGATTTGCCGGCGCCGCCCGTGCCGGTGATGCCGAGTACGGGAATCGTGGCCGCTTTGGCGAGGGCCGACAGTTTTTCGCGGCTGGTTGGGTCGACGCCGTCCGCTTCGAATGCGCTGATTAGTTGTGCGAGTCGGCGGAAGACGTACGATGCGGGGTCGGGGGTGTTGGCGATGTTGGCATCAGCACGCGAATCGAAACGGGGTAGCCCGCGCGCCGACAGTTCGACCACCCACTCGCCAACCCCCGTCTGTCCAGCCGCCATTGCCGCGCGCGCACCTTCCGTACAGCGCGCGATCATGTCGTCGATCATCCCTTGCAGACCGAGCCGCTGACCATCCTGCGGCGAATAGATCTTCTCGACGCCATAGCGTTCGAGCTCGGCGATCTCTTCGGGGACGATCACCCCGCCGCCGCCGCCGAACACCTTGATGCGCTCGCCACCGCGAGCGCGCAGCAGATCGACCAGATAGCGGAAGTATTCGTTGTGGCCGCCCTGGTAGCTGGACACGGCGACGCCGTCGGCGTCCTCATGCAGCGCGGCAGTGGCGACTTCAGCGACGGAGCGGTTGTGGCCGAGGTGAATCACCTCGACGCCGCTCGCCTGCAGGATGCGCCGCATGATGTTGATCGACGCATCGTGGCCGTCGAACAGCGCGGCGGCGGTGACAAAGCGCAGACGCCGGCCCGCGGGCAGCTTGTGGCTGCCGGCGCACTGCGGCGTGGACAGATCGGTCATGTCTCCCCCAGATCGTTACGCGTATGGGTGCTGGCAATCAGTATAGCGAAATGGGTCGCGGCGCTTGGGCTGCCGCGATCCACAGCGCCCCAACTACCGCACCGCCAGCGCCATGATCTGCTCGAGCGACGGCCACAGTGACTCGTTCGCGAACCGCTCGGCAAGAAAATCGACGAACGAGCGCACCTTGGCCGACAAATGCCGGCGACTCGCATAGACCACATGGATCGGCAGCTCGCGCGGTGGCACTTCGTCGACGAGCAGAGGCACGAGACGCCCCGCGGCCAGATCGTCGCCGATCACTTCGGTGCCGAGCATCGCGATGCCGGCGCCTTGAAGCACGATCACGCGCTGCGCTTCCAGATGGTTGACGATCAGATTGCCCGACAGACGCACGCGCGGCGACGCATCGCCGGTCGCGATTTCGAGCGCCGACACGCCCGCGTACTGCAAGTAGTTGTGGTTCGCGAGATCGGCGACGCTCTTCGGCGTGCCATGCCGCCGCAGATAGGCCGGCGATGCGCACAGCACGAGGTGAGCGGTCGCGATCTGCCGCGCGATCAGCGACGACGACTTCAGGCCGCCCGGCGAAGCCCGGATCGCGACATCGAAGCCTTCGTCGATCAGTTCGACCACGCGGTCGGACAAAGTCATGTCGACGATGACTTGCGGATACTGGGCGGCATAGTCCGCCACCGCGGCCATCACGTGGCTCAAGCCGAACGCCGACAGCGACGACACCCGCAAGCGCCCTCGCGGCACGACGCTGGCCGCGCCGACGACCTGCTCGGCTTCCTCGAGTTCGGTCAGCACCTGGCTCAGCCGTTCGTAGTATTCGCGGCCCGCCTCGGTCGGCGCGACGCGCCGCGTGGTGCGGTTCAGCAACCGCGCGCCGAGCTGGTGTTCGAGGTGCATCACATGCTTGCTCGCCATCGCCGCCGACATCTCCATCCGCTCGGCCGCGCCGACGAAGCTGCCGACTTCGACCACATGGCGGAACACTTTCATGCTGACGAGGGTATCCATCTCAATCGCTCGCTTCAGGAATCAATCGACGCCATTCTGCCGGGTTTATCAAAAGATGGTCGGCAAACCCACACAATGCAAACGCCAGAAGCGACAAAACCCGCCTTCCGGGGAAGGCGGGTTTTTGCTGTTGTTGCCCGCAGTCAGTGCCTGAATGGCGGCAACGAGGCGGCTACCGTAACAGCAGCCCCGCCCCAGCCGGCGCCAGACGCCTAGAACTTCGCGCGCAGGCCGGCGCCGTAGGTGTTGCCGCTCGACTGGCCGGTGATGTGGTCGTACAGGTAGGCCGCGTAGAGGTCCGTGCGCTTGGACAGCGGGTAGTCGTAGCCGATCGCGGCCGTCTGACGGGTCTGGTTGGAACCGCCGCCGTTGCGCGAATAGGCGTAAGACGCCATCACCGTACCCGGGCCGAACGGCACCGTGACGCCGCCCTGCCCCGTGTTCACGTGCCAGCTCGTGATCTGCTGGTAGTTGTACGTGTACATGTACTGGCCGTAGAACTTCACGAACTTCAGGTCGTACGAGACGCCGGCTTGCGCGACGCTCTGGCTGCGCAGGCCGGGCACGCCCGAGGTTTCAAAGCTGCCGAGGTCGCCGGGGACGTTGTTGAAGTTCACGTACTGGTACACCGCGGTCGCCGCGAACGGGCCGTGGAAGTACAGCACCTGGCCGCTCCATTTCTTCGCACCGTTCTGCGTCGTGTTGCCGAGCGCGTACATCGCCGTCGCCGACAGGCCGTTGAAGTTCGGCGACGAGTACGACACCGCGTTGTTCCAGCCCGAGTCGCCGGTCACGCCCTGGTCGGTGTTGTAGGTCGGGAATGTGCCGAGGCCGAGGTACGTGTGGTAGACCATGGGTGAAAACACGTACGAGTCGACGAACGGGTTGAACAGAATCGTCGACACGAACAGCGGCGTCGTCAGGCGGCCGGCCGTCACCGTACCATACGGCGATTCGATGCCGACGTACGCATTGCGCGAGAACATCGTGTCGCCCTCGAAGCGGCCGAACCGACCGTTCTGCGCGCGGAAGAAGCCTTCCAGCGTGAAGATCGCCTTGTAGCCGTTGCCCAGATCCTCAGCCCCCTTCATGCCCCAGTACGACGTCGACATGCCCCCGCCGGACACCACCACCGCCGTCTTGCCGCCCGGGAATTTCTGCGAGCCGACCCATTCGTCGACCTGGCCGTAAAGCTGCACGCTCGATTGCGCAAAAGCAGACGATGCACTGGCCAGCAGAGCGGCACACGCGGTTGCCTTGAGGGTGGTCTTCAGCGCACTGCTGATGCTCGTTTTCATGGATTCTCCAGTCTTTGTCAAAAAGGGTGTGGCTGTGCGAAAGGGCTGCTCGCGCGAACCAAAGTTGTTGTTGTCCGTTCGATCATCGAGCCAATCTGGGCGGGACCATCTTTGCGGACCATTTTTATGAACAAAAATATTGGTGGTTATTGCGGGTATATCGGTCTGATTAGTTTTGTCGCTTATCGGCCTGATACGGGCTCGGCCATTAGCGTGCGCGCACGGACGCCGGCTGCCCGGTCCGTCACGCAAAGCGGTACTGATGCAGCATCAGACCGGTGATAACGCATCGAATGACATGCGGATGACGCGCCGCAGCGCAAACGCCCCGATTTGACGACGGGAGCGGGTTAGCTGCCGAATGTTTTCAATAAAGTGTGGCGTCGAAACGTCACATTGGTGGGGGGCGTCGGGAATGGGTTAAAGCGGGAAGTCGCGCCCCAGCGGTTTGAACGGCGGAAGCCGGGTTCGGCAGGGATCAGGGACGAGATTCGGCGGGACCAACGGGCGGCATTGCACCGCCTTCGGCGCGAGCACGATGCTCGCACCACGGCTCGTTGCTAGCGGCTGAGCTAGCGATTAGTTGCGATAAGGCGAGCCTTCCGGCTGACGCGGATCGTCGGCCGGACGCTGCATCGCACGCGCAGAACCGCGCTCTTCATTGTAGCGGGCGACGTCGGCGCGAATCGAACCGCTGCGCACGGGCGCATTGGGCGGCGGACGCGGCACCGAGCTCGACTCTGCGCTGACCGGCGTAATGGCGCCCGCGTACTGCATGCGGCCACGGCCATCGCCGGGATAACCGGACGGTCCGGCCGTGCGACGCATGCCGGGGTTATAGATGGCAAAGCCGTCGGCGTAATTGCGGTCCGCGAAGTTCGCGCCGGCGTGGGGCATGCGTGAGTTGCGGTCAGCCACCGCGTTACGGGTAGGCCGGACTGCAGGCGCGCCATGGTAACGGCCGCCGTTGGGTGCGTCTGCACGCATCGCGCGGTCCGCGGGGGCATGCGAGTAAGCGCCACCGCCGTGCGGCATGCCTGGCGCTTTTGCATAGGCGAGCGAACACAGCGCAGCGATGACCGCGCCCAACGCCCAGTGCCTCGTTCTCGACAACCCGTCCACCTGCTGACTCTCATGCCCGAAGACTTGCCTGAAGACCACCGTTCGAGCTGCGATGGACTTGTTTTGGGACTGGCAGAGACGCCACGTTCATGTCGCGGCGCGGGACATCCCGACGGCCTTTGAACCGTAATTTATGGGCGGCGCCAAAGGGTGTCGAGCCAAAAAGTGTTAGGCCTCCTCCGTTGATGTAACACCCTGTTACTGCGACGTTTTTCTGCGACACAGCGCTTGCGCGAAAGTATCGAAACGGCGTGCTCGCCTGGCGTTTTCGCGGGTCTCGTGGACCTGCTTGCCTATGACGAATCGCTGGCGGTTTTTCGTCTGAATGGTTAAATGGGCATGGACCAAACAGACTCCGTCACCAATACTGGCATCTGATCGCTGCCACTCTTTTAACCCGCGCGGCGCGCCCCTTTTGATGCACAGCAATCATTAATCGATTCGGCAAATGAATTTGCTTTTTCAATCAATTTTCAACAACAATAGCCGTTTCCCATAGCCGAAGGCGGCGCCTTTACGCGCGTGTTCCGTGCTATTCCGCATCACCGAATCGAGACTCCGACATGGCTCGCCCGAAACTGCTTCCCGACAACTTCACCTTGTGCCTCGTCGGCACCGTGATCCTTGCCAGCTTCCTGCCGGTTCATGGCCAGGCTGCCGTCGGGTTCAACTGGGTGACGAACGTGGCGGTCGGCCTGCTGTTTTTCCTGCACGGCGCCAAGCTCTCACGCGAAGCGATCATTGCGGGCGCGACGCATTGGCGTCTTCATCTGGTCGTACTTCTCAGCACGTTCGCGCTCTTCCCGCTGCTCGGCCTCGCGCTTAAGCCGCTCCTTTCGCCACTTGTCACGCCGGCGCTCTATGCGGGGGTCCTCTTCCTCTGCACGCTGCCATCGACGGTTCAGTCGTCGATCGCGTTTACGTCCATCGCCAAAGGCAATGTACCGGCTGCCGTATGCAGCGCGTCGGCCTCGAGCCTGCTCGGCATCTTCATCACCCCCGCGCTCGTCAGTGTTGTCGTCACCAATCAGGCGGCCAGCGGCGGCGCCTCGCCGTGGCACACGATCGGCAACATCGTGCTGCAACTGCTGGTGCCGTTCGTGGCCGGCCAGTTGCTGCGCCCTCTGATCGGCAAGTGGATCGAGCGCCATCGCGGTGTGCTGAAGTTCGTCGACCAGGGCTCGATCCTGCTGGTGGTGTATGGCGCATTCAGCGAAGCCGTCACCGAAGGCCTGTGGCACCAGATCCCGCTGTCCGCGCTCGGCGGCCTGCTGCTCGTCAACGTCGTGCTGCTCGCCCTCGCGCTGGCCGTGACGATCTTCGTCAGCAAGCGGCTCGGCTTTAACCGCGCCGACCAGATCACGATCATCTTCTGCGGCTCGAAGAAAAGCCTCGCCGCCGGCGTGCCGATGGCCAAGGTCATTTTCGCCTCGCATGCGGTGGGCGCCGTGGTCTTGCCGCTGATGCTGTTCCACCAGATCCAGCTGATGGTGTGCGCCGCGCTCGCGCAACGCTGGGGCGCGCGCGACACCACCGGCGAGATCCAGGCCGCCTCGCGCGAGCGGCCCGCTGCTGCCGTCGCGCGCCATTGAATACGCGTGCAATGCGAACAGGACATTCATAAGCGCCCTCCCTGAGCGTCGTTTTGAAGGAAGCCGCCGTGCACGGCTTTTCTGTTATTTCACGCGCAAACGCAGGCGCTGTCGCCTCAGCCTGATGGCATAGGACGATTCCTGGCCAGATGGCGCAGGCCGGCAATCGGTCGAGCGTCACCAGCAAAACGCACCAGCCCAGTGCAACGCGTCACTAAAAGTTCACTTAATTTCAAGCCGATAGGGCCGATAAACCGTAAGTCGATCGATACGTCTTCTTGCCATGCAACTTCGTCCGCCCTCCCGATTCGCTGCGCCGCGCATCGAGGAGTTGATCGCCCGGCGTGACCTGTCCGCCGTCTTCCAGCCGATCATCGATTTCGAAGGCGGCACGATCCTCGGCTACGAAGGTCTGATCCGCGGCCCGGCCGGCACGCCGCTCGAAACGCCGCTCGCGCTGTTTTCGCAAGCGCTCGCCGAGGGCTGCGCGATCGAGCTCGAACGCGCGGCCGCGCGCACCTGCATCGAAGCGTTCGCGAAACTCGATTTCGACGGCAAGCTGTTCCTCAACTTCAGCGCGGGCGCGATCCGCCAACTGGCCGGCGCACGCGAAGACGCGCTGGCGCTGCTACGCCATCGCGGCGTCGATCCGCGGCGGATCGTGATCGAGCTGACCGAGCAGAGCGCGATTCCGGATGTCGGCAATTTCCTGCCGCTGATCGCGGCGCTGCGCACCGCCGGCGCGCAATTCGCGCTCGACGACTACGGCACCGCGAACGCCAGCATGAATCTGTGGGTGCGTTTGCAACCGGACGTCGTGAAGATCGACCGCTTCTTCATTCACGACATTGCCTGCGATCCGCTCAAGTTCGAGGCCGTGCGCGCAATGCAGCAGTTTGCCCACGCGAGCGGCGCGCAGCTCGTGGCCGAGGGCATCGAGAACGAAGCGGATCTGATCGTGGTGCGCGACATGGGGATCGGCTACGGGCAGGGTTATTTCTTCGGGCGTCCGCATGCGCAACCGGCGCGCAACGTGACCGACGACGCCCGCGACGCGCTGCGCGCGGGTCACATCGCCGTGTTTCCGGAGACCACGCGCACGGTGGGCAGCGCGTCGCCTTCGGGCGGCATGGCGTCGGCGAAGATGCTGGTGCACGCGCCCGCGGTGCCGCGTCACGCCACCAACAACGACGTGCTCGAACTGTTCAACCACCTGCCCGATCTGCACGCGGTCGCGGTAGTCGAGCATGACGAACCGGTCGCGCTGATCAACCGGCGCAGCTTCATGGATCGCTACGCGCTGCCGTACCACCGCGAGTTGTTCGGCAAGCGCCCGTGTATGCAGTTCGCCAACGCGTCGCCGGTGGTCATCGAGAAATCGATGACTGTCGAGCAGATGGCCAAGCTGCTCGCGAGCGACGACCAGCGCTATCTCGCCGACGGCTTCGTCATCACCGACCAAGGCAAATACGCCGGCCTCGGCACCGGCGAGAGCCTCGTGCGCGCCGTCACCGAGGTCCGCATCGAAGCGGCGCGCTACGCGAACCCGCTGACCTTCCTGCCGGGCAACATTCCGATCAGCTCGCACATTGCCCGCCTGCTGGGCAACGACGCCGGCTTCTACGCGTGCTACGTCGACCTGAACCACTTCAAGCCGTTCAACGATCAGTACGGCTACTGGCAGGGCGACGAAGTGCTGAAACTCGCGGCCGCGGTGCTCGCCGACGTGTGCGATCCCACCCGCGACTTCCTCGGGCACGTCGGCGGCGACGACTTCCTGATCCTGTTCCAGAGCGACGACTGGCGCGAGCGCGTGCAGCGCGCGATTCACCTCTTCAACGAAGGCGCGCAACGCTTTTACGCGCCGGCCGATCGGCTCGCCGGCGGCATCCATGGCGAGGACCGGCGCGGCAATCCGACCTTTTTCGGCTTCGTGACGATGGCGATCGGCTGCGTGCGCGTCGAACCCGCCGGTGGAGCGTCGCTTTATAACAGCGAACAGATCGCGTCCGTCGCGGCGTTGGCCAAGCGCCGCGCGAAGCACGAGACAAGCGGTTTCGTGCTGATCGATGCCGATGAAAGCGCGGCATTGCTGCGAGGACAGGCCGAAGCCGCGCCCGCCTATGCAGACTGAAAACGCTGCGCGCAGCCACTCAAAAGCGAAACTTGTTTAGCTGTTTTTACTAAACAGCATATTCCGGACCAACTCCAACATCTACGGGTATTTCCGGGTATCAGGCTGACGTTTCCAAGGCTGTTTTAGCGTCGTTTTACTATACAATCGCCGAACCCAAACACCGTGCGGCCGCACTCCCACGGCCGTTTCATTCGATGGCCACCACCATCCGCGACATCGCCCGCGCGGCGAGCGTGTCGATCGGCACCGTTTCGCGCGCGTTGAAGAACCAGCCCGGCCTGTCCGAGGCCACCCGCGAGCGCGTCGTCCAAGCGGCGCGGCAGCTCGGTTATGACGCCGCGCAATTGCGTCCGCGCATCCGCCGCCTGACCTTCCTGCTGCATCGTCAGCACAATAACTTCGCCGTCAGTCCGTTCTTTTCGCATGTGCTGCACGGCGTGGAAGACGCGTGCCGCGAGCGCGGCATCGTCCCGTCCGTGCTGACCGCCGGTCCCACCGAAGACATGATCCAGCAGCTGCGCCTGCATGCGCCGGACGCCGTGGCGATTGCCGGTTTCGTCGAACCGGAAACGCTGACCACGCTGGTGGCGATGCAGCGCCCGCTCGTGCTGATCGATCTGTGGGCGCCCGGGCTGCGCTCGGTGAATCTCGACAACGCCGCGGGCGCCACGCTCGCGATGCGGCATCTGTTCGAACAGCAGCGCAAGCGCGTTGCGTTCATCGGCGGCTCGCTGGCGCACTTCAGCATCGCGCAGCGCGCGCTCGGCTACCGGCGGGCGTTTTTCGAAGCGGGGCTGCTGTTCGACCCGTCGCTGGAAGTGACCATCGACGCCGGTCTCGACCCCGACAGCGGCGCCGCGCGCGCGATGCAGCGCCTCCTCGACGCGCCGGGCCCGCGCCCCGACGCCGTGTTTGCGTACAACGACGCCGCCGCGCTCGCCGCGCTGCGCGCGTGCCTCGCGCGCGGCCTGCGCGTGCCCGAGGACATCGCGATCATCGGCTTTGACGACATCCCCGCCGCCGCTCACGCCACGCCGCCGCTGTCGACCATTTCGGTCGACAAGGAAGCGCTCGGCCGGCGCGGCGTCGAGCTGCTGCTGGAAGACGCACCCGCCGAGCTGGAAGTCCGCTTGCCCGTTCAACTCATTGCCCGTGCCAGTACTCTGGTGAAAAAGCCATGACGCAACCCGACCAGCACCATCCCGCCAACGACGCCGCCGCGGTACCGCTCGTCGACAGTTTCCGCCACCGCGACTTCCTGCTCGCGCACGTGCAGGACACGCTGCGCTTCTACGCGCCGAACGTGCTCGATCCGAGCGGCGGCTTCTTTCACTTCTTCCGCGACGACGGTTCGGTCTACGACCAAACCACACGGCATCTGGTGAGCAGTTGCCGCTACGTGTTCAACTATGCGATGGCATATCGCCAGTTCGGCGACCCGCAGCATCTCGAATACGCGCGCCACGGTTTGAGCTTCCTGCGTGAAGCGCACTGGGACGCGCAGCACGAAGGCTACGACTGGGAGCTCGAATGGCACGACGGCAAAAAGCGCACGCTCGATGCAACGCGCCACTGCTACGGCCTCGCGTTCGTGCTGCTCGCGTATTCGCATGCGGCGATGGCCGGCATCGAAGAAGCGAAGCCGATGATCGGCGCGACCTTCGAGTTGATGGAACACCGCTTCTGGGACGCCGCTGCTGGCCTGTACGCCGACGAGGCGTCGCCCGATTGGCGGGTCAGCTCGTACCGCGGGCAGAACGCGAACATGCACACCACCGAGGCGTTGCTGGCCGCGCATGAAGCGACCGGCCATCTCGTCTACCTGGATCGCGCCGAACGCGTGGCGTCGAATATCACGCTGCGGCAGGCGAAGCTGTCGGAGGGTCTGGTGTGGGAGCACTTTCACGCGGACTGGTCGGTCGACTGGCACTACAACGAGGAAGACAGTTCGAACATCTTCCGCCCGTGGGGCTTCCAGCCGGGGCATCAAACCGAATGGGCGAAGCTGCTGCTGATACTCGAACGCTTCCGTCCGTTGCCGTGGCTGTTGCCGCGCGCGATCGAACTGTTCGACGCCGCGATGACGCACGCATGGGACGAAGACCACGGCGGTCTCTATTACGGCTTCGGCCCGGACGGCACTGTCTGCGACCACGACAAGTATTTCTGGGTGCAGGCCGAAACCTTCGCGACCGCCGCGTTGCTCGGCAAGCGCACCGGCAACGAACGCTTCTGGGACTGGTACGACGAGATCTGGCGCTATAGCTGGGCGCACTTCGTCGATCACAAATACGGCGCGTGGTATCGCATCCTCACCTGCGACAACCGTAAGTACAGCAACGAAAAGAGCCCGGCCGGCAAGACCGACTATCACACGATGGGCGCGTGCTACGAGGTGCTGTCTCACGCACTGCCCGACGGCGCCGCCGCCGCGTCCAAATCCGCGGAGAAAACAGAATGAGCAATCTCAGTGGCAGCACCGAATTCCCCCTCTTCGTCTCTGCCGGCGACATCCTCACCGATCTCGTGCGGACCGGCGTTTCGCAATGGCTCTCGCGTCCCGGCGGCGCCGGCTGGAACGTGGCGCGCTGCGTCGCGCGGCTCGGCTTGCCGACCGCGTGCGCCGGGTCGCTGGGCGTCGACAACTTCTCCGACGACCTGTGGAACGCGAGCGTCGCCGCGGGTCTCGACATGCGCTTCATGCAGCGCGTGGAGCGCCCGCCGTTGCTCGCGATCGTGCATCAGACGCATCCGCCCGCGTACTTCTTCATGGGCGAGAACGGCGCCGACCTCGCCTTCGATCCGGCGCATTTGCCGGCAGGCTGGATCGGCCACGTGAAGTGGGCGCACTTTGGCTGCATCAGCCTCGTGCGGCAACCGCTCGGCGATACGCTCGCCGCGTTGGCGGCCGAATTGCGCTCGCACGGCGTGAAGATCAGTTTCGATCCGAACTACCGGAATCTGATGGAGCATGGGTACGAGCCGACGCTGCGCAAAATGGCGGCGCTCGCCGATCTGATCAAGGTATCCGACGAGGATTTGCGCCTGCTGTTCAAGACCGACGACGAAGCCGCCGCCCTCGCGCAGTTGCGCTCGATGAATCCGGCCGCCACCGTGATGGTGACGCGCGGACCGGAGTCGGCCGTGTTGATCGACGGCGCGACGGTGATCGAGGCGCGGCCGCCTCGGGTCGAGGTGGTCGACACCGTGGGCGCGGGCGACGCGTCGATTGGCGGTCTGCTGTTCAGCCTGATGACCGCTCCGCAGCGCGCCTGGCCCGACCATCTCGGGTTCGCGCTGGCGGCCGGCGCGGCCGCCTGCCGGCATGCCGGCGCGCATGCGCCGTCGCTGGATGAGGTGGTCGCGCTGCTGTAATTCTGCTGCCTTGTGCGGCGCGCATTGTCACGCACATGGAGCGCCGCCTGCGCACAGAACCGAAGCTCCATCATCGTGCTAGGATGAAAAAACGGAAACCTTTGGAACAAGGAGCGACGCCATGGAGGACATCACCTACACCAAAGGCATCTACACGGCCACGGCTTCGATAAGAGATATCGGCCAGGACACCTGGCAGGGCGTGGTCACCCTCGCGCGCGACGAAGGTGACGAGAGCGTCGATCAGGAAACCACGCTCTATCAAGTGGAAACCACCTCGTCGACGCCGGAGGAAGCCCTGGAGGAAGCCAAAGCGCTCGCTCACCGCATCCTCGGGGAAATCGAACTTTAGGCAGACCGGCGCCGCGTGTGTCGCTCGGCGTCATCCTGAATCAACCGGCTCGAGGCGATCATGGCTGACCAGCTCTTCCTCTACGGCGTGTACTCGATACACGTCCGCCCGCTCGAACTCAACGGCGCACGCTGGGACGCGGAGTACGAAATCCGCCATCGCGAGAAAGCCGTCAAGTCGTGGACCACGGTCGGCGGCGACGACGGTTACAGCGACGAAGCCGAAGCGGTGGCGGCCGCGCATCAGCAAGCCGTCGACGATATCGAACACGGCGCCGGCATCCCCAAGCCACGCGCTTTTCCGTAGCCTCTTTCCGGGCCAGGCGCGTTGTTTCGACGCGATGCGACGCAACGCGAAGCGCGCGGCGCAAACGCCATTCGCGGACGATCCCACGGCACGCACTTGAAGCAAGCCGGGCGCGCCGCCCGAACACGAGCGCGAACCCCCATAGCGACGCCGCTTTGCTCGCCCGCGCAGCCCGCTGAAAAGCACCTTCCGCGGGCCAGGCGCCGTGCTACGCTTGGCCCGTTTTCATCTCTACGAGCCCACGATGGCTACCAAACCGTCAGACCGTTTTTCCGGCATCGGCGACGCCGAAGCGAGCGCGCCAAAGCGTCGTGCGCGCGGCAGCCGCGAAATGCGCCTGGACGATCGTGTGGTGATCGCGCACGGCATGCCGACGCCGTTGTGGCAAGACCTCTATCACCGCGCGCTGGTGGTGCGCTGGCCGGTGTTTTTCATCTCGCTCGCGGCGCTGTTCGTGCTGCTCAACACCACGTTCGCCGCGCTCTACATGCTCGGCAACGCGCCGATCGCCAATCAGTTTCCCGCGGGTTTCGGCGGCGCGTTTTTCTTCAGCGTCGAAACGCTCGCGACGGTCGGCTACGGCGACATGCATCCGCAAACCGTCTACGCGCACTGGATCGCGACGCTGGAAATCTTCGTCGGCATGTCCGGCATCGCGTTGGCGACGGGGCTGATCTTCGCGCGCTTTTCGCGTCCGCACGCAAAGATCATGTTCGCCCGCTACGCGATCATCCGGCCGCTCGATGGCCGCATGACGCTGATGGTGCGCTCGGCCAACGCGCGTCAGAACGTGATCGCCGAGGCCCGCGCGAAGCTGCGCATCATGCGCCTGGAAACCTCCGCTGAAGGCTATACGCTGCGCAAGCTCTACGACCTCACGCTGGTGCGCGATCAGCACCCGGTGTTCAAACTGGGCTGGACGCTGATGCACATCGTCGACGAAAGCAGTCCGCTGTTCGGCGAAACCTTCGAGACGCTCAAAGGCCGCGACGCGTCGCTGCTGCTCACGCTCGAAGGGGTCGACGAATCGACCTCGCAAACCATGCAGGCGCGTCACATGTGGACCTGTGACCAGATCTTCTGGCAGTACCGTTTCGTCGACATCATGAGCGAGCAGGACGGTGTGAGCCACATCGACTATTCGCACTTCGACGAGATCGTGCCGCTCGACGCCGCGCCCGTTCAGCCGGACATCGGGGCCAACGCGGCGGCTCGGTAAGCCGCGCGAGCGGCGTCGGCGTCGACGGGCCCTGAAACGCACCAGGGCATACCCGAACCGCGCCGCCGCGTGGCAGATCCATCTCAAAACCTTATTAAAACGCGCGGCTCGTCGCGGCCATCCGCTGCCTTCTCGTCAAAGTAGAAATAATTCACTCCAATCGGCGCTAAAAAATAGAGTCTCTTCCGCAGCGTCACTTTGTGGTCCCCACCCTCGCGCGCGGATGCAAAACAACGGAGCCTCACCCATGACCGCTCGCCTGCCCATCGACGGCACGCCCGCTCTTGCCGACTACAAGCTGTCCGACAATCTCACCGCGACGCGCGGCCGAATCTTCCTGACCGGCACGCAGGCGCTGGTGCGCCTCGCGTTGATGCAGCGCGCGCTCGACAAGGCGCGCGGCATGAACACCGCCGGCTTCATCAGCGGCTATCGCGGCTCGCCGCTCGGCATGGTCGACCAGCAGTTGTGGAAAGCGACGAAACTGCTCACCGCGAGCGAAATCCGCTTCCTGCCGGCGATCAACGAAGAACTCGGCGGCACCGCCGTCCTCGGTACGCAGCGGGTGGAAGCGGACCCGGAGCGCACCGTCGAAGGCGTGTTCGCGATGTGGTACGGCAAGGGTCCGGGCGTGGACCGCGCGGGCGATGCGCTGAAGCACGGCAACGCGTACGGCTCGTCGCCGCACGGCGGCGTGCTGGTGGTGGCGGGCGACGACCACGGCTGCGTGTCGTCGTCGATGCCGCATCAGAGCGACTTCGCGTTGATGGCGTGGCACATGCCGGTCGTGAATCCGTCGAACATCGCCGACATGCTCGAATTCGGCCTGTACGGCTGGGCGCTGTCGCGCTTCTCGGGCGCGTGGGTCGGCTACAAGGCGATCTCCGAAACGGTCGAATCGGGTTCGACGGTCGATCTCGATGTGCTGCAAACCGAATGGGCCGTGCCGCAGGACTTCGCGGCCCCCGCCGGCGGCCTGCACAATCGCTGGCCCGATCTGCCGAGCCTGACCATCGAATCGCGGATGCACGCGAAGCTCGACGCGGTGCGCCACTTCGCGCGCGTGAACAGCATCGACAAATGGATCGCGCCGAGCCCGCATGCGAACGTGGGGATCGTCACGTGCGGCAAGGCGCATCTTGATCTGATGGAAACGCTGCGCCGGCTCGATCTGACGGTCGCCGATCTGGATGCGGCCGGCGTGCGGATTTACAAGGTCGGCCTGTCGTTCCCGCTGGAAATGACACGCATCGACGCATTCGTTTCCGGCTTGTCCGAAGTGCTGGTGATCGAGGAGAAAGGCCCGGTCATCGAACAGCAGATCAAGGACTATCTGTACAACCGTACGCAGGGCACGCGGCCGATCGTGGTCGGCAAACATGCCGAAGACGGCACGCCGCTGCTGTCGTCGCTTGGCGAATTGCGGCCGTCGCGCATCCTGCCGGTGTTCGCGAACTGGCTCGCGAAGCACAAGCCGGCGCTCGATCGCCGCGAACGCGTGGTCGATCTGGTCGCGCCGCAAATCCTCTCGAACGCGGCCGATAGTGTGAAGCGCACGCCGTACTTCTGCTCGGGCTGTCCGCACAACACATCGACCAAAGTGCCGGAAGGGTCGATCGCGCATGCGGGCATCGGCTGCCACTTCATGGCGTCGTGGATGGAGCGCGACACCACCGGCCTGATCCAGATGGGCGGCGAAGGCGTCGACTGGGCCTCGCATTCGATGTTCACGAAAACACGCCACGTGTTCCAGAATCTCGGCGACGGCACCTACTTCCACTCGGGCATTCTCGCGATCCGCCAGGCGGTCGCCGCGAAAGCCACCATCACGTACAAGATTCTCTATAACGACGCGGTCGCGATGACGGGCGGCCAGCCGGTCGACGGCAGCATCTCGGTGCCGCAGATCGCGCGCCAGGTGGAAGCCGAAGGCGTGTCGCGCTTCGTCGTGGTCAGCGATGAGCCCGAGAAATATGACGGCCATCACGAGCTCTTTCCGAAGGGCACGACGTTCCACCATCGCAGCGAAATGGACGCGGTGCAGCGCCAGTTGCGCGACACCGACGGCGTGACCGTGCTGATCTACGACCAGACCTGCGCGGCGGAAAAACGGCGGCGCCGCAAAAAGGGCGAATGCCCCGATCCGGACAAGCGTCTGTTCATCAACGAGGAAGTCTGCGAAGGCTGCGGCGATTGTGGCGTGCAGTCGAACTGTCTGTCGGTGGAACCGGTTGAGACGGCATTGGGACGCAAGCGCCGCATCGATCAATCGTCGTGCAATAAAGACTACTCGTGCGTGAACGGCTTCTGCCCGAGCTTCGTCACGGTGGAAGGCGGCAAGCTGAAAAAGGCCGCGGGCGTCGCGTTCGATCCGCAAGCGCTGGCCGCGCGCGTCGACGCATTGCCGATTCCCACGACGCCTCTCGACGCCGCGCCGTACGACATTCTGGTAACGGGCGTCGGCGGCACCGGCGTCGTGACGGTCGGCGCGTTGATCAGCATGGCCGCGCATCTGGAAGGCAAGAGCGCGTCGGTGCTGGACTTCATGGGTTTCGCGCAGAAGGGCGGCTCGGTGCTGTCGTTCGTGCGCTTCGCCGCGCGCGACGAGTGGCTCAACCAGGTCCGTATCGACACGCAACAGGCCGACGTGCTGCTCGCCTGCGATATGGTGGTCGGCGCGAGCGCCGATGCGTTGCAAACGGTGCGTCATGGCCGCACGCGTATCGTCGTCAACACCCACGCGATTCCGAACGCGACCTTCGTGACCAACCCGGACGCGACGCTGCACGCCGACGCGCTGATCGACAAGATGCGTCATGCGGCGGGAGCGGAGCGCCTGTCGACGTGCGACGCCCAGGCGCTCGCGACGCGTTTTCTCGGCGACACGATCGGCGCGAACATCCTGATGCTTGGCTATGCCTGGCAACTCGGCCTGGTGCCGGTGTCGTTCGGCGCGATGATGCGCGCGATCGAATTGAACAACGTCGCGGTGACGATGAATCAACTGGCGTTTTCGATCGGCCGGCTGGCCGCCGAAGATCCGGCCGCGCTCGAATCGTTGTGGCAGGCACGGCACGTGGCGAAGCAGACCGTGCGTGTCGATACGCTCGACGAACTGATCGCGCATCGAGAAGGGCGTCTGCAGACTTATGGCGGCGGCGCCTACGTGAAGCGTTATCGCGCGCTGGTCGACGCGGCGCGCCGCGCGGAAACTTCGGTGGATGCGACGAGCGAGCGCGTGACGCGCGCGGTGGCCAGCACGTTTTATCGTCTGCTCGCGGTGAAGGACGAATACGAAGTCGCGCGTCTGCATACGGATGCCGCGTTCCGTGAAGCGCTCGAAGCGCAATTCGAAGGCGTCGCCGGCAAGGACTTCGGCATCAAGTTCAACCTCGCGCCGCCAACGCTCACGCGCGCGCAAGCGGGCGTCAATCCGACCAAGAAAACCTTCGGTCAATGGATGTGGCCGGTGCTCGGCATGCTGGCGAAATGGCGCGGCCTGCGCGGCACGCCGCTCGATCCGTTCGGCCGCACGCTGGAGCGCAAGATGGAGCGCGAGCTCGCCGGCGATTACGAATCCACGTTGCTGCGCGCGCTCGCGAAGCTCGACGCGAACAATCTGGAAGACGTCGCGAAGCTCGCCGATCTGCATGCGCGGGTGCGCGGTTACGGTCACGTGAAGCTGGCGAATCTGGCGGGGGTGAAGCGCGGCGAACGTGATCTGGCGGCACGCTTGCAGATCGACGCGGCGACGGGGGAAGCGGTGAAGAAGTCGCTGGAAGAGATGAAGGGCGCGGGACAGTTGCGCGGCATTCCGGTGGTGGTGGGGAAGTAGTGTTGGCCGGTTAGCGTTTGCCGGTGACACGCGCCGCGCGCAGCGTGAATGAAAAATGCCGCTTCGGGGGTGATCTCGAAGCGGCTTTTTCTTTGCCGGCTGATTCAGGTATGTGGCGTCAGCCGCGTGACGTGGTGCCCGGATTCGCGTTCAGCAATGCCCTGACTTGCGCGACCTTTTCCATATCGACCGGTGCGAGACCGTTGCCGCCCACGCGCACGCCCGAACCGAAATGCACCGCTTCGACTTGCGTTCTGCTCACGAAGCCGGCAATCGCATCGACCGTCAAACCCGCGCCGGCCAGCACCGTGCAATGCGACCCGGACGCTTGTTTTACCAGCTCTCGTAGAGTCGCTTCCGCGTGCAGCACCGACGGTTTTCCGCCCGACGTCAACACGTTCGTCACCGCGTCGAATCCGAGCAGCACGTCGAGCGCTTGGCGCAGATCGCGGGTTTCGTCGAACGCACGGTGGAAGGTGATAGCCAGACCATCGGCCGCATCGGCCACACGCGCCAAGCCTTCGCGGTCGATCTCGCCCTCGCGGTTCAGCATGCCGATCACGATTCCATTCGCACCCGCGGCTTTGACCGCGCGCACGTCGCGCAGCATCACCGCGTAGTCGTCGGCGTCGTACACGAACGAGCGGCTATGCGGCCGCACGATCACGTTCACTGGTACGCCGGCCGCCGGGATCTCAACAGCCGCCACCACCGCTTCGATCAGTCCGACGCTCGGCGTGAGGCCACCCTCGCCCATCGCGGTGACGAGTTCGATACGGTCGGCACCCGCCTGGCGCGCGAGGCGCGCATCGGCAACGGTCGTGGCAATGACTTCGAGCAGGACGGACATGAGCGCAGCCAGGTGTCGTTAAAAACGACATCATCTCAGAACCGCTCTTCGTCCACCCAATCGATGTCGCCGCACAGCACGCAGGTCTGCTCGCCGACGTGCGTCGCCACCGACAGCGTCACGCACGGCAGCGCTTCGTTGATCGACAGATACGGACGCGTCACATGCACGCGCTCCGGCGCATTGATCGCGTCGCGGAAATACGGGCGACGCAGCCAGTTCGCCCCTTGCGCGTCGGCGAGCGGCAGAAAGCGCGTTTCATGCGCCGCGCGATCGGCGCGCAGCACGACGTTGCGGCCCGCCTGCTTGCCCTTGGCGTCGAGCAGGAAACAGCGCGCGGCGTGGTCGAGCGCAAGAAAATTCCAGCACACTTCCTCGAGCGGTTCGCCGGCGGCCAGCCGCTCCGCGGTGCGCTCGAAGGCCCGCAGGTACGGCGCGAGACGGCTCGCGTTGCGGCGCTCGCGTGCTTCGGCCTGATTGCGATAACGCTCGGTGAGTTCGTCGATGCAGGCCACCGCGTGCGCCGCGTCGACCGCGCCGGGGTTCGGCCGGCCAAAGAAAAAGCCCTGCACGAAGTCGGCATTGCAGGCGAGCGCCATCTGCGCTTCATGCTCCGTCTCCACGCCTTCGATCAGCACCAGCTTGCCCGCCTCGTGCAGCAACGCGACCAGTCCCGGCAGGATCGTCGCCATATCGGCGCGATGCGCGGCGTGCGACAGCATGATGCGGTCGAGCTTCACGATATCGGGATTCAACTGCCAGATCCGTTCGACGTTCGAGTGCCCCGCGCCGAAATCGTCGAGTGCGATCAGGAAGCCGCGCTCGCGGAACTGACGCACCGCATCGGCGAGACGTTCGAGGTCTTCAGCGCGCTGTTCGAGCAATTCGAGCACGATGCGCCGCGGCGGCAGGTCGAGCCGCTGCAGATTGGCCAGCAAGGCCGCGCCATGATACGGATCGGTGAGCGCGCCGGGATGCACGTTCAGGAACAGCCACTCGCGCTCGGCACCGAGCACCTTGAAGTTTTCCAGATGCAGCGTCTGCGCGAGCCGGTCCAATTGCAACACGTCGCCCAGCCGTGCGGCCTCGCCGAATACGTCGAGCGGCGACACGGCGCGATCGAGCGCGTCGTGTGCACGCAGCAGCCCCTCGTAGCCGACCGCCCGCATATGCGACAGGCTGAAAATCGGCTGGAACACGCTGGTCAGCGTCAGCTCGCCATGCTGCACCGAATAACGTTGAAGGCCCGACGTCACCTCGACGTCGAAACCATGCGGCGCGCTGGCCGTCCTATCCTGTTGCGCAATCGTCATGCAATCCTCTCACGCAAGAGCCGGCCCGGTCCGAACGCGGAAGCGAACACTTCGGCGCCGTTTCTCAAATGTGCGTCATCGCTACTGCTTAAGCAAGCTCCGTGCGCACGCTGCCACACATTCGCTTGAAACTTGTTCGAAAGATTGCACCGGCGCAAGGGTCAATGCGCCGCACGTGGGCGTAGCACGCACCGTTGAGGTGCGTGATCGATTCAGGTGCTCGCTTGTGGCGCTCGCCGCCGCATTAGCCGCCGCGTTCATCGCCGCGTTCATCACCGCACTCGCCGCCGCACTAGTCGCCGCGTTCATCCCCGCCCCGCCGCCGTCGTGCAAGCCTCGCGATAGCGCAACGCCAGGGTCGGGCTACACTTTGGCCTTGCGCGTCGTGAACGCTGCGCGACGGCATCGTCGAAAATCTCCGAGGAAGCCCCCGTTATATCCCCGCAAACAGACCGATGGAAATTGTCTTTACCGTATTGATTCTTCTGCTCGCCGTCGCGGCTTCCGGCGTCCTGATCCGTGCTCTGCCGGTCAAGCTGCCGCTGCCGCTGGTGCAGATCGCAATCGGCGCGCTGCTCGCGTGGCCGAGACTCGGATTGCACGTCACCTTCAATCCGGAGATTTTCATGGTGCTGTTCATCCCGCCGCTGCTGTTCGCGGACGGCTGGCGCATTCCCAAGCGCGAGTTCTTCATGGCGCGCCGCGCCATCCTGATGCTCGCGCTCGGCCTCGTGTTCATGACGGTGCTGGTGGTCGGCTACTTCGTGCATGCGCTGGTGCCATCGATCTCGCTGCCGGTCGCGTTTGCGCTAGCCGCGGTGCTGTCGCCGACCGATGCGGTGGCGCTCTCCGGCATCGTCGGCAAGGACAAGATTCCTGGCCGGCTGATGCACATTCTCGAAGGCGAGGCGTTGATGAACGACGCGTCGGGTCTGGTCGCGCTGAAGTTCGCGATCGCCGCGGCGTTGACCGGCGTGTTTTCGCTGCGCGACGCGTCGATCAGTTTCGTGGTCATCGCCGTGGGCGGTCTCGCGGTGGGCGCAGCGGTGAGCGCGCTGTTCAGCTTCGTGTCGGTGCGCTTTCTGAGTCTCACCGAAGATGGCGATCCCGCGCCCGGCGTCGTGATGACGCTGCTGATTCCGTTCGCCGCTTATCTGAGCGCCGAGCACTTCGAGTTGTCGGGCATTCTGGCCGCGGTCTCGGCCGGCATGATGATGAACTACGCGAGCGTCGCGAACGCGGGATCGGTGGCGTCGCGAGTGCGCGCCAACAGCACATGGACGATGATCGAATTCGTCTTCAACGGCATGGTGTTCATTCTGTTGGGACTGCAGTTTCCGCACATTCTCGGCCAGGCGCTGCTCGACGCGCACGAAACCAGCGACGCCCGGGTCGGACTGCTGATCGGCTACATCGCCGCGGTGGCGGCCGCGCTGTACGCGATGCGCTTCGTGTGGGTGTGGCTGCTGCGCTGGTTCGCGAGCCGCGGCGCGGCGAAGCACGGCGTGGCGAACGCGGTGCCGGGCTTGCGCATGGTCTCGGTGACGACGGTGGCCGGCGTGCGCGGAGCGGTGACGCTGGCGGGCGTGTTGTCGCTGCCGGTGATGCTGCCGGATGGCGCACCGCTGCCGGGCCGCGATCTGGCGATTTTCATCGCTTCGGGCGTGATCCTGCTGTCGCTGCTGGTGGCGGTGGGTGCGTTGCCGCTGTTGTTGCGCGGCTGGCGGCGGGGCAAGGACCCGCATGCGGCGGAAGAAGCGCACGCGCGCACGATGGCCGCGCAAGCCGCGATTCGTGAAGTCGACGAGATACACGATACCGAGTGCGCGGATCTGGACGAATCGGCGTCGGCGTATGCGGCGGACGTCACCGCGCGGGTGATGGGCCTGTATCGGCGCCGCCTCGCCACGCTCGATGAAGAGCAGGAGCCGCGCGAGCTCGCGCGCCGTGCCGATGCGCTGGAGTTCAGGATGAAGCTGGCGGCGATGCGTGCCGAGCGCAAGACGCTGCTCGCGCTGCGCAGCAGTCAGGAGATCAACGACGAGACCTTGAACAAGCTGATGCGCGAGGTGGATTTGTCGGAGACGGCGCTGACTGCGCGGAGAAAATAGCGCGGTTGGTTTTGGCAGTACCGGCGGCGGTGGCTTTTCCCGGGCACTGGGCAAAAAGCCGACGCCGGCAGCATACCGGCTTTGCTGCCGCTCGCCGTCGGTCACCGTCAGCCACCGTCCGGTCACGGCCGGTCATCGCCGCTCATGCAACAGAATCAGGCCACCGGCCCTTGCGACGGCTTCCTTCGCAGCAACGCGTACAGAATGATCGCGCCGAACGTAGCGGTGCCGATCCCGCCGAGCCCAAAGCCGCCGAGCTTCAACGAGAAGTCCCCCGCGCCGAGCACGAGCGTCACCGCGGCGACGATCAGGTTCCGGTTGTCGGAAAAGTCCACCTTGTTGACGACCCAGATGCGCGCGCCGGTCACGGCGATCAGCCCGAACACGACAATCGACACGCCACCCAGCACCGGCCCCGGAATGGTCTGGATCACCGCGCCGAACTTCGGCGAAAAACCCAGCACCAGCGCGATCAGCGCGGCGATCACGAACACCAGCGTCGAGTAGATCTTGGTCACGGCCATCACGCCGATGTTCTCCGCGTAAGTCGTCACGCCGGTGCCGCCGGCAAAGCCGGAGACGATGGTCGCGAGGCCGTCGCCGAGAAATGCGCGGCCGATATAGCGGTCGAGATTCTGACCGGTCATCGCGCTGACCGCCTTGATGTGACCGAGGTTTTCCGCGACCAGAATGACCGCGATCGGCGCGAGCAGGGTCATCGCGTGCAGGTCGAAGACCGGCGCCGTGAAGCTCGGCATGCCGAACCACGCGGCATTCGCGACGATCGAGAAGTCGATCGGCTTAGCCATGCCGAGGCCGTTCGTGACGATCGCGTAAATCACATACGCTATCAGCAAGCCGATCAGAATCAGCAGACGCTGCAGCATGCCGCGCGCGAACACCGCGACCGCGCCGACGCACAGCACCGTCACCAGCGCCATCCACGAATCGAAGTTGCTGCCGCTCACGCCGCGCACCGCGATCGGCGCGAGGTTCAGACCGATCACGCAGACGATCGCGCCCGTCACCACCGGCGGCATCAGCGTTTCGATCCAGCGGGTGCCGACCGCCGACACGATCAGGCCGATGATCGCGTACAGCACGCCGCACGCGATGATCCCGCCCAACGCCACCGGAATGTTCAGATTCGGACCGTGGCCGCCGTACCCCGTCACCGCGATCACCAGACCGATGAACGCGAAGCTCGAACCCAGATAGCTCGGCACGCGGCCGCCCACCAGCACGAAGAACAACAGCGTGCCGATCCCCGACATGAAGATGCAGAGGTTCGGGTCGAAGCCCATCAGCAACGGCGCGAGCACGGTCGCACCGAACATCGCGACGACGTGCTGGATGCCCATCGCGAACATCTGCGGCCAGGCGAGCCGCTCGTCGGTGCCGACGACGCTGCCCTCGGCGGTAACCGGCTGGCGGCGCCAGCGGGGGAAATAGGTAGCGGCCATTGCGGGGGTTCTCCTCTGTTCGGCGTGATGTGTGCCGGACGGCGCGTGGAACGGCGCGGCCCGGGAATTACGCGCGAGTGTACGGAGTGCCATTGGGCCTGGCAAGCATGGCGAAAAACGTGGCTGGAAGCGGGGGATGGCGGGGTTGGAGGGTGTCGCCCGAGGGTGTCGCCCATCCTGCGCTCGAAAGGATGCGCATGCGGTGGATGATGCAGGCAACGCGTTGAGCGTGCGGGGGCGACGCTCATGCGGGTCGGATGCGGGTCGGGTGCGGGTCGGGTGCGGGTCGGATGCGGGTCGGATGCGGGCGCAGCGTTTCAGAATCATCCGATACTTTTGCTTGTGGCCAGCGCTTAAACTGGTTTCGCTGCGCCGCCCCATAAGCGCATGCGATGTTGTTTTAACTATCCGACTTTCGCTCACGCCCCCCGGCGTGAGCTTTTTTTTATCTGTGTGTTTGCTGGTCCGTTAGGTGGGCACTAGCCGCTACACACGTTGCACCTCAGGTCACGTTTCGCGCCTTAGCGTCCGGCGGCACGACCCGGTCACCAGCCGCCCCCTGTCCCACCGAGCGATAACACAGCACGCGGTTGCGGCCCGCGTCTTTCGCGTCGTAAAGCGCTTCGTCGGCAGCGTTGACCAGCGCGCGGCTCGTCGCCATCGCCTCACCGTGTGCGGTGGCAATGCCAATACTCACCGTCAGCACATGATGCGAACTCGCCACATGGCGATGCTGCAGCGCCTGAACCGCCGCGCGAATCTGCTCGGCGATACGCATCGCCCCCGCTTCATCCGTATTCGGCAGCAGCACGGCGAACTCTTCGCCGCCGTAGCGCGCCGCCGTGTCGCCCGGGCGCCGCACGTTCTGCGCAATGCAGCGCGCCACATCGATCAGCGCGTCGTCGCCCGCCGAATGACCGTACAGATCGTTGAAACCCTTGAAACTGTCGACGTCGATCAGCAGCATCGACAGCGGCCACGCGTTGCGCTGCGCGCGATGCCACTCGTCGTCCACGTTCTCCTCGAAGGTGCGCCGATTGTTCACGCCGGTCAGCCCGTCGGTGCGCGCCAGCTCACGCAACTCGTCTTCCGCCGCGCGGCGATGGCGCAGTTGCTGCGAGAACAGGATCGCAAGCGCGATGATCGTCACGTTGAGCGCGGCAATCAGCGCGCCGATGATCCACGCGCGATGCCGCCATTGCACGTACATGTCGCGCGTCGAGAGCGCGACATCGAGGATCAGCGGATACATGTCGATATGACGGAATGCGTACCAGCGCTCGACCCCGTCGATCGCCGCCGTGCCGAAGAAGTCGCCGCTCGGCTGCTGCGCGAAGCGTGAATAGTTGGCCGTGCCGGTCAGATTGATACCGACGACTTTCGGATCGTAAGGACGCCGCATCAGCATCGTGCCGTCGCTCAGCATCAATGCCATCGATCCGCCAGGGCCGAGGTTCATCCCGTCGAACAGCTTGCGGAAGTAAGCGACATGCATCGTGCCGACCACCACGCCGCCGAAGCTGCCGTCCGGCCGGGAAATACGCCGGCTCAGCGCGATGCTGACGTCCCTGTCTTGCATCTTCGGGACAAACGGATGGCTAATGTACAGGCCGACGTCGGGTGAGTCGCGGTGCACCGTGAAGTAATCGCAGTCGGCGAGATTGATGTGACGCGGCGGCGAGGCTCGCGAATCGAACTTGACGTTGCCGGCCTCGTCGACGACGAACACCGAACCCATGTCTTTCGCGCTCACCGAGCCGTCGAACAGCACCATCTGGCGGATGGCCGGCTTCAGGTCCAGCACGCCAGGCTGCTTCAGTCCGTCGATCACCGCGCGCAGCGACAGATCGTAGATCTCCAGATTGCGCGACACGTCGCGCTCGACCAGCAGCGATACGTTGAACACGGAGTCCTGGGCGCGCCGCAACGCGTCGTCGCGCATCTGCGCCAGCACCCACACGGCGATCGCCAGAATCGCGCTGGCCAGCACGATACTGATCGCAATCATGAGGTTCGGTCGGCGCGTCACCATTGACTGTTGGTTCGAGCATGCGCTGAATGACGCGCGTGAAGAAGTGGACCGCCGACGGAAGACGCGGCGAGTGAACCGGTAGCGTATCAGAGGTACAGCGCGTCAATTGCTCGAACAGACGGGTTTTTAACGGCTTCAGCGAAGTGATGATGCTCCGTCGACGTGATGCTCAACCGGCGTGCAGATCGAGCACGGGTGCGGATGCCGCTCGGCTGAGCGCGCGGATGTCGGCGGTTTCGAGCACCGCTTTGGCGGCACCATGGCGTGCGACCGCCAGCATTGCGAGCCCCATGTCTTCGGTGCTCAGAATCTGGTTGGGCAACAATGCGCGCAGCGTCGACAGGAAGGGCTTGGCCAGCGTATAGAACAGCCGGTACGAACGGGTCTTCGAGCGAGCGCCGTTGAGCGGCTGGATCACGCCGGGACGGAACAGATAGACGGCCTTGAACGGCAGCCGTTGCAGCGCGTTCTCCGTGCGGCCCTTGACGCGCGCCCACATGCTGCGGCCGCGCTCGGTGCTGTCGGTGCCCGCGCCGGACACGTAGACGAAGGTCATCTGCGGATTGAGCCGGGCGAGCGTCTGCGCGGCCGCCATCGTGAGGTCGTAGGTGAGACGCGCATACTCCGCCTCCCTTATCCCCGCCGACGAAACCCCGAGACAGAAGAAGCACGCGTCGACCCCTTTGAGCGACGCTTCCACCGCGCGATAGTCCATCAGGTCCGGCTGAATCACTTCGACGACGCGCGGATCGAGCTGAGCGCTGCGAGTGCGGCCCACGGTCTGCACGACGTCGACATCCGGCGCGCGCAGACATTCGCGCAACACGCCCTGCCCGACCATGCCGGTTGCGCCAAAAATAAGAACCTTCATGATGTGTGCTCCAGGGGCGCGCCTGGCCAGCGCGCGTTGATCAATGTTTCCGAGACTTCCCACAGCCGGGCGGCGACTGCCTTGTCAAGCGCAGGCCGGGCGATCTGTGCTTCGCCGGGCGACCCTTTCAGTTCGAAGAAGCCGTTCGGTCCGTAATAGCCGGCGGGTTTTGCGTTCGGCGCGGTGGCGGCGAACAGCGTCGGCAACGCGCCGGCGGCGGCCGACTGGCTCGCCAGCGGTTCGAACGTCAGGCGGTTGAGCGTTTGCAGCAGATTGTCGGCGCCCGGACCGTTGGCGATCAGATCGGTGCGGGCATAGCCGGGGTGCGCCGCGTTGCTCAGGAGTCCCCAGCCGTTCGCGTCGCTGCGGCGTTGCAGTTCCAGCGCGAACATCAGCATCGCCAGCTTCGACTGCGCGTACGCGGGCCACGGCTTGTAGCTGCGCTGCCATTGCAGGTCGTCGAAATGAATCGACGCGCCGCCTTTGTGCGCGAGGCTGCTCAGGTTGACCACACGCGGCTGGCGTCCCGCGCGCAGTAGCGGCAGCAAGTGACCGGTCAACGCGAAGTGGCCGAGGTAGTTGGTGCCGAATTGCAGTTCGAAACCATCCGATGTGGTCTGCCGTTTGGGCGGCGTCATCACACCGGCGTTGTTGATCAGCAGATCGAGCGCAGCATGCTCCGCCGCGAATTGCTCGGCGAATTGACGCACGGAGGCGAGACTTGCCAGATCCAGATGCGTGTAGTGAAGCGACGCGGCCGGATGCCGCGCGCGGATCGCATCGAGCGCGGCCTGCCCTTTTTGCGCGTTGCGCCCGGTCAGCACGACGTCCGCACCGGCGCCGGCCAGCGCGAGCGCCGTCTCCAGGCCCAAGCCGCCGGTCGCGCCGGTGATCACTGCGAGCCGGCCAGTCTGTCGCGGAATGTCCGCAGTGGTCCAATTCGCCATCTCGTTCGTCCTCTGGTTGCGTTGGGTGGGTACTTGCTGCCCCGGTTGCCGCAGACACGTTCAGACTTGCGTCCCCGACGCTGGGGGAAAGGCCGGCAGCGGCGCCGGCGCGCAGAAATCCGTCGCCGCGCTGGCTGCGCGCAACGCGTCGGCGCGCGCCTTGTCACCTTCGCCGCAGTCGTGCAGTGCGTCACTGCCCAGCAAGAGATGCGCCGGCAAAGCATTGTGATACGCGAGCTTCAGCACGAGTTGCACGAGTTGCGCGAGCTTCGCTGGATCGCCGGCCTCATGGCCGACGTACTGCTTCAGCATATCCTTTACCGCGCCGACCGACGGCAGATAATCCGGCCGCAATTCCGGCGTCGCGCCGGCCGGCTCGGTGCCCCACCGTTTTCATGCCGCCCGGCTCCAGCGCGCTGACATCGACGCCGAACGGCGCAAGCGCCTGGCTGATCACCTCAGTGAAGCCGCCGACCGCCCACTTCGCGGCCTGATACGCGCGCGAGGTGGCCGAGGCCCGCGTTGTTGACCACCATGTCGAGCCGGCCGAAAGGATCGGCAGCGGACTGCACGGAGCGCCCCGCTCACGCCGCGAATGAAATGCAATCAAAAGGCGATGATTTCATCACACGCCTAAATACAGCAAAATTCTCGAAAATGCTATTTTCGTCGGTCATCGCGTGCAAGCTTATACAGAAATAGCCGATTTATCTTAAGTCCCGGTGTCTTAATTCCGATATCCAGCAAATGGGATACCCATTTGGCTGACGTCGACGTGCCGCGATTCACGGCGTTCGAAATCAGCCATGAGCGGATAGGCCGCGCGGGGCCGCCTTGATGTTCGGCGGTCACATAGACAGTCCCATGCCCGGACCTGAGAGTCCATGCGAACGCTTTCACGTTTCGTTATTGGAGACAATAAAATCGTGACACTCAAACACCTCACAATCAAAAACAAGCTCATTGCCGGCTTCGGCATACTGGCGCTCATCGTCGTTGCAGTATCTGGTCTCTCCCTGAAAGCGCTGAGCGATTCGACCGATGGTTTTTCCAGCTTCGTGCATGGCATCAACGCGCGCGCGGAGATGGCGGCGCAGGTACGAACCGCCGTCGACCGCCGCGCGATCGCCGCGCGCAATCTGGTGCTCGTGACCAAACCTCAGGACTTCGAAATAGAGAAAACCGACGTGATGCGCGCGCACGAAGACGTGCAAGCCAATCTGAAGAAACTCAACGAAATGATTGCGACCGCGACCGACACGTCGGAACAAGCGCGCAGTCTCGTCGCCGAGATCAATCGCGTGGAGACTTTGTACGGCCCGGTCGCCACCGACATCGTCAATCTCGCGCTGACCAACAAGCGCGACGACGCAATCGTGAAGATGGACGACCAGTGCCGGCCACTGCTCGCCGCGCTGATCCGCGCGACCGACGCGTATGCCGGCTACACGCATAGCCGACAGGAACAGATGATCAACGACTACGCAGCGCAATACCAGAACCAGCGCAATCTGCTGATTGCAATCAGCGTGATTGCGGTCGCACTCGCGATCGGCGCGTGCGTGCTGATCACTCGCGCGGTGACCGAGCCGCTGCGCCTTGCGATCGGCGTCGCGCGCACCGTGGCGCAAGGCGATCTGCGCACGCGCATCACCGTCGACGGCAGCGATGAAACCAGCAAACTGCTGAGCGCGTTGCGTGAGATGAACGAACGATTGACGGCGATCGTGGGACGCGTGCGCGACAGCAGCACCAGCATTGCCGGCGCGGCCCGCCAGATCGCCGCGGGCAACATGGACCTGAGCCAGCGGACCGAGCAGCAGGCCGCCTCGTTGCAGGAAACGGCGTCCAGCATGGAGCAGTTGACGTCCACGGTGAAGCAGAACGCCGACAACGCGCAACAAGGCAGCATGCTTGCCGCGAATGCTTCGTCGGTGGCGCAGAAGGGCAGCACGGTGGTCGGCCAGGTGGTCAACACCATGCAGGACATCAGCGATAGCTCGACCAAGATCGCGGACATCACGGGGATCATCGAAGGTATTGCGTTCCAGACGAACATTTTGGCGTTGAACGCGGCCGTCGAAGCGGCGCGCGCCGGTGAGCAGGGACGCGGTTTCGCGGTGGTCGCGAGCGAAGTCAGAAGCCTGGCTCAGCGCTCGTCGAGTGCGGCGAAGGAGATCAAGGATCTGATCGCCAACTCCGTGGACAAGATCCGCGACGGCTCGGCGCTGGCCAGTGAAGCAGGCAAGACGATGAGCGAAGTCACACAGGCCGTTGCGCGGGTGACGGACATCATGTCGGAGATCGCGGCGGCGTCGACTGAACAAAGTCGGGGTATCGAACAGGTGAATCTGGCGATTACGCAGATGGACAATGTCACGCAGCAGAACGCGGCGTTGGTGGAAGAGGCGGCGGCTGCGTCGCGGTCGATGGAGGATCAGGGGCAGCAGTTGAGTGAAGCTGTGGCGTTTTTTCAGGTTTTGAGTGGGGGTGGGGTAGTGGCGGGTGGTTCGGGTGGTTCGGGTGGGCCGGCTGCTGTTCCTGCTCCACGCAAGGAGATGCCGCGGCGTGAACTGGCGGTTGCGCCGGTCAGGCGGGTGGCGCGTGCGACGGTTCTGCCGGTGGCTACGCTGGCGGATGTTGCGGCGGCTGCAGGTGCAGGCGCGGAAGATGGGTGGGATAGGTTTTGAGTGAAGGCTTGCTCTGCTGAGGCGCTGTGCTTGGTGGGACGGCGCGGGCGGAGGGGCTGTGGCGGAATGGTTGCGGGTGCTGCCGACTTCCTGGGCTAGAAACGCAAAAACCGGCTATGAGCCGGTTTTTGCGTTTAGACGAATCTTATTGGGAGGAGGAGGATCGAACTCCCGACCTTCGCATTGCGAATCTGAAGGCCAATCCTTAATTAGATGGATTCCTTGACCTATTCTCGCGTAATTGGGACAATATTGGGACAGAAACGTCCCAAAAACCACCTCTGGCGTCCAATTCACCTATGGCGACCTTTACCAAACGCGGCGATCTTCAGTGGCAAGCCAAAGTTCGCAGAAAAGGCTACCCCCAAGAGTCGAAGACCTTCGACACCAAAGCAGATGCTGAGAAGTGGGCGAGGTCCATCGAACGCGAGATGGACCGGGGACGCTTCGTTAGCAGCGCGGAAGCCGAAAGCACAACCTTCACCGAAGCGTTGGATCGCTACGAGCGCGAGATTGCATCGAACAAACGAGGCGCAACGCAAGAGAAGTCGATCATTCGCCAATTGCGCGACTCATGGCTCGCAAAGCGACCACTCGCAGCGATTCGGCGGGCCGACATTGCGAAGCTGCGCGACGAATGGTGTGTCACTCATAGCCCGGCGACGGTTGTCCGCCGGCTTGCCGTCATCTCGCATCTTTTCACAATCGCGCGCAAGGAATGGGGCTTGGAGAGCCTATCCAACCCGGTCGAACTGGTTCGCAAACCTACGGTCAAGAATGAGCGGACCCGGCGAATTTCGAGCATCAAACCCGACGCTCAGAGAGGCACCTCAACCGACGAACTCGCTTACGTAAAGGCAGCGTCCGCATCGGCTTTCTTGCCAGCCCTCATCGACATTGCAGTCGAAACAGCTATGCGTAGAGGCGAGTTGATCTCGCTCGGCCCAGCCCAGGTTGATCTATCGAAGCGCGTCGCACGGCTTTCCATGACCAAAAACGGCAGTTCGCGCGACGTTCCCCTTTCAAGCAAAGCAATTGCAGTCTTTGAACAACTCATCGACAACGACCGCCAATTGTTTTTCCCGCTCCGCGCTGACGCGGTAACTCGAGCGTTCGAGAGAGCGGTCGCACGGGCCAGGAAAACCTACGTGGAGGATTGTGCGAACAAGGGCGTGGCCGCGGACCCTGATTTTCTGGTTGACCTGTGCTTTCACGACTTGCGACACGAGGCCACGTCACGCCTTGCCGAAAAATTTCCACTCCATGAGCTGGCGAAGGTTACGGGCCATCGCGACACGAAGATGCTTATGCGCTACTACCATCCGAGAGCGGAGGATCTTGCGAAGAAGCTCGACTAGTACCGCCGTTTTCGGGGACCCTCGCCCAGACCGCTGTACAGTCCGAGACGATGCGCGGGCCAGCTGAGATAATATGGGCACAAAGCGAAAACAGCGCCGGGTCATTCTGCGCGCAAATTCAATGGCCTAACGGGGGCTTCATGCGGCAAAGACATTTTCCGGCAACACCTGCGGTGGTATTGAGCTTGCCGAGCGGCTGCTGTGGCGCCTGCCGCTTAGTAGGTCCCTAACCGGAGGTGAAACATGTCGATGCGACTCCGGTTCCTGCTTGACACGAATGTACTAATTCCTCTTCAGGACACGTACCAGGTTTTGGAAAGCAACCTGGCCAACTTCGTTCGGCTAGCCGGGCTCGGCGGTCACCAGTTGCTTTATCACGCCGCGACGGTTGCAGATTTTAGGCGCGACCCGGACAGGGCGAGGAAGCACCGAAATCTGGAGCGGTTGGCACAGTACTCGATGCTGGACCAAGCCGCTCCCTGTCCGTGGAATACACCCGAAACTTCGCCGAACGACGCATGCGACAACGAAATCCTGTACGCATTGGAATGCGACGCGGTTCATGCTCTCGTAACCGAGGATCGTGGGATTCACGTGAAGGCGCGTCTCCGAGGCATTGGAGAGCGGGTCTATACTATCCAGACCGCCGAAGACTGGCTGCGCCGCCTGCACGAGCCCCGGCAGATAGCGTTACCGAATATTGAAGATGTGCCGCTTCACAGCCTCACCCCTATTCTGGCACTGCCATTCTTCGACAGCTTGCGTGACGGATACGGCGGTTCGGAATTTGACGAGTGGTTCAGACGCAAAGCTCGCGAGAATCGGAGAGCGTGGGTGTATCAAGACGAGAACGGCAGGCTGGCGGCGATATGTATCTATGCCGTCCAGCATGACGAGCAGATCACGGAGTCCGGGACCAAGCTGGTCGGGCCTGCGCTGAAGCTTTGCACATTCAAGGTTGGCGAGACCGTTCGCGGCCGCAAGATTGGTGAGTTGTTTCTGAAAGCGTCGTTCCGTTACGCGACGGAGAACGCGTGCGAGCACGTGTTTATTCACGCAAACGCGGAGAGACACGACTATCTTATCCGGCTTCTTCAGGACTATGGGTTTGGCGAACGAGGCTCGTACATGGGTGATTCTGTGCTCGTGAAGGAGCACCCCAAGAGTGCACCAAACTTACCCGCGCTACCCGCGCCCGAATACAACCGTCGTTTTTTTCCTCACTTCCGGCGGGACCGGTCTGTCCGAAAATTTCTCATTCCGATCCAGCCACCATTCCACGATACGTTGTTCCCGGATTACCATCCGCATCAGCGACGTCTGTTTGCGCCATCCAGCAGCGTGGGCAATGCAATCAAGCTTGCCTATCTTTGCCATGCGCAGACGAACGCAATCAGCGCTGGGGACGTGGTTCTGTTCTACCGTACGGGAGATGAGAAGGCTGCGACGTCGATTGGCGTGGTTGACCGGTTCGATGTGCTCGAAGACGCCGCGAGAATCGCAAGCCTTGTCAGTCGCCGCACGGTCTATAGTCAGCGGCAAATTGTCAAGATGGCAACGCGACGGACCAAGGTTATCTTGTTTCGACTCGTTGAACACCTGCCGGACCCAGTGCCGTATGCTCGCCTCCAGCAGGAAGGCATTGTTGGTCCCATACAATCCATTCGTGAACTTCAGGATGATGCTTTTTCCAGAGTGCTCGCAGCCGCAGGGCGGTAGGGCCGTGTTGCTGTCGATTAAACCGAAATATTCCGATCTTATCCTGTCGACCGAAAAAGGCGTCGAATTCCGCAGATCGTGGGCACGAGAAGACGTGGGACTGATCGTCATCTATGCTAGCTCGCCGCAGCAGCGTCTCGTAGCAACAGTGCGGGTCGAAGATGTCATCCACACTTCGCCAAGCAAGCTCTGGGAATACTGTCGCAGTCATGGCGGTGGCCTTACAAGGCAAGAACTATTCGACTACTTCTCGGGCAAACCAAAGGGGTATGCGGTCATACTTGGGACCGTGAGGAAGATGCGGAAGCCCATCGATCCCGGATCACTTATGGCGAATTTTTCGCCACCGCAGTCGTTCCGTTATCTGACAGAGGTGGAATTGAAGAGCATAGAATCGGCCGGCTTCTGACCTGAGATATCTGATGACCATATTTGTTTCCGGAATGCACGGCGTTGGGAAGACGTTTCTCGCGAAGCCGGCGAGTGAGCGGCTTGGTCTCCTCTATGCCACCGCGAGCCAGCTCATCCGAGAAGAGCGCGGGGCGGCCTCATGGGATTCCAACAAGCGTGTAGACGAGGTCGACGAGAATCAGCACGCTTTAATTGCTGCCGTCTCGCGCATCCGAGCGACAGGCAGGACCCTCTTGCTTGATGGACATTTCGTGCTTCGCGGGAGCGACGGCGAACCAGTTTTGCTTCCGCCGGAGGTCTTTCGTGACTTGGGTTGTCTTGGCGTGGTGCTCCTGGAAGCGAGCGCCGAGCAGATTGCTCCGAGACTGCAGGCGCGCGGAGATGATTCTTGGACGTTACCGCAAATAGCGTGCTTCATCAGAAAAGAAAGGGAGCATGCGGAAGGTGTCTGTTCGCATCTGGACATTCGATGCCGGAAAGTCGAATCACCGACTCCCGCGTGCTTCGATACGACGGTATCTATCCTCTTGGGATCGTAGCTACTACTGCAGAAAGCGCGGCAAGGTGCATATTCACGTCTGTTTCGGACCTTGAAACGTTGCTAGGACGGGCCGGTTACGAGCTCAAGAAATGACATTCCCCAACGACACGCTCCGCTGAATCTACCTATTGAGGCCAAAGTATGATTCCAGAGGTACCGAGACTAGCCGAGGTATTGCAAGATCGTGAACGCTTCGAGACGTTCGCACGCGGAATGCTTGCCCGTGGTTGGGTAAGTGACGAAGAACTTCACATAAGTCGCGCTGTGATTGTCAAACTGCCAACACCCAATGAACTGGAATCGCTATGTGAGAAATTTGGCTCACCCGACCTTGCCGATTTGCACTACAACTCGGTCGCTTTCAAGCACGACGGGGGATTCGTCTACTACCTGTATGACATGAAGCGGTTCGACAGCGCACCGGACTTGGTCGCGGACCTGAAATATCACGGCATAGAGGTCCAGTGGCGATGACCCGGCATGAAACGGGAAAGCCCGCGACCACTGCCTCTTAGCAGGCCGCGGGCGCGACTGCGACGTTGCATTCGAGGCTGATTTCGTGCCCGGAATATCAAACGTGAAGTCTGCGATACAATCTCGTCGACGTCTTCGTTTTTGTCGGCGCAAAGGGGTTGAAAATGCAAACATTTTTGATGACGCGGTGAAGGATCCTCAAACCTCTGGATCGCCACTCCATCCGCAAAGCGCATAGACAAGCTCGTGCGCACCCGACTGGGTTTCTGCAGAAATGCAGGTGGTTTCAAAGTCGCTCCATACGCGAGGACGCTGCGCCCTGCGCTATTTAGTCCACCCGGTAGCAAACACCTACCCGAAGCCCGGCCAGCCTGATCGTGTGCCGGGCTTTGTCAATTCAAGCTACCTGCACTTCCCCAACGGTTATGCGCCTCGTCGGCGCTTCGCAGCGCCATGTCCTTTTAGCCGGCTTGGCACCGCGCGCCGCGGAGCGCCGCCTCAAAGACACCTTCCATCGCCGAATATGCACTTCTAACTCGCACGCTTTTTTCAGGTAATATTCCTCGCACGATTGGCGCGTCGCCCCTTAATGAGGCGCTCTAGCTTAAGACGCTGTCTTTAGCTAAAGAAAGAGGCGCTGATTGCCGATATGCTGTGTGCGGCAGTGCTTTGTTGAGCACGTACCGGGGGGCCGCCTAGGCAACGGTGATAGAAATAACGGATTGCTCTTCGGTCGGGACATAGAAGGCCAATTCCGAGACGACCAATTTAAGACTCCTTGTCGTCGTCGCATGCGCCGCTTGCCTCGGCATACCTCCCGTATGAACCTTCTTCAACTTCGACTGGCACGATTGTTCAATCGACAGAGAGTTCACCTGGAACCTTAACTACGTCTTCACATGTTCGATCCAACACTTAACGGCGTGATGACCCAGATTGACGCGGGCAAAATCGTATTGCCAGCCATGCAGCGACCATTCGTCTGGAAGGACGAGCGCATCACAAAGCTAATTGATAGTTTGCTCCGAGGTTTTCCTATCGGAACGGCGCTTCTGTGGAAAACAGCGACAATGCAGCGCTATCGCCGTTTCCAGAAAGACGTTCAACCAGACGCGGGAATCTCCATTGACTTTGAGAACGACGATTCAAGCGAACGCTACCTTGTACTGGATGGCCAGCAGCGACTGACAAGCCTTTTCGTTGCAATTGCCGGCACATACGATGGTAAGCGGTTGTTCGTGGATGTACTGACCGGCGAACGTGGAGAGAAGGATGCAGGCGACGCCTATTGGGATTGTCGCTTCCTATCGGAGAAGGAGGCTGCGGAACTCAACGAGTGGCCGCGTCAGAATGCCTCCAGGGCCGCGAGTCAATCGCAACGGGCAGTATTTATCAAATTTCAAGATTTGACGCGCCTCGCAGCACACAAGGCGGGGATAGCTGCAACGCAGGCTGCGCAGAAGTTGCAACTATCTGAACAAGAAACCTTGCGCATGGTTTCGAGCTACCTACAGTGCGCAACCATTCTTGCGAGCAAGACTGCTTTGCAGATTCATCTTATTGATGAAGATGCTGCCGAGCCAATGCCGATTGAAGAGATACTCGAAGTGTTTGTGCGCGTGAATTCAGGTGGTCTGGTGCTTCAGAAGTCGGACTTGCTCATGAGCCTGCTCGATCTCAAGTGGAACGACATCCAGCCTGAGTTGTACCGCGCGGTTAAGGACATCAATGTTTCGCGCCCCTTCAACATCACGAGGGATGACGTCCTGAAGAGCTTGCTGATTGCCAAAGGCTCTGAGACCCGCTTCGACCGCCTCGTGGCCGATCGTGTAAAAGTGGAGTCATTAGCTAGCGAGCTGCCCGGCCTATTGCCTGCCGTTCAGCAAGCCTGGAAGTCGCTGACGCTACTGCTCATGGATGACTGCAAGATTACGTCTGAGCGCTTCTTCCGAGGCGGTCACAATTCGCTGCTGCCATTCGTGCAATATTTTGCGCTGAACCCCAACCCGAATCCCGCAGAGAAGCGTCGACTGGTCGTCGCAGTCTATGTCGCGCTTATGACCGGGATCTTTACAGGGGCTGAGGCCCGGATGGGTACATTCGCGCGCAAACAGTGTGTGACTGGTAAGCCGTTCCCGCTTGACAAGCTGGCACAGCTTGTCAAGCATCACTACGGTATCGGCTCACTCGAAGCTCTCTTATCTCGACACCTTGACCTGACTCTCAACATCGCCCATGGGGGTATCACCCTCGACAACAATCCCGAAAACTTGCAGCGCGATCATATCTTCCCGAGGGCGACTCTTACGAAGCAGGGTATGCCGTCGGAGCAGACAAACCACTACGCAAACTTTCACTTTTTGCGCGGCAAAGACAATCTGAACAAATCAGATACTCCGCCAAGCGAATGGTTCAGGAAGCCGGGTGAGCAGCCGCCATATTCCGAGGATGATTTGAAGGAGCGCCTCTTGAGCTGGGAGTTGCTGGAGCCGGAGAGCTTCCCAATCATGCTGCGTGAGCGGACGAAGGAGATTCATGACCGCGCGTTGCGACTATTTGGTGTCGATGCCAACGGGTTTGAACGTCTTTTCGGGCCCGAGGCAGCGTGACGACTACCAGTAGGTAACGGAAGAAACATAGTGTACCGCTCGACATACAGCGGTCCAGCACTGCGGTCGCTGCCTTGACCTGAACATGCCCGTGAAGCCTGCCCGAGCCGGGCGGAGCGGGTCATCGTTGGCCCGAAAAGCGTGCTCATATGAGAGCATGTCGAGTACGAACGAATTACTGATGAGATCGCGTTGCAGCATAAGCTCAACGCCAAGCTGCTCCGACGCTGCGTCGAGCAGGCCGAAGGCCAAGCGCCCGAACTTATCGCAGGGAGTGCGGTAAGTGTGCAACCGGCAGCGATGACAACGTTTGTGCCATCTGCCCTTGAGACACGAAACCCATGCTCACCGGAAATCCGAATCGAAGCGCGCCGCGCTGATTAGTCGATCAGGGAAGCTGGACGACCCTCGCACGTCAGAATGGGTTCATTGGCCGCTTACGATCGAGCATCAACAAAAAAACTTTGATGCAGAACACCAATGGCTGTCGGCGTGCAGGCTATTGAACGATACCGAGGTAGGTCGTTGCCGCATCGCGAGCGCCGTCGCCGAATTGCGACGGCAATCCATCTCGTGAGGCGACCTCGACCTATTAGGTCTCGTCGTCGGGAGCGCGTGTGCTGAAGTCGATACTGACGATCAAAGCCGAGCGGCGGAATGGCACCGTGAATGCGACGAAGCACCACGCCAGGCGGTCTGACGCGGCGAGCGTTAGTAACCGTTGAAATTCGCCCTCGGTCATATCAATCACCCCCTGTAACTCCGGCTTGACCGAAATGAACGCGCCAATGTTTGGCACCGCGGCATTGCCCACATCCGGCTTGTCCGTCAGAGAAACCTGGATCAAGAACCTGGTTACGCCGCCCACCGCTTCGGTGAACTCCCCCCCTAACTGAATCGATGCGTGACTCTCTCGCCCCGGAGGATGACCTCGAGGTCGGTCCGCGCGAGCTGACAGACTCGCTGCCAACTAATGACGTGCCCGTACCGACTCAGTAATTCGCGCCGGGCGGGTCGATGCTTCGCTTTGTGCATAACGCCCCCTCTCACGGACCTAACGAACTCGATAGCACGAGTACCCGCGACATGACATCACTGGCTTCGAGCAAGTAGTGTGCTTGAAGCGCCCACCTGCCGCATCCGATCGTTTAGAGCGCAAGCCTCGAACTGTGCGCATCGACCACCTGGTGATCGACTTCCTTCCATCCGTCAACCAGTGTCTTTTTTGCACGTCGAGCAGAACACATCGTCGCCGTACTGGCCTTCGAGCTTCGTTTGCAGGTACTGATGCCTGGGATAGAACTGCGCCATGTAGCGCCGGGCGATCGCATCGAACACGTTCCGCTCGTCGTGCGACAGCCCCGGCTCGGCATGCCCGGTCGGGATGATGGCGTGATACGCCTTGACCTTGGAATTGTCCCAGCATGCGTACTGGATCCTTGGGTTTGCCCCGTTCGCGAGCTTTGTGTACATGCCTGCGATGCCGGCGAGCTTTTTCGGGGCCTCGCCGTGCAACGACTGCGGGAGATACCGGCAGTCGGTGCCGATATAGGTGACCATCTTGCGCTTCTCGTACAGCGACCGGGCCGTATCGTGGATCTTCTTCGCCGACATGCCGTACCGCGCCGACATTTCCGTTTGCAGCTTTGCGAGGTTGTACGGCAACGGCGGGGCCTGTTCGCAAGTGTTTTCTTGGTAATCGGTCACGATGCCCGTCAGACCCGCGTCTAGCCGCGCGACAATCGCCTCGGCTAAGCGCCGGTCGGTGATGCGACCTTTCTCGTCAATCCCGCGGTAGTCTGCGCCCTCGATGCGGCGTTTCCAAGTTAGCACGACGCCATCCGGTAGTTTGACCGCCGGAACGTAGTACGTGATCGGCTTGAAGTCGCAGATCTCGAGTTCGCGCTTAATCACGAGCGCGAGCGTCTGAATCGCCTCCAAACCGTTGACAATGCCGTCGGCGTAATAGCGGCATTCGCCCACATCTCGCAGTCGGACGAATGCCCCCTCGTCGTTATGCCTGCGAGCCGACGGCGCGAGTGCAACTCTCAGCGATGCATTGTCTAAGGTGTCACTGACCGGCGTTATGGCGCCATTCCGGGATCGGCGTATTGGCGCCACCAGATGATCGGCGCATAGGCGCCAGCGCAGGATCGGCGTTATGGCGCCGGTCCGTGA
>NZ_CADIKK010000022.1 GCF_902859915.1 Paraburkholderia ultramafica
TGAACTCCGCCGTGTACGCTTGTTTTGGTACCTTGAACATCGTTTCTTTCCTTCCTTTGGGTCGAGTTTACACACGACCTACCGGAAGGCGAAATTTCGGGGGAAGCTCACCCGCAGCATACCAGCCTCCGCTATTGCGACGGAACCAAATCATAGCGGCTAGAACGTCTGCCAATCCGGCTCGGTGGTCGGACTCGAGGCGCCAGTCGTGGAGAGTCGCGGTGCGTCGGAGGCGGGCAGGGCTTTGGGGAATTTCGGCAAGGCTGCCCTCGTCAATGTCGGGCGCGTTATCTCGCCCAATGACGGGTTTGTGAAGTGCCGGCCGTCGAGTTGGAATATCGCTACCGAGTCACGTAGTGCCCGGGCCTGTTCAGCCATCGATTGCGCTGCGGCCGCGGCTTCTTCGACCAGCGCGGCGTTCTGCTGGGTAACCTGGTCCATCTGGCTGACAGCCTGGTTGACCTGTTCGATGCCGGTGCTTTGCTCATGGGATGCTGCGGAGATGTCACTCATGATGGCGGTCACGCGCTTCACCGACAGCACGATCTCCCGGATCGTGTCGCCAGCTTGCTCGACGAGTTGCGAACCGACATTCACACGACCCACCGACTCGCCAATCAGATCCTTGATTTCCCGAGCGGCGGTCGCACTGCGTTGCGCGAGAGTGCGGACTTCGCTCGCCACCACCGCGAAGCCGCGGCCCTGCTCACCGGCCCGGGCCGCTTCAACCGCCGCATTGAGCGCGAGAATGTTGGTCTGAAACGCGATGCTTTCGATCACGCCGATGATCTCGGCAACCTTGGCGGAGCTATCGGAGATCTCCTGCATGGTCTCGACCACACGCCTAACCTCGTCTCCGCCACGCTGCGCGACCTCCGATGCGCTGCTCGCCAGCGTGCTGGCCTGCTGGGCGTTGTCCGCGTTCTGACGGACCGTCGCGGTCAGCTCTTCCATGCTCGAGGCCGTCTCCTCAAGCGACGCGGCCTGCTCCTCCGTGCGCTGCGACAGATCGGTATTGCCCGCCGCCACCTGTTCGGTGGCGGACGAAATCGCGAGGCTTGCCTGCTTGACGCCGCCGACGACGCCAGCCAGGTTGCCAATCGCCCGGTTCACCGACTCGGCCAGGTTGCCGATCTCGTCGTGGCTCTCGACGTGTACCTGGACGCGCAGGTCGCCCTGCGCCAGGGCATTGGCACCGTCGACCACACGCTGCAAAGGACGGACGATTGAACGCGTCACCACCGCGCAAAGTATCAGCGCCACCATCATTGCCAGCACCGCCGCTCCCCACAGGACTGCGCGCGCCATGTTATAGACGTCGTTGCTGTCCTTCACATCGGCGTCCATCATGCTCTGAACCAGACTCTTGAACTCGTCTTGCTGCTGGATAAGTGCGGTTCGCAGCAGCCCCGCCTTCAAGAGCGTTGCGCGTGCCGCATCGTTGTCATGCGCCTCCAATTGCGCGTACGCGGGCTTCAGGGCCTCCTCGTAAGGCACACGCGCTTGCAGCACCCGGTCGAAGAGCGCGCGGCCCCTCGCCGTGGTGATCAGACGAGGGATAGCCTGATAGTCCGACTCATTATTCGTGAAGGCCCGGGCGTGTTCGACTCTGTCCCGCTGTGCTTCGGGCGTTGGTTCCTCGAGCGCGGCATACGTCATCACTGCTTCCCGGAGCGTCGCCGCCTGGATCCTATTTACGAGCCTCAGTTCCTTGGCGCGAAGACCGACGATACTTTGCGTGGTCGCATTCATACGCGCCATCTGCAGATGGGCGGTCAAGCAGATCGCCAACAGGAAAGCCAGGACAACACCAAATGTACCCAGCAGTCGCGCACCAATTTTCAATTTCATTATTCACACCTGTTTTGAACTTGCGGGAGAGTCGGCTTACCTGTGGCGAGCCTCGGCTTAAGATTAGGCGTGCCCCGAGATGAGTGCTGTCCGGGGGGCGAATCTTTGTTGCACGACGCGACGCGCGACACCGTTTTATTGACGGTGTCAGGCAAAAGGTTCGTCACATAAACAGCTTGCTTGCATATCGCTTTTGTGAATCTTTAGTCTCATGTATTGTGTGTTGCTGACCCTGAGGCTGAGCCACCCAGACCGGTTGCCGATAGACCGACGACTTCTTTTTCCGTAAACTTGCTCATGGTGGATAATTTGTTGGTTGCTGGTTTCCGACTTCGACAATCAGATTCTTAGCTGAAACCTCCACCGCCTTCAATCTCGCACCTCAATCCCCGTACACCAGTTCCGACTTTATCTTTTCTGCGCTCCGTTTGGCACATGGTACCTTTCACGCAAGTCAGGACGACGCTGCTGCCTCGCGCAGCGCCATCCAGGTGAATTCCCCCGGCGGGTTGGTCACTACGTTGAAGTCTTTGGTGCCGCAACGAAAATCAGGAGTACGCCGATGACTGATATCACGGCCATTGCCACGAAGCCTCCAACGAATGTCCCGGCGACCGTCTTGGCATAACCAAGGATGATGGGACTGAAGAACCCTCCGAACATACCAATGGTACTGATATAGCCGATACCCGCAGCTTTCGCTGACGTCGACAGATACTGGGTCGGCATGGCCCAGAAAATCGCAAACGCCGTGAAAATGCCAATGGAGGCGAGCGACAGAAGGATGATTGTTCCGTAGATGTTGGCGTAGAACAGACCAATGAGCGCAAAGCCGATTGCCGTCAGAGCGAAAGGAAGCGCGAAGTGCCAGCGCCGTTCGCGCATCTTGTCGGAGTGGCCCGCGATAATAAGCATGCCAATTGCCCCGACGACGTACGGGATGGCTGACAGTATGCCGATATCGAAGACGTCGCGGATTCCCGTGTCCTTAATCAAGGTCGGAGCCCAGACAGCCAGCGTATTGTTGGCGGCGACAACGGCGAAGTAAGCCAGCCCGAACGCATAAATGCGGGGAAGCTTGATGACGTCACGCAGTCCGACAGCATTGTGGTTTGCGCTCGCGTGGTCCTCCTTCAGGTCTTGCGTCAGGATGTCCTTTTCCTCCCTGCTGAGCCACTTTGCGTCCTTGGGATAATCCTGGAGGTAGTAATAGGCGAACACACCGAGCAGGACTGTGGGTACCCCTTCAACCACGAAGAGCCATTGCCAGCTGCTCATCAGGCCCCATGCTTGCGAATACTTCAGAATCAGGCCGGAGATTGGGCCGCCGATGACACCGGAAGTTGTCGCGGCGAGGTAGAACAGCGACGTGATTCGGGCACGGCGGTTCGCGGGGAACCAGTAGGTCAGGTACAGGATGACCCCGGGCATGAATCCCGCCTCAGCCGCACCAAGAAGAAAGCGGACCAGATAAAACTGGGTCGGCGTATGTACGAAAGCAGTCAACCCAGACAGTAAGCCCCAGAGAACCATGATTCGAATGAAAGTCGCGCGCGCACCTACCTTTTGCAGATAGAGGCTGCTCGGGACCTCGAAGATGACGTATCCGATGAAGAACAGCCCTGCACCGAGTGCGAACGAGAAGTCACTTAGCGCCAGGTCTTTCATGAACTGGAGTTTTGCAAAACTGATGTTGAACCGGTTGAGCTGGTTGATCGCGTACGCCACAAAAATAAACGGCGCGAGCCTCAGAGTCAGTTTCCGGTACAGCTTGTTTCTTGCAACATCGGCGGCTTCCGCGGCTGCGGGCAGGTAAGCGCTAGTTTCCATGTCCCCTCGTTATCGGGTTGATTCATTCAGGTTCGGTGTGCCAGCGCAACTGCCTTTCCGGGGTGGCTACGCTGGCGCATAAAAGGCTTATTGCGCCGCTTAACGGACAGCGTCCACGGACGCTGCCGCCTCGCGAATGTGCTCTCGCAATTCGGTCAGGTTCGGTTCGATGCCGATTCCCGGAGCGTTTCCGAGACTCACCCGACCGTTGACGAGCGTGTCGAGCGGACCGTGCAGTAAGGTACGAAGCGGATTCGGATTAGAATCGATTTCGAGCATCCCGTCCCCGCCAGTCGCGGCGAGCAGATGTGCGGAAGCAAGGAGACCGACGCCACCGCCAAGGTAGTGCGGACAGTATGTAAGCGCGGCAACTTGCGTTGACCGGATGACTCGCAGACAGCCAGAAATGCCGCCCCACTTGGCGGCGTCCGGCTGGATGACAGCGAACGCACGCGACGCAATTGCAGCGTCGAATTCATCATGGCCGGCAATGTTTTCACCTCCAGCGAGCGGCACTGGAGAGCTATCTGCCAGCGTTTGCCATTCGCTCAACGGACGGTCGCAGCGCAGGGGTTCTTCCAGCCAGCCAAGATTGAAGGGCGCCAGCAGAGGTACGATTTCGAGTGCCTGGGGCAGAGCCCACGCCTGATTCGCATCGACCATGAGCCGACGATTCGGGCCGATTATTTCCCGAAGTATTTTCAGGTTGTTCACGTCCCGCTCGACGCCAAACCCGACTTTCAGTTTGAACGCCTCGTATCCTCGCTCGAGCTTCTCAGCAACAAGCTCCGCAGACCCGACAGGATTAAGGCCGCTGGCGTAAGCAGGGATGTTGTCGGAGGAACCACCGAGCAGCTTCCAGAGCGGAAGGCCGGCCCTACGGGCACGCAGGTCCCAGAGAGCGAGGTCAACCCCCGCAATTGCCTGCGCAAAAGGGCCGGGCTCGCCGGATTGCAACGCTAGCACCGCCGTGGCTTCGGTCAGGTCACGGAAAATCTCGGTGGGATGTGCGACGCGGCAGCCGGTGAGCATCGGCGCCAATACGGTCGACACGATGGCCGCGCGGTGCTCGGCGCCGCACGCCGGAAAATTCGACCAGATTTCGCCCCATCCGGTGCAGCCATCCGAATCCGTCACTGAAACAAGGACGGCCGGGCGGTCGTGCATCGTGCCGAACGACGTGCGCACTGGGGTTGCAATTGGACAGCGCAGAACGTGAACTTCGACTCGTCCGACCGTCAACGGCCCAACCTGAACTTCGATTTCATCAATTCGCTTCATGTGACGTAGGTCTCTTTATTGGAGGCAAATACAGTTCAGTTCAAAATTGACTTATGCTTAAAGTATCGTTTACCATACTATAAGATATTGAGCCGTTCAACTTCTGCGTCGTGGTCCCAGGGTTTACAACCAGCGTGGATGGAGCGGTCGGGCGGGGAGCCGGCGTCGCAGTTCCTACCTCGGCCCCTCTAACGGCACACTCCACAAGAAAGCCCTGTCGCTACGAAGTATCAAAGAACGAGGAACGCCGGAAATGAACGCATTGCGAAAAAAAGTCGTAGTCAGCGAGTTTATGGATTCACTCGCTGTTGATTCATTGCGAGAGCATTTCAATGTGCTGGAGGACCGCGCTCTCGTAGACGACCCCGAACGTCTTTTCGAGGCCGTGCATGACGCCGATGCAATCATCATCAGGAACCGGACGCAGATAAATCCGGCACTGCTGGAGCGCGCCCAGCGTCTGTCTGTCGTGGGCCGTCTCGGTGTCGGGTTGGACAATATCGACCTGAAAGCCTGCGAGCAGCGGCAGGTCAGCGTCATTCCAGCGACCGGTGCCAACGCCCAGGCAGTCGCTGAATACGTGATTTCGACGGCGATGATGCTTCTGCGCGGCGCCTATATGTCATCCGCCGACGTGGCATCTGGAACATGGCCGCGACCGCAGCTCTCAAATGGCCGCGAGTTCGCTGGTAGCACATTGGCAATAGTCGGTTTCGGTGGCATTGGCCAGCTCGTTGCGCGTCTGGCGACTGGGCTCGGTGTTCGGGTTATCGCATTTGACCCGCGTTTGGCCGAGGACGCTCAGGCATGGCAACTGACGGGCGCGCGACGTGTCACCTTTGAGGAGGCCGTCGCCGGGGCTGACGTATTGACGCTGCATGTGCCGCTTGGCGAAGAGACTCGAAACATGCTGGGGAAGATTCAGCTGGAGAGCATGAAGCGCCATGCCGTTGTGATTAACGCGGCACGCGGAGGAATTCTGGACGAGTCAGCGCTCGCAGTCGCATTGCGTGAAGGGCGTTTGGGCGGAGCCGCACTGGATGTGTTCGAGGAGGAGCCCATGCGCGACGGTTCCATCTTTGCGGGTTTGCCTAACGTGATACTGACGCCACACATTGCAGGGTTGACGCTTCAGTCCAACGAGCGGGTTAGCACGTTGATTGCCGAGGAAGTGACAAAGGCTCTGCGCCAGAACAACAACTGACTCCTTGCGCACGGAAGTACGGTTGACCGCAATCAGACTCGCGTGAGTTCGGGGGGCGATTCGCGCTTCCGGGACCCTTGTTCCGGAAAAAGTTGACCGTTACTGGAGCCGCACTCAGCGTTCGCGGCTTCCCGTTATTCGTTTGACAGACTGTAATCTGGTCTCCCGGAAATGTGATGCGTGGTGGCCGATAGCATGGACCAAGCGTCAATTCGTCGCGGGATGCTGGAGACGCTTTATAGTAGAAGTTCTAAATTCCATAAGTATCGATAATGTCGCGCGTCTCGTTGTCAAGCCCGGTTCCGCTGTATCTGCAGATTGCTGACTCGCTTCGCGACCGGATTGCTCGCGGGGTCTGGCAGCAGGGCGAGGTAATTCCGACTCTCGAGCAGATTGCGGCCGAGTTTGATGTCGCGCGGGTGACAGCCCGTCAAGCCGTGCAATTACTGATGAGCGAGGGGGCACTCACTCCTCAACGGGGAAGGGGAACCTTCGTCTCCGCGACACCGCCAATAATGAAGCCGGTGCAGGTTGTCACGACCCTGCAGGCGCTGGCCGAAATGTATCAGGCGACCAGTCAGCAACCTCTCACGGTGGAGGAGAGCAGAAGGAAACCACCCGTCACCGCAGCTGATGGGGAACTCGCGGAAGAGTACATCTACATGAAACGTGTGCATTCCTCGGATGGTCTGCCCTACTGCGTCATCTCGCTCTATCTGGACGACAAGATTTTCTCGATGTCGCCTGACAGGTTCCGCAACGAACTCGTCATCCCGATTCTGGTGTCCCTCTCTCCGCAGCGCATTGCGAAGGCCAGGCAGACGCTGACTATCGGCAGCGCCGACGCAGAGACTGCGCGTTTGCTTCGTGTACCGACTGATGCGCCCATAGCCCGGGTCCAGCGTGTTTTCAACGACCCTGATAACGTCGTTATCTACTACGCAGATGTCGTCTATAGGGGTGACGCAGTCAAGGTCGAAATGGATTTGGGAAGCGTGTCTTCCTAAGCTGGACGTATCGATACGAGGGCGAAGGAAACCTCCGACTGCTACACAAAAAAATGAACAGGAACCCCTTCGCACCCCGGACCTTCATCTGGAAAATACTGCGACAGCCCGACGGGCACGCGATGCTGCTCTGGGCGGTCGTCGTAGGCGTTGCGGGCGCGTATGCCACTGCTGCCTTCCGCGAAGGTATTGACCTGCTGCAGAAGTGCTTTGGCGGTGAGCCCGGCAATTTTGTCGAGATGGCCCGACACATGCCCTGGCCCGCCCGGGTTGCGTTGCCAACGGTCGGCGGACTGATTGCCGGCATCTGCCTCGTACTGGCGCGCCGCAGTTCTTCAAAGTCTGGTGCCGACTATATGGAGGCCGTCACGATTGGTGACGGCGTTGTGCCGGTCTGGCAAAGCATGTGGCGCAGCATCTCCTCACTTTTCACCATCGCGAGTGGCGGCTCGATTGGCCGTGAAGGCTCGATGGTTCAACTGGCCGCTCTATGCTCGTCCATGATCGGACGCTGGGTGCGCTTCGACCCGGCACGTTTGCGCACGCTCGTCGCATGCGGTGCGGCTGCGGGTATCACCTCGGCATATAACGCACCTATCGCCGGCGCCTTTTTCGTGACGGAAGTGGTGCTCGGTTCCATGGCGATGGAATGGTTTGGCCCGATTCTGGTCTCGTCAGTCGTGGCCAATATCACGATGCGCGAGTTCGCCGGTTACCGGCCGCCGTACCAGATGCCAGTTTTCCCAACCGTCACCGGCATTGAAGTGCTGCCCTTCATTGTGCTGGGGCTACTGTGCGGGGTACTGGCGCCGCGTTTTCTTCGGTTGCTTTCCGCGTCGAAGAAGGGCTTCGGCAAGGTACCGTTACCTCTGCCGCTGAAGCTTGGGCTCGGCGGTCTTATTGTCGGTGTCGTCTCCATCTGGGCGCCAGAGGTCTGGGGTAATGGCTACGAGGTGGTGAACTCGCTGTTGCATCAACCCTGGACGTGGACAGCGCTTCTTATCGTGCTCGCCCTCAAGGTGATCGCGACGCTGGCCACGGCCGGCACCGGAGCAGTGGGTGGCGTCTTCACGCCGACCCTGTTCGTTGGAGCCGTGGTGGGATGCCTCTTCGGGGTAAGCGTTCATGGAATCTGGCCGCACACGACTTCGGAGCCTTTCGCCTACGTAATCGTGGGGATGGGCGCATTTCTCGCTGGAGCCACCAACGCTCCGTTGATGGCCATCCTGATGATTTTCGAGATGACGCTATCCTACCAGGTCGTGCTGCCGCTCATGCTTTCATGCGTCATCGCTTACTTCGCCGCACGCAACGCGGAGCACACTTCGATGTACGAGACCACGGTACGACGCAACCGTGCGCAGAGGGACCGGCTGCGCCTGGCGGCTACACGGATGCGGGAACTCATGAAGCCTGCCGAGACAGTCGTTACGCTTGACGCGAGTGTTGAGGAGCTGACCCGCATGTTCCTCGCCCATCCGGTGAAGTACCTGTATGTGGTGGACGAACAGCAGCGTTTTTGCGGCGTGGTGGCCCTTGAGGACCTCGCATCCGACCACATCGCTTCGCCCCAGAGCCCGCGGCGGACGACCGCGGCCGACTATCTGCTTCCCGACTTCCATGTGCTGACTCCGGACATGACGCTCGGCCAAGGTCTGCAGCTTTTCCTCAATTTCCGTGGCGAACGCCTGCCCGTCATTGATCCGAAATCCAAATCCGCTCCGATTCTCGGAGTTGTTCACAAGACGTCGTTGCTCGACGCCTATGTGCGGATGAACCCCGCAACACTCTGAACCGTGTCTGCCGATATCGGAGAGATTTGAACTTTTGATATTGCCTCCTGTGCATGCCGCTGCGATGTATCAGTGGCGCGTGCCGACGCAGGATGTGTTGAGTGTTCCCACTGGTTTTCTTACTTCCGAGTCGTTGAGACTCAACAAGCTTCTTGCGTTTCTACAGAGGGCGTGCCACGCGAAATGGGCAACGTGCTCAACGCGCTGCCGAAGTCGCAGCGAGGCCGAGCCAAAGCAGATCTGCAGGCGATCTGGATGGCCGCCACGCGCGACGACGCGTATGCCGCGTTCGATCGTTTCGTGACGGTCTACGCGGCGAAATATCCGAAGGCGACAGAAACGTTGAAGAGGGACCGCGAAAGCCTGCTGGCGTTTTACGACTTCCCGGCGGAGCACTGGCAGCATTTGCGGACAACCAACGCGATCGAGTCGACGTTCGCGACCGTGCGTCACCGGACTACACGCACGCGCAACAGGTCATAGTCGGCGCCCGGATCACTGGTTATCGTTCAGCTTTCCTCCATTTTTCAACACCTTCTCGTTAGTGAGAACATTGTCCGCGTATTTCGTTTCAAAACCATTCCCGCCCACCCCGACGTAAGCTTTAAGTCCATTCACGAGAGCAGTATGGTTGGCCATTGGATTGTTAACATCGCCGCCAGCGTCTACGATATGACTTCTGAGTTCGAATGCTCCGCCAATAACGTTGTCTAATGGGTTTTTCATGGGCGCGATCAAATTTGAAGTGCAACACCTTGCTCGTGTGTGCCGATGCAAAAAAGAACTTACCGACAACTGCAGCCTGAAGAACGCATGACGATTGCAAGCATGAAGCAGCAGGGTTCGAGCGTTCAGGCCATCGCTCGAATACTCGGGCGCGCGGCGTCAACCGTGAGCCGCGAGCTGGCCAGAAACACGTGTTCTGCCGTGGGCTATGCGTCTGCACCAGCCCAGGCGCTCAGCACGAGCCGACGCGAGGCTGCGCGCCCGTGTCCCAAGCTGCACCCTCAAAGCGTGTCGTGGCGCGTGGTACTCACCCTGCTGGAATGGAAGTGGTCGCCCCAGCAGATCTCAGGTACCCTCAAGCGCATGTCGCCCAACGATCCGACCCAGCACGTCTCGCACGAGACCATCTACACCGCCATCTATGCACAGCCTCGCGGTGAGCTGCGCCGCCAGCTGATCGCCTGTCTGCGCCACGGCCACAGCACGCGTATGTCACGCAAGGGCGGCACTGACCGGCGCGGCCAGATCCCCGACATGGTGAGCATCCATGTGCGCCCGCCTGAGGTCGACGATCGGGTGATGCCAGGCCATTGGGAACGCGACTTCATCAAGGGCGCCGGCAACCAGTCTTCCGTCGGCGTGCTGGTTGAGCGCACCAGTCGCCTGGTGCTGCTGGCGAAGATGGAAGATGCCACCGCCGCCTCGTTTGCAACGAGACTCGATACAGAGCTACTTCGAAGCGAGTTCTCTCGCCAGGCGAGTGAACTTGATACCAGTTATCAAGCCTCTCAAGCGTATGGAATTTCGTATCGCTCAAAAGCAAATGTTCGGCTCCCGCGTATATAAAAGACGTAATCAATTATTCGATCGGACGCGGCGGAGTGCGCGAGGAGCCAGAGTTTGGGTGGCGAAACTGTGACGTAGCGTATGCATCGATACGCGCTTGTCGATGTGTGGCGCCTCGGCTGCGGCATGGATGGCGCGGTTCAGTTGCCGCGTGCTGAGCGGGTCCACTGGATCGAGGCCCGGAAACAGCCAACCACCCTCCAGCATCCGGCCCTGGGCATGGGCCACGCGCCACCACACGCGCAGGCGTTCGAGCAGCACGGGAGACAGCATGGCGTAGCGGTCCTTGCGGCCCTTGCCCTGCTCGATACGCAGGGTCATACGCTGGCTGTCGATGTCCGTGACCGATGACATCTTGGAAAGAGGCGGCGCCATCCCAACGGCGGCTTGGTGGACACGAGCGGCCATCCGTGCCTACATGCTGGCCGACAGGTGCTCGGCCGATCCCTTCGGTGGCAGGGGTTTCTACGTAGAGCGACCGTCACCGGAGTGACATACCCGCTGTCTACGCTCTGTGCAGCCCCCTGGCCGCCCGCCACATCCTCGATTTCCTCGACAAAGTGTTTGTCGGAAGCATTCCCCCTGTGATTGCGAATCGATCTAAAGGAGTCCGCAAATGAAAACGCTTGAGCCTCTGTGTGTCACGCCGGCCAGGATATTGGCGGCGGTGGTGAGCGCTGGACTGTTGATCTCAACGCCGGCCAGACCAGATGATGGATCTTCCACCAAGACTCCTATCAAACACATTGTGGTGATCTTTCAGGAAAACGTCTCCTTCGATCACTACTTCGGCACCTATCCGCACGCAGAGCCAAACAAGGACGGCTCGCGCCTGTTCAATACTGTGAGGAACGATACCCCCAGGCCCAACACGTTGTTGAGCGCTGGTTTGCTGACCAACAACCCCAACGGGACGAATCCGTTTCGTATTGATCGCAGCGTGCCGGTGACCTGCGATCAGGATCACGGTTATGGGAATGAACAGCTCGCGTTTCACGGCGGACTGATGGATCGTTTCCTCAAGCTCAGTTGCAACGACGCAAACCTCGGGCCGAATAGCACGCTGGGCTACTACGATGGCAACACCGTGACTGCGCTGTGGAACTATGCCCAGCACTATGCAATGAGTGACAACTCGTTCGGAACGAGTTTCGGTCCGTCAACGCCCGGCCTTCTCAACCTCGTCGCCGGCACAACTTTCATGGGGACAATCAAAAACGGCCTTTCGGCCAGCGGCAACATTGCCAATGGCGCCACCAGCGGAGCGGTCATCGGCGATCCGGATCCGTACGGCGACATGTGCTCCGCTCCCAAACGCACCCAGATCACGATGTCAGGTCAGAACATTGGCGACCTGTTGAATGCCCGTGGCATCACCTGGGGCGCATTCATGGGGGGCTTTGACAACTGCGCGGCGGCCCATAAAAACGTGGCCGGCAACAGCGTCGTCGACTACATACCGCACCACGCGTTCTTTCAGTATTGGACGAGCACGCAGAATCCGAAGCACCTGCCGCCAGGGTCCGATGCAGCGATCGGCAAGTCGGACCAGGCAAACCATCAATATGACTTAAACAGGTTTTACACGGCGCTCGCGAATCACAACCTGCCGGCGGTGAGCTTCCTGAAAGCGCCCGCGTTTCAGGATGGCCACGCCGGATATTCCGATCCATTGGACGAGCAGAAGTTTATCGTGGGCGTTATCAACGGCATCATGCGCTCACCGGAGTGGCGTGACACTGCGATCTTCATCGTCTACGACGATTCCGATGGATGGTATGACCATGTGATGGGACCCGTCGTCTACCAGTCAAACACGGCTGACGATCAACTCCTGGCCCCTGGAAGCTGCGGCCAGCCCCAGGCGAGCGACCCGGCAGGCGGCACACAGAACGGGCGCTGCGGCTATGGCCCCCGGCTGCCGTTGCTGGTGATATCGCCGTGGGCGAAACGCAACTACATTGACCATCAGGTGACCGACCAGTCCTCCATCCTTCGCTTTATCGAGGACAACTGGGCCATGTCGTCGCGCATCGGCAATGGCTCCGCCGATGCGGTTGCGGGGTCGCTGGATGGACTCTTCGATTTTGATGGGCATCCGCGCGCAGGCCGTCTGATTCTCGATGGGCGTACGGGCGTCATCGCATCGTCCGATGATTGACCGGGGGGCTTTGTCCGCTGGTCGTCCCGGCTCTGGCATCCGGCTTTCTTCAATCGGCCTCGCGAGCGCTGAGTTCGCGAGGCCATCGCACTGCGCGCCATAGACCACCTCACCGGCTCGCACCCGCAAATTTTTTCGAGGAACAACCATGAAGAATCATTCGCTCGAACGCGTGTTCAAGTTGTGCATCGTCGCATCGGCAGCGCTGCTGGCCCTCCAGGCGCGCGCCGATTCACACGACGAAATGGAATCCACAGAACACAACGGAAGGCTGACGCTGGCGACTGGCCAGCACATCACGCCGGCGTTCCTCAGTGGCGCGGTTCAGCAGCCGCTCAACCCGGGCCTGTCCGCGTACCCGAACTTCGTCGCCGGCGAAGCGGTGCGTTCGCAGCTCAGCCCGGACGGCACGACACTCGCGATCGTCTGCGCCGGCCAGAACTCGCTCTACAAGCCCGACGGCACAGTCGATACGGCCAACTCGACGCAGTACATTTTCCTTTACAACGTGGCGGGCGCCAACATGGCGAGGCCGGTGCTGACCCAGGTGATCCAGCAGACCAACGCCCACGTCGGCCTGGTCTTCTCGCCAGACGGTAGCACCCTCTACGCAGCGGGCGGCGTCGACGATGCCGTGTATGCGTACGGCAAGAACGGCGGGGCCTGGTCGCAGGTGGCAAAAATCGCCCTGGGCCATGCTGGCGTGGGCGTGGGCCTGGGCGTGAAACCCAATGCCGGTGGCCTGGGATTGTCCGCGGACGGCAAGACGCTGGTCGTGGCCAACAATTACAACGATTCGATCAGCGTGATTGACACCACCACCCGCACCGTCCGCTACGAGCATGACCTGCGCCCCTTTCAGGCGAACAATGAAGGCACCAGCGGTGCCGCCGGTGGAACCTTTCCGTTTGCGGTGGTCGTGAAGGGCAACGGCACGGCCTACGTGTCTTCCGATCGTGACCGGGAAGTCGTGGTGGTCGACATCTCCTCGCCCACCGCTGGCCGCCTGATCAAGCGCATAAAGCTCGACGGCAATGCCCTCGGGATGACACTCGATGCCACGCAATCCAGGCTGTACGTGGCACAGGACAACGCCGACCAGGTCGCGGTCATCGACACCGCGAGCAACCTGGTCAGCGCCAAGATCGACGCGCGCGCTCCGGCGGACCTGCTGCGCGGAGCGAAGTACACCGGCGCGGCGACGTTCGCGGTGACGCTCGCGAGGGATGGCAGGACGCTTTACGCCGTCAATTCCGGCGCGAACTCGGTGGCCGTGATCCCGCTGACCGGGCGCAATGCGAACACCGTCACGGGCCTGATCCCCACGGCCTACGAGCCGCACGACATCACGTTCAGCGCCGACGGAAACTGGCTGTATATCGTCAACGGCAAGAGCATCACAGGCGCCAACCCGGAACACCTGTATGGCAATACGGCGCTCGTGACCAGCGTCACCTTCCCAGGCGGCAACACGGCGGCCGCGGCTGCGGCGAGAGCGTCGAACCAGTATCAGTTCCAGCTCGAACGCGCGTCCCTGGTCAGCGCCCCAGTACCCAAAGCGTATGACCTGCCCAAGCTGACGGAGATGGTCGCGCGGAACAACTTCTACTCTGGCGAACCGGACGAGCACGACGATGGGACGATCGAATTCCTGCGCAACCGGATCAAGCACATCATTTACATCGTCAAGGAAAACCGCACCTTCGACCAGATCCTCGGTGACCTGAAAAACGGTGCGAACGCTGATCCGACCTTGGCAATGTTCGGCAGGAACATCACGCCGAACTTCCACAACCTGGCGAGCAACTTCGTCACGCTGGACAACTTCATGGACCCCGGCGACGGCAGCATGGACGGCTGGTCATGGGCGCTGCAGGGCCGTGTGACCAACACCGAGACAATCACCCAGCAGATCAACTATGCCGCAGTGAACCGTGGCCTGTCCTACGAATCGGAAGGTACGAACCGCAACGTGCCGGTCAATCTCGCGACGATCGCCGAACGCGACCACGCGACCAACGACGGATTCAGCAGTGGGTCTGCCGCGCTGCCCGGCGGCACGGCCAACCTTCTGCCGGGCGTTGGCAACCACGCGTCCTCCGACGCGCCGTTTGGAATCCAGAAAGGCTACATCTTCGATGCCGTGCTCGCAGCCGGCGGCACGGTGCGCAACTACGGCTTCCTGGTCAGCAACATCGGCAGCATCGGCACCCAGGGGTCGCCGGTGTCGGATCCGTTCGCCGCAGGTATCGTGCAGGTGGCCCCGCTCGAACCGGCGCTCGCCGCGCTTACCGACGTCTACTTCCGCGGTTACGACCAGAACTACCCCGACCTCTGGAGGTACAACGAGTGGAAGCGCGAATTCGACCAGTTCGTGGCGCAGGGCAATCTGCCCAGCCTGTCGACGGTTCGCTTCAGCCATGACCACACGGGCAGCTTCGCCACCGCGCTCGCCGGCGTCAACACACCGGAAACCCAGCAGGCTGATGACGACCTCGCGGTTGGCCGGCTCGTCGAGGCCGTGGCCCACAGCCCCTATGCGGCAAACACCCTGATCATGGTCACCGAAGACGACTGCCAGGACGGCCCGGACCACGTCGATTCGCATCGCGCCACGACGTATGTCGTCGGCCCGTACGTCAAGCAAGGCGCGGTGGTCAAGACGCGCTACAGCCAGGTCAATGTGCTACGGACGATCGAGGACATTCTCGGCACGCAGCACATCAATCTGAACACCGCATATCAGCGGCCGATGACCGATGTCTTCAACACCCGTTCATCAGGTGCCTGGACCTACAACGCCACCGCCTCGACTGTTCTGAAGACGACGACACTGGCGCTCGGCCGGACGGACGGCAGCGTGCAGTTCGCACTGGGCCCGGACGTCAAGCCAAGGCACGACGCCGCGTACTGGGATAGAGTCACTGCCGGCTTCAATTTCGACGAGGCCGATCAGGTGCCTCCCGCCAGATACAACAAGGTGCTGTGGTCCGGCATCAAGGGCAAGAAACCGTATCCGACGCCGGCTCGCAGTCAGGACGTTGCTCAGACGGACGACTGAGACACGTCCCGAATGCTCCCGGGAGAGGCAACGGCGCCTCGCCCGGGAGCGCCGGCCGCGCAAAGGGCCTGGCCGAGGCCTGCGAACTGTGCCCGACCATCGCCAAGTCGGCGGAAAGAAGGAGTCACCGGCAGAACTGACATCGAAATCGCGATCAACAATCAGCGCTCGCGCCTGATGACGGCTGTGGGTCTTGGGCGTGAGCGATGACGACGTGCAGCGTTACGTCTCGTCAGACGGCGTGACTGGCGCCGGGGCGTCTCAATAATGGGCTGGCGCAGGACATCAGGTCATGCGTCAAGTCCAGCGCGGGTAGCTGAAGGGCTTAGAGAAAATGCTCTTTATCGCACCGTCTGGGACGCGGCTCGCAAGGTCTCGCGTACTCGCTTCGCCGCCAGTAGCGGCACGTAGTCGAGAATTCGCGCGTCCTTTTTGTATGCCTCAAGCGTTTCCGCATACATCTTTGACACCGTCTCCTCCGCAGTGTTGGTCGATGCGGCAATTTCGTGCACAACTTCCACCGGATTTTGCGTCGTCATTTGCTGCTCCTTGTCGAAAACGAACGGCGCTTTAATTACAGGAAAGTCCTTAGCTTCTCGCCAATAGAAACCGGCAATCGGTTACGCCTGTCAGTTGACAGATTGATGTCAACCAGGCAAGTCCCAACGAGCGGTGCGTGTCGTTGCCGGCAGACGACGAAACGGAGATGCCTCGTTGCACGGCAACTGACGCAAGGCTAGATTTGAGTCGTCTCCTCCATATCTCCGCGATATGGCTTGGCCCGTGAACGCAGCGGGCTTTCTTTTTGCAGGAGACGGCTGGAGACAGGCGACGTCAGGATCGCTGCCCGGCTAGCGTGGTTTCCGCCGGAACTTCCGCGTAACGGCTCTCGAAAGTCTCATGCATCCGTTTCAACAGGGAGATATATGACTCTCCCTCCGTAGTGAATACGAGCCGCGCGGCGACCAGGTTCGTCTCATCCCAGAGCAGCTCGAACTTTTCGCGAGCAATCCAGACCGGCAGTCGCGACGCCACCAGGTCGGCAAAGTCCTTTTCGATTTCTTCCAATGGCCGATCGGGTCTCTCCGCAGTCTCAGGCATTTCCACGCTCCCGACATTTGTTTCATGGCAAGGACGCGACCGTTGTATCGCCCGCTTTTGACAGATTTTTTCTTGCCCCGGGGAATCATTTTCACATGAATCATCCCTTCGTTGATCGACGAGACGATGCTGAATGGAGCGCATGGACATTGATTGTCGTCTTGTCCGTCCCAAAGCTGTCGTCGCCAGCTTTGTCTGAACGGTTCGAGTTGGCCAAACCCGAAAATGCGTCAACCGACCGAGCGGGCCGCACCGCCCTTGGCCACGAACTTCGGCTGTCGACCGACGCGGCGCGGCGTGCCAAACCTCATTCCAAGGTCGAAGTTCCGTAATCGCCCCATGGACGGGAGCGAACAGGAATCGTAGGCGGTCTCCAGTCACGTCTGACCCAGCAGCGTGGGCAGAACGTCCGTTCTGGAGCGCGGTGGCACGAACGCCAGATAACCGATCCCGCCAGGGGCGCGATGCACTTGTGGGGCGTTTGACGCATCGATGAACTCGTTGTGACACATCGATGGTGCAAGAAATGCCGGTCGTCGGCACCCCCTGTACAACAGCGCTTACACGGTGGCCCGTTCAACGCGATGCGAGGCCGTTGCTTGAATACCACGTAAGCCCCCGCTCCCAAATTGGGGGTCAGCACTGCAGCGCTTTGCCACCCGCATTGAGCTGGAGTTATTGCAAATTTGTGAACAAGAACAAATCGACATTGTGTCGTCGTGGACAATGCATCGTCCAGGCTCTGCTTTTATACTCGCTGCAGTGTTTTTCCCCCAATCTGGACTACTACACACTGGAGTAGTTAATGAAGCCAATGAAGAAAATCCCCATTGCCGTTGCCGTATCCGCAGCACTTGCCGCATCGGCCGCCCACGCGCAAAGCTCTGTCACCCTGTATGGTCTCATCGACGCAGGCCTGATGTACACCAATAATGTCAGCAAGGGCGGCTCACACGGTGCGCTGATTCAAGCAACGAGCGGCAACATCAACGGCAGCCGGTTCGGCCTGCGCGGTGCCGAGGACCTCGGCGGCGGTCTCAAGGCCATCTTCGTGCTGGAAAACGGTTTTAACGTGCAGAATGGCAACCTCGGCCAGCACAGCCGCCTGTTCGGTCGCCAGGCATTTGTGGGCCTGAGCAGCACCGAGTTCGGCACGGTGACGCTGGGCCGCCAGTATGACTCGCTGGTCGACTTTGTGGCGCCGCTGTCCGCCACGGCCGGCACGTTCGGCGACACCGGCTTCGCGCACCCGTTCGACAACGACAACCTGAACCACTCGGTGCGGATGAGCAACGCGGTCAAGTACACGAGCAACAACTTCTCGGGCCTGAAGTTCGGCGGCATGTACGCGTTCTCGAACAGCACTGACTTCGCAATCAATCGTGCTTACAGCGCCGGCGCAAGCTTCAACTATGGCCCGTTTAACGTGGCCGCCGGCTACCTGCAGATCAACGGCTCGAACAGCGCCACGAACACCGGCGGCGCAGTTGACGTGCTGGAATCCACCGCGAACGGTACGGGCGGCTTCCTGGTCGGGGCGCACGTTCAGCGCGTGGTGGGTGCGGGTCTGAATTATGCCTTCGGCCCGGCGGTGGTGGGCTTCGTGTATACGAACAGCCATTTCCAGGGCACGAACTCGTTCAACCTCAACAACGGTTCGCAGCGCTTCGATAACTATGAACTGAACTTCAAGTACACGTTGACACCGGCCGTGACACTCGGCATCGCTGACACGTACACCGATGGCCGTCTGTCAGGCGCAACTCTTGCGGGCAAGCCAGCGTTCGGCACGGATCCCAAGTTCAACCAGGTCAACGTGCAGGCCGTCTACGCGTTTTCGAAGCGCACGGATGTCTACGCCGAAGGCATGTATCAGCGCGCGATCGGCCAGAACTATGTCGCGTTCATCAATACCGCGGGTGGCGCGTCGACGACGGGCAACCAGGTGGTCGGCACCGTAGGACTGCGCACCCGCTTCTAAGGAAACCTCTGATGCGTGACCGGTTGCGCCCTGCCTCCAGGGCGCAACAGCAATGTGCGTCGGTAAATGAACCTCCCGGCGCCGCCCCTTCTTTGTCGACATGTCCAACGCGTAACTCCGTGGGCGCTGACTGCGTTGCCGATCACGCGCCGGAAAGCAACGCTCCCGCGCCAGGGACGATCGGCTCAAGCTTAAGATGATCCAGCATGCGCCGGACGGTGCATACCGCAGTCGAGACGGTGCGGATTCCCAGCATGTCTTCGATGCGCTGAATCGCCGGCAATGAAGGCATTTGGACGCATGCGGACGCCACTACTACGTCCGCGCCTTCCGTGTTCAGGCGCCGAACGTCGTCGACCAGCTGCATCGGGTCGCGCAGACCGACTTCAAGGTTGTCGGGAATCTCAAAGCAGATGGAATCGATTACCTCAATTCCTTCGTTTTCGATATAAGCGACAACGAGGTCGGTCAAGGGCCGCATGTACGGCGCCATAAGCGAAATCCGACGAGCGCCCAGGATCTTCAGACCTTCTATCAAAGCTCCCGCGGAGGTCATGACTGGCGCGAGGCAATGATTGGCACGAGCAACCTCCAACAGTTCGCGTTCCGTTTCTCGATGATATCCGGGCCCCATCGCCATGATCGCGACCAGGCACGCCGTGCTCATGACATCAACACGAGCGTCGGCGAGTTCGGCCGCGCAGCGCAAGCCTTCCTTGTTCATCGCTACCAATTCCTCCTTCGTGACCTTGTGCATTCTCATCCGACTCGAATGGAAAGTGAACCGCTCGTCGGGGCGGATCGCTTCACGGGCACGTAACATGGCGGGAATTTCGGTTTCCATGGTCGTATTCGAGCTTGGAACGATCTGTCCAATACGAAAATTCTGAGGCATTTTCATCTCCAAAATACAGTTAGGTATCCAAAACGCTAAACAGGATTTTCATGCCATCCTGATCCGCGTGAAAGTTTGCCGGGCAAGACTCAACCCGGCATTGGGTGCGGCAATATCGTCTCGGTTGACTTTAGACTCAATTGCAAGGATCACAGCCTCGCGAAGACCTCCCGCTGCCCTCTTTTCCCCGGCGCTCGGCCCGTCACACCTGGTCTGCGCGTGGCGACGTCAGCCGTTGTGCGTTGCTTGCATACGCTTTCCAGAACTACAACTGGAAGATCGCTGACTCAGTCCGGCATGCCTGCGCCGCGCGTCTCAGGCAAGAACCACGGCAGCACGATACCGAGCAGATACACAGAGCCGAGTGCCAACGCCGCCTGCGACACACCACCGAACGATTTGATCATGCTGCCCGCGATAATTGGGAAGACCCAGGCGATCAGGCGCGCCGCATTGAACACGAAGCTGATAGCAGTGGAACGCAAGCTGCTAGCAAAGAGTTCGCATGGGTAGATCGCCATCCAGACATAGGCACAGCCCAGGGTGAAGAAGCCATTGATCGGCGCCACGACCATCATCGCTTCGACGCTTGTCGTCAGCTTGTAAGTGACGAACGTTGTTATCAGCGCACCAACAAAGGTGAGTGACAGGAAGCCCCGCCGGCCGATTGCATCCACCACGAAGCCCGCGATCATGTAGGCCGCGATCGCTCCAATGGTGTACGCGATCGATATCTTCGAGCCCCACGACAAGGCGTCGGGGATACCTTCGGCTTTAGCGAGCGACACGGTGTAGGTCGGCAGCCAGCTGGAAATGGCCCACCAGCCGACGGTCGTGACGATCGACAGCACTAGCAGAAGCACCGTGCGACGCAGCGCTTCGGGTTCACTGAACAGTTGCGTGAGCGTGAAGGGGCGCTTCCCGGATGCAGGCGCGTCACCCGCAACCGACTGGGTGCTCGTCGCGCTCCAGCGTTTCTCGCGCACCGCTCGTTGCCATTTCTCCGACTCGTTGACTCCGCGGCGGATGTACAGCACAAAGAACGCCGGGACTGCGCCAAGCACGAACATCAGCCGCCAGGTTTCGGCACCGAGTGGATGCGCCGATGAAAGGGCGTACCACACGACCGCCGCGATCAGCGTGCCCCAGCCGAAGCCCGATTGCAGGAAGCCCGCCCCTTTCGCACGAGCCCGCTCCGGCCAGGTTTCCGACAGCAGCGCGACGCCCGTGCTCCATTCGCTGCCCATTGCGAGGCCAGTCAGGAAACGCAGTCCGCACAACACCCAGAAGGTTTGCGAGAACGCAGTCAAACCCGAAAACGCCGCATAGAGGAATACGGACCAGAGCATCATCCGCTTGCGTCCTACATAGTCCGCAAGAATCCCGCCGATCAGACCGCCCGCCCCCCAGCCAAGCAAGGTGATGCCGATGACCAGACCCGCGTACGTCGTGGGAGATGCAGCTTGCGCCGGCGACAGCACCGAATGCAGCATTGGCCCAAGCACAACGACGAGTGCCAGTGCTTCGTAGCCGTCGAAAATCCAGCCGAGAAAGCTGGCTTTCAGTACGCGCCAGTGCATTGCCGTGAGCCCCTCGTACCAGTGAGTTCGCGAGTTCAAGGCAAGTTGTTTGTGTTCCATCTTTCGTCTCCTTCATATTTTCAACAGCGTTTTCAGGCGTTCCGGCCATGCACCGGCTTGTGCTTCTGACAATGCGAATGTTCCGGCGGCCAGGACAACCTCGTCTTCTCGACATAGAATCGCGATGCACGCTGCCCGGCCTCGCGCCTTGGCCGATGGCCCTGCGCGGATCGAACGCTATGGCACACAGGATGCCGGTTGCCGGGCGTATTGAAAACTTCTCAATGTTCAATAGAGGCATCGCCAAACGCGATGGCTGCTAACCGCCCGGATATCCAATCCGAAGGAGTGAGGATGCGTGTTTCAGCAGATCGGCCGTTGCGACTCGACATGGAGTCTCTGCGCATTTTCGTGGCGGTCATCGAGGAGGGCAGCATTGCTGCGGCGGCAGCCCGCACGCACATCGTGGCGTCGGCCGTCAGCAAGCGCGTATCGGATCTCGAAGACGACGCTGGCACGCCGCTGTTATATCGGCACAGCCGCGGTGTGCAGGCGACGCCCGCGGGCGAGGCGCTTTATCATCATGCGAAGCGGCTGAACGAGCACTTGCAGCAAATTTCGGACGAACTGTCTGAATATTCGGCGGGATTGAGAGGGCATACCCGCATTTATGTGAACTTTACCGCCATGGTCCAGTATCTGCCGGGTGTGCTGCGCTCCTTTCTGCGCGCCAATCCGAAAGTGCGGATCGATATGGTCGAGAAATCGAGCGATGAAGTGGTGCAGGCGATCGCAAGCGGCGTCGCCGATCTCGGCATCTGCGCGGCCACCGAGGATTCCCTCGGCGATCTGCAGTGGCGGCCGTACAGCGTCGATAAGCTGGTCGTGATCGTGCCGCCGGATCATCGGCTCGCCGAGCGCGCAAGCGCGAGCTTCGCGGAAGTTCTGGAGGACGACGTCGTCAGCATGCCGTACGGTACGTCCATTTCCAAATTGTGTCGCGCCGCTGCCGAGCATGCCGGCAGGCGGCTTCGCGTGCGCATCGAGGTGACAAGCTTCGAGGGCGTACGCAATATGGTCAGCGCGGGTCTCGGCATTGGTGTGCTTCCCAAGGGAAGCGTGACACCTTATATGCATTCGGTGCCGTTTCGCGTCGTTGAGCTCGATGAACCGTGGTCGCTGCGGCCGTTGTTAATAATCGCGCGCAATTTTGACACGCTGCCGCTTCCTGCGCGCATGCTGGTCGACCACCTCGACAAACAGCGAGGCAACTTGTCATGAAAACTGTTGCAGGTCAATGGCGAGCCGCACAGCGCCGCGAACCGCGGCTGGCCTCCTGGCGAGTTGGGCCATGGCGATTCACACTCCACGAGGCACAGTCAACTGCCGCCCAACTTTTCCTCCAACACTGCGCGCGGTCTGATAGCTCACCTGCCGTGCCATCGCGGTTCGCGATGGTTGGCATCGCTATTGATTGATTTACGTCGTGGGCCGGGTTTCATATATGGTAGTAACCTTTTCAATTCCTGGACCAACATGGACCCCAAATTCCCTATCAAGGTAGCAATCCTCGACGACTATCAGAACGTGGCGCTGAGCGTGGCAGACTGGTCGCCCCTTGAGAACCTGGCAGACGTTACGGTGTTCAACGACCACGTCGCTGATATCGGGAATCTGATTCAACGCCTGCAGCCATTCGACGTCGTATGCGTGATGCGAGAACGCACACCGCTGTCCCGCGTGGTCATCGAAAGCCTGCCGAACCTGAAGCTGATTGCCTCGACCGGCGCAGGGAATGCGTCGATCGATCAGGATGCGGCTGCGGAACGCGGTATCGAAATTCGTCATACGGGCTATTCGTCCACGCCGACGATTGAGCTTACGTGGGCGCTGATTCTCGCGATGGCCCGCAACATTCCCCTCGAGAATCAGTCGCTGCGTCAGGGAGGCTGGCAGCTTTCCCTTGGCGATGAACTCGCCGGCAAGACGCTCGGATTGCTTGGTCTTGGCCACGTCGGCTCGGCTGTCGGTATCATCGGGCGGGCATTCAGAATGAACGTCATCGCGTGGAGTCAGAACCTCACCGCGGAGCGTGCCGCGGAAAAGGGCGTGCAGCTAGTCAGCAAGGATGTACTGTTCTCCACGGCAGATTTCTTGTCAATCCACGTGCGGCTTAGCGGGCGAACCCAAGGTTTGGTCGGCGCGACGGAACTCGCGCAGATGAAACCCACAAGCCGGCTGATCAATACGTCCAGGGGGCCGATCGTCGACCATGTCGCACTGCTTGGGGCGCTCACGACCGGTCAGATTGCCGGCGCCGCACTGGACGTATACGACGTCGAACCGCTCAACAATCCGCACCCTCTGCGCGAATTGCCCAACGTGCTCGCGACGCCTCATATCGGCTATGTGTCCAAGGAGTTGTATCACACCTTCTATAGCGATACTGTGCACAACATCGTTCGGTGGCTTGATGAAACTGGACGTTCTGTGCAAGGCTAGCGGAGGTCGTCATGCAACCTTCGCGCGACCCTGACGATGTTGTGTTGATGCGTTTGTTGACTTCGGGAGCGTCGCGCATTATGAGGCCGCTGAAATCGGCCGTTCTCGACAATTCAGCGGCCGTTACCGGTGTTGGTACGGCCATCGGAAGTGGCATGGTGGATGGCGCTTTGTGGCCGGATCCAGACCTTCACAACCCCCGGGGAATCTCCGCAGGCTCTCGACTCTCGCCGGCGCCGCTCAAGCCACTTTCGGCCACGTCCGCGAAACGTCCATTGCGCGACCGACATTCAGCAATAAGCGTCCGCCGCCATCATACCCGGCGGTCACTTACTGCTTGCCCGAAGCGAGCTGCTGGTTGCGCTCAGCGAGAAACTGGATCAAACCGTCAACGCCGCTCTCCTGGATCTTGTCACTGAACTGCTGTCGATATGTCTGGATTAGCCAGACGCCGAGTACATTCAGGTCATACAGCCGCCAGCCCTGCGGCGTGCGGTACAGCCGGTAATCGATCTCTGCTGGTTCGCCGTTCCTGGTCGCAATCGTGCGCACCACCACGTCCGTATCGGTCGGAGCGATGTGTATCGGCGGGTAGTCGATCCGTTGGTCTGGACGGAGCTGACCGACAGCACCCGAATATGTGTGGATCAGGAGCATCTTGAACTGTTCGACCAGTTGCTGCTGCTGCGCGGGCGTAGTCGTCCGCCAATAACGGCCCATCGCCAGTGCCGTGGTGCGGCGAAAATCGGTGTAGGGAAGAATGTCCCGGTTTACGATATCCATGATGCGGGCAATATCGTCTGGCGCGATCGCTTGGGTGCGCACCTCGTCGAGTATCTGTTGCGTCGCGGTCTTGATCAGAAGCTGAGGCTCCGACTGGTCGACTTGCGCGTACGCCGCGCCGCCGAACGAGAACAACGCGGCGCAAAGAGTCAGTAGAGAAAGTGTCTTCATGGGCAGAATCCTGGCTGGATGCGTTGACTTGCTGCTACGTAAGTATCCTCTATCTACGCCCGAACGCGTCGCGGCAGCACTCATCGCTGTTTCAAGTCCGAATCTGGCCGAGCAAGGACCGAAGTTCGATCGGCGAGATCGTCCGAAGGTCGTTGGTCCGACTGCGGCACAAGTCAACCCGATCGGGCCATGCAATTGGTTTCTGGAACGTCACCACCACGTTCGCGAGATGAACCAACACGCGCCAACACGACCGCGGCCCACGGATGACCCTCTCCGGCAGAGGTCACCTGGCGACCCAACTGGGACGCTGGCGCCTCGCTAAGAAATGGCCTTTGGATGCGTGATCGCGCAGAAATTCGATCATGTCGAACAGATCGTCCTCCGAGTACTCATCCAGCTTTTCCCAAACAGGCCAGAGCCCTGCCGTCCACTAGCTGACCAAAGCCGCACGATAAACGATACGATGTATATTCGATCCGAAGCCGACGTGTCCTCATTCGAATTCGATCCGCCATTCAACTCATCTCATCGAGCACCTTGCCTTGACTATCCAGATCCGCCCCGCCACCGCAGCCGACGCAACCCTGATTCTTCGCTTCATCACCGAACTCGCGGTGTACGAGAAGGCCGAGCACGAAGTCGTCGCCACCGTCAAAGACATCGAAGCGAGCCTGTTCTCCGTCGGCTCCTCGGCCAAGTCGCTCATTTGCGAAATGAACAGCGAGCCGGTCGGCTTTTGCGTCTACTTCTTTTCGTACTCCACGTGGCTCGGCAAACAGGGGCTTTATCTGGAAGACCTGTATGTGTCGCCGGCATCGCGCGGTAGCGGCGCGGGCAAACAGATGCTGCGCCACCTCGCGCAGATTGCGTGCAACACCGGTTGCGGCCGCTTCGAATGGAGCGTGCTCGACTGGAACGAGCCGGCAATCGGTTTCTATGAATCGATCGGCGCGAGCGCGCAAAGCGAATGGGTGCGTTACCGTTTGGCGGGCGATGCGCTGAAGGCGTTTGCCGAGGGCAACGCGTAAGCCGCGTGGACGGCATCGCTAGCTACTCAGCCACTCACACCCACCGTGATACGCCGGCTTCGAGAGGCGAGGCGCCGCCTGTCGCTTATCAATCCGCCGACGTGTTCACCGGCGTCACTTCGAACGCATCGCCGGTAGCGAAGAACGTCCCACCGGCCACGTAATGGCAGGTGCGCAGATCGGGGTCGTCGCCGAAATGCCAGCGGTTGTTCGAATACACGCGGCTGTCCGCATACGCGGCGACCACTTCGCCGATGATCAGATCGTGCCGCCGGCTATCGTCCGGAATCACCTTGCATTCCATCCACGTGATGCAGCCGGCCAGCATCGGCACGTCGATGTTTTGCGCGGGGAACGTGTCGAGGTCGAACGCGGAAAACTTGTCGAGTTCGGCGCCCGCGTTGGTGCCCACCGCCAGCGCCTGCGCGGCGAAGCCGCGGCTCGGCAGTTGCAGTCCGAACACGCCGCTCGCTTCAATCAGTTGCCGCGTGAGCGTACGGCTGTCCACCACGACGACCACCTTCGGCGGGTTGAAGTCGAGCGGCATCGCCCACGACGCCGCCATCACGTTCGAGCGGCCGCCGTGCGCGCTGGTGATGATCGTGACCGGTCCATGATTGAGCAACTGCGTAGCCCGCGACAACGCCACGGGTTCTCGGGTGACTTTCATACGTCCTTGTTTGCGTCGGAAGGGATGAGGGGAATTGTAGCGGGGTCATCGCTTGCGGGTGCAGGTGTGGTCACGGACATGACCATGCGCAATCGCGCGCGGCACGCGCTGATCCAGCCGCAAACCAGGCGCGCCGCCGAAGCGCAAGAACAGAACCAGAGGTAAAGCCAAACCGCTTCAGGACGGCAGCCCGCAAGCCGCCGCCCCACGCCCGTCAATGCGGCGCTTTACCGTTGGGCACGGCGTCCAGCGGTTTGTGCTGTTCTTCGCCGAGTCCGGGGAAGAATGCGTTCCACGCCGCGCGTACGCCCTGGGCCGCCGTGGCCTCGGCGCCGATCGATTCGGCCTCGCCCTCGCCGGCTTTCGATGGGTCCGCGGACAAGCCGCGCCAGTGCGTGAAGACCAGCAACGGTTTCTCGGTCCAGATGCCGTCGCCAAATTTCGCAAACGCCGTGTCCCCGCTCGCCAACTGCACCTCGTACCAGCCTTCACGGACGGGCGTGTGGGCGGCAAGCTCAAACCACGGGGTCGGTTCGATTTCCTTCATGTCGTCTCCGGTCGGATAAATCGTCATAGATAACCACCACAAAGGCATTCTTCATGCCCGGACCTGACAGCGGCCCGCAATGTTGCAGTGCGGTGCGCCGGGCATGAACTGCGAGCGATCCGTCGACGTCGGACACATCGAAATCGCCGCGCATAAACGACACGATAGCGCGACATGGGGCGCGCGGACAAACGCAAAAACTTACACGCGTGGCGTAGCGCTCGACCCGGCCCTCAAGCCGGCTTTCGACCCAGCTTTCGACCCGCGTTTCGGCTTACCCGTCAACCCGCGAGCGAGCGCGGCCAGCGTGTCGATAGCGGACGCCAGCCGCTCGGCGGGCGTATTGCCGTAGCCGATCACCAGCCCGTTCGTCTCCGCGCGCGGCTGCAAAGCGAAACCGGACAACGCGCGCGGATTGAGCCCTTGGTGGAGCGCGTGTTCAGCGAGGATTCGATCGCAAAGCTGCGGCGGCAAATGCAGCGTCAGGTGCATGCCGCAATCGCCGCCCAGAATCTGCGCGGGCGCGAAATGCGCGGTAAGCGCGTCGCGCAGCGCCTGCTGACGCTCCCGGTACAGACGCCGCATGCGCCCCAGATGTCGCCCGAATTCGCCGCTTTCGATGAAATGCGCGAGCGCCAACTGCTCCAGCCGATGCCCGCCGCGCAGCATCGCCTGCAACGCGACGGCGGTATGCGCGGCGATCGCGCGTGGCAGCACGACGAAGCCGACGCGCAGCGCCGGAAACATCGTCTTGCTGAACGAGCCGACGTACAACACTGGCGCGTCGTCGACCAGACCCTGCATGCTGGCGATGGGCTCGCCGGTGTGGCGGAATTCGCCGTCGTAATCGTCCTCGATCAGCCATGCGCCGCAGCGCCGCGCCTGCGCGATCAACTCCAGGCGGCGCGCCACCGACAGCACCGAACCCGTCGGGTACTGATGCGCGGGCGACGTGTAGATCAGCTTCGGCGGCTGCGTGAGCCATGCGTCGGGTGGCGCGGCCATGCCATCGGCGTCGACGGGCATCGGCAGCGTGCTCAGATCGCCGAGACTGAACGCGGCCTTCGCGCCGCGATAACCGGGGCCCTCGACCCACGCGACGTCGCCGGGATTCGTGAAGAGCCGCACGCACAGGTTCAGCGCCTCCTGCGCGCCCTCGGTGGATCTTTTTAACATACCACGTTTGCCGTATCGTTCTCCATCATTGACGATCATCCACGCACGAGGAGAGCAGACATGGAACCCAGACGTAACGCGTTCGAGCAGCCGATCGGCGCGCCCGTGCCCGGCTGGAACGGCGCCCAGGCGCCCGGCCGCGAGCCGCTGGTGGGCCGCTATTGCAGAATCGAACCGGTCGACGTCGAGCGCCACACCGAAGATCTGTACGACGCGTACAGCTCGGCAGCCGACGGCCGCGACTGGACCTATTTCGCGGTCGGCCCGTTCGACAGTCTCGCGGCCTATCGCGAGCACCTGGCACGCGCCGCCGCGTCCACGGATCCGCTGCACTACGCGGTGATCGACCTCGCGACCGGCAAGGCGGTCGGCACGCTGGCGCTGATGCGCATCGATCGTGCGAACGGCGTGATCGAAGTCGGACACGTCACGTATTCGCCGCGCTTGAAGCGCACGCGCATCGCGACCGAAGCGATGTTCCTGCTGATGAGCGAAGTGTTCGACAAGCTGGGCTACCGGCGCTTCGAATGGAAATGCGATTCGTTGAACGAGCCGTCGCGCAGCGCTGCATTGCGCTATGGCTTCACGTTTGAAGGGATCTTCCGCCAGGCGATCGTGTATCGCGAACGCAATCGCGATACCGCGTGGTTTTCGATCATCGATGGCGAATGGCCCGCGCTGCGTTCGAGCTATACGCGTTGGCTCGACGCCGGCAACTTCGATGCGCAGGGTCAGCAGATTGAACGGCTGGCGGATCTGATCGCGCAGCAGAGGGCGGCGGCAGGTAAAGACGCTTGATAGCACGAGCGCGCCAACACGCTTTTGCACGCGGCGTGGCGTCCCGACGTTGCCGGCGACACGCGCTACGCCGCGCGCCTCGCGCCTCGCGCCGACTCAGACCGCCTTTGCCGCACGCCGCTGCACGATGGTCGGCTTGCCTTTGTAAGTGGTGCGAAGCTGCGCGCGATAGCCGCACTTGTGCGCGACGCGCAGCGACGGCAGGTTTTCCGGCGCGGCGATGCAGGCCGTGCGAAGAGACTTCGCCCTACACTGCCCGGATACGATTGCGCGACCACGTCGGCGCGCTAATCGCATCGGCGCTGCCGCTGATCGCATGGACGAGCTAGGACCTGTTGCGCTACCGCCATTTCGACGCGCTCAGTGCAACCCGCTCGCCAGCCCGTAAGCACCGCGCCGCCTTCACGCCAACTCCAGAAAGCGCGCGAGACACGGATTGCGATTCGCCGGCGACCACGCCAGCACCTGCTCGATCAGCGGCGCGTCGACCAGCGGCCGGAACACCACGCCCGCGAGTTGCGCCTTGCGCATCGACGACGGCACCAGCGCGACGCCCACGCCTTCATCGACGAGACTCAGCACGGTCTGCTGCAATTGCACTTCGAAGCGGATGTCCGGTTCGAAGCCGCCCGAGCGGCAATGTTCGAGGATCGTCGCGCGCAGAATCGGCGCGACTTCCTCGGACGCGAGCACGAACGGCTCGCCCGCCAATTGCTCGATCCTCAGACGCCGCGCGCGGGCCCGCGGATGACTGCGCGACAGCGCGACGCACAAAGGCTCGCGGAGAATCGTGCGGGTGGCCAGCCCCTTATCGGGCACGTTCGGGAACATGATGGCCGCGTCGATCTGACCAGCGAGCACCTGCGCGGCCAGATCGTTCGACACGACTTCGCGCAGATGCAGCGCGACCTCGGGATACGCCGCGCCGAAGGCCCGCGCATAGCCGGGCACGACGTTGTACGCGGCACACATCGTGAAGCCGATCGCGAGCTTGCCGGCGTCGCCGTGCGCGGCGGCTTGCGCATTGCTGACCGCCTGTTCCACCGATGCAAGAATCGCCTTCGCATCGGCGTAAAAGCGCTCGCCGGCCGCGGTCAACGTCACGCTGCGCGGACTCCGCTCGATCAACGTGACGCCGAGGCTCGCCTCCAGCGCCGCCAATTGCCGGCTCAACGGCGGCTGCGACAGATTCAGACGCGCCGCCGCGCGGCCGAAATGACGCGTCTCGGCAAGCGTCACGAAGTAGCGCAGCGGTTTGATATCGATCACGATGCACTCCCGTCGAATGACGATGCAAAAAAGGTATCGTCGAAGCCATAAAACAGTATTGGATTGTATCAACGCAAGCCACTACGCTGGCGGGTCGCCAGTCCGCTCACACTTTGCGCACCGATGTTAGCCACCCTCGGGATTCTGCTTCCCGTCTTCGGCCTGATTTTCGCGGGCTTTGCGTGCCGCCGGCGCGGCGTGCTCGGACCGAACTCCGCGTCGGAACTGAATCGATTCGTGGTCTGGCTCGCACTGCCCGCGTTGCTGTTCGACACGATGGCGCACGCCACCTGGCGGCAGTTGTATCAGCCGGCCTTCGTCGCGACGTTTTCGATCGCGTGCGTCAGCGTGTTCATGCTGATCCTCGCGACGCGTTTGCTCAGCGGCCGGCATCTCGCCGACGCCAGCGTCGATGCGATTGCGGCGTCGTATCCGAACACCGGCTACATCGGCTTTCCGCTCGGTATGATCGCGTTCGGCCAGGCCAGCCTGACGCCGACCACGATCGCGACGATCCTCGTCGCGTGCGTGCTGTTCGCGTTTGCGATCGTGCTGATCGAAGTCGGCTTGCAGACCGAGCGCACGCCGCACAAGCTCGGTTTGAAAGTGCTGCGCTCGCTCGCGCGCAATCCGCTGATCGTGTCGCCGCTTGCGGGCGTGCTGTTTGCAAGCCTGCACGTCGCGTTGCCGCCGAGCGCGGAGACATTTCTGAAGCTGCTGGCCGGCGCGGCGAGTCCGTGCGCGCTGGTGAGCCTCGGCCTGTTCCTCGCGGAAAAACGCCCGTCCGAGGCCGGCGCGCGCGGCATCTCGCTGCTGCTGACCGGCGTCAAGCTGCTGGTGCAGCCGGCGCTGACATGGTGGCTCGCGGCGCGCGTGTTCGGGCTCTCGGCGATGCTGGTCGAAATGGCGGTCGTGCTGGCTGCGCTGCCCACCGGCACCGGGCCGTTCATGCTCGCCGAGTTCTACCAGCGTGAAGCGCACATCACGTCGCGGACGATCCTGCTGTCGACGGTAGGTTCGGTGGTCACGCTGTCGTTGCTGCTGCTGTTGATGGGACATCGCACGTGAGCGCACGCCGCTAAGGCACGCAACTCTGCGATGCCCTGCGCGTCGCGCTATGCTTCACACACGGACCGACAGGGTCCGCGATCCTGATACGCGAAGCGCGACCCGCCGTGCCCAAAGCCCGCCCACCCGAACTCCACGACGACGCCGACGCCCGCTCGCTCGCGCGCCACTATCCGCGCGGGCTGCGCATCGACCCGCACTCGCACACGTGGGCTCAGGTGCTGTATGCGGTGTCGGGCGTGATGTGGGTCGAGGTCGGCCGCGAAGCGCTAGTCGTGCCACCGCAGCGCGCGGTCTGGCTGCCGGCCGGCACACTCCACTCGATCCACATGATGAGCGAAGTGGAGATGCGCAATCTCTACCTGCACGAGCGCAATGTCGGTCATCTGAGCAAGCGCAGCGACGTGTTCGAGGTCCACGGCCTGCTGCGCGAACTGATCACGTCGATTGCCGAACATGAACGCACTCGCGCTCGCGATCAAGCCTATCTCGACGCCGCCTACCGTCTCGCGATGCTGGAGCTCGCGCACGCGCCCCGCTCGCCGCTGCGCATCGCGCTGCCCGATGCGTCGGACCGGCGGTTCGAAGCGCTGTGCCGCGCGGTGATCGACAACCCGTCTATCGGAATCAGCTTCGAGCAGCACGCGGCGTCGGTCGGCGCGAGTGTGCGCACGCTCGCGCGGCTCTTCACGCGTGAACTGGGCGTCGGCTTTGCGGAGTGGCGGCGTCAGGTGCAACTGGCGGTGGCCGTGTCAGGTCTCGCCGAGGGACGCCCGGTTAGCAGCATCGCACGCGAGCTCGGGTTCCAGCCGAGCAGCTTCAGCGATATGTTCCGGCGTGAACTGGGCGCGCCGCCGTCTGGCTTCGATCCAGGCGGCACGTTGAGCGAGGCGGCGGTTTCGGATGAATCGCCGCAAGAGGCGCAAAGCCGCCAACGCTAAAAACCCCGACGCCGCGACGCACTCGCCCGCTCGCGCATTGTCCGAAATTCGAAAGCCCTTGTCCTGACGTCTTCATGCCAGTCACCTAGACTACGCTCATTCCCACTGCACGAAGCAGCGCAGAATCCAACCGGAGCGATACATGATGAAAGCGATTCAATTCAAGTCTTTTGGCAGCCCCGAGGTGCTCGACTACGTCGATCTGCCGACTCCGCAAGCCGATGCCGACAGCGCCGTCGTGCGGATCATGGCGGCCTCGGTGAATCCGAGCGACGTCAAGAACGTGTCCGGCCATTTCGACCATACGGTCTTGCCGCGCACGCCGGGGCGCGACTTCAGCGGCGTGGTGGTCGACGCTCCGCAAACGTGGCTCGGCGCCGAAGTGTGGGGCACCGGCGGCGACATCGGCTTCACGCGCGACGGCACGCATGCGGAGTTCATCAAGATTCCAGTCGCCGCACTGGCGCGCAAACCCACCACGCTGAGTCACGCCGAAGCTTCGGCGATCGGCGTGAACTTCGTGGTCGCATGGCTCGGCACGGTCGATTACGCTCAGCTGCTGGCGGGCGAAACCATCGCGGTGATCGGTGCGGGCGGCGGCGTCGGCGGCGCGGTGGTGCAGATCGCGAAAGCACGCGGCGCGCGCGTGATCGCCGTCGACCGTCATCCGCCCGACGCCAACACGCCAGCCGGCCGCCTGCTCGACGACTACGTGCCGTTCGACGAACACGTCACCGAACGCTTGCGCGAGTTGACCGGCGGCGCGGGCGCGGAGGTGGTGTACGACACGGTTGGCGGCGTCGCGTTCGAGACCGCGCTGAGTCTCGTCAAACGCCGCGGCCGGCTGCTGGAAATCAGCGCGACGGGTAAGCGCCGCGTCGAATTCGATCTGATCGACTTCTATCACAACGAGATCCAATTGCTCGGCGTGGATAGCGCAAAGCTCGGCGTCGCGGAATCGGCGCCGTTGATGACGGCGCTGGTCGAAGGCTTCGAAAGCGGCAAACTGACCGGACCGGCCATCGCGCAGGAGTTTCCGCTCGAACGGGCTCGCGAAGCCTATGAGGCAGTGGCCGCCGGCACACGTGGGCGCGTCGTCATCCGCATGTGATTGCTGTCGCGGCCGGCGGGCGTGCGGCCCGCCTTTCCTTGCCTGGAGGACAACGAATATGAAAGCGTATTTGATCTCGCTGGCCGCCGGTGTGGTGGTCGGGCTGCTCTACAGCGTGATGGAAGTGAAATCGCCCGCGCCGCCGACCGTCGCGCTGGTCGGATTGCTCGGCATGCTCGGCGGCGAACATGTGATTCCACTCGTGCGGACGTGGCTCGCGTCGGGCGTTCATTGAATACGCTTGCGCCTCTCCAGACCAACACCTTTTCCATCGTCGCGCGTCACGCGCTAAGATTGAGGCCCCCGGGCCAGAGCGCCGCCCGGTGACGACAGGAAAAGCACTGCCTCGGAGAATCGGATGTCTGAAGAATATGAAGTGCATGGTCCGCACGACCATGCCGTCGAACACGCCGGTCACCACGACGCGGATCCGTTTGCGAGCCGCATGGCCGTGATGACGGCGATCCTCGCGACGATCGGCGCATTGTGCGCGTACCAGAGCGGCAACAGCGAGAATCTGGCGCTGTTCTACAAGAACGAAGCCGCGATCAAAAAGACCGAAGCGGCGAACCAGTGGAGCTACTACCAGGCCAAGGGCGAGAAAGAGAATCTCGCTGAACTCGGCGCGGCGCTGTCGGCCGTCAATACCGACGCTCACGCGAAATTCCTCGCCGACGTCGACAAGTACAAGCAGCAAAAAGAACCGATTCGCGCGAACGCCGAAGCGATCGAAAAAGAAGTGGTGGCAAACGACAGCAGAAGCGAAGCGCTCCTGCACGGCCATCATCGCTGGGCGCAGGCCACGCTGCTGATCCAGGTGGCGATTGCGCTGTGCGCGATCACGTTGCTGACCCGCAAGAAATGGCTGCGCAATCTGTCGTTCGCGGTGGCGGCAGGGGGCGTGCTGACCGCCGGCGCCGCCTTTTTCGGCATTTGAATCCGATGCTGGCATCCGCCGGCGCGCTTTCGCTCACAGCGCTTTCGCTTTGCCGCAGGTCCGCAATATAGAGTGTCGTATGGTTGATGGCTCCGCCGTTCCAGGTGTTTTCTCCGTGTACATCGCCGGCGTGGTGATCCCCGGCGTCCGCCGCGCCAGCGCATGTCAGCGCCGGCACGTTTGCCGCGATGCTCGGCATGGTGTGCGTGGTCGCGAGCAGCTGGTACGGCTTTGTCGCGCTGACGTTGTCGCATGCGCGGATTGCGTCCGCGTATCGACGCAGCAAGGCATGGGTCGATCGCGTGTGCGGCGGCCTGATCGTCGCGTTGGGCGTGCGTCAGTTGATCCGCTAGCTAGCTAGCTCGCGCGCCTGCGCCTCAATGCGCGAGGCTGCGCGCACGCTTGAGCAGCAACTCGCGCTCGCGCGCATTGCGCGTCATCGCCGCGGCGCGTTCGAACTCGGCGCGCGCTTCTTGCGCACGTCCAAGTTTGACCAGCAGATCGCCGCGCACGCTCGGCAACCAGTGATAGTTCGCGAGCGCCGCGTTGGCGGCGAGCGCGTCGACAATCTCCAGACCGGCGGCTGGTCCGAACGCCATCCCCACAGCGACCGCCCGGTTCAACTCGACCACCGGCGACGGCGCCACCTGCGCCAGCGCGTCGTACAACGCGACGATCTGCGCCCAGTCGGTATCTTCGGGGCGGCGGGCGCGCGCGTGACACGCGGCCAGCGCGGCCTGCAACGCATACGGACCGCTCGCGCCGCCCAGCGCGTGCGAGTTGCCGATCGCGGCGAGCCCGCGGCGGATCAGCAACGGGTCCCAGCGGCTGCGATCCTGATCGAGCAGCAGCACCGGACGGCCCTGCGCGTCGGTGCGCGCGTGCGTGCGCGACGCCTGAATCTCCATCAACGCGACAAGCCCGTGCACTTCGCTTTCGTCCGGCACGAGACCACCGAGCACGCGGCCGAGCCGCAACGCTTCCTCGCATAACGCCGGCCGCATCCAGTCGTCGCCGGCTGTGGCCGAATACCCTTCGTTGAAAATCAGATAGATCACCTGCAGCACCGACGCGAGGCGCGGCGCGCGCGCGTCCGCTTGCGGCACCTCGAACGGCACCCTGGCCGCCGACAGCGTGCGCTTGGCCCGCACGATCCGCTGCGCGATGGTCGGCTCGGGCACCAGGAACGCGCGCGCGATTTCATCGGTGGTGAGGCCGCCGAGCAGGCGCAGTGTGAGCGCGACGCGCGCATCCGTCGACAACACCGGGTGACACGCGGTGAACACCAGCCGCAACAGGTCGTCGCCGATATCATCGGCGCGCGCGGCATCGAGGGTATCGACGAAATCGGGCACGATGTGAGCCTCCCGCACGTCGAGATCGTGGCCGAGTTCCTCGCGCTTGCGGGCATGCAGCGCTTCCTGCCGCAAGCGGTCGAGCGCGCGGTTCTTCGCGGTGGCCATCAGCCACGCTCCCGGATTGTCGGGCACGCCCGCGTCGGGCCAATGTTCGAGCGCCGCCACCAGCGCGTCCTGCGCCAGTTCTTCGGCAAGCCCCACGTCGCGGACGATCCGCGCGACGTGTGCGATGACCTTGGCGGATTCGATCCGCCAGACTGCCTCGATGGCACGATGGGTGGCCGGCGTCGTCACGGCCTCAACCCGCTGCCTGGGCGTTCGGGTCCATGTGGATCAACTCCCAGATGTGGCCGTCGATGTCTTCGAAGCCGTGTCCGTACATGAACCCATAGTCCTGCGGCGCGCGCGGCACGCTGCCGCCGGCGGCGAGCGCCCTGGCGACCAGCGCATCCACCTCGTCGCGGCTGTCGCACGACAAACCCACCAGCGCCTCGGTGCTTTCCTTCGGATTGCAAAGCGACTTGCGCGTGAACGACTTGAACAGGTCCTTGACCAGCAGCATCGCGTAGAGGTTCTCGCCGAGGATCAGACAGGCCGCCTGCTCGTTGGTGAATTGCGGCTCGAAGTTGAAACCGATCGTGCTGAAGAATGCTTTCGACCGTTCGAGATTGTCGACGGCGAGATTCACGTAAATCTGCTTGTGCATGATGAGATGAGTCCAATAATCGGTTTGTGGGCCGGGCGCTCAGCTCGCCTCGGCAAGCGTCTTCAGATTGCTCAGGCCGTCTTCGAAATCCTTGCCGACCATCCGGTCCATGCTGACGAACACCTGCATCAGCTTCGACAGAAATGGCACGGGCCCGTGCATCGCCCAAGTCACCTGGGTCGCGTTCGCGTCAGGCTTCAACGTGAATTCGGCCATGTTGTGCGCTTCGAAGGGCGTGATGAAATCGAGGCTCATCGTCACGCTCGACGCCGCCGTCGTATCGACAATCTCCATCTGCCCGACGCCGACCTTGTCGCTTTGCCACGCATAGCGCGCGCCCTTGCCGCTCGGCGTACCGCTATAGATGCCTTGGGTCGCCGGGTCTTTGCGCAGAAACGGATTCCACAGGTTGAATCGATGCAGGTCGTCGATCAGTGCATAGATCCGTTCGGGCGGCGCCTCGATGCGCAGGCTGCGTTCAATCCGAAAGCTGTCGGGCCGGGTCGCCGCGTAGGCCAGCAGCAGGCCCACTGCCGCGACCGCGATAATCAGCAGGGTCTTGAGCATGATGAATCCTTTCGAGAGGGCCGCCCGGTTCGACGCGCGGCCGGCGCGAACGCCGGTTGTCGAATCAGCGCCGCGACGCGTCGAGGTCACGGAGCCGGTCCAGTTCCGGGCCCGGTTCGAAGTCGTCGAATTCAAACAGTTGCCGCATTTCGATTTCGCCGTCGGCCTGTTCGCCGAACGGCGCCGGAAAGCGCCGCGCCCACTCCATCGCTTCTTCACGCGAGCGCACCTGGATCAGCGTGTAGCCGGCGATCAACTCCTTGGTCTCGGTGAACGGGCCGTCGACGACCGTGCGCTTGCCACCGCTGTAGTGAATGCGCCAGCCTTTCGAACTCGGCTGCAAGCCGGTGGCGTCGAGCAGCACGCCGGCTTTGGCCAGCTCTTCGTGATAGGTGCCCATCGCGGCGATCAGGGACGCTTCCGGCATCTCGCCCGCTTCGCTGGCGGCAGTCGCTTTTACCAGGATCATGAATCGCATTGCGGTGGCTCCTTTTTGTTGTGAGGGGGGAGCCGCGCACGTTGGCCGGCTCCTTACTCACACGACGAGCAACGCGCGGCCAGATCGACACTCACGCCGACGCCCCAGGGAAAACCCCCGGCCACAGCACAGCCGCTGCGCGGTATCGCCTACATGAAGCACGGTCCGAGCTTGCGGACTTCGACCGTGCACCACGACGCCGCCGGGCAGGCCTGCGCGATCGCCACGGCTTCTTCGCGGGTTTCACAATTGAGCAGAAAGAAGCCGCCTATCATTTCCTTCGCTTCGGCGAACGGGCCGTCGAGCAGTTTCGGCTGGCCGTCGCGGACCTGCACGCGCACGGCGTCCTTCTGGGAAGTAAGCGATTCGACCGCGACCAGTTGGCCGCGCTCTTTCAGGTCGGCGGCGAAACGCACCATCTGGTCATAGACTTCGCGTCCCGCAGTTTCACCGCGTTCAATGCGCTGATTCGGGGGTTCGACGATGAGCAGCATGTAAGACATGGTGTCTCCAATTGATTGCGCCGCCCACTGGGACGTCCAGCGGGTGCCGGACGGCAACGAACGCGCTTGCGGCGAATAGGCGGGAGCCAGTCTAGCAAGCGTGGCTGACTCCGGCAAACCTGATCCGGCGATCGCACGGCGGCCACGCGTGTTCCTTACGGAGATTCGTAATCGGCGCATGTGTCGCGGATTTACTTTTGAAGCGCGACGTATTAACGCCGCTTTGAAGTATTCTCCGAACTCGCTAAAGCCCGCGGTGCTGAGCGGCGATTGAATGCCGCCGAATACGAAAAACGCCCCACGTGGGGCGTTTTTTATGCTTTTGCCGGCGGCAAGCGTGCGCGACTGTCAGACCGCAGCTTCGGCAATAGCATTCAGCTGCGCCGACCGCATCAAGCCTTCGATCATTCTCGCTTCGGCGCTCGCAATCTCGCTCAACGACGCCACCGACAGTTGCCCGTCGAGAATCGCCAGCGCCGTGCAGAGTCGGGCGTATTCGTGATCCTCGAGGGTCCACCGGCCCTCTTGGTCTTCACGGGCGTCGAGCCGGACCATCGCCGCATGCGCGCTTTCGATGTCGGCGAGCACATCTTCACCGAGGCCAAGGCGCGCCAACTCTTGCGAGACCAGTAGATGCCGGCTCAACGTCGTGTGCAGATTCCGCGAGCCCTGGCCGCGCCGGAATGCGTCAAGGGCGGCATAGCCCTGCAGAAGCATCGCTGCCGTGACCGGCTCATGCGTCGTGCGGCTATAGGTCAAGGCACGCAACAGCGGGGACATGGCCGGCTGGCTGTGCTTGCGGGCTCGCGATTTACTGGACATATCGATTCAACCTCCTTCACTCACTTCCGGCTTCGCCACCGAATTCTCGTGCGCTCCGGCGGCCGACGCCGCCGATGCGCCAGCGGCTCGACAGGCCTCTAATGTGAGTCTGCGCAGCCATCGTGGCAAGCAACCATACCACGCCCGACAATCCAACGTCCTGCTTGTACGCGGCGGCTTGCGGCTCACGGCCGGCTGATTGCCGAGCCGCTCGCGAGATGCAATGCCCGCATATCGGTTCGAACCTGCCAGATACAAGTCGCGCAGTGCGCGTCGACGAAAAAAAACCCTGTTCCCGTGGGGGAACAGGGCCGGACAGGATGGAACAGTCGTACATGCGCGTGGATGCTTGCCGACCTATAGCCACCAAAAACTGGCAACACTGTTGGTACGTGAACTGCTACCTCTATTACAAAAGCCATTATTGCGTGAAGCGCTACTTCAAGGTGCTGCTAGTCCCACTGCTACTTCTGCTTCCATTCAAAAAGCTGCTGCTGTGTGAATCACTACTTCAGTTTGCTGCCACTTCAAACGCTATTTCTTCTACTGCAAATACTGTTGCTACCTGAGCTACTGCTGCATCACAGCCCGGTCCCTCACCTGCAACTACACCTGGCTGCAACCCCCTGCTGATTCGCGCGCATATCGGATGGATTGCGCGCTGTTTGCATTGCTTCTACTTCCTACTGCGTTACTGCCCTGCCGCGTTCGACAACCACGGCAAACTGCCATCAACGGTACGGTTCAAAACAACGCGGGGGAAGACCGCGTCGATGGGCTCGGTGATTTGTCGCTCCATGGAAAACAGTTTATGCGAGCGCATCCGGATGCAATTGCGCGAAGCGAGGGGCATTGGCGGCCTAATTTGGCGAATTGGTGTAACAGGCGATTTCCTCAGAGGTTAGCGGCACGCGCCACACTACATCTTCGGTGCGGTCAAGGAGCTGGCGGATTTGGCGGATTTGCCGGCTTTGGCCGGCGATCTGCCGGCGCGGCTTGCTGCCGGCGAGGATGCGCATCCGCTGAACGCCCGCGAGAAAGTCGTGGCGTGAACGACGGCTGGCCGAAGCGATGGGTCAAACGAAAATGAGGACGGCAGTAACGAGCGACGGCACGATCATCGTCGCTCGCTGTAGATTTAGGCGTGCGAGCGTCGCAGGCATCGCGCGCAAAACATCAGACCGAAGAGTGATCACGCAAAGAACATCAACCGCGGGTGGCGAAATCGCTGATCGTCAGCAGCACTTTCTCGCCGGGATGCGCGAGCAATTTTCTTTCCGCGACCGCGGTAATGCGTTTGCGCCCATCCGCAAACGTTTTCAGCACGCGCGCCTCGCCGGCACCGCGCTGCAACCAGAAGTGCTCTTCCAACGCCTCGCGCGTGACGGCGCACTCGAGATCCCGTCCTCGCGTCGAAAGCTGAAAAATCACCGCGCGTCCGTCTGCCGAGATGCTGGGTTCAAGCTCGACAGTCTCCATAGCTCACCTCGCAAAGTTCATTAAGCCGTTCGCCATATTGAACGAACGTCACTGCAAAAACTGAATCGAAATGCAGACCGTCCACCAGATTGTTTCGACTGAGCAATGCGCGCCATTGCGTCACGACTACGCTCGCATTGAACGACACATGCAGCGGTGCGTAAATCGGCAAATACGCCAGAGCATGAACTAGCGGATAAGCTGTCCTCGCCTGCATCTCACGGCGCACGCCGCGCGCTGCGGACGAAATTGCAAATCATGAATGCGGCGGCCGCAACTCACTGCAAAGCACAGACAACCGGTATCACGATAAAAGACGAACATGACGGCTTCGCCATCGATCCCGCGCGTGACAGTGTGTGGTTTCGCATTCAGCATGTTTCGTTCTTATGCCAGATTGGCGCCATTCTTCGGCGGCCCGACGTCTCGACCGCGAGGTATCGAACCTGCCCACACCAGCAATATGCGGGTCACGAAAAAGCAAAGCGTATGCCAATGAGCACCAGCCGCGTTGTGCTCGACGTGGCGAGTCTGACCAAAACAGCACGCGCGACGAGCCCGGCAAGCCGCAAGCGTCGGCAGCACTGGAAGCGGCGCACATCGCCGCGCCCGCGCGCGGAAACATGACCGACATGTCCGTTCAAGAACCTGCCCTGACCTTGCGTCCAGCGCTCGCCGACGACGAAGCCTTCCTGTTCGAACTCCGCAAGGCCACGATGACGGAGCACCTGGCGCGCGTCGGCGAACCGACGGACGACGCCGAACATCGCGAGCGCCTGCTGCATCGTTACGACACGGCGCGGGTGGTCTACATCGACGGTGCGCCAGCCGGTTTGCTGAAAGCGCATCGCACCGACACCGAATGGGTGGTTGTGCAATTGCAGATCACGCCGGCGTTGCAAGGGCGAGGCATCGGCGAACGCGCGCTGCGTACGGTCTTGCGTGCCGCGCAGGCCGACGCGTTGCCGGTCACGTTGAAGGTGATCAAAGGCAATCCCGCGAAACGCCTGTACGATCGCCTCGGCTTCGAGATCGTCGGCGAAGATGACTCACAGTTTTACATGAGACGCGCACCGCGCGCGTCGGCGGAAACCGAAGCAGAATGAATGTCGGATAAAGACTGATACCGACTGATACGTAATGGACTCTGATATGACCTTTCGCGACACCTCAGCCATCGAAAGTTGGCACGCCCACGTCTATTTCGATTCGAGCAGCCGCGACGCCGCGTGGGCCTTGCGCGAGCAAATCGAAGCGCACTGGAGCGGCCAGTTGCAAATCGGCCGCTTTCACGAGCGCCCAGTCGGCCCACACCCGATGTGGTCGTATCAGCTTGCGTTCACCCACGCACAGTTTGCCGACGTGGTCGGCTGGCTAACGCTGAATCACGGCGCACTCGACGTTTTCCTGCATCCGAATACCGGCGACGCGCTGCGCGATCATCGCGACGCGGCCGTGTGGATCGGCCACTCGCACGAACTGGTGCTGAAAGCGTTGATGTGACCGATGTTGCACCGGCACGCGCGCACATCGCGCACGGGTTGCTCGACTGACGTGAACGCGCCGCCCCTTGCCGATCACATATTCGTATACGAACTGCACCAGCCGCGCGCGGCGACCTGCTTGTCACCGAACAGCGTGCAGCCGCCATAAGCATCGGTGGCCTTCCCCTGGAACAGCGAACAGTTGGCGCACGTTTGTCCCGCCGCGTAGCTGGGAAATTTCGCTTTGTCGACCTTCGACGCGTCTTCTACATAAGCGAGGGCTCGCGCGTTCGGATCGGCTTCGCTGAGCCGATTCGCGGTTTCGGCGCAAGCCGCGCGAGACAGCGCGAGCGACGAGCCGACGCCCACGCTCAACATCAGAAAATGGCGGCGCGATGTTTTCATATTGGTCCGATGGAAAGTGGGGACGTTGGCCGAATGGCATCAACCGCGATCGAAACTTTCCACGGCTGCGTATTGATGCCCGAGGGCGCGCGGCTGGCGGCTTCGAGATTGGCTTCGATATCGGCACCCGGCAGCGGCGTCGGTAGAAAGGCGCGAATCGAACGCCGCGTGATGAGCGCGGCATCGACTTGATCGGCAAGTGTGGTCATCGGCGGATTCCGGCAGAACCAACAAGTTGGCGGTCTGCGCAGATTCTAGCGCGAGCGGATACTTTCCCGCTGACAAGCCGGCAGGCTTGGGTCCGTGGTGTATTTGTCGTAGCCCGTCAGTAAGATCTCGCGCAGAACAAGGCGGTCGCGGCACATGTCGATTGCCAGATCGGCGTCCGACCTGCCCGCAAGCCCCGCGCCGGTCAGCCTCACATCGATCGTGTGCTCGCCGGGAATCCGCCTGGCGTTGCGCGAGCAAGGCGAACTTCCCGACCGGGCGGCGAGCGCGCCGGCCGGTCTGATTCAGTCAGGCGAGGTCCGCTTTCACATCAGGCCTACACATATTGCGGCGGCGATCGATCCCAACACCAGCATCGCGCCGACCGTCTTGCGCTTGTTCAACTCCGTCCAGAGCAAAACGCCGGTAAGCGACAGCAGAATGATGCTGCCCGCGAGCGTGTCGATCAGCAGCACCCAGCCGACGCTCAAACCAACGCCTTTGTGCAGATTCGTCAGCATCGCGAGGAAGGTGTTTTCGCTGCGCTTGACCGTCACATAACCATTGCCGACCCAGTACTCGGCGGACGTGTTTTCACGCGGCGACGCGAAATTCAGTTGCCAGTGCTCAGGCTGCACGATGCTGCGCTCGCCCCACGCGACCGGATGCTCAGACTCTTTCTGCACGCGCCCCGGATTGCCGGCCAGCTGCAGTTCGCGCTTGAGCCATTTGCTCAACTCGCGCGGCGTCTGCGGCGCCGGCTGCGGCAGCGGCACCTGCAACAGCGACACTTGCGGCTCGCCGGTCGAGACTCGCAGCGGGCCGCCGCGATGATTCAGAAAGAACCCCGTGGTGCCGAACAGCAAACCCAGCGCGGCGCCCCACAAGCCGATCCAGCCATGCACTCTACGCAGCCAATTGACGAAGGTCGCGCGGCGCGAGCGCTGCTGCCGCGACTTCAGTTCACCGCTGTCGAACCGTTGCGGCTCACGCGCCACGCGGTCCTCCGCCGTCGGTTGAATGTCGATGGTCTCGGGCACGCTCACGTTTCGCTCCAGGTACGCAGTAGATTGTGATAACAACCAACGAGGCTGCGGCGTGCGGCATCGTCGGCGTGGGTGGCATTCAGACGTTGAATCGCGGTGTCCATATCGAATAGCAGCGCGCGTTGCGTGTCGCTGCGCACGAGGCTTTGCACCCAGAAGAAGCTGGCGATGCGCGCGCCGCGCGTGACCGGCGTGACCTGATGCAGACTGGTGGCCGGATAGACGATCATGTCGCCCGCCGGCAGCTTCACCTGCTGCACGCCGTAGGTGTCTTCGATCACGAGTTCGCCGCCGTCGTATTCGTCGGGTTCGGAAAGAAACAGCGTCACCGAGACGTCGGTACGCAGCTTCACGCCGTTGGGCAGCACGCGCACCGCACCGTCGACGTGACTGCCGAACTGCATGCCGCCCTCGTAGCGATTGAACAGCGGCGGATACACCTGGTTCGGCAACACCGCGCTGATGAACAGAGGGTGACGTTCGATCGACGCGAGAACCACGTCGCCGAGTTCGCGCGCCAACGGCGAGTGCTCGGCGATCTGCTGGTTGCGCTTGACCGGCGCGCCCTGATAACCGGCGGTCGCGCGGCCGTCCACCCAGGCGTCGCCAGCCTGCTCCAGCCGCTCGCGCACGAAGCGCAACTGTTCGGCGTCCAGTACTTTCGGAATCTGCAGCAACATAGTGTTTCCTTTGCGTCGGCTTATTTGCGTCGGCTTATTTGCGTCGGCTTACCGCGATCAAAACCGGTAAGCCTAACGAATCCGCCCTGCGTGTATCAGAAGCGATAGTCGAACGTCGCCAGCAGCGCACGTCCGATACCCGGCACTGAACGACCGCCGTCCGACGGAATCAGCGCGTCGAAGTACTCCTTGTTGGTCAGGTTCAGCAGGTTCAGGCGCACGTCGTATTTCTTCGCGTGATACGCGGCGGTCGCGTCCCAGCGCGTGTAGCCCGGCACCCGCACAAAGTTCGTGTTCGACGCGTAGCGCGGCGACATGTAGATCGGGCCGCCGCCGATTTCCCAATGCGGCGTGATCGCGTAGGTGGTCCACAGCGTCAGCGTGTTGCGCGGCGTGTTGGCCGGCGTGTGCCCTTGCGTGCCGTCGAGCGCCTTGCGGATGACCGCGTCCATGTACGTATAGCCGCCGAACACCTGCCACCTGTCGGTAATGTGGCCGGTCACGCCCGCCTGGAAGCCGTCCACGCGAATGTCGCCGGAGAGTTCGTATTCGGTCGGCGAGACCCGCGTGCGCGCGTTGTCCATTTCCTGGCGGAAGAACGCGGAGTTTACTGAGATATTGCCGCCGAGCAGATCCCACTTGCCGCCGATTTCATACGACTTGGTCGATTCCGGCGCGAGGTTCTGCGTCAGGTTCGTCACCGTCAACGATTCGAGCGACGGGTTGAACGACGTGCCGTATGACACGTAGTACGACTGCCAGTCGGTGGGCTGATAAATCACGCCCGCGCGCACACTGGTGAAGAAGTTGGTCTGGCTCGCGTAAAGCGGCGCGGTGATCGTGTTGTGGATCTGCGCCTGGAAGCGATCCCACCGCAAACCGCCAATCACCTTCCAGTGCTGGTTGAGCGACACGGTATCGTTGACGTAGGCGGCGAGTTCATTCGCACCGGAATCGGCGTAGTTGCCGACCGTGGTAGTCACGCCCGGCGGCGTACCCATGATCGGCGGGTTCAGCATCGGCACAATCGGCAAATTGTTGCGCGTGTACGCCTGATTCGAATAGCTGTCGTGACCCACTTCGAAGCCGGCGATCAGGTCGTGCTTGAGCGGGCCGGTGTCGAACTTGTATTCGAGCATCGTGTCGTTGTAGATCGCGTGGTTCTCGATCACGCGGTCATGGCTCTGCAACTTGATGAACAGTTGCGACGGCGACAGCGTCGTGAAATTGCCATTGGTCAACGCAGTGCTCGACGACAGCGGCCCGGTCAGCACCGCCTGTGGCGCGGTTTCGCGCGCGTCGGTCGTCGAATGCGAGAACTGCGTCTGGCTGGTGAAGGTGAGCGCGTCCGAGAACTTGTGCTTGATCGCCGCGGTAAAGGTCTGAATGTCCTGGATCGTGCGGTCGCTGGTCAGGCCGTAGAAGGTGTTCCTCGGCACCGGCGACGGAGCGCCGTTCAGCGCCTGGATGCCGTAGTCGGGCATGTCGTGGTTGTGCTGGATCAGGGCGGACAGCGTCACCTCGGTCGGCGTGCCGATCCCGAAGCGAACTTCCGGCGCGACGCCGAAGTCCTTGTTCTTCATCACGTCGCGCGTCGAACCGAGGCTCTGGCCGAATGCGTTCAGGCGAATCGCAGAGGTATCCGTCAGCTGGTGGTTCACGTCGACGCTGGTGCGGTAGCGGTCGTCGGTGCCGACCATCGCCGAGACTTCCGCGAAGTCCTTCAACTGCGCCTTCTTGCTGACCTGATTGATCACGCCGCCCGTCGAGCCGCGGCCGAACAGCATCGACGACGGGCCGTACAGCACTTCGAGTTGTTCCAGGTCGAAGGTGTCGCGATAGTACTGGTTGCGGTCGCGGAAGCCATCCAGATAGATATCGTTCTGCGCGGTGAAGCCGCGCAAGTTGATGTTGTTGCCGATCTGGCCGCCTTCGGCCGCGCCGATCGTCACGCCAGGCGCATTGCGCAGCGCGTCCTGGAACGACGTGGCGCCTTGCGACGCCAGCAAGTTCCGGTTGATCACGGTGACGGTCTGCGGAATGTCGCGCAATGCGGTCGGCGTCTTCGCGCCGACACTCGATCGCTCCGCCTGGAAGTCAGGTTGTTCAGCCTGCGCCGCGACGCCGATGGTCGGCAGCGTGCCGCTGTCTGCCACTGCGTTTGCCGGTGCGTTTGCCGGTGTGCTATCGGCCGCTGGTTGCGACGCGGCTTGAGGAGCGGTCTGCGCGACAGCGGGTGTCGCAAATGGAATGGCAAAAGCTAGCGCTAACGCAGTCGCAAGCGGCGTGTGCTTAAACATGGAAATCCCGTCAGGTGTGCGCTTGCCAAATTCGCATGTCCGACATGGGATAAATGACGAAGCTGCAATTGGCTGGCTTCCGGTCGCCTTGACTGACGCAGGGATGACGGGATGGCTGGCTGGTTGTTAAATGAGAATCGCTATCATTCCATATGCGACAAAACGCATCAATCGCGCCGCGTATTACCCCGCGTAATGAAATTATTTCAGTATTTTACTAACGTATGGATTTAGTAATTTTTATTCCGCAGACCATACTATTTTATTACTATTTTGTAATGCAACGAGCGCTGACATCGAATACTGGTAAGCCAGCACTCCAATTGTGCGGCGATTTAAAACTTTCAATTTAATAACAACACAGCGCGTGCGCAGCCAGCATCAAATCGCGACACCGTTTATCCTTTTTGCAACACTGCATACCGCACTGTTCCGTCCATCTTCGGAGTTGACCATGCAATACCGCAAATTCGGCCGCACCGGCCTGACTGTTTCGCGTCTGTGTCTCGGCACGATGACCTTCGGCCTGCAGACCGAAGAAGATGCCTCGCATCGCATTCTCGATACAGCGGCAGACGCCGGCGTGAACTTCATCGATACGGCCAATGTTTATCCGCTCGGCGGCGGCGAGAATATTGCCGGTCGCACGGAGGAAATTGTCGGACGCTGGCTGAAGGGCAAACGCGAGCACTTCATACTGGCGACCAAGGCAGTCGGCAAGATGGGACCCGCGCCGTGGGACGAGGGCGCGTCGCGCAAGCATCTGCTGGATGCCATCGACGCGTCGCTGCGCCGGCTCGGCACCGACTATGTGGACCTTTATCAGCTCCACTCCGACGATGCGAACACGCCGCTCGACGAAACGCTCGAAGCACTCGATGCGATCGTGCGCTCGGGGAAAGCGCGCTATATCGGCGTCTCGAACTTCCTCGCGTATCGGCTCGCGCGCGCGTTGGGACGCGCCGATGTGTTGCGCGTCGCGCGGTTCGTGTCGGTGCAGCCTCGCTATAACCTGTTGTTCCGTCAGATCGAGCGGGAGTTGCTGCCGTTGGCCGCCGAGGAGCAGTTGGCGGTGATGCCTTATAACCCGCTTGCGGGCGGCCTGCTGACAGGCAAGCACCAGTTGGATGCGACGCCGGCAACCGGTCGTTTCACCGAGACTGTCGGCAAGGCCGGCGCGATGTACCAGCAGCGGTACTGGCACAAGCGCGAGTTCGAAACGATCGAACAATTGAAAACGATCGCGGCATCGACAGGCGAGTCGTTGACGCGGATTTCTCTCGCGTGGGTGTTGGCCAATCCGCTCGTCACGTCAGCGATTATCGGCGCGAGCCGCGCGGACCAGTTGAGCGATACGCTCGCCGCGTCCGAACTGGTGCTCGACGCGCAGATCAAGACTCAACTCGACGAGGCCAGCGTGCAGTATCGGTGGGGCGACGCGGCCAGATAAGCCGTACTCGTCTTTCGCGGCGGCTGCCAGGCCTGGCCAGGCAGCGTGGCTAGCAGCGCGCCACCGCGAAGGCAGACGCGTCACCGCCCATACCGCAGCACCGTGCTCGTCGCGGCAATCACGTGATCCTTGATCGCCGCGTGCAGCGCATCCCGGGTCAAGCCGGCCGGCAATGCATCGGGCGGCAGATCCAGCGCATAGACCTGCGCGACGTAGTGATGCGGAACGTCTCCAACCGGTGGACACGGCCCGTAGTAACCGGTGCCGCCAGTCCGATTCGTGCCGGCGATGCTGCCGGGCGGCGCCGCGCCGCCCGCCACGAGTCCCGTCGTCGACGGCGCGATGCCGTACTGCACCCAATGCACGATTCCCAGTCCCTTCGCGCCGTCGGGATCGAAAAGCGTGACCGCCAAGCTCTTCGTGCCGGCGGGCGCATTGCGCCATTGAAGCGCCGGCGACAGGTTGCCGCCACCGCAATTGTTGGCGCTCGCCGCGTGGCTCGAATCCAGCGTGCCGCCGTCGGCCAAGCCCGGCGACGACACCGCGAACGCCTCCAACGCGTACACTTGCGCGCTCGCCAAAGCGAACGCCGCGCATACGCCGACAAATAGCAGGCGTCGTGCGACGCCAAAGCCGCTTCGAGTCATCGTGAAGCACCCCTTGTCATGGACTCGCGAGTCCAACGATTATTTGAATCGCCCCGTGCGCTGATTCGCTTCCGGCAACTGCCGCGTCTCACGCAAGGACCGCGGATGCCATAGGCGCGCGCCGCCTTCAATACCGGCATCGTTCGATACGGTCGCCACGTTCGGCGGCAAATCGATCTTCAGGCGCGCCGCGTTGCCGCCGCCGATCCACAACTTGTCGTAGTTCACCAGCGCATCCAGAATCCCGATCACCTTCTGAACGCGCTGGTTCCAGCGTTTATTCCCCGCCTTCTCACGCGCGGCTTCGCCGATGTATTCGTCGTACGCGACGCCTTTCTTGCTAACCGGGTGATGGGCGAGTTCGAGATGTGGCATCAACTCGCCGTCGCGGAACATCGCGGTGCCGGCACCCGTGCCTAGCGTCAGCACGAATTCGAGGCCATGTCCTTCGATCGCGGCGAAGCCCTGCATCTCGGCATCGTTGATCATGCGCACCGGCACACCGCCGAGGCGCTGCGCCAACGAGTCGGCGAGCGGGATGTCGTGCCAGCCCTCAACGCCGAAGTGCGGCGCGGTCAGAATGCGGTTGTTGCGCACCACGCCCGGAAAACCGATCGACATCAGCGTGGGCGGCGCCTGTTCGACGAGCGGCGCCACCAGCTTCGCCAACGCATCCACCAACTGCTCCGGCGCGCACGGATGCGGCGTCGCCACCCGCACGCGCTCGGTTTTCATCTGACCGTCCGCATCGATGATCGCGGCTTTCAAGCCAGTGCCGCCGACGTCGATTGCCAGAATCCGCTCGGTGCTGCCCATTACTTTCGTGTTATGTGTTGTCTTGCGTGTCGCCACGGTATCCCCCGATCATGTTGATGTCGATGCGCGCGTATTGACGTTACTTCTTCTCGACTGCGTGCTGTTTCAACGGCCGCCACGCATGACCGTTGCGCGCGAGCAGCGCGTCCGCCTCGGCGGGGCCCTCGCTGCCGGCCGCATAACCGTGCACCGGCAGCGCGCCGCCGGTTTTCGGATGCAGCACGTCGTCCACCGCGCACCAGCTCGTTTCGATGCTATCGGCCCGTTGGAACAGCGTCTCGTCGCCGAGCATGCAGTCGTACAGCAGCGTCTCATAGCCGACGTTCGCGCGCTCCGTGAAGAAGTCGGCGTAGTCGAACGACGACTGCACCGCGCCGACCTGCATCACCGGGCCCGGCGTTTTCACATTGAAATCGAAGCTCGTGCCATGCGCGGGATCGATACGCAAGGTCAGCACATTCGGCGTGAGCGCATCGACCGGCGTATCGCGGAACAGGCGGAACGGCACCGGCTTCAATTGCACCGAGATTTCCGTGCGGCGCGCGGCCAGCCGCTTGCCGGTGCGCAGATAGAAGGGCACCCCGGCCCAGCGCCAATTCTCGACGAACACGCGGGCCGCGGCGTAGGTCTCGGTTGTGCTGCCTGGCGCAACGTTGGGTTCTTCGCGATAGCCGACGCCCGCCGGGCCCTTTTCGTATTGACCGAACACGACGTCGTCCGGCGCCAGCGGCTGGATCGCGTCGAAGACTTCGGCCTTCTTGTCGCGCACGGCTTCGGCGTCGAATGAATTGGGCGGTTCCATCGCGACCATGCCCAGCAACTGGAACAGGTGGTTCGGCAGCATGTCGCGGAACGCGCCCGTCTGCTCGTAGAACTTGCCGCGCCCTTCCACGCCGATCGTTTCCGCCGCCGAAATCTGCACGCTGTCGATATATTCGCGCCGCCACACCGGTTCGAACAGCGCGTTCGCGAAACGCACCGCGAGAATGCTCTGCACGGTGTCCTTGCCGAGAAAGTGATCGATGCGATACACCTGCGATTCTTGCGCATATGACAGGATGTGCGCGTTCAGATCGCGTGCCGACGCGAAATCGGTGCCGAACGGTTTCTCGATCACGAGGCGCCGGAAGCCGCTGCTCCCGCCACCGCCCTCCTTCAGCAAACCCGCTTTGCCGAGATGCTCGACGATCGGTTTGAAAAAGCGCGAGCCGACCGCGAGGTAGAAGATCACGTTGCCGCCCGGCGATTGATCGAGCTTCTGCTTGAGCTTCGTAAAGGTATCGTCGGTTTCGAATTCGCCGGCCATGTATTCGAGGCGTTGCGCGACCCAGTCCCACGCCTGATCGTCGAGCTTGCCGGCGTGGAAGGTGCTGGCTTTGTCGGCGGCGAATTGCTGCAACGACTTGTGCAGATCTTCGCGCCACTCGCTGGTCTCGCGCTCGCCATGATTGACGCCGATGATTCTCATGCCGCCGTCGAGCAGGCCGTCCACCGCGAGGTTGTACAACGCGGGCATCAACAGCCGCTTCGTGAGGTCGCCGCCGGCGCCGAAGATCACCAGCGTGCAAGGTGGCGCGGGCCGCTTGCCGGGCGGCGACGCCGGCGCGTCGTGCGGACTCGCGCTGAGCTTGCAGCTCGGTGCCTGAGTGGCGGCGGGGTGGTCGGAAGCCTGGGTGTTCGGTGTAGTCGACATGGGATTCACTTGAGGAAGCCAATGGAACGGACGTGGCGGTACATCAAAGACCACGCTTGAACCCACACAGTTCAAAAACGATCACGCGGCCTGCACGGCACGCGAAGTTGTAGGGCCGCTGTAACCTCGTCGCGCGCGCGTTGGCCGTGGCGTGCTACTTCGTTGCTGTGGTTGCGAGCACGGACTCGGGCGCAAAGGCCGGTGCGGTAGCTTGCGCCGCAGCCGCGGCCGGCGCAGATGCGGGAATCGGCGCCCGCTCCGCTTCGCCCGCCAGCGGCACATTGCCCGACGCCGCCATCACACGCGGTTGCAGCAGCAACGCAACCAGCCCGCTCCAGCCGGTCTGATGCGAAGCGCCGACCCCGCGCCCGTTGTCGCCATGAAAATACTCATGGAACAGGATCAGATCAACCGACCTCGGGTCGGCCTGCAACAGCGGATAAGCGCCCATCACCGGCCGCTCGCCGTCCTTGTTCTTGAGGAACAGCGTGGTCGCGCGGCGCGCCAGTTCGTCGGCGATTTCACTGAGCGAGAACTTCTGCCCCGAGCCGGTCGGATATTCGACACGGAACTCGTCGCCGTAATAGCGGTGGAATTCGTATAGCGATTCGATCAACAGATAGTTCATCGGCATCCACACCGGACCGCGCCAGTTCGAATTGCCGCCGAACACGCGCGTGTCGGATTCCGCCGGCAGATACTTGACGCAGAAACTCTTGCCGTTGTGATTGAACACGAACGGATGATCGCGATGGCAGCGCGACAACGCCCGCACGCCGTGATCGGAAAGGAATTCGCTTTCGTCGAGCGCGCGGCGCAGCAATGCTTTCATCCGATGACCGCGCAGCACCGACAGCAGCAGCGCGTTGCCCTTGCCGGGCTCGTTCCAGCGCGAGACCAGCTTCGCCAGATCCGGGCGATGTTCGAGGAACCACACGAGCCGCTCGCGCAGACACGGCAAGCTGCCATGCAGCCGCTCTTCGAGCACGTGCACGGCGAACAGCGGAATCAGGCCGACGATCGAGCGTACCCGCATCGGCAAGTTGCTGCCGTCGGGCAGGCGCAGCTTGTCGTAGAAGAATTCGTCTTCGCTGTCCCACAGGCCCGTATCGCAGCCGTCGTCGCAGCTCACCGCTTCGGCGATGTACAGGAAGTGCTCGAAAAACTTCACGCCGATATCGACGAATACGTGGTTCGCGTACGCGAGTTCGAGCGCGATGCGCATCAGGTCGAGCGCGTATGCGGCCATCCAGGCGGTGCCGTCGGCCTGATCGATGTGGCCGCCGGTCGGCAGCGGCGACGAGCGGTCGAAGATACCGACGTTGTCCAGCCCGAGAAAACCGCCCTGGAAAATATTGTGGCCGTCGGCGTCCTTGCGGTTCACCCACCACGAGAAATTCAGCAACAGCTTATGGAACACGAGTTCGAGGAAATCGCGATCCGCCTTGCCGGTGAGCGCGCGGTCGATCTCATACACGCGCCACGCGGCCCACGCATGCACGGGCGGGTTGGCGTCGCCGAGCGCCCATTCGTACGCGGGTATCTGGCCGTTCGGGTGCTGATAGCGGTCCTTCACCAGCAGCAGCAACTGACGCTTGGCGAACGCCGGATCGATCAGCGCGAACGCGGCTGCATGAAACGCGAGGTCCCACGACGCGTACCACGGGTACTCCCATTTGTCGGGCATCGACACGATGTCCGCATTGCACAGGTGCCGCCAGTCCGCATTACGGCCGTGCTTGCGGCTGGCGGGCGGTGCGGGTTGCAGCGGATCGCCGTCGAACCAGCGTTGCACGTCGTACTGGTAGTACTGCTTGGACCACAGCATGCCGGCGAGCGCCTGACGCTGCACGAGACGCGCGTCGGGATCGGTGATCTCGTGTTGCAGCGCGCCATAGAATTCGTCGGCCTCCGCGATACGGTGCGCGAAAACCGCATCGGCATCGAACTGCGCGTCGTCGGGAGCCGACTGCGGACGCCAGCGCAAGTACACCACCGCGCGCCCATGCGGACCCAGTTGCAGCGCTGCATGCGCGCCGGCCTTGGTGCCGGCGTCGTGGCGTATCGCCTGCTGGTCGCCGTGTACCAGATAGTCATTGAAGCCGTCTTTGAACGGACCCTTGCCGTCCATGTTGAACAGGCGTTTGACGTTGGTGTCGTTCTCGCAGAAGAGCCACGCAAGCTGCGGCGCGTCCTTCGACCATGCCGTCACGACGATCGGCTCGTGACCATGCTGACGCCCGACCACATGGGCCTCGCCGTCGTGGTCCGTGCCGGCGACCAGCGACGGCTTGTCCCTGTTTTCCTTCCACGACCACGAGTTGCGCGCCCAGATTTGCGGCAGCACGTCCAGCGACGCGGTCTCGTCCGCGCGATTCTCGATCGTCACGCGCATCACGATGTCGTCGGGCGCGTGCTTCGCGTATTCGACCTGCACGTCGAAATAGCGCCGATCGTCGAACACGCCGGTATCGAGAATTTCGTACTCCGGCATGTCGGCGCCACGGCGGGCGTTTTCCTGTACGAGGTCGTCGTACGGAAAGGCCGCGTGCGGGTACTTGTAAAGCATGCGCATGTACGAATGCGTCGGCGTGCCGTCGACGTAGAAGTACAGCTCCTTCACGTCCTCGCCGTGATTGCCTTGCGCGTTGGTGAGGCCGAACAGGCGCTCCTTGAGGATCGGGTCCCTGCGGTTCCATAGCGCGAGCGACACGCACCAGCTCAGCTTGTCGTCGCCGAAACCGGCGATGCCGTCTTCGCCCCAGCGATACGCGCGGCTGCGCGCATGGTCGTGCGGGAAGGAGTCCCAGGCGGTGCCGTCCGCGCTGTAATCCTCGCGCACCGTGCCCCATTGACGCTCGCTCAGATACGGCCCCCAACGCTGCCAGTGGTCGCACGCGGCCGAATGCAGGCGTGCGCCTTCAATGGTGTCGAGCAGATTGGCAGCGCGCAGCGGTGGCATGACTCCGTCCTTGCGTGACGCTTGGCGGTGGGAGACACATCGTAGCGCGGTTTACGCGCTCATGGGCTCCAACCGGGCAAACAGGTTTTCGACCCGCAACAACTCCCCTAGCGACCACGCCTGAAACGGCGTACCGGCGGGCGTATGGGGGGCGTCGCCGGCGGCGATTTCGGACAGGTGGTCGAGACCCGCGTGGTCGAGATGCGCGTAAAGCGGGTCGAGAAAACGCGCTTTGGCTTGCGCGCGGGTATCTGGCGTGGCGCCGTGAACCCGCAGCCATGCTTCGACGAACGGGCCAAGCAGCCACACCCAGGCCGTTCCTTGATGATAGGCGCCATCGCGTGCAAGCGGCGACCCGCCGTAGTGTCCGCGATACGCAGGGTCGGACGGCGCGAGCGTGCGCAAGCCGAGCGGCGTGAGCAGTTGCGCTTCGACCTGGTCGACCACCGAGCGCGCCGCCGCGCCGTCGAGTAACGGGAACGGCAGACCGCCCACCGCGAAAATCTGGTTCGGCCGGATCGAGCGATCTATCGCGCCTTTGACGTGATCGACGTCGACGTTATCGACAAGCGTTTGCGTGGACGGGTCGACGAAGCGTTCACGAAACGCTTGTAACGCTCGCTCGGCAGACTGCTGCCATTGCGGATTCCAGCTTGCTGCAATGCGCAATGCGTTGATCCACAGCGCCTGCACTTCGACCGGCTTGCCGATGCGCGGCGTGACCACCCAGCCGCCGACTTTCGCGTCCATCCAGGTGAGTTGCACGCCGGGGATGCCGGCGCTCAGGAGGCCGTCGTCCGCGCAGACCCGGATGTTGAAGCGCGTGCCCTTCGTATAGCCGGTGAGGATCGCTTCGGCGGCTTGTTGCAGACGCGCGCGGGTCGCGGCGCTTGCGTGCGCCGTGGCCAGATAGTCGTGAACGGCGACGATGAACCACAACGACGCATCGACGGAGTTGTATTCCGGTGTGTCGCCGTAGTCGGGAAAGCGGTTCGGCAGCATGCCTTCGGACAGCGTGCCCGACCATTCGAGCAGGATCGCTTCGGCTTCGTCGAGGCGGTTCGATGCGATCAGCAAGCCGCGCATCGCGATGAAGGTATCGCGGCCCCAGTCGGTGAACCACGGGAAGCCCGCGAGGATCGTGCGGCCTTCGTTGCGCGAGACCACATAGACATCGGCGGAGCGTTGCAGGCGTGAACCCAGCGCGTTGCGGCGTTGTTGCTCGTTACGTGCAAGGTCGCTTGCGTGGGCGGCGGCGGCTTTCGCGTTCGCGCATTCCGTTGCGGATGTCAACGTGAATGCGGATGTCGCCGCGGCCGTTGCACTCGACGCGCTGAGAACCATCACCGCGTCACCATCGGTCAGATCGAAGCTGAACACCCCGGGCGTCGCGAGATCCTCATTGAAGTCGAGGCCGCGCTCCTGTTCGCGGACGTAGCAGAAGTTGCGATACCAATCGGGCGCGTGGGTGTACGCACCATTCGTCGCGGCATGAATGACCGGCAGGTCGCCATACGGTTGCCAACTCACGCATGCGTGGTCGTCACTCGTCTGCGCGCCGAAGTTGAACGCGGCATTTTCATGATGCAGTGCGTGATAATCGCGGCCCGATAGCAAAGGCCTGACCTTCAGGACCGGCGCGCTCGGTTCGGCAGCCACTGTCCCGCTCTCCAGCCGCCAGCGCAAAACCGTTTCACACGTCGCCTTGCTGACGAAGACTTCAGCCTTCAGCACCGTATGCGCATCGAGTTGGATGCGCCACGTCGGCCACGGCTCGGTGTCGAAGCCGACGAGACTCGCTCTCAAATCCGGATAGAGCACATCCGGCACATACCGCTGCATGCAGCACGGATAACGCTGACCTCCAGCTTCCACCCAGGCCTCCACGCCGTTGACCAGCACCGCGCGCCCACCCGGCGCGCGCGTAGCGCTCAGCAGCAACGCGTGATAACGGCGCGTGCGCAACGTGCCCACGGTGCCCGACGCGAAGCCGCCGAAGCCATCCGCTTCCAGCCATTCATCTTCAAGCCGCGTGATGTCGAAGGGTCGTTCGATGCGTGTCATGGACTAGCCGGTTATGCAAAGCCGTTAATCATTCGGTATGAGCGCACCATCAATCAGATGGCGTTACGGTGACTATTGTCCTTCTTATCACTTTCCATTCCCTTTCCAAATACCAACGAATTCTCGAAAGTTATGCCACTCGCAACATGGCAGCATCCGCGCGCGCTGAGCGTGCGTTGCACATCGAGCTATCAGCCAGCCGGCGACGCTCACACTGCAATCAGTCCACTGTTTCGAGCGCGATCAATTCGCCGATGGTTTGCCGGCGCCGGATAAGCCGCGGCTTGCCCTGCTCCAGCAACAGCTCGGGCGCAAGCGGCCGGCTGTTGTAGTTCGATGACATCGACGCGCCATACGCGCCCGCGTCATGAAACACGATGAAGTCTCCCACTTCGGGCGTGTGCATCGACCGGCTCGTGACAACACCGCCCTCGGTCTGCGTGAACACATCGCCGGCCTCGCACAATGGGCCCGCCACCGCGAATGAACCGATCGGCGTATTGCTCGGCACGCCGCTTCGTTTCACCACGCTCATCCGATGATGGCTGCCGTAAAACGACGGCCGCACGAGGTCGTTGAATCCCGCATCGACCAGCGCAAATTGCCGCGCGGGCCGCCGGTTCAACGCATGGACCTCGGCGACTAGCACACCCGCCTCCGCGACCAGAAAGCGGCCCGGTTCGATTTCCAGCCGCACGCGATGCCCGACGTGCGCCTCGATCCGCCGGCGCGCCGCATCCCAAAGCCGGAAGTAGTGATCGACGTCGATGCGCGGCCCGTCTTCGCGATACGGCACCGACAAACCACCGCCGGCGGAAATCGCTTCGATGTCATGGCCGAGGCCCGTCACTGCATCGACCATCGCATCACAGACGCGCGACAGATGCGCATAGTCGACGCCCGAGCCGATGTGCATGTGCAGCCCGACAAGCGTCAGCCGGTAACGGCGAACGAGGTCCAGCGCCCGCGGCAAATCATCGAGCCAGATACCGTGCTTGCTGTGCTCGCCGCCGGTATTGGTCTTGTTGCTGTGCCCGTGACCGAAACCCGGATTGATCCGCAGCCACACGCGATGACCGTCGGGCGCATGGCGTCCTATCCGTTCGAGCATATCGAGCGAGCCGGCGTTGACCGTGATGCGATGTTCGAGCACGGCGGCGAGCGTCGCGTGATCGAGCAGATCCGCCGTGAACACCACCCCTTCTGGATCGCCATCGGGTGTGAAGCCCGCCGCGAGACTGCGCGCGATTTCGCCCAGAGAGACCGCGTCGACCATGACGCCTTCGTCGCGCATCAGCTTCAGAATATGCACGTTCGAACATGCCTTCTGCGCATAGCGAATCACGTCGAAACTGCGTAGTTCAGCGATACGTTGGCGAATCACATCGGCGTCGTAGATCCACAGCGGCGTGCCATGCTGCTGGGCGAGTTCGACGACTTGTTGCGGATTGAATGGCGTCACGGTTCTCTCTCGATGTCGAAGCGTTGCAGCAACCGGCATGATGCAGAGAACCATCCATTCAGTAAAATACCTATTCTTCGGTCATCCATTCATTACGGATATACCCATCATGGCGCTCACGCACCGGCACATCGAGGTCTTCCGCGCGCTGATGACGGCGGGCAGCGTCACCAAAGCGGCCGAGATGCTGTTCACGTCGCAGCCCACCGTCAGCCGCGAGCTCGCGCGCATGGAGCAGAGCATCGGCTTTGCGTTGTTCGAACGCGCGCATGGGCGGCTGCGGCCCACGATGTCCGCGCTGACGCTGTTCGATGAGATCAAGCGTGCGTATATCGGGCTCGAACGGGTCGCGTCGACGGCGGCGAGTCTGCGCGAATTCCAGGGCGGCCAGCTTTCCATCATCGCGTTGCCCGTGTTCTCGCATTCGATCCTGCCGGGCGCGTCGAAACGCTTTCACGACGCGCAGCCGGGCGTGAGCCTGTCGATCGCCACGCAGGAGTCGCCGTTTCTCGAAGAATGGCTGACCGCGCAACGCTACGACCTCGGCCTGACCGAACACGGCGCGCCGCCGCCCGGCACGCGTCTGACGCCGTTGCTCGAAGTGGACGAAGTGTGCGTGCTGCCTGACGGGCATCCGTTGCTGGCCAGGCGCGTGATCGAGTTGAGGGATTTCGCGGATCAGGCTTTCATCAGCCTGTCGTCGAACGATCCGTACCGGCTTCAGATCGACGAAGCGTTCGCGCAAGCTGGCATCGCGCGCCGCCAGCTCATCGAGACGCCGACCGCGGTCTCGGTTTGCAGTTTCGTGCGCCAGGGCCTGGGCATCGCAATCGTCAATCCGCTGACCGCCGTCGATTTCGCGGGCCGCAATCTGCATATCCGGCCGCTCGCCGTGTCGTTGCCGTTTCGCGTGAGCGTGATTCATCCGGAGCATCGTCCGAGCCATCCGCTGGCCGGCGCGTTCGTCAAAGCGCTGCAAAGCGAAGCCGCCGCGCTGCGGCTACAATTGAAAACCAATGCCGGACACAGGCGCGGACACAGCCGGCAATAACGGCGTCGTCCGCAACCCAACGTGCACTCGCGCGAGCCGTCGCGGATGCCATCCGCTAAAAACGCCGGGCGCGCTTCACGCTGAACACCACTAGCAAACCGATTGCGGACGCGAGCGCGCGCACTGCGCGTTCGCGCCGTAGCGGAGTCTTCACACGTGGTAGACCATCAACAGGAGTTTCCCAAATGATGAATCGAGACAATCCCGTCTGGCTGATTACGGGCTGTTCCACCGGCTTCGGCCGCGAACTGGCGAAGCTGGTGCTGGAGCGCGGCTGGCGTGCGGTCGTCACCGCACGCGACGCGTCGAAAGTGAAAGATATCGCGGAAGCCCACGGCGACCGCGCGCTGGTTCTGCCGCTCGACGTGACGAACCGCGCGCAGATCGAAGCCGTGGTCGCGCAGGCGAAGCAGCGTTTCGGCCGTATCGACGCGCTCGTCAACAACGCGGGTTATGGTTATCTGGCCGCGATCGAGGAAGGCGAGGACGACGAAGTCCGCGCGATGTTCGAGACCAACGTGTTCGGTCTGATCGACCTGACGAAGGCCGTGCTGCCGATCATGCGCGAGCAGCATAGCGGCCTGATCGTCAATGTGTCGTCGATCGGCGGCATTGCGAGTTTCGCGGCGACCGGCTATTACCACGCGACCAAATACGCGGTGGAAGGCTTGTCCGAATCGCTGGCGCTGGAGGTGAAGCCGCTTGGCATTGGCGTGCTGATCGTCGAGCCTGGCCCGTTCCGCACGAACTGGGCAGGGCCGTCGATCAAGCAATCGGCCACCGTGATCGACGCGTATGCGGGCACGGCCGGCGAGCGCCGCAAGCAGACCGAAGCGCGCAGCGGCAAGCAGGCGGGCGATCCGGTGCGCGCCGCGCAGGCGATCATCGACGCCGCGCTGTCAGACCAGCCGCCGCTGCGTCTGCTGCTCGGCAAGGTCGCGCTCGACCTCGCGTACAAGAAGCTGGACTTCATGCGCGGCGACTTCGACACGTGGAAGACCGCGACCGAGGGTGCGGATTATCCGGAAGGGACGGCTTGATAGCGCTGGATTGCCCGGCTTGCGGGCGGGTTTAAAACTCGACCAACGCAAAATCTTCCTTGCCCACGTCGCAAAGCGGGCAGCGCCAGTCGGCCGGGACGTCCGCCCAGCGCGTGCCCGGCGCGATACCTTCGTCCGGCAGGCCGGCAGCCTCGTCGTAGACCCAGCCGCAGATCACGCAGACCCATTGCTTGAAGTCGTCCGCGCAGACGGCATGGCCGGGCGCCGGCCCGGCCGCGTTCGTTGCGGGCGGCGCCGGCGTCTTGTCGAGGCTCACGACCAGCGGCGCGGCCGTGCCGCCGCCGTTCCCGTTCGCGGCAAGACGCGCCTGCAGGCTTTCCAGCAAGCGCTGGGCTTCGTCCTGCGTCAAATCGATCCAGTACGGATCGCCGGCGCCGTCGTTGAGCCGCTCGGGGGAAAACTGGATTTCTACGGCTACGCCCTTCCTGTACATGGCAATCGCAATATCGAGAAAGCCGGGAACCCGTGCCGGCGTGGGGCCGCACGCGTCACGCAGCGGCGTCGCAGTGCGACTAGACCAGATGATTCAGCAGGATGGAGGCGATCAGGCCGGCGGCGCCGATCAGGCCAAGCAGTTGCAGCAAAGTGAGCGATTTACGCGATGCGGTGGGGAGTTGTTGCGTGGTCACGAGCGTTTCTTGAAGATCGGAAAAAGCGAAATAGTACACGGGTGTGAGCGCGGCGCATGCCGATTAGCGCAAACCCGCGCGCATCAGCCGACATTATCGCCGCTCGCGCGCGCCGCATTGCCTACCGTGTGGAGATGAATTAATTCCGTGAGATGGGGAAAGCAAGGGGCAAGCTCGCCTACGCATGCACCGCCTTGTCCACATGTTCGGAGACCGCCGCGACGATCTCGGCCAGCGCCGCAGGCTCCAGCGTCAAGCCGATATGGCCCACAGCGGGCACGATCGTGACCGGCACCACGCGCCCCGCCTCGACGAATACGCCGGCAAACGCTTCAGCGCGAAACGCCTCGTCGTCGGCGCCGACCAGCACTTCGAGCGGCCGCCGAGTCGCGCGAATATCGGCGCGGTAGTTATCGTGCGGACGAAAATTCTTCATCAGGTTGTACGAGTATTGCGGCGTGAGTCTCGCCGCCGCTTCGGGTGACAACGCGTAGGCCACTGTCGGCAGATCGTTGAAGGCGGTGATGCGCAGCTTGTTGAGGAGCGTCAGCGCGACAGTGCGCGGCACACCGACGCTCACCCATCCACCGCTCCCAGGCCGCGTGGTCGGCGCGTTGTGGTGAATGAACGGCGCAAGCAGCACATAGCGATCGAAGACCAGTTGCCGCGAATCGCCCGCAAAGCGCAGCGCAAACCCGCCGCCGGCCGAGAAGCCCACCAACGTGCGCGGCCCGGCCGGCTGAACCGCGTCGAGAAAGTCGCTGAGATCGTCCTCGAGTTGCCCGATATAGGCGATCGTGCCTTTCCTGCCCGATTCGCCGTGGCCGCGCATGTCGGGAACGTAGACGTCGTAGCCGGCCGCGCCGAGCGCCTTCGCCAACGTGTGCAGGCTGACGCCGCTCGCCGACGAGCCATGAATCAGCACCACGCTGCCGCACGCCCGCGCGAGACGGTTCGGATAACGCCGATACGCGAGCGGCGCGTTGTCGCGGGCGGTATAGCGTTCGAGCGGGGGTAAATCGGAGGTATCGACGGATTTGAACGGCTCGTTGATCGACGCGAGCGGCGGCGGTGGCTTCGGACCGCCCTTCACGAGCGCCAGCGCAATGATGGCGAGACCCACAAGGAACACGGCAACCGGCATGACCACATGCAGTTCGGGACTCATCGAATGGCCTCTCTCTCAGGCGATCAATTATGTTTGCGGCTTTCCCGCTCGATGAGTCTGTGCGTGGTGAGTGTCGTTATACCGTTGCTACCGTTATAACTGCCGCCCGGCCCGCCGCTCATCGTCGCCGATGATTGTACGATCCCGCGCGGCGTCAAGAAACCCGAATATCAGGTATTCGCCAATGGGTTGCCGTGCCGCGAATCCCAGAAGCGGATCACCACCGTGTCGCCGGTGCCGGCGCCCACCAGCTGATCGGGCGCGCCGCACTCGCGCAGCAACGCGCGCAGATCGTTGATGACCGGAAACACCTCATGATTCCAGTCGGCGCCCTGCGAGTCGTGAGCGCGCTGTTCGGCTTCGACGATCTCACGATCTTCCTTGAAAATCCGTTCGGTGAACCACACGAGAAGCGGCCACGCGAGATTCAGCACGCCGGGAATCCCGGGCTTGCGAATCGACAGCAGCCCGAACGTGCGGTTGGTGCGCTGCTCGCGATCGAGCGGCACATAGGCGATCCACAGATTCATCACCAGCGTCTGTTCGGTCGTGCGGATCTGCAGCGTCTGATACGGATACTCGGTGCGGATCGTCATCACGTCCTTGTCATTGTTGCTGCCGGTTCTGCGGCTCTGGCCGAACACGATCGCTTCGCCAAACGGCTGCTGGCCAGCCATGCGCGCAAACGTGTAGTCGACTTCGACCCAGCCTTCGCCGCGCCGCCTCCCCACCGAACGCGCCCGCATCTGCCCCATCTGCTTACGGTGCAGAAACTGATGGTTCATGTCCATCAGGTTCTCGTGCATGAATGAATAGTGGCAATTCACCGGGCGGCCGAACCGGCGCGTCTTGTACTTCTTGTCCGCCACCGAACCGAGATCGGGCAGCGGCCGTTGGTCGGCGAACTCGGCATTGCCCGGAAACACGAAAATCAACCCTTCGATTTCCTGGCAAGGATAGGAACGCACGCCGTTCGGCAGACGGTCGCGGCCCAGGTACGGCACGTCGACGCACTTGCCCGAGCAGTCATAGGTCCAGCCGTGGTAGCCGCAACGAATCGATTCGCCGGTGACAACGCCCTGATGCAGCGGCACCTGACGATGCGCGCAGCGGTCTTCCAGCGCGAACACCTTGCCGGACTCCGTGCGCGCCAGCACGATCGGGTCGCCCGCGAAGGTCACACCATGCGTCTTGCCCCGCTTCACTTCATGCGACCATGCGAGCGGATACCAGTAGTCCGGGTGAATGCCGACGCGGCGCAGATCGCGTACCGGCGCATGGTTGGCGGCGTGGCCCGGCGCGTGCGCGTGCGCCGTTGTTGCGGCGGCATGAGCAGCATTCTGCGCCGCTGCGTGAGCAGGCGACGCATCGACGGTTGCATCGACGGTGTCTTGTTCGAGCGGGGGAACAGCATGCATAAGTGAAGCCTCCGTGCACGAGCGGATAGAAGGTCGCCGCCCTGCATGTCGAGGCCGGCATCGTCGCCAGTCTACTCGAAGCGGCCGCCGCCTGGTCGGATGCCGGCACACGGCGGCCTGTCTGCGACGCCTCGCGCCTGCGTAAGCGCGCCTCCCCGCGATCCGGAACGCGCCGGAAAACGCGACGTGCGCTCAGTTCTCGTCGTGCGCCACCAGTCCGGAGCGGCGCTGCACGCCCCACGAGCGTCCGCCGCGCAGAAAATGCAGCCAGCCAAGCGCGGCACCGACATGCCGCACGAGCTGAAACGTGAACGGCTCGGCAAGCGCCGCGAGCATCGCCATCCACAGACTGTTGCCGCTGCGCTCGCCGGTCCAGCGTCGATACAGGTGAATGCTCCACAGATAGAACGCGAGATCGATCGCGGTTTTCAGGCCGATCACGCTGAAGATCGACACGACAATCGCGCCATGGCCGCCGAACAGAAAGCCAAGCAGCAGCGCGAATGCGGTCAGCCCGTAGATCGGCTGCATCGTGTCGATTGCCTTGACCGGCAGCATCAGCATGCCGAGCCTGCCGTAGCGCGGATTGCCGGTCATGTCGCGGTTCCAGTACTGCGTTTGCAGGAAGCCCGCGAACCAGCGGCGGCGCTGCCGCAGAAAACTGCCGAGGTGGTCCGGCGCGTCGGTATGAGCGTGCGCTTCGCCGACTACCCGCACGTCCCAGCCGAGCCCTCGATCGACCGAATAGCGGCGCAGCCGGTGGATCAGTTCATAGTCTTCGACCAGACATTGCGGATCGAAGCCGCCCACGTCGAGCAGCGCGTCACGCCTGAACGACGCGAACGCACCCGAAATCAGCAGCAGACTGTCGGCCCGCATCCACGCAAAGCGGGCGATGAAGTTGCGCATGTACTCATAGGTCTGGAACCACTGGAACACGCGGCCCGACATCGTGATTCTGGCGCGCCGGTTCAAACACGGCGCCACCGGCCAACAGACCGCTCACAACCGCTTCCCGTTGCACGCAGTGCCGTGGCTGGCCGGCGCGATCGCGGCGGGCGGCGTCGCCGGGCCCGCGCTGTTGATGCTGGGTCTGAACACGACGCCCGCCGCCACCGGTTCACTGCTGCTGAATCTGGAAGGCGTGTTCACCGCGCTGATCGCGTGGATCGTGTTCCGCGAGAACGTCGACCTGCAGGTGTTCCTCGGCATGGCCGCGATCGTCGCGGGCGGCGTGGCGTTGTCATGGCAGCCGGGCGCGGCCGGCCTGCCGCCCGGCACGCTGCTGCTGGTCGGCGCGTGCGCGTGCTGGGCCGTCGACAACAACCTCACCCGCAAGGTATCGACGCACGACGCGATGTTCATCGCCTGCATTAAAGGGCTGGTCGCCGGTTCGGTGAACGTGGCGCTCGCGCTCACCCTCGGCGCCCGCTGGCCGAACCTGTCGAGCGTCGCGCTGGCGATGCTCACAGGCTTCGCGGGCTACGGCGTCAGTCTCGTGCTGTTCGTCGTCGCGCTGCGCAATCTCGGCACCGCGCGTACCGGCGCCTATTTCTCGGTCGCGCCGCTATTCGGCGTGACGCTGTCGTGGCTGCTGTGGCCGGAACTGCCACCGCTGCTGTTCTGGGTCGCCGCCGCGTTGATGACGCTCGGCGTGTGGCTGCACATCCGCGAACGCCACGAGCATCCACATACGCATGAGCCGCTGGAGCACACGCATCGTCATCGGCACGACGCGCATCATCAGCACGAGCACGACTTCGCCTGGGACGGTGAAGAACCGCACACCCATGCGCATCACCATGCGCATCACCATGCGCCGATCACGCATGCCCATGCGCATTTTCCGGACATTCACCACCGGCATACCCATTGATTTCGCGCATCGCCCTGCTGCATAGGCGTTGGCCACAGCGCAAGAAAAAAATCTCTGTGAAACGGATCACACGATAGATCGATTCAATTGGCATGCTCGCGCTTCGCATCCTGTAATAAACACCTGTCGTCTGCGTTCCATCCGTTCAACCCGCCGGCCTCTCCGGAGAGATCCATGTCGCAGCCCGAGCCCAATGTAGACGAAGTGGTGAGAAGCATCGCTGAAGAAACCGATACGCCAACGGAAACGGTTTCCCAGATGTACGCGGACACCCTGGCCGATTATCGGCAAGACGCACGCGTATTCGATTACGTGCCGCTGTTTGCCGCCAAGAAGGTGCGCGACCAGCTTCGCCATAGTTCGAACCACAAACATTGACACGGTGGCGCGCGGAGACCACCGCACCCCGGATCACGCCTCGCATCGGCCCGCTAGCGCTAGTCGGCGCGCCGATTCTTGCGAGCGCGTACCGAAGATATTTCGCACTGCCAGACTCTGACCCTGAGCCATCGACTCGGGGATCGGGATGCGAGTGATAATCGTAGCCGCGGGTATCGCCGGCTTGAGCACGGCGTGGTCGCTCGCCAGGCTGGGACACGACACCACGTTGATCGAGCAGGGCTCGATTCCGAATCCGCTCGCCCCGTCGGGCGATCGTCATCGGATGATCCGCCGCGCGCAAACAACGATGTCCGACGCCAACGCACTGTTCATCCCCCAGCAGGACGACATCGACGAACCCGCGATGACGCGGGCCGCGCTCGCCTGCATCGACGGCTTCACGGCAGCCTTGGCATCACAGCGACTCGTTCGATTGCCGCCATCACTCAACAAGGAACCGTACACATGACCGACTCGATCCAGATCCGCGCCGTTACTCGTGACGACTTCGACGCATGGCTGCCGCTATGGGACGCCTACAACGCGTTCTATGGCCGCTCGGGCGAAACGGCATTGCCGCGTGAGATCACGCAAATCACATGGGGACGTTTCTTCGACGGCTACGAGCCGATGCACGCGATGGTGGCCGAACGCAACGGCCAGTTGCTCGGCATCGTCCACTTCCTGTATCACCGTCACACGACGATGGCGGGGCCGATCTGCTATCTGCAAGATCTGTATACGCTGGAAGCCGAGCGCGGCAAGGGCGTGGGGCGGGCGCTGATCGAAGCGGTGTATGCGCGCGCGAAAGCGGATGGTTCGCAGCGTGTCTATTGGCAGACGCATGAGACCAATCAGACGGCGATGAAGCTTTATGACAGCGTCGCGGATAAGTCGGGGTTTGTGGTGTATCGCAAGGCGTTATGAGGGGGGGCGCCACGTTTGTATGTTTGGCCGGTTATCCGCCCAAAAAACAAAGGCCCACCCAACCCCTCACACCCTCAAGCCTCCAGCTGCTCCAGCACCTTCCCCTTGGTTTCGATACCAAGAAAATGCACCGCAACCGCCGCCAGAAACGGCACTGCCGCAAGAATATAAAACGCCACCTGCAAATTGCCGCCGATCATCGTCTTCGACACGATCGCCGGTGCGAAGATCGCCGCCACCTTGAGCCACGCGCCGCCGACGCCGCAGCCCATCGCCCGGATACTGGTCGGATACAGTTCCGGCGTATACACGTAAGCCGTGATGAACCCGCACGCAAGGAAACCCAGCGCCAACGCGCAGCACGTCGCCACCACATACACCGACGAGCCGTGGAACACGCCCGCCATCACCAGCGAAAGCGCACACGCCACGAACGACACATTGATGATCGGCTTGCGCCCCACCTTGTCGACCAGCAACGCACAGGTCAGCGACCCAAGCACGCCGAGCACCGAAGCCGCCACCGCCAGATTCAACGCCAGTTGCAGCGGCACATGATAAATCGTGCGATAGATCGTCGGCAGCCACGTCGACAGGCCGTACTGAATGAAGCCGCAGGTGATCCACAACATCGCCACGGCCAGCGTGCGCTTCAGATACGCCGGACCGAACAGGTCCGCCATGCGGCGCTTCGGATGACGATTCGCCATCGCGTCGAATTCAGCCGCATTGGCCACCGGCGGCAGCGGACCTTTCGCGGCACGTTCGAACGCATGCACCGCCGCATCGGCATCGGCCATCCGTTCGCGCTCGGCGAGCCAGCGCGGCGATTCCGGCACCAGCTTGCGCAACACGAAGAACAGAATCAAGGGCATCCCGCCGATAAAGTACATCGCTTGCCAGCCGAAGCGCGGCACGATCCAGGCACCCAGCGCATTCGACGCCAGCAGGCCGACCGGGAACACGATTTCATAGAGGAGCACGAAACGTCCACGGCCATGCGCGCGGCTGATCTCGTTGATGTAAGTCGCGGCCACCGGCAACTCGCCGCCGAGCCCCAAGCCCTGAATCACCCGCAGCACGACGAACGCAGCGAAGGTCGGCGCAAAACCGCACGCAATACTCGTGATGCCGATGATCCCCGAGCTCAACGCAATCGCCTTCACGCGCCCCTTGCGCTCCGCATACCACGGGAACACGAACGCGCCGATCAGTTGTCCGACCGAACCGGAGCCGATCAGGAAGCCGATCTCCCATGGCGTCAGTTGCCACTTCGCGATCAGGATCGGCAGTGTGGCCGCAATCGCGATCACGTCGAAGCCGTCGAAGAACGTCGCGAGACCGATCAGAATGCGCGCGCGCACCTGCATCGCATTCTTCGGCAAGCGCTCGAGACGCGCGATGATCGAGCCCCGGGTCACGGGGCCTGAGACACCGGCGCTGCTGCGGTCCCCAATGTTGTTGTCGATGGTTCTCATGCCGTGGTGCCGTCCGTAGATGTGTTAGGCAAGCGCCGTCGAGGCGTCGGTCAGGGTGGCAAGGTCGATGGTCCGGCCTTGGTTCATCCACTTGCGCGAGAGTTTCAGTTCGCGCGGCGTGTTGATCGCGATCACGCCGCGAATCGCGCTGTCTTCCAGATAGAACAGCGTCGCGCGTTTGCCCGGCAAGTCGCCGCGCACCGCCAGTTGCGCATGGCCCGGAATGTCGCCGAGTATTTGCAGATTGACGTCGTACTGATCGGACCAGAACCACGGAATGTCCGCGTACGGTTCGAACGTGCCGAGCAAGGCTTTCGCCGTCGAGATCGCCTGGTTCTGCGCATTGGCCCACGATTCGAGCCGCACGCGGCGCTTGAGCCACGCGCTCGGATGATTGGCGACGTCGCCGCAGGCGAAAATGCGCGGGTCGTCGGTCGCGCCGAAATGATCGACGACGATGCCGTCGTCCACCTTCACACCCGCCGCTTCAGCGAGCGCCGTGTGCGGCGTGAGGCCGATGCCGGCGACAGCGAAATCGGCGTCGAGCGTCGAGCCGTCCGCGAATGTCGCGCGAACCCGGCTGGCATCATGCGGATGATCTTCGAGCTTCACGAGCGATGCGTTCAAACGCACGTCCACACCGTTCGCACGATGCAGTTCGAGCAGGAAGTTCGACACCATCGGCGGCAACGAGCGCGCGCACAGACGCGGCGCACCTTCCACCACGCATGCGTCGACGCCGAGCTTGCGCGCGGTGGCCGCCACTTCCAGACCGATCCAGCCGCCGCCCACCACCAGCACGCGCTGGCTCGCGCGCAACCGTTCGCCGAGCGCGACCGCTTCGTCGAGCGTGCGCAGGTAGGTAACGTGCGAGGTCTTCACCATCGCGTCCGGCAAACGGCGCGCCGCGCCGCCGGTGGCGATCACCAGCCGGTCGTATTGCACTTCGCGGCCCGACTGCGTGCGCACGATGCATTGCTCGCGATCGATCGAACTCGCGCACTCCGGTTGCCACGCTTCGACGTTCAGCGCGTCGAAGTCCTCGGGCTTCACCAGACGCACGGTGTCGATATCCGCGTCGCCGGAGAGCACCGCCTTCGACAGCGGCGGGCGCTCGTACGGCAGATGAACCTCGTCGGCGATCATCACGAGACGGCCGTCGAAGCCTTCCTTGCGCAGCGTCTTCACGACCCAACCCGCCGCCTGGCCGCCGCCGATCACGACGATCGTGCGCGGTGCTTCGAGTCCGGCATGCGCGGCTTGCGCCTTTGCAGTAGCAGCATCAGTCATTTTTGCGCTCCGTCATGAACTTGCCTTCCGGCGCCTTCGCGTTTTTCTGGCGCCGCGTATTGCCGTCGATGCCGCCGTCGATCGCCCATTCGGCGAACACGGTCGGCCCCGGTTCGAAATCGCGCGGCTGCCATTCGGGCGTGAGCTGGTCTTCGTCGGCGTAGTACTCGATCAGGCCGCCGGCCGGATTCTGGAAGTACCAGAAGTACGCCGACGACACCGGATGACGCCCCGGCCCGAGTTGCGTGTCCCAGCCGCAGCGGCTGACATGCATGCCGCCGCCGAACACTTCGTGGATGTCGCGCACGGTGAACGCGACGTGATTCAAGCCGCGCTTACCGTTGGGCAGCGCCAGCAGGAAAATGTCGTGATGGCCGCCGTGCGGCGCGCAGCGCATGAACGCGCCACGGCCCGGATAACGGTCCGACATTTCGAAGCCGAGCAGTTCCTGGTAGAACTTTTCCTGTTCGGCCAGTTTGTTCGTGAAGAACACGACGTGGCCCACTTCGACCGGCTCAGCGCGTTCGTAGATCGGCGACGGCTGATCGACGCGCAACGTCTGGCCCCACACGTTCGACGGCGAACCGTGCACGTCGAGCGTACGCTTGCGAGTCACTTCGACACGAATCGCCATACCGTTCGGGTCGATGCAGCCGACCGCGTCGCCGGTTTCGAAATGACCCGGCTGGCCGGCGAAACGGCCGCGCAGTTCGTCGAGTTCAGCCTTCGTCGCGACGCCCCAGGTCACCTCACGCAGCGTCGGGCCTTCTTCGAACGCGGGCGGCAGCGACGGGTCGTTCGCGTCGACGGCGAGAATCGTGCAGCCGTTGAGCGTTTCGAAGCGTGCATGCGTCTCATCGTGCGCGGTCTCCTTGAGGCCCCAGTCCGCGAAAAAGCGGCGGCAGGTGGCGAGATCCGTCACGCCGTAAATAATCTGTTCAATGCCGAGAATCGCCATAACGTACCTCTTGCCTATCTTGCGTATTCAGTTCGCCCGGGGCGCGTCAGCCCGGGGCGCGTTAGCCCACGCCAGCGGCGCGTCGTTCAAGCCCCAGTAGAGGCTCTTCTGCTGCATGTATTCGCGGATGCCGAGGCGGCCTTTCTCGCGTCCCATGCCGCTCTCTTTCCAGCCGCTGAACGGCGTCGAGATCGAGAACAGCTTGTAGGTGTTGATCCAGATCGTGCCGGCTTCGAGCGCGCGGGCGATCCGGTAAGCGCGCTTGTAATCGCGCGTCCAGATGCCGGCTGCGAGGCCGAACACACTGTTGTTCGCTTCTTTCAGCAGCGAGGCTTCGTCGTCGAACGGCATCGCCACGAGCACCGGGCCGAAGATTTCTTCCTGGCAGATGCGCGCGTCGTTGGTCAGGCCTTCGAGAATCGTCGGCTGGAAGTAGGTGCCGGCTTCGCGGCCATCGCCGACCGGACGTTCGCCGCCGCACAGCAGGCGGCCGCCTTCTTCGAGACCCAGCGCGACATAGCGCTCGACGGTTTCGCGATGCGCTGCCGTAATCAGCGGACCCATCTGCGTTTCCATCAGCGACGGATCGCCGACGCGCAGCTTGCGTGCGCCTTCAGCGAGACGCTTCATGAACGCGTCGTAAATCGAACGCTGCACGAACAGGCGCGAACCCGCGATGCACGCCTCGCCCGACGAACTGAAAATGCCGTACAGCACGCCGTTCACCGCGTGATCGAGATCGGCGTCGTCGAACACGATGGTCGGCGACTTGCCGCCGAGTTCGAGCGACACCGGCATCAGCTTGTCCGCCGCGATGCGCGCGATGCCGCGGCCCACTTCGGTGCCGCCCGTGAACGACACTTTCTTCACCAGCGGATGACGCACCAGCACGTCGCCGATCACCGAGCCCTTGCCCGGCAGCACGCTGATGACGCCCTTCGGCACGCCAGCTTCTTCACAGATGCGCGCCAGCGCCAAGGAAACCAAGGGCGTGACTTCGGCGGGCTTCAACACCACCGCATTACCGCCCGCGAGCGCGGGAGCGAGCTTCTGCGCGTCGGAAGCGATCGGCGAATTCCACGGCGTAATCGCCGCGATCACACCGATCGGCTCGTACACGCTCATCGTTAGATAGTCGCCGCGCGACGGCGTGACTTCTTCGTCGAGCGTTTCGAGGCAGGCCGCGAAATAGCGGAACGTGTTCGCGGCGCTCGCCACCAGCACGCGCGTTTCGCCGATCGGCTTGCCGTTGTCGCGGCGCTGCAATTGCGCGAGCGCTTCGTGGCGCGCCATGATCAGATCGGCGATGCGGTACAGGATCAGCGCGCGTTGATGCGGCTTCAGACCCGACCAGTCCGCGCGGCGCCATCCGAGGTCGGCGGCTTGCACGGCGTCGCGGGCGTCGTCGGCGTTGGCCGTCGAGATTTCCATGTTGACCGACTGATCCGCCGGATACAGGCTTTTGTACGGGTTGCCACGCCCTTGCCGCCATTCGCCGCCGATGAAGATATCGCCGGTAGGCACGAGGCTGGTATCGAAGTGAGTCATGTCGGTCATTCCGGTTTGCTTCAGCTAAAGTCTTAAATCACGCAACGGGCCGCGCGATTGCGCAGCGCACGCATCGCGCTGTACGCGGTCAGCGCGGACGTCTTGGGGTTGTCCGGCAGCGGCTTGCCGCACATTTCCAGCGACATCTCGCCGAATGCGCCGCGCGCCACGATGCGATGCACGTTGCGCGTCACGTTCGGGTCGGCGATCAATCGGACCGTGGTGTGGTCCAGACCGAGACCGGCCAGCGCGATCGTCGCGGCAACGTTGGCGTTCTTCGGATAGAGGCGCGCCGCTTCGCGCGCGCTGCCTTCGAAGATCACCATCTCTTCATTCAGCGCGTTCAGATCGCAGACCTGTTCGGCCGGTGTGCCGAGCCAGCCCGTCGGCGGCTTGCGGCCCGTGTACAGCACTTCGTCGAGGCCGCCGAGCTTGGCCGCGGCCAGCGCGTCCACGCCGCCAATCGCGCCGGAGAGCAGCGTCAACGTCGCGTCGCCTTCATCGGCGGCGGCGGACAACGCGTCGAGCAGCATCACATCGGACAACGCACCGATCGACGCCACCGCGCAATCGGTACCGGCTTTCAGCAGCGGCACCACGTGATCGACGAGCGCGCTGTGTCCCGCGCATTCCAAAGCGAAATGCGGCTGGCTGCTAAGCGCGGACACCGACGTCACCACGTCCACCATCGAGCCCACCACGGCGCGCACCGAGGCCATATGGCGCTCCGGCACGATCACGTGAGACACGCGCACCGCCGGATCGGCGGCGACCGAGCGGTACACCGCCTGGCCGATCGCACCGAAGCCGATCATCGCGACGTCGACGGGCGCGTGATGTCCCGCGTAGCCGGCCTCATGCATGTTGCGGCTCCTGTTCCTTGACCGGCGGCCCCGCGAATGCGGTGGCGAACGAGCCGACCGACAGCATGTCCACTTCGACCAGCACCGGACCAGTCTTCGCGATGCCTTCGCGAATGATCGCGTCGGCCTGGTCGAGCGACTTGATGCGGTAGTGCGTGAGCTTCAGGCTCGCGCAGAACTGCGCGAAATCCGGCTGATGCAGATCGACGTAGCAGCGGCGGCCACCGTATTGCGCGTCCTGAATGTTGCGGATCACGCCGTAGCACTGGTCGTTCATCAGCACGATCATCACGTTGGCGTTTTCCTGCACGGCCGTCGCGAGTTCGCCGACGTTGACCATCAGGCCGCCGTCACCGACCAGACACACGGTCTTCGCCGCATTGCCCGCGAGCGCCGCGCCGATGCCCATCTGCATGCCCTGGCCGATGCCACCGCCGAGTGCATGAACCCCCGCGCGCGGCGCGAAGATCTTCAGCATGCGGTTGCCCCACGTGCTGTTTGAGATCGTGACGTCGCGCACCCAGTTGTAGTCGCGGCCCACCGCCGCTTGCAGCGCGTCGACGAGGCACTTGTACGGGCCGAGGCCCTTGCCCACGTCGGCAACCGCGCTTTCGCGCGCGGCGGCCAGATCCTGCGCGAACTTCGGATCGACCTTCAGGCGGCCTTCGAGCAGCGTCGCGAGTTCGTCGAGGACGGCCGCCGCATCGCCGTGAATGAACATCTCGTTGCGGTAGCCGCGGTTGTCGGCGAGCGCGTCGGCGTCGATGCGATACAGCGGTTGCGGCAACGCCAGCTTGTACTTCAGCGTTTCGTTGCCACGCAGACGCGAACCGACCACCACGAGCGCGTCGCACGTCTTATAGAAACGCTCGACCGCCGCATGCACGTTGAACGCGCCGAGCGTCGCCGGATGATCTTCCGGCAGCACGCCACGGCCCTGCACGCTGGTGACGACGCCAAAGCCCAGCGCCACCAGACGCTCGACCGCCTGGGTCGCATGGCGCGTGCCGCCGCCCAGCCACAGCAGCGGGCGCTTCGCGTTGACCAGTTGCTCCGCGAGTTGCGCGACGCGCTGGCTGCAATGCGTGAGTGTCGTGACGTGCGGCGCGGCGAGGTCGGTCGGCCATTCGACTTCGGCAGCCTGAATGTCGATCGGAATCTCGACGCTCACCGGGCCGCTCGGCGCGGTTTGCGCGACCCGTACGGCTTCGCGGATCGTCGGCAGCGCGGTCTCGACCGAGCGCACGCGGAACGCGGCCTTCGAGATCGACGACAGCATCGACAACTGGTCCGGCGCTTCGTGGATGTACGCGAGGTCTTGATCCAGGTATTCGGTTTCGATCTGGCCGGTGACGTGCAGCAACGCGGTGCCCGCGGTCAATGCTTCGACCATCGCGCCCGCTGCGTTGCCCGCCGCGGTGCCGGTGCTGGTGAACGCCACGCCGAGGCCACCGGAGACGCGTGCGAGGCCGTCGGCCATGTTCACCGCGCCGGCTTCGCCGCGCGCGCCGACATAGCGGATCTTGCCGCGGTTGTGAATCGCGTCGAGGATCGGCATGTTGTGGATCGAGATCACGCCGAATGCGGTTTGAACGCCGCATTGCTCGAGAAAGGCGGCGATCAGTTCGCCAACGGTGGTTTTGTTAGACATGTCGTGCAACGCCTCCAGAAACATCGATGTGACTGCCCGTCGTATAGGACGACAGCGTCGTAGCCAGATAAAAGAGCGCTTGAGCGGCTTCTTCGGGGCGACCGAAGCGGCCTAGCGGAATGTTTTTCTTGCGCGCCAGTTCGGCGGTCCAGTCTTCCCAGCTCTGGCCCGGCTGCGCCTGGGTCGCGTAACGGCGGCGCCACTGACCCGATTCGACGATGCCGATCAGAATCGAATTGACGCGGATGCGCTGCGGCGCGAGTTCCACCGCGAGCGACTTGATGAGGTTCTGCACGCCGGCGCGCGCCGACGACGTCGCCACCATGTGCGGCTCGGGTTGCAGCGCGAGCAGCGAGTTCACGCAGACCACGGCCGCGTTGTTGCCAGCCCCGGCCGCATCGCGCAGCATCGGCAGGAACGCGCGGGTCGGACGGATTACGCTGAAGTACTTCAGGTCGAGCTCTTCGCGCCAGGCGTCGTCGCTGGTGTCGGCGAACGTCGACACGCGACCCTGGCCCGCGTTGTTCACCAGCATGTCGGTGCGGCCGAAGCGCGTTTGCACCGCTTGCGCGAACGCGTTGACGTCGTCGGTGTCGAGCACGTCGCAACTTTGCGCGAACAGTTGCGCATGGGGAAACTGCGCGTTCAGCGCGGCTTGCGCTTGCGCGAGACGCTCGGTGTCGCGGCCGCAGATCGCGACCGATGCGCCGGCCCGCAAAAACAGTTCGGCGGTCGCGAGGCCGATGCCGGACGAACCGCCCGTCACCACCGCTACCTGCCCGCACAAGTCGATTTGAATCGTCGGATCCCCAATGCCTTCATGTATTTGCTGCCCGCATTCGGCCCAAGCTTCGGCCGATAGTTGAGCCGCTGCGAAAGTTCGTCGGCCGCGCGGCGGACTTTGTCGATCAGGCCGCTGTCGAGCAGCGACGCGTCGATCTCGTGGCGCGGAATCGTCGTTGTGATGACCGCGACGATGCGGCCCGTGTCGTTGCGCACCGGCGCGCTGACCACCGAAATGCCGCGTTCGAACGACGACTCGCTGATCGCGAAGCCGCGCCGCGCGTCGTCGCGAATCCGTTCGTACAGATCCTCGACAGTGGTGGGCGTCTGCTTCGTGAAGCGCTCGAGTTCCGGTTCGGGATAGAGCTTCTTCAGATCGTCGAGCGTCATGTCGCCCATCAGCACCTGGCCATGCGTGGTCGCATAAGCGGGCAGACGGGTGCCGACGTTGACCTTCACTGAACTGAAAATCGGCGCATGGCTTTGCGCCTTGGCGACGAACACGACATCGCGTCCGTCGCGAATCACGATGTGGCTCGTCAGACCTGTTTCGTTGCGCAGCGCTTCGATGATCGGCAGGCCGAGGTCGGTCAATTCGAGCGAGCTCAGATACTCGAAACCGAGCCGCAGCACCGCGATGCCAAGGCGATAGTTGCGGTCCTTGTCGGCACGTTCGAGAAAACCGAGCGATTCGAGCGTTTGCAGCAGACGGAACACCGTCGTGCGAGGAATCTTCAGGCGCCGGGACAATTCCGGCGCGCCGAGAACCGGCTCGCGCGGCGAGAACTCGGTCAGAATCTTCAGACCGCGTTCAAGACCCGGCACCCGGTAGCCGGAATCGCTACTGGTGTCGTTGCGGTCGTCGTCCGCGTCGCGCTCGGCGTTGATGGTGTCGGGCGTCATTCATTGGCTCCGTGGTCCGCCGCTCGCGCGGCAGAACGTGTCGATGATCGCGGTGTACGCGGCGGGTGCTTCGATATAGCCGGCGTGCCCCGCGTGCGGCACGACCTGCAGTGGGGTGCGCGCGGCCTGCGCGAGACGCTCGCAGGCCGCGGGCGGCGTAACGGCGTCGGCGGCGCCGACCGCGACGTTGATGCGGCCCGTGCAGCGCGCGAGGTCGCCGGCGAGATCGGCGTTGGCGAGCAGATGTGCCGCTTGCGCGTAGCCGTGCGGGATCACGCGCGACATGTTCCAGCGCACCCACGCGCGGGCTTCGTCGCTCGCGTGAGCGGACAACATATTGGCGCTGCGCTTTTCGGCGAGACCTTGCGGGCCGAGTTCTTTCAGCATCGCGAGACGTTGATCGCGTTTCGTCTCGCGCACCTCGGCCGATGCCGCGCCGTAACCGCCCGCCGGCGACAACAGCAACAGACCGGCCACGCGCTGCGGACAAGCCGCCGCAAACGCACCGGCGATGATCGCGCCGAGCGAGTGCCCGACCAGCACGCCTCGTTCGATACCGAGCGCGTCGAGCCAGTCCTTCAGCACCGTTGCGTAATCGCCGGCTACGGGCGACTCGGCCGCGACCGGCGTGGACGCGCCATAACCCGGCGCGTCCCACGCCAGCACACGGCGGCTCGCGCCTAATACTTCAAACTGCTGCACCCACGATGCCGCGCCCGAACCGATACCGTGCAACAGCACGAGCGGCAGCGCGTCGCTGTTCGCACTCGCCGCTTCGCGATAGCTCAGCGCGCGTTGCGATGCCAGCGAGACCTGCTGCGCCGGAAAGCCCGCAAGGCGTGCTTCGAGCGTGGCGTGTTGATCGGCGGTAGCGGACGGGACTGCGGACATGATTTCCTTCGCGAGTGTTGTGAAACTGGAACGACGCTTTATCGCTTTAGCGCTTGAGCCTGGCGAGCGGCGAATCCGGCGGATACGTCGGCGTGATCGGCTTCGGCGAACCGAGCATCACGCACATCAGCGCGTCTTCTTCACCGATGTTGATTTCCGTGCGGTACACGCCCGGCGGCACCGAGATCAGGTCGCGTTCGCCGAGCACGGCTTCCCAAGTTTCGCCGTCTTTCTCGCAGATCACCTTCATCTTGCCGCGCAACACGAAGAAGATTTCTTCGACGTCCATATGAATATGGCTCGGCCCGATATTGCCGGCCGGGATCACCATCGTCGAAAACGTGAAGCCGCCTGCCGGCACCGTGTTCATGTCTTTCGCGACACCCGTGCCGCCCGTGCCGACGTAGCGCATTTGCGCGCGGCGATACTTCGGGTCGTAGTCGGCCTGGAACTTCAGCGCGTCCCAGTCATAGCGACGCGTTTCCAGACGCGCGACGCGGCTGTCCAACCATTGTCCAAAGCTCGCGTCCGCGGGTTGTTCCCACGATTTGCGTTCGATATCGGCGTCCGCCATCTCTTTCTCCTTTCGATTCGACAAGATCAATTCATCACGAAGCCGCCGTTCACCGGCAGCAACTGGCCAGTCACGAAGCGCGCGGCGTCGGACAACAGGAACAGCACCGGCCCGGTCACGTCGTCGGGCACTTGTGCGCGCGTCAGCGCGCGGCCTTGCAGGTAATACTCGTGACGCTCGGCGGGCACGTACGCGGTCGCCTCGACTTCGGTCAGGCCCGGCGCGATCGCGTTGACGGTCACTTGATGAGCGCCGAATTCGCGCGCCAGCGAGCGGGTCATCGAGATCAGCGCGCCCTTGCTCGCGACATACGCGAGCAGCTTCGGCGCGCCCCACATCGCCGTGTCCGACGCGATGTTGACGATAGCGCCACGGCAGGAGTCGCGCAGATACGACAGCGCGGCGATGCTCATCAGCCAGGTGCCGCGCACGTTGACGTTCATCACGGCGTCCCACGTGTCGACCGACAACTCGTCGGCGAACCTGCCGCCGGAGTTGGTGATCGCCGCGTTGTTGATCAGCGCGTCGATGCCGCCGAGCTGCGCGGCACCTTGCTGCGCGAATTGTTCGATGCTGACGGGGTTGGCGAGATCGAGCGGCAGGTAGGTCGCCGCATGGCCTTGTTCGCTGAGCGATGCCGCGAGCGCTGCGCCTTCTTCATGCAGCACGTCGCCGAACACCACGTGTGCGCCGGCTTGCACCAACGCGCGGACAAACGCCGCGCCGAGACCGCGCGCACCGCCCGTCACGAGGACGCGCCGGCCGCTGAGCGCTGCGTGCGTGGCGTTACGCATGGCTGTGGCCTGCTTGCGCCGCGACCGGCGTGGCTGCTGCCGCTTGCGCGCGATGCGCGTCCAGATCGGCGAAGTGCTGTTGCGCGCGCTGACGCAGCATGCGGCGCACCCGCGTCATGCCGACGTCGTGCTGATAGAGGAATTCGTGGTCGCGGGCATTCGGCGCCATGCTTTCGAGCACGTAGCGGTCCTGTTCGAGCACGGCCCAGTGCAGACCTTCCAGACGGTTGCGATACAGGAAGCGCCACGCGTCGCGCTGCCAGCCTTGCACCTTGCGGGTACGCCAGAAATAAACCTGGCAGTTGTCCCCGTCGACGGGCACCGCGAAGCCGATGATCCCGAAGCTGCCGCCCGGGCCGAACTTCTTCTGGTACGGAATCGCGAGGCGCATCCACAGGCAGCCGGTTTCGCCGAGTTCCACCCAGTCGAAGTTCACGTCGCGCTGGCCGACCTTTTCGAACATCAGACCGGTTTCGGTCTTGCGCACGCGCATGTCGGCCTGCTTGTCGCCTTCGGCCATCGAGTGCGACGTTGCGTGCAGGTACGCGCCGTGCATCGGGTCCATCACGTTGTCGATCGCGTACTGGTAATTGCACTTCCAGTTCGACACGCACAGGAAGCTCGCGTATTCGTCGTCAACCAGTTCTTCCGGCAGCACGAGCGGCGTGGGTTCCTTACGCGCTTCGTCGCCGAACCACAGGAAGATCGCGCCGGCGTGCTCTTCAACCGGATATGACTTCACGCACTTCTGGCCTTCCAGCGGGCAGTTCGACACGGCCGGCACTTTCTGCACCGTGCCGCTGCCGTCGACTTCAACGCCGTGATACCAGCATGCGACGCTGCCGCCGAGGTTCCAGCCGAGCGACAGACGCGCGCCGCGGTGCGGGCAGCGGTCTTCGAGCGCGCGGACTTTGCCTTGCTTGTCGCGCCACAGCACGATCTGGTCGCCCAGGCGCGTGATGCCGACCGGCGCGTCGCCGACTTGCCAGCTCGGCGCGACGGGATACCAGTAGTTACGCAGGCCCTGGTTCAGGTACGACTGGATCGGGTCGGCTGCGCCTTGAGTTGTAGTGGGGGACGTCATGAAGAGACTCCGGATACGGATGCGATGAAACGTGTTCGGGAAAGCGCGCTTATTCGGCGAGCAGGCGGAATTCGGCGGCAAGACGATCGGCGTCCCACGCATTGCCTTCCGGCGTACGGAAGCCCACGCGGTTCAAACCGTCGACCACTTCCTGCAACTCCATCGCGCCGCCTTCGAAAACTTTTTCGAGCGCATCGCCGAAGTCGTTTTCGTACTGGGTCGGCTCGGCCTTGCGCGTTTGCCAGATGAAGTTGCCGGTCTCGCCCGGCTTCTCGATCACCCCCTTGCCGCCGACGTTGTTCGGCTGCGGCGCGAGCCACGGTTTCAGAAAGGGATTGAAGTTCACGGCTACCTCTCGCATGTCATTCCACCTTGATCTGGATTTCTTCACCTGCCAGACGTACGGAATACATCTTCAGGTTGCGGCCACCGGGCTCTTTCAGACATTTGCCGGTCGGGATATGGAATACGGCTTCGTGCAGCGGGCACTCGACGGTGTCGCCGTCGATAAAGCCCTGCGTCAGCAACGCATATGCATGGGGGCAGACGTTTTCGAGCGCGTACAGCTCGTCGCCCACCTTGTAGATGCCGATTTCGGTGCCGTCGAGTTTGAACTCGAGCGGCGCGTCGTCGGACAGGTCGCCGGCATGGCCGGCGCAGCGCCATTGATCAGTCATTTCTTGCCTTCTCCTGAAGCCCCGTGTTCCACATAAGGAACAGTAGTTCGTGTATGGATGATTATAGGAGTGGCTTCGACGAGAAAAAATAAAAATCTGGAGTAGTAGGGGAAAACACCGACTGTGGCATTCGCAACACAGCATTGCGTGCTCCGCCGGGGCGGGGCGATGCGGCTGCGCGCCCTGTCACGCTTGGGGTTGCGCGAAATTTCCAGACAAACGCGCGGATGTTCCTTCGGGTTTGTACGGGGTTCGAAAATTTATTTTGACCACTTCCAGACTCACTATGCTTTTCCATAGGCGATACAAACGCCCATAGGTGGAACATAAAGCGGAGCGGTTTTGGCGCATAAACCCAGAGCTGCATTCAACCCAAAGCAAGGATCAGGGACGACGAATTCGGCAAAGGCCAATGTCGTGTGATCAGGAGAACCAACGGTGAAGCACATCATTGCGGCCGGCTTGACGGCAATCTGCGCGACCACGAGCGCGTGGGCGCAGAGCAGTGTGACGCTATACGGCAGCCTGGATGCCGGTGTCGCGTATATCAGCAATGTAGGCGGTCATTCCAGGTGGATTCAGGAACAGGGCAACATGCAGCCCGACCGCTGGGGCCTGAAGGGCGTAGAAGATCTGGGCGACGGTCTGAAAGCGGTTTTCCAGCTGGAAAACGGCTTCTACACGAACACTGGCGCGTTCGCTAAACCGGGCGTGCTGTTCAATCGTCAGGCGTTTGTCGGCTTGAGTTCGGACCAGATCGGCACGCTGACGTTCGGCCATCAAACGCCGTTCAGTTTCGACGTGCTGGGTCCGTTGAGCACCGGCTATCTGGCGGCCAGCTGGTATGCGTTCCACCCGGGCAACATCGATTCGCTCGCCGACACCGGCGTGGTGCCGTTCGACAACTCGGCGAAATTCCGTTCGGCGACTTTTGGCGGCTTCTCGGTCGGCGCGATGATGGGTCTTGGCAACACGACCAACTTCGCAACCGGCCGGAACCTGAGCTTTGCGCTAAGTTATGCGAACGGTCCGTTCAAGGCCGGTGCGGCGTACTCGAACGAGCATGACCGCACGCCGTCGATCGTCACCACGGGCATCACGACCTTCCAGGGTGTGCCCGCGGCGAACTACATCGCGGACAAGGTCCAGAACATGGGCGCAGGCGCGTCGTATCAGTTCGGCAAGCTGCTGCTGCATGCGCTATACACGCGCGTGAAGCTGGAGTCGGCCGGACACTCGGACACGTTCCAGAGCTACGATGCCGGCGCGAATTATCAGTTCACGCCGTTCAACACCGTGGCCGGCGGCGCCGCGACGACGACGCTGGCGGGCAATCGCTGGACGCAGTTCATGATCGGCGATATCTACTCGCTGTCGAAGTCGACGCAACTGTATGTGAATGCGCTGTATCAGCGCGCGGGTCCGGACACGAACGCCGCGTTCTTTACCGCGGGTGTGTCGAGCGGCCGGAACCAGACGATTGTCCTGACCGGCATCCATCACTCGTTCTGAGCGCCCGGCTTCTGGCTTCCGGGCAGATGGTGCGGCGAAGCTGGCGATCCGGCTGCGCACGCAGCCGGACTCGCGAACCAGCACAGACGTGGAAGCTGAAGCCGGATCAGCTTGCCGCGACCGGCTTGCGGCGCGCCTGAGCCGCGGTCGGATCATCCGGCCGCGGACGATAGCTGAGACGCTCGGACAGTTCGAGCGCCGCCTGGCAAACGGCGATGATGAGCGGTTCGCGCTCTTCGGCTTCGCCGATATCCGACCGTGGAATCGTAACGGTCAACGCGGCCACGATCTTGCCGCTTTGATCGCGCACCGGCGCGCTCACCACCGAAATGCCCCGCTCGAACGACGCTTCGCTCAGTGCGTAGCCGAGCGCTGCGCTTTCGCGCACTCGCCCATACAGTTCTTCGACGGTCGCCGGCGTGCGCTCGGTGAAACGTTCGAGTTGCGGCTCGGGATACAACTGGCGCAATTCCTCGAAGCTCAAATCGCCCATCAGCACCTGGCCATGCACCGTCGCATGGGCCGGCAAACGCGTGCCGACATGGACCTTCACGGAACTGAACATCGGCGCATGGGTTTGCGCTTTGGCGACGAACACGACGTCGCGCTGATCGCGAATCAGCAGATGCGTGCTCAGGCCAGTGGCGTCGCGCAGGCGTTCGAGAATCGGCGTGCCGACGTCGGTCAGTTCGAGCGAACTCAGATATTCGAAGCCGAGCCTCAGCACCGCGACGCTCAGGCGGAAATAACGATCGCCGTTGACGCGTTCGAGAAAGCCGAGCGCTTCGAGCGTCTGCAATAAACGGAAGGTAGTGGTGCGCGGAATGCCGATGCGCTTCGACAACTCGGGCGCGCCGAGCACCGGTTCGCGCGCGCTGAATTCAGCGAGGATCCGCAGGCCGCGCTCGAGTCCCGGCACCAGATAAGTCGATCCGCCGGCGCTCTCTTCGTCGGTGGGATCGGGGGAAGCGGCGGCATCGGCGCTGTCCGGCTGGGACAACGCCGCATCGTCCAGCGAAGCCGAGGCGGCCGCGCCGCGTGGCTTCGTGTGTTTGCGTCCCGCTCCTGTCTGCTCTTCTTTTGCCATCTTGGCTGCCGTTTTCTGCTGTTCATCATGGTCAGATCAACATGATAGCGCGAAGCATGCGGCGCTCATTTATCGTGACGCCCCGCGCACGCAAGGCTTGCGGGTCCACGAAAAAAAGCGGGCCTCATCTGCAATCACAAGACTCGCGAAATCGGCGCGCAACCATCGAAAGAGAAGTCGCAATCGCTTGCCGCGCCGTGGCCTGCGACCTGGCCCGGTGCGCTGCCGGCCGCAGCGGCTCGCCTAGCGGGCGCGCCGGCAGCGCGGGGCCATACCCGCAGGCATCGTCAAGCCAGCCTTTGCTGCACTGCCACCGTTTGCGCGCGGTGCTATTCTTTGATCCGGTCCATTGCGCGGGGCGTCACTGCCGCGCTCTCGCTCCGCTCAAGCGTAGGGAGGCCACGCTCATGTCCGATTCCATTCAGATCAAGGTTGCCGACTCGCATCTTTATCCAGGCTGCGCGGTACGCATCGCGCATTTGCCCGAGCCGGCCCGCGCGGCTGCCGCGATCGTCGAATTCGCGGACGGCTCCGGCGCGCATGCCACCTGCCATCGGCGCGCGCATGACGAACTCGAATTGACCGTCGACGGTTATGCAACGCAAAAGCGTCATCCCGTGGATGCGCGGCATTGGCTGCTGCTCGCCGTCGACGCAACCCACAGCAGTTGGCGCGTGAAGCGTCGGCTGCCTTAGCCCGCGAGGCCGTCCGGCCTCTTCGAATCAGCAACCGGTGCCGCGCGCGCGCCGCCCCGAGCGGCAGTCATGCGCCCGTCACGCAAACTTCGGAACCTACCGATGACCGACCACGATTCCAGCCTCCCGCCAAACGCCGACAACCCCGCCAACGACGCCCCCGACGATCCCGAACGCCGCCGTGTCCTCACCGGTCTCGCGGCGGTCGGCATCGGCCTCGCGCTGACCGGCTGCAAGACCGACCAGCTCACGGCGAGCAGCGGTGCGCCGCGCAGCGCCGCCGACTTGCGGCTGGACGCCGCGCTGCGCGATCAGGTCAAACACATCGTGGTGATCTACGCCGAGAATCGCAGCTTCGCGAACCTCTACGGCAACTTTCCCGGCGTCCAGCATCCGCTCGACGCGGTGAGCGCCGAGCGCTATCTGCAACTCGACCGCGACGGCAAGACGCCGCTGCCGCGCTTGCCGGCGATCTGGGGCGGGCTCGTGCCGCAAGCGCAGGAAGTCGACGGCCGGCGCTACATGATCGGCCAGAAGGATCTCGACCACCTGAACAACCGCCCTTTCCGACTCTCCGACGCGCACGGCGCGCCGCTGCCGACCGGCGTGATCACGCGCGACCTGGTGCATCGCTTCTATCAGAACCAGATGCAGATCAACGCCGGGCGCAACAACCAGTTCGCCGCGTGGGGCGATTCCGGCGGCCTGGTCATGGGGCATTACCGCAATTCCGCCGACACGCTGCGCCTGTGGAATCTCGCGCAGCAATACACGCTGTGCGACAACTTCTTCATGGCGGCTTTCGGCGGCTCATGGCTGAACCACATCTTTCTGATTTCGGCGCAGGCGCCGTTCTATCCGGACATTCAAAACAGCCCGGCGAAGAAGCTGGTGTCGGTGGTGGAAGGCGACGATCCGACCGGCACGCGTCTGAAACTGGCGACGGACTCGCCGACGTCCGCGCTCGACGGTCCCCCGAAATTCGTCAACGACGGCGGGTTCACGGCCGACGGCTACGCGGTCAACACAATGGCGCCGCCCTATCAGCCGAGCAACGTGCGGCCAGCCGAAGGCGGCAACCCGGCTTTCGCAGACCCGGCGAATCCGCGTGTGCTGCCGCCGCAAAACTACGCGACGATCGGCGACCGTCTGACGGACAAGGGCGTCGACTGGGCGTGGTACAGCGGCGCGTGGCAATACGCGCTGGAGCATCAGGACACCGGCGCGGTGCCCGACTTCCAGTATCACCATCAGCCGTTCAACTACTTCGCCAATTACGCGCCGGGCACCGCGGCACGGCGCAGGTATCTGCGCGATGGGGGCCTCGGCAATGACGCGTCGTCGAACCACCTGATCGCGGATATCGACGCGGGACGTTTGCCCGCCGTCACGTTCTACAAGCCGCAAGGCGATCTGAACATGCACGCGGGTTACGCGGACGTCGAATCGGGCGACCGTCACATCGCGACGCTGATCGAGCATATTCAGCGCGGCCCGCAGTGGGCGAATACGGTGGTGGTCGTCACGGTCGACGAGAACGGCGGCTGGTGGGACCCGGTTGCGCCGCCGCTGGGCGACCGCTGGGGTCCGGGGTCGCGGGTTCCCGCGCTGGTGATTTCGCCGCTGGCGAAGAAGGGCTACGTCGATCACACGGTGTACGACACCAACTCGATTCTTCGCTTCATCAGCCGTGTGCATGGACTGACGCCGCTCGACGGCGTGGTCGCGCGGGATCGGGCGTTCGCGAGCAATGGTCTCGCGCCCCTAGGCGATTTGACGGCGTCGCTGGATCTGGCCTGAGCGGTTTTATCGGCGGGGTGGTTCGGCGCTGGCGGCCGATATGACCGGAGTATTTGTTCGCCTGCGGCGACGCCGCAGGCGGACCACGCCACATCGAAACGCCCCGCCTCGCACGCCGCGCCGCGGCCTAGTGCGCCGCGGCATGCAGCTTCGCGATCACCGCGTCCGAAATCTCCTGCGCGGTCTTCCTGATCGTCTTCTGCTCGTCGCCGCTCGCCATCACGAACTTGGCCGCGATCACATATGGATTCAGTTTGATCACCGCGCCCGGCATGTTCTTGCTGTCGGCTTCTTCGACCGCCTGATACAGCGGCGGCAAATCGGCCGCTCCCAGGCTGTCGCACGACACCGCCACCTGGATATCGTTGTGGCCCGCGCCGAAGCCCACCATCGCACGCCGCAAACGATTGCCGTCGTCGACACTCAGAAACACGCCGCGCACTTGCCAGCCGACAGTCGGCAACGGCTGACCCGGCGCGATCCGGCGCGCGTCGACACCGCCCTTGTTTAAATCGTGCGTCAGCGCGTCCGCCATCTCGTTCACGATGTGCGTGGCGTGTTCCTGTGGATTCTTGTCCTGCCCCAACGGTCCGGGTCCGCTCGGCAGCAAACCGCGCAGCCGACGCACACGTTGCCCTGGCCCGCTATCCGGCGTCACGTTGGCCACGTCCAGATCGAAGTCGGCTACATAGACAATCGGTACCGGCGCGACGAACGGCGCGTTGTCCGCTGCAACACCTAGCGGCGCGACCGCGCTCAAGCATGTGGCCAACACCGTGAATGGCAGAAACCGACGCAGCATGGCATGCCCCCGCGAACGTCATCGTGCAGGCGGCTATCGTACCGCCGCCTGCAGCGGGCGTCCGCTTTTTTCGTGCCTGATCGTCAAACCTTTTGCCTTGCATATCGCGCGTCACCGCATAGACTGATAAAGCACGACTTCGCAATTTGTACGGAACTGCCATGCGACTAACCATCCTGATCAACGGTTCCGATCCCACCGTCAACCACGATTACGCTGTGTTATGGCTCGACACCGACGAACACCGGTGGTCGAGGGAAGCGCATCAAGGGATCGATTTGCCCCCATGGGGCGAGTTGCACGACGAAGACGGCGTGACCACGCTCTGTGCGCCCAGCACGGATGCGCCGTTATGCACGCTGCGTGGCCTGCATGTCGACCGCAAGCAACGCGTGAGCGCGGCACAAGGCGCCGCCGCATGGACGGCCCTGCCGACACGCGCGCCGACCCGCGGCTTCTGGCGCTTGCAAGCGGTGGACCGTCAAAAGGTCCGCGCCGAAAACAGCGTGTTCGGTAATTAGGTTTCAGCGTCTTTTCCGCAGACCGGTCTTATCGGTCGAAAATGCCGCGCACGGGCAAGCATTCGCTCGTGCGCGTGTGCTTGTTTGTGCGCCACGGCACACATAAGATTTTGCGTTGCACGCATTTAAGCCGTTCTTAAGATTGCGTGAGTAGATTCAAAAGTCCACGCATTAGGGTCGCTGCAAAGCGGCCCGTTTTTTTGCCCGCGCCCTTCGCGTATGTTCCTTCGCTCCATGCCGGCATCGTTTTCATTGCGATGCGTCGTCTGCTTCCTTCCCTGTGTTTGCGCTGCATTTAGGGTCGCTCGATGCGGGCTTGCAACGCTATACTTGCGCCCCCATCCCTCGAGTGAATGACACATGAAGAAGTGGTTCGCCTGTCTGTTGTTCGCCGTTGCCGCTCACGCGAGCGCGGCGCCCTCCTGCACCCAGTTCACACCGAATGCGCAATGGCCCGTTCTGACCAATCAGAAGATGGCGCCGAAAACGCGCATGCTGTGCTATAGCGATTTCGCGGTTCTGCATTCGGGCATCACGCATGGTCCGCTGTGGTCCGCCGAGCATCTGACGCGCGAGCATATCGAAGCCGCCAAAGACATGGTGCGCACCAACAAGTTCTTCGAAGATGCGCGTTTGCCCGAAGGCGAAGGCGCAACGCTCGCGGACTATAAGCGCAGCGGCTTCGATCGTGGTCATATGAGCCCGGCGGGTAATCGCTGGAATCAGCAAGCGATGGCACAATCGTTCTCGCTCGCGAACATCGTGCCGCAGAATCGCGAGAACAACCAACGGCTGTGGGCACGCATCGAAACTTCGGTGCGCAAGATCGCGGTGTCGTACGACGATACCTACGTCGTCACCGGGCCGATCTTCAACGGCCAGCAGTTGCAGACCATCGGACCGACGCGTGTGTTCGTGCCGACCCAGTTGTTCAAGGTCGTCTACGTGCCTTCGCGGCAGTTGGCGTTCGCGGTGGTGGTGGACAATGTGTCGACCAATCGGTACGACATCAGGACGATTCACGAACTCGAAGCAGCATCGGGCATCCGTTTTCCGGGCATTCCGGAAAACCTCAAGGACCAGCGACCGGGAGGACTGAAAGGTGTTTAAACCCTATTCGAACGATGACGACGTGCTCAACATTCAGGGCGACGCCCTCACGGTGAGCAACGGCACCACGCGCGTGGTGCTGAACGGCACGCTGGAGTTGACGCAGGATCAGCGCGGACTGAAGGCGGCGCTCGCGCTGAAGGAAGCGGTGGACGCGATCGTCGCCAGCTTGCAGGCGCAAGCGAATCTGCCGGCGAAGGTGAAAGACGAGCCGGATGCGAAGCCGGGCGTCGTGCAGAATCCGTTTCAGTGATGCTTCAGTGATGTGTTAGCGAAACCCGCGTGATGCGAAGGCGGAGGAACTGCTCGCCGCCTTCGCGTTCGCGATCAGTGCACGCCCTTTGTTGCAAAGCGCACGCAATCTCCTTCTCCCTCGCAGACCGTAACGCGTCACACTGATTCAGTACCCCGATATGTTTCGGCGGTTACGTTTTGTCACCAGAACCTCGTCAACTCCTGTCGTCCGGCCAACGTTAAACCGGCAGCGCTGAAACAATTCAGCTGCGACACAAAAACCACCGGTCCAACCAGGAGTTACACCATGAAGACGCTTTTCGCCGCTCTCGCTTCCGCTCTGCTCGTGTCGACCGCATTTGCTCAAACGGCCGCACCGTCCACCACACAATCCGCGCAGCCTGCGCAAATGCGGCCCGCCGGTCAAGCGAATCTGAAGGCGAGCACCGCCGCGCAAACCGGCGCGACTGACGAAGGCGCCGCCACGACGAAAGCGCCGGCCAAGGCCGCGACGAAGGCGCATGTGAAAAAGACCTCCACTCACACGACCAGGACGCACAAAGCCACCAAGAAAGCCGCTGCGGAAACCAGCGCCGCGAAGACTAAAACGGAGAGCGCGAAAGAGGCCAGCAATGCCCCGGCAAAAGCCGACGGCGCACAAGCCGACACGACAAAGACGCAATAACACGTGATCGGCTTCGGCACGCACCGGCCGCATCTGTGTAGTTAATCGAAGCCGAACTGTGCCGTTCAGGGAGGGCGAGTCATATGACTCGCCTTTTTTTCTGCGCGGGTTGCATTGAACTGCGGGAGTCGATATTCAAGCACAAGCACATGAAGTCCCTATGATTTTTTCAGCGGACACGTCAATTTTTGCACTGCGTTTACTTGCGGAAGTCTAAGCTCGAACTGTCTTGATCAACCATGGCGTCAATGAACGCCGCATCACATGGCTCTCACACAATCAATCGACAACTTCGCCACGCAGCCGCTCGACAAGCCGCCGGTTCAAGCCAACAACGTCATTCCCTTCCCCTCGGCACGCGCCCTCTTGCAGGTGACGCTGCCGCACCCGTCGCACGATCTTGCGGGTACTCAACTCCGCGCACTGCTTCGCTCGCCGCTTGGCGTGTATGTCGTCAGCGCGGATGCGGTTCGGGAAGAAGTACGCGTGCAACTCGACATCGCGTTCGAAGACCTCGACTTCACGCTGCATACGCTGATCTCGACGGTCCCCGCCGCGTTGATCGGACCGTTGAAGCGCCGCGGCAACATCGCAAAGGCGCGCTAATCATGTTCTCAGGTATCTGGTTGCCGATCGTGACACCGCTGCGCAATGGCGAAATCGATATCGACGCATTGCAGCGCCTCGCGGACTACTATCTGCGCACGGAGATCAGCGGCTTCGTCGCGTTGAGCACGACGGGCGAAGCTGCGTTGTTGCAGCAAGCCGAGCGCCTCACCATATTGCACGCGCTGACCGATGTGATCGGCTCACGTCTGCCGATGCTGATCGGCGTCGGCGGATCGAATACGCGCGACGTGCTGCACGAGATTCAACGCTATGAACGCTGGGATTGCGCCGGCTATCTGATCTCGGCGCCGTCCTACGTGTGTCCCGATCAGGCCGGCGTGCAGTGGCATTTCGAGCAGGCCGCGCTCGCCACCGAACGCCCCATCGTGCTGTACAACGTGCCGCATCGAACCGGCGTGACGATCGAGCCGGACACGGTGGCGCGCCTTGTCGAATGCGACAACATCGTCGCGATCAAGGAGTGCGTGAAGGAACACTTCGCCAGGCTGAGCGGCCTGCCGATCAACGTGCTGTGCGGCACCGACGAAGCATTCGACGAGTGTCTGAATCACGGCGGCACCGGCGGCATTCTGGCAAGCGCGCATGTGTGCGCGGATCTGCTCATCGCAGTACAGGACCTGATCCTGATCGAACACGACTGCAACGCACGCAACCTGTTCGCGAGTTTGCTGCCAGTGTTGCGTCTTCTGTTCTCCGCGCCGAATCCGTCCGCAATCAAGGCGATGCTGGCTTTCGATCATTCGCTGACCGACGAAACGCGCATGCCGATCACACGCGCCTCGGCGCAACTCGTCGAGCGTCTGGGCACCGCGCGCGACAGGTTGCAGGATCTGCGCGCCGAGTTCGCCAGCACAATGACCTAGCGCGCGTCCATTCGACTGCAAGTTGCGCCGCGAATCGGTTCATCATTCGCGGCGCAAACTTGCGTCGAATCGCTGCATACGCAACACGACGCGCCGCGCGTAACCTCGCCCGCCGCCGCTATAGCGAAGCAACGCGGCGTCGAGATCGCCGCCGCTTTCATCGAGGTAGTCACGCAGAATGGTCGAACCGATCCGCACATTGATCGCCGGATCGGACAGGTCCGTCGTGCCCGCGATCAATTGCGGATGCGCCGCGGGTAGCACCTGCATCAGCCCGCGCGCGCCTGCGATGCTGACCGCGTAGCGATCGAAACTCGACTCGACCGACATTACCGCAAGCAGCAATACCGGCGAGATAGCGTGACGGTCAGCTTCGGTCAGTACTGCCTGCGCGATCTTCAGCGACTCCAGCGGCGCGACGCGAAATTGCGCGCGCAGCATCGCAGTGATGCCGCTGAGCGTCGGCCAAGCGGAGGCGGGAGCGGCGTCGCTCGCGGAGATTGGCGCGGCTAACGTCGCCGTGGCGATGGGCGGCACTGTGTCGGCGGCTTGCGAAGCAGTGGCGAACGAGAAGGCGAGCGACGCAAGCATCGTCGTCAGGACGAATGTGGGGCGTCGACGGTTCGCTTTGCTTTGGGTTTGCACACTATCCAGCGCGCTTTTTCCGAACATATTTTCGCTTCCTGACCGGGGTGTCTCGACCTTACCGGGCTTGGTGTAGCGAATCGCCAAAGAAATAGGGGCGCGCCGTAAAATGCTTATAAAGATGTTCGCGCCGTCTGGCGCGTTATTCAGACATTCGATAGGTCAGAAAGGTTGGACTCCGATATGATCGCCACGGCCTTCGCTATGACAGCGGCCTGGTCTCCAGGTCCGCAAGCGTGCCGAGTTTCCGCGCATCGGCGATTTCAGCGCGCCAAGCTGATTCGATGAAAAACTCACAGTCACAGGACAGCATCCGTGCGCGATTGTCGGCTACCCGATGGTTTCAAATTCCGCTGCCCGCGATTATGCTGACTTTGAAGGAGGAGCGGCACCCATGAGAACGCTGACGCAACAACTGACGCAATACGCGGCTTACCATCGTGACCGGCGCAATATCGCCACGCACTTCATCGGCATTCCGCTAATCGTGCTGGCGTTGGCCGTGTTGCTGAGCCGCCCCGCGTTCACAGTCGGTGCACTGCCGTTGACGTTCTCGGCGGCGTGGCTGCTCTTCACCGTGGCAACGGTCTACTACCTCGTGCTCGACGTGCCGCTCGGCGTGATGATGGCCTGCGTGTCGGCGCTATGCGTCGCGTTCGGCGAGTGGATCGCCGCGCAATCCACGTTGGTATGGCTCGCCAGCGGCATCGGTCTATTCGTGATTGGCTGGGTGTTCCAGTTCATCGGCCATATTGCCTACGAACATCGCAAGCCGGCCTTTGTCGACGATGTGATCGGCCTGCTGATCGGGCCGCTGTTCGTCCTCGCGGAAGCGCTGTTCGGCGTCGGCTGGCGGCCTGCGCTGCGCGAAGCGATCGACGCGCAAGTCGGTCCGACGCGTATCAATGCGGACCACACGGCGGCGCATCGCTAGCCACGGAGCGCGCCGCCTGCTTCAAGCGCCGCTGCTCGAAGCCGCTCAATTCGGCGCCAGCCGGACGAGACGCACGCCATGCAGTGCCGTGAACGCAACCGCGATCCAGATCGGGATATAAGTTGCCAATTGCGCAGCGCTCAGCGTTTCGCCAAGCAACGTGATCGACACCAGCACCAGCAGCACCGGCTCGACATAGCCGAGGATTCCGAACAACGCGACCGGCAATAAACGGCTCGCCTTCAGATACGAAGCCAGCGCAATCGTGCTCAACGCGCCGAGGCCCGGCAACAGCAGGCACCACATGTCGACGCGGCCGGCAATCATCGTCAGCGAACCGCCGCTGATGATGAATACGATTGCCGCCGGCAGCAGCAGCGCCATTTCCACCGTGAACATCGCCAGCGAATCCTCGTTGATTTTCCGGCGTAACGCGAAGTACGGCGGGTAGCCGAGTGCTACAAGTAACGTCGGCCATGAAAAGGCGCCCGTCATCCACAGTTCGTGGCCGACACCCACCGCCGCGCACACCACGGCGAGCCACTGCAACGTGTCGAGGCGTTCGTGATAGTAGAAGCGCCCCACCAGCACCATCACTAGCGGCAGCAGGAAGTAGCCGAGCGACACTTCGAGCATCCGGCCATGCAGCGGCGCCCATAGAAACACCCACAGCTGCGCGCCGAGCAAAGCCGCGGTCACGAGCATCGCGGCGGCGAGCTTCGGCTCGGCCACCATCCGGTAGAGAAGCCGTCGGAGAATGGGCAGGCGTTTGCGCAACGCGACCAGCAACAGCGCGCCCGGCACTGTCCACACGATGCGCCACGCGAAGATGTCGAGGCCGCTTAGCGGTGCCAGCAGCGTTGCGTAAGCGGACAGTAAAGCGAACATTGCCGACGCACCGACCGACAACGCAATACCGCGCTTTGGGTCATACTGGTTCATCGCGCGGCCCGTTGCGCAATCGCTTCGGCATACAGTGCGAATGCGGGTGAATCGGTTTGCAGCGCAGCATTCGATCGCGCGGCGTTCGTTGTTGTCATTGGAAGTGAGGTCTCACAAGCAGGCAGTGCGAATCAACCCGCGCTGCGTTTTCGTTTTAGACAGACGGTTGCAAGCCGGCATTCTAGACGGGTTATTCGGCCATGGGTCTGCGCTTTTCCGTCGACGGATCGCAATTAGTCCGTGCGCATCGCGCGTCGATGCACTAAAACATAACTTCACGCGCGGCAGGCGAGCCCAGGCTGTTTTGATCGGCTACGCCGCAGCGGGTCCCACCAGGCGACTCAAGCGCGAATCTTGCTACGAAGTCTCGCGACGCTGTTTGCAACGTCGTCTGCAACCGCAGGTACAGCATCAACGAGCCGGGCCGGCTAACGCAGTCCCATGGACCAAGCCCGCCCTTCTCTCCCACGGCAGGCATCGCTCGCGCCTCACCGCGCACGCCGTTGCCCGGCCAGCAATCCCGCTCATCGAATATGACTACTGGAGCCAGCATGACCCAGCCAGCCTTATCGCACGACGCGTCACCCGACCTACGCTCCACCTTCGCCGCAGAGGTTCGCGCCGGACTCACCCACACGCCGCAGAAAGAGCTGCCGTCGAAGTACTTGTACGACGAGGTGGGCTCCGCGCTCTTTGAAGTGATTACCGTGTTGCCCGAATACGGCGTGACGCGCGCCGAGGAGCGGCTGCTAGCGAAACACGCGGCGGAGATCGTCGAGCATCTGCCGCATGACGTGACCGTCGCCGAACTCGGCAGCGGCAGCGGCCGTAAAACGCGGCGTATTCTTGAAGCATTGTGTAAAAAACGCCCCACTTCTTACTGCCCGATTGAAATTTCGCGCAGCGCGTTGCAGTTGTGCAGACGCGAACTTGGCGACATCGAGCGGATTTCGATTGTCGGTTATGAACGCGATTATCTGGCCGGTCTCGCTGAAGTGAGCAAGCAGCGCGCAGCGGACGATCGGTTACTCGTGCTGTTCCTTGGCAGCACGATCGGCAATTTCGGCAGACTCGCGGCGACGCGTTTTCTGCGCGAGATCCGCACCATGCTCGCACCCGGCGACGCGTTGCTGCTCGGCACCGATCTGATCAAGCCGACGCCGGTACTGGTGGCCGCGTACGACGATTCGATCGGGGTCACCGCATCGTTCAACCTGAATCTGCTCGCGCGCGTCAATCGCGAACTCGATGGCGACTTTCCGCTCGACGCGTTCGAGCACGTCGCGCGCTTCAACCCGGACGCGCGCAGCATCGAGATGCATTTGCGGGCTAAGCGCGATCTCACCGCGCATGTCGGCGCGGCGCAGTTGACGGTGTCGCTCAGGCAAGGCGAAACGATCTGGACCGAGAGCAGCCACAAATATCGCGCGGAAGAGATGCCCGCGATTGCCGACGGTGCCGGCTTCGTGTGCAGCCATCAGTGGATCGAAGAAGAATGGGGCTTTGCGGAGAGCCTGCTGGTAGCCCGCTAGGCGCTACCCGTCCCTGACGCTCAGCGCGCGTACAAACGACAAAGGCGGCACGCCATCAACACAATGGCGCGCCGCCTTTTACGTCAGTCCGCTCAGTGCTGCTCGAAACGCTCGTAACGCTTTTCCGTCGAGCGCTCTTCGCCGGTCACCTCGGTCACGCGCGCCGCCGGCGGCCCGTGACGCAGCCACGACAGCATCCGGTCGACCTGGTTGGCCGGACCCTGCAGCATCGCTTCGACGGAACCGTCGTCGAGGTTCGCCACCCATCCCTTCAGGCCGAGCGCGTGCGCCTGCCGCACGGTCGCGTGGCGAAAGCCGACGCCCTGCACCATGCCGCGCACTCGCACGTAATACGTTTCGATCCGCTGATCCAGATCCGGGGCCATGCCGTCTTCTCCTCACACTCTTTCAAGCCGGCATTCTAGTCGTGTCGCGGCGAGCTTGCTCGGCGGCGCTTGAACTCGACTGCCCATTGATGACGCCTCGCGCGCCACTCAGCGTGCGCGCCACGTACAATCCGTCGACTGTCACGCGGGGAATGGAAACAGAATGACCGAACAGAATCGCGATCTCGTGCTCGTGACCGGCGCGTCCGGCTTCGTCGGCTCGTCGGTGGCGCGCATCGCGCAGCAGAAGGGCTTCAAGGTGCGCGTGCTGGTGCGCGCCACCAGTTCGCGCCAGAACGTCGAGGCGCTGGATGCGGAAATCGTCGTCGGCGATATGCGCGACGAAGCGTCGATGCGCAACGCGCTGCGCGGCGTGCGCTATCTGCTGCACGTGGCCGCCGACTATCGGCTGTGGGCGCCGGACCCGAGCGAAATCGAACGCTCGAATCTCGAAGGCACCGAGGCCACCATGCGCGCGGCACTGAAGGAAGGCGTCGAACGCATCGTCTACACGAGCAGTGTGGCGACGCTCAAGGTGACCAGCTCCGGCCAGTCCGCCGACGAAACTTCGCCGCTCAAAGCCGACCAGGCGATCGGCGTGTACAAGCGCAGCAAGGTGCTGGCCGAACGCGCGGTGGAGCGGATGATCGCCGAGGACGGCCTGCCGGCGGTGATCGTCAATCCGTCCACGCCGATCGGTCCACGCGACGTCAAGCCGACGCCGACCGGGCGCATCATCGTCGAAGCGGCGCTCGGCAAGATTCCCGCGTTTGTCGATACGGGCCTGAACCTCGTGCATGTGGACGACGTCGCGGCCGGCCATTTTCTCGCGCTCGAACGCGGCAAGATCGGCGAGCGCTATATTCTCGGCGGCGAAAATCTGCCGCTTCAGCAGATGCTTGCGGATATCGCCGCGCTGACCGGCCGCAAGGCGCCGACGCTGAGCTTGCCGCGCTGGCCGCTGTACCCGCTCGCGATGGGCGCGGAGGCGGTCGCGAAGATCACGAAACGCGAACCGTTTGTCACCATCGACGGGCTGAAAATGTCGAAGAACAAGATGTATTTCACGTCGGCGAAGGCGGAGCGCGAACTCGGCTATCGCGCGCGGCCTTATCGCGAAGGCTTGAGCGACGCGCTCGACTGGTTCCGCCAAGCCGGCTATCTGAAGCCCTGACGCGCATCAACCAACGCGCTGCGCAGGACGATACGGCGCAGCCGTAAGCAATTTGTTACAAGTCCCGTGTTTGCGACAGGTCAAAGCCTACGCACAGCAGGTAAAATCGCGGGTCTTACAAGAGAAACCTCGCATGAATCTTCACGAACAGCTCGGCGCGCTGGAAATGGGCGTCGCTCAGCTCATTCAGGCTGTCGTGGCCCAGCAGGCCGAAAACATCCCCGAGACACCCGTGGAAACCGGCGCGCCGCAAGCGCCGGCGGATCATGTTGCGTCCGCAGCCGCGGCGCAGACGGTGGTGGCTGAGACGGCGGCGGCGGTCGTCGAGGACAACACGCCGGTGTCCGACGAACAAGCGGACCAGCAAGCGGACGAACAGGCGGCTGAACAGCCGGTAGAACGCCCGGCCCCGCAAGTCAAGCCGACGCTCGAAATCAATCGCCCCGCGCAGGACGAGATCACGATGACGATCGGCGACCAGATGGTCGCGCTGCGTCCGGACCAGATCGGCAAACTGATCGAGGAATTGTCGAACGCGCGCGCGTCGATGACGCCGGAGCAGCCGCCGGGCATTCCGCCGGGCTGGCACTTCGTATCGACGAAGAACCCGGTGATGGCAGTGCAGAAGCAATCGAATGGCGACCGCTTGCTGGTCATGCGCCACACCGGCCACGGTTGGGTGCCGTTCACGTTTTCGCCCGACGTGGTGATCCAGCTCTACATGATGCTGACCAACGCGTGATGCAAAAATAGCGGCGCCCAAGCGCCGCTATTTTTTCGTCCGGTCAATGGTCGATTTCAGCCCTGCCGCATCAACGCTCCTGCACGGGCGCCTGGACCCGCGCCTTCCACTGGCCGCCCTTGCCGCGCCAGTAACGCACCGCCGACGCGAACGTCGCGCCGACATAAAACAACGCCACCAACGGCAGGAAAGGCGCCCACAACGGCGAGCGGCGGTAGTAGCTGAGCATCGGCGCATACGCGCAGCACATCGCCGCCCACGCGAGCCATGCGGGCCAGCCCAACGGACCGAGCACCAGCGCGGCGACGGGCGGCATCAGATAGATGATCGTCATGCCGGCCAGCGTGCCCGCCAGCAGCAGCGGCGAATAATGCAGCTGCGTAAAGGCGGTGCGCGCGATCATGTTCCAGATCTCGCGCCAGCTATCGTACGGACGCAGCGACACGCTGCGCGCCGCCACATCCAGCCGGATCGGATGACGCCCGGTACCGCGATGCTTGATGCGCGCGGCGAGGCTGCAATCGTCGATCAGCTCGGCGCGGATCGACTCGATGCCGCCCGCTTCTTCGAGCGCGCCACGCCGCACCAGCATGCAGCCGCCCGCCGCCGCCGCGGTGCGATTGCGCGGGTTGTTGACCCATGCGAACGGATACAGCTTCGCGAAGAAGAACACGAAGGCCGGAATCAGCGCCTTTTCCCAGAACGAATCGCAGCGCAGACGGACCATCAGCGAGACGAGATCGCGCTTTTCGGCGTCCGCGCGGGCGACGAGTTGCGTGACCGCATCGGCGGGATGGCCGATGTCGGCGTCGGTCAGCAGCAGGAAGTCGGCGGGCAAACCGAGCGTGCGCACCGCCTCGATGCCCTGCGACTGCGCCCACACCTTGCCGGACCAACCCGGCGGCAGCGGCTTCGCGCTCAACACCGTCAGGCGGTCCGGACATTGCAATTGCAATGCGGCCGCGCGGGCGGCGTCGGCGGTGCCGTCGGTGCTGTGGTCGTCGACGACGATCACATGGAACGCGCCGGGATAGTCCTGCTGAAGCAAAGTGGTGACCGCCTCGGCAATCACATCGACTTCATTGCGGGCCGGCACCACGGCGGCCACCGCCGGCCATGCCGCGCGTGGCGCGACAGTCAGCGGCGCGGCGGGACGCGCGCGCCAGAAGCCGCCGCGCGCGAACAACAGCACGCCCCAGATCAACAGGGAAACACACGAAAGAAGAAACAGGACCACCGCCATTAAGCTTTACCCTCGATTGAACGCGCCTCTACACCGACGCGCCGCGACAGCCGCATCACCACAGTGCGCACCGCGACCACGCACCAGTCAAACGTATTGAGCACCGGACGCCGGCGAAACACATCGTAGCCCGCTTTCTCGATGCGCTCGAGAAAGCGCAGGCCGCCATGCACGGCGCCGCATAGTTCGATCCCCAGCCGCCCCGGAATACGCAACGCGAGCGGCGCGCCACGCACCAGCATGTCCCGGACGAACGACACCTCGTGCGCCATCAGCGCCCGCCAGGCATCGTCGACGACACCCTTGGCGATGTGCGCCTCGGTCACGCCAAAGCGCCGCAGATCCGCAAGCGGCAGATACACGCGGTTCTTGTTCCAGTCGGCGGCGACGTCCAGCCAGAAACTGATCAGCTGCGACGCGGTGCAGATCGCGTCGGCGTCGGCGAGATTCTCCGGCGTGGCCGCGCCCACCAGATGCAGCATCAGATGCCCGAGCGGGTTCGCCGAGTGACGGCAATAGCCGAGCAGCGCGGACCGGTCGGCATAGCGGCTGGTGTCGATGCCCTGCACGCACGCGTCGAGCAGATCGTAAAACGGCGCGAGCGGCAGTTTATACTGAGCCACCACGCCGGCGAGTTTGCCGAACAGCAGCGGATGAACCGGCGCGGCACGCCGCTGCGCCACCGCGTCCAGGCCGGCCCGCAAGTCGGCGAGACGGGCGTGCCGCGCGGCCGCGCTCCAGTCGCCTTCGTCGGCGATATCAGCCGCCGTGCGGACAACCTGATAGATAATGTCGACAGGCGCGCGCAGCGCCTTTGGCAGCAACACGCTCGGGACCGGAAAATTTTCGTACTGATCGACTTCCATCCAGCGAGCCTCGAAACCATTCTGTAATGCGGACACTGATAGGCGCCGCAGGGACCCTGTAGTTTAAGGGTTCCGTCAAACCGGTGCAGCGTGCAATCATTACCGCATGTAGCATCGACGCGGCGCCGAACGGCACGCCGCGACTGCGGCAACCGCCCAACACAAGGGGCGCGCGAAAAGCAAAGCTGGCCTGATAGCGTTAGAATGCGCGTTTGGTTTTGCTGTACCGGCCCCTCGCCGGGCTCAAGACGTCAACTAATTAGATGATCGCGGCGATAAAGTCAGATTTACCGACTTCTTCGAAACCCGCGTCAGTCGGAGTTCGCCAACTTATGCGAGTCATCCTTGCTCAGCCCCGCGGCTTTTGTGCGGGTGTTGTTCGCGCAATCGAGATCGTCGATCGCGCGCTACAGCAACACGGCGCGCCCGTGTATGTACGTCACGAGATTGTCCACAACCGCCACGTGGTCGACAATCTGCGTGATAAAGGCGCGCGCTTCGTCGAGGAACTCGATGAAGTGCCGCAAGGCGCCGTGGCGATTTTCAGCGCGCACGGCGTCGCTCAAACTGTCGAACGCGATGCGCAAGCGCGCGGCCTCGACGTGCTCGACGCAACCTGCCCGCTCGTCACCAAAGTGCATGTGCAAGGTCGACAATATGTCGGCGCCGGCCGCACGCTGATTCTGATCGGCCACGCCGGGCATCCTGAGGTGGAAGGCACGATCGGCCAGATTCCAGGCAAGGTGCTGCTGGTGCAGAGCGAGGCCGAGGTCGCGTATCTGGACCTGCCGCTCGACACGCCGCTCGCGTATGTCACGCAGACCACGCTGTCGGTGGACGACACGCGCGGCATCATCGACGCGTTGCTGCGCCGGTTTAGCAACATCGTCGGGCCCGATACGCGCGACATCTGCTATGCGACGCAAAACCGCCAGGCGGCGGTGCGTGAGCTAAGCAAGCAGGTCGACGTGCTGCTGGTGGTGGGCGCAACCAACAGTTCCAACTCGAACCGGCTGCGCGAGATCGGCAGCGAAAGCGGCGTGGCGAGCTATCTCGTCGCCGACGGTTCGGAAGTGAAGCCGGAATGGTTTGCCAACGTGCAGACCGTCGGCATCACAGCCGGTGCTTCGGCGCCGGAAGAGATGGTGAAAAACGTCATCGATGCGCTGAGCGCATTGGGGCCCGTCGATGTCACGACGATGGCGGGCCGTGAAGAGAAAGTCGAATTCAAGTTGCCATCGAAACTGATGCAACCACTCGCCGCACGCGAAGTTTAAGGAGGACGTCTTGTCTATTCCGCTGCTACAGAAAGTTCGGGTCGGCGCATACATCATGCGTCAGCACCTCTCCGGCAACAAACGCTACCCGCTCGCCTTGATGCTGGAGCCGCTGTTCCGCTGCAACCTCGCCTGCAATGGCTGCGGCAAGATCGATTATCCGGATCCCATCCTGAACCAGCGCCTGTCGCTGGAAGAATGCCTCGGCGCAGTCGACGAATGCGGCGCGCCGGTGGTGTCGATCGCAGGCGGCGAGCCACTGCTGCACAAGGAAATGCCGCAGATCGTGAAGGGCATCATCGCGCGCAAGAAGTTCGTGTACCTGTGCACGAACGCGCTGCTGATGGAAAAGAAGATGGACGACTACGAGCCGAATCCGTACTTCGTCTGGTCGGTCCACCTGGACGGCGACAAGGAAGCGCACGATCACTCGGTGTCGCAGGAAGGTGTGTACGAGAAGGCAGTGGCGGCGATTCGCGAAGCGAAGCGCCGTGGCTTCCGCGTGAACATCAACTGCACGTTGTTCAACGACGCGGTGCCGGAACGCGTGGCCGCGTTCTTCGACACGCTGGGCCCGATGGGCGTGGACGGCATCACCGTTTCGCCGGGTTATGCATATGAACGCGCGCCGGACCAGCAGCACTTCCTGAACCGCGACAAGACCAAGCATCTGTTCCGCGAAATTTTCAAGCGCGGCAACAACGGCAAGAACTGGTCGTTCAGCCAGTCGGCGATGTTCCTCGACTTCCTGGCCGGCAATCAGACGTACGAGTGCACGCCCTGGGGCAACCCGGCGCGTACCGTGTTCGGCTGGCAGAAGCCGTGCTATCTGGTCGGCGAAGGCTATGTGAAGACCTTCAAGGAACTGATGGAAACCACGCAGTGGGACAACTACGGCACCGGTAACTACGAGAAGTGCGCCGACTGCATGGTCCATTGCGGCTTCGAAGCGACGGCCGTGATGGATACGGTGGCGCACCCGCTGAAGGCGTTGAAGGTCAGCCTGCGTGGGCCGAAGACCTCGGGTGCTTTCACCCAGGATATTCCTTTGGACAAGCAGCGCCCTGCCGAATATGTGTTTTCCCGCCACGTCGAGATCAAGCTGGAAGAGATCAAGGTCGCCGGCAAGGGCAAGAAGGTGCAGACGGCTACGGCCGCGCACTGACGGTTCAATGGGGCGGCTCCGCACCGCCCCAGGTTGCGCACGATAAAAAAAGCGCGGTGGCTCGATGGCCACCGCGCTTTTTCTTTTGCCAGCTTGAAGCCAGCTTGAAAACAGTCGGACTTTAACCGGCGCTGCGCGCATTATGCGCGGTCAGGAACTTGATCAGCCCGTCGATCCCGCCTTTGGCAATCTGGTCGGCGAATTGCGTCTGATACACCTGGATCAGCCACGCACCCATCATGTTGATGTCGTAGATCTTCCAGCCGGACGGACCCTTGGTCAGCCGGTAGTCGATCCCATCGTCACCGCCATTGCTGATCACGTGCGATTGCACGACGACGTCCTTCGCGCCGGCCGGCAAATCCACCGGTAGAAACTTGAACTGCACGTCCTGGTCACGCAACTGCGAGAGCGAAGCAGCGTAAGTGCGCACCAGCAGCAGCGTAAACTGCTCGTACAGTTGCTTTTGCTGCTCAGGGGTCGCGGTGGCCCACGCCTTGCCGACCGCGATTCGCGTCGTGCGCTGGAAGTCGGTGGCCGGCACGAAGCGCGTCTCGACCAGCTGGGTGATCTTCGCCATGTCGCCGCCGCGTGCCTGGGGATCGGCCTTCATCGCGGCAACCGTGCCCTCGACGGCACTTTTTACCAGCGCATCAGGCGCACTTTGCGCGTAGGCCGCAGTGGATACCACGGCCGCAGCCAGAAAAGCAGACAGATAACGTTTCATACGTTCGCCAGGATCTGAGAGAAAAGTAAGCGCCGGCGGGCTTGCGAGCCCGAGACGACAGCAAGATAGACCAGTATACCGAGATTGCGTTCCCGCCCCTGAAAGCCCCTTCGTGAGCCGCACTTGCTATCGAAGTCGGGTTGGAGTGCTCCGGCTCTGTATACTTGTGCACTTTCGTCAAAAACAACATCCGTGATAAGGCTACGTTCGCCTACATGCTGAAGTCATCTATTGTCCGTCTCGTCGCCTATTCGGTGCGTCATCCGCGCAGGATCATCGCACTGTCGCTCGTGCTCGCCGTTTTGAGCAGCTTCTATGTCGTGTTTAACTTCAAGATCAACACGGACATCAGCCGTCTCATCGAGACTGACAAGCAATGGTCGAAGTTCGAAGACGCGATGAGCCAGGCCTTTCCGGATCGCGGTCAAACCGTGCTGGTGGTGGTCGAAGCGCGCGCGCCTGAATTCGCCGACGCCGCTGCCAATGCGCTGACCGCCGCGCTCAAGGCCGATCCGAAGGAGTTCGTCGCGGTGTCGCAGCCCGCCGGCGGCCCGTTCTTCGAACACAACGGCCTTCTGTTTCCGTCGACCGACGAGGTGATGTCGACCACCTCGCAGCTCGTCCAGTCGCGCCCGCTCGTCAACACCCTCGCCCACGATCCGAGCCTGACCGGCCTCGCCGGCACGCTGACCACGACCCTGCTGCTGCCGCTGCAACTCGGCCAGGTGAAGCTCGCCGACATGAGCCATCTGCTATCGCAAAGCGCGAACACGCTCGACCGCGTGCTGGCCGGACAGCCAGCGGCGTTCTCGTGGCGCGCGCTGGTCGACAAGAGCGTCGCGACCGATCCGGCGCGCGCGTTCGTGATCGTGCAGCCGGTCGTCAACTACGACGCGTTGGAACCGGGCGCCACCGCGTCCAAAGCAATCCGCGACACCGCCGCGGCGCTGCACCTCGACTCACGCTATGGCGCGACGATCCGTTTGACCGGCGAACAGCCGCTCGCCGACGAAGAGTTCGCCTCGGTCCAGGACGGCGCGGTGCTCAACGGCATCGGCACGTTCATCGTCGTGCTGGTCATTCTGTGGCTGGCGCTGCGTTCGGGCCGCATGATCGCCGCCGTGTTCATCACGCTGTTCGTCGGTCTCGCGATCACCGCCGCGCTCGGCCTGATGATGGTAGGCGCGCTCAACATGATTTCGGTCGCGTTCATGGTGCTGTTCATCGGGCTCGGGGTCGATTTCGGCGTGCAGTTCGGCGTCAAATACCGAGAGGAGCGCAACCGCGACAACCGCCTCTCCGCCGCGCTGATGCATACGGCGCACAGCATCGGCGTGCCGCTGACCCTCGCGGCAGTCGCAGTCGCGCTGAGCTTCTTCTCGTTCCTGCCGACCGCCTACCGGGGCGTGTCGGAGCTGGGCCAGATCGCCGGCGTCGGCATGTTCATCGCGTACCTGACCAACATGACGCTGCTGCCGGCCCTGCTCAAAGCCTTCAATCCGCCGGGCGAAGCCGGTTCGCCAGGCTTCAAGCAGCTCGCGCCCGTCGACGATTTCCTCGATCACCACCGCAAGCCGGTGCTGATCGGCACGCTGATCGTCGTGATCGGGGCGGCGCCGTTGCTCACGCATCTGCGGTTCGACTTCAACCCGCTGCACCTGAAAGACCCGCATACGGAATCGATGGCGACGCTGCTGTCGCTGAAGGATTCGCCGGAAGCTGCGGTCAACAACGTGAATGCGCTCGCGCCGTCGCTCGCTGCGGCCGAGCTGATGGCCGCGCGTTTGCGCGCGCTGCCGGAAGTGGGCCGCGTCACCACGCTGAACACGTTCATTCCAACCGAGCAGCAGCAAAAGATGATGCTGCTCGCGAGCGCCGCGCAGCAGTTGTTGCCCGCGTTGCAGCAGCAGCCCGCGCAGCAGGCCACTGACGCGGTGCGCGTCGCCGCGCTCAAGCGCGCGTCGAACCAGTTGTCGCTCGCCGCCGACGATCATCCGGGCCCAGGCGCCGCCGAAGCCAGGCATCTGTCGGCGACGCTGCAAAAGCTGGCCGACGCGAACGCCGCCACGCGCGAGCGTGCCGAGACCGCGATGTCCGACACGCTGCGCATCGCGTTGAAGCAGTTGGAGAACCTGCTGCAACCAACCGAGATCACGCGCGAGAACCTGCCCAAACCCATCTCCGCCGCCTGGGTGTCGAAGGACGGCCGCGCGCTTGTCGACATCGCGCCGAAGATCCAACCCGGCGCCGATCCGAACGACGACGCGGTGCTCGCCCGTTTCGCCCACGCGGTGAAGAAGGCGGAGCCGGGCGCGATCGGCGGGCCGATTTCGATCCTGCATTCGGCCGACACGATCATCAAGGCGTTCCTGCAAGCCGCCGCCTACGCGCTGCTGTCGATTGCGATCCTGCTGTGGATCGCGCTGCGGCGGATCAGCGACGTGCTGCGCACGCTGGTACCGCTGCTGGTCTCGGCGCTCGTGACGCTGGAATTGTGCGTGGTGTTCGGCATGCCGCTGAACTTTGCGAATATCATCGCGTTGCCGCTGATGCTCGGCGTCGGCGTGGCATTCAAGATCTATTTCGTGATGGCCTGGCGCAACGGCCAGACCGGCCTGTTGCAGTCGAGCTTGACGCACGCCGTACTGTTCAGCGCGGCGACCACGGCGACGGCGTTTGGCAGTCTCTGGCTATCGCACCATCCTGGGACGTCCAGCATGGGACGACTGCTGGCGCTTTCGCTGTTTTGCACGCTGATCGGCGCGGTGGTGTTTCAACCGGTGCTCATGGGCAAGCCGCGCCAACGTCGCGCGAAGCATAAAGGAAAATAAGCATGAAGCTGCGTAACACTGCGCTGGCGCTCGTCGCTACGGGGTTGATCTCCGGTTGCGCGACCGGTCCCGACCGCAAGCCCGGCGACCCGTTCGAACCGATGAACCGGGTCGTGTTCAATTTCAACGACGGGGTGGACCGCTACGTCGCGGCGCCGGTTGCCAAGGGCTATCAGAAGGTGACGCCGCAGCCGTTGCGCACCGCTGTCAGCAACTTCTTCTCGAACCTCGGCGATCTGAACAACGCCGCGAACGCGCTGTTGCAACTGAAGTTCACCGACGCGACGGAAGACATCATGCGATTCGCGTTGAACTCGGTCTTCGGCCTGGGCGGGCTGCTCGACTGGGCAACGCCGGCCGGTCTGCCCAAGCACCACCAGGACTTCGGCCTGACGCTGGGACACTGGGGCATTCCGTCGGGCCCGTTTCTGGTCCTGCCGCTGTTCGGGCCGAGCACCGTGCGTGACAGCATGGGCCTTATCGTGGATGTGAAGTTCAACCCGTTGAACTACATTGAACCAGCGGTGCGCAATCCGCTGTACATACTGCAGTTCGTGAGCGTGCGTTCCGACCTGCTGGGCGCAACCGATTTGCTGCAGCAGGCCGCGCTGGACAAATACTCGTTCGTGCGTGACGCGTACACGCAGCAACGCCGCGCGCGTCTGCGCGGCACGAGCGACAACACCGCGCCGCCGCCGAACTACGAGGACCAGGACGATTCGGGCGGGACGGCTCCTGCGGCTCCCGCTACGGGCGCTCCGGCGGCCGGTGGCTTGCCGAACTACGCAGACCCGGGCGACGCCGCCGAAGCCCCGAAGGCGGCCTCTGGAGCAGCTACGGGCGCGCCGGCAGGCGTACCCGACTACACCGATCCAGGCGACACCCCGGCCAGCGGCGCGGCGGGCGCCATGCCGGCCGCGCCGCCGGCCACAGCACCCGCAGCCGCGTCAGGCACACCGGCGCCTCAGACCGCACCGGCCGACGACAAGCAGCCGGCTGCGGCACCGGTCGTGCAATAGGGATTCGGAGAAGGTGCGCAAGGCATGGGAATGCGCCGCGGGACGCCCAGAACGGGCGTCCCGTGAGGACGGGCTACAAGCTGGCGGGAATGAACAGAACCGGCAGTACAACTACGGCGCGCAAAGGCGCGATACACGCCGCGCCGTGGCCTAAACCGTCAAACGACAGCAGCCATCCGCAAAGCCCCAGCCTCGGCCATCGCCTGCCGCGCCTGCACCAGCGAAGTCCGCGCGGCGCGGGCGTCGACGGCAACCTGAATCAGCGCGCCGAGCTGCGACGGCTGCCGCAGCAACTCCCGCAGAATCGGCCCGAGAGCCGTGCTGCCGTCGTCGCGCAGGCCGGCAGTGGCAGCCGAAGGCAGCGTGCGCCATGCCGGATCGACAATCGCCCGGCACACGGCGAACGGCAGCCCGTGCGCGGCGGCCGTTGCGCCGGCGATGTGCGACTCCATATCCACCGCCAACGCGCCGGTCGAGCGATGCAACGCACGCTTGTCGTCAGCCGTCACCAAAGGCGCGGTGACCGCCGCCATCAGACCGCGTTGCAGACGCGTCGCGAGCGGCGCTGCCGCCATCGCGGCGGCGAGCCTGTCGGCCCAACGCCGGTCGGTCTCGACGCGCCCAAACGGCCCTTCGACGGCGTCCGCGACGATCAGCGAGCCCGGCTCCAGAGCCGGCGCCAAACCGCCCGCCGTGCCGAAACTGACGATGCCCGAGCAGCCGCGCGCAACCGCCGCGCTCAACGCGCGTTCGAGCAGATCGGCGCGCGCCGCGTACACCACCTCGACGCCCTCACCGCGCGCGATCCGCGCTTCGAACGCCATGCCCGTCACCACGATCACCGGCAAGCTGCTGCGGCCGGCATCGGCTGACGGCGTTGTCGAAAGCGGCATCCGTTACATCCCGACCGCGACGCGCGTGAGTCCGTTGCGCTTCAGATGGCGGAAGCGCGCCAACGCCCACAGCGGGAAGAACTTGCGATAGCCGTGGTAACGCAGATAGAACACGCGCGGGAACCCGGTCGCGGTGAAGCGCGTTTCGTCCCACAGACCATGCTCGCGCTGCTCGTTCTGCAAATAATCGATACCGCGCGCGACGGCTTCGTGATTGACCTCGCCCGCCGCCATCAGGCCCATCAGCGCCCACGCGGTCTGCGACGCCGTGCTCGGTGCGCGCTCGTAACCGCGGTAGTCGAGCTTGTAGCTCTCGCCGCCCTCGCCCCAGCCGCCATCCGGATTCTGGATCGACAGCAGCCATTGCGCGGCGCGCTTGATGCGCGGGTCGTCGTGCGGCATGCCGGCGGCGTTCAGCGAACACAGCGCGGTCCACGTGCCGTAGATGTAGTTCAGACCCCAGCGGCCGTACCAGCTGCCATCCGACTCCTGCTCCTGCAGCATGTAGTCGAACGCGCGTTGCGCCGGCTCGCTGCCTTGCGGCAATTCACCGAGTTGCGCGAGCATCGACAGACAGCGGCCCGACACGTCCGCAGTCGGCGGATCGAGCAACGCACCGTGATCGGAGAACGGAATGTTGTTCAGGTAGTACTGGGTGTTTTCCGGTTCGAACGCACCCCAGCCGCCATCGCTGCTCTGCATGCCGACCACCCATTCGCGCGCGCGCGCAATGGCTTCGCGATCGACAGTGGATTGCGTGAGCTTCGCCGAGCGATCCATCGCCATCACGACCACCGCCGTATCGTCGACGTCCGGGTAGTGCGCGTTGTTGTACTGGAACGCCCAGCCGCCAGGCCGCACATTCGGCCGGCGCGAGATCCAGTCGCCACGCACGTCGAGAATCTGCAACGGACGCAGCCACGCGAGCCCGCGTTCGGCCGCCTGCTCGGCATGCGCTTCGCCGGTTTCGAGCAGCGCGTGCGCGGCGAGCGACGTGTCCCATACCGGCGACAGACACGGCTGGCAATATGCTTCGTCATCCTTGATAACGAGCAGCTTGTCGATCGACTCGCGCGCGATCGCGCGAGTCGGATGATCGGCCGGATAGCCGAGCACGTCGTACATCATCACCGAGTTGGCCATCGCGGGGAAAATCGCGCCGAGGCCGTCTTCGCCGTTCAGCCGCTCGTCGACGAAGGCCACCGCCGCGCGCACCGCGCGCTCGCGCGTGACTTTCGGGAGCAGGCCGTCGACCGCGCGCAGCACCGCGTCCACGCTGCGGAAAAAGCTGAACCAGCCGGCATGCTGATGCGGTGCGCGGTGATTCATGCCGGTGTTGACCGGCGCGCCGCGGAACAGCTCGTCGATCCGCACACGGCGCGGGTTGCGCGCGAGCGGCCGCTTCGCGTTGAGCACCAGCAGCGGCACGATCACGGTACGCGCCCAGTACGACACCTTCGACAGATGGAACGGGAACCACATCGGCAACAGCATGATCTCGACGGGCATCATCGGCACGGCGCGCCACGACACCACGCCGAACAGCGCGAGCAGAATCCGCGTGAAGACGTTCACGTTCTCCGCGCCGCCGTGGGCCAGAATCGCCTCGCGTGCGCGGACCATGTGTTCGGCATCCGCCGGGTCGCCGATCATCTTCAGCGCGAAGTACGCCTTCACACTGGCGCTGACGTCGAGCGCGCCGTCGGTGAACAGCGGCCAGCCGCCGTTCGGCAACTGGATGCGGCGCAGATAGCGCGCGATCTTCTGCTCCAGCTCGAGGTTCGGCGTTTCGCCGAGATAGTGAACCAGCAGCACGTATTCGGCGGGAATCGTCGCGTCGGCTTCGAGTTCATAGACCCAGTGGCCATCCGGCTTTTGCGCGGCGAGAATCGCATCGGTCGCGCGCGTGATCGCGGCGTCCAGCGACGCGGCCGGCGCTTGCGTGTCGGCGGCGGACGCTTGCGTCTCGACGACCGGCGCGTCGAGCGGCGCGTCGGCGAGTTCGGGCAGGACCGCGTCCAGCGGCTGGGCTTGAGATAAGTCGTTCATCGGCGTTCCATCGGTTCATTCAGCAACGTATCCGCGGCCTTCTGGCCGGAGCGGATCGCGCCTTCAATCGTCGCGGGCAGGCCGGTGGCCGTCCAGTCGCCCGCGAGCATCAGGTTGTTCCAGCGAGTGCGCGTGCCCGGACGCAGCGTTTCCTGGTCCGGCAGCGCGGCAAACGTCGCGCATTTTTCCATCATGACCTGCCAGGCCGGCATCGGCGCGGCGGGAAGATTGGCGGCCTGAGCCACTTCAGCCCAGACGGTGCCCGCGAGTGCTTCGTGCGGCATGTCGAGCAGACGCTCGGCCGCGTTGACCGTCACCGACAAGCGCTCGTCGAACGCGAACAGCCATTCGGCCGTCGAGTTGAGCAGGCCGGTGACCGGCGGCACACCGAACGGTGGCTCGACCGCAAAATGCACGTTGGCGGTCGCCGCGAAGCGAGTCGGCGCCCGCAGACCCGGCACGAGGGTCGGCGCGATCTCCGGCGGCAGCGCGAGAATCACCGCCTGGTTCGCTTCGAGCGTGACGCTTTCGTCGACGAAATTCAGCACCTGCACGCGGCCGCCGTTGGCTGCCAGGACGATTTCCCGCAGCCGCGAACCCAGCCTGATCGTCGCGCCGCCGTGTTGCAGCAAGCGCAACGCCGGATCGACGAACGCACTGCCGAGACCGTTGCGCGCCACCAGCGGCCGGCAGGCGAGGCCGCCGGCCAGCAAGGTCTCGCGCACCATTGCGCCGGTCAGTTCCGCCGATGCTTCGCGCGGCTCGAGGTTCAGCATCGCGTGAAACAGCGGCCTCAGCAGGCGCTCCCACAGCGGGCCGTCGCAGCGCATCGTTTGCGCGACGCTGCGCCCCGGTTTGGCGAACAGCAGCGGCACGAGCGCCAGATAGTCGCCCGGACCGGTGTTCGGCACGCGCGCGTTCGGATCGAAAATCCACCACGGCAGCGCGCCCGGCGACATCCGCACGGTCCAGCGCGCCCGCGTGGCCAGATCCACGAATGGATACTCGGGCTGCGGCGGGCCGGTCAGTTCGTCGGCGGCGCCGATCGCCCGCATGTAGTTCAGCGTTGCGGCATTGCCCGACAGCACCATGTGATTGCCGCTGTCGACGGTCGCGCCCAGCTTGGAGTCGTAGTACGAACGGCAGCGGCCGCCGGCCTGGGCAGCCGCTTCATGCAGGACGACTTGCGCGCCGCGCCGCTGCAGCTGCACTGCGGCGGCCAGGCCGGCGAGGCCCGCACCGACCACATGTACGAGCTTTGGCATCAGCTCAGAAGAGCGCGTAACGCGCGACGATCCACAGCATGCGCAGCTTCGGCTTGCTGACTTTCGTGCGCGGAATGTCGAAGCCGCGCTCCAGCGTGCGTTCGAACAGCAGGCCATAGACGCCCGACATGATGCGCGGCGCCTTCACCTGATTGCGCGGCTCGCGATCCATGATCGCATCGGACGCGGCGAAGTGTTCCCGCGCGCGCTCGGCGAGCGCGGCGCAGACGCGCGGCAGCGACGGATCGTCGGCGATCTGCAGCGGGTTGGTCACCGCGATGCCTTCGCGCGCCAGCAATTCGTGCGGCAGGTAGCAGCGGTTGATGTCGGCGTCATCGTCGATATCGCGCAGGATGTTGGTCAGTTGCAGCGCGCGGCCCAGATGATGCGCGAGCAGACGGCCGGGCTCGTCCTGCATCCCGAATATCCTCACCGACAGCCGGCCCGCCGCGCTGGCTACGCGGTCGCAGTAGAGGTCGAGCGTGGCTTCGTCGGGTGCGCAGATGTCGGCGGCGGCGTCCATTGCCATGCCGTCGATCATTGCGTGAAAATCTTCGCGTTGCAGATGAAACGTGTGAATGTGCCGCGTCAGCGCGCGCAACGACGTGCGCGGCGCGCCGGCATAGCACGCGTCGATGTCGGCGCGCCAGCGCTCGAGCGCGGCGGCGCGTTCGGCGCGCGGCATGTCGCTGTCGGCGATGTCGTCGACGGCGCGGCAGAACGCATAGACCTGATACATCGCATCGCGCTGCGCAGCCGGCAGGATGCGCATGGCGAGATAGAACGAGCTGCCGGACGTGGCGGCAGCGGCGTCGATTTCTTTATCGTCCACGACAAGATTGGAAACAGCCAAGACGATCTCCGCTGGAGGCGCCCGCTGAAAGGCGTTGAATGAGGTTTGATGCCTACCCGCAGGGCAGAGGGTCCGCGCGCGCGGACACGCGCGAAACACCCGGCAGGGATGCCGGAACGGCGAAAAGTATATCAACGTTTGCGAGACGCCGCAGTTTCGCCGGTAAATTAGGGGCAGGAAGGGAGCCCCGGCTGCGCGGCGAAGCGGCGCTGGCCACGCGCGGTGCGCCGCGCGGGAACGAAACGCCGCGTGCCGGCGCAGAAACGCCGCCGCTCCCGCGCCGTGCGCGATACGCCGCGTCCCGTCAGCCAAACGAGACCGAGCGGTTGCGTCCTTGCCGCTTCGCGCTATACAGCGCCGCATCGGCCTCGTTGATCAGCACGTCATAGGTCGGCACGCCCGCGCGCGCCGCCGCGCCGCCGACGCTCGCCGTCACCGGCACGCCCGTGCCCAGCACTTCGACCGGCGTATCGGCGATCACGCAGCGAATCTTGTCCGCAACGCGCATCGCGTCGTCGAGCGGCGTGCAGGGCAGCAGCAACGCGAACTCCTCGCCGCCGAAACGCCCGAACGTGTCCTGCGCCCGCACCACCTCGGCGACGCGTTGCGCCATCGCGCGCAGCACCGTATCGCCGACGCCGTGGCCGAACTGGTCGTTGATTTTCTTGAAGTGATCGAGATCGAACAGCAGCATCGACATGTCGCCGCCGTAACGCTGCCAGCGCGTGAATTCGTCACGCAGACGCGCTTCGAAGAAACGGCGGTTGGCGATGCCCGTCAGACCGTCGCGGTCCGCGTACTCCTGGAGCTTGGCGACCGCCTCTTCACGCTCGCGCTGCACGATGCTCACATGCGTGACATCCGAGATCGTCACGCACACGGCGACCACTTCACGATCGCGCGTGAGCGGCATGAACGTGCAGTCCTGCTGCATGAAATCGACCCCGCCGGTGATCGGGCGGTCATGATCGAACCTGAACAGATACGGCCGCTGTTCCCACGAACTGAACGCAAAGCTGCCGAGCTGAAACACGCTTTCGATCTTGCGCGACAACCACACGCGCGGCAGTTCCGGAAAGTGCGTGAACAACGACTTGCCGACCACCTGTTCCGGCGACAAACCGCTGTGATCCTGCATGAAGCGGTTCCACATGAGCACGTTCATCTCGCGGTCGAGCACGAAGATGCCGAAGCCGACACGCTCGACCACCAGATCGCTCAACGAATCGACGGACGCATTCATAGGCTGGACAACAACGCGTCGAGCGCTCCGTTCATATGGCGAATCGACTCCTCGGCCATCAGCATCACGAGGTGCGCGCGGAAGCTGTGATCCTCGAGCGCGAAATTCACTTCGACCAGCAGCGCGACTTGCCGCTGCAGCACGCCGGGCTGGAATACCTCGTCGAGCGTCATTGCTTCGCCGAGCAGACCGGGCGCGGAAAACACCGGCGTGCGGCCGAACTGATCGAGAATCGACGACACGCACGCGCCCGTCAGCACGTTCGCGACGTCGAACACCAGTTCCCTCTGACTCACCGCCTCATAGCTCGAGCGCGCGTACGGATCGCTGACGAGCGAGCACAACTGCGCGATGCAGTCGCTGCGGCAGATCACCAGCGCCTCGCCCTTGATGTCGGAGCGAAAGCCCTGGCGCACCGCGCTCACCGTGTCCTCGATCCCGGTCATCTGCCGCAGCGCCTGCGCCGCGTCGCTGACCGCCACCATCTTCACGCGCGGCACGGACAATTCGATAAACGCATCGAGCAGCCGCGCAAGGCGCGTCGCGGCTTGGCCCATCGCCAGATTGGCGACCTCTTGCAGCGCGTCGCGCTGGTCTTCGGTGAGGACTGGCTCAGACATACAACCCGTACTCCTTGAGGATGGGCAGTACCGCCTGGGGCGTCACGGGCTTGGCGATGAACGCGGCGGCGCCGAGCGCGCGCACGCGCGCCTGGGCCATCGGCTGAACATCGGCGGAGACGACGATCACGAAGGTGTTCAGATCCTCATGCTGCAACGCTTCCAGCACCTGGTAGCCGGTCATGTCCGGCATCGTCAGGTCGAGGAACATCACCGACGCCTTGCCTTCGCGATACAGACCGAGCGCTTCGCGCCCGTTCGATGCGTAGGACACGTCGACATCCCAGTCCGGCGGCAATGACTTGGTGAGCACCTTGCGGGCAAGCAACGAATCATCGGCGATCACAATAGGCAAAGGCATGGGCGGGTCGGAAAACGTGTTTAGCTATTACGCATTAACGGCGCATAGAGGCGGTTTCTTTAGCGCGAGGTCTGTCGACCGGCGGCAAAGTGCGGTGAAGCCTGCTGAAGCGCAGGTTGCGTGCGAGCGGGGAGCGAGCGCGGCGACGCGTGTCTGGCGGATCTGGTCCGCCTGCATGACTGCGAGCGCGCACCGTGGACGACGGCTATGACCGGCATGTTCGAAGCCTACCCCGTAGATCAATCTGCGCGGCTTCATGGATCAGGATGGTCCCTTTGCCGCGCGTGGTTCCGCGAATGCCTCGACTCGCGCACGGTATGCACGGTCTGGCTGCCCTCGCGGCAAATGCGTCCGAACATGGCAGACGAATTTTTATTCGTGGCATGGATTTTCGAAGCAAAACTGCGCAAAGGCAACTCTCCGGATTGGCATTCGTCAACGATATTTTTCCGTTCAGGCCTATTTATAAAAATGTTTGGATAGATCAAGAACGTTTTCTTTTATATTTATACTTTTGTATACGTTTGCGCTTTTCGATTCATCGCTGTTTAAAGAACAGACGAATAGGGTATGGTCAGCGCCGGCCCGTTAGTCAACGGTAACTTCTACCGCCGCTCTGTGTCTATGCTTCTCCTATGAAGCCGACTCCCAGGCCTCCTGGTCCCGAACGACTTTGGCATTATCGACAATGACACCAGACCGGTTCGACCCGCCTCGCGCGAGCCGCCTTTCCCGCCGTTCCGCCAACCGGCCGGACGAGGCGTCGTTCCCCGCTGTACCGGAACAGAATTTTCACGTGCGGCGCATCACGCTGATCGCGCTGCTGGTCGTGGCGATCGTGCTGCCATGCGTCTATGTCGCGGCGATGGCGCTCACCGATCTGCGCATGCGCGAGGCCGACGCCACCGATATGACGCTGCGCACGGTGCGGGTGGCGGAAGAGCACGCGCTGAAAGTGTTCGACATGAACGAGACGCTCGACGCGCGCATCATCGATCTGACCGAGGGTCTGGACGACGACGGCATCCGCGCCCGCGAAGCCGAGATTCACGACAAGCTCCGCACGATGGGCGGCGGCTATCCGCAAGTGGCCGCCGTGTCGATCTTCGGGCGCGAGGGGGTGCTGCTCGCCAGCAGCCGCTACTACCCGTCGCCGACGCGGTCGATCGGTACGCGCGACGACTTCGTCGGCATTCGCGGCGGCAACGAGCTCGAACACGTGTCGAAGGTGATGACCGGGCACGTTGCCGGCGAACAGGTGTTCAACATGGGCGTGGAGCGGCGCGCCGCCGACGGCTCGTTCGCCGGGGTGGTCTCGGTGGCGCTGCGGCCCAGCTATTTCGATGCGTTCTACCGCGAACTGCTCGGCGGCAGCGACAGCACGCCGATGATCATGAGCCTGGTCCGCACGGACGGTGCGGTGCTCGCGCATTATCCGCGCACCCCGCGCGAGGCGGCCGCCATGGCGCCGGATTCGCCGTTTGCCGAAGCGGTCGCACAGGGGCGACGGGCCGGGGTCGTGCGCATGCGCTCGAACGTCGACGCTGACAATCTGATCCTCGCGTTCCGGCATGTCGGTTCATATCCCGTGTACGTGCTGTGCGGCTATCGCACGTCAGCGATCTGGGCCGCGTGGTATCGGCACCTGGCCGTTCTGATCCTGTCGATGTTCACGCCGTCGATCGCGCTGTGGTGCGTGATCTGGCTGTCGCTGCGGCGGCTCGGCGCGGAAGAGGAGGCGTGGCAGCGCTGGCAGGCCGAAGCGTCGATGCGCCGTTCGATCGAATCCGCGTATCGCCAGTCGCGCAAGATGGAGGCGCTCGGCACGCTGGTCGGCAGCGTCGCGCACGATTTCAACAACCTGCTGATGATCCTCTCGGCCAACGTGCAGATCGTGCGGCGGCGCAGCGTGGCCGGGCTCGATCGCGAACTGTCGGCGATGGAGCGGGCGCTCAAGAGCGGCCAGTCGCTCACCCGGCAATTGCTCGGCGTCGCGCGCAAGCAGCCGTTGCGCACCGAGACGCTGTCGCTCGAACGCTGGTTGCCGACGTGCCGCGAGTTGCTGCGCGCGTCGCTCGGCGCGAAGGTTTCGCTGGTGATCGATCCCGGCGTCGAGACCTGGCCGATGCGCGTCGACGTCGCCGAGTTCGAACTGGCGCTGATCAACCTTGCCGTGAACGCGCGCGACGCGATGGCCAATGGCGGGCGCTTTACGGTGCGCGCCACCAACATCGTGTTCCGCCACGAGGACGGTTTTCCGCTGACCGGCGACTTCGTGCAACTGTCGCTCGAAGATACCGGCGTCGGCATGGCGCCCGATGTGCTGGCACGCGCTTTTGAACCGCTTTTCACGACCAAGCCGAAAGGCACGGGCACCGGCCTCGGCTTGCCGCAGGTTTTTGCGTTCTGCGAGAGTTCGGGCGGGCTCGCCGCGATCGACAGCGCGGTCGGCGCGGGCACCTCGGTGCGCCTCTATCTGCCGCGCGCCGCGGCCGAGCCTGAAACCGCCGGGCCGGCGGAGGCGACCACCGAACAGAGCGCCGCGCCGCAGGGGCTGCGCATCCTGCTGGTCGAGGACAACGAGGAAGTGGCCGCCGGCACCGAAGCGCTGCTGCAGATGATGGGCCACCAGGTCACGTGCGTCTTCAACGCCGATACGGCGCTGCGTCTGTTCGACGATGCGCACGCCCGGCGGGCACGCACCGGCGAGCCGCTGCCGTTCGATCTGGTGCTGTCGGACATTCATATGCCCGGCGCGATGAACGGCATCGATCTGGCCGAGGCGGTTCTGGCCTTCGACACCAAACTGCCGGTGATCCTCGTCACCGGCTACGCGGAAGAACTCGACCGCGCGCGGCGCGTGGACGTGCGGGTGCTCTCCAAACCCTTCGATATCGGCTTGCTGGAAAAACTGCTCGAAACGATCCAGCGCGACCTCGCGCAAACCGGCACCGACCCGGCGACGCATCCGGCGGACTAAAGCTCGCGCCGGTGGCCGCGAATGGGCGTGAGCGCCATTTACCAACCGTTGTAAAAGCGCGGCGGCGGCCCGCCGCGCTTTTACGTGGCCGATCTCGCATCGGCAGGCGTGACAGGGCGCGAGAGCGCGCGGGCACCTGGCTCGCACCCGGCATGATCGTTGCAGCGCAAACGGGGAAGGAGGGCGGGGCGCTCCAGCGTCGCCCGTGCCGCCTCAATATGTCGGGAGACAGCCATGCAACATACCGTGATTGGTTTATTCGACACCTATACGCAAGCGGAAAGCGCCCGCGACACGCTCGTGCGGACCGGCTTCGCACGCGAAGCCATCGAGTTGCAGGCGAACCCGGGACCGTCGGTCGGCTCGGCAACCGATGAAGTCGCCAGCGCGGGCGTGCTGGCGAATATCGAGCGCTTTCTGTCGAGTCTGTTCACCACTGGCGCGCGCGCGGCCGAGACCGCGCGCTACACCGAAGCCGTGCGGCGCGGCGCCGTGCTGGTGTGCGTCAACGCAGCGAGCGAGTCGCATGCGGAACTCGCCCGCAATACGCTGGCGAAGTTAGGGGCCACGGACATCGGCGAACGCTTGCCCGACTGGGATACGCAAACGGCAAACCGACGCGAGCATTCGATACTCGATGAACTCGGCATCGGCGCGGTAATGCCGGGCTCGCCGCACACGGCGAGCGTGACGACGCCCGGCGTAGCGAAGCACGGGATGACCTCGCCGGGCGCCACCACCCGGGCGGCCACCACGGCCGATCCGCAGTACGCGGTGCCGCCCGGAAGCACCGACGCCGAGCCGTTCGTGCCGCCGCCGCTCAATGAGCGGCCCAAGGTCGATCCGGTCAACGAGCCGGTGACGGACCCGTTGGTCGGCGATGTGGGGCGCAGCGCGATCGCCGCCGGCTCGATGCCGGGCTCAGGCGCGGTGATGCAGCCGTCGGAAGTCGTCTCCGAAACGGGGCAGCCGACCGCGGGCCTGGGCGGCCAGATGCCGAACGAGTATCTGGAATACGAAGAAGACTTTCGCTCGCACTACGACGAGCAATACGCGGCCGAGAACGCACGATATGAAGACTACGTGCCGGCGTATCGCTATGGCGCGGAGATCGGCAAGGACGCGCGTTTCCGCGACCGTCCGTGGGACGACATCGAACCGGAAGCGCGACGCCATTGGGAAACCACTTCGCCGGACAGCACGTGGGAACGTTTCAAGCTTGCCGTGCGTCATGGCTGGGAACGGGTGACGGGGCATCACCACATATAAACGGGGGAGTTGCGGCGACGGCCGTCGAAGCGATGACGGCCGCCGCCTCACGCTCAGCGGTCTGATCCGCGAGCTATGGCAAGACTGCGCTCAGGCGGTGGCGTGCCGTTTGACCCATACGACGTAACGGTCGACGAAAGTCTGCAGGAACTTGCGCGTGCGGTCGTTCACGATTTCGCCTTTTTCGTTGATCACCGCCGGGTCGTGCCTGATGAACACCTCAGGCTGGCCCAAGGTCGCGACGTCGAGATAGGCCAGCACGTTGCGCAGATGCTGCTGCGCCAGCGCCGTGCCGGTCGCGCCGGGCGACGTGCCGATCACCGCGGCGGGTTTGTTGGCCCACGAATTCGTGCCCCACGGGCGCGAACCCCAGTCGAGCGCGTTCTTCAGCACGCCGGGCATCGAGCGGTTGTATTCGGGGGTGACGAACAGCAGGCCGTCGGCGGCTTCGATGCGCTGCTTCAGCTGCTTGCCGGCTTCGGGATAGTCCGCGTCGTAGTCCTGGCTGTACAGCGGCAACGAGCCGATGTCGATGAATTCGAAGGTGAAGTCGGACGGCGCGAGTGAAATTACCGCGTGCGCCATCTGACGGTTGAACGAGTCCCGGCGCAGGCTGCCGACGACGACTGCAATGTGATGGGCCATGGTTCGCTTCCTTGATGTGGGCGCTCGACGCGCAACAGGGTACGAACCGTCCATCATAGGCAAAAGCCGCGCGAGTGGGGACGGCGGGCGGCCAAATCCCGGCGTCTGGTTGTTCTCGTTGCCGTGGGACAGGCGGCGCGCGGCGTGCCCGGTGGATAACCTCGCGGCCCGCAAAGTTATCCACAGAAACGCTGAATAACCTTGTGGATAACTGGTACTTTTGCCTTGTCAATCAAGCCTGCTTTCGGTCTAGGACGATTTGAGGCAAATGTGTGTTGCCGGGGTGTCCGACCGGGTGCAACCCGGGGCAGCGGGAAAAAATGACCGCTGATGCGGCGACGTGCAGTTGCGTCGTTGGACCGCTGGCTGGTGGACCGCTGGTTGAATCGCTGGTTTGCGTGAGGGACGGCGCGAAGCGCGCAGGAGAATTGCAAGCTGCTGACCCACCGTAACACGTTGGCACGGCGAGGATTTGACGCATTTGCGCGCGGGTGCGGCTGTTGCGTCGGACTGCGGTAGTGGCGTGTGACGTGCTTGAATGCAAAGAAGGGCGCCGTTCAGTTTTCGGCGCCCTTCTTTTTGTCTTCGAGAAACCTGCTCATCGACGAGTCTGCGCCGGACACGGCCGTGCCCATCAGCCGATTAGTTGCCGAAGAACACGTTGCAGTACGATGCCGGGCCGTTGCACTGCGCCGGAGCGGCAGCGTGAGCTGCGCCGGAAGCGGCTGCAAACAGGGCGACGGAAGCGATCAGGGCGGAAAGAATGCGTTTCATGGTGCTACTCCTCTTCGGCGTTTGGTTCGCGATCGGGTGCGATCGATGGACGAAGAATAACGATTCAGTGTTCGCCCACAAACACCGAAGACGGGAAGACATTTTTTCAATCAGTGAAATAATCGAAACGAACGTCTGACTGGGACGGGGGGCTGATCTGGCAGCCTGTCTGCCGCATAAGTGAGCGCGCGCCACGCACACCACCGACTTCGATTTCAATTTTCGCAATAATGTGTTTCTGTTGTCATAACCGCCTGCGCAGCGCGACCAAGCTCATCGGTCAACCTTTGCTGGCGGTCATATGTTCAACACCAATTCGCTTATGCCGGGACGTGCGGGAGAATGGCGCACATATCCAAAGACCGCGCGAGGACAACCACCCGCTCATGAACGACAACGTCCCAGCAGAACACGCGCGGCAATCGCGGGCGCGCCGACGGAGCATGCGATGGCGCAAATAAGCGGCCCGGCGCTCGACGATCCCGTTTATCTGGCGCAATTGCGGCGCGACCTCGTGCGCTTCGCCCGCTTGCAGTTGCGCGATGCCGCAGCCGCTGAAGACGCCGTGCAGGAAGCCCTGACCGCCGCGTGGACGCAAGCCGACCGGTTCGCCGCGCAGTCGGAACACAAGACCTGGGTGTTCGGCATCTTGCGGCACAAGCTCGTCGACACCTTGCGAGCCCGGCAACGCACGGTCAACCTGTCGGCGCTCGAAGCCGAACTCGACGGCGAGGCGTTGCTCGATCGCGAACTGTTCAAGGACAACGGCCACTGGTCACGCGACGCCAAGCCGCGCCCATGGCCAACGCCTGAAACCGCACTGTGCCGGCAGCAGTTCTGGACCTTGTTCGAGATGTGCCTTGAACATCTACCCGAACACATCGGGCGCGTTTTCATGATGCGCGAGTTCCTCGATCTCGATACCGAGGCCATTTGCACCGAACTGCAGATCAACGCCAATCACTGCAGCGTACTGATCTACCGCGCGCGGCTGCGCTTGCGCACTTGCCTGAGCGAAAAAGGCCTATCCAGCGAGGATGCGAATGGGGAAGTGTAAGAACATCACGCGCCTGTTGTCCGACGCGCTGGACCGCTCGCTGACGACCGGCGAATGGGTCGCGATACGGCTGCATCTGCCGACCTGCAGCGGCTGTCGTAACTATCGCAAACAGATTCGTTTGCTGCGCGTCGCGGCGCGTGCGGCGAGTGGAATTGCGACGCCGGGCGCGGTGGATAGAGAGAAGTGAAACCAGGCGCGAGCGCTTGACGTGTGCGGCGGCGTATCAAGCGCGCATGGTCATGGGTGGATGCCGACGCGGCATTTCAAGCGTGCCGACGCGCGCGCATAGCGCAGCGCATGCGCGCCGGGGGAGAGTTCATCCGCAAGCACGTCCTCCCGATAACAATCGAAAAAGCGCGCGTGCAACGCTTTATCAATCGAGCCAACATGCGCGCAGCGCTTCTGCACCGTCACGCCTGGATTAACGCTCGCCAGCCGGCGTGTCCCGATAGCGCTCGAAAAACCGCGCGTGCGAAGCTTCATCGAGCGCGCCGACATGCGCTTGCGTACGCGCCGGATGCTTCTCGAGCTGCGCCCGCGTGCGAATCGGCCGATGCTGGAAATTGCCACCGCAGTTCGGACACACATTGCGCAACCTGCTGAGCGCACAGACCTCGCAGAAGGTGCATTCGTAGGTGCAAATCATCGCGTCGGACGCATTCGGCGGCAGTGACTTGCCGCATCCTTCACAGGTCGGTCTCAGTTCGAGCATGGCGGTAGCTCCGCTTTTCAAGGGCGCGACGCGCCGAGTGCGCGTCGCTTGCCGGCAAGTGTAAGCGGCCCTCGCCGCCAGGAAAAGACAGAGCCCGGTCTCAAATCCTGAACGTCTCGGGCTGAAGCAATAGCTTCGCGACCGTGCGGCCGAGCATCAGCACGACGGGCAACAGAATCGTGACGAGCGAGATAGCGAAGCTCGGCGGCTCGGCGGTGGTTTGATGCGCGGTGAAGATCTGGCCCATCTCTTCCGGCTCGGCCACGTGCATCCGTTTGGACAGCCAGATGCCATAGAGCGGCCCCGCGAGAATCACCGCCGGAATCGCGACGATCAAACCGAGGCCGAGCGTCAGACCAAGGTCGGCATGCAGCGCGCTCACCGCGATCAGCGGACCCGGATGCGGCGGCAGCAGCGCGTGCAGCGTGGTCATGCCGGCCAGCGCGGGAATCGCGATGCGCAGGATCGGCTGCTGCGAGCGGCGCGCCATCACGAAGATGATCGGCACCATCATCACGAGGCCGACTTCGAAGAAGAGCGGCAAGCCGATGATCAGCGCGACCGCGGCCATCATCCACGGCAGTGTGCGTGGCGTGGAGTGCTTGAGAATGGTCGACACGAGCCGGTCGGCGGCGCCTGATTCGGCCATCAGCGCACCGAGCATCGCCCCCAGCGCAATGATGATGCCGACGTCGCCGAGCAAGGCACCCGCACCTTTGCTGAATGCGCTGGCGACCGCTTCGAGCGGCAGGCCGGCGGCAAAACCCGCCGCGAACGAGCCGACCAGAATTGACAGAAACGGCGCGAGCTTCGGCACGCAGATGAAAACGATGACGAGTGCGAGCCCAAGCGCACACGACAGAATGAGTTGAGTGTCGTGGGATGCCCACGGCGTGAGTGTTGTTGTAGATTCACGGTGTCCCTTTCAATCGAATGACACAACCGCGCGCGGTCTTGCGCGAGTGACAAATTGTAGCGGGCGATCGCGGCTCAACGCAGCGACGCCAGCGGGTCACGGCCGCGGGCGCTTCGCCCGCTCGAGTGATTTGCTTATGCGAATTTATCGGTTCGTCCAGGCTTGTAGACGAATTATCGTCGGAGCCAATCGGTCCGTTTTGCGCCCGTCTCTTAACGAGCACTTCCATGTCCCGTCATCCTCTGCTCACGCGCCGCGCGTTCCTTGCCGGCGTGGGCGCTTCGCTGGCCGCCGCCACGTTGCCCGTCATTTCCAGGTCCGCGGTCGCCGGTGATGCGCACGCGAAAGTATTTCGCATCGGTTATCAGAAAGCCGCCAGTACGCTGGTGTTGCTGAAGTCACACGGCACGCTCGAAAAGCGGCTCGCGCCGCTCGGCATCTCCGTCAAGTGGACCGAGTTTCCGGCTGGGCCGCAATTGCTCGAAGGGCTGAATGTCGGCGCGATCGACTTCGGCTATGTCGGCGAGGCGCCGCCGGTGTTCGCGCAGGCCGCCGGCGCAAACTTCGTCTACACCGCCTATGAAATTCCGACGCCACACGCCGAAGGCATCCTCGTGCATCAGGATGCGCCGATCAAAACATTGTCCGATTTGAAAGGCAAGAAAATCGCGCTGAACAAAGGCTCGGACGTGCACTGGTTTCTGGTCGCCGCGTTGCAGAAGAACGGCGTGAAGTACAGCGAGATTCAGCCCGTCTACCTGCCACCCGCCGATGCACGCGCGGCCTTTGAACGAGGCGCCATTGACGCATGGGCAATCTGGGATCCGTTCCTCGAAGCGGCGAAGCGGCAGTCGAACGCGCGCTTACTCGCGGATGCCGAGGGCATCGTGAATCATCATCAGTTTTGCCTGAGCGCGCGACAATTCGCGCAGCAAAACGGCGAGGTGCTCGCAATCATGATGGACGAAGTCGGCAAGGAGGGGACGTGGGTGCGAGGTCACTATGGCGAGGCCGCCGCGCAGCTTGCGCCCATTCAGGGGCTCGACGCGAGCGTGATCGAAGCGGGCTTGCGGCACTATGCGCATATCTACAAGCCCGTTGATGCGAGCGTACTTGCGGAGCAGCAACGTATCGCGGACACGTTCAGCGAACTCCGCATCATTCCGACGAAGATCGTTACGAAGGATGCGGCGCTGCCGGGCAAGGCCTAGTTTTTTGGTGACTGAGCTTTTAGTGTTTGGGCTTGTTGAGTCACGCGAATCGTTTGGTTTCGACGCTCAGGCGAATAGCGCGGCAACGTTTTCGGGCGGGCGGCCGATCACTGCTCGCCCGTTTCGCACGACGATCGGCCGTTGCAGGAGGATAGGGTGCTTTGTCAATGCTTCGTATAACTTAGCGTCGGTCAGTGTGGCGTCCGCGAGTTGGAGTTCTTTGTATTCGGCTTCCGTGTTGCGGATCATCTCGCGGACTGGACAGCCTAGTTGAGCGTTGAGTTGTTTGAGTTGGGTGACGGTGAGCGGCTGTTTCAGGTATTCGACTATTTCCGTTGCTTCGTTGGCGCTGTTGTAGGTACGGGTGATGAGCTCGCATGTGGCGCGCGATTTGGAGCAGCGGGGGTTGTGATAGATGGTGATCATGGGTGTCGGGTTGGTGGTTAGGTGTGTCTGTCGCGGAGGGATTTCTCGTCCGGATTTTAGCGGGTAGAGGAGAGCGTGGCGGCACTTCGCGGTGGTGATTTGCCTGTTCGGACGATGAGGAGGTCGCGGGGAGAGTGGCACCTGGTGGCGGAGGAGAATTCACGTTCGGTGGGGGCGACGGATTCTTCGCTTTGGATTGCGGAGTAGGTCAGCGAGAAATTTTCTTTTCGCGATATTGCTGTTTTTGCGTTTTTACGCGATGACAGTGGGCGCGCATGGCGGTGATGCGTGTTGGTCCGTTGTTGTGATTTGGAGTGAAGGGGGGAGCAGGCAATAGGGCAAGCAGGGACAAGGGGCGGCTACCTGCCGTGACGGCGATTGGCGGGTCAGCCCACTTTATGCGCATAAACCGTATTGAACAAAACCGCTGACGCGGTATGGCGGTTGGCCGACGTCCCCGTCATGGCCGGCGCGGCGGACATTCCTTTCCGGGTGCGACGATGACAGTGCAATTCACCGCACCT
>NZ_CADIKK010000023.1 GCF_902859915.1 Paraburkholderia ultramafica
GTATCACATGATGGGCGTGCCGACGGCGATGTTCACGCCGCTGTTCGTGATCTCCCGCACGGCCGGCTGGAGCGCGCACATCATCGAGCAACGGATCGACAACAAGATCATCCGCCCGAGCGCGAACTACACCGGACCGGAGAATTTAAAGTACCTGCCGCTAAATAGGAGAAAATAGCGGTCACTGTGCGCTTTCCAGGCGCGTGCAGTTCAACCCGCGCGGCCGCCAGGACCGGTAGCCCGCGCAATGTTTAACTGAAACTAGATAGAAAGGTTTTCTCCATGAACAAGCTGATGATCGTCGCCGTGATTGGCGCCCTGTCCACGACGATGCTGACCGTCTCGACCGAAGCCGCCGCGCAAACGGAGACCACCACGAAGCCGGCTGGCAAGGCGGTGGCAAAGCGCCCGCAGCCGAGGCGCCTGATCAAGCGCAAAGAAAACCCGGCCAAGGAAGCGAAGGTTGATCCGGTGCCGGAAGGCTCGGAAAAGTGGTCGTGCAAGGACGGTCTCGCGTTCGAGATGAAGGGCGACATGAAGCGTGACCAGATCGTCACGGTTCACTGGGCGAACAAAAACTACAAACTGCCGCGCGAAACGACCACCACCGGCGCAGACCGTTTCCACGACGCCGCATCGGGCATGGATCTGGTCGTGATCCCGACCAAGGCCATGCTGTTCCAGGACAAGGACAGCTCGCGTCTGGCCGACGAGTGCAAGACGGCAGCGATGCTGGAAGGTTCACCGGCTCCGACGCAATCGAACGCGATCAACAAGAGCAACTAATCACCGTCATCAGGAAAGCTCCCCGATGTCCGCTCCAATTTCCAACGTGCGACCCGACCCGGACCCCGTCCTCGTCGATATCGTCGATTACGTTCGGGATTTTCCGATCGAAGGCACGCTCACGCTGGAAACCGCGCGTCAGTGCCTGATCGATACGCTCGGCTGCGGACTCGAGGCGCTCACCTACCCGGCCTGCACCAAACTGTTGGGACCGATCGTGCCGGGCACGATCGTCCCCAACGGCGCGAAGGTGCCGGGCACGTCGTTCCAGCTCGACCCGGTTCAGGCCGCCTTCAACATCGGCGCGATGATCCGCTGGCTCGACTTCAACGACACCTGGCTGGCCGCCGAATGGGGTCATCCGTCGGATAACCTCGGCGGAATTCTGGCGACGGCCGACTGGCTCTCGCGCACTGCCATCGCAGCCGGCAAAGCGCCGCTGACGATGAAAGACGTGTTGATCGCCATGATCAAGGCGCACGAAATTCAAGGCTGTATCGCGCTCGAAAACTCCTTCAACAAGGTCGGGCTCGATCACGTGTTGCTGGTGAAACTGGCATCGACGGCCGTGGTCGGCCAGTTGCTTGGCCTCACACGCGACGAGCTGATCAATGCGGTGTCGCAGGCGCTCGTCGACGGGCACGCGCTGCGCACCTATCGCCATGCGCCGAACACCGGTTCGCGCAAATCGTGGGCCGCGGGCGATGCGACCTCGCGCGCGGTGCGCCTCGCGCTGATCTCGAAGACCGGCGAGATGGGCTATCCGTCGGTGCTGAGCGCGAAGACGTGGGGCTTTTACGACGTCCTCTTCAAGGGCAATGCGTTCAGGTTCCAGCGTCCGTACGGCTCGTACGTGATGGAGAACGTGCTGTTCAAAATCTCGTTTCCGGCCGAGTTCCACGCGCAAACCGCCGTGGAAGCCGCCATCGCTCTGCACGCGCAATTGAACGCGGCAGGCAAGCGCGTGGAAGACATCAGCAGGATCACGATCCGCACCCACGAAGCGGCGATCCGCATCATCGACAAGAAAGGCCCGTTGAACAATCCGGCCGACCGCGATCACTGCATCCAGTACATGATCGCGGTGCCGCTGATCCACGGCCGCCTGACGGCCGCGGATTACGAAGATTCGATCGCGCAGGACGCGCGTATCGATGTGCTGCGCGCGAAGATGGAATGTGTCGAAGACGCGCAGTTCACGAAGGATTACCACGATCCGGAGAAGCGTTCGATCGCCAATGCACTGACGGTCGAATTCAACGATGGATCGAAGTTCGATGAAGTCGTAGTCGAATACCCGATCGGTCATAAGCGCCGTCGCGAAGACGGGATTCCGTTGCTGGTCGAGAAGTTCAAGACCAACCTCGCGCGGCGTTTTCCGCTCAGGCAACAACTGGCGATTCTCGACGTGTCGCTCGATCAGGCAAGACTCGAAGCGATGCCGGTCAATGAATACGTCGATCTGTACGTCATCTAGTGAAGTACTGTAGTTCCGCGATCAAACCAAGGAAAACACCATGGCCCACAACCTCCACAAAACGCTCAAGGAATTCGACAGCGGTTCCGGCAAAGCCAAGTTCTACTCCCTGCCGCAACTCGGCAAGGCACTGAACATCAAGATCGACCGCCTGCCGGTTTCGATCCGTATCGTGCTGGAATCGGTGCTGCGTAACTACGACGGCAAGAAAATCGCCGAAGAACACATCGAGCAACTCGCCAAATGGAAGCCGACCGCGTCGCGCGTCGACGAAATCCCGTTCGTTGTGTCGCGCGTCGTGCTGCAAGACTTTACCGGCGTGCCGCTGCTCGCCGACATCGCTGCCATGCGCGGTGTCGCGCAACGCGTCGGCAAGAATCCGAAGTCGATCGAGCCGCTGGTCCCGGTCGATCTGGTGGTCGACCACTCGGTGCAGATCGATCACTTCCGCGAAAAGAACGCGCTCGACCTGAACATGAAACTGGAGTTCCAGCGCAACAACGAGCGCTACCAGTTCATGAAGTGGGGCATGCAGGCATTCGACACGTTCAAGGTCGTGCCGCCGGGCGTCGGCATCGTTCACCAGGTGAACCTGGAATACCTCGCACGCGGCGTGCACAAGAAGGCTGACGGCGCGGACACGGTGTACTACCCGGATTCGCTGGTCGGCACCGACAGCCACACCACGATGATCAACGGCATCGGCGTGGTGGGCTGGGGCGTGGGCGGTATCGAAGCTGAAGCCGGCATGCTCGGCCAGCCGGTGTACTTCCTGACGCCGGATGTGGTCGGTGTGAACCTGAAGGGCAAGCTGCGCGAAGGCGTGACGGCCACCGACCTGGTGCTGACCATCACCGAACTGCTGCGCAAGGAAAAGGTTGTCGGCAAGTTCGTCGAGTTCTTCGGCGAAGGCACGCGCTCGCTGTCGCTGCCGGACCGCGCGACGATCGGCAACATGGCGCCGGAATACGGCGCAACCATGGGCTTCTTCCCGGTCGACGAAAAGACCATCGACTACTTCAAGGGCACGGGCCGCACCGACGCTGAGATCTCGGCGTTCCAGAACTACTTCAAGGCGCAGGAGCTGTTCGGCATTCCGAAGGAAGGCGACATCGACTACACCAAGGTCGTCACGCTGGATCTGGGCACGGTCGCTCCGTCGCTGGCAGGCCCGAAGCGCCCGCAAGACCGTATCGAAATCGGCAATGTGAAGTCGACCTTCAACGACCTGTTCTCGAAGCCGGTCGCGGAAAACGGCTTTGCGAAGAAGGCAGCCGATCTGGACGCGCAATACACCACGTCGAACGGCGTCGATGTGAAGAACGGCGACGTGCTGATCGCCGCGATCACGTCGTGCACGAACACGTCGAACCCGAGCGTGCTGCTGGCCGCCGGCCTGCTGGCGAAGAAGGCTGTCGAAGCCGGCCTGACGGTTGCGCCGCACATCAAGACGTCGCTGGCTCCCGGGTCGCGTATCGTCACCGAATACCTGACCAAGACCGACCTGCTGAAGTACCTCGACAAGCTCGGCTTCACGCTGGCCGCTTACGGTTGCACGACCTGTATCGGTAACGCGGGCGATCTGACGCCGGAACTGAACGAAGCGATCACGAAGAACGACATCGTCGCGGCAGCGGTGCTGTCGGGCAACCGTAACTTCGAAGCGCGGATTCACCCGAACATCCGCGCGAACTTCCTGGCCTCGCCGCCGCTGGTCGTCGCTTACGCGATCGCCGGCAACATCACGCGCGACCTGATGACCGAACCGGTCGGCAAGGGCACGGGCGGCAAGGACGTCTACCTGGGCGACATCTGGCCGACCAGCGAAGAAGTCAACGACCTGCTCAAGTTCGCACTGGACGCGGAAGCGTTCCGCAAGAACTACTCGCAGCTCACCAAGAAGGGCGACCTGTGGAGCAAGATCGAAGGCGAAGAAGGCCAGGTCTACGACTGGCCGAAGTCGACCTACATTGCTGAGCCGCCGTTCTTCGGCAAGGACTTCTCGATGCAGCCGGCTGACAGCATCGCCGCTGTGAAGAACGCGCGCGCGCTGGGCATCTTCGGTGACTCGGTCACGACCGACCACATCAGCCCGGCGGGCTCGATCAAGGAAGACTCGCCGGCAGGCAAGTGGCTGAAGGCGAACGGCGTGCAGAAGGCCGACTTCAACAGCTACGGCTCGCGTCGCGGCAACCACGACGTGATGATGCGCGGCACGTTCGCGAACGTCCGGATCAAGAACCTGATGATCCCGGCGAAGGCAGACGGCTCGCGCGTCGAAGGCGGCCTGACGATTCATCAGCCGAGCGGCGAACAGGAATCGATCTACGACGCAGCGATGAAGTACATCGACGCCGGCACGCCGACCGTCGTGTTCGCGGGCGAAGAGTACGGCACGGGCTCGTCGCGCGACTGGGCTGCGAAGGGTACGCAACTGCTGGGCGTGAAGGTCGTGGTCGCACGCAGCTTCGAGCGGATTCACCGTTCGAACCTGGTCGGCATGGGCGTTCTGCCGCTGCAGTTCAAGGGCTCGGATAGTGTGCAATCGCTCGGCATCACCGGCGAAGAAACCTACGACATCGAAGGCCTCGGCGCGGACTTCAAGCCGCAACAGGAAGTGACGCTGGTGATTCGCGGCAAGGACGGCAAGGAGAAGCGCGTGCAGGTGCTGCTGCGTATCGACACGCCGATCGAAGTCGACTACTACAAGCACGGCGGGATTCTGCCGTTCGTGCTGCGTTCGCTGCTGGCTGCTTAAGCTCAGTTCGGTTCAGTTCAGTTCAGTTCAGTTCAGCGATAACGCAAACGGCTTGGCTGTTTTGCAGGGGCTGCGTCCTGTGGAGGGCGCAGCCGACTTTGAAGCCCGACCTCTGGTCGGGCTTTTTTTATTGCCGGTCAGTTTTGACCGTTGGGCGCCTGGAAGGCGGTCGGGTTGTCGGTGATCCGGCGCTGGGTCAGGTGGGCGTTCCAGTCGGCGTTGGTCGGTGCAAGTGCCGGTGTGCCTGCCCGCGCCGTGACGTTCGGGCGCCGTTGCTGCTGCGCGGCCCAATCGAGCCATACGGCCTGCCCGGTTGCGTCGCCGGCGGTGGTGGCGTCGGCAGCGGACGAGCGTGCGGTCCATTCGGGTTGCGTCGATGCGGCGGCCCGCGTGGCCGGGCGAATGGAACGGTTTAGGGCCAGGCGCTCGTCGACTTGCGCTTCGCTCAGGCGCGTGGCTGCCATTTTGCGCTCGGCCTTGACCTTTTTGATGACCTGGCCAGTTGCCGTGTCATAGGTCGACGCTCGCGCAGCCGGGTATGGCTCGAAGTGCTGCGCGGATAGTGCGGGCTTGGCCGGAAGCGCTGCTTGCAGCGACGGCGTGGGCTCACTTCGAAGCGCGGCCTTTGGCGCAGGATCGGCTGGTGCAGGCACTGTCTGTGCAACGGTCGGCGTGACCTCGACGACCGGCTGCGCCGGTCTGGCCGATGCGTGCGGATCAACCACCACCGGAGCGCCCTGCTGGACCACGGCCGGCCGTGTTATCGCCGCCGTTTGCGCCTTATCGGCGTCGTGCGCTGAGCAGGTTGTCAGCAACCAGACGAGCACGATGCCGCAAGCGACGAAGATCGTCGCCCCCAGCACATAATCCGAACGGGACGAACGCTCGCGCGTCTTGTCCATCTCCAGGTAATGTCTGGCTTCGGCCAGCTCCGCATCGAGACGCGCGGAATAGTCGCGTGGCTGCGGCAACTTATAGAAGAAGCGAAACTTTTGGCCCGGCCCAGACAGACTGTGACGCGTCAGTGGCGTCCAGCGTCGCACGGCGTCCTGAATTGCCTGTTGCGCCGCGGTCGATGCCATCGGTTGCGGTCGACGCTGCGTTGCGGCTCGCGCCGGCCATCGATACACGCCGTACGGCGGCGGCAAGCCACGGAGCAACCGCGCATTCGGCAACGCCAGATCGCCTTGAATCAAGGCCAGCGGTCGGTTCATGGTTGAGTGTTCCGGTATGCGAGGGGCGGCGTGTCGAGTTGCTTGACGAGGTTTCTGGCGCGCTCGATCAGCGCGTCAATCGAGCCCGTGCTCTGTTCCAGGGGCGAAGCGCTCGCGCGTCGCAACGCCTCCATCAAACCGAGCGCGCCGACGAGACCCACCGCGCCGCTCAATCGGTGCAGCACAGCGTGCAGATGATCGGGATCGATCTGGCGGCGCCCCAATACGCTCAGGCGCGCCAGGTCGTCGCCCATCGCACGGCGCCAGCCGTCAAGGAATGTGGGAAGGTCGACCCCTTCTTCGGACAGTGCGTCCAGATAACGATGCTCAAAAGGCTCCAACGGCGCATTTGGAGATGAGTCTCGTGGCTTCGTGGCTAGCGGGGAAAGCAGCGCCGGTGTATGGCCGCGAGACCGTCCCGAAGATGGCCCCCACTGTTCGACGCTGAACGGCGCATTGAAGCTCGCGCGAGCACCCGCATTCGGGCCGTTCGTGATCGAAAGCTCGCCCTGCATACGCTGCGCAAGCAAGCGGCAGAGCGGCAAGCAGGCATCGGCGTCGACTTCGGTGGCGTCGGGCCGCTTGCCCGTATCCGGGTTATCGGCGGTGAAACCGGAACCCTGCTGTTGCACGGCCGATGCGTTCCTCGCACCCGTTTCCATCACGCTGATGAGGATGCACTGCGAGCGTGAATTCACCGGCTCGGTACGCACCACGAGCACGATCTCTCGATGCGTGTTGAGCAGGAGCGTCCGGTTCAGCAAATGGAAACAGAGTTGGCCGAGTCGCGCGCGGTCGGCGAGAATCGTTTCGGCTACCTGACGATCGATGCTCGCACTCAGACGCAAGCCTTGTTGGGTCGCGGACGGCGCCAACAGCGCGATGACGCCGTCGATCAGCTCACGCAGGTTCGTGGCGCTTTCGTCGATGATCAACGCGCGCGATTCCAGCGGCGAAGTATCCAGCAGATCGTTGAGCGTTTGGCTCCAGGTGCGCACCGCGGACCGGATCGCCGGCCATTGCTGGCGTGGTGCGAACGATGCGGGGGTCGTGTCGAGCGAGTCGAGTAGATCCGCGACAGCGGCCAATGACGCTTCCACATAGCGGCGCGTTGTGCTGGGAAGCCAAGGCTGCCCGGGTATGGCGGCGGTGCTTGCCTGTTTGGTCGCTGCGACGCAGGCGGCCTGCTCTCGCGCTTCAGCGGCTTCGCAGCGGCGAGCCCACTCGTCCGCGATTTGTTTGTGTTTGTCGGCCGCTCGCCGCAACGCTGCTCGAGATAGGCACGCGCCAAGCAGCGCGATGAGCGCCGCGACCGCCAGCGCCAATGCCAGCGCCGAGAACCACGGCTGCCGCGTCACTGCCACGTCCTGTGCGTCCCGTACCGGCCGCTCAGAGGCGGCGTAGCCACTGACTTTCGAAACAGATGAGAAAGCTGTTGTGCCAGCAACGGCGCCTCTGCGCGCCAGGACGTCAGGGGCCGGTTGCTCAACGAGGGGCGCTATGTCGTGCGCGCCCGACGCTGCTGCCTGACGCGAATCATCGGCGAGCACGACGTGCGACGCGTTGCCAACTGACGGTGCAGCATTGGCGCGTAACGAAAGCACCCACAGCAGTGCAAACGCAAAGAGACAACCCGAAAACGTTGCCAGACGAATTGCAGTCCGCCCCGCACGATGAGCGTGAGAATGAGAAAAATCGTCGACGACGCGCCGCGCACGACGGCCCGTACCGACAGAAGAACCCGGCAGGCTCATATTGTTCATAGCCCGCAAAACTTAATCGATCAACTTATGCAACGAAGCAAACTCGATCAGCGCCGCCAACGACGACAGTCCGAGCTTTTCCTGAATGCGGCTCTTGTAGGTGCTCACGGTCTTGTCGCTGATAAACAGCGCGTCGCCGATCGCTTTGTTCGACATGCCTTTCGAGAGCATCTGCAGGATCACCAGTTCTTTATCCGACAGCAGCCTCACCCGCTCTTCTTCGTGGCCGGCCACACCAACGGGGGGCGTGATGCCGCCGCCGGTGGCCGTCACCGGGAACACGGTGTAGCCGGCCAGCACGGCCTCCACGCCGCGCATGATCTCCTTCATTTCCTGCGACTTGCCGACAAAACCGTGGACGCCGGAGCGCATCGCGCGCGGCGCGAACGTGGCAGGGTCGTGCCCCGACAGCACCAGCACCCGGATCGACGGATGGACGAGCTTCAGGCGTGGAATCACGTCGAGCCCGCTGATGCGCGGAATATCCAGATCCAGGATGGCGAGTTTCGGCGTGTGTTGGCGGGCCATTTCAACGGCGGTCTGTCCGTTGTCGGCCTCGATGACTTCTTCGATGCCCAGCAACTGCTTGAGCTGCATCTTGATGACCATCCGGAATGCCGGGTGGTCATCGATAACCAGAATAGTTGACATGTGTGCCTTCCCCTTGAAACCATTCCACGCCGCACGATGCTCGTCATCGTCAGGTCTGAAGATGTATCAGGCCGTGCAGCGCGCTTGCTCGTTTTGATTATCAGTAAAGCGGACCTAGGAAGCCGCGTCTGCAAGATCTATCTCGACCCGGCGATTCGGTGCGAGGCATCGTACCAATTCGTCGCGCTTCGTTTGCCGGCAGTCGACCCGCTGATTCGCGCTGCCTTGACCCTGCACAATAATCGGCAAGGTCACGCCACGCGTTCGCAGATACTGCTCAATGGTTCGCGCACGCAGCAACGACAGGCGCCGGTTGTATGCGTCGCCGCCGAGGCGGTCGGTGTAGCCGGTAATCTTCAGCTCGCGCGTGGCCGGCACCTTCTTCAGATCGATTGCCACCGCATTGAGCCGGAGCTTGCCGCCGGGCAGTATCGCGGCGGTGTCGGAGCCGTCGAAACGGAACAGCGAGTCGGCCCGCAGCGTGATTTTTTGCGGCGACGCTGCAGCCAGTGCCGACACGGACATTTGACCAGCCTGCTTGCATTGCAACGCTGTTTCCGCCGACTTGCGCAAGTTCTCCCGTACCTCGGGCAAGCGCTTCTCCGCGTTGGAAAAGCCGCGGGTCCACGCGTCATGCCCGGCCTGCATCAGTTCGACTTCGGCGCACGCGAGCGGCGGCTGTGCCTGGGGACAATGAACCACGGCGGAGTCGGCCTTGATCGCATTGACGATATTCCACAGATCGGGGCGCACCGTGGACACGGTACGTAGCGTGGGATTGACAGCGGAGATCGGCGTGCCGCGCTCGAGGCTCATCGTGATCATCGCCGCCTGGCCGATCGCTTCTTCGACGAAGCCCCAGTCGTCATGCGCGTCGCGCGCCTGGCGGGCGGCATCGATCCAGCATTGGGCCTTCGCGTGGAAATAGTCGGTCTTTTCGCCCGACACCTGATCGAGCCGCGCCTGCAACGACGCCAACATGGCGCGCGTGCCCTTGATCGACGCGTAGGTGTTGATCCATTGCGGGTTGGCCGCGCCCGCGGCTTCGTTCTGAGTGGCGCCGAGGCCGGTTTTCAGCACGCTCGGGTCTTCGATGCCGAGCCGTTCACGCGCGGCATGGTCCGCGCAGCCGGTTAAGGCCAACGCGCACACCAGCGTCGTTAGCGGGAATTTCATGGCCTGTCTGCGCCGAGCGCATTGTTTTAAATAAGGCTCAGAGTATGCAGACCCGCGGACCCATCGGGAATGGGAACATTCTTAGAATCGCGTCAGAGAATTTGCCGATCACGACGCAGGCCGGGAAGCGGCTGTCATCCCCGCTTTTAATCCCCGCTTTTAATCCCCTCTCACGGCCCCGCTCAAGCCCTGACCGCCCGCGCGGCATTGCGCCCCCGCAGCCATTCGAGCGCCAGCAACAGGCACGTCGAGAAGACGATCAGAATCGTGGCCAACGCGGCAATGGTCGGGCTGATGTTCTCGCGGATGCCCGTGAACATTTGCCGCGGCAACGTGGTTTGATCCGCGCCCGCGAGGAACAGCGTCACGACCACTTCGTCGAATGAAGTCGCGAACGCGAACAGCGCGCCCGAAATCACGCCCGGCGCGATCACCGGCAAGGTGATGCGGAAGAACGTCTTCACCGGATTCGCACCCAGCGACAGACTCGCGCGCACCAGGTTGTAGTTGAAACCCTGTAGCGTGGCCGCCACCGTCGTCACGACGAAGGGCACGCCGAGCGACGCATGCGCGAGGATCAGGCCGATATAGGTATTGGCGAGTCCCAGCGGCGCAAAGAACAGATACATGCCGACGGCGACCACCACCACCGGCACGATCATCGGCGAGATCAGGATCGCCATCAACAGGCCTTTGCCGCGGAAGTTCGCCTTGGTCAACCCGATCGCCGCCAGCGTGCCGAGCACGGTCGCGACCACCGTCGCCGACGGCGCGACAATGAAGCTGTTCTTCGCGGCCATGCGCCACTCACTGGACGCGATCAGGTTCTGATACCAGCGCAGCGACCAGCCCGGAATCGGATACACCAGGAACGTGCTCGACGAAAACGACAGCGGCACGATCGCCATCACGGGCAGAATCAGGTACAGCAGCGTCAGCACGACCAGCACGCGCAGCGCGAAATACCACACGCGTTCGACCAGCGACGTATGCGGTGCGAACAGGGGCTTGGCAAGTTTCATCGCAGTCGGCTCCGTTCAGCCCAGGCTCAATGACGAACGCGTGAAGCGTCCGTAAATCACGTACAGCACGAGCGTCGCGGCCAGCAGCAAACCGCCGAGCGCGCACGCCATACCCCAGTTGATCGTCACGTTGGTGAAGTACGCGACGTAGTAGCTGACCATCTGATCGTTCGGACCGCCGAGCAACGCCGGCGTGATGTAGTAGCCGATCGCCAGAATGAACACCAGCAGCGCGCCCGCGCCGACGCCAGGATAAGTTTGCGGCACGTACACGCGCCAGAACGCGGCGAACGGATGGCTGCCGAGCGACACCGCAGCGCGTTGATAAGTGGGCGGAATCGACTTCATCACGCTATACAGCGGCAGGATCATGAATGGCAGCAGAATGTGCGTCATCGAAATGTACACGCCGGTCCGGTTGAACAGCAGCGCGAGCGGATCATGCAGCAGGCCGCTTGCGAGCAGCGCTTTGTTCACCAGCCCTTCGCTTTGCAGAATGACGATCCACGCGGCAACCCGCACAAGGATCGACGTCCAGAACGGGATCAGCACGAGAATCATCACCAGATTCGCGCGCCGCTCGGACAGCGTCGAAATCCAGTATGCGAGCGGATAGCCGAGCAGCAGCGTGAAAAAGGTCACCGCCGCGCCGATCACGAAAGTGCGGCTGAACACCTTGAGATAGATCTGCTGATCGGGATCGGTCGGGACGATGCGGCCGAACGCGTCCTGCTTGTGATCCAGAGAAGCCAGCAGATAGAACGGCGAAAACGTGCTGGCGTTTTTCGCAATGGCCTGCCAATACGCGATGTCGTTCCAGCGTTCGTCGAGTTCGACGAATTTCGCGCGCAGCTGGGCGGGCGTCAGTTGCTGGGGCTGGCTGTTGTCGTCGACGAACGGCATGGCACGCGCGGACTTGGCGACCAGCGAGCGATAACCGGGAATTTCCACGTTGAGGCGCCGCGCTAGCGCGCCCATGCCGTCGCTGTCGGCGATCTTCGTGAGGTCGGTCGCGAGCGCGACATATGCGGCATCCGGCGGCGGCGTCCTGCGATCCCAGCCGCTCAATGCGCTCAGCGTATGCGGCAAGGCGTTGGCGACTTCGGGATTCTGCGCGGCGCGCGTCAACAGCGCGCCGATCGGCACGACGAAGATCAGCAGCAGAAAGATCGCGAGCGGCGCGATCAGCAGCAGCGCCATCGCTCGCTTTCTGGATTCCGCGGCCTTCAGTTCGCGCTTGAGCCGGCCGGTTGAATCAGGCGTTGAATCGGCGGCAATCGTCATCGTGGTCACACCTGTCTCCTGTCGGCTGGAGTTAGCGCTTCAGCGCTTACTCCAGCCCCATGCACCATCCCGCGCGCCTCCAGCTTCGGCCATGCGCGCGCGTTTCATTACATCGATACAGCGCGGCTTCACTCACCGTGTATCCGCGCCCTCTCACACCAACCCGCTTACTTCGAAGCCCACGACGAAAACCGCTGCTCCAGCTCATCGCCATGATCGGTCCAGAACGCGAGATTCTGCAGCACCGCGTTCTTGCCATTAGCCGGCGAATTCGGCAGATTCGCGAGCGTCTTCGCGTCGAGCGACTTGATCGCGATCACGTTCACCGGCCCATACGCGATGTTGTGCGCGTAGTCCTGCTGCGGCTTCGACGAAAGCGAATAGGCGATGTACTTCTCCGCCAGCGCCTTGTTCGGCGAGCCCTTCGGAATCGCCCAATAGTCGAGGTCGTAGATGCTGCCGTTCCACACCACCTTGAGGTTCTTGCCTTCCTTCTGCGCGGCGTCGATCCGGCCGTTATACGCGGTGGACATCACCACGTCGCCCGCGACGAGAAACTGCGGCGGCTGCGCGCCCGCTTCCCACCACTGGATGTTCGGCTTCAGCTCGTCGAGCTTCTTGAACGCGCGGTCCTGGCCTTCCTTGGTGGCGAGCACCTTGTAGACGTCCTTCGGCGGCACGCCGTCGGCCATCAGCGCGAATTCGAGGTTGTAGCGCGCGCCCTTGCGCATCGCGCGCTTGCCCGGGAATTTCTTGACGTCCCAGAAATCGGCCCAGCCGTTCGGCGCGGTTTTCAGCTTGTCGGCGTTATATGCGAGCGCCGTCGACCACACGAAGAAGCCGACGCCGCAAGTCTGCGGCGCTTCAGGAATCAGATCGGACTTCTTGCCGATCTTCGACCAGTCGAGCTTCTCATACAGCCCTTCATCGCAGCCGCGGCCGATGTCGCCCGACTCGACTTCCACCACGTCCCAGTTGACATGCTTGGCTTCGACCATCGCCTTCACTTTGGCCTGCTCGCCGTTGTATTCGACGGCCGTCACCTTATTGCCGGTTTGCGACTCGAACGGCTGGTTGAAGGCGAGCTTTTGCGCGTCGCCATTCGCGCCGCCGAAGTTGACGACCGTCAGTTCGGCTGCCTTGACTTGCGCGGCGCCCAGCGCGAGCGCGACAGCACCGACAGCGATGGCGCAGCGCGATTTCCCGATCTTGCTCATGGTGTGTTGCTCTCCTTTGGTGGTTTGCATCAAGCTGAGTACAGTGCAACGTTGTTATGTGCTGCTTATCTGCGGCCAAGCTGCGCTGCCCGCGTCGAACCCATTACGGGTTTAACGCGTTCACGCCCCTGCGAACACCCGCAGATGCTCGGGCGCGAACTCCAGTGCGACCGGCGCGCCGGGCGCGAAACTGTCGAGTGCGTCGGTGCCGAGCGGCACCTTGACGAAGCACTCGTCCTGCTGCGGCAAGCCGCAGCGCATGCGCACGTGGTCGCCGAAATAGATCAGCCCGCGTGCTTCACCGCTGAGCGCGTTGGCGCCGGATCGCGCGAGGCCGTTGGTCAGGTTGGCGAGCTTCATGCGCTCGGGCCGGATGCAGGCGATCGCCGGCGAGCCCGCCCGCGCGCCGCCGATATTGCGTCCCGTCAGGCGCGTGCCGTCGCTCAGATGAAACTCGCAATACTCGCCTTCGACATTCGCGATCGTGCCGCGCAGCTTGTTGCTGTCGCCGATGAAGTTCGCGACGAACTCATTGCATGGCGACTCGTACAACCGGTCGACGGTGTCGAGCTGCTGCACGATGCCTTTGTCGAACACGGCGACGCGGTCGGACATGGTGAGCGCCTCGCCCTGATCGTGCGTGACGTACACGAAGGTGACGCCGAGCTTCTCGTGCAATGATTTAAGTTCGTACTGCATGTGTTCGCGCAACTGTTTATCGAGTGCGCCGAGCGGCTCGTCCATCAGCACGAGCTTCGGTTCGAACACCAGCGCCCGCGCGAGCGCGATGCGCTGCTGCTGGCCGCCGGAAAGCTGTGCGGGATAGCGCTTCGCGAAGCTCTCCATGCGTACCATCTTCAGCGCGTTATTCGTGCGATGGGCACGCTCTTCGGCCGAGAGCTTGCGCACCGTCAACGGATACGCCACGTTCTGCTCGACCGTCAGATGCGGAAACAGCGCGTAGTTCTGGAACACCATGCCGATGTTGCGCTTATGCGGCGGCACCGTATTGAGCAGCGTGCCGTCGAGCCAGATTTCGCCGCCGGTGGGAAATTCAAAGCCCGCCAGCATCATCAGACAGGTGGTTTTGCCCGAGCCGGACGGCCCGAGCAGCGTCAGGAATTCGCCCTGATAGATATCCAGATCGAGTTGTTTGACGACCAGCGTTTCGCCGTCGTACGTTTTGCGTACACCTCGAAAGCTGACGATCACGTCATCGGTTTTCATACCCTCGTCTCCTCTGTCGATCGGAGTTAGTGCTTCAGCTGTCGGCCGGAGTTAGTGCTTTAGCACTTACTCCGGGCCCATGCAAAGCTCTTACTCCGATCCCATGCAAAGCTGTCGACCAGAGTTAGCGCTTTAGCGCTTACTCTGGTCCCATGCAAAGCTGTCGATCGGAGTTAGTGCTTCAGCTGTCGGCCGGAGTTAGTGCTTTAGCACTTACTCCGGGCCCATGCAAAGCTCTTACTCCGATCCCATGCAAAGCTGTCGACCAGAGTTAGCGCTTAAGCTCTTAGTCTGGTCCCATGCAAAGCTGTCGATCGGAGTGTTTACGCTTCAGTGCTTACCCCGATCCCATGCAAGATGGTTGCTGCGCTCCAGCACACTCCCGCCGCGTGGCAGCGGGATTGCATCGATTGCGTGGCTCACTATAGACCGTTACGGTTCTACAATATGGAACCATTTCATTATTCCGGATAGAACCACTTGGACACTGTGATCTTGTCGGACTGGCTCGCCGCACGGCTCGACCGCGGCGCCGCCGAACCGGTCTACAGGCAGACGTTGCGGCTGATGCAGCAGGCCATCCTGACCAGCCAGCTGCCGCCGGGCACCAAGCTGCCCAGTTCGCGCACGCTCGCCGAGGACCTCGGCATCGCGCGCAATACGGTGCTGCACGTCTACGACCAGCTAACCGCTGAAGGCTATGTGATCTCGACCACCGGCAGCGGCACCTATGTCGCCGACACGCGGCCGGACACGGCCGCGATGAACGCGCGCAAGCAGCCGGCGGTGGCGGGCGTCGCCGCGCAAGCCCAGTTGATTGGGGAAATCCCGAAGCCGCCCAAACGCGATCAGAGCGACCTGTCGAAGCGCGGACGCCGCCTGATCGACCAGGCCGGCGTGTCCGCGAAACAGTGGGGCGCGTTCATGCCGGGCGTGCCCGACGTCGCGGAATTTCCGGCGCGCACGTGGAGCCGCCTGCAGGCGCGCTTGTGGAAGGAAGCCAATCCCGATCTGCTCACCTATGCGCCCGGCGGCGGCTACCGGCCCTTGCGGCGAGCGCTGTCGGACTATCTGCGGGTGGCGCGCTCGGTGAATTGCACGCCGGACCAGATCATCATCACCACGGGCATCCATCAATCGATCGATCTGGCGGTGCGTTTATTGACCGACGTCGGCGATCGCGCGTGGGTCGAGGAGCCGTGCTATTGGGGCGCGCGCAGTGTGCTGCAATCGTCGGGGGTCACGCTGGTGCCGGTGCCGGTGGACGACGAAGGTCTGAATCCGCGCGAACAGGATCTGCAACAGCCGCCGCGTCTCGCGCTCGTCACGCCGTCGCATCAATACCCGCTCGGCATGGTGATGAGCCTCGCGCGCCGCCGCACGCTGCTCGAATACGCGCGCCAGCACAACGTGTGGATCATCGAGGACGACTACGACAGCGAGTTCCGCTACGGCAGCCGTCCGCTCGCATCGCTGCAAGGACTCGACGAGGCCGGCCAGGTGATCTACGTGGGCAGCCTCGGGAAGATGCTGTTTCCCGGACTGCGGATCGGCTACATGATCGCGCCGGAGCATCTGGTGGATTCGTTTCGCACCGGCGTCGCGGAGTTGTACCGCGAGGGCCAGTTGATGCAGCAGGCGGTGATGACCGACTTCATCATGGACGGCCATCTCACGTCGCACGTTCGGCGCATGCGGGCGCTGTACGGCGAACGCCGGCAGATTCTGATCGACGCGATCACCGCGCGCTTCGGCAGCGAACTGCCGGTGATGGGCGACGAGGCCGGTCTGCACCTGGTGCTCGGCCTGCCGGATCACGCGAACGATCGCGCGGTGACAGCCGCCGCTTACGATGCCGGCGTGATCGTGCGCCCGCTCGCGAGCTACTACAGCACCGACACGCCGCCGCGGCGCGGACTGCTGCTCGGCTATGCGTGCGTCGCGAACGAGAAGATCGGTCCCGCGTTCGACACACTCGCGCGCGTGATCGAGCAAACCGCGTTGAAGGTGCCGACGCGCGCCGCCTGAGCGGCTCAGATCGCACGCCGCGCGCATGATGCCAGGCGCGCGGCGTTACGAGAGCCGGTCACACCGTCACTTCAAGCCGAAGTCCACACGCGTGGTCGCGCCCTTGTCCTGGATGCCGTCGGCGTTCAGCTTCGGCGCAACGATGAACACGCGGCTGCTGTCAATTTTGCCTTCCAGATACTGCTGCACGCTTTGCGCCCGCTGTTGCGCGAGCTGGCGCAGGCTGGCGTCGTCGATCGGTGCATTGGCGGCGAGCGCGCTCTTCATGTCGTCGGCCGGCAAGCTCTTGGTCAGGCCGACAAAGTTGCGCGGCTTCTTGAAGTCGGCGGACTTGTAGGCCTTGCTCAAGTATTTATCGTAGTCCTTGGGATCGACGGTCACGGTCGACAAATCGACACTCTCGCCGTTGCCCACCACGTCCTTGATCTTCTGCTGCTTGACAAGGCGCTCGACGTACTGCGTGCGCAACGCCGGTTCGTCGAGCGCCGGGTCGACCCGGCCAATTACGTCCATCTTGATCGACGGCTTGTCGGCCAGTGCCTTGACGATCGTGTCGAGCTTTTTATTGTCGGCGTCCGAGAGTTTCGCCGAGCCCGGCTCGAACTCGACATAGCCCAATTCTTCGCCACCGCCGCCGAATGCGTGCGCGATCAGCGAGAACGGCGCGGTCACCGCCTTCTGCAACAGATTGAGCACCGCATGCCAGATCAGGCCACCCACGCTGAACTCAGGATTCGACAGCGAGCCCGACACCGGCAGGTTCACGTCGATTTCGCCGCGCGAGTTCTTCAGCAGCGAGATCGCGAGACGCACCGGCAGTTTGGTCGCCGTATCGTTCTCGATGTGGTCGCCGAACGTAAGCTGATCGATGAACAGGTGGTTGTCCGCGTTCAACTGATCGTTGTCGAGCTTGTAGTGCAGGTCGACGTTCAGCTTGCCCTTGGTGATCGGATAGCCGGCATATTTCGACGAATACGGCGTGAGGTTGGTCAGCTCGATATCGTGCGCGGTCGCGGTCAGATCGAGCGACGGTTTCGCGATCAGCGGGTTGACGGTGCCGCGAATCGACAGCGGACCGTTGGCCGCCAGTTTCGCGGCAATGTCGACCGGCGCGGGCGTGGTCGACTGCGTGCCGAATGCGCCGACCGTACCCTGAATGGCAACGAGGTTCGCGGTGTAATTCGGCCTGATGAAGTTGTCCGTGTACGTGACGCGCCCTTGCTGCAGCACCAGTTGGCCGAAGTGCAGCTTGACCGGGCTTTGCGGCGGCGTGGCGGCCGTGACCGTGGCCGGCGTGGCGGGCGTTGGCGACGAGGCCGGCACCGGCGCGGACGCCTCAGCTACCGTCGACGCCGCCGGTGGTGTCAGTTGCACGTGTTCGGCGCCGCTCTTGTCGCGCGTCAGCGATTGCGCGGCGCCGCTTTCATGCGCGACCACGTCCTTCAGGTTGAGTTTGCCTTGCGCGTCGAGCAGCACGCGTCCGTAGAACTTCGTGAACGTGACGCGGCCCGCGTCCACTACGGTGCCGCGTTCGTCGTAATCGGCCTTCAGGTTGGACAACGCGAGCGAGCCCCAGCCCGCGAACGGGTCCGAGGTCGCCTTGTCGAGCATCCGCACGTCGACGAGCGCCATCTCGCCGTGGTAGCTCGCTTGCACCGACTTCGCCTGAGTCAGCGCGAGATCGCCGTTCGCATTGAGCAGCGCACTCGCGATCACCGCGTTCAGCTTGCTGCCGAAGTACGGTTCGAAGGCCGCCGCGTCGAGCCGGTTCGCATTCACCTTGACGGCCACCTTGAGCGGTGTCGCCGTGACGTCGCCCTTCACGCCGAGCGTGCCCTTCTTGTTCAGTGTGGCTTGCAGATCGACCGGCAGCGGATGGCTCAAGTCGTCGCTGATCTGCTCCACCTTCAGCTGCAACGGCGTGATGCTCAGCTTCACCGGCTGCGGCGTGGTGTTGTCGGTGAAATTGGCGGTCGCGTCTTTCAGCGTCAGCTCGCCGATCTTGTAGTGCCACGCGGGCCCTTCGGCATGCGCCTTTTTGGCCGCGTGGATCGCGGTGCGCTCCTGCGCGGCTTCGTGCGGACCGGCAAGCGATGCGAGGTTGATGCTGCCGTCTTTCAGACGCTGCGCATCGACCGCGAGGCCGGTCGCGGCGACGCTGGTGACGTCCGCCGTGCGTGCGGCCACGTCCACCTGCTTGACCGTCACGTTGCCTTGCGCGAGCGAGATCACCGGCTCCTTGCTGCCGCGCGCGGCCAGCTTCAGCGATTGCAGATCCAGTTGCGTATCGGCGACCATCACGGCCACCGGCGACTTCGACCAGTTCGCGTCGATCTTCGTCGTCGCGGACAGCGCGCCGTCCGTCACTTGCGCGGCAGTCGCGGTGTCGAGATAGGGCTGCAATTCCGGCAGCTTCAATGATTTCAGATCGAGCTTCGCGCTGGCCGTCTTCGCCGCGAGACCGACCGTGCCTTCGGCGCCGAGCGAGCCGCCGCCGTCCTTGAAATCGGTGTTCAGCGTGTAATGCGCGGGCGCGGCGGCGAGCGTCGAAAAATCGTTCAGCGTCACCGCGAGTTTTTGCAGGCCGACGTCGACCGGCCGCGAGGCCGCGGCGTCGTGGACTTTGACGGTGCCGTCATCGAGCACGAAGCGTTTGATCGACAGGTCCATTGGCGCGGCTTTTTCGGTGGCGGTAGCTTTCGCCTTCGCGCCGGACGCCGCGGCCGGCGTGCTCGCCGCAGGTTTCTCCGCCACTGCTTCGGCTTCTGACGCGCTTGCCGATGCAGCAGCCGCGCCAGGCGCCGGCGCGACCATCCGCTCGACGCTCAGTACACCGTCCTTATCACGCGCGAGGCTCGCGCTCGGCGCATCGATACGGATCTCGTCGAAGTGGTAGAGACTCTTCAACGGCTCGAGCGTCGCCGCTGCAACGTGCACCGCGCGGGCCGCGAAGAACGGTGCCTTGCCCTGATCCCGCACGTCCACGTCGTTCAAATCGACGGTGCCGGCCACGCGCAGCGAAGGCGCGTCGTTGGACATCAGGAAGTTGAGCTTCAGATCGGTGGACAGCTTGCCGGACTGCACGATCACCGGCAGTTTGGCCGGCGCGTAGGACATCAGGCGCGACACGTCGAGCCCGTCGAAACGCAGCGACACTTCGGACTCGCGCGACGCCGCAAACGGCTTGGTCCTGCCGTCGATGGCGAGCGGACTGCCGTCGACACGCGCACGCAGCAACGGCTCGACGAAGATATCGGTTTTCGAAGGCAGCGTGGCGATGAACGGAATGCCGAGCTTCCATTGATCGATCACGTGAGTCGCGCCGAGCAGTTTGTCGTCGAACGTGATCTGACCGTTTTCGAGCCGAATGTTCGAGACGGAGAAGAGCGTCGGCTTGCTCTCGGGCTTGGCCGGCTGGTTAGCGAACTTCTCGATCAGGTCGGTGAAATTGAAGCGCTGCGTATCGTAGCGAACGATATGAAAACGCGGCGAGTCGAGTTGCACTTCGTCGACGATCGGCGCGCCGCGAAACAGCGAGCTCCACGACGGCTGCACGATGAGCCGCGAAATATCCACGAAGTCGCCCGCGCCGCCGCGCTCGCCGATCTGCACGTTATCGGCTTCGAGCCTGAGCGTGTAGGGATTGAGCGCGATGCGGCCAATCGTGGCGGGGCGGTCGAGCTGCTTGCTGAGCTGTTGCTCGGCGATGTGGCGAATCAGCGGCGGCGCCGCGAAAAAGCCCAGCAGACCGAACAATACGAGAAAGATCAGCAGACCTATGAGGACGCGCCGTGTACGGCGTGACTGCGCGACCTTGCGCACGGTCTGCATTGAAGATGCTAGTGATGCTTTATTGAGGCTTGCCATGCTCGGTCTTGGGTAATGCGGCGGCAAGCCCGCCGCGAAAACGAAAATCCCGCAAGCGGCAGTATAAGTCGTGAACGTGGCGTGGGATAGGAATGTCGGCCGCGGCTTGCACATTCGGCCGCGCGATAGCGCCGCATATCCGTCGCGGTGAGGCGATGGATATGCGGTGTTTGATGCGTCACGAGTGCGTAGCTGTCATTTCACTGACGCACATCAATACCGCATGTCATTGCGGTATTTCATTGACGCACGACGGCGGGCGGTTGCCAGCTGCCGTCGGTGGCTTGCGGCTTCGGTGCATAGAGGCGCAGCACGAGCTGCATATCCGCGCGCGGCGCCGGTAGCCAGTTACCGCTTTTGGCGCGCGCGGACGACACGATCACATCGAGCGAGCCGTCGCGATTGCGGTGCGCGCCGTTGCGATCGCCGACCGCGAGACGCGCCGGCGCGCTTTCGCCCAATGCGCCGTCCCTGGTGTACGCGGTGATCGACCAGAAGCCGCGCACCGGCGGCAACTGGTTCGGCGCGAAGTGGATCACGTAGCGGTTCGCGCCGTTGAGCGGATGGCCGTCGCTGTCCTGCGTGACGACGGCGCGCACTTCATCGTCCCGGGTGCCGATGCCCGGTTGCGCACTCGCGGCGTACGCGCGCAGCGCGTAGTCGGGACCGTAGTTGCCCGCGCCGTCGCCGAACCAGTTCCAGCCATTGCCGGTCAGCACATTGGAAGGCGGCGTGGCGACGCGCTCATGGCCGTCGGCGAGACCCGCGGCGATGGCCTCGGGCACGCGCGGCAGCTTCACCGGATCGCCGGGCGTCACCCCGAGATCCGAGAGGATTTTCAGCGCATGGGGATCGGCCGGCGTCGGCGGATTGTCAGGCAGCGAATCCGCGAGACGGCTGAAGAAGCCGTTCGCGTCGAGCGCGGCAACTTGCGCAGCCGGCGTGCCGTTGGCGCTCAGAGCGGTATCGGCGGCATTGCTGCGCGGCGGCGCAATCGAGGCCGAGCGTGAGTCGCCCACGTAGACGCTCAGCGGCGCGACGCGAATCGCATGTTGCAACTTGCGTACCGCCGTCAGATCGCGCGCGCCGTTCGACTGGATGCGCACGCTCATCCATGCGTTGCGGGTCGGCACGTCGACGCGCTTCGCACCCTTGGGCAGATCGCCCTGCCAGCCCGGGCCGACGAACGCGATGGTTTGCGCCCTGAGGCCCTTCACGCTCGTCGCGAACTGCGGGCCGGTCGACCACACCACGTTGGTCCACATGTCGAGCACGCGGGCATCGACGTAGCGGCCATGCGAATCGGGTAACGATACGATCACCGGCTCGCTGCCGACGTCGAGCCAGCCGGTCGAGTCGAGCGTGTCGACGCTCGGCCGCGGCGGATTGGCTGCGCCGATCGGCGGCAATGCCTGCGCGTGACGCAGCGTATTGAGGGGCGCCTGGCCCGGATCGGTGCCGACCGCCGCGTCGCGCGCGACGCCCATCAGCACCAGCGGATAACCGAAGACGTACGAATCGGCGACTTCATCCTTGATCCAGCCGGTGGTCTTTGGCGTCGCGGACGGTGTCGACGAGCAACCGGCCAGAAAAGCGAGGCCTGCGAGCGATGCGCAGGTCCAGTGAATCGAAAACAGTTCTCGGCGATTTTTTATCATGCGTTCAGATGGCGGAACGTGCGGTCCTATGGGAGATGCCGGCGCGCAGCGATACCTGCATGCGTGGTCTCCCAAAGCCCAGCGCAGCCAATTCGCGGTTCGCGATGCCGACAACATCGGGTTGTATCGTATCCTTGCTTGCCAGGCAAGCGCAAAGGCTGCGATAGCGCTTTATAACGCGCAGACGGAGTCTATTTAATGTACGGTTGACGTTTTTAGCCACATTCGTACTGGCTCGCGCGCCGCGCGCCATGCTTGCCGAGTCATCGACGACCGCTCGCTTCTTTCGCCCCTTTTGTATCCGGAGCGCTTCAATGTATATGCCCGCCCATTTCGAAGAGAACCGTCCAGAGGTTCTCCACCGCCTGATCACCGAGCAGCCGTTCGGCACGCTGATTACGAACGGCCCGAACGGACTCGACGCGAACCATGTGCCATTCGACGCGGAGCTAATCTCCGTAGGGGGCGACGCGCAACCCGTCTCCGCCAGCGGCGAAGCACAGCACATCTCCACCGGGGACGATTCAGCCCCTCGCACCCGCTGCATCCTCCGCGCTCACGTTGCCCGCGCCAACCCTGTCTGGCAGGAAGCCGCCACGCATCCCGACGCGCTCGTGATCTTCCAGGGCCCAGCGGCCTACATTTCGCCGAGCTGGTATCCGGGCAAACATGAAGCGCATCGGCAGGTGCCGACTTACAACTACATGGTGGTGCACGCTCATGGCCGGATCGCCGTGCGCGACGACGAGTCGTTCGTGCGCGGTCTCGTTGCGCGGCTCACCCGCAAGATGGAAGCCGGTGAAGCGGTGCCGTGGAAAATGGGCGATGCGCCCGCCGACTTCATCACGCAGATGCTCGGCGCGATCGTCGGGATCGAGATCGAGGTGACGCGGCTGGTCGGCAAATGGAAGCTCAGCCAGAACAAGGTGGCCGCCGACCGGCGCGGCGCAGCCGACACGCTGCTGGCACGCGCCGGCGATCAACAGCAGGCCGTCGGCCGGGCCATGCTGGATGCGCCGCCGGCTTTCTGAGCGAACGCTTGCGACGCTGGGCCGGCAGCCCGCCTGGCGCGATAGATCGTCGCCGCATCATCGGTCCTTGACCTTCCCTTCATGGGAAGGTCGATACTGGATTCACGATGCGGCCCAATGCCGCCACGAGCCTTGCCGACCATGACCGACCTTGCCAATCCCCAGCGCGCCGCCGACGCTGCCGCCTCCCCAGCCCCCGCCCGACTCGCTGAACTCGACATCGGCGGGATGACGTGCGCTTCGTGCGCAATGCGCGTCGAGAAGGCGCTCGCCAAAGTACCGGGCGTCACGCGCGCGTCGGTGAATCTCGCCACCGAGCAGGCACGCGTCGAAAGCGATGCCACGGTCGACCCCGAAACGCTTGCCGACGCCGTGCGCAAAGCGGGTTACGAAGCCACGTTGTCCGTCCGCGCCGACGTTGCGCCGGCTGAAGCGCCGCAGACCACCGAGCTGGCGATCGGCGGGATGACATGCGCGTCGTGCGCGATGCGCGTCGAGAAAGCGCTGGCGAAGGTGCCGGGCGTTGCGGGCGCGTCGGTGAATCTGGCGACCGAAACCGCCACCGTCAATCTGAGCGGCGCAGCTTCCGACCCGGATGCGCTGATCGCCGCCGTCAAGAAGGCCGGTTACGAAGCGACCTTGATCGCGCAGCCAGATGCGCCAGCATCCGCCGACGCAGCCGCCCCCGCCGCTGCGGTCGACCGCAAGCGTGACCAGGCGCGCCGCGAACTGGCGGCCGTGCTCGCCTGCGCCGCGTTGACGCTGCCGCTCGTCGTGCCGATGGTCGGCGAATGGTTCGGCGTGCACGCGATGCCGCCGCCGTGGCTGCAATTCGGGCTCGCGTCGATCGTGCAGTTCGTGTTCGGCGCGCGCTTCTATCGCGCGGCTTACCGGGCCATACGCGCGGGCGCGGGCAACATGGACCTGCTGGTGGCGCTCGGCACGTCGGCCGCTTATGGCATCAGCGTCTACGAGCTCGCCTCGCACCCGGGCGACATGATGCATCTGTATTTCGAAGCGTCGGCGGTGGTGATCACGTTGGTGCGCTTCGGCAAGTGGCTCGAAGCGCGCGCCAAGCGTCAAACCACCGATGCGATCCGTGCGCTCAACGCGCTGCGCCCCGAGCGCGCGCGCATTCGCGTCGGCGCCGGCGAGCGTGACGTGCCGCTCGCGCAAGTGCGCGTCGGCACAGTGGTGATCGTGCGTCCGGGCGAACGCGTGCCGGTCGACGGCGCGGTGCTCGAAGGCCGCACGCATATCGACGAATCGCTGATCACCGGCGAAAGTCTGCCCGTGCCGAAACAGGCGGACGATGCGGTCACGGCCGGCTCGATCAACGGCGAAGGCGCGATTGCCGTGACGACCACCGCGATCGGCGCAGAAACGACGCTCGCGCGGATCATCCGCCTCGTCGAAAGCGCGCAGGCGGAAAAAGCGCCGATCCAGCGACTCGTCGACCGGGTCAGCGAAATCTTCGTGCCGGCGATCCTGGCGATCGCCGCGCTCACGCTGGCCGGCTGGCTGATCGCCGGCGCGGGCGGCGAATCCGCGATTCTGAACGCGGTTGCCGTGCTGGTGATCGCCTGCCCCTGCGCGCTCGGGCTGGCGACGCCGGCGGCGATCATGGCCGGCACCGGCGTCGCGGCACGGCACGGCGTGCTGATCAAGGACGCCGAGGCGCTGGAGACCGCGCATCGGGTAACGATTGTCGCGTTCGATAAGACCGGCACGCTGACGCTCGGCCAGCCGTCGGTGACGGCGTTCGAGCCGATCGGCGAGTTTGGCCGCGACGACGCGCTGGGACTGGCCGCCGCGGTGCAGCGGCACAGCGATCATCCGTTGGCGCGTGCGGTGGTGAAGGCGTATGAAGCGGCGGCAGCGGGGGCGGGTACGGGAAGCCTGCCAACGGCCAGGAAGGCGGCGGATGTGGTTGCGACTGCGGAGACCGCAGCAACCGTAGCGACCATGGCGAATCAACCGGCGACGGCGGACACCGCCGCTATGTCTTCGGCAAGTGTCAGCCCCGCAGTCGCCCGCACTCACGCTCCCGCGCCCCACGCGACAGCCGCGCGCGCAGTCGCCGGCCGTGGCGTCGAAGCGGACGTCGACGGCCGCACCCTCGCGCTTGGCAGCACGCGCTGGCTCAACGAACTGGGCATCGCTCTGCCGCCCGCGCTCGCCGCGCGTGCTCACGAACTCGAAGCCGCCGGCAACACCGTCTCGTGGCTCATGCAGCGCGCTCCGCAAGTGCCCGCCGCGCTGGCGCTGATCGCTTTCGGCGACACCGTCAAGCCGACCGCGCGCGCCGCCGTCGAGCGGCTGGCGCGGATGGGCATCCAGAGCGTGCTCGTCACCGGTGACAACCGCGGCAGCGCGGCGAGCGTCGCCCAAGCGCTCGGCATCGATGAATTCCACGCCGAAGTGCTGCCCGACGACAAGGCCCGCGTGATCCGCGATCTGAAAATCCGCCGCGCCGGCATCGTCGCGATGGCGGGCGACGGCATCAACGACGCCCCCGCGCTCGCGGCCGCCGACATCGGCATCGCGATGGCGACCGGCACCGACGTCGCGATGCACGCGGCCGGCATCACGCTGATGCGCGGCGACCCGGCGCTGGTGGCCGACGCCATCGACATTTCGCGCAAGACCTGGCGCAAGATCCAGCAGAACCTCTTCTGGGCGTTCGTCTACAACCTGATCGGCATCCCGCTGGCCGGCTTCGGCTTGTTGAATCCGATGCTCGCCGGTGCGGCGATGGCGTTTTCCAGCGTCAGCGTCGTCACCAATGCGCTGCTGCTGCGCACGTGGCGGGGCGCGCCGGGGCGGTAGGGGCGTTGGGCGCCCGCATCCAATTACGAACCGCTTTCAACGACCCTAAAGGTTGCAGCCGCCGCAGCCGTAAACCAGATATCGAAGCCGGTCATGCCTGCGCATGACCCGCGCATTCGCTCATCCCCCTTACCGCGACTGCCCATGGATTTTCTCTTCTTGCGCCGCGCCAGCGTCGGCGCCCGGCTCGCCGTTCTCTCGTGCGTGCTGGTAGCGTTGCTTTTCGCCACCTTTACGTGGGCGCTCACGCGTGCCGCCGGCACGCAGGTCCGCGATCAGGTGCTCGAGCGCATCGCCGGAAAAGACCGCTCGATCGCCGCGATGATCGCGCTGTTCGACAAGGCGCTGTCGGCTGAAGTCGATCGTTCGATGTCGCTGTTCGCGAGCTTCCTGCCCACCGGCTACTCGCTCGACGACACGCAGAAGGTCGACATCGGCGGCGTCGCGACGCCAACCATCAAGGCCGGTGACAAAGTCCTGAACATGGACTTCACGATCCCCGACCAGTTTCTCGAACGCAGCGGCGCGGTGGCCACCGTGTTCGCGCGCAGCGGCGACGACTTCGTGCGCGTGACGACCTCGCTGAAGAAACAGGACGGCTCCCGCGCGATCGGCACGCTGCTCGACCGCAAGGGGCCGGCATATGCGCTGCTGCTCGCGAACCGCTCCTATACGGGACTGGCCGCGCTGTTCGGCAAACGCCTGATCACGCAATACCGGCCGATTACCGACGCGAGCGGCCGCGTGATCGGCGCGCTGTTCGTCGGCGTGAATGTGGACAAAGAGATCCAGTCAGTCGAAGACGGCATTCGCAATCTGAAGATCGGCACGAGCGGCTACTACTTCGTGCTCGACGCGTCGAAGGGCGCGGATCGCGGCAAGCTGATCGTGCATCCGGCCGCCGCCGGCCAGAAAGCGGACGACGCGAATGCGCCGTATCAGCGGATGCTCGACATGAAGCAAGGCCAGCTCGACTACAGCTCGGCCGATGCGGCACTCGGCGAGCACGACGCGCGCGACAAATTCGTGTCGTTCATCACCGTGCCGGAATGGCAATGGCTGGTGGGCGGCATCGCGCCACGCGACGAAGTGTTGGCCGACGTCGTCGCGACCCGCAATCAATTCCTGCTGCTCGGCTTCGCGCTGGTCGGCGTGTTCGCGATCGTGTTCCTGATCGCGGTGCGGCGTCTGGTGAGCCGTCCGCTCGACGAAGCGGCGAAAGCCTCCGAGCGTTTCGCGTCAGGCGATCTGAGCGTGCGCGTGGCGCAGAACGGCAACGCGCGCGCCGATGAAATCGGCCGCCTGATGCAGTCGATCGACGGCATCGGCGAAGGCCTCGCGCGCATCGTTTCGCAGGTGCGCAACGCATCGGCGGATATGAAGGAGGGCACCGAAAAGATCGCCGCCGGCAGCGGCAATATCGCCGCGCGGATCGCCACCCAGGCGAGCAGCCTCGAGGAAACGGCGGCCAGCATGGAACAGATCACGTCGACCGTGCAGCAGAACGCCGATCACGCCACGCAAGCCAACACGCTCGTCACGCACGCCGCCGACGCCGCGCTCGAAGGCGGCCGCGCGGTCGAACGCGTGGTGTCGACGATGGGCGAAATCAGCCGCTCGTCGCAGAAGATCGCCGAGATCACCACGGTGATCGAAGGCATCGCGTTCCAGACCAACATCCTCGCGCTGAACGCCGCCGTCGAAGCCGCGCGCGCGGGCGAGCACGGCAAGGGCTTTGCGGTGGTGGCGTCGGAAGTGCGTGCGCTCGCGCAACGCAGCGCGGCGGCGGTGAAGGAGATCGAAGGTCTGATCGCGACTTCCACGGCAACTGTCGAAAGCGGTTTCCGGATCGCCGAGGAAGCCAGCTCGACGATGCAGGGCATCGTTGCCCAGGTCGGCCAGGTGCGCGCGATCATGAGCGAGATCAGCGTCGCGTCACGCGAGCAGTCGGGCGGCATCGAACAGGTCAACCTCGCCGTCACGCAGATCGGCGAGGCGACCCAACAGAACGCGACGATCGTCGGCGAAGCGGAACTCGCGGCGGCCGAGTTGCGCGAACAGGCTGTGCGTCTTGCGCAGGTGGTCAGCGTGTTCAAGCTCGAAAGCGGGCGCGAGTGAGGTGGGGTTTTCCCTCTCTTAAAACTCGACGTCCAGTTCGTCGATCTCTTCCACTTCCAACTGCGCGTCGGCGATCCACTGCTGCATTTCCGGCAGCGCGATGATTCGTTGTCCGTATTCGACGATCTCCGGATCGAGTTTCACGTCATAGGTCACGAAACGCGTCACCACGGGCGCGTACATCGCGTCCGCGGCGGTGCGCTCGCCAAACAGAAACGGCCCTCCATACTGTTTCAGGCATTCGCCCCAGATCGTCACGATCCGGTCGATATCCGACTGAGCGCGCGCCCACACCTTGAAGCCCGGAAAATGCGCCTTGAGGTTCATCGGCAACGCCGAGCGCAGCGAACTGAAACCCGAATGCATCTCACCGCAAATCGAGCGGCAATGCGCTCGCGCGCGAACGTCTTTCGGCAACAGCGCGGCTTCCGGTTTCACTTCGTTCAGATATTCCGCAATCGCCAGCGTGTCCCAGACCTTGATGCCTTCGTGCACGAGGCACGGCACCAGAATCGACGGCGACAGCAGCAGCAATTCGGCGCGCGCCGCGGGATCGTCGATCGGCATGACGATCTCGTCGAACGGCAGGCCGCTGAACTTCGTCAGCAGCCAGCCGCGCAGCGACCACGACGAGTAATTCTTGCTGCTGATAGTAAGCGTGGTGTTCGCCATACGTTTCTCCTCCAGATCACGCGTTCGGCCGCCGCCTGCCGGCAGGTATGCACGCCACCGTGCGCGCACGCACCAAAGCGCGGCAGTTCCTGCGCGTTGCATCGACTTGCGCAAATGCCATGCCAACGCGCGGTAGCGGCTGGGCGCGCGCGGCAGTATGCTTGGCACATGACTTGCCTCTATTCGGGCTCCTTTCTTTCCTGCACTCGTGCGAAGGTTATGAACCTGTTCGCATACCCCACCTACCAGGCTTGCGCCGACCTGATGCTGCCAATGCGGCACGGCGCAGCACTGATGATTCATTCGCTCGACGCCTGGCCCGCGTTCGGCGACACATCGCATGGGCGCTCGCTACGCGCATCCTGCGAGCTGTTGACGCTGGCCGGACTCACGCCGGTGCGGCCGCCGTTCGGCATCGGCAGCGTGGTGACGGAAGGCAAGCAGGTGGCGGTCATCGAAGAAATCGTCGCGCACACGCCATTCTGTTCGCTGCTGCATTTCCGTAAGGACACCACGCCTTCGACACCGCAGCCGCGCGTGCTGGTCATCGCGCCGATGTCCGGCCACTTCGCGACACTGCTGCGCGGCACCGTGCGCACGATGCTCGCCGAACACGATGTCTACATCACCGATTGGCACAACCCGCGCGACGTGCCATTGAGCCAGGGCCGCTTCGGCTTCAACGAATTCGTGCAGCACGTGATCGACTTCACGGAGAAGATCGGGCCCAACTCGCATCTGCTAGCCGTGTGCCAGCCGACCGTCGCAGCGTTGGCCGCGGTCGCGCTGATGGCCGCCGACGATCATCCCGCGCAGCCGGCCAGCATGACGTTGATGGCCGGGCCGCTCGATACGCGCATCAATCCGACGCGCGTCAACGAACTGGCGAAGGGCAAACCGATCGAGTGGTTCGAGCAGAACCTGATCAGCGCGGTGCCGTTCGGTTTCGCGGGCGCACATCGGCGCGTGTATCCGGGCTTCGCACAGTTGATCGCGTTCATGTCGATGAACCTCGGCCGCCATGTCGACTCGTTCGAGACGATGCACTACGAGCGCGCGAAGGGCGAACCGGCGAAAGCCGACACGATTCACTCTTTCTACGAAGAATACTTCGCGACGATGGATCTGACAGCCGACTTCTATCTGGAGACCGTCGACACGGTCTTTCAGCGGCATGCACTGCCGCTGCACGAACTCGAAGTGCAAGGACGTCTCGTGGAACCGTCGAAAATTCGCCGGACCGCGTTGCTCACGGTGGAAGGCGAGAAAGACGATATCTGCGCGGTCGGGCAGACGCTCGCCGCGCAGGACATGTGCGACAAGTTGCGGCCGTACCTGAAGACGCATCATGTGCAGACCGGCGTGGGGCACTACGGCGTGTTCAACGGACACCGCTGGGAGCGGCAGATTTATCCGCGCGTGCGGGCCGTGATTTACGACAACGAGCCGCGCGCAGTGCTGGTCAGTTCGCGGGCACGCACGATCCAGCCGGTTCAAGTGCCTGCTGCAACCGCCGCCGAGGTCACGGCAGCGGCGCCGGCTGCTGCCGCGGTGGTCGAGGTGGCAGTGGATGCGCAGCCGGCGGCTGGCGGCTCGCATGGCGCCGGCGCTTAGCACTGGCGCCGGCGCCAACGGCAGTTCACACAGTGTTTGCACCACTGACGACCGACACGCCGCCTCCTTCCTCGGCAATCAAACCGCGCCGTTCTTCCAGGGCGTCACGGCCGGCACTTCGCACGGGCCTTCAACTTCGATCGACTTGAAATCGGCCGGCGAGACGATCTCGAGGTACTCCATGTCTTCCGAGTAGTCGAACAGATAGTGGACGATGCCCGGCGCCTGATGCACGCAATCGCCGGCGGCGACGAGCGTTTCCTTGTCGCCGTACATGAAGCGCGCCCAGCCTTTCAGCATGATCACGATGTGGAAATCGGCCGCATGGCGGTGCCAACCGGTGCCTTGCTCTGGTGCGTGGTTCGCCTTGACCAGTTGCGCGAGTACCTTGCCGCCGGTCGCCTGCGCGATGCCCAGATCGCGGTAGAGAAAAAAGTCGCGTAAGCCCTGATCCACGTAGGACGTGTCTTGCGGACGGACATGGCTGAATTGCGTGGCGAATTCGGTGGACATGATCGCGCTCCTGGAGAGTGAGCCGGCGGTTGAAAACGACGCGTGGGAGCGTCGGTTGCAAGCATCAAGCGAGCCAGTTTCAGGGCGCGGGCTTTGCTTCGCATGGGCGCGCTGCGGCAGGCGGCGCGGCGCGGCGTACTTCAAACGCCGACGGTGTTCATGCGCTCGGACGGAACATATCGAACATCTCGCCGATTTCGGCGTAGTCGGCGCGATAGCCCGCGCGCATGATCGGCTGCGCGGCGTGCGTATCGAACAGACCGTCTTTCAGATAGGCCTCGTTGATGTGAACGCCGACCACCTGGCCGAGCGACAGATAATTGTCCACCGGCGTGCCGTCGAGCGCATGCGGACGCACCACTTGCAGCTGTTTGCATTCGAGCGCGGCCGGCGATTCGGCGACGTGTGGCACGGCGACGCTCGTGCACCTTCAGTCGCCTGGATCAGCCGCGGCTGATCACGCGTTTGCGTCCTTCCTTGACCTGCGCCAGATGCGCGTCGTCCCATTCATAGAAGCCCGCGCCGCTGCGCACGCCGACACGCCCCGCTTCGACCTGCTGACGCAGCAGCTCCAGCACGTCTTCATCTTTGGCGAGTTCCGGCATCAGATGCGTGGAGATGTCGAGAAAGGTGTCGAGCCCGCCCATGTCCGCGCCTTCGAGCGGTCCGACGATCCCCCAACGGCGTCCAAGGGATGCCTTCATGACCCGGTCGACCACATCCGGCGTCGCCGCACCGGAGCGTACGATGTTCAACGCCTCGCGTAGCACCGCGAACTGCAAGCGGTTGCCGACGAAACCCGGAATCGCCTTCGCCAGCACCACCGGCTCCATGCCGATCGCGCTCATCAGCGCGACGGTCTGCTGCGTGACGTCCGGCGCGGTCGCGGTGCCCGGCACGACTTCGACGAGCGGAATCATGTGTGGCGGGTTCCAGAAATGCGCGATCAGGAAGCGCTCTTTCGCGCGCAGCGGCGCCACCAGCTGATCGGGCGGGAAACCGCTGGTGTTGCTCGCGAGAATCGCGTCGTCGGCCAGCAGCCCAGTCAGCGCCGCATACAGGCGGTGCTTCAGTTCAAGCACCTCGGGAATCGCCTCGATCACGAATTGCGCGGACGCCATCACGTCGAGTTGCGCATGGGTCTCGATGCGCGCAAGCGCCGCCCGTTTGGCCGCCTGGTCGATACGTCCGGCGTCGATCAATTCGTCCAGCACTGCTTCCGCTTTTGACGCAACGCTCGCGAGACGCGACGGGTCGACGTCGTGGACGATCGTCCTGTGTCCGTGCAATGCGCTTTGCGTCGCAATGCCGACGCCCATCAACCCCGTGCCCACTACGCCTATCGTTGTTTTCCCCACGCCGCTCTCCTGCTGCCGTCGATAAAAGCGTTCAAGCATAGCGCAGCGCGCCTTTTCGCAAGCCCGAACGTGACAAAGCCGGTCTTCCGCGAGGAAGGACCGGCTTTGTGGACTTCATGCCGCGGCGGGCGGCGCCGTCATGCACGCATCAATAGCGGTGCTGCGGCTCACGGTGGTCGTCGTGACGGTGCGGATCGCGATCGTGCGGGTGATTGCGCATCCACTCGTCATGATCCCAGTAGCGGTGGCCGTCGTAGTAACGGTCGCCATGCCAGCCGATATTGATCGACACACCCACCGGCATCATGTGCGGCTGACCATAAACCGCCGGGCCGTGGCCGTTCTCGACGATCACCCGTTGCTGGGCGAAGGCACTGCCGGCAGCGAGCAACGCGCCGCCTGCGAGCAGAGTTGCGATGATCGAACGCGATGTCTTGTTAAAGGTTTTCATAGTGATCTCCCATCAAAGTTTGTTTCAAGCCAGCGTCCGTGTTCGTTCGACCTTCGAACTCCGATTTCGGACTCGAACCGGACGCCGTACGCTTGAGACCAACTTTAGCGGCGCAAACCGCGCGAAGACGTGAGCACTTGTAAGCGGGCATTTCAGAGATGGTGCCGGATGACGGGGCCGCGTTTTCGCGCTCGACGCCCGTCTACAAAGCCATGCGTCACGGATCGGCCGCGATACGCGTCGGCATGATGTCAGGCGCCGTTACATTCATTTCGTCGGGGAAATATTTGGCAAGGCGATACCGTCGCCCGAACCGCCCAAAACAAAAAGCCACGGTACGCGTTTCGCGAACAGTGGCTTCAATCATGCTTTGCGCACCTGAAGTGCGCGCCCATTGCGCGGTGCTCCGCGCTCTGGACAGTACAACGTGGCTTTTAGTCGGTCAGCTTGAGGCCGAACAACGTAGCTTGGGCTTTGCGCACGCGCTCCGATTCGCGGCTACGCGCTTCGTACGAATAGTCCGAATCCATCGGCAGATGGGGCGACGCAAAGAGGTCGCTGACCTTTTGGAACAGTGCAAAAATGAAGCTCATGGCGACTCCCGGTTGGTGACTGCATTTGCTAGGGTTTTCCCTTAAGACAGAGTATAGGGTTTTCCCTAGTTAAAAGCTAGTGCAATGCAGCAATTTTTCGGTGGATGTGATGTCGCGGCAGCTTCTTGTAGTGGTGCGCTGCACCACTACAACGTCCCTCTTTTCAGAATCCTGGGGTCAAAAGCCTTCGGCTATTGCAGAGTGGTCGATACGGACTTCCGGCTCCGCACCGGTTTCGCGCTCGTTGACGCTTTGCGCGGATTGACAACGGCAGCGTCGAGCGCGCCGGCTGCGGCGCTGTCCGCACGCAAGAGTGTTGCGCTATTCACGGACACGATCAGGCCCGGCAGCGTTCGCGCGGGATTGTCTTGCGGTTTGACGGACGCTCCCGTCGCCGAAAACTCGATATTCAACGCCCAGTGGCCTTCGTGGATGCCCTGATCGCGCAGGAGTGCGCCCAGTAGTTCCTCGATGGAAGATTTGTGCTCGCTAGTCGGCATGGTGGCTCCCGTCAGAAGATGCGCTGGCGTATCCGGTCCGGCTTATCGCCGGCGCGGCGGTGACTGGCGATCAGTCCGGATTCACCGTTTTCACCCTATGCCCGTGCAGCGCTCGTGCGGCGCGCCTGCCATGAGCCAGCGTCGCGGCAGCTTGCTGTGCCGCAGCGGGCACCGTCGCAGCCGTCGCAGACGCGGCATTGGCCGCCGCCGCGTTGGCCATCGCGATGTGCGTGTCGAGCAAACTGGCCATGGCCGCCTGCTGGCTCTGCATCATCTGTTCAATGCGGTGCTGCTGGGCCGTGGTCTCGCGCGTCAGACGCATCAGGAGCAGCGTCTGCGTGATGCCGATCGCAACCGTGACCAGCAGCGCGCCCACCACGATCGACAACATCCATTTCATGCGGCGCGAATGATCGGTCGCGGCGCGGCGCTGATCGGCGATCACGCCATATAACGCATCGACGGTATCGGCAAAGGCGGTTGCCCGCGCGCGATCGAGTTCCGGCGCGACTCGCAGCGCGGCCGCTGCCGCTGCCGCCTCTGCGCGCTGCGCTTCCCGCCAAGGCGCGGCGAACGCGGCGTTAGCCTCGGCGGACGCGGATGCATTGGCCAACGGCTGCGCACCCGGCTTGAGCCCGGCAGACCTGGCAGATTCGGCCGACTCAGCAGGCGCAGCGCCCGCCTCCTCCAAAGCGCCATCGGCCCGCTTGCTCACCACTTCGACCTCAGCCGCGGCCGCGTCCCGCGAAGCGGTCGCCGCCTTCGCGAAAGTCGCGGCAAAGCGCTGCGGCGGCTTGCCGCCGGAGTTCGACGCAACCGCGGAGTCGGTCGTCGCAGCGCCCGGTTCGGCCGCCTGACGCAGCGCGGTCACGCTGCGCGCGACGCTCGCCGCCGCCATCGCCGGCGTGAGCGGCGCGGCCGAATCGCGCACCGATGCCGTCGGCTTCCCGTCGGCGGCCACTTCCGCCGCGGGCTTCGCGTCCGCCAAAGCCCTTTCTTCGGCAACCGGCGAAGCCATCGGCGTCAACGGCTCGATTTCGAGCCCGCTCAATTGCGCGCTGACCGGCGCCGGCTCATCGGCCCTGGCGGTGCGAGGGGCACGGCGCGCAGCCTTCGCGTCCGCCGCCATGCCGTCGCCGGCATCGATTGCGCCGACCGCCGCCAGCACCACATCGGGCAATTCGAAGCCATCCAGCGTGCCTTGCCGGATATCGATGTTCATCGCTTCCAGCGTGGCGCGGGTGGGGTCGTCGGGGAACAGGTCGAGCGTGCTGTCGTCGCGCGGCGCGCCGCTCAGTTGCGCGAGCCGTTGTGCCGAGCGCGCGGCGCGCGCCAGCTTGTTTTCGGTTTCGGTCGAGACGGTGGCCTGGCGCCGCTTCTTCGAAGCGGCGCGCTGTGGCCGGGATTGCCTGGATGCTACGGAATCTGCCATAGAGAAAAAAGCGGTCGTCGCCACAAAGCGGGCGCCGAGCACCGCTCGTCAATGCCATTGGAATTTTTCGAGACCGCATTGTCGCATGGTCGCCCGCACCTGCCGAAGCCATTCGCCGAGGATTTTCCGTTTTTAAGATGACGCCTCGTCAGAAATTATTCGAAGGGTTTTCCGCGCCTGCGCGGGCGTGTCAGCGGCACCCGTTTGCTTTATGCTAAGCCGCACGCCGCCGCGCGGGTTGCATCGACAGCGGCAGCGCGCAATTGCCGACGCAAATGCCGCGCCCGCTGTGTGCAAACCGGGTAGCATCCGGACTCGCCAGCGTGTTTGCCGGCCACTGCACCGCGCCGCCGCTCAAGCTACGGACCTGGTCCGAGGACGCTTCGAGATCCCGCGCTTGACCAATTGGACTATGCCGAGCATGAACCTTCCCGCCGCTTCGACGATCGCCCTCGCCTCCGCACTGCGCGATCACTTCACGGGCGTGGTGCTGCCCATCTGGCGCGGACCGGGTTTCAACACTGCGCTGAAGCTGCCCTACGAAGCGGTCAGCGCCGAGGACCACAGCCCGCTGCCCGCCGAACGTTACCGGGCGATGGCCTGCGCGCGGCAATTATTCGTGTTCTCGCAAGCCGGCGACGCGGAGCATGCAAACGTGCTGTTCGACTCGCTGCGGCACACCTTTCAGGACACGGTCCACGGCGGATGGTTCTATAGCGTGGACGCGCACGGCGCGCCGCTCGACACCACCAAAGACCTGTACACGCACGCGTTCGTCGTGTTCGCGTGCGCGGAATACGGCCGGCATTCCGGCAATCGCGACGCGCTGAAGCTCGTGCATAACACGTCGGCGCTGATCCAGTCGCACTTCGCGACCGCCGGCGATCTGTTCAACGCGGCACTGTCCGCGGACTTCGGCAGCGTCACCGGCACGCCGATCCAGAATCCGCTGATGCACCTGACCGAAGCCTGGCTGGCCGCGTGCGAAGCCACGCGCGACAACGTCTTCGGCGCCGCCTTGCGGCGTCTGGCCGGGGCCGTCGCGCATCACTTCGTGCATGAGCCGACCGGCTGCATCGCCGAATTGCCGATCGGCGCGAGCGCCAACTGGCTGGAACCCGGCCACCAGTTCGAGTGGTTCTGGCTGGTCAGGCAGGCGGGCGCCCAGTTCGAAGGAACCGGCCTCGCCGAAGCGCTGACGCGCGCGTTCGCCTTCGCGCAGCAATACGGCGTGGACCGTGGCACCGGCGGGGTGTGCGCATCGCTCGACGAAACCGGCAACATTAAGGACGCCACTCAGCGGATCTGGGCGCAAACGGAATATCTGCGTGCATTGGCCTGCCACCACGAACCGGCTGCGCTTGCCGCGCTGCCACGGCAGATCGAGCTGTTCCAGCAGCGCTTTTTGCATCCGCAAGGCTGGTTCGAGTGCAAGACGCCGGCTGGCGACGTCGCACGCGCCGACATGCCGTCCACGACGCCCTATCACCTCGCCACCGCCTACGCCGCGTTGCCGGCCTGAGCGGCGTCGATCAGCGATCAGCGATCAGCCACGCGGCGCGCGGCCGTCGGCAACCGCCTATCCCGGCCATGGCCAAGAAGCTCGCTGAACCCTGGTATCAAGCGCCGTCGGCGGAGGAAATCTGCCCGCTATGCGGCCGGCCGATCCCGGCGAGCCAGCGCGACCTGCACCATTGGGTGCCGAAGACGAAAGGCGGCAAGAAAGTCGCCGCGTTGCACCGCATCTGCCACCGCCAGCTCCACGCGCTGTTTTCGGAAACCGAACTGGCGCAGCGCTATTCGACGGTCGACGCGCGGCTCACCGACGAGGCGGTACGCACCTTCGTCCGCTGGGTCCGCACCAAGCCGAATCATTTTTACGAGCGCAGCCGCCGCAGCGCGAGGAAAGGCCGAGGGCCAACTGGCGAAGCAATGATGAAGGGCGCGACCGGTCGCGAGGCCGGCTGGATGCCGACGGCGAGCTCAAAAACGGGGGCCGGCACAAAAGCCAAACCAAACCCAACCCAAGGCCGACCGCCCGGTCGATCAATACGCTGCGCGCTGCCAGGGTCCCCAACCGGCGTCGGAAGATTTAAAGCGCATATAAGTTGCGCTTTGTCCGGTGGGAATGTCCGATGTGTCGCCGAGCGGCTTCTGATCGGTTGTGTGAAGGGCGAAAGCCTGGCGGTCTTCGGTATTGACGGTGATGCGGCCGACCGGGTCCGGGGCGCCTTCTTGAGGGGATTTAGACTCCAATATCGCGAGATAGGGGGTCAAACGACTCCAGAACGACGTGAGTTCTTCTTGCAAATAATGTGTCAATGTTTTTCCTGGAAAAGTAATACAAGCAGCTTACCCTACCGGCCGGAACAGCCTTCCAAGTGCTTTCCGGAGCCTCAAAAAGGCCGAAGCGGGGAATACCCGGATACGGGTTGATTGGCGTCCTTCATAAAGACGTGATACAACTCTCACTTCGCGCTCGATCTCGTGTTGAGAAATAGCGGGCGCGAATGCAACACACAACATTTACTGGATCAAAAATGGCAACAGGTACTGTGAAGTGGTTTAACGATGCAAAGGGCTTTGGCTTCATCACGCCGGACGACGGCGGCGAAGATCTGTTCGCGCACTTTTCGGAAGTTCAAGGCAGCGGCTTCAAGTCCCTGCAGGAAAACCAGAAAGTGACGTTCGAAGTTAAGCAAGGCCCGAAGGGCAAGCAGGCTGCAAACATCCAGCCGGCCTAAGTACTTCAGGTACTTTGAGGCACCCTTAGGCGCTTGCGTCTGATGCAAAATGGCCCGCTTTCGCGGGCCATTTTCTTTGGAAAAATGCCTTCTTTTTAAGCGCTTGCCTGGTTTAAATTGCGCGCATTTCGGATCCGCCTGATTCCGCAAGCGGCCCGCGCATTTCATCGAGTTGTTGCGTACGCAACACAGTTTCAGAAATTTCGAACACGGATACGGCCTGCTTCAATTGCTGCGTCTGTTGATGCAGCGAAGCCGCCGCGGCTGCCGCCTGTTCGACGAGCGCCGCGTTCTGCTGCGTCATCTCGTCCATCTGCAGCACCGCCTGGTTCACCTGCTCGATGCCCGTGCTCTGCTCGAGCGACGACGCGCTGATTTCCGCCATCATCTGCGTGACGCGCGAAATCGATGCGGACACGTTGCGCATCGCTTCGCCGGCATGCTCGACCAGCGTCGAACCGTCCTGAATCTCCGCGACCGATTCGCTGATCAAGGTCTTGATCTCCTTCGCCGACTGCGCGCTACGCTGCGCGAGGCCTCGCACTTCGCCGGCCACGACCGCGAAGCCGCGCCCCTGCTCGCCCGCGCGCGCCGCTTCGACGGCCGCGTTCAGCGCGAGGATGTTGGTCTGGAACGCGATGCCGTCGATCACCGAAATGATTTCGGCGATCTTGTCCGAGCTCTGCGCAATGCCGCGCATCTTGTCGACCACCTCGTTGACCACTTCGCTGCCGCGCGACGTCGCGTCGAGCGCGGTCTCGGCGAGCGCATTGGCTTCGCGGGCGTGATCGGCGTTCCGGCGCACCGTGGCCGTCAGTTCTTCCATGCTCGACGCGGTTTCTTCGAGCGAAGCCGCCTGGTTTTCGGTGCGCGCCGACAGATCGGCGTTGCCGGTCGCTATTTCATCGGCGCCGAGGTGGATCGAGTCGGCGGATTCACGCACGGACTGCACGGTGCGCGCCACGCTCGCCTGCATTTTTGCGAGACCTGAGAACAGCCGGCCGATTTCGTTGGTGCCGCGCGCGGCGATCGGCCGGTCGAGGCGTCCTTGCGCGATGCGGTCGAAGTGGCGGCCCGCTTCCTCCAGCGGCGCCACCACGCCCCGGCGCAGCGCCGCGTAGACCGCGAACGTGCCGGCCACCAGCGCCAGCAGGATCACGATGCTGACGACGCGAAAGGTCGCCATGCGCTCATCGATCGAATCGAGCGATGCACGGATCGCCGCGGCGCCGAATTGCACGAAGTTGTGCGACTCGGCGAGGTAGGCGTCCTGCAGCGACTGGGTCGGCTGATCGAGGAAGGCCTGGATGTTGTTCGAGTCGAGAAACTGCACGAGTTCGGCGAGCGCGTCGTGCAGCTTTTTGTAGCGCCCGGCGAGCGCCGTCGCGCGGGCGCTGTTTTCGTCGCTGGTCTTCTGCGCGCTCATGAACGCACCGAACGACTGATCCGCAGCCGTCAGCTGTTCGCGCGCGTGCTGCACGATGTCCGCCGGCTCCGCGCCGCCGCGCACCATGCGCGTCCCGGCGCGCGACAGGTTGATGCGCGCATCCATCAGCCGCTGGGTTGTTTCGTTGACCGCGTCCACCTGCTTCAACGCAATATTCGACAGATCGCCCACATCGTCATGGGTGCGGGTGAGCGACCAGAAGCCCAGACCCACCGTGACAAGCTGGAATACACAAAACGCGGCCAGAACAGACAACAGGCCGGATGCGACCTTGATCTTGCTGAACATCGTGAACACCTGAAAGCAAAGAATGACGGGAAGCTACCTCAGAGTTAACGGCAGGCTCGCGCTTAGCTTGAGGTCAATTTCATCAAAAATCGGCTTAATACGCTTTTCATCGGCCAACGTCATTATTGGGATTTTTTCGCGCAACAATGCGCCGCACATTTTTCCGATTCACCTTGACGCACTGCATCCACGCTTCCTAGAGTGGGTAGGACTGCACAACACAGGCCAGTGCAGATGCCACCACGGGCGTTGCCCGAAGGAATCACGATGACCGACCTCCTCGACCGGGCGCGCGGCGCACTGCATGCCCAGCCGTTCAGCATGCTGCTAGGCGCAGAGTTGATGCACACGGGCACCAGCGAACTCACACTGAGCTTGCCGATCCGCGACGAGTTGCGGCAGCAGCATGGCTTCGTGCACGGCGGGGTCATCAGCTATCTCGCCGACAATGCGCTGACGTTCGCCGGCGCGCTGTCTCTCGGGCCGAAAGTCGTGACCGGCGAATACAAGATCAACTATCTGCGTCCTGCGGTAAACGGGACGTTGATCGCGCGCGCGAAGGTCGTCTTTGTGGGCCAGCATCAGGCGACCTGCCAGTGCAACGTGTATGTGATGGACGGCAACCGCGAAAAGCTCGTCGCGGTCGCGCAAGGCACGGTCAACCGCATTCGCGAAAACGGCGAACACGAACCAGCGGGTTGACGGCAGCGCTTCGAAACCGATCGCACCGCACTGAAGGCGGTTGCCCATGGTTTGTCATTTGGCACGCCCGCCAGCACCACGCGCCACATGCGCATCCTCGCCGACGCGGGACTCGTGCGCGCGCAGCGGATCGGCAAATTCACCTGCTACAAGCGCATCGACGCCGAATTGCGCAAGCTCGGCCGCGACCTCGCCAATCTCTGAACGCGCCGGTCTCCGGACCACGGCGCCATCAATCGCTCGACACTCTGAGGAACCCCATGGACGAACTCGCCCTCGCCGCCGACGCGGACCAGCGCGCGCACGCTTACCTCGCCGGCATCGGCAAGCGCCGGGTGTTTCCGGACGCGGCCGCGCTCGCGCAACTCGCCGCCTTCGACGAAGCCTTGCCGCAGCATGGCCACGCCCCCGCCGACGTGCTGCGCCTGCTCGACGAACGCGGCTCGCCGGGCACGGTGGCGTCGAACGATCCGCGCTACTACGGCTTCGTGATCGGAGCGGTGCTGCCGGCCGCTGCGGCGGCCGAGCGTCTGATGGGCGCGTGGGATCAGTGCGCATCGACCTTCGACAACTCGCCGGCCGCCGCCACCATCGAGAAGATCGCGGCGCGCTGGGTGCTCGACGCGCTCGATCTGCCGCGTGATGCAGCGGTCGGCTTCGGCACCAGCGCGACGGCTTGCACGCTCGTTTGTATCGCGGCGGCACGACGTGCGCTGCTGGAGCGCAAGGGTTGGGATTTCGACAACGACGGCCTGGATGGCGCGCCGCCGCTGCGCGTCGTGATCTCCGAGATGGCCCACATCACGGTGAAGAAGGCATTGCGTGTGCTCGGCTTCGGCATGAAGCGCGTGATCGCCGCGCCTGTCGACGAGCATGGCCGTATCGATCCCGCGCAGTTGCCGCCCCTCGACGATATGACGATCTTCTGCGTGCAAGCCGGCGAAGTGAACACGGGCGAGTTCGACCCGTTCGCCGCCTTGATACCGCGCGCCAAAGCGACAGGCGCGTGGGTCCACGTAGATGGCGCGTTCGGCCTGTGGGCGCGGGCGTCGTCGAAGCGGGCGCTGACGGACGGCATCGACGGCGCCGACAGCTGGACCACCGACGGCCACAAATGGCTCAACACGCCCTATGACGGCGCGATGGCGATCTGCCGCGATGCCCGGGCGATGTCGGCGGCGATGAACAGCGACGCGGTCTATTTGAGCGGCGCCCACGACGCGCAGAAGAACCTGACGCTGGAGTTCTCGCGCCGTCCACGCGGCATTCCGATCTGGGCGGCGTTGCGTTCGCTCGGACGCAGCGGCGTGCGGGAGATGGTCGACCGGCATTGCGCGCAAGCCGAGCGGATCGCCGACGGCTTGCGTGCCGCGGGTTTCGAAGTACTGAATCGCGTCGTGCTGAATCAGGTGCTGGTGCGGGCCAAGACCGACGCGCAAACGGTCGCGGTTCGTGAAGCGGCCCAGGCATCCGGCGAAACGTGGTTCGGCGGCACGGTCTGGCAAGGACGGCCCGCGTTTCGCATCAGCGTGTCGTCGTGGCGTACGCAAGACGAACACGTCGATCAACTGGTCGCGCTGCTCGCACGGTTGCTCGCGGACCGAGGCGCCTGAACGATCAGGACGGCGGCTCAACCCAACTAAAAAGGCCGTTCCCGCATCGCGCAGGAACGGCCTTTTACATCGGCAACGCGTTTCAGCCGCGCGCGTAGGCGCGTGTTACTCCGCCGCGTAAGTCTTCTGCGTCTGCTCGCCGAGACCTTCGATACCCAGACGGATCGTCTGACCCGGCTTCAGGAACACCGGATTCGGCTTCACGCCCATGCCGACGCCCGGCGGCGTGCCGGTCGAGATCACGTCGCCCGGTTGCAGGCTCATGCACTGCGACACATACGAGACCAGCTTCGCGACGCCGAACACCATCGTCTTCGTGTTGCCGTTCTGATAACGGTGGCCGTCCACTTCGAGCCACAAGCTCAGGTTCTGCGGATCGGCGACTTCATCGCGCGTGACGACCCACGGGCCGATCGGGCCGAACGTGTCGAAGCCCTTGCCCTTGTCCCACGTGCCGCCGCGTTCGATCTGCCATTCGCGTTCCGACACGTCGTTGATCACGCAGTAACCGGCGACGTAATCGAGCGCGTTGGCTTCGTCGATATATTTCGCCGGCCTGCCGATCACCACGCCCAGTTCGACTTCCCAGTCGGTCTTCTTCGAGCCGCGCGGAATTTCGACGTCGTCGTTCGGGCCGCAAATCGCGCTCGTCCACTTGTTGAAGATGACCGGCTCGGACGGCACCGGCAGGTTCGATTCCGCCGCGTGGTCCGCGTAATTCAGCCCGATGCAGATGAACTTGCCGATCTTGCCGACGCACGGACCCATGCGCGGATTACCTTCGACCAACGGCAGCGAAGCCGGGTCGAGCGCGCGCAGTTTGGCGAGACCTTCAGCGGTCAGCGCGGCGCCGTCGATATCGCCGACCACCTTGGACAGATCGCGAAGCTTGCCTTGCGCGTCCAGCATACCCGGCTTTTCCTGGCCTTTCGGCCCATAACGAAGCAGTTTCATCGTGGTACTTCCCTTTACGTTCAGCAGTATTCGGTTCGTGGGTCGATTCGTAAGCGGCGTGCGTCAGTTCGACCAGCCGCCGTCGATCACATGTGCCTGGCCGGTGGTAAACGACGATTCGTCGGACGCGAGATACAGCGCCAACGCGGCGATCTCTTCCGGCTTGCCGACGCGGCCCATCGGCTGACGCGCGACGAACGCCGCCTGCACGGCGTCCACCGTCGCGCCTTGCGCCTGAGCCTGCGCGGCGATCCGCTGTTCGAGCGACGGCGAAGACACCGTGCCCGGGCAGATCGCGTTACAGCGTACACCACGTGTGACGAAGTCCGCAGCAACGGCCTTGGTCAGCCCGATCACCGCGGCCTTCGAAGCGCCATAGGCAAAGCGGTTCGGCACACCCTTCACGCTCGACGCCGCCGACGACATGTTGATGATCGAGCCGCCGCCTTTCTCGAGCATCGCCGGCAGGAACGCGCGGATCATGCGGTACATCGCCTTCGCGTTAAGGTCGAACGCGAAATCCCAGTCCTCTTCACTGCATTCGAGAATCGAGCCAGCGTGCACGAAGCCCGCGCAGTTGAACAGCACGTCGATCGCGCCGATCTCGGCGGCCAGCGCGTTGATCGCCACGTTGTCGCGCACGTCGAGCTTGCGCGCATCGACCGGCTTGCCGGCCAGTCCGTCGATGCGGATGTCCGTGGCGATCACGCGCGCGCCTTCGCGTGCGAAGAGTTCCGCGGTGGCGAGACCGATGCCTTGTCCTGCCGCGCTGATCAGGGCCGTTTTGCCGGCCAGTCTTTGTGTCATCTACGACTCCAGTTGAATGGGCTGCTCGTGTCCTGCTGACGCTTCCAGAAAAAATCAGAGCCGGTAAAACGCGGCGGCGTTGTCGCCGAAAACGGCTTCGCGCTCGGCGTCGCTCAACGACGCGAGCAAGGTGGTCGCCACCGAATGCCAGAGCAGGTAGTCGCCGTTCAGATCGAGCACCGGCCAGTCGCTGCCCCACATCAGGCGCGCCGGACCGAACGACGTCAGCAGATGCTCGACATACGGACGCAGCGTGTCCTCGGTCCAGCCGGGCGATGCCTCGGTGGCGAGGCCCGACAGCTTGCAATGCACTTGCGGCAGAGCGGCGAGGCGCGTGATCGCATCGGCCCAGCTCTGATAGCCCGCGCGGCCGTAACGGATCGGCGGCTTCGCGCCATGATCGACGACGATGCGCAGCGCGGGAAAACGTGTGGCGAAGGTTTCGACATGCTCGACGTGACGCGCGTAAATCAACGCGTCGAACGCGAGATCGTGCGCGATCAGCGCTTCGATTGCCGGTGCGAGATCGGGGTTCGCGATCCATGTGTCGTCCGGCAGATCCTGGAGCATCGGCCGTACGCCCTTGAACTTCGGCTCGCTCGCCAGCGCCTCGATCACGGCCGGTGCCGTGGGCAACAGCAAGGGCACCCAGCCGACCACGCCCGCAATCGACGGCTCATGCCGCGCGAGGTCCAGCAGGTAACGTGTTTCGTCGATGGACGGCGCCGCCTGCACCACCACTGTACGCTCGATGCCCGCTCTCTCGCGCAACGGCTCGAGATTCGCCGGGCCGAACGGCCGGTACAGGATCTTCAGCTCCGGCGTGAGCCACTCATAGTCGCCTCGCGCGGGGTCCCAGTAGTGCTGATGGGCGTCGATCGGCATCGTCGAATCAATCCTCTGGCGCGGGCGCGCGCGGGTCGAGCAAGCCTGCGTCGCGCAACGCGGACCACAAGCCCGCGGGGATCGGCTGCTCGAACGACGCGACGTTCTCACGCAATTCGTCGGCGCTGCGCGCGCCGGTCAACACGGTGGCGACTGCCGGATGCGCATACGGAAACTGCAACGCGGCGGCGGGCAGCGGCACGCCATGCGCACGGCACACCGCCTCCAGCCGCGCGACGCGCTCGATCACTTCGCGCGGCGCTGCGCCGTAGTTGAATTTCAGATCGCCCGCGACGCCGCGCGCCAGAATGCCCGAGTTGAACGCGCCGCCTAACAGGATGCTGACGCCGCGCGCTTCGCAGGCCGGCAGCAGGTCGTCGAGCGTGGTCTGTTCGAGGAGCGTATAACGGCCCGCAAGCAACGCGCAATCGATATCGAACTCGGCCATCGCGTCGAGTATCACCGCGCCTTCGTTGACGCCGAGTCCGACCGCCTTGATCGCGCCCGACGAGCGCAACCTGTCCAGCGCGCGGAAGCCGCCGCCTTCGGTCAGTTGCCGCCAGTAGTGGGGGTGCTGGTCGCCGTGCGTGACACGGCCGATATCGTGCACCAGCAGAATGTCGATCTCGACGATGCCCATGCGCTGCTGACTGTCTTCGAACGACCGCAGGATGCCGTCGTGCGTATAGTCGTAGATCGCTTCGAAAGGCAGCGGGTTTTGCCAGCCTTCGCGGTCGTCGAAGGGTGTGGTGCGCGGCACGAAGCGGCGGCCCACTTTGGTCGACAGCACATAGTCGCCGCGCGGATAGCGGCGCAACGCGTCGCCCAGCCGATGCTCGGCCTTGGTGTTGCCGTAATGCGGCGCGGTGTCGAAGTAACGCACGCCGGCGTCCCACGCGGCGGCGATGGTCGCGTGGGCCTCCTCATCGGACAGATCGCGGTACAGGCCACCCAAAGGCGCCGTGCCGAGACCCAATCCGCTCACCTGCAACGTGCCGCGGCCGATGCGGCGCCGCTGCCCGATCTTCGAAGCGATCATGGCCGTCATTGAGCGCGTCTCCTGATTTTTTGTGTTTTTACCATGTACGGATGCGATTTGCCCACCGCGCTCGCGGCCTGTTTGCCGCGAGCGTGAACGGTGCGCCCGATGGGTCCGCTCAATGCGGCTCGATCGCGACGACCCGTTGCGCGGGCGCGGCGCTCGACGGCAAGCACGCGGGCCCGACCGGCTCGAACGTTTTGTAGGTCAGGATGAATTCCTGATGACCAAGCGTTTCCGATTTCGACGCCGCGCCGCGCGACACCGCGACCGTTTGCCCGAACACTTCGCGGCCCACTTCGTCGAGCGTGCCGCGGCCTTCGAGAATACGGCCGGCATCGACGTCCATGTCGCCGGCTAGATTGCGATACGTCGACGGGTTCGCGCACACCTTGATCACCGGCGAGATCGCCGAGCCGACCACCGAACCGCGCCCGGTCGTGAACAGGATCACGTGCGCGCCGCAAGCGATCAGTTCGCCGATTTCCGCATTGTCGCTGATATTCGGAAAGCCGAAGCGCGGTTCGCCGTCCGGCACGACGTCGAGCAGATAGAGGCCGCCGGTCGGCGGAATGTCGCCGGGTTTGACAATGCCGACAATCGGCGACGCCCCGCTTTTCGCATACGCGCCCAGCGATTTCTCTTCCTGCGTGGTGAGCCCGCCGTCCGCGTTGCCGACCGCGAAGCTGCCGTGCCCGAGAGTCGAGTAATAGCGCGCCGCCTTCGCGACGCACGCAACGATTTCGTCGCCGAGGTCCGGGCGCGCCGCGCGCGTCTTCATATGGAATTCGCAGCCCACCAGCTCGCCGGTTTCCTCGAAGATGCAGGTCGCGCCCGCGTCGATCAGATGATCGAACGCGCGGCCCACGGCCGGGTTCGCGGTGATGCCGCTGGTGCCGTCGGAGCCGCCGCAAATCGTGCCGACCACCAGTTCGCTCAGCGCCATCGGCACTTTGCGTTGCGCGGCGAGTTGCGCGCGCGCGCCGCGAATCCAGTCGACGCCGTATTGAATCGTGCTGCGCGTGCCGCCCTTTTCCTGGATCGTCAGGACTTCGACAGGACGGCCGCTGGCACGCACCACGTCCACCAGGTAGTGCTTGTTCATGCTCTCGCAACCGAGCGACACGAACAGCACCGCGCCCACGTTCGGATGCGTGGTGAGCCGTTCGAGCATCTTTTCCGCGTAGCCGTTCGGATAGCAGCCGGGAAAGCCGATCAGATGCACCGGCGGCTCGCATTCGGCGCGAGGATCGTCGAACGCGTCGAGCGGCGCGCGAAACTGCGTGACGATCTCGCGCGCCACGTGATGCGCGCATTCGACCAGATAGGCCACCGCGACCACATTGCGGATACCCTTGCGGCCGTCGCTGCGCAGATAGCCTTGCAGCATCGTTTGCTGCGCGGCGGTTGCTAAGAAAGTGTCAGTCATGGATGATCGTTCCAGCGGTTTCAGCGGTTGCAGAGGCATAGGGCCGCGTGATGGTGCGCGTGTCAGTGATGGACGAACTCGTGACCCGCGTCGTGCGTATAGGTCGGCAGGTAGTCGCTTTCGAGGTTGTGCGTATGCAGATGCGCGCCGCGCTCGACCGCCTCGGTCACGTGGCCGATCACCGCGCCGTAGCGCAACACCTTGTCGTCTTTCGCGAGTTCATGGCGCGCCACCTTGTGACCGAGTTCGATGGTTCGGGTCAGCGTGACGCGCTCGCCTTCGATCTCCACCTGCGTGCCCGCGTCGAGCCGCGCCGCCGCGATCAGGCAGTTGTCGGCGGGACTGAGCAGAATCAGACGCGGGTCGGTTGGCAATGGACGGCTGGTCAAAAGAGTTCTCCGTAGTGCGTGCGCATTAGTTCTGGCCTTCGCCGCTGGCAAGCCGCGCCACCATCAGCGAGCCGAGAATGATCGCGCCATAGATCGCCTGAATCCAGAACGACGGCACCTGGGCGAGCGTCAGCAGGTTCTGCACGACGCCGAGCAGCAGCACGCCGGAGAGCGCGCCGAGCATCGTGCCCTTGCCGCCGTCGAGCGAGATGCCGCCGATCACCGCGGCCGCGAACACCGTGAAGATCATGCCGTTGCCCTGATTCGCGTTGATCGCGCCGACATAGCCGGTCACGATCAGGCCGCCCAGCGACGCCAGCATGCTGCCGAGCACGAACACGCCCCACGTGATGCGCTCGACGCGAATCCCCGCCGCGCGCGCCGCTTCCGGATTGCCGCCGATCGCATACAACGCGCGGCCCAAGCGGTGATAGCGCAACACGAACGCGGCGATTGCAAAGGCCGCCGCCGCGAGCCACACCGACAACGGCAAGCCGAACACGATGGTGGTGGCGAGCGTGAAGAACGACGCCGGCATATCGAACAACGTGCCGCCTTTGGTCGCGCCGACCAGCATGCCGCGCAACACGATCAGCATGGCCAGCGTGACGATGAACGCGTTCAGCCGCAAACGCACCACGAGAAAGCCGTTGATCAAACCGATCACCGCGCCCACCGCGACAATCGCGATCAGGCCGACCGCCGCCGGCCATTGCGTGCCGAAGCCCGCGGACGCCGCCGGCATCACCAGCATCGCGCCCACGGCGGGGGCAATGCCGACCGTCGATTCGAGCGACAAATCGAACTTGCCGGTCAGCACGATCAGCGATTCCGCGAGCACCACCAGCGCCAGTGCCGCCGATGCGCCCAGCACGCTGATCAGATTCGCCCGCGTCAGAAAGCTCGGGCTGACGAACGCGCCGATCACGATCAGCAATGCGAGCGCGGGCAGCAACGCCAGCTCGCGCAGGCGGACGAGTTCGGAGCGGGCGCGTTTGCCTCGCGACGCCGCTGCGGCGGGCTGCGGCTGCGCTTGAGCTTGCGCGGTGCCGAATGCGGGGCTGGGCACACTATTCTTCATGGAGACTGACTCCTTCAACGGATGCGATCAGGTCGTGGTCCTGCCAACCCGCGGAAAATTCGGCCGCGACACGGCCACGGAACATGACCAGCACACGGTCACAGATGCGCAGATCGTCGAGCTCGCCGGACACGACCAGCACAGCCTTGCCCTCTTCGCGCACGCGATCCACGACGGAGAGCAACGCTTCTTTCGATTTCACGTCGACGCCCGCGGTGGGGTCGATCAGCACGAGCACGTTGGGATCGGTAGCGAGCGCACGCGCCATCACCACCTTCTGCTGATTGCCGCCCGATAGACCGGACACGACATGCTCCGGACCTTGCGCAACGATGCCGAGCGCGTCGATCATCTTCTGGCCGAACGCGTTCTTCTTCGCGGGCGGCGCGATGCCGAACTTGCCGAGCATCCGCGCGATCGTCATCGACGCGTTTTCCGCGACCGATTGCGTGAGCACCAGCCCTTCGTGATGCCGGTCCTTCGGCACGCAGCCGATGCCGTGCGCCAATGCCGCCGGCACGTCAGCGGGCGGCAACGCTTTGCCGTCCACGCTGACCGTGCCGCGTTGCACCGCGCGCAAGCCGGCGATCGCTTCGGCGACGCTGGTGCGGCCGCTGCTCGTCGCGCCCGTCAGGCCGACGACTTCGCCGCGCTTGACGGTAAACGACACGCCTTCGTAATCGGAGCCGGCCAGTTCGTCGACCTGCAGCGCGATCGCGGTATCGGGGGGCAACGCGTCGCGCGCCGCCGCGTCGGCGACGTTCAGACCGCCGCGTTCGCCCGTCATCGCTTCGATCAACTGCGCGCGCGGCAACGCGGACACCGGCGCGCTGACGATATGCCGCGCGTCGCGCAGCACCGTCACCGCCTGACAAATCTCGTAGACTTCCTGAAGATGATGCGAGATGAACAGGAAGGTCACGCCTTCGCGCTGCAACTCGCTGATACGCCGAAACAGGCGCTTGATTTCGTCGCCGTCGAGCTGCGCGGTCGGTTCGTCGAGGATGATGAAGCGCGCGCCGTACGACAGCGCCCGCGCGATCTCCACCAGTTGCCGCGCTTCCACTGTCAGATCGCCGGCGCGCGCATCTTCACGCACGTCGATCTTCCAGTGATCGAGCAACGCGCGCGCGTCGCGGCGCATCGCTTGCCAATCGATCATGCCGCCGCGCACCGGCTGCCGGTTGATAAACAGATTCTCCGCGACGCTCAGGTCGCGGATGATCGTCGAATGCTGATAGACGCAAGCGACGCGCTCGCGCCACGCATCGCGATCCGCGATCGACGGCGCGAGCGCGCCGTTGAAACGCACCTCGCCGGTGTCGGGCTTGCGCAGGCCGGTGAGAATCGACACCAGCGTCGATTTACCCGCGCCATTGCGCCCGACGAGCGCATGCGACTCGCCGGGCACCACGCGGATGCTCACGTCTTTCAGCGCTGCCGTCGAGCCGAAGCGTTTGGTGACCTCGAACGCTTCGACGACCGCCGGCATGGAGGGCGTCAGCTCGCTCATTTGACCGTGTTGCCCCACAACGCCTTGTCGTCGACATTCGACTTCGTCACGAGCGGCGCGGGCAACTGGTCTTCGAGAATCCCCGGCGTCAGCTGGATGATGTTGCTGCCGTGATCGGTCGGGCCCGGCTTGAAGGTTTGCCCCGCCAACGCGGCCTTGATATAGAACAGGCCGTATTTCGCGTACGAATCGGCGGGCTGCGACACGGTTGCGTCGATGTCGCCACGGCGAATCGCGTCGAACTCCTGAGGAATGCCGTCGTTACTCACGATCACGACGTGCTTCGCATCGCCGGCGGGAAACAGCATCTGCTTGCGCCGCAAGGTTTGCAGCGTCGGCGACAGATAGACGCCGCCCGCCTGCATGTAGATCCCCTTTACGTCAGGATTCGCCGTCAGCAAGCTGTCGAGCGCGGTGGCCGCCACGTCGCCCTTCCAGGCCGCCGGAATTTCCAGCACCGACACACCCGGATAACCCTTCATACACGCGCGGAACGCTTCGGACCGGTCGCGCCCGTTCACCGATGCAAGGTCGCCCATGATCTGCACGACCTTGCCCGACGTCACGTGATCACCGATGTATTTGCACGCCTTCTCGCCGTACGCGCGATTGTCGGCACGCACGACCATCGCGACCTTGCCTTGCGTCGGCGCGACGTCCACGGCGACCACGGGCACGTTCCTGGCCGCGGCGGCGTCGAGCGCGCGGCTGATCGCCGCCGAATCCAGCGGGCCGACCACGATGCCTTTCGAACCGAGGTTCAGCAGATTGTTCATGTCGGTGATCTGCTGGGCGGGATCGCCATTCGAATTGACCGGCGCCAGGATGTCGAGGCTCATCTCCTTCGCGTATTTGGGCAAGTAGTTGTTGTACGACTGCCAGAACGGCGAGGTGAGCAGCGGCAGACCGAGGCCGATCTTGCCGGCGTCGGCGGCCTGCACGGTGCCGCTCATCGCGACGCCGGCGGCGCACGCAGCGGCCGCGAGAGTGAAGAATGATCGACGGAACAAACGGTGGGCCGCGTGCGGCCGGGTAGAGAACTTGACGAACGGCATGGGGGTTGTCTCCAGCTATGTGTTGTTGAACTACGTGAACCGGTCAACAGGCCGGCACTTCGTCCTGCGCTTTCTTATCGATTCATCGGGTATCGGCGTGCGCTCATTCACCAATGAACGTATTATTCATATACGGACTTTTCGAAGTCAAGAAATGTGCACTGCACCAAGCGTCCGTGTTTTCCCTGGACGGGTGCGCCTTGCCCAAGATTCGCGCCGCACTTACATTCATGCGCCAGATAATGAGAACTGCACACGGAACCTCGCCAACGATGGACGCAGACGACAAAGACGACGCCGACCGCTATCGCGCCCCCGCGCTCGACAAAGGTCTCGACATCCTGGAACTGCTCGCCGAGCAGAAGGAAGGGCTGACGCGCGCCGAAATCACCAAGCTGCTCGGACGCAATGCGAGCGAGATGTACCGGATGCTCGAACGGCTGGTCGCGCGGCAGTACGTGGTGCGCTCGACGGGAGGCGACCGCTATTCGCTGAGCCTGAAGCTGTATGCGCTCGCTCATCGTCATCCGCCGATGAACCGGCTGATCTCCGAAGCGCTGCCGCTGATGCAGCGCTTTGCCGATGCTGCCGAACAATCGTGTCACCTCGTGGTGTACGACCGCGGCAATCTGCTGGTGATCGCCCAGGTGGATGGGCCTGGTACGTGGGGCATGTCGGTGCGGCTCGGCTCGCGGGTCGGCCTGATCGATACCGGCTCGGGCCGCGTGATGCTCGCGTTTCAAAGCGTCGAGCAGCGTCGGCAGATGCTGGCCGAACACACCAAGGTGAAGGGCGAGGTCACGATCGACCGTGACGCGCTGGAGCATGCGTGCGAGCGGATTCGCGCGGCGGGTTTTTCGCAGAAGGACAGCCAGCAGACCTTCGGCGTGACCGACGTCACGTTTCCGATCCAGGGGCCGTCCGGCCAGGCGATTGCGGTGCTCACCTGCCCGTACCTGCGGCGTATCGACGAATACGTCGCGCCGACGCTCGAAGCGGCGACGGCCTTGCTGCGCGAAACGGTGCAGGCGCTGTCGATGTTCCGGGGGCACGCCGCCTGAACTGCGTTGCTAAAGAGCGGCACCATGCGGCGGTTCGTTGAAATTCGGCGTCTTGCGCGCATGGTTTAGAATGGCGACCCTCTCAAAATTACGCCGCATGGGTTCGCCCATGCGCGCCCATCGATAAGCAATGGCGAAACTTCTGACCGATTCCGAATTCCAGCGTTTTTCCGAACTCCAGCAGAGGCAGTCGAGCTTCACGATCACGCCCGCAGAAGCCGACGAACTGCGCGACATCGTCGCCCACGCGCAAAAGCGTCGCGACGACCGCGCCGCGGCGATGCAAAGCATCGAGACCTTCATCCAGCAATTCGACATCAGCCCGGACGAGCTGTTTTCGCCGGAGCAGATCGGCGAGGCCGCGCGCACTTACGGTCTGATTCCGGCCGCGAGGAAAGAGCGCGTGCTGCCGCCGTCGTTCACGCTCAACGGCAAGCCGTACCAGTGGACGACGCGCCCGCTGCCGGACGATATTCGCGTGCCGTTGTTCGATGCGTTCACGGCGGGTCAATCGGTGAAGTCGTTCATCGCGACGCTGAAGGATGCGAACCGGTGCGCGGCGACGATTGCGCGTCTCGAGCGTGAAACCGGCGCGGTGTATGCACAGGCGTGGCTCGAAGAATTGGCCGTGACCCGCACGCAAGTCGACGAAGCAGCGGCGAAGCTGCCGGCTTGAGGTAGCCGCTGAAGTTGTGTGCCGTCAGCTCCCTTGACGCGGCGCCTGGGCGCCAGGCTCGGCTGGTTCGTCGAGCGCCAGGCGAAAGCCGACCACACCCGGATCTTCGGTCCGCGTAATCGTGAAACCGCAGGCTTTGGCGAGCGCGATCATCGCGGTGTTTTCGCGCAGCGCCTCGCCGACCAGCCAGTGAGTGCCGCGCGCCCGCGCGTACTTGATGATCCGATCCATCAGCAACTGACCGAGGCGCCGGCCTTTCTGGTCCGAGCGCACCGTGACCGCGAATTCGGCGGTTTCGTTGTCGGGATCGGCAACGGCGCGCACCACGCCCAGCGTCCGCGTAAAACCCTCTTCGCTCGCGACCGTCGCGATCAGCGCCATTTCGCGGTCGTAGTCGATCTGCGTCATCCGCGCGAGTTGCGAGTGGTCGAAGCTCCCCACCGCGCCGAAAAAACGCAGACGCAAATCCTCGGGCGTCATCGACTCGACGAAGTCATGATGCGCGGCCTCGTCTTCCGGACGGATCGGCCGCACGGTTACCCGCAAGCCTTGCCAGTCGAGCGTCTCTTCGAAGCGGCGCGGATAAGGCACGATCGCGAGGCGGCTGCGCTGCGCGCCGAGCCTCAAGGTGGGATCGACCACCGTCACCTGATCGCTGTAGACCCTGAACGTCAGCGTGAGACCGACGATTTGCCTGACCTCGCAGACCGTCTGCGAGAGCGCCGTCAAGGCCGCCAGAGTCGGCTCGGGCGCGACCAGCCGCGCGTAGTACGAACGCGTGACGAGGTCGCGCGCGAGCACCGGATTGAGCGGCGGCAGGCCGTAGACGCGCAGCGCCTCGGACACGCCGTCAACCGATGGCACGGTGAAGTGGAACACGGGGCCGAAGTTATCGTCGTCGTGAAGCTCGATGGCGATGTCGACTACCGGCTTTCTGGACGGCTCGGCGTTGTCTTCTGTGCGGTCCGCGGCGGGCAGCGGTTTGGTCGGGGCTGCGTCAGGTGCTTGTGCCGTTGGCCGCCCCTGTGTTTCCACCGTCAACCCGAAACGCTCGAGAAACCGCGCCGCCGCTTCGCCAGTCAGTTCATGCTCACCCGCAGCCAGCGCCGCACAAGCCTGCGCCTGAGCCGCGTCGACCGTTTCGGGAATCTGCGCGGGCAATCCTTCCGGCGTTTGCATCAGCAGTTCACGGCCCATCCGGTAATCAACCAGACGAGCGAATGCTCGCGCGAGCCGCTGCGGCGTCGTATGAACCGGGATGCCCTGCGCGTGCAACGCGTCGCGCGTGGCGGCATCCAGCCCGCCGAAGAAACACGCGAGCAAGCCGCGATACGCGAAACGCTGGTTCGCAATCAGCGCCTGCGCGACCTCGCCGACCGGCGCGCCGTGTGTCGACGCATGGACCACAAACGCGGTGCCGGTGCTGCGATGCTCGGCGAGCAGTTTGAGCGCGGTGCCGAAATGCTCGGGACGCGCGTCATCGCCCAGTCGCAGCGGATTGCCGCCGACCGCGTGCGGCAGCGCCTGCAGCAACGCGTCCGAAGCTTCGGCGGGCCACGGCGCGAGCATGCCTCCGGCGGCGGCGAACGCGTCGCAGGCGAGCGTGGCGAGACCGCGGTCGCTGGTGATCAGCGTCGCCGTCGCGCCCGCCGCCACCCGGCCGACGCCGAGCGTTTCCACTTCGTCGAGCAGATCGTCGAGCGCATCGACGCGCACCATGCCCGCGCGCCGGAACGCGGCGGAGTAGAGCGCGTCGGCGGGATCGGCGCGCCCCGAGCGCAGCGCGAGCACCGGCTTGTTGCGCGCCGCCGCCCGCGCCGCTGACATGAACTTGCGCGCCGCGCGCACGCTATCGAGTTCGAGCAGAATGGCGCGCGTGCCGGGGTCGCTGGCGAGGTAGTCGAGCACGTCGCCGGCATCCACATCGGCCTCGTCGCCGAGCGCCACGGCATGCGAAAAACCGAGGCCGCGCGCGTGCGCCCAGCCGAGCACCGCATTGGTCAGCGCGTTCGACTGCGACACCCACGCGACGCCGCCCGCTTTGACCGTGCACGACGGCGCGCCCAGATGCGCGCGCAGCGCCGGCGACACCACGCCGAGACTGCCCGGCCCGACGATCCGCAGCAGATGCGGCCGCGCCGCCGACAGCGCGTGCCGCACCGCGAGCCGGTCGGCATCGCGGCGCACCTCGCCGACGATGATCGCCGCGCGCGTGCCCAACCCGCCGAGCTTATGGATGATCGCCGGCCACGTGTCGGGCGGCGTGCAAATCAGCGCGACGCTGGGCGCTTGCGGCAGATCGCCGGCGTCGCCGATCACCGCGTGGCCGCCGAGCGTTTTGTACTTCGGATTGACCGGCCACAGCGGGCCGCCGAAACCGCCTTCCAGCACGCGCGCCCACACCATCGCGCCGGTGCTGCCCGGCCGCTCGGAGGCGCCGATTACGGCGACGGATTTGGGTCGAAACAAGGCGTCGAGATTGCGTACGGTCACGGGCGCTCCGCAGAGTAAGAGAGACGAGCCGGGCTGGCGGCGAGGTGCGCGTCTCCGTCAGCATAGGCGAAGTCGGGCGATTGCGCGGGGTGTCTGCGCGGCAACCATGGCCTGCGTCAGATTGCATCCGACGAACAGGCGCACGTGGCGGAAATTGCAGGCGAAAAAAAGCCGCGTCACCGACGCGGCTGTTAATTCATTCGCAGCAGGAAGTCACATCGACTTCTTGAACGGTGCGCCCGAATGCTCGCGCAGTTCGTTGAACACGACCTTCGGCCATGCCTTTTGCGCGACTTCGATCTCGGACACATGCGAGGCCAGATACGTCGGCGCATCGGACGCATCGAGCGCAATCCGCGCCGCATACGAGTCGGTGAAGCGGCGCAGTTCGGCGGCGTCGTCGCAGGTCACCCAGCGCGACATCCGGTAACGCGCCGGCGCCATCCGCACGTCGACCTTGTACTCGGTCGACAGGCGATGCGACACCACTTCGAACTGCAGTTGCCCGACCGCGCCGAGGATCATCAGGCCGCCCACTTCCGGACGGAACACCTGAATCGCCCCTTCTTCGCCGAGCTGCTTCAGCGCTTCGCCGAGTTGCTTCGCGCGCATCGGATCGACCACTTCGACGGTCTGGAAAATTTCCGGCGCGAAGAACGGCAAGCCGACGAATTGCAGTTGCTCGCCTTCGGTCAGCGTATCGCCGAGACTCAGCGTGCCGTGATTCGGAATACCGATGATGTCGCCCGGATACGCCTCGCTCACGGTCTCACGACGTTGCGACAGGAACGTCACCACGTTATTGGCGCGGAAGGTCTTGTTCGACCGCGTGACCTTCACGGCCATGCCGCGCTCGAAACGTCCCGAGCACACGCGGATGAACGCCACGCGGTCGCGGTGCGCCAGATCCATGTTCGCCTGCACCTTGAACACGACGCCGGTGAACTTCGGCTCGTCCGGCAGCACCGGACGCTGCACGGTCATGCGCATCGACGGCGGCGGCGCGAGATCGACCAGCGCATCGAGAATTTCCTTCACGCCGAAGTTGTTGATCGCCGAGCCGAACAGCACCGGCGACTGCTGGCCGGCGAGGAACTGCTCGCGGTCGAAATCGGGCGTCGCGCCGGTGATCAGATCGATCTCTTCTTTCGCCTTCGTCCAGCTATGGCCGAAGCGGCGCTCACCTTCCTCTTCGCTCAGGGCTTGCAGCGTTTCGACGTCGCCGCCCGCCTTGTCCTGTCCGGCGCGGAACAGGCGCACCTGATCGCGCTGGATGTCGTAGACGCCCTGGAATTCCTTGCCCATGCCGATCGGCCACGTGAACGGCACCGCGGCCACGCCCAGGTGCTGCTCGATTTCGTCGAGCAGTTCGAGCGGCTCGCGGACTTCACGGTCGAGCTTGTTGATGAAGGTGACGATCGGCGTCTTGCGGCTGCGGCAGACTTCGAGCAGCTTCAGCGTTTGCGCTTCGACGCCGTTGGCGCCGTCGATCACCATCACGGCGGCGTCGACCGCGGTCAGCACGCGATAGGTGTCTTCGGAGAAGTCTTCGTGGCCCGGCGTATCGAGCAGATTGATCACCGCGTCGCCGTACTCGAACTGCATCACCGAGCTGGCGACCGAAATACCGCGCTGCTTTTCGATCTCCATCCAGTCGGACGTCGCGTAGCGATTGCTCTTGCGGCCCTTCACGGTACCGGCGATCTGAATCGCGCCCGAGAACAGCAGCAGCTTTTCGGTGAGCGTGGTCTTACCCGCGTCCGGGTGGGAAATGACCGCGAACGTGCGGCGGCGTTTGAGTTCGGAGACTGACATCGGGTCTGGCGGTCACGGATAGGGGGTTCGGGCGGTTCCCGGCGGCTTGTGGCTGCCGGTATGCCACGCCTTGCGCGGCGGCGTCGAGCTGCGGGAGTTGGGCCGGAACCCGCGTCGACTGGCAATCTCGCCGCGTCGGAAACAGGTCGCGAACAAACGTTCGACAATACGGGAATCGCCAGCGCAGAACAGCGCAGGGAACGAATGATACACGCCCGGCGCAACGCCAGGGGGAAAGGGGCCGGCCGTGCAGGTCGGCGAGCGGCGGACCAGGACGCAAACCGGGCGGCGGATTTGTCCGGAGCGCAGCGTGCGGTGCGCTTCGGAAAACGCAATGGTGAGAGTTTTCGGGACTTGCGATAGCGAGCGTCGAAACGCGGCGAAAGGTGAAGACGCTGCAGCGTCGTTCACGCACCTGCGCTGCGAAATTGGGCGCAGCCTTGAACCGTGTGGAAGCGGCGGAAAAGCTCCGGGCGCTGGCCGATGCGATTACTCTGCACGCCTGTAAACGCCCGCCAGCAAGGGCTGACGCCCGTTTTAGGAAGATCGCGCAGCACTGAGACGGGCGGTAGCGGCAATCACGTCAAGCGGTGCGTCACGCGACAAAGCCTGGCTCACCGAAGTAACGGAACCCGGCGTGAGTTGCGCAGAAAATCTCTCGGCCCGCGCTCAGGCCCGTGTCAAAGGTGAGCGTTTTCGGGACCTTCGCAACGGTGAGAAACCAATCTGACACGACATCACTTCAGGAGAACTCGCCGCGAGACAAGCGCCGAGCAACACGTAAAAACGCATACAGCAACGCGTTTCACATTCACCCTTCGATCAGAAAGCGCTCGCGATTCTTGCCCGCGAGCCAACCGGGCGAGCGTCCACGACCACTCCAGGTCTCGCCGGTTTTCGGGTTGCGATATTTGGCGACCGACGCCGCAGCCGCTTTGCGCGCCGGCTTGCGCTCGGTCGTAAAGCCGAGTTCTTCGGCGGTCAAGTCGTACTCGGCGACCTTCTGCTTGATGTCGGCGATCGCCTGAGCGACTTCCTTTTCGCGGGCCGCCGCGACTTCCTTGTGGAGTTTTTCGAGTTGGGCAGTCAACTGTTTGTACGAGGCCATGGCGGGTGCTCCCATCTGTTTGGCGAATTGCAGTGCGCACACTATCAGACGAATAAAGTGCCGGATAGAGCGGCACGCAACCGCGCACCGTTCCAGACGGCGCGACTCGGTTGCGGCTGCCAAGGCACTCAGTCGTCAATGGCATCGTACACGCGGCGTTCGAAGTCGATCGCCATTGGAAAGGGTTCGACCGCGCGCCGCTGAATCAGTATCAGGCCGATCAGATTTTCGACCGGGTCGGCGAACCAGCTGGTGCCATACGCGCCCGGCCAACCGAACGAACCCATCGAGCGATAACCGTGCGGCAATTGCTGCGCCGGATCGTCGACGACGGACACGCCCAGGCCGAAGCCTTGGCCAGCCCATAGCACATGCCCGAACGCCGGCACGCGACGCTGGTCGCGCGTTAAAAAATTGGAGCGCATCAGATCGACCGAGCGATGTGACAGCAAACGCGTTGCGCCGACGCGTCCGCGTCCGAGCAGCAATTGCGCGAATTGCAGGTAGTCGTGCGCCGTCGAAACGAGGCCGCCCCCGCCGCTCTGGAAGCGGTCCGGGTTCGCCCAGCGGCTCGTCGACGGATGATCCTCGACCCTGCGCCGCCGCGTGCCCGGCTCGACGCCATACGCGGTGGCGAGCCGCGCAAGCTGCGCGTCGGGCACCCAGAAAGCGGTATCGCGCATGCCGAGCGGTTCGAAGATCCGCGTCCGGAAGAACTCGCCGAGCGGCATGCCGCTCACGCGTTCGATCAGCACGCCGAGCACGTCGGTCGCAATGCCGTAGTGCCAGCGCGAACCGGGCTGGAACATCAACGGCAAGCCCGCGATGCGGGCAAGCCATGCGTGGGTATCAGCGTGCGCGTCGAAACCGTTGAAAGCGGCCGCGTACGCTTCGGCCAACGGGCCGGTCGCGGTGAAGTGGTAGGCGAAGCCCGCGCGGTGCGTCAGCAGATCGAGCACGGTGAGCGGCGCTTTGACCGGGTCGGTGTCGTCGAGCGGGCCGGTGGGGTCGCGCAGCACGCGCAGCGCCGCCAGTTCGGGCAACCACAGCGAGATCGGCGTGTCGAGCGCAAGCCGATCCTCTTCGATCAGCATCAGGATCGCGGCGCTGGTCACCGGCTTGGTCATCGAAGCGATGCGAAACAGCGTGTCACGCTCCATCGGCAACTGCGCGGCTTCGTCGCGCCAACCGAGCGGCTCGAAATAACCGATTGCGCCGCGCCGCCACACCATCGACACCACACCCGCTACTTCGCCGCGTTCCACATAGCCCTGCATGGCGTTGGTCAACGCCGTCAGCCGGGTCGCGGAAAAACCCGCTGCCTGCATGTTTGTCCTGGGTCAGGAGAGGAAGGGAGCCGCCCGCTCACAGCGCGGCGAGCCAATCTGGCTGTTATGTTCGCTTATTCTTGCAGAAAACGTTACGCGATCGAAGGGTACACCACGGCCTGCCGCTGTCGCCGGCATTCAGACTTTCTGCTGCTTTTCCAATTCCAACAGTGCGGCATTCAGGCGTTTGATTCGACTGGCCTGCGCCGGCACCCGGACCGCGCCAGAAACCGAGTCGATACGGTTACGCCAATATGACAAGGGGATGCGGTCGGCAGCGGAAATATGGGAGATAACGTGTTCCAGATGCTCAATATCTTTTTCGAGTTGATGGTGATTCATTGCTTCCCCGGAATCTATTGGATTAGTTTCAAAGCATAAATCGGAGCATGGAACGTGCCGCATTCAGCGCAGCGCCGTTACCGAAAGCAGAAAATACTTCCTGACCGCCTCCACATCAAAAAAAAATCGGAAAAATCTGCTTGCTCGGTTAAATCGCGAACCGTGAAACAAGAATACAGCCGACCAACTTCGTGTTCCGTTGGGTTCCGCACCGACTCATTCATCGACAAAGAATCAGGCCGCCACCGTTAGCGGTGATTTAGCGTCGAAGGCAAGAGAATAATCCGAAACTGGCTGTTAAAAGCCCGCCGCTAGAAAACCCAATACGCATACCAACCCGCAGTCGGATGCACATTAAGCGCACATATTTATGACGGCCATGTGCTTATCGAGATGGTACGGGCGTGCTAAATGAGCGAGTTTCCTGAGCCGTGGAGAATGCGGAACACCTTGCGAATGAGAGGCCCGCACTAATCCCGGGTCGCGGGCTGAGGCAGGGAATATCTGTCAAGCTAACTGCGCCAACATTGCGCCGGCGTCGCGTCATCGTGTCATTTCGTGTTACTTCGCGCGGCAGGCGTAGATCAGACTGTGCGTGCCGCTCGCGCTGGACTGCCGTACGACGTCGAACGCGCCACCGCAACTTGCGCTGGCCTGCTGCGAGCAGGAGTCAGAGCCGACCGGGCATTGAACCAGCGTGGTTGCGCGGCCATCCGAAAGAAACAACGGCGCACTGCTGCTGCAACCGCTCAGCATGGCCATCGCGCCAGCCGCAAGCGTGACGCAGGCCCGGCGCACGAAAGAGGAGAGACTGCGTTTCATTGGAAACCCCGATCACGTCTTGTTGTTCGATTTCGCGATTGTGCCACGCGGCCATTGCGCTGCGTCAGTCGACGTCGCCGGACTTTCTCAGACCTCGATACCGTATCCCGCGATCTTCTTGTAGAGCGTCGCGCGGCCCATGCCGATCTGGCGGGCGGTGTCGATCACGCGCCCGCCGTTGGCGCGCAACGCGTCGCTGAGAAAGCGCTTCTCGAATGCCGCCATCGCGTCGCTCCACAGCGCCGGCCCAGCCACCCCGGCCGTCGCGCCGGGCGCGTTTGCATGCGCCTGCGAGGCCGCCTCGGCTGCCTGCGGCCGCCGGCCGCCGGCCTGTGCCGAACCGATGAACGGCGCCAGCATCCGCGCGTCGATCCGCTCGCTGTCGGAGAGCATCACGGCCCGCTCCAACGTGTTGCGCAACTCGCGCACGTTGCCCGGCCATCCGTACGCGCACAGCAGCCGCAACGCGTCGTCCTGCAATTCGAAGTGACTGCCGCCGCGCGCCTGGGTCGACAGATCCTCGAGCATCGCGTAGGCCAGCGCCTCGATGTCGGAGGCCCGCTCGCGCAATGCCGGCGCGTGGATCGTCAGCACGTTCAGCCGATAGAACAGGTCCGCGCGAAAGCGCCCCGCCGCCACCAGCGCGGGCAGATCGGCCGAGGTCGCGGCGATGATCCGCACATCGGCGCGCACGATCCGGTTCGAGCCGAGTGGTTCGAACTCCTTGTCCTGCAGCACCCGCAGCAGCTTGCCCTGCAAAGGCAACGGCATATCGCCGATTTCGTCGAGAAACAGCGTGCCGCCGTTCGCGAGCTCGAACTTGCCGACGCGACCCTTGCGATCCGCGCCGGTGTACGCGCCAGGCGCGGCACCGAAGAATTCGACTTCGAGCAAGGTGTCGGGGATCGCCGCGACGTTGACGGTCACGAGCGGCTGATTCGCTCGCGCCGAGCCGCCGTGGATCGCATGCGCGAGCAGTTCCTTGCCGGTGCCGGTTTCACCGAGCAGCAGCACCGGCGATTCGAGTTGTGCCGCACGCCGCGCCTGGCGCTTCACTTCGAGGCAGGCCGCGCTCGTGCCGACGAAACTGCCGAACGTATAGCGCGCGCGGCGCGCCTGCGCGAGCGACTTACGCGTCGCGATCAATTCTTCCTGGACGCGCGAGTAGCGGGAAAAGAGCGGCGTCAGCGCCTTTAGCTCGTCGAACAGCGCGAAGCCCACCGCGCCGACCGTCACCCCGGCGTCGTCTTTCAGCGGCAGACGCGTGACGACGAGCGGTTCGCGGTCCGTCTCCATGATATCGAGCAGAATCGGCTTGCCCGTGGTCACGACCTCGCGCATCAGGCTGTTGGGGATCACCGCCTCGCAATCGCGGCCAATTGCCTGTTGCGGGTCCGAAAAACCGAAGCGCGCCGCGTATCGCTTGTTGATCCAGACGACGCGCGCATCCGCATCGACAATGAACGTGCCTTCACTGAAATTTTCGAAAGTGCGAAAGAGCGACTCCATCGCCCGGCGCAGTACGTCGCCGTAGGTGGCAGGCAGGCCCGCCCAGTCATTCATCATGTTGTCGCTGTCTCCGGCTATCGTTTTATTTATGTTTGTCTCATTTTGTGGACAGCTTATCTCATTGGAGAGATCCCCAGCAAGCCTGAATTATAAGGGTTTAACCTCAGTTCAGCTTATCTTGGGTTGATTTGCGTCCCGTTTCAGAGACGTTTGGGTACAATCGGCCCGATTACGTTTCCCGCCTCGGCCCGCGCGCTCGACGCATTGGCCGTGGCAGTGGGCGTGGCACGGAACCTGCTCTCTGCCGGCGCCGTGCCGTCGCACCATCAGGACGACGTACATGTAGAACAACCAAGCTTTGGAGACTCAATGTCCTTTGTCATCGTCCTCGCCGCGCTGGCGTTTCTGATGTTTGCCGCGTATCGCGGCTACAGCGTCATTCTGTTCGCGCCCATTGCCGCGCTCGCCGCCGTTCTGCTGACCGAACCGGCCGCCGTCGCGCCGGTTTTCACCGGCATCTTCATGGACAAGATGGTCGGCTTCGTGAAGCTGTACTTCCCGGTGTTCCTGTTGGGCGCCGTGTTCGGCAAGGTCATCGAACTGTCCGGTTTCTCGGAGTCGATCGTCGCGGCCGCGATCCGCTATATCGGCCGCTCGCGCGCCAATGCGGTGATCGTCGCGGTCTGCGCGCTGCTCACGTACGGCGGCGTCTCGCTGTTCGTGGTGGTGTTCGCGGTCTATCCGTTCGCCGCCGAGCTGTACCGCCAGAGCAATATTCCGAAGCGCCTGATGCCCGGCGCCATCGCACTCGGCGCGTTCTCGTTCACGATGGACTCGCTGCCCGGCACGCCGCAGATCCAGAACATCATCCCGACCACCTTCTTCAAGACGACTTCGTGGGCCGCGCCCACGCTCGGCGTGATCGGCTCGCTGTTCATCATCGTGGTCGGTCTGACGTATCTGGAATGGCGCCGCCGCGCCGCGATGGCGACCGGCGAAGGCTACGGCACGGAACTCGTCAACGAACCGGAGCGCGTCGAATCGAAGCAACTGCCGCATCCGTTGCTGGCGGTGGCGCCGCTGGTGCTGGTGGGCGTCGCGAACTTCCTGCTGACCCGCTGGATTCCTACCTGGTACGGTCCGACGTTCACCATCACGCCGGAGATCCTGCCGGGACTGCATGCGCCGGTCGAAACGACGGTCAAGAGCCTGGTCGGGATCTGGGCCGTGCAAGGCGCGTTGCTGCTGGGCATCGTGATGGTCGTGGTGACGGCGTTCGGCCGCGTGAGCTCGCGCTTTGCGGTCGGCACCAAGGCCGCGGTGGCAGGCGCGCTGCTGGCTTCGCTGAATACCGCGTCGGAATACGGCTTCGGCGGCGTGATCGCGGCGTTGCCCGGTTTCCTGGTGGTGAGCGACGCGTTGAAGAGCATTCCCAATCCGCTCGTCAATGCTGCCGTGTCGGTCAGCACGCTGGCGGGTATCACGGGCTCGGCGTCGGGCGGCATGAGCATTGCGCTCGCGGCCATGTCCGACGTGTTCATCAAGGGCGCGGAAGCCGCGCATATTCCGCTGGAAGTGCTGCACCGCGTAGTCGCGATGGCGAGCGGCGGCATGGACACGCTGCCGCACAACGGCGCGGTGATCACGCTGCTGGCGGTCACGGGGTTGACGCACCGCCAGTCGTATCGCGACATCTTCGCGGTCACGGTGATCAAGACGTTGGCGGTGTTCTTCGTGATCGCGGTTTATTACGCGACTGGGCTGGTTTGATCGTCGCGCGCCGCGCGGCGGCTGCCTGGGTTCACATCTCAGGCACCCGCGCGGTTCGCGCGTCGAGAGTTTTGATCGGTTAGCGTAACGTTTCGACAATCGAAACGCTACGCTAACCCTTCCCATGAGCTCAAACCCCACGTTCTGGATGATCCCGCAAGCCCCGACGCCCGTCGGGCCGTTTTCCCATGCCGCCGAAGCCGACGGCTGGGTCTTCGTCACCGGCCAGATGCCGACCTCGCCCACCGACGACAACGCGCCCTTGCCGGATGGCGTCGTCGCGCAAACGCAGCGGGTGATGGACAACCTCATGCTGGTCCTGCAAGGTCTCGGCCTGGGACTGCAACACGTGGTCGCCGCGCGCATCTTTCTGACCGAGTTCAAGCGCGACTATGCGTCGATGAACGCGGTCTACCGCGCTTACTTCCCTGCGGACGCGCTGCCCGCCCGGACCTGCATCGGCGTCACCGCGCTTGCGCGTGATGCGCTGGTCGAGATCGACTTCGTCGCAAAGCGGCCGGGCTGATCCTGATCCGTGGCGTCTGGCGAAACGCTTTCAGCGTCTGTTTTGAGGTCGACTCCGGCCATATCGACGCAACCCTGTATTAACGGCCTGGCGCCCCATAAACCTGAGTGGTTTACTGGGAGACCCTAAAGCGCACGAGGTTAATTGCCGTTATTCCTTGCAACCATGTAGGCACCGCGCCCACGCGCGTCAGCATCAGCAAGGAAAGCCATGCGCAACAACCAGCCTGTCACTGGGCACGAGTACGAATTCCCGTCGTCACACATGCTTGTTTCAGCGACCGACCTGACCGGCCGCATTCAATACTGCAATCCGGCCTTCGCCGCCGTGTCGGGCTTTACGCGCGACGAGCTGATCGGCCAGCCACACAATCTGATTCGCCATCCGGACATGCCGCGCGAAGCGTTCGCCGACATGTGGACGACGATCCGCGACGGCCGCCCGTGGACTGCCCTCGTCAAGAACCGCCGCAAGAACGGCGATCACTACTGGGTTCGCGCCAACGTCACGCCGGTGATCGAGAAAGGCGCGGTGGTCGGCTACCTCAGCGTGCGCGTGAAGCCGGAGCGCGAAGCGGTGCGCGCCGCCGAAACTTTGTATGCACGCATGCGCACGGGCGAGTCGCGCGGCCTCGCGTTGCGTCACGGCGTGGTGGTGCGCACCGGCCTGCCCGGACGCCTGCAGGCGCTGATGCGTCTGCCGGTTGCGAAGCGCGCGGCGGCCGGCTATGCGCTCACGCCGCTGGCGTTGCTGCTGACCGGTCTCGCCGCATGGCAAGGCGCGCCGCCGGTGCCGTTCTGGATCGCGTGCGGCGTCGCCACGGCGATCAGCGTCGTGTCGTGGCGAGTGCTGACGCGCCAGCTCGCCGCGCCGATCGACGATATGTCGAGCTTTGCGACCCGTCTCGCCGCCGGCGATCTGACCGCCGATCTGCGAATCGCGCGTCACGACGATCTCGGCGACGTGTTGCAGGCGTTGAACCAGTTGAGGGCGAATCTCGCGGCCATCGTCTACGACGTGCGCGCGCAGATCACCGGCATGCTCGACAACGCGCGCGAAATCTCCAGCGGCAATGTCGATCTCGCGCGCCGCACCGAGTTGCAGGCGGCCTCGCTCGAAGAGACCGCCGCCACCATGGAAGAGCTGACCACCACGGTGCAAGCCAACGCCGATGCCAGCGTGCGCGCGCTCGACCTCGCGCGCGACGCCCAGGCGGCGGCGGCGGTCGGCGGCAAGATCGCGGGCCAGGTCGAGCAGACCATGGCCGGCATCACGGCGGCGTCGCGGCGCATCGCGGACATCACCGGCGTGATCGACGGCATCGCGTTCCAGACCAATATCCTCGCGCTGAACGCCGCCGTCGAGGCGGCGCGCGCGGGCGAAGCGGGCCGCTCGTTCGCGGTCGTCGCGGGCGAGGTGCGGATGCTCGCGCAGCGTTGCGCGGCATCGTCGAAGGAAATCAAGTCGGTGGTCGAGGCGAGTGCGAGCGAAGTCGCCGCGGGCACCGAACTGGTGGCACGCACGACCTCGCAGATGCGCGCGATCGACGAGGCGGTGGAGCGCGTGTCGTCGATCATCGTCGAAGTGGCGAACGCGAGCAACGAACAGGCGGAAGGGATTCGCCAGGTCAATCAGGCGGTCTCGCATCTGGACGGCGCCACCCAGCAGAACGCGGCGCTCGTCGAACAGGCGGCGGCCACCGCACAACGTCTCGCGGAACAGGCCGACGTGCTCGATGACGCGGTGCGTCTGTTCACCGTCGCCGATGCGGCGTCCGCGCAACACTCTGCAAGCGGGACGCGCCATGCCTTCCCGGCCGATGCGTCGAATCGTGCGGCGCCCGGCTTCACGCGCCACGCTGCGCAAGGACTTCAGCGAAGCGCGCACGCTATCGAGCAGGAAGAAACTACTTTGATCAGATAGATCGGCGTTACTCCCACCTCGACAGTTCGCTATTGGTGCGTGAGGATGGAACTGTCAGCGCCCACTGTTGCATGGGCAGGCTGACCCGAGTAACAACGGCGTTTAGCAGCCCGTCCCTTGTCGGACGGGCTATTTTTTTGCGCACCGGGTCGACTGCCGAGTCGAGGATTGTTGAAGGTGTGCCCGCGAGCAGCTCGTGCTGCGCGTCGGGACGACAGCGCGAACGGTGAGGCAATACGGGAGCCGCCGCCGGGGACTTGCCGCACGCCGATGGTCCGCTCACACTTGAGCGCACCTACGACGATTTCCATCTCCGGAGGCCGACGTGACCCCTTCCGACTCGCCGCGCGCCCATCCGCTGGCCGCGCACTTCACCGCGATGGCGCGCAACAACGCGTGGTCGAATCTGCGCCTCTACCGCGCGTGTCTCACCTTGACCGACGCAGCGTTCGCCGAGCGCAGGGTGAGCTTCTTCCCGTCGTTGCAGCTCACGTTGAATCACATCCTGCTGGTGGACCGGTATTACTTCGACGCGCTAATCGGCGGCGGCGAGGGGCTCACCATTTTCGACAACGAATTGCCCTATCCGCGCGCAGCCGACCTGTGGGATGCACAAGCGCGGAGCGACCAGCAACTGCTCGCCTTCTGCGAGTCGCTCGCCGACGCGGATCTGCGACGCGAGGTCCAGATCGACCGCGGCCCAGCGGTCGGCGTCCAGCGTGAAGACGTCGGCAGCGTGCTGCCGCATGTTTTCATCCACCAGATCCACCATCGCGGGCAAGTCCACGCGATGCTGAGCGGCACCTCGGCCGCCCCGCCGCAACTCGACGAGTTCTTTCTCGCCGCCGACGCGCCGCTGCGCGCCGCCGAACTACGCGATCTGGAGCGCATGCGCGGGCCGCGATGGGCCGCGCTTCCGTAATCGGACCATGCGTCAGCAGCGTGACAGCCAGGGAGAAGGATCGCACCGCCACGGGGCACGAAAAATGCGCCCGGCGTGGCGGGGAGTCGCGTTAAACTGGTTGCCACGCGTGTGCAGCGCGCGGCAGACGACGCGCGATGCTGCCCGTACAATGGTTCGATTATCAACGGAACAAGGACAACTTCGATGCGCACTACCGGGTCCTCCGGGTCAATGGCCCTGCTCACCGAATATGACGACGCAACGGCGCGCGAACTCCGCTCGCTGCGCCTCGAATCGACAGAAGACGGCAAAGGCATTCTTCTGATCGAGGTCGACGAGCGCAAGCCGGGCATACATCGCGAAGTGCGCTACGAAATCACGCCTGCCGAGCTGATTGCCGCGATTCGCGCGCATGGCGCGGAATTGCCCGGCGAACAGCACAACCATCGTCAATGAAATAACGCGCGCGGCATTGCGTTCATGCGCGAATGCCGCGCGCCTGCATGCCGCGCGAGTTCCAGGCTTTTTCTCTTTGTTCCGCTCGCGCCGCTAATGCGCGCTTTGAATCCATTCAGCGCGCCGCAATAGGGCTTTCAACACCCGAATATCGGGCAAATTTTCACGCCGTTTGCACGTCTTGAAAATGCGTCCATAATCCTTGCATTCTCCTTTGCTTTCTTACCCGCGCCGCGCCCGAAAGGGTCGCGGATGTAAGTCGATGCTACATGATCTCGTCGAGCAATATGGGCCGGCGCTCGTCTTCGCCAACGTGCTGGCCGCCTCGGTTGGGCTGCCGGTGCCGGCGATGCCGTCGCTCGTGCTATTCGGCGCAATGGCCGCGATGCATCCGGGCTCGGTAGGCACGCAATTGCTGCCGGTTCTGATCCTGTCGATATTCGCTACGCTGATCGGCGACAGCGCTTGGTATCTCGCCGGCCGTATCTACGGCGGCAATACGCTGAAAACGATTTGCCGCCTGTCGCTGTCGCGCGACACCTGTGTGAAAAAGACCGAGCGCTTTTTCGGCCGCTGGGGCGTGCGCGTGCTGGCCGTGGCCAAGTTCGTGCCGGGCCTGTCGATCGTGTCGATTCCGATGGCCGGCGCGATGGGCACCCGCTACCGCACCTTTCTCACCTACGACAGCATTGGCGCCGCGTTGTGGTCTGGCACGGGCCTGATCATCGGCGCATTGTTCGCGCGGCAAATCGACATGCTGTTTGCAATCGCCGGGCGCCTCGGCCGCACGGCGGCGCTCGTAGCCGTCGCGCTGCTGCTGATGTACGCGGCTTACCGGTGGTTCCGGCGCCGCCAGTTGATTTCGAAGCTCGCGTCCGCGCGCATCGAAGTCGACGAACTCGCCATGCTGGTCGCGGCGGGCGATACGCCGGTGATGTTCGATATCCGTTCGCAGGAGAAGCGCAAGCTCGACCCGTTCGTCATTCCGGGCTCGCAATTCGCCGACGAGCGGCAGCTCGACGAGATCGTCGCGACCTATCCGCACGATCAGAAACTGGTGATCTACTGTTCCTGCCCGAATGAGATTTCCGCGGCATGGATGGCCAAGCAACTGAACGAGGCCGGCTTCTCCGACGTGCTGCCGTTGCGCGGCGGCATGGAAGCCTGGCGCGACTCGGGCAAGCCGGTGGACGCGCTGCCCAACATGCCGCCGCCGGAAGTCGCGGTCGACGACATCGCGCCGAAGGCCGTATAGCGCGGCAGCGCACCTGCATCGGCGCGCTCGCGCGCCGCGCCGCTTCGCCTCCGTTCAATCGATCAATGAACACCGAAGGAGCGGTTCAATGCTTTCGACTCAGGAAGTTTCGACTCAAGATGCTGAAGGGCAACAAGCGGTAGTCGCCGACGCGCCGTTTTCGTCGCTCTCGACGCGCATGCACCAGATGTTCCCCGCGCTCACCGGCGCGGAAATCGACCGCCTGCGCCGCTTCGGCGAAATTGGCCACTGGAATGCCGGTGAACTGATGTTCGAGACCGGCCATACCGGCCCCGGCATGTTCGTGCTGCTCGAAGGACGCGTGAAGGTCTATCAGCGCGACGGCATTGGACGCGAAGTCCTGATCGGCGAACACGGCGCGGGGCATTTTCTTGCCGAGGTCGGTCAGTTGTCGGGACGGCCCGCGCTGGTGAACGGCATGGCGCTCAGTTCGGTGGAAGCGCTGCTGATTCCACCCACCGGGCTGCGTGCGCTGATCGTCGCCGAAGCGGAACTCGGCGAGCGCATCATGCGCGCGCTGATCTTGCGCCGCGTGTCGCTGATCGAAAAGGGCGCGGGCGGGCCGATCCTGATCGGCAATAGCAGCGACGCGCAGCTTGTGATGCTGCAAGGCTTTCTGTCGCGCAACGGCCATCCTCATTCCGTGATCGACGAACGCGACGAAGACGCATTGCGTCTGATCGAGCAGTTCGCCGCGCAGCAGGAAGACATGCCGCTAGTGATCTGCCCGGACGGCTCGGTGCTGCGTCATCCGAGCACGCCGGAACTCGCCACCTGCCTCGGCCTGCTGCCCGATCTCGACGATTCGCATGTCTATGACGTCGCGATCGTCGGCGCCGGACCGGCGGGACTGGCGACCGCGGTGTACGCGGCGTCCGAAGGCCTGTCGGTGATTGTGCTCGACAGCCGGGCGCCGGGCGGCCAGGCGGGCGCCAGCTCACGGATCGAGAACTACCTCGGCTTTCCGACCGGCATCTCCGGCCAGGCGCTGGCGGGCCGCGCGTTCGTGCAGGCGCAGAAGTTCGGCGCGCACGTCGCGATTCCGGTCCACGTGACGGCGTTGAAGTGCGCGGAGTCGCCGTATCGGCTGGAACTCAAGTGCGGCGGCCATATCACTTCCCGCACGATCGTGATCGCGAGCGGCGCGGTCTACCGGCGGCCCGCGCTCGAAGGCCTCGACCGGTTCGAAGGACGCGGTGTCTACTACTGGGCGTCGCCGGTCGAAGCCAAGCTGTGCAAACGCCAGGAAGTCGTGCTGGTGGGTGGCGGCAATTCGGCGGGCCAGGCGATCGTCTATCTGGCGACGCATGCGGCCAAGGTCCACGTGCTGATCCGCCGGAGCGGCTTTGAAGCCACCATGTCGCGCTATCTGATCGACCGGATCCGCTCGCTGCCGAATGTGTTCGTGCATCCGAATTCGGAAATCGGCCGGCTCGAAGCCGACGAAAGCGGACTGGCGTCGGTCGGCCTGAAAAAGCCGCTGCCCGACGGCGTCGATCATTTCGACACGCGGCATCTGTTCCTCTTCACCGGCGCGGACCCGAACACCGACTGGCTGCGCACCTGCGGCGTGCAACTCGACGCCAAGGGCTTCGTGTTGACCGGCACCGGCGTGGACGGCGCGGCCGCCTGCGACCTCGCGACGACGGTCGCAGGCGTGTACGCGATCGGCGACGCGCGCGCCGGCTCGACGAAACGGGTCGCGGCGGCGGTTGGGGAAGGCGCGGCCGTGGTCGCGCAGATCCATCAATTGCTGGCGGTTTCCGCTGGCGAAGCGGTCGCGCTGGGCGCCTGAACAGCTCGCCGGGCCTGCGCGTTGCGATGATGCAAGGCCCGGCGGGTAACCTGCTGTTACACACGCCTTCAACTCGTTGCACCTGCGTGCCTTTCTGTTTCGTAATATTGATGTCAGCCGTTCGACAGCGAATGGCTGCCTCTTTCGGAATCGGAGACACGCATGATCAAACGCGCGATCGTATTCACCGCCCTCGGCCTTGCCGCCGCCTGCGCATCGACTGCCGCCCTGGCACGGGTGGACGTCGGTGTGTTCGTCAATACGCCGGGCCCGGTGTACGCCGCGCCGCCCGTGGTGTACGCACCGCCGCCGCCGGTCGTCTATGCGCCGCAACCGCTCTATGGTTACGGCTATCGAGGCGACTATTACCGCGGCCGCGACTGGCATCATGACCATGGCCGCCATCGCGGCTGGGAGCGGCATCATGGGCGCGGCTGGTAGGTACCGGCCCGCGCCGATTCATCCACCGTATTCACGCTACAGTAGCGGCTGCTGATCCAGGTCGGGCCTTGGGCCCGCTCCCCTCGCAGTCACTCACTGACCGACGCACGCGTGAAGACTCTGCCGCTATCCGCAGCCCGCACCCTGCATCTGGCCGCGCAAGGTTTGCTGACGCCGCCGCGCCGCAAGGCCGTCAAGGCCGACGTGCTCGACTCGATCCGCCGCATGGCGCAACTGCAGATCGACACGATCCATGTCGTCGCGCGCAGCCCCTACCTCGTGCTGTTCAGCCGGCTCGGCGCATACCCCCAGCAGTGGCTCGACGAACATCTCGCCGAAGGCAAGCTGTTCGAGTACTGGTCGCATGAAGCCTGTTTCGTGCCGACCGAAGACTACGGCCTGCTGCGTCATCGCATGCTCGACCCGAGCGGCATGGGCTGGAAATACGCGGGCGAGTGGCACAGGAAGCATCGCAAGGACATCGAGACGTTGCTCGCGCATATCCGCGCGACGGGTCCGGTGCGTTCGGCGGATTTCGTCCGCGAGGCGGGCAAGCGCAACGGCTGGTGGGACTGGAAGCCGGAGAAGCGCCACCTGGAAGTGCTGTTCGCGATCGGGCAATTGATGGTGGCCGAGCGCCGCAATTTCCAGCGCGTCTACGACCTGACCGAGCGCGTGTTGCCGAGTTGGGACGACGCGCGCGATCTGCCGCCGGCCCACACGATCACCACTGAAGTGCTGCGCCGCACCTGCCGCGCGCTCGGCATCGCGCGCGCCGATTGGGTCGCCGATTACTACCGGCTGCCGCGCCGCCCCTATTGCGACGAACTGTATGCGCTGGCCGACGAAGGCGAACTGATTCCGGTGCAAGTGGAGGGCTGGAACCAGGACACGTTCGTCCATCATGACTTCGCGTCGACGCTCGACGACGCGGCGAGCGGCAAGCTCGCGTCGACCGTCACGACGGTGCTGTCGCCGTTCGATCCGGTGGTGTGGGATCGCAAGCGCGCCGCCGCGCTGTTCGACTTCGACTATGCAATCGAATGCTATACACCCGCCGCGAAGCGCAAATACGGCTACTTCGTGTTGCCGCTGCTGAGCCGGGGCCGTCTGGTCGGCCGCGTGGATGCGAAAGCGCATCGGGCCCAACGCGTGTTCGAACTGAAGTCGCTGCACATCGAGCCGCGCGTGCGTCTGAGCGCCCGTCTTGCCGACGACCTGCGCCGCGCGTTGCAACGTTGCGCGGACTGGCACGACACCCCGCAACTGGCGATCACATCCGCGCCGCCGGATTGGCTCGAAGCGTTGAGCGCCGACCACGACATGGCAGCGTGACCACACCGCGCGAGCCGTCGCCAGCAGCGTGCAATGCGATTGCAGTCGCAGAGAACATAGAAAAGGCGCAAGGTTGGAAACAGTGCGCCCTTTTAACACAGACAACGAGACCGCCGTCATGTGGCGGCGAATTGCGTGGACGTATCGCAATGCGCAAACATTGCTTGCAACGCCGACGTCCAGTCCACATCGGCACGCATGCCGACGCTTATACCGATGCCAACCGCGCCGCCCATACGGTGGCGCGCCATCGCTTCAGCGATCGAGCTTCGCGCGCAATTCACGGGCGGCTTCCAGCAGCCCTTCGTAACCCGAACGCGCGTGCTCCGGCAGATCGGGATCGCCAACCAACGCGCCGAGCGTTTCGATCAGGCTGTACAGAATGCCCTTGGCTGCGCCCGATGCAATCCTGCCGGACGATACCTGCTGATGCACGTGACTGAGTGCTGCATCGAGGTTTTCCAGGTCGGGCCGCTCGCCCGTGGGCGGCTTTGGCGAAACGTCTTGGGTCATGATGAAACATCGCTCCTGTTGATGCAGCGGTGAACAAGCCGTCCTTTCACGTTGTTATATACCGATCGTGCGCCGCCGTCCATTCGTGATCGGGGCGAGCGCCATCCACGTTAAGGCGTCCATCGATACATCAGGATTTTCGCGCGGGCGTCGTCTTCGAGCAGGACCACGTACTCGCCGTTGTGGCGCTGCACAGCGCTGATGCCGAGATACACGTCCACCCAGCCGCTGGTGTTGCCGACGCTCGCGCCCGGCGTCATGTAGCCGATCGCCTGACCGGTGCGCGCGTCGTACACATCCACCTTCGCCGTGTACAGCTCCGCGACGAAGATGTAACTGCCCGCCACCGCGACGCCCACCGTAGTCGTCTGCGGATTGCTCTGCGTATTCCACGGCAGCGAGATGGCGTACTGTTGCGTCGGCGCGCCGGAGCTCCAGTTGTCGTAGCGTGCGAGCACCGGGCCCGCTTCCTTCCAGTGCGTCGCGTCCCACGGAATCGCGCTCGTGAAACCGGACAGGTACATGGTGTCGGTCTCCGCGATGTAGACGAGCCGCGCGAGCCGCGTGAACGGTTGCGGCATCGCGAACATCTTCGAACTGGCGTACGTGTAGATCGGATTGCCGGCGGAGTCGAGCCCTTGTAACGGCATCTCGCGGATGCCGCTCAGCGGCGTGGCGAGCCAGATGTTGCCCGGCGTGTCGACCCACCAGAAGCCGTTGCCGACCGTGCTGCCGGTCGAAGGATTGCTGCTGATTTCGCTGGTGTCGACCGTGCCGTCGCCATTGCTGTCGCGCCACAGCCATTCGCCGTAGGTCGGCTGTCCGGCGGGCCACGTGCCCGGCAGCGGATTCTGTGCGAGCAAGCCGGATGGAATCGCTATTTCGCCATGCGCGGCGTCAAAGCGATAGACGTTCAGATAGTGCGCGCCCGGATCGAGCGTATAGAGAAACGGCTGACCATTGATTCGGCGCACCATCGGCTCGCCACGCACACCGCGCGGCTGGTGAAACGCGGGGTCGTCGGGATAGTCGAAACGGTCGAGCGTGAAGGCCGCATACGACCATTCGCGGCCGACCGGTTGGCTGTAGTCGAGCGTGAACCGCTTCGAGCCCGTGTAGACGGAGTTGGGCGTGGCCGGATCGAACGCGGCGCTATCGACGAACGTCAGGCCGTACAGCCGCCAGTTGAACGCATGCGAGCTGAGCACGTAGCTTTCGAGCACCGCGCCTTGTCCAACCGATGCCGAGCCGGGCGCGCGCGGCCCCTCGCCGTTCTGCGCGACATACAGATTGCCCGCCGGATCGACACCGATGCCCGTGATGCCGTTGAAACGCACGTTGCCCGGCACGCCCTTGACCGCGTGAAACAGGCCATTGCGCGTGCCGATCGCCGTGCCGGCTTGCGGCTGGCCGTTGGCGTCCCTGTTGAAGACCAGAATCTGCTGCGACGGTCCATTGTCGGCGACAAGGATTTGCCCTGACGGCGTCACCGCGATGTCGGCCGGCACCGTGCCGGCGGGCAACGTCAGCGTGCCGGCGAGCGCAGCGCCACTGGCGGCGTAGTGCAGAATAGTTAGGCTTCCGGATGAAACGCCGCTCAACACCCAGAGCGTCGAATCGGTGTCCACCGCAATGCGTCCCGGCGAAGTCACGTTCCACGAGCGCAAAGGCCGCATCGACTCTGCGTCGAACACGACGATCCGGTTGGAGTAGGTGTCGGCCACATACAGTTCGGTGTCGGTGGCGGCCATCCCGCGAATGCTCGCGTCGGTGCCGGCCGTCACCGTGTCGAGTGCCAGAAAGCTGTTCTTCGTCGCATTCGCGCTGTTGCCGATGCCGCCGCTGAACGGCGCGCCAGTCGCCAGATTCGCCAGCGTGCGGCGTGTGATGCCATACCAGCTCTGGTTGGCCGGCGGATAGTCCGCGCCGACCAACGCGTTGCTCTCGTTGCCGATCGACATCGCCGCATACAGGTAGGTGTGGTTCACCGCGACCGCGTCGCCGCCGGCGGCGCCCCAGCCATGCGTCGAACCGGCCACCGCGAGTTTGTCGCCCGCGCGATAGGCGGCGATTTCGCTGCCGCTCTCATCCCACGGCGCGTTGGTATAAACGGTGCCGTCGGCACCGACGCTAATGGCCTGAATATCCTGCTGCATCCATTTGCCATCGCCAAAACCAAAGCTATTGCCAATCCAGGAAGTGGTGTAGGTGAGTTGCGATTGCGCGGACGCATTCAGGGGAATAAGACTGTGGATTAAAACCACGGCCACGCCCAGGCGAGAGAGGAGTTTCACGACAGTAGTTCCTTGCGAGGCGCGAAGTGCGCGCGGCCGGCGTGTCGGGCGCACTTTCGCATGTACGCGCGTTGGTCAGCTATTGCGCATACGTAAAAGTTGGCGCTTTATCCTCGCATAGAAAAAGCGGAAATTTATTGCTAAAAAATTCGCGGCAAGCAATAGGCGATTCAAATAATTCGAAGCGCATAGAATTACGCTGTAATGGAGTGCTATTTGATTTTTATGCGTAGGCTTTCTGGACATCGTCGCGTGGCGCGTGGCGCAAGTTTCTCGCTTTGCTGTCTTCTTGGCGGAGGAAGCGACCTTGCGTCGTCTGTGTCGATGACGTGATGGTGCGTGGCGGGGATCGGGTTTGCGACCTGGGTGAGCGCAGCGGCTCTGGCGGGGTGAGCGGCCTTCGCTCCGCAACGGAGCGAAGGTCTGAGTGCAGCGCGACTACCTTACGAATGCGCGGCGGCGTGCTCCGCCACCGCCGCTTGCGCAGCCGCCGCTTCCGCTGCGGCGACGGCAGGCGACACGATCGCCGGCTGCCCCGTCTGCTGACGCGACCGGCCCGAGCTTAGATAATCCGCGATCGAATCCTGCGTGACTTCGCCGACATAGCGGCCATCGCCATCCAGCACCGGCATCCATGACGAATTGAACTGGTACATCTTCGACAGCACGATGCGCAGATGCTCGTCGGCGCTGACCGTCGCCTTGAACGCGGTGAGATGATCGCCGCACACACCCTGACCCGCGCGCGCCGCGCGGCGCGTCACATAGCCGAGCGCCTGCCGGTTGTCGTCGACGATGGTCAGATAGCGGTTATCGCTGTCGTCCATCATCTGGAACGCGCGCGCAACCGGCATCTCGGCGCGCGCGGTTTCGGGCTGCGTGGCGGCGTCGCCGGCCTTCACCAGCAACAGGCGCTTCAGCGTGCTGTCCTGGCCGACGAACGCGCCGACAAACTCATCGCGCGGATGCGCAAGCAGCGTATCCGGATGATCGTATTGCACCAGTTGACCACGGCGGAACACGGCCACGCGGTCGCCGAGCTTGATCGCCTCGTCGATGTCGTGGCTCACCATGATCACCGTCTTGTTCAGCTGACGCTGCATCTGGAAGAACTCGTTCTGGATCGACTCGCGATTGATCGGGTCGACCGCGCCGAACGGCTCGTCCATCAGCAGCACCGGCGGATCGGCGGCCAGTGCGCGAATCACGCCGATGCGCTGCTGCTGCCCACCCGACAATTCGCGCGGATAGCGCTTCAGATACTGCTTGGGATCGAGCGCCACCATCGACATCAACTCGGTGGCCCGTTCGCGGCAGCGCTTCTTGTCCCAGCCGAGCAGGCGCGGCACGACCGTGATGTTCTCCTCGATCGTCATGTTCGGGAACAGGCCGATCTGCTGGATCACATAGCCGATGTGGCGGCGCAATCCGACTTCGTTCAGGCCCGAGGTGTCCTCACCATTGATCAGCACGCGGCCCGAAGTCGGCGCGATCAGACGGTTGATCATCTTCAGCGTGGTGGTCTTGCCGCAACCCGACGGGCCGAGAAACACGCAGATTTCTCCTGCGCCGACGGTGAGGCTCACCGAGTCGACCGCCTTCACCTGCTGGCCGTCCTTCTGCGTAAACGTCTTTGTCAGTTGGTCGAGTTCGATCATGTCTTTTGCACTCCCTTCGGTGTCAGCAGGCGTTGCAGCGCTTGCAGCAGCAGGTCGGCGACGATCGCGAGCAAGCTCACGAGCACCGCGCCCACCAACAGTTTCATCATGTTGCTCTGGCCGATCGCGCGGATGATCAGCGTGCCGAGACCGCCCGCGCCGATCACCGCGGCGATCGTCATCACGCCGATGTTCATCACCACGGCCGTTCTCACGCCGCCGAGAATCACCGGCACGGCGAGCGGCAGATCGACGAGCCGCAGCCGTTGCCATACGGTCATGCCGATGCCGATGCCGGCTTCCTTGATGCCGGCGTCGACGTTGCGCAGCGCGAGGCAGGTGTTGCGCATGATCGGCAGCAGCGAATAGAGGAACACCGCGGTGATCGCCGGCACCGCGCCGATGCCCTGGCCGAAGCGCGAGAACACCGGAATCATCAGACCGAACAGTGCGATCGACGGCAAGGTCAGCACCACGGTCGCGATGCTCAGCAACGGCGCGGCGAGCCACTCGTGGCGATTGATCAGGATCCCCAGGGGAACGCCGACGATGATCGCGCAGCCCACCGCAATCCCCACCAGCCACACATGTTGCGCGGTCAGTTGCAGCAGTTCAGGCCAGTTGGCCGATAGATAGTCGAATACAGTCATGTAAAAGGTCTCCGCTCAGGGCAGCTTGTGCGTGCGCAGGAATTGCGCCGCGACTTCACGCACCGGCTTGCCGTCGATGTCGACCTGCTTGTTCATCTCCAGCATCGTGTCGTTGTTCAGCGCGTCGGAGAGTGCGTTCAACTGCGTCGCGAGTTGCGGGTTCTGGTCGAGCGTCGCCTTGCGCACCACCGGCGTCGCGTTGTACGCTGGGAAGTAGTGACGGTCGTCTTCGAGCGGCATGATGTTGAAGCCCTTCACGCGGCCATCCGTCGTGTAGATCAGACCGATCGGCACCTGGTTGTTATGCAGCGCGGTGTAGACGAGGCCCGGGTCCATCTGACGCGTTTCCGCGCGGCTGAACGCCATCCCGTAGGCGGCTTCGAGCGGCTTCAATCCATCCGGACGATTGGCGAACTCCGCATCCATCGCGAACACGTGCTTCTTGTTCGGCTCTGCCGCGAGCTTCGCGGCGAGTTGCGAAATCGTGCGAATGCCGGTTTGCTGCGCCGCCTGCTGCGGCAAGCCGAGCGCGTACGTGTTGTTCAGCGGCGACGCATCGAGCCAGATCAGGCCGCGTTTCGCGTCGAGTTCTTTCACGCGCTCGTACATCGTCTTCGGATCGAGCTTCTCGGTGATCTTGTTGTAGACGATCGCGGCGGTGCCGGTGTATTCCCACACCACGTCGATCTGGCCGTTCTCCTGCGCGCTGCGCAACAGCGTGCTGCCGAGCCCCGTACGCGCGTCGATCGTGTAGCCCTTCGATTGCAGGTATTGCGACGTGATCTCGGTAAGAACGTACTGCTCAGTGAAATTTTTTCCACCAACGACGAGCGTCGCCGCGCTCGCGTGAAGGCTCGCGAACAGCAGTGCGCCAGCCGCGAACCAGCCGCGGGGTCGCCAGCCACTGGTTCGCCAGCCGCTGGATCGCCAGCCGCTGGATCGCCAGCCGCTGCGTTTGAACAGATTCATCATGCCGTCACCCCGCGTCGTGCGAGCAGGTAGCGGCTGCCGGCCGAAACGATGCCGTCCAGCACCAGCGCGAGAATCGCGGTCGCTGCGGCGCCGAGCAAAAGCTGCTGCTGGTTGTTCAGGTAGATGCCGGGAAATATCAGCGTGCCGAGACTGTCCGCGCCGATCAGATACGCGAGCGGCGCACTGCCCACGTTGATCGCGAGCGCCGTGCGCACCCCGCCGATGATGATCGGCATCGCATTGGGCAACTCGACGCGCAGCAGCGACTGCCACCCCGTCATGCCGATACCGCGCGCCGCTTCACGCAGCGCGGGCGAAACGTTTTTCATGCCTTCGTACGCGTTGCGCGTGATCGGCAGCAACGACGCGAGGAACAGCGCGACCAGCGCCGGAATGTCGCCGATGCCGAAGATGCCGAGCGCAATTGCCAGCACCGCCAGCGAGGGGATCGTGTTGCCGATGTTGAAGATCTGCATGAAGCGTTCGGCGTGGCGCGCGAACGACGGACGGCTCAGCAGGATGCCGGCGGGTATGCCGACCAGCAGCGCGAGGGCCATCGAGTAGCCGACCAGCAGCAGGTGCCGTTTCGTGTAGTAGACGAGATCAGGCGCGTACTGATGCAGTGCGCCGGGGTCGATCGCGTGCCATAGCAACGCGACGACCATGCCGATGGCTACAAGACTGCCGATCAGTCTGGCAGGACGATGAATCATGAAGATGCGCCTCCTTGTTCGAGCGACGCGCGCAAATAGCCGCGCCGCACAGGCGTCGTGATGACGCTGCGAATGGGAAGTTCGGGACGCGGCAGGTGCCGCGAGTTGAACCGAGTGGTGCCGGGCATGTGTTGTTGCCCGGCGCGAGGGTTTTGGGCGATGAGCTGCTTGTTCCCTCGGTGGCTTGCCAGTCAGCAAAACTGGTGCCAGATCCATCGATGATGTGGACAGCGGCGCTGGGCCGCTTGTCCGACGGGGTTTGGGAGCCGCTTGGGAAGACCGGTTTCTTACCGGCGACAGGAAGGATGCAATGTGCTGCCAGTTTGCATTCAACCCCTTCTAACTTAAGCTATTTAGCTGCGATTTCGCGGTTAGGGTGCAAGGATTATACGGGCGTTGGGTCGGTTCGTCTACCCATGTGGTTAATTTATGGGCAACCGGGCGGCCGGTTGGCGCAGGAGTTGTCTCCCGCAAAGGCTCACCAGTCAGGTTTTCAACCGCTTTTGCGTCTCCCGAAAACGCTCACCTCAAACGGCCGCCGGAGCGGCCGTCGAATACGATTTGCCATCGCGTCGTCGAGGGACGCTAACGGTGAAGCACGGCATCACCGCGTCACGATCGCGCCACCGGGCGCCGCGCAAAAATCCGCCGCGTCAAATCAAACGCCACCAGATTGCCGGCCACCACCAGCAACAGTCCGACCACCGCCAACGCGGACCATTGATAACCTTCAAATACCGTCGACACCGCCAGTGCCACAATCGGAAACAGCACCGTGCAGTAAGCGGCGCGTTCGGGGCCCATGCGCCCGACCAGCATCAGGTACGCGGTAAAGCCGATCACCGAGCCGAACACCGCGAGATAAGCGAGCGTGCCGAGATAACGTACGGACGGCTCGACGCCGAACGAGAAGCCGGCCAGCAAGCTCCCCACCGTCAGAATGCTGGCGCCGATCAGCATCGCCCAGCTATTGGTGGCGAACGGGTGCAAGCCCATTGACTGCATCCGGCTCGACAACAGATTGCCGGCCGAAAAACACAAGGTGCCGAGAAACGCGACGCCGAGGCCCAGCCACGCCACGTGATCACCGAGGTGTCCGGCCATCTGCTGAACGAACAGACAGACGATGCCGACGAGCCCCAGCAACGCGCCGGCAATCGCAGTCGGTTGCAACGGCCGGCCCATGAAGAGGCGGCCGTTGATCGAGTTCAGCAGCGGCGCGGTGGAAAACACCACCGCCACCAGGCCGCTAGGCACGACCTGTTCGGCGTAGTAGAAGCAGAGGAAGTTAAGGCAGAACAGCGCCAGCCCTTGCGCGGCGAGGAAGCGCCACGCGGCGCGCGGCGGCCAGATCCGCCGGCGCATGATGCGCAGCAGCGCGAACAGCAGCAGCGCCGCGATCCAGAAGCGCCACGCAATCGACACCGGCGGCGGAACCGAGCCGAGTTGCCATTTGATCGCGATCCAGGTGGTGCCCCAGATCAATACCGTGACGGCATAAAGCGCGAGATTCATGGTCGAGCCTGCAACGGCGAATGCGGAAGGAACCTCGACTATGCAGCCGCGCGGCAAGCCGCACTTGTCCAGGATTGCGCACTTTTTCGCGTCGATGAGCCGCCGCGCGAGGCTCGCCGTATACTCGTGCTCATTCAGTCATCGGAAGTGATCCGCCCGTTTGCCGTGAACGCCGCCTCGCCCGCCCCCGTGATGCCCGCTACCGAAACGCCGTTCGGCCTTCAGTCGGTCTGTCACACGCTGAGCAGCGCCAATGCGAATCTGGACCGCTTCGCGTGGCTCGGCGACCGGCTCGCCATCGCCGTCTGGACGCGCGACACGGAAGAAGCCGAGACCGTCTACGAGCGGCCCGGCCATCACACGCTGTCGTGCTATCTGGATGGCGGCTATCGCACCGAGCGGCAGAAAATGCCGGGCCACTATGGCGCGCCGTCGCGGCTGTGCGCACTGCCCGGCGAACACGAATCACGCTGGTGGGTGCGCGGCCACATGCATTTCATGCATCTGTACTTCCTGCCCGAGCACTTCACGCAGCGCGCCGTTCAGGAGCTCGACCGCGAGCCGCGCGAACTGACGCTCGCCGATCGCACCTATTTCGAAGACCCGCGCATTGCCAGCTTGTGCCAATCGCTCGTCAATGAAGACTGGCAAAACCCTGACGGCCTGCTGCGCACCAACGAGACCGCGCACGAAGTGCTGAGCCTGCTGCTGCGTGCGCAAGGCGTGCGCCGCACCGACGCGTCGCTCAAAGGCGGTTTGTCGGTGGTGACGCGGCGGCGTCTGCGCGACTACATCGAAAGCCATCTCGCGCAAACGCTGACGCTCGGCGAACTCGCCGGCGTCGCGGCGTTGTCGGAGTTTCATCTCGCGCGCATGTTCCGCGAATCGTTCGGACTGCCACCCGCCGCGTGGATCGCGCAGCAGCGGCTCGAACGCGCCCGTACGCTGCTGCGCACCACCGCGCTGCCGCTCGTGCAAGTCGCCGAGCAATGCGGCTATGCGAACGCCAGCCATTTCAGCCACCGCTTTCGCGAGAGCGTCGGCGTGGCGCCCACTGTTTTCCGGCAGGTGGTCGGCGTTTGAGTTTGACCGCGAGCCAACCTGCCGTGCGTCACTGCAATGCCATCGCCAGCACGCGCGCCACATGGATCGCATCGACGCCCGCGCCATCGTGAATCTGGTGCCGGCAACTCGTGCCGTCGGCGACCATCAGCGTGTTGCCGTCGATCTTGCGCACCGCCGGCAGCAGCGACAATTCCGCCATTGCCTGTGAGGTCACGTAGTGCTCGGCTTCGTAGCCGAAGCTGCCGGCCATCCCGCAACACGACGACTCCACCGTCGACACCTTCAGCTCGGGAATCCACTTCAGCACGGTCTGCACGGGCGTAAACGCATCGAAGGCCTTTTGATGGCAATGGCCATGCAGCAACGCCTGCTGCACGGCCAACGGCTTCAACGCAAGCTGCAAACGACCCGCCTTTTCCTCGCGCACCAGAAACTCTTCGAATAGAAACGCCTGCTGCGAAAGCCGCTGCGCTTCTTCGCCAAAGCCGTAGTGCAGAAACTCATCGCGCAACGACAGCAGACAAGACGGTTCCAACCCGACAATCGGCACGCCCCGCTCCACGAACGGCTTGAACAGATCGAGCATGCGCCGCGCTTCCTGCTTCGCTAAGTCGACCAGACCCGCCGCGAGGAACGTGCGGCCGCAACATACCGGCCGCTCGCCCTGGCGCGTATTGAAGCGCACCGTATAGCCCGCGGCCTCCAGCACCTGCTGCGCGGCGCGCGCGTTATCCGGCTCCATGTTGTTGTTGAACGTGTCGACGAACAGCAGCACTTCTTTCAGCGCGTCGCTTTCAGCCGGTCCGGCAGCCGCTTTGCCCGCCACGGCGCCCGACAGAAACGACTTCCTGAAGCGCGGCAAACTGCGTTCAGGCGCAAAGCCCACGGCTCGCTTGAACCACGCCGACAACACCGGCACGTTGTCCGCCAGCGCCAGCAGGCCCGGCATGCGGCTCGCGGTGGCGGCATAGCGCGGCATGAAGGCGACCAGCCTGTCACGCAGACTCAAGCCATGCCGTTTGACGCGCGCCGCCCGCGCCTCGATCTTGAACTTCGCCATGTCGACGCCGGTCGGGCAATCGCGCTTGCAGCCCTTGCACGACACGCAGAGATCGAGCGTGTCCTTGACGTCGTCGCTCGCCAGTCCGGCTTCGCCGAGCTGACCCGAGATCGCGAGGCGCAACGTATTCGCGCGTCCGCGCGTGACGTGCTGCTCGTCCTTCGTCACGCGATAGCTCGGGCACATCGTGCCGGCGTCGAACTTGCGGCAGTGGCCGTTGTTGTTGCACATCTCGACGGCCTTCGCGAGCCCGCCGGACAGATCGTTGCCGCTGCCCGGCAACGTCTGCTCGCCGGTCAACGGATCGCGTTCGACGTTCCATGCCGACCAGTCGAGCGCCGTGTCGATCCGCTGTTCCTTGTAGCCCGGCGCAAAGCGGAAGTTGCGCGCGTCGTCCATCTTCGGCGGACGCACAATCTTGTCAGGATTGAAGCGGTTGTCCGGATCGAACAGCGCCTTGATTTCAGCGAACGCCTGATTCAGCCGCGGCCCGTATTGCCACGCGACCCACTCGCCGCGGCACAGCCCGTCGCCGTGTTCGCCCGAATAGGCGCCCTTGTATTCGCGCACGAGTGCCGCCGCTTCGTCGGCGATCGCGCGCATCTTCACCGCGCCGTCGCGCCGCATGTCGAGAATCGGCCGCACGTGCAGCGTGCCGACGCTCGCATGCGCATACCAGGTGCCTTCGGTGCCGTGCCGATGAAACACGTCGGTCAGACGGCTCGTGTAGTCGTCCAGATGTTCGAGCGGCACCGCGCAATCTTCAATGAAGGAGACCGGCTTGCCGTCGCCCTTCATGCTCATCATGATGTTGAGCCCGGCTTTGCGGACCTCCCACAACGCCTTCTGCTCGTTCGCGTCCGGCATCTCGACGACCGAGCCGGGCAAGCCGAGGTCGGCCATCAGTTCCGTGAGTTGTCTGAGCGACGCGAGCTGCGCGTCGCGGTCCTCACCCGCGAACTCCACCAGCAGGATCGCTTGCGGCTCGCCGACCAGGGCACGGCCGATCACCGGACGAAACGCGGGATTGCTCATCGCCAGATCGATCATCGTGCGATCGACCAGCTCCACCGCCACCGGATTCAGCTTGACGATGTGCTGCGTCAGCGCCATCGACTGCCGGAACGTCGGGAAGTTGACCACGCCGAGCGTTTTATGCGCGGGCAGCGGCGCGAGCTTGAGGGTCAATTGCCGGCTGAACGCGAGCGTGCCCTCCGAGCCGACCAGCAGGTGCGCGAGATTCGCGCTGCCGTCGTCGGTATAAGCGCGCGGGTTCTGGCAATCGAACAAGTCGATGTTGTAGCCCGCCACGCGCCGCAAGACCTTCGGCACGCGCGCGACGATTTCGTCGCGCTCGCGTTGAGCGATCTGCGTCACGCCCGCGAGTATCTGCTGCAGGCGCGCGCCTTGCAGCGTCTCGCGTAGCGACGCGAAGCGCGCTTCGCTGCCGTCGGCGAGAATCGCGTCGATCGCCTCGACGTTGTGCACCATGTTGCCGTATTCGATCGAGCGCGACCCGCACGAGTTGTTGCCGGCCATCCCGCCGATCGTGCACTGCGCGGCCGTCGACACGTCCACCGGAAACCACAGGCCGTGCGGCTTGAGCCACGCGTTCAGATGATCCAGCACGACGCCGGGCTCGACCGCCACCGTGCGCGCGTCGGCATCGAACGCGACGATGTTGTTCAGCCACTTGCTCGTGTCGATCACCAGCGCTTCGCCGACCGTCTGCCCGCATTGGCTGGTGCCCGCGCCGCGCGCGAGCAGCGGCACGTTCTCGCTGCGGGCGATTTCCAGCGCGATGCGCAGATCGTCCTGATCGCGCGGCACCACCACGCCGATCGGCGTGATCTGATAGATCGACGCATCGGTCGCGTAACGGCCGCGGCTCGCCGTATTGAACAACACGTCGCCGCGCAGCGACTTGCGCAAGTGCTGCGCGAGCGGACTCGTCAGACGCGCGGCGGACGGCGCCAGATAAATCGGCTGGACGAGTAAAGCGGAAGTCGGGTTCGTCATATCGTCGGTCGGTGGGAAAGCTGCGAAAGCGGGTGAAGCCGGTTAGTACAACGTCACGCTGACCGGCGCGAGCCCTTCGATGCGGCCGCTCGCCGTGCCCGCCTTGCGCGGAAAAAACATGCCGCTGTACGAACCCGTGGTGACGACCATCTCCGGCGTCACCGCGATGCCGCGCGAACTCGCGTGATTGACGAGCCACGTCAGCAGACGCCGCGGATCGCCGGCCGGATTGGCGGGCGCCACTTCGACCACGTCGTGACCGTCGAAACTGAAACGCAACGACGGCGCGACGAACGGAAAGTCCTCGCGATACGGCATGAATTCGCCGACGATCAGCGCACCGTGATTCTGCAGGTCCGCGAGCTGCGCGAGCTTGTCGATGTCGGGCCACGCGGAGTACCGGCTCGAAACGATTTCGATTGTCGCGCCGATCGAACCGATGCCCGCCTTCACTTCGTCTTCGCTATAAGGCGTGGTGGAAGGGTCGAAGCGGCGGCCGAAGCGAAACGCGATTTCCAGTTCGAGCCCGAGCGGCGCGAAGCCTGCACGCGCCAGACGCGCGCCGTCGGCGTGCAGATCGATGTTGGGCAACGGCGCGCCCTGGATCGGGCCGCTCGCGGTCTTCGCGCCGATCTTCCAGCCGCCGATCCGCGCGCCGCAGACGTTCAGGATTTCGTGCTGGATCGCGTACGCCGCGCTGGCGTCGGCGGGCGTTTGCTCCGGCGGCAACGTATCGAGCGTGAGTCGATCGCGGCGTGCATCGGCAAGACGCCGGCTCAGTGATGTAGTCATGTCTTTCATCGCGAACAGAGAGAGAACCGTGCTTTGCGCTTACACGCCCATACGGGTGGGCACCTGCGCGCCGTCCGCCGGATCGAGCGCGAACTGGCTTTCCGGCTGCATGCGAAACGCGAGCACCACGCCGATGCCCATCAACAGCATGCTGCCGACGAACGGCAAATCCCAGTTGCCGAAGTAGTCGATCAGAAAACCGCCGACCACCGGCGAGATGATCGCGGCCAGTGCCGAGCCGGTGTTCATCATGCCGCTCGCGGTGCCCGCGAAGTCCGGCGCGATATCCATCGGGATCGCCCACATCGGGCCGATCGTCATCTCGGCGAAGAAGAAGCCCGACGCGAGACACGCAATCGACAGAGCGAGGTTGTGCGTGAACATCAGCGGAATCAGCGAGAGCAGGCAGAAGAACATGCAGATCGACACCATCCAGCTGCGCGCGCGTTTCAAACTACCGGTGCGCTTGAAGATCCAGTCGGTCACGAGGCCGCCGAGCGTATCGCCAAGCACGCCGGCGAAGAACACCACGGAAGCGAAGATCGCCGACTTCTGCAGTTGCAGGTGATGGTTGTGCAGGAAGTACAGCGGAATCCAGCTCAGGAACAGCCACAGCGTCCAGCCGTAACAGAAGTACACGACCGTGACCGGCGCCATGCGGCGAAACAGTTTGCTCCATGGCACGCCGGCCGCTTTCGGCTTCGGCATGGGCAGCACGGCGAGTTCTTCGGGCGTGATGCGCGGATGATCTTTCGGATGTTCGGTGAAGGTGACCGCCCACACGGCGACCCACAACAGGCTGAGCGCGCCGCAGATGTAGAACGATTCACGCCAGCCCCAGTTCGCCATCACCAGCACGATCAGCGCGGGCGCAACGGCGTTGCCGACACGCGACGCCGCATGCGTGATGCCCTGCGCGAAGCCGCGCTTGTCCTTCGCGACCCAGCGCGCCATCGCGGAGGTCGCGGCGGGGAACGTGGCGCCTTCGCCGAAACCGAGCAGCAAGCGCGCGGCCAGCAACGAGGCCAGCCCGCCGGCCATGCCGGTCAGCAAGGTGGCGACGCCCCAGATCGCGCCGCAGAACAGCAGCGTGCGTCTCGCGCCGAAGCGATCGCTCACCCACCCGCCCATCACCTGGAAGATCAGATACGGATACGCGAAAGCCGAGAACACGAGGCCGACCTGCGTATGCGAGAGTTGGAATTCCTTGCCGAAGCCTGCCGCCGCGGTGCTGACGTTGACGCGGTCGAGGTAAGTGATGAAGTACATGACGCATAGCATCACTAGAACGATACTGGTCGCACTGGTCAAACGAAACCGCTTCATCGTCTCTCTCCATTGCATGTGTCGACGGCGCGCCTGAAATGGCGCGCTACGTCGTTGACCATCAGCGGCACACGCTGCTGCGGACAAACTGCATGTTGTTCGGACCGCGTTCTATGCGCGGTTTCTTGAGGGAAGTGCTCCCCGCCCTCCCTTGCTCCCTTTTTGCTTTTTTTTAATGCGGACCGCTTGGCGCTCGCTGTTCAGGCCGGGCGATTGCGCCCGGCGCGCTTCAGGCCGCGGCCTTCAGACCCGAGGCTTTGGCCGGCTGGCTCAACCACTCCATAGCGGCAGGCAAACCACTTTCCTTGAGCGGCACACCCGCGAGCCGCAAACCCATTTCGCAGCCGGCCAGCGTGGCCAGCAGCATCAGATCGTTGCAATCGCCCAGATGGCCGATGCGGAACATTCGGCCTTTCATCTTGCCGAGGCCCGTGCCGAGCGACATGTCGAAGCGTTCGTAGATGATCTTGCGCACCGCGTCGGCGTCGACGCCGTCGGGCATCATCACGCCGGTGAGCACCGGGCTATACACGGCCGGGTCCGCGCATTGAATCTCGAGACCCCACGCGCGCACCGCACGGCGGGTTGCCTCGGCGAGACGCTCGTGACGGGCGAACACGTTGTCGAGCCCTTCGCCGAGAATCATCTCCAGCGCTTCGGACAGCCCGTAGAGCAGGTTCGTGTTCGGCGTGTACGGCCAGTAGCCGGTCTTGTTCATCTCGACGATGTCGGTCCAGTCCCAGAAGCTGCGCGGCAGTTTCGCGTGCTTGCTGGCGACCAGCGCTTTCGGCGAGATCGCGTTGAAGCTGATGCCCGGCGGCAGCATCAAGCCCTTTTGCGAGCCCGACACGGTCACGTCGACGCCCCATTCGTCGTGACGATAGTCGGCGCACGCGAGGCCCGAGATCGTGTCGACCAGCAGTAGCGCCGGGTGGCCCGCGGCGTCAATCGCACGGCGCACGGCGGCGATATCCGATGTGACGCCCGTCGAGGTTTCGTTGTGCACCACGCACACCGCCTTGATCGCGTGTTGCGTGTCGGCGCGCAAACGCTCTTCGATCATCTGCGGCTGAACCCCGCGCCGCCAGCCTTCAATGCCTGGCAGACCAAGGAACTCCGGCTTAAGGCCGAGGCTTTCCGCCATCTTTTTCCACAGCGTCGCGAAGTGGCCGGTCTCGAACATCAGCACCTGATCGCCGGGGCTCAGCGTGTTGGACAGCGCCGCTTCCCACGCGCCTGTGCCGGAGGCCGGATAAATCACCACGGGCTGCTGCGTCTTGAAGATCTTCTTGATGCCGTCGAGCACCTTCAGACCGAGTTCGCCGAACTCCGGACCACGGTGATCGATGGTCGGATAGCTCATCGCGCGAAGGATGCGGTCGGGCACCGGGCTCGGACCCGGGATCTGCAGAAAGTGGCGGCCAGCGGGATGAAAGTCTAGTTTGAGCATTGGGTTCCTCCGATTGAATTTTGCATTCAAAAAACTATATCAGACGAAGTGCGACGCTCCCAAGCCGAAAATTGCGCGCTGGGACCAGTGTTTACCCGCGCTATTAACTAATCTTTCGGCTTCCGATAAAATCTGATTCATGCGATTTGAGGGTTTTTGTATGCAAAATTCGGATTTCAATGCGGGTGTGGCCGCTTCCCCGCTGATGCCGAAGGTCGAGCGCCAGCGCTTGCACGACACGGTGGTCGAGCACATTCGCCGCTTTATCGTCGAAGGGGTGCTGGAGCCGGGCAAGAAACTGAATGAGCGGGAGTTGTGCGAGACGCTTGGCATCTCGCGCACGCCGTTGCGCGAAGCGCTGAAGGTGCTGGCCGCCGAAGGGCTGATCGAGATTTCGCCGAATCGTGGCGCGTCGGTGTCGAAGATGTCGGAGGCGGAGCTGCGCGAGACCTTCGAACTGATGAGCGGTCTCGAAGCGTTCTCCGGTGAGCTGGCGGCGGAACGGATGACCGCGGCCGAGCTTGCCGAGATCAAGGCGCTGCACTACGCGATGCTCGCGTGCCGCACGCAAAACGATCTGCCTGGGTACTACAGCCGCAACCAGGCGATCCACGACAAGATCAATGAGGCAGCGAGGAATTCAGCGCTGCGGCAGATGTATATCGCGGTGAACCGGCGCTTGCAGGCGCTCAGGTTCCGCTCGAACTTCCAGATCCCCAAGTGGGACAGCGCGATTCACGATCACGACGAGATGTTGAAGGCGCTCGAAGCGCGCGATGGCAAGAAGCTGAGCGCGATTCTTCGGCAGCATCTGCTCGATAAACGCGATGCGGTCTTGCAGGTGCAGTCGCAGGAAGCGGCGGCGGGGGCGCAGTTGAAGACTTGAGGGGGCTGAGCGCGGGTTACCTCTTCCGAATGCGCCCCAAGGGTAAAAACTTGTCCACCTAAAATGTTGGCAAGCCTGTGGACAACCTTCTCATATGCCCGCCAAGTGGTTGATACAGCAGCAATATCGTCGCGCGGTTCATGCGTAAGCATCGGTCACCGGCACGCAGTCGGCCGCGCGGAAAAGCTCGCTTAACAAGGAGGCCATATGAGTGATCTGCCATAGAAATCTGGGGCAGAAATGAGTATGAGTGGAGTGGCCGTACCTGAAAACGTCCAACCATATCGTCGCGCTCACCGGACATCGTTCGGCCAAGTTACCCGATCAATCGGCGATTACTCTTCTGACGACTTGTCGATTGGATGCTGAGTAACATAGAGGCACCGTTTGATACCAGGCCGTCCCGCTGCAATGACATTGAGCATTGCGACGCCTAACTGTCGCGCCAGTTCGTCATCGAACTCGAAATTGTCGTCGTCCAGAAAAAACGGCACCTCCATAGTTCCAGCCACAACGGGAGCCAACCTAGCTGAATCCACAGCCTGCATAGTCAGTTGTTGAGGATTTTCGGTGTAGGTCAGAACTACGGAATACGGCGGATGATTAACCATTAATACCTTCTGCACTGTCGATATACGAAAATGGCAGAGGCTCTCCCTGCCGCCCTTTCTCATCACATCTCTGGAACTCGTTATTTCGATGTTCTGATGCCCGGCCTATTTGAGGCCGCCTGGTATAGAACATCCCCGTGGTGTCCGAATAGCCTTCCGTCATACCACGTTGCTCATCTTTCATGTAATAGAATCCATCATCCGATTTCGCGAGGGTGAGATCAGGTTTCCTGATACAACCCACGCCCACGCCGCTCAACTTGCAATAAAATGACGCCCGTATAAGCGGGCGTATGAAGAAAGCGACACAGTAAAAATGCGTCAATCAGGCAGTTACTGTCCTGACGGCCTATTGACCCGGGGGCGGCGTAAGCGTCATGTACTGCTTGATGTCAGGCTGACCCAGCGCGATCATATTTAACATCGTCGCTCCAAGCCCGTGCGCGAATTCATCGTCAATCTTGAAATCCTGTGTTTCCAACGGAATCGGTACTGCGAATTTTCCGGCCATGACTGGTTCCAGCATGGCGCGATCAATAGTCTGCAATGCAAACTCCTGACGATCCTCCAAGTAGGTCAGAACAACACAGTACGGCGGATGATTAGCCATCAATAACCTCTACATGATTGGTAATTCTGAAATGCCTTCTGCTTACACAAGGCAGCCAACCTCTCGCCCCCCCGGGCGAAAGCAACCGCACTGCCTGTGATTTCACGCCAGTGATCGCCTTCAGCGCGGGCTATGCAGTACAGGCGTGAAGTGGGAACAGACCAGATAGAATGACGCCCGCGTTGAGCGGGCACATAAAAAGGAAACGGCGCTAGACGGAGACCGCCGCATTCCGAGGTACACAGCGGAGTCCATCACATTCGGACGAGGGTCGGATAAGGAACCGGCTAAAGTTCCCACTTGTTGCCATACCTACAAACGTCGACCATACCATCGCGCTCGCCGAACATCGTTCGGTCAAGTTACCGGACCAATGAGCAATTACTCTTCTGACGGCCTGTCGATTGGATCCAGTCTAAAGCTCGTATACTGTTTGATATCGGGTTGCCCCAGTGCAATCAGAGTGAGTATCCCTGATCCAAGTCGACGCGCAAATTCATCGTCAAGCTTGAACTTATGCTCGTCAAGCAGGATTGGTATCTCTAATTCCCCGGCCACGATCGGTGCTAATCTGGCTCGATCAACAGCTTGCACTGCAATCTCCTGACGATCTTCGAAGTAAGTCACAACCACGGAATACGGTGGATGTTGAGCCATTAGTACCCTCTGCACTGTTGGTAGGTTTGGAATGCTCTCTGCTTACATAGAGCGACTGCCCGCACGCCGCCCATCGCCGGAGCAGACAACAAGCACAGAGTCATTTGAGCACTTGTAGTGAGCGATGTATTCACTCTCATGATCTTCCGAAAGCAGGAGTGGTTAACGTCTCAGTAGGTGTTAGTGAGGTACTGCCCTATTCTCTGTCGATCGGTTTCTGTGTGACGCTCATGTATTGCTTGATATCGGGATGACCCAACGCTATTGCATTAAGCATTGCGACTCCAAGCCGTCGCGCGAATTCGTCGTCAAGCCTGAAATCGAAATCATCCAACAGGATTGGCACTTCGAACAATCCAGCCAGAAGCGGGGCCAGCTTGTCCGGCTCAACTAACTTCACCGTCAGCCGTTGCTGCTCCTGGTCATAGTTCAGAACCACGGAACGCGGTGGATCAACTGCCATCAATACCCCCTGCACGATTGATAATTTTGAAATGCCTGCTGCTTGCACAGCGCGACGCCCCGAATACCACCCATTGGGTAAGCAATCGAAGTGCACAGTAGCATATCGGATTCATACCGTGCGAAGCATTCATCCTCATGATCTTCTCTTGCACTACACTTCACCATCCCTCCGCCTTCGTTTCCTGCTCCGAAGACAGAACTGTAAAGCATCATCCTCTTGGCAGAACTGGCTATATCCGGCACCAAGGTCGGATAAGGAACCTGCGACTGATCACTCAGCATCAGCTCCGTTGTCTCGCCCCACTGCGGAAGTACATCGGTCAGTTCGCTACCAAATAGCTTTCCCGCAAACTTGGCTTTCCACGCCATGTAGCATTCAACGCAGAGGCTTGGAACGAACGGATCAGCGTCAGACTTGAGTCCGGTGAGGTTAGCGGGCGGCGAAACCGGATCATTACCCAATTCCCAGTTGGTAAGCCATACGTCCAGTTCAGCATCGCTGATCGATTGCCACCATGCGCCATTCGTTGACACCTGTCCAGTGCGCGTCGATACCGCGCCGTCCGGACCATACTTATAATCGACCTGCAACTTGCGGGCGAGACCGCCGTTGATAACTCCGGCCGGTTCATTATAGGTAAATCTCGATACGCGCCCGCGCTCATCGTAAGCAATGCCCGCCTGACCACTATTACCTGCAATAGTTTGCGCACGACCTTCGTTGCTGCGATCCACCGTCCGCATCTGCCAACCCGACACGGCATCCCGCGTTAATGCAATGTCGCCCCTTGGGTCATACGTGTAGGTCCAGTCTTCAAGCGTCTTGCCATCCTGGGTCACGGTGGCTGACAAAAGGCGGCCCGCACCATCGTAACGCGCGCCAACGGCCAACTGGCTGCCTGTCCCGACCGCCTGCATCCCCTGTTCGCCTGTCAGGTCAGTCGTTTGCCGCTCTGCATAACCCGTGACGTTACCGCTTGAGTCATAGACGAACGCGCGGATTTTGCCGGGTGTAGCGACCAGATGAGGACGCAGGGAGCTGCCATCGGCATACTCAATTGTCGTGACCGTTTTTGTTCCGGAGACCGTGGCAAATGCTTTGGTTGGCCGGTTGACGCTGTCCCACGTGTACTGAATGTTTCCGGCAGGCGTGGTCCTCTGCTTCAGATTGCCTGCTGCATCCCACGTGCGCGATACCGTGCCCCCGGTGTGGCAATCGAACGGGGGCGCAACGTGTCCGCGGTATCAAAGCTATACGTACTGGTGCCCGACATGTCACTGACTGTCGTCGCGCCGGAACCGTAGCTCAGCGACGTATTCCGGGTGGTGTCAGGATGCGTGACCGAGGCTACGCGACCGCTGGCATCGTAACTCCACGTTGCAATCCGAGATCCAGACTCATCCTTTACGCCTGTCAGTGCATTGGGGAAGCGCACATCCTCATACAGATATTGACGAACATGCGCGATCGGTAGAGTTACCGAAGCAAGATTCCCTTTCGCGTCGTACGCATAATGTACGGCATTCCCAGTAGGGGGCACCACGGCAATGATGCGACCGCTACTGTCGTAAGTCAGAGTGAGCACCACCCTGTTCTGTGCTGTGCTTGCTGTGCTATCGACCGGCCGCTGGACAATCTCCACTATCCGCTGCCCGTCGTAGCGAACCTCGCGAAGCATACCCGTGCGTGTTTTCTCGGTATAGAACATACCCGTGGTGTCCGAATAGCCTTCCGTCGTACCACGTTGCTCATCTTTCAGGTAGTAGAATCCATCACCGGCTTTCGTGAGGGTGAGACCAGGATTTCCTGGTACAACCCACGCTCCGCCGCTCAGCTTGAACGTCACGGGTTGCCAAAATCCTCTATAAGCGACGATATGCGGCACACTTGCATTGACACCGTTCAGATCAATCCGTCGCTGCCAGTTGTTGACCCAATTGGTCCCCATCAACGTCTGAGTGGTGTCGTAGGGCTTCGAAAGATATACCCGCGTGAAGACGATTGGCGACGCGCCACCGCTTTGAAAATCGGCTTCGGAAAGCGCGACAATCCCCTTTGCTGGCAACACGGGATCCGCCACCGGACAGGAGTCATCCGGCGTAGAGTCGTCAGGCGGAGTTGTGGGGGTGTTACATCACTGATCAATCTGGGCAAGGTCATTGATGCAGGCGTAATTGCCGAGACCACCTGGCGTGTTGCTGGTCACGGTAAGCTTGCAGCTCGGCGTACCCGGCGTTGCACCGGACTGCGCGTATAGCGAGAAGCAGTCGGTCGCATTTGCTCCGAACGCGAACATGAGAAGCATGAATGCAGCCAGCAGGCGGGTTGCAACACCTACGACCTCGACGGTGGTTTCGTCTCTTTTCATAGTTATCCTTAATAGTTGTACATGGTTGTTTCCCAAGCACCTTATCGGGCACGCCCCATCCCCAGCTATCCGACAACTCCTAAAATTACAATTTCCCTGTGGACTCTCAAACAGTCTGATACACGCGCTGACGAGTGAAAGTTATCCCCTGTTTTTGTTCGCAAGCCTGTGGACAACTTGCTCACAGGCCAGCCAAGTGATTGATGCGACAGGCCTATCTGCCGCCGGTGCAGTCGCAGGCAGGCCGTCGGCTCATCATTTTGCGAGGCGCCGCGCCGACGGTCCACCCACACGCTCCAAGCCCACCCTCACCGCGCCATCTCCTTGCGCCGCAGCGACTCCGGCATCCCGTACAACATTATCAGCGCGCAGATCACGCTCATCGTGCCGATCACGTACAACGCGGGCGTCGTGCTGCCGGTCAGATCCTTCACGCGTCCCACCATGATCGGACTCACGATCCCGCCGAGCTGTCCGAGCGTATTGATCAACGCGATCCCGCCAGCCGCGCCGGCGCCCGTGAGGAGCTTGGGCGGCAGCGCCCAGAACGCCGGAATCGAAGCCACCACCCCTGCGCCCATCACGGCCAGCGCGATGACCAGCAACGTGGTCTGCTTGTCGAAGAAGCCCGCCGCAAAGAAGCCGATTGCCGACATCACCAGCAAGCCAAACACGAACTTGCGCCGTTCGCCGGTCGCGTCGGACAAACGCCCCACCACCACCATGCAGATTGCGCCGCATATGTACGGCACCGCCGTCAGCAAGCCGATCATGGTCGGATTGTTAGTGCCCGCGACGTGAATCAGATGCGGCGTCCAGAAGTTCAATCCATACGACGCCACCTGAATCAGGAAGTAAACCAGCCCCAGCGTGAGAAAGCCCGGTGTCCTGAGCGCCCCCATCAGCGAATGCCCGGTGTCCGGATGACGGCTCTGCTGCGCGATCTGCCCCGCCAGAAACGTCTTCTCCGACGACGACAACCAGCCTGCGTCCTCGATACGATCCTTGAGCAGTTTCAACACCAGAATCCCGAGCACGACGCAAGGCAGGCCGCCGAGCAGAAACAGCCAGTGCCAGCCCGGCATGCCCAGCACCCCGTTCATGTTTCCGATCACCAGCCCCGCGAGCGGCGCGCCGACCAAACCTGAGAACGCGGACGCCAGAAACAGCATCGACGTGATACGCCCGCGATAGCTCGGCGGAAACCACAGCGTCAGGTAATACAGCACGCCTGGCGCAAAGCCCGCTTCCATCGCGCCGATCACGAAACGCAGCCCGTAGAACTGCCATTCGTTGTTGACGAACACCATCGCCGCCGTCGCGAGTCCCCACGAAATCATGATCCGCGCGATCCAGCGCCGCGCGCCGACCTTGTACAGAAACAGATTGCTCGGGACTTCGAACAACACATAGCCGATCACGAACAGACTCGCGCCGAGGCCATACGCGGTATCGGACAAGCCGAGATCGCTCTGCAACTGGAACTTCGCGAAGCTGATATTGATGCGGTCGAAGAACGCGAACAGATAGCAGATCATGATCAGCGGCATCAGCCGCCACGCCACTTTACGGATGATGGCCGCGGCATCGTCCGCGCTATGCTCACGGCTGCCGCTTGCGACTGCGCCCAGGTCACTCATGCTTGTCTCCAATGCCGGATTCGGCGATGCCGTCCGGTCGTTTGATCGGTTAGGGGAGTGTCAGATTTGTAGAACGTATTCAGGCACGGGATGCAGATCGCAATTGCGGCCCGCCTTCGCCAGTTGCCCAGGCACGTCGTGGCCGAGCAACGCAGGCAAGCCGCGCGACAGCGCGAGCAGCTTTTCCAGATCGATCGCGGTGGGGATGCCCATCTCGACGCACAGATTCACGAGGTCTTCCGTGCAGATGTTGCCGGACGCCCCCGGTGCGAACGGGCAGCCGCCGAGGCCGCCCAGTGCGGCGTCGAAACGGCGCGCGCCGGCTTCGTATGCCGCCAGCACATTGGCGAGGCCGAGCCCGCGCGTGTTGTGAAAGTGCAGCGTGAGCGTGGCGGCCGGCAGCCGTTCGAGCACGCGCGTGACCAGCCGTGACACCTGGCGCGGATTCGCCATGCCGGTCGTGTCGGCCAGCGTGATGCCTTCGATGCCCATCTCGCGATACGTATCGGCAATGCCGATCACGCGGTCTTCGTCGATCCGGCCTTCGAACGGACAACCGAACGCGGTCGCCACCGACGCGTTCAGCAACACGCCCGAATCCTTGACGTGGCGCACGATGTCGTAGAACGCCAGCAGCGACGATTCGCAACTCATCCGCATGTTCGCTCGGTTGTGGGTCTGGCTCGCGGACATCACGAGGTTCAGTTCATCGGCGCGTGCGGCGAGCGCGCGCTCGGCGCCCTTCAGGTTCGGCACCAGCGCGACGTAGATCACGCCCGCGTGCCGCTCGATCTGCCGGAACACGGCTTCGCCGTCACGCAAAGCCGGAATCGCTTTCGGCGACACGAACGAGCCGGCCTCGATGCGTGTGAAGCCCGCGGTGGATAGCGCGTCGATCAGCGCGATCTTGCCGGTGGTCTCGACCCACGTAGGTTCGATCTGCAAGCCGTCGCGCGGCGACACTTCCTGCACGATCAGTTTGTCGAAATGGCCGGTGTTCATTGGATGGTTGACGGCGACGCTCATTGCACGGCTCCTTCGCGGCGCAGCCGCTCGATATCTTCGTTGGCGAATCCGAGTTCGCTGAGTACGCTGCCGGTATGTTCGCCGAGCGACGGCCCTTGCCAGCGCACTTCGCCCGGCGTGTCCGAGAGCTTCGGCACGATCCCCGGCATCTTCACCGGCGCGCCGCCGGGCAATTGGGTTTGCAGCAACATGTCGCGCGCCTGGTAGTGCGGATCGGCGACGATGTCGGCCACCGAATAGATGCGCCCCGCCGGCACCTCGGCGCGTTCGAGCGCGGCCAGCACGTCTTCGGTCGCGTGGTGGGAGGTCCATGCGGTAATTGCCTGATCGAGCATCGCGCATTGTTTCGCGCGGCCGTCGTTGTGCGCCAACGCGGGATCGTCGGCGAGATCGGGGCGGCCGATCAGATGCATCAGGCGCTTGAAGATCGGATCGCTGTTGCCGGCGATCACCACGTAGCCGTCGTCTTCGGTGCGATACGTGTTCGATGGCGCGATGCCCGGCAGCGCGCCGCCGCTGCGTTCGCGCACGTGGCCGAGCAGGTCGTATTCGGGCACGAGGCTCTCCATCAGATTGAACACGCTCTCGACCAGCGAGACGTCGACCACCTGGCCTTTACCCTGACCGGTCTTCACGCGCAGCAGCGACATCAGCGCGCCGATCACGCCATGCAGCGAGGCGAGCGAATCGCCGAGACTTACGCCGACGCGCGCCGGCGCGCCGTCCACTTCGCCGGTCGTATAGCGAATCCCGCCCATCGCTTCGCCGATCGCGCCGAAGCCCGGCCGGTCGCGATACGGACCGGACTGGCCGTAGCCGGAGATGCGGACCATCGTCAGCTTCGGGTTGATCGCGTGCAGCACGTCCCAGCCGAGGCCGAGCTTTTCGAGCGCGCCGGGACGCAAATTTTCGATCACGACGTCGGCATCGGCGGCGAGCCGTTTGACGATCTCGACACCGTCCGCTGATTTCAGATTCACGCAAACCGACTTCTTGTTGCGCGACTGCAGATACCACCAGAGCGAGGTGCCTTCATGCAGCTTGCGCCATTTGCGAAGGGGGTCGCCGGTCTCGGGCGCTTCGATCTTGATGACGTCGGCGCCGAACTCGGCCATGAGGCGCGCGGCGAACGGCGCGGCGATGAGGGTTCCGATCTCGACGACGCGAATACCCTGAAGGGGTCCACCCATGATGCTGTCTCCGAAGCTGGTTTGGTGTTGAGACACAGCTTAGGAGGGGCGCGGCGGCGGCGTCCAACCGCCATTCGCCAACGACCGTTCGCGAACGGCGAACGCTCAGTGCTTGGCGGGGGCTGGCGGGGCTTCGGGGGAAGCTGAAGCGTCGGCGGCTTCAGCGGCTTCCAATGCTTCGATCGAGCGCAGGTGGTCGAACAGCAGGCGGCTCACCGGTGAAAGCGCGTCGACGTCGCGCACCACCAGCACGAGGCTGCGCTCGGACCAGTCGTCCTCGAGCGGTGTGCCGACCAGTCCGAGCGGACGGCCCATCAGTTGATACACCTTGCGCGGCAACACGCCGACGCCCATGCCCGCTTGCACCATCCGGCAGACCGCGTCGAAGCCCGGCACGTGGATGCGCAAGCGCAGCGGCTTGCCGGCCTGGCGCGCGGCCATGTGGGTGCGGGCGTTGATCGAACTCGCCGCGTGCAGGCCGACGTGATCGCCGTCCAGCGTTTCGGCGAAGGCGACGCTCTCGCGCGCCGCCAGCGGATGATCGTCGCGCATCACGAGCACCAGAGAATCGTGTCGATAGTGCTCGACGTGCAGGTTATGCGTCTCGGCGTCGCCGGAACAGATGCCGAGATCGGCGAGGCTGTTGTCGACGGCTTCGACCACGGCGCCGCTCGGCCGCTCTTCAAGGTCGAGCTTGACGCGTTCGTGCTGCAACTGGAACGCGCGCAAATCCTCGGGGAGAAATTCGACGATCGCCGACAGATTGGCCATCATCCGCACGTAGCCGCGCACGCCGCTCGCGTGGCCGGCCAGTTCGATGCCGATGTTTTCGATGTCGCGCAGCACACGGCGCGCGTGATGCAGCAGCGTTTCGCCTGCCGGCGTCAGCGTCATGCCGCGCGCGTTGCGCTGGAACAGCGTGGCGCCGACCGCCTGTTCGAGTTCGAGCAGACGCTTGCTCGCGGCGGACACGGCAATCGCCTCGCGCTCGGCGGCACGCGTGAGCGTGCCTTCTTCGTAGACGGCGAGGAAGAGCTGGAGTGTAGTGAGGTCGAGCCTTCGGTGAAGGTTTTTGATTACCATCGCGGGCGCCGGAAGTTCTGTCAGTGGTAATCATCCTCTAGCTGATGGCGCACCGCCAGCACGGTCACTATTTGACTGTCCTCGATTTCGAACAAGGCAACATAACCTGACCGGCCAATCGGGATCAGCAGTTCACGCCGAAACGGCACATCCCGCTGAGCCTTGCGGCAGGTAAACGGCGAACTGCGAAGCGTGGCGATACCGTCACGGATTGATTGCAACGCGCGTTCGGCGAGCCGGAAATCCATATCGTCCCGTTCGGGAATGAAGTCGTACAGTCGTTCAAGGTCGGCCGCGGCAGCGCGCGTGAAACGAACCTGATACGTCATCGTTTCTTCCTTGCTCTGGCCTTGGCTTTCGCTTCACCGAGCCGCGTTTCAAGGCCGGCGACCATTTCGTCAGCCAGCACGTAGTCGCCGCTCTGCCTGGCATCCTCTCGCGATGCGAGCCCTCGCGCGACAAACTCACGATGATTCAATCGCCGCGCAATGTTGTCGCGGATGGCCTGCTCCACGAGACTGGAAAGGCTTTCGCCGTCCTGCAGCACGTCCTCGGCCGCGGCTCGCAATTCAGGCTCGACACGCACCGACGGAAAATTAGCGCTTTTCATCCTCTGCTCCACGCATCGAATGAACGGAACGCGCTGTCCTCGCGGCTTCAAAGCGCGTTTGGTATGCTGGTCCGCGGCGCTTTTTCATGCGGCTCAAGCCGGTTCAAGCCGCGCGTCCGATGAAGCCCAGTATTGGTCAACGCGCGGCCACCGACCATCGCCGTGGACCGCTGAACACTGCCCCGCACCGCGTCGACTGCCGCGGCTTGCGGATTCCGTCCATCGTCAAAGGAAGTCTTTCGATGCCTACCGTTGCGATCGCGATCTTCCCCGGCGTGCAGGCGCTCGATGTCGCCGGTCCCGTCGACGTCTTTTCCGAAGCCAACCGCTTCATCGCGCCTGACGATCGCTACGAGGTCAAACTGCTCAGCGCGGAGTCCGCACCGCTGCGCGCGTCGAACGGCATGACGCTGGTCGCCGACGCCACGTTCGAACAGGCGCGCCGCCCGTTCGATCTTGCGCTGGTCGCGGGCGGCCCCGCGCTGCCCGATAAGCACCTGCCCGATGCGCGCCTGCTGGACTGGCTGACGAACGTCGCCACCCGCTGCGGCCGCTACGGCTCGATCTGCACCGGCGCGTTCGCGCTAGGCCATGCCGGCTTGCTCGACGCGCGCAACGTCACGACGCACTGGCAGCATGCCGCTCAGCTGGCCGCGCAATTCCCGCAGGCGCACGTCGATTTCGACCGCATCTATCTGCGCGACGGGCAGCTCGTCACGTCAGCGGGCGTGACGGCCGGCATCGATCTGTCGCTCGCGCTGGTGGCCGAGGACCACGGTCCGCAAACCGCGCTGGCCGTCGCCAAGCGGCTGGTGGTGTTCGCACAACGGCAAGGCGGCCAGTCGCAATTCAGCCCCTACCTGACCGCGCCGGCCGACGACACGTCGCCGGTCGCCAAAATCCAGGCGCACGTCATGGAGCGGATTCGCGAGAGCTTCACCGTGAAGCAACTGGCGGACGTCGCAGGCATGAGCGCACGAAACTTCGCGCGCGTGTTCGTGCAGGAGACCGGCGTGACGCCGCACGAATTCATCGAACGGGCCCGTGTGGATGCAGCGCGCAAGCTGCTCGAAAGCAGCGGCGCGGCGCTCAAGGCGATTGCCTACGACTGCGGCTTCGGCACCGCGGACCGGATGCGCATTGTCTTCACCAAACGCATCGGCGTGACGCCGATGCAGTATCGCGAGCGCTTTCGCTCGACCTGAAAGCGGCGCGCAAGCGAGCGAGAACGGCGACGCCGCTGCATGCGTGAAATGCAGCATGAGAATGTTGCGTGAGAAAATGTCGGCCTCCGCAAGCCAACGCTCACAAGGAACGACATGACCTCCACTTCTCCGATTCGCGCGATCGTCACCGGCCACACGCGCGGCCTGGGCGCGGCGCTCGCCGAACAGCTGATCGGGCGCAATGTCACTGTGCTGGGCTTGTCCCGCTCGCGTCATGCGACGCTCAAGACACGCTTCCCGGCGCAACTCGAAGAGATCGAACTGGAACTGGCCGACCCCGCGCGCGTCGCGCAATGGATCGCGACCGATGCGCTGCGCGCATTCGTCAGCGGCGCGCAAACGGTCCTGCTAATCAACAACGCGGGCATGGTGCAGCCGATCGGCCCGATCGAAGGTCAGGACGCGGCGGCGGTCGCCAGCGCGGTGAGCCTCAACGTGGCCACGCCGTTGATGCTGGCAAGCGCGCTCGCGGCAGCCGCCGTCGATGCGAGCGACCGGCGCATCGTGCACATTTCCAGCGGCGCGGCGCGCAATGCGTATCCCGGCTGGAGCATCTATTGCGCAACCAAGGCCGCGCTCGATCATCACGCGCGCGCCGTCACGCTCGATACGAATCGCGCACTGCGCATTTGCAGTCTGGCGCCGGGCGTGATCGATACAGGCATGCAGGCGGAGATTCGCGGCAGCGGCGACGAACAGTTTCCGATGCGCGCGAAATTCGAAGACCTCAAGCGTAACGGCCAGTTGTCGACGCCTGAACAATGCGCCGCGCAATTGATCGACTACGCGTTCAGCGATGCGTTCGGGCAAACGCCGGTGGCCGACATTCGCGAGATCGCCAAGCCGGCGTGACGAGCGGCGGCAGCGCCTCCCGAAAAATCTCACCTTTGGCACGCAGTGGTGGGGGTTCGAGGTGAGGCACTGATCGGATTACTCCCGAAAACGCTCACCTTTCGAGCTTGGGGGCAGGGCGCAAAGGCATGCCGGGCTTGGTACGGAGGGTTCGAAACAGGCTACTCCCGCAAACTCTCACCTTTAGAATGGGGCGAGTAGTCTGCATACCCAGGTAAGAGGCTGTGGGCTGGCGCGCTTCGCGCGCGGTGGCAGGCGATCTACGCACGGGCAGCGATCGCGTGAGATAAGCGGTCGCAAAACACGCGTGCATGACAGCGTCAAAGCGACAATCGACTCGCGCATTGCAAGAAATGTGCGGTTGAGAACGTACGAGACGATGCTGTAGATGACGGAAGCGCAAAACTCCAGTGCGTCGCGACGTCAGGCTCCCGAATCTCCTCACCTTTAAGCCTGCAGACCCATACGCAAGCCCCTCCGCAGCAATCGCACGGACCGGTTTTACCCCGTATTTAGCGGGTTTCGACAGCCACGGAGCCCGCGCAACAGCACTTTGAAAGTGCCCCACGCGCCGCCCCCGAAAACCCTCACCTTTCTCGAGCAGAGCCGCGCCTGAGCGCGTCTAGCTCGCCAGCTTACGGAACGTTTCCAGCACCGCATCGCCTTTGAACGGCTTGACGATCCAGCCTTTGACGCCGGCCGCCTTGCCGCGCTCCTTCATCGCCGGGCTGCTCTCGGTCGTCAGCATGATGACGTTGACGGTCTGGTTCGCGAGCTCGCCGCGAATCTTCTCGACCATCGTCAGCCCGTCCATGTTCGGCATGTTGACGTCGCTGATCACCAGCTTGATGCCGGGGCTGGCCTTCAACTTGGCGAGGCCGTCCTTGCCGTCCACCGCCGTATCGACGTCCAGACCGTTCTTCTTCAGAAAGCCGGCCACTTCGTCGCGCACCGTGCTCGAATCATCCACCACCAGAATTTTCGACATGTTGTTGTTTCCTATGACACTACTCAGAACAGATCCAGTTCGCCTGCTTCAACCATCGCGCCGACATCGCCGGTGACTTCCCTGAAGTCTTCCGGCGACCAGCTCAGGCTGAACACAAAACGTTGATGCAGCCTGACCGCGCGGCCCGACTGCGGATCCTTCAGCCAGTACATGAAGCACAGTTGCGGATTGCCGCTGCCGAACGAGATGTACTTGTGCTTGTGATTCACCAGCAGCGGCACTTGTACCTCGCTGCGCCGCCACGCATCCGCATCGCCGACATAGCGGTTCCTGAACGAACCCCAGACCAGGTTCGTCACTTCGCCGAGCACGCTGTTCAGATCGCGGAAATCCGCCTCGCCGTCCGGCGCGTTATCGATCATCCGGTAACGGTCGAGCAGTTCGAGAATCGGCGCCTCTTCGGCCTGCATCATCATGTAGCCGCGGCACCACGCGCTTTCCAGCGGAATCAGGCTGAACACTTCGCCGAAGATGATGCGGTCGCGCACGATATACGGCGTATCGCACGTGATGGTCAGATCCTTGAACACGTCGCCGAGAATCGCCTGGGTCATCTCGGCGATGCCGCGCACCAGCGCGTTCGGATAGTCCAGGCTGAAGATGTATTCGTCGATCACGCGGCGCAGCGGCGCCATATCGTGCGCGACGTACGCGGCGCAGACCACGCGGCGCAGGCTCTCGGGCAAGCCGTCCATGCCCGGGTCCTGGTCGCGCCGCATGATGATCGGCAACTCGGGACGCACTGCGTTGATCCTGATCGCAAGCTCGGCGCTGGCCTCGGGCGAGCCGCCGTAATTTTCGGCGAACAGAACCGCGCCGAGATCGATGTTCGAGCGCAGCACCGACTGCAAGCGGTTCTTGCCCACTTTCACGCCGACCAGATTGTTCTTGTCGCAAAAGCGCTTCAGCGCCGCTTTGTGCAGCGGGCAGTCGTCCAGCACCAGCACCTTGCTGACCGGGTCGTTGAGGTTCATGTCACGTTCCTGATGACGGCAGCGCTCACGGTCATGGTCAAAACAACTCCAGCTCGCCGCTGGTTTCTTCGATGGCGCTCGTGTCCGCGACGAAGTCGAGCGGCGCATTTGCGCATACGCACACGGTCGCGGCAAGCCGCACGTCACCGTTGAGCGTGACCGAATACGACGCCAGCAGAGCCGGTTTCAATTCATGCAGATGCGGCAGGCAACGCGCGTTCAACACATACGGCGTCGACATGCCGAGGTCCGGAAAACAGCGCAGCAGCTCCTGGTTCATCGCGCCACAGCACAGATTGCAGATTTCCAGAAACACTTCCTGGAACGGCCGCTCGTCGGCGTCGTTCAGGTAATAGCGGCGCGTGTGGTCGTCCTCGTCGAAATGAAGAATCAGCAGCAGCCTGAACACGATCGACGAAATGGTCAGCACGACCACCTGCGTGTCCCTGGTTGCGCCGGCGCCGGCTTCGGCAAGCGGCGCAATCTCGCACAGGTCGCCCGAGTCCATCGGCAGGCGCGTCTGCGCCGCCTTGCGGAAGATGCGATCGAAGCTGTCCTTTGCGTGGGCCGAAATCACATCGGCACCTCATCGAGCCGCGCATGAAACTGATTGGCGAGCGATTCGACGCTGGCGAGCGACGCCGCGATCATCTTGCCGCCCGCCTGAATGTCCTGGAACGTGGACGTCGTGGTCAGGTCGTTGCGATGCAGACTGTCGCGATAGCTCTTCGACAATTCTTCCGAACGCGCGGCAAGCGCTCGCACTTCGCTCGCCACCACCGCGAAGCCGCGACCCGCCGGACCCGCGCGCGCCGCTTCGATCGACGCGTTCAGCGACACGATCACCACATGCCGCACGATCGACGACAGCTCCTGATTCTTCGCGTGCATGTCGTGGTTCTGCGTCATCAGCGAGATCATCTGTTCGTGCCAGCGCTCGAACGTCGCGCCGAGATGTTTCAGACGCGCGGCTTCGCCGGCGATCTGCCGCGCCTCGCGGGTCCACTGTTCCCGGTTTCCGTTCACGGCGTCGAGCGACGCGCGCAGTGCATCGGCGCTGGCCGACTGCTGCATCAGCTCGTCGCGCAACTGCCCGGTCAAAGCTTGCAGCGCCTGCTCGGCCTGCTCGCGTTCGCGGATCGCTTCGCGATGAGCCGCCTGCGCGGCTTCGAGCTTGTCGATGCGCGCTTGTGCTTCGGCGCGCAACCGTGCCCTCAGCTTCGCGCTGTGCAGCCTGTGTGCGGCCCATGCCGGCAACGCGGTCAATGCGCCGCCAGCCAGCGCCGCCAATACATACTGTTGAATCACAACCAATCCTTGCAAAGTCCGTCGCGAAGTCTGCCGATCAGCGCTCAGCTCGCCATCGCGTCGAGTTGCAGTGCGCCGGCTTCGCCACGCGCCTGAACGCCCAGTGTATCGACGGCTACGTTGTCCGGCAGGCAGACGATCGTCTGGAACTGACGGAACGGTGCGCCCTTGCGATCGTCGGTAAAGCGCAGTTCGATGCTGCCGTTCTCGCGCTGCAGGAAATCGCGCACCGCGTCCATGCCGACACCACGGCCCGACACTTCGGTGACCGTCTCCGCGGTCGAGAAGCCCGGCCGGAAAATGAAATCGGCGATGGCCTCGTCGCTCAGCGTGTCGCCGCCGCCGATCCAGCCGCGCTCCAGCGCGATGCCGCGAATCCGTTCGAGCGCGAGGCCACGGCCGTCGTCGCTGAGCGTGATCTGAAACGCGCCGCTGTCCACGCCCACTTCGATATCGATCGTGCCGGCCGGCGTCTTGCCTTGCGCGCTGCGGGCCTCGGCGGCTTCGATGCCGTGGTCGATCGAATTGCGCAGCAGGTGCATGAACACGTTGCTCAGCGTGCCGCCCGCCTGGCCACGCAGACGGTAGCCGTTGTCGTCGATCCGCACGGCCGGCGCCGGCTTGCCCAACTCGCTCGCGAGCGACGGCAGCGAGTCCAGCACGCCGGACAGCGCGTCGCGCACGCTCTGGCTGCCCAATGCGCGCAGCGTGCGGCGCAACGCTTCGCGCATCGATTGCAGTTCGTGGAGGTCGCCGGCATGGGTCTGGTCCAGCATGCTCAGCGTCTGCTGGATGTCGTCTTTGTCGACCATCACATAGCGGCCCGCGTCGTTAGCCTGGCCTTTGCCCTTGCGTCCGAGGCTCTGCTCATTGATCTTCGCGTAGCTCTCGATGGCTTCGCGCACCCGCGTCAACTCCCGCATCAGGTGCTCCTGATCCCACGAGCGATCCGCATCCGGTTGACGCAGCTCGTGATAGCTGCGCTCGGTTTCGTGCACGACGTTCGTCAGATGCTGCAGGTTGTAAGTCCGCGCATTGCCCTTGATGGTGTGCATGTTGCGGAACAGCTCGGCAATCGCCGCATGGTCCGCTTCCGAATGCTTGCGAATGATCCGCTCATTCTCGCTGACAAAGCCGGCCGAGCTTTCGATGAAGTGATGAAACTTCTCTTCGCTGACCGCGAGAATCTCGCCGATCATGTCGAGGCGGCGGCGCTGTTCGCTCGCTTCGGCCGCGAGCTTGCGCAGTTCGGTGACGTCGCGCACGCACAGCATCAGGCGCACGACGGTGTCGTGTTCGTCGGTAATCGCCGACCAGCTCAGGTCGAGGATCTTCACGCGGCCATCGGGCATGCGCTTCTCGATCTCGCCGACCAGCAGATGCTGATTGAACGCGAAGTTGATGCAGTCTTCGCCGAGGCACGCATGGGTTGCCGCGTCGACCTGCGACAGCGCGTCGGCGCCGAGCTCGGTGTCCGCGAAGACCAGATCCATCAGCGCGCGTCCGGCGATGTCCTTGGTTTCGAAGATGTCTTCCAGATACGCCGAGTACTCCGCGTGAATCACCGCGCCGTCGATCACCGTCAGAATGCCCTGCTGCATGTTCTGCAACATCGCCTGGATGTCGGCGGTTTTCTGCTTGAGTTGCGCGGAGCTTTCCTGGATCTTCTCGATCATGCCGTTGAACGCGACGATCGAGTGGCCGATCTCATCGAGCCGGCCCACCGGCACGCGGCGTGTGAAGTCCTGGCTCGACGCGATTTCGCTCATCATGCCCTGCATGCGGCTGAGCGGGCGGGTGATCTGGCGATAGAGCAGCGCGCCGATCGAGGTCAGCAGAATGATCGCGATGCCGGTGACGAAGGCGATGGCCGTGGTCGTCGTCGCGAGCTCGGCGTTCAGTGCGGTGATCGCCTCGTCTTTCTCGCGGTTCTTCTCGACGCGCAAGGTCTCGACGATACCTTCGAGTTCGTCGCGATACTGCGCGACGTTGGCGAACAGATACGCCTGTGCGAGTTCGTTCTTGCCGTCGGCTTTCATTTTCGCCGTCTCGGCGATCGCGGAGAAATAGTTCTCGAGGCTGTCGTTCGCCTGGGCAACGAGACCCTGCTGCGCGTGGCTCGTGGCCCCTTTGGCCTGCAACGCGAGCGCCTGTTGCAGCGAGGCCTTTTTCTTCGTCAGCACGTCTTGCGCCTGCGCGACCATGTTGGCGTCGGGCGCGTAGACCAGCGTCATCGTGGCGAGCTGCACGTCCTTGACTTGCGACACGAGGTCGGCGGACGCGAGCGCGCTGGGCACCACGCCCTCGGTCACCTTGCGCACCTCGGCGGCGCTGCCGCGCGTCTGGTAGACGGCATAGCCGCCGATCGTCGACAAGGCGACAAACATCAGAACAACCAATAGCGTGATGCGATGACGGATCGTCATTTGAACCCCCCGGGTCTGGCCTTCGCGCCAGCCCTCGATCGGAGCAGCGCGTTTTGTGCAAAGTATGGTCTGACTTGCAGCGCTGCCGAGTATTGCCGACGCATATTACTCAGCGATGACTGCATTGGTTTTTCGCACGCTCAAGGCGTTAAATTTAGTTCTAAAGTTTTTGTGCAAAAAGCCGTTAACCGACGGCCTTTGATTTTGTGTGCTGGCGAGAGTGCATGGGTTGCGCGTGTGCTCGCCAACACACAAGCACGCTCCCGGATTCCCTCACCTTTGAATCTGAAGTGCGCCGACAGGTGGCCATATTCTCACCTCGCCGGCTCCCGAATCTTCTCACCTATCAACTTTCAGCCATTCTCCCGGCCGCCGCCCAGCACCTTGTACAGCGTCACGAGATTGGCCTGCCGCGACAGACTATCGGTCGCGAGCCGGTGTTGCGTAGTGAAGAGCGTACGCTGCGCGGACGCCACATCGTCGCGATCCGCCTGCACCTGATCAACGTAAGCGGGCAATGACCCACCTCCTGGAATCGCTCACCTTTGCCGATCGTCTCCTGGAACAACTCACCTTGCAGCGTCCCGGCAGGCTTCCACGGTGCTGTTCGCCCCCTGGAACGGCTCACTTTTCCGCGAACCGGGAGAGCCGTCTCCTGGAACGCCTCACCGCTGATCACCAATGAGGCGATCTCCTGGAATTTCTCACCTTTGATTGCAGCGAGCCACATCTCCTGGAAGTCCTCACCGCTGACCGCGCTACCGCCATCCCCTGGAAATCCTCACCACTCATCGTGATGAGCATCTCCTGGAATTCCTCACCATCCTGGAACGACTCACCTTTGGCCGGATGACGGCGGTTCTCTCATTGGGCAATAAAGATGCGAGTTGTTGCACCACGAGGCAGATCTCAGCAAGCCCATCTTGTCTTCTCCGAATTCGAACCAGACCAAAGCAATCGGCCGGCAATCGAAGAAGCGGCTTCGAGGAGTGGCCGCCGGCGAATCGACGCCTGGCAACGTGCCAGCGAAACCGCTCCCCGGTTTCCTCAGGCTATCCACCCGCCATCGACCGTCAGACTTTCACCGGTGGTGTAGCCTGCCTCAGGGCTCGCCAGGTACGCTACCGCCGCCGCGATTTCTTCGGGCTTACCGAAGCGGCCCACACTGGCGAGCTTCGTCATCGTTGCGTGGTCGTCCGTCCCCGGCTGGGGAGCCAGTGCTTCTCCGCCAGCATCGCGGATTGCATTGACGACTGCTTCGGCGCGCTCCGGGCTCGATGCGTAGTGGACAATGACTGATGCGCCGTCTTTCGCGAGACGGGTTGCGATAGCGGCGCCGATGCCACGGGAGGCACCGGTCACGAGTGCACGGCGGTTCCATAAGAAATACGATTGGCAAACAGATGAGGTCTTGATGCAACCAACGCCTCTATGTCACCACCTACCGCTGGGTGACGTCATGCTGCGCCGCGACAGCATCACCATGGCACACCGATACCTTTGAAAAGTTTGTTCCCACAGATTGATCTAGCGCCCATCCCAGCATTAAGATTGCTGCCGTAGCGCGCGACACGCCGCCCGCTCGAAGGGCGGCCTTCCGCGGCCGCCATGCCCGACCATCGTCACTGTTGGGACGTGATGCGGCACACGCGCTGAAGCGCGCATTCAGACACGCAGGTGGTCACGACACAAAGTGCCTTGCGCTGTTTTCGTGGAGACTCCTTGCAAATGGAGACGACGGCATGTCCGAACTGACATTGGCAGAAAGCATCTGCGAGCGCGCACACCAGTTGTGGCAACTGGACGGAAGCCTCGAAGGCTGCGCAGACGAGTATTGGCGATTGGCACGTGTGCTTGTCGAGGAAGAGTTCGGACGTCCTGTCGTTGCGCGCTCCTCGGACTCGGAGCCTGTGGCGCCGCGCTGATCGTAGGACGGAATCAACCCCGTTTCACTCCCCCGAACCCGCAGTCAAGCAGGCTGCAAGAAAGCCGATCATGATCTGGCTAGCCAACGCGGTGCTCGTGCTGCATGCGCTGCTTGCGATTTTTATCGTATGCGGACTCGCCGCCATCTGGGTAGGCGCCGCCTTCGATTGGGCGTGGATACACCAACGCCTTTTCCGGCTCACGCATCTGTTCGCAATCGGACTGGTGTCGGTGCTGTCACTACTTGGCATCGCCTGTCCATTGACGGTGCTCGAGGACTGGCTGCGCAATGGTTCGCTAGCAACTCAAGGCTTCATCCAGCGCTGGGTGAGCCGCCTGCTCTACTACGATCTACCGGCCTGGGTGTTCACGCTCTCGTACGTTGCATTCGCTCTGGTGGTGTTGCTGACCTGGCGCCTGATTCCGCCCGACGACGCACGTCATTCAGGAGCGCCGCGCCGGTGAGCGATGGGTTTGATCTCGCGGCAAGCGCACATCGTCAAATCGCCCGGAGCAACGTGACCCGATCTATGGCGCGTCCGTCGTCTCGAGAAGCCGGGTTGCTTCGCGCCTGGCCTCCTCCGCCTGACGCGGTCGTTGAGTCTGGCTGAAAAGCGCGCCAAGGTTGCCGAGTGTCCGCGCTTCGTCCTGCCGGTACGTTACCGGGTCGTCTCGCGACAGCGTCCGGTAAAGGTCCAGCGCCTGCCGGTAGGCGTCTTCTGCCTCACGTGGCCGCTGCGTGTGGCTGAAGAGGACGCCCAGATTGTTCAGCGTCCGCGCTTCGTCCGGCTGGTCGACAGCGGGGGTTTTCCGCGCGAGTGTCCGATAGATCCGCAACGCCTCCTCGTAAGCCTGCTGCGCCTGCCTTGGCCGTTGCGTGGCACGATAGAGCACGCCAAGATTGCTGAGCGTGCGCGCCAGGTCGGACTGGTAGCGCGCGGGGCTCTCGCGGACAAGCTGCCGCCGGATCGTAAGCGCTTCCTGATACGCCTGCTCTGCTTCCCCAAGCCGCTGCATCGCGCTGTAGACGTTCCCGAGGTTATTGAGCGTACGTGCAAGCGCCGGGTGCCACGCGGCGGGATTGTCGCGCACCAGCGCACTCTGGATCTCGAGCGCCTCCTGATAGGCCTGCTCCGCTTCGCTCATGCGCTGTGCGGTGCTGTAGAGGATCGCGAGGTCATTGAGCGTCGTCGCTATATCGGGCAAGTAGGTTGCGGGATCGCGAGACGCTAGCGCCCGATCGACGTCCAATGCCTCGCGGTAGGCATCCGCCGCATCGCTCAGGCGCCCTGTGTCGCGATACAGCGCACCAAGCTTGTCCAAAGTATCCGCCACACCGGGCCCGTAAGTCGCCGGATTGTCTCGCGCCAATAACCAGTCGATTTCCAGCGCCTGTAGCCAGGCCGTCTCCGCCTCCTTCGGACGCCGCAGTGCAACGTACACGTTGCCGAGTTTGACGAGCGTACGTGCGACATCGGGCTGCCAGGTTGCAGGCTTCTCCAGCGCCAGCGCCTGATAACGCAAGCGCAGCGCGCGGTAAATCGGCTCCGCCCGTGCAGGCTCGCCTTGCTCCTGAAGGGTGTCGGCAAAAGCCGTTGCAACGTCGGTGTCTTCAGGTTGCAACGCGTATGCCTTGTGCAGATAAGGCAGCGCACTCTGTGGCTTGAAGCGCAGCAGCTCAATTTCCGCGGCGTCGTAGTAACGCGCGGTGATGGTCTTCGTGGTCGTCTGTTGATCGGCGAGCAGACCGGACACCAGCGCGGAGGTCAACGTCGATGCCCGATCCAGATCGAAACGATCAAGTGCGGCATCGATCTGCAACTCCAAAGGATTGGAACTCCGTTTGATGGACGACCTGTGCAGCAGGTTCTTGTAGCGTGCGTTCCATTTGTGGGCCGCGGCTACTGGATCCGTGTCGGGCTGCACCTTTAGCTTCACGGCGAGACTTTCGATGAGCGGGGCGATGTTGGCCAACTCGACCTCAGTCTTGTGCTGCATGCCTCCCGGTGGCACATGTACCGCGCCGAGCATCACGTTGGCCGCTCTCGCGAGCGAGACTCTCTGGGCACCGGAGAGTTCGGCGCCCTTCGCCGCGCGGTTCAATTCGTCAGGAAGACGGCGGACGGTTCGGACAGCAAGTCCGCAGTCAGTCTGAACCTTGAAACCATGCTCGACATCGACCTCGGACAACGCTGGAGAACACGGACTCGCCGCTTCTGCAGCCATGCACCCTCTGAACGCCACGGCGATCATCACGTTGGATAGAATCCTGCGCGCACTCATTTCCGTCACGCCTGCTGTGCAAGTCGCCATCACCAGATTAGCACTGGATGATGCCCCGCGTAGCCTCATCCGGATCGGGCGCGTGTCGCAAACGGCGATATCATACCGATACCGGATGCGGCAGTTCCACGACAAGGACCGCATCCTGATTTGATGGAATCCGCCATGGGCAAAGACTCTTCAGGCAATCCCAACGAGCTGTCATCCGGCGGCAGCCGCTACCATCAGGTGTATCCGACGCTGGACGAGAGGCAACTGGCGATACTGGAGCGATACGGCGAGCGCCGCAGGCTCAAAGCCAACGACATCCTCTATTCCGAAGGCGACCGGCACACCGGAATGTTCGCCATTCTCACCGGAACGATCGAGTCAATCAGAGGGTCCGTTCAGGGCCCGAAATCACTGGGCACACATGGCCCCGGCGCGTTCACCGGCGAGGTGAGCACGCTCGCCGGCCGGGCTGCGGCCGCCACGACACGCGCCGTTTCCGATTGCGAGGTCATCGTCATCGATGAGGAATCACTCCGCGAACTCGTGGTTGCGGAAGCGGAATTAAGCGAAACCATCATGCGCGCCTATATCCTGCGCCGGGTCGCTTTCATCCAGGGCCAACACGTCGGCGTGATGGTGATCGGCAGTACGTCCTCGGCCCCTACGCTGCGCTTGCGCCACTTCCTGAGCCGCAACGGTCAACCTTCGGCCTACTTCGATATTGTCGAGCACGCCGAGACAAAAGAACTCCTGACACGTTATGGCGCAACGGAAGCCGATATTCCGATTGTGGTCACGTTGCAAGGCATCGTGCTGAAACAACCCAGCCACAGGGCCGTCGCAGATGCGATCGGCCTGAGTCCGGACAGGCTGAATGGCGAGCGCTTCGACCTCGTTGTGGTCGGCGCGGGACCCGCAGGGCTCGCCGCCGCGGTTTATGCAGCCTCAGAGGGACTCAAGGTGGCGGTTCTGGACGCCAAGGCGCCGGGAGGCCAGGCGGGCACCAGTTCGAAGATCGAAAATTACTTCGGTTTCCCGACTGGCATATCGGGGCAGGCGCTAGCCGGCCGCGGGCTGTCTCAATGTCGCAAGTTCGGCGCCGAGGTCGGGGTGCCGATCGAGGCGCTGAAGATCGACTGCCCGGACGCCCGATCGTTTTACATTGGACTGGATCATGACGAGGGCGTTTACGCTAACGCAGTCGTCATTGCCACCGGCGCGCGTTATCGGAAGCCGGACCTCCCCCGCCTCGAGCATTTCGAGGGTCGTGGGATCTACTACAGTGCGACATTCATGGAGGGCGCGTTCTGCAACAACGAAGAGTTGATTGTAGTTGGTGGCGGCAATTCGGCCGGACAGGCGGCGGTATTCCTTGCGAGGTTCGCGCGTCATGTGCACGTCGTTATTCGCGGCAACGGACTCAGTGCAAGCATGTCGGACTATTTGATCAGGCGGATCAACGCGACGGCCAACATCACGCTTCACACGAGGACACAGATCGTCGAGTTATGCGGCGAGTCGAGACTTGAGGCGATACGGTGGGACCGGCAGGGGCAGATCGAATACAAGCCGATTCGGCACGTTTTTCTTTTCCTTGGAGCCCAGCCCAATACCCGGTGGCTCGGCGATTGTGTCGCCGTGGACAAGGATGGCTTTGTGCTGACAGGTGCCGATACCGGTGACAAGTGGACAGCAGATCGGCCGCCGCATGATCTCGAGACCAGCCGGCCCGGCATCTTTTCAGCCGGTGACGCGCGCAGTGGTTCGGTCAAGAGGGTGGCGGCCGCCGTGGGAGAGGGGGCCGCCGCCATTCAGGCGGTGCATCAATATCTTGCTCACCGTGAGTGAGATCTGACGAGCGTCGCAGCGATACTACCTCGCACGCGACGTTCAGCGTCCGCTACGGCAGTCGCTCCAGAGAGGAGACGGCGCCCGACCAACGAAAACTCGGTGTAGTCAGGAGCTGAGATTCCGTCAGGCGGTCAGCGCAAACTGCTGAATAACTGAGCCACCAGATCGCGCAGCCAACGATTGCCTGCTTCGTGGTGATACCTGGCGTGCCAATGCTGCCGAACGGCGAAACCCTCGACGGGAACCGGGCACGAATGGACCGCCAGATCATTGACCTTGGCGAGCGTTTCGCCGATGTGTCGAGGCAGCGTGGCAATCAGGTCAGTGCTCTTGATGATTGCTCCGAGCCCAAGAAACCCCGGTAACTCCAGCACCACATCGCGTTCGATGTGCGCGCGTACCAGCGCCTGTTCCAGCAGCTGCGCGCCCGTCCCCTCCGTAATCGCGACATGGCCCTCTGCGCGGTACTGCTTCGCCCCGAGCTTGCGCACTCGCGGGTGATGCCGATTCGTCAGGCACACCCAGTCCTGCATGTACAACTGCTGCTGATAAATCCCACCGCCAAGCCAAGGCACATGGCCGATCGCGAGGTCGGCTTCGCCGGATTCCAGCGCGCGTTCCGTATTGCCGTCGATGCTGGCGGCTTCGAGACGAACTCCCGGTGCCTGCGCGCGGACATGCGCCAGCATCCGCGGAAGCAACGTGATGTGACTGGCGTCGGTCATGCAGATACGGAACCGCCGTTTCGCGGTAGCGGGATCGAACGCAATTTCCCACGCCGCGAAGCGCCGCAGCGATTCGAGGATTTCCCGGCACGGCCCGATCAGCGCATCGGCTTGCGGCGTCGGCGCCATACCGCCCGGTGTGCGGATGAATAACGGGTCTTGCAGATGCTTGCGCAATCGCCCTAACCAGATGCTGATGGTCGGCTGACTCTGTCCGAGTTGCTCGGCCACGCGTGTGACGCTGCGCACGTCGTAGAGCAGGTCGAAGAGTTGCAGCAGCTTCAGATCGGGGAGTTCCGTCGAATCCATGGCTCTATTGTCTGGCGCAATGACGCCATTGTAGCCATTGCATTGCCGACATCAACGCCGCATCGTATCCTGGTCTCCATATCAAGGAGGCGGCAGTGAAGATTGCGATTCTGGGTGCGGGTGCACTGGGCTGTGCGATTGGCGCGGCGCTGACCGAAGGCGGCAACGAAGTGTGGTTGGTGAACCGGTCGGTGGCGCATGTGGAGGCCATGCGACGTGACGGTTTGCGGGTGGACGACGCCAGTGGCTCGCGCCGCGTGATGGTCCAGACCACGACACGGGCCGCCGAAACCGGTGTCGTCGATCTGGTCGTCGTGCTGGTCAAATCGTTTCATACCGATGCGGCGATGCGTGGCGCCCTGGAATTGATCGGGCCGCAGACGCTGGTTCTGTCGTTGCAGAACGGCCTCGGGCACGAAGACGTGCTCGCCGGCATCGTCGGCCGCGAGCGCGTGCTGGCGGGCAAGACTTACGTCGGCGGCGTGATGCGCAATCCGGGCCACATCGAGTCCGGCGTCGCCGGCAAAGCCACCTACCTTGGCGAACTCGACGGCCGCATCACATCGCGCGTCACGGCCATCGCCGAAACCTTTAATGCCTCCGGACTGGCCACCACGGTCAGCGACAACATCGTCGGCACGATGTGGGACAAGCTGCTGGTCAATGTCGCGACCGGCGCGCTGACGGGCGCCACCGGCCTGACCTACGGCCAGCTCTACGAGGAGCCGCTGCTGAAATCAACTGCGCTCGCGGCGGTCGCCGAAGCGATAGCGGTCGCGCAGGCCGCCGGCGTGACACTCTCCACCACCGATCCCGAACGCCCGTGGACGCTCGCCGGAGAAGGGCTCTCTCCCGCCTTCAAGACCTCGATGCTGCAAAGCCTCGAGAAGGGTTCCATCACTGAAATTGACTTTATTAACGGCGCAGTCGTGCGCTGGGGACTTCGGCACGGCGTGCCGACCCCGGTCAACGCGACGCTGGTGGCCTGCATCAAGGGAATCGAGCGCGCCATGACCGACCGGCAACACATGGAGACAACCGCATGAACGGCAGCAAGGCTTATCTGGAGCACGTCGCCATCTGGGTGAAGGACATCCACTGGCACATCCGCTTTTTCGAAGACGTGCTCGGCATGACGATGCGTGAAGTCGACGGCACCGTCGAGGAACCCCGCCAGTACTGGACGCTTGGTGGCCTGCAATTCATCCAGGACCCGAAACACGAAGCGCCAGAAGGCCGGCTCGCCCATCTGGGCGTGATGTGCGAAGACATGGAGGCCGCGTTGGCCGCCGCGCGACCCTATCACGTCACTGAAATGCCGCAGGGCCGCAACTGGTTGCGCCTGCCCGACGGCCTCGCCGTCGAACTGATCCAGGCGAAGCCGGCCTCGTGCGTGGCGCGCGCGCTGGACATCAACCCGCGTGCGGAGGCTTGAACATGACGATCATCGATAAATACTGGGACGATGCCCGCGAAGGCGACGAGTGCATCAGTCCGACCTACACGGTCACGAAACAACGCATCCTTGCGTATGCCGACCTCACCGGCGATCACACGCCCGTTCACGTCGACGAGGAATACGCCAACGCCAGCCATTTCCGCTCGATCGTGGCGCACGGCCTGTTTGGCTTGTCTATTGCGGATGGTCTCAAGACCCAAAGCGAATACCGCTTCCTGCCGGGCATGTCGCTCGGCTGGACGTGGGACTTCAATCTGCCGATCAAGGTCAACGACGTGCTGCACGTGAAGTTCCGCGTCGGCACGATGCGAGCGAGCAAGAGCCGTCCGGGCTGGGGCATCGTCGTGCTGCCGTCTGACCTGATCAACCAGCACGGCCAGATCGTCCAGCATGGCGAACATCGTCTGATGGTGCCGCGCCGTCCGGGAGCGTTCTGATGCAAGCCCGTCCTCTCGAAGGCATTCGCGTCGTCGACTACAGCCACTTTCTCGCCGGTCCGTATGTCGGACGCTGCCTCGCGGCGCTCGGCGCCGAAGTGATCAAGGTCGAACGTCCCGGCACCGGCGATGCCGGGCGCCAGCACGCCACCGTACTCGATGACCAGCAAAGCGCCTACTTCCTGCAACTCAACATGGGCAAGCGTGGCGTCAGCGTCAACATGAAAGACCCGCGCGGCAAGGAGTTCATGCAGCGTCTGTGCGACTCGGCCGACGTGTTCATCGAAAACTATCGGCCAGGTGCTCTCGACAAGCTGGGGCTTGGTTATACGGATCTGTCGGAACGCAATCCGAAACTCGTCTATTGCTCGATTTCGGCATACGGTCATACGGGACCGGATGCGCATCGCGCTGGCTTTGGGCTGATTGCCGAGGCCAGGAGCGGCATCATGCAGATGATCGGCAATCCCGGCGAGCCGCCGCCGCTGATGCGCATCTCGCTGGGCGACATGTACACGGGCATTCACGCGGTAGCGGCCATCAACGCCGCGCTGCTCGGTCGCGTGAAGAGCGGCCGGGGTCAGCATATCGATATGGCGCTGTACGACACGCTCGTGTCGATGCACGAATACGCGGTGCAGTGCTACACGATGCAAGGCGTGCTGCCCGAGCAGACCGGTCACGACATGCCCACGTCGACGCTGTACGGCGTGTTCCGCGCTGCCGATGGCGACCTCGTAATCGCCGCGCAGGTGGACGACTCGTGGAAGCGGTTCGCCGCGCTGATCGAGGCGAATGATGGCCCGGCCGGCTTCGGCGCCGACGCCCGATTCCACAACCTCAATGGGCGCAACGCCAATCGCGTGGAAATCCTCGGCGTGGTGAAGCCTTGGGTGGCCGCGCGCCCGGTCGCGCAAGTGCTGGAACTGCTGGACGGTGTCGATGTGCCCTGCGCCAAGGTGCAGCGCATCGACGAAGTGCTGGCCGATCCGCAGATCGTCGCGCGCGGCATGGTGATCGAGCAGGAGCATCCGCGCTTCGGCACGCTGCGCCTGCCAAACCTGCCGTTCCGTTTTTCCGGCTGCGATACGACGATCCGGGAAGTCGGTCCCGACCTCGGTCAGCACAACGCCGAAGTGGCGCAGTCGCTGGGATTCGGCGCCGCCGAGATCGACGCCATGCAGACCGAAGGCGTGCTGTATTCAAAAGTGAGGCCATGATGACCGACCGTTACGCGGTGATCGGTAATCCGATCGGACACACGAAATCTCCTCTGATCCATGGACTCTTCGCGGAGGAGACCGGGCAGGACATGGCGTATACGGCTATCGAAGGCCCGCTGGAGCCGCACGAGGCATTCGCCGAAACCGTGCGGGCGTTCGCCGCGACGGGCGGTAGGGGCATGAATGTGACAGCGCCATTCAAACTAAAGGCTTTCGCCATGGCCGACCAGTCCAGCGAGCGAGCGGAACTGGCCGGAGCCGTCAATGCCTTGAAGTTCGAGGACGGCAGCATCATCGCCGAGAATTTCGACGGCATCGGACTCGTGCGGGACATCGAGGTCAACCTGGGGCTGCCGATGGCGGGCAAGCGCGTGCTGATGCTGGGCGCCGGCGGCGCCGCGCGAGGAGCCTTGCTGCCTTTCCTGTCGGCCCGGCCAATTGAGCTGGTTCTCGTCAATCGTCACGTCGACAAGGCGCAGGCGCTCGCGGCGCAGCTGAGCGCGCGCGGTCCGATCCTCGCCTGCGGCTATGGCGATCTCGAAGCAATGGGGCGCTTCGATCTGGCGGTCAATGCGACATCGGCCAGTCTCACTGGCGACCTGCCGCCCGTCCCGCCGAGCGTGTTCAGCCATCAGGGCGCAGCTTATGAACTGGCCTACGGGAAACGGTTGACGCCGTTTCTGCGGCTCGCGCGCAATGCAGGCGTGTGCACTTTCGCCGACGGTGTCGGCATGCTGGTTGAACAGGCGGCTGAAGCATTCGACTGGTGGCGCGGCGTCCGTCCCGAAACCCGTGCCGTGATCGACCGGCTCACCGTGCCACTGGATTGAAAGTTCAACGGAGCCACGAATGAAAAAGATCCTGATGCTTCACGGTATCCCACCACCAGGTTGGTGCCGTTGTTTCGATCGACCATCTCCGTACGAGGTGCGGCCACTCAAACAGCAGAGTCACTTTCTAGCGGATCACCGGAGGTGGGTCGAACACGATCGGATGCTGAATCGATGATGGGGACCGTCGTCGGTTTGGCTGCATGCGGCAGAAGTCGTTTAGGGTTGTTCGATGCCTGCCATGGTCCGCAGGAATGTGAGCGCGCCACCGCGCGTTGCTGGCAGGCGTCGAACAAGCCTCGATGGAGGAAACCGCGGAGTGCTCC
>NZ_CADIKK010000024.1 GCF_902859915.1 Paraburkholderia ultramafica
TGTCGCGAACCTGTCGGTGTCGGCTTCGACGGGCATGACGTCGCTGTCGACCGGTCTGTCGACGACCAACAGCAATGTTTCGCAATTGTCGGTGTCGGCTTCGACGGGCATGACCTCGCTGTCGACCGGTCTGTCGACGACCAACAGCAATGTTTCGCAATTGTCGGTGTCGGCTTCGACGGGCATGACTTCGTTGTCGACCGGTCTGTCGACCACGAACAGCAGCGTGGCGTCGGTGTCGGTATCTGCGTCGACGGGCGTGGCGTCGCTGTCCACGGGCCTCGACAGCCTGTCGGCGTCGACCTCCACGGGTCTGTCGACGGCCAACACGGGTATCAGCAGCCTGTCGACGGGTCTGTCGACCACGAACAGCAACGTCTCGCTGCTGTCGACGGGTCTGTCGACGACCAACAGCAATGTCGCGAACCTGTCGGTGTCGGCTTCGACGGGCCTGACGTCGCTGTCGACGGGTCTGTCGACGACCAACAGCAATGTTTCGAACCTGTCGGTGTCGGCGTCGACGGGCATGGCTTCGCTGTCGACCGGTCTGTCGACTACGAACAGCAACGTGACGTCGGTGTCGACGGGCGTGGCGTCGCTGTCCACGGGCCTCGACAGCCTGTCGGCGTCGACCTCCACGGGTCTGTCGACGGCCAACACGGGCATCAGCAGCCTGTCGACGGGTCTGTCGACCACGAACAGTAACGTCTCGCTGCTGTCGACGGGTCTGTCGACGACCAACAGCAATGTTTCGAACCTGTCGGTGTCGGCTTCGACGGGCATGGCTTCGCTGTCGACCGGTCTATCGACCACGAACAGTAATGTGGCGTCGGTGTCGGTATCGGCGTCGACGGGTCTGACGTCGCTGTCGACGGGTCTGTCGACGACCAACAGCACTGTTTCGCAACTCTCGACCGGTATCAACTCGCTGTCCACCTCGCTCAGCACGACTGACAGCAATGTGTTCAGCCTGTCCACGTCTGCATCGACGGGAATGAGCTCGTTGTCCACCGGTCTGTCGACGGCGAATAGCAACGTGTCCAGCCTGTCGGTGTCGGCCTCCACGGGTGTGAGTTCGCTGTCTACGGCGTTGAGCACGACCGACGGCAACTTGTTCAGCCTTTCGGTGTCCAGTTCCACGGGCATGGATTCACTGTCCACGGGTCTGTCGACGGCAGACAGCAATGTCACATCGCTGTCGAGTTCGACGTCCAACGGCGTGTTCTCGCTGTCCACCGGTCTGTCCGCGGTCAACAGCAACCTGAACAGTCTGTCGGTGTCAACCTCCTACGGTCTGAGCACGCTCGGCAATGGCATCCTGTCGCTGTCCACCGGCATGACCCAGCTGTCGACCACGATCGTCACACTGTCGGTATCGGCCTCGACGGGTATTTCGTCGTTGTCCACCGGTCTGTCGACGACCGACAGCAACGTTGCATCGTTGTCGGTGTCCAGTTCCACGGGCATGGGCTCGCTGTCGACCGGTTTGTCGACGACCAATAGCAACGTTGCGTCGTTGTCGGTGTCCAGTTCGACGGGAGTCGCGTCGCTCTCAAGTGGTCTGTCGACGGCAAACAGTGGCATCACGTCGCTGTCGGCCGGTGTCACAAGCTTGTCGACGTCGACCTCCACGGGCCTGTCGTCACTGTCGACCGCGATGGATACGACCAACGGCAATGTCGCCAGTCTGTCGAGCGCACTGGACACGACCAACAGCAACGTCGGTAGCTTGTCGACCGCGCTGAACGTGACCAACAGCAACCTGGACACCTTGTCGACGTCGACCTCCACGGGACTGTCATCGCTGTCCACAGGTCTGTCGAGTACGAACAGCACGGTCGTATCGTTGTCGTCGTCGACCTCCACGGGACTGTCGTCGCTGTCCACGGGCCTGTCGACCACAAATAGCGTGGTGAACGGTATTTCGACGGGCGTCGAGGGTGCGGTGGCGGGCGTGAGTTCGTTGTCGACCGGCCTGAGTTCGCTGTCGATGTCGACCTCGACGGGCCTGGCATCACTGTCGAGCGGCCTGTCTACGACAACGAGCAGTGTCACGTCGCTGTCGACGACGGTCTCGTCGATCTCGACGGCGGTACAGCCGGTCGTCGACATGGTCACGATGGCCAACGCGAAGGGCAATGCGTTTACCGGCACGCTGGTGGGCGGCCTGAACGCCGACAGTACAGTGCAGACGCGCAGTGCTACAGGCAACAACATCAGGAACGTCAATTCGGCGACCTGCTCATCGGTTTCCGGCGTCGATGCAACGGGCTCGGGTCTGTGCGTGACGGCCAACGGGGACGGTGCCACTGCCTACGGCTCCAACGCGAATGCGAGCGGCGCCAACACCACTGCGATCGGCTTCCGCGCTGTCGCGCAATTTGCTGGCTCCGTGGCGATCGGCTACAACGCGCAGGCGATTGCTGACCCGACGGTGGCCATCGGCGCAAACTCCCTCGCTTCCGGTAACAACTCGGTGGCCGTGGGCGCCAGCGCAGCGGCAACGGGTGCGAATGCGGGCGCGATGGGTATAAGCTCGAGCGCATCGGGCGACAACTCGATGGCGCTGGGAGCGAATGCCACTGCAACCGGCAGGAACGCCGTTGCCCTGGGTGCTGGCTCGATCGCTGCGGAAGACAACACCGTGTCGGTGGGTTCGGAAGGCAACGAGCGCCGCATCACCAACGTCGCCGCTGGTATCAACCCGACCGATGCTGCGAACGTCAGCCAGTTGAACAACGCGATCAGCGGTGTACAGGGACAGATCAACAGCGTGGCGCGCAATGCCTACTCCGGCATTGCGGCGGCTACGGCGTTGACCATGATCCCGGAAGTCGACCCTGGCAAAACGTTGTCGTTCGGGATCGGTGCCGCAACGTTCGGCGGCTCCCAGGCCGTTGCGTTCGGTGGTACTGCACGTATCACGCAGAATGTGAAGGTCAAGATCGGTGTCGGCGTGAGTGGGGGCAGCACTACGGTAGGCGCTGGGGCTGCCTACCAGTGGTAAGCGGCATATAGTAGGTATGCACCGTTGAAATCATGGGCGGTGCGATGAAAGGCGTGGTAGGCGTGCCTCGTTGTGAGGACGTCTGCCACGTCAGTTTAAGGGGCGTTCCATGCGTATCGGGATTTCAGTACTTAGTCACGAAGGCCAGAACATTTGGCAGAATGGCTTGGGCCAGAACGTCGTATTTCTCGCGCAGCTATTTCAACGGCTACCCTTCGTGCGCTCGGTCTTGCTGATCGACGTGGGCAGCGAGAATGCGCTGCCGCGTGAGGTCGACTTCATTTCAGGCGGGTTACGGATCGTCACACAGCAGCAGGCTGGTGATGAAGTTGACGTGATCTTCGAAATGAGTGGCGCACTCGATAACAAATGGCTGGACCTGATGCGAGCTCGCGGCCGCAAGGTGGTCTACTATTGTTGCGGGCAGCCTTACGTCGGTCTTGTCGAGCCATCGGTATTTGACAAGCCAGTGCACTCGTCCCGACCGGATCGGTGCGATGAGATATGGTTGTTTTCGAAGGACCGGCTGAGCATTCCGATGATGCGTACGTTGCACCGCTGTGCGGTACATGAAGTGCCGTTTATCTGGCATCCGGGTTTCATCGAGGCCCGGATCGCGGATGTTGAGTCGCATGGCGTGCGTTATGGCTACGAAGTGAACCGCACGGCGGACAAGGGTCTGCGTGTGGCGGTTTTCGAACCGAACATCTCCGTTGTGAAGTCGTCCAGCATTCCGATGCTGATATGCGATGAGGCCTATCGCGAGGATCGTAGCAGCGTGAGCGCGATGACGTTGCTCAATACGCTGCATATGAAAGATCACCCTACACTGCTGTATCTGGCGAATTCGCTGGATCTGGTGCGTGAGCACCGGGCCTGTTTTGTCGGCCGGCACGACATAGTGGGGTTCATGGGCCAGTCTGCGGATGCGGTGGTGGCCCACCAGTGGGGTAACGACCAGAACTACAGCTATCTGGATGCGCTGTACGGCGATTACCCACTGATACACAATTCTCCATGGCTCGCGGATGCGGGTTATTACTACCCCGGGTTTGATATACAGGCGGGCGCGCAGCAATTGTTGCGCGCTGCGCGCGACCACGATGCGCAGCTTGACGCATATCGCGAGCGCTCACGCGCGGTGTTCGATGCGGTCAACCCGTTCAGCCAAAAGAATCTCGATATCTACGCCGAGCGGCTGATTGCGTTGATGGGCGGTAGCGGAAATGGAAAGGTGGCGTGATGGCGGAATACACGGGAAGAAAAGGTGCGCCGCACAACCTGAAGGTTGGCGTGTCGTTGTTCGTGCGCAAGGGTAGTCAGTCGTTGTGGGAAAACGGGATTTTCCAGAACTGCCTGTTTCTTGTGATGCTGCTGCGACTGGTGCCGTCGATTAGTGAGGTGCACCTCGTGATCGGCGGCGACGGGGACATCGAGGACGCGAAGCGTTTCGTCAAGGATGCGCCCGCGCCGCTGATCGACATGGCGGACGCGGCATCACGCTTGGACCTGATGATCGAAATGAGCGCGCAGTTGAATAAAGATTGGGTCACCGCGTTTCGTGAGCGCGGCGGAAAGGTCGTGTCGATGCGGGTCGGCAACGACTACGTCATTGATATCGAGCGGATGATTTTCGATCGGCCCAATGCGCTGTTGGTCAGTGGCGCACCGTACAACGAGATCTGGACGTTGCAGGAATATGAAAACTCGTGCAGCCCGTATTACCGCAGCGTGATGCGTGCTCCGGTGCGCATCATGCCGCATCTATGGAGTCCGCTCGTGATCGACCGCGCGATCGAACACGATGGCGCCGGGCTGAAGTTCGGTTACGAGCCGGGTCGCAGACGCTGGCGCGCAGGTATTTTCGAGCCGAACATTTGCATGGTGAAAACGAGCCACATCTCGATGCTGTGCTGCGAAGCAGCGCACCGGGGTGATCCACACATGCTCGAACACGTATGGGTTTACAACACTCTGAAGACGAAGGAACACTCGGGATTCTTCAGCTTCGCAAGCAGCCTGGATATCGTGAAACATGGGGTTGCGTCGTTCGAAGGGCGCTTTCCGTTCTATCAGGTGATGAGTCAGTATGTTGATGTTGTGGTTACGCATCAATGGGAGAATGCTCAGAACTACCTGTACTACGAAGCGCTGCATGGCGGCTATCCGCTCGTGCACAATTCGCACCTGATCGGTGATTGCGGCTACCGCTATCACGACTTCGACTGTGAAGAGGGCGGGCGGGCGCTCCTGCAGGCGTTCGGTGAGCACGACGGCAATCTGGACGCATACCGGCGTACTGCGCGGGCGTTCCTGCAGACTCTGCATCCGGAGGAGGCGGGCAACGTGAAGACATACAGCGACGCGATTGACGCGCTATTTGCCGAGGAGACCGCGAAATGATTCTGGAAGTCTTTACGTTCAGGCGCATCGTTGCCCTACTGGCGGCCCTACTGACTGTCGCGCTGGTTCCGTCGATCAGTGCGGCGCAGAGCGTGCTGGCGCCGCCTGCTGCCGAGCCAGTTGGACGCAATCCTCTTGTGAAGGCCGTGTCTGGGATCGGAGTGCGCCAGTGCCTCCCGGCATTGAGCGACCTGGTGACGATCGGCGCTCGCGACGCCGTCAACAGTGACCTGCTGCTGGACTGGGATCGCGCCCATCCCGACAAAGGAGCGGTTTTCTCGCTGGTTGGACTGCAGTATGGGCAGTCCAACGCGGCCATGTCGATCGCAGCGGTGCCTGGGGCGGACGGCAATTGTTCGGTGGCGGCCGAGCGCGTGGAGTTCCTCCCACAGGCATGCGTGCAGGTGGCGCAACATGAGTTGCGCGGCTATCAGGCGACGCAACTCCTTGCGCGCATGACCGTCTACACAACGCCGCGAGATGCTGGTTCGACTGTATCGCTAATTGATGCATCTCCCGGGTGTCTTGCGATCCGCCGCTATGTGAAGGTGACTCAGACGGTGACATCCAGTGGAGCAGCAAGATGAGCGGACTGCGTATCGGCATCACGATAGGATTGCACAGTGCGGACGAGACATTGTGGAATAACGGCATCAAACAAAACGCAGTGTTCCTCGCGGAGACGTTACGTCATTGTCCGGGCGTCGCCAGCACTACGCTGGTCAATACGACTGCGGTTCCGGTTACCACGGCATTGCCATGGGATCTGCAGCGTTGGCCGACTGCAATGTTCCAAGACGTGAAGGACCAACTTGATCTGGTGATCGAACTGGGTGGCCAGATCGACGCGGAGCGCACAAACTATCTGAAGTCCCGTGGTGTGAGGCTCGTGTCGTACTGCTGTGGGTTCGAGTACATCCACGCGGCCGAGGCGATGATCTTCGGCAAAGTGTTGTGGGACGGCAACCTGTTCGTTAATTCGCGTTACGATGACTTGTGGTTCATCCCGCAAGTGGCCGGCAACAGTCAGAGCTATCTGGAGGTACTGCGACGCGTGAGCGGACGCGTAGTACCGTTCGTATGGAGCCCGGTGTTCCTCGATGGACAGAGCCGCAATCTCCCGCACGGCGGTGTGTATCAGCCTCATGATGGGCCGCGCCGTCTGACGGTGATGGAACCGAACATCAACATCGTGAAGTTTTGTCTGTACCCGGCGTTGATCGCGGAACTGGCCTACCGTGAGCGTCCACAGGACATCAAGGTGCTGCAGGTGGCCAATGCGCTGCAGATGGCGCAAAACCATGTGGACTTCATCGCGTTGATGAATCAGCTCGATATCGTGCGCGGCCACAAGGCGGTGTTCACTGGTCGCCACGACACGCCGACGTTTCTCGCGCAGGAAACAGATGTCGTGATCTCGCATCAATTGGAGAATCCGCTGAACTATTTTTATCTGGAGGTGTGCTGGCAGGGGTATGCGCTTATTCATAACGCGACGCTTTGCGCTCGCCTTGGCTACTACTACGAGGGCAATGACGCGCACGCGGGCGCGCGCCGACTGATTGAGGCGATTGACTTGCACGATCAGAATGCGCACGAGTACCGCGAACGACAGCGCGAGCTGATACGCAGCTATCTGCCGGACAATCCTGAGGTGGTGAGCACCTATCAGACGTTGCTGGATGAATTGATGAACAGGCCGATACGTTGACCGGTGGCGGGACTGGTCAGATATCGGATTGATTCAATGCTATTGGTAGATTCGGGTAAATAGAACAATGAAAACCCATATTTGTGTTGACCGTTTCGCTGACATTCGCGGCTGCAATGACGGCTGGCTGTTCGATGTGGTCTGGACCCATGCAGTCCTGGTAAATCGCTTCGTGTGAGATGCGCATCGATTGATCCTCCGGAAAGTCGACTGACAGCCGGCTGGCGATCGGCGCGGCGTACGCCACGAATGGATACGCTGCCGGTGTGCGGCGGCATATCCGGTGAAAAACGCGCGACTGCAATTGCGAATTCAACCCTACACTCACGGTGTGTCGCCGTGTCGAAATCGGGTCGGCGCCAGGCGCCGGCTTGCACCGGTAAGCAAGCCACTCCCGCTTGCGAGCACGGCCCAGGCAATACAACTGCCACGCGGCGCAGCAACAAGCGTCGTCTTTGACATCTTTTCTCAATCGCATTGCAAGATGCTCTCGCCCATTACTATGATGGTGTATGGGGTATCTGTTTTTCTGCGCGTAGTTCGCATCGACCGGCGGTGCCAGTTCATCGGTGCCGTGCGTCTGCGTCGCAATGAAATCGATTTGTAAGCAGAGGCAGCTTGTCTCCTCTGGTGTCTGGCACGCACTTTCTACCGCACACGCGGCATACGGAGGGTCACGATGGCTCCTCTCACAATTCGGGTCGTACTTGCAGACGATCACCCGGCCATAATCAGCGGTGTGGAACATGAGCTGCTACTGGATAGCACAATCCAGCTAGTAGGCGCAGCGAAGAACTCGACGGAATTGATTGCGCTACTCGCAACCAAGGCATGCGACGTTCTGGTGTCCGATTACGCGATGCCGGCGGGCGAATACGGTGACGGAATTGCGCTGTTTTCCCTGATCCAGCGGCGCTATCCGACTGTCAAACTCGTCGTGCTTACCATGCTGGACAACCCGGCGGTACTGCGCGCGATTGTGCTCCAGGGCATCAAGTGCATCGTCAGTAAGTCGGACGCCCTTACCCATATCGTTCCCGCCACGCATACCGCGTTTATCGGCGGTAAGTACTATTCGCCGAGAGTGGAGGAGATCGTCCAGTCGATCGACTGGAACCGTCGAGGCCGCGGTTCGACCGACGTTCTCAGCCAGCGCGAATCTGAAGTTGTGAGGCTGTTTGCGTCCGGGTTGACGGTCAATGAGATTGCTGAACGGTTGTGTCGCAGCAAGAAGACGATTAGCTCGCAAAAGTCGAAGGCGATGGAAAAGCTCGGTATCGAACGGGAAGTCGATCTGCTGCGCTATGCGATGGAGACCGGTTTGGTGCCGTCGGCCCCGCAAGCGTCCAGCGGTGGGCCCGAGATACAGCGGCAGGGGGACGGCATACTCCCTGTTGCCTCGAAAGACTCATAAGGCCCGAATGGGTTGGCACGTAGCCGCCGCGCCGTCTGGCTGAGTCCAGGGATTTGCGGCGACCCGTTACGCTTTGTCGACCTGCCGAGGGAGCTTCCTGCATTTTGTTGTCATATGCCGACCTGGGTGTCGGTCGCGCGTCGTGCAAGCGCGGCACGCGCGAGTGGTTCGAAACGGGCGAGCGCTTCCCTCACAGCAGTCGTGTCGTGATCCTTCGCATACTGTTCCATCTGCCTGCAGTCGTTCGCGATGTCCTCCTCATGAATCATCGCAAATGAGCCGCGCATCGCGTGAAGCTGCTCATGCACTGTTTTCATGTCGTCAGCTTCGAGCGCCTTGTGCAGCGTTGCGAGCGATTCATCGAGTGACCTGTTCATTGCAAGATGCACGCGCTCGGGCAGCGGGCCTCGTGCAAGGTCCTGCATGGCCTCGACGCTGCGCGCAGGACGTTCGTCTGCCTCGCTGATCAGCCGGCGCAGCGTTTGGTCCAGCGTGCCGAGCAGAACCGGCTTGAGCAGAATCATGTCGATGCCCGCGCTTTCACATCGCAGGCGCTCCTCTCCTGTCGCATGGGCCGTGACCGCGATGATCGGCACGTCCGCCTGCTGGGCTCGCAGGCATTGCGCCAGCGCGTAGCCATCCATCCCCGGCATGCTGAGGTCCGTCATCACCACATCGTAACGGTACTCTTTGAAACGCCGCAGGGCTGCGCCCCCGCTGTCGGCCATGTCGGCTTCGTACCCGAGCGTAGCGAGTTGCGCGACGATCAGTTCGCGGTTCGACAACTGGTCGTCGACGACCAGAATGCGAAACGCGCGTGTGTCGAGCGGCTCGGACGTGGGTCCAATCTCGTCGTGTTCGGTATGGTCCGCCGGTTCGCTTGTATCAGCCCGCAGCGGCAGCGTTACGACGAAGGTGCTGCCGGCATTGAGTTCGCTCCTGACCAGAATCGTGCCTCCCATCAGCTCGGTCAGGCGCCGGCACAGGGCAAGTCCGAGTCCGGTTCCGCCATAACGCCGGGTGATCGACGAATCCGCCTGCGTGAACGCATGAAACAGGGTTTCCTGCTGCGCGGCCGACATGCCGATACCGGTATCGATTACGCCGATCATGATTGGCGAATCATCGACCGTATCGTCCTTGCGGTATACCTCGAGCATCACTTCGCCACTGCTCGTGAACTTGATTGCATTGCTGACCAGGTTGACCGCGATCTGCCTGACCTTTGTCGGATCGCCGAGATAGTGCGAGGCGAGTGTGTCGTCAATCATGCAATCAAATTCGAGCCCCTTTTCGCGCGCGATCGGCGCGAAAATCTCGCCGACCTGGCGAATGGTGTCGGCGAGATCGAAACGGACTGTCTCGACAGTCATCTGGCCAGACTCGACCTTCGAGAAGTCGAGAATATCGTTGATGATAGCCAGCAGGGAAACGGCTGCGGACGAGACAATGCGCAACCGTTCACTCTGCGACGAGGACAATTGTGAACGGCCGAGTAGTTCGAGGTTACCCAGAATTGCGTTAAGTGGCGTACGTATTTCGTGACTCATCACGGCGAGGAAGGCGGACTTCGCCTGGTTCGCCGCATCGGCTGCCGCGCGTGCTTCGTCCAGCTTGCGCTCCGTGTTCTTGAGGTTCGTGACGTCGGAGAAGCTGCACAGCAGCACTTCGTTCCCCTGGTATTTCGTGCGTACAAGACTGACCAGCAGATCATTGACCTGGTCTCCCTTCAGTCTCAGTGACATCTCGAGATCGGACTGCCACGCGGGCGCTTCCGGGGAGCGGTCGTAGAGGCGGTGCAATTGGACATGCAGCGACGGTTCATCCTGACGCACATTTGTGGCATAGCGGCACATCACATTGTTTTGCAGCATGACGTCGCCGCGCTCGAACGACAGAAGGGCGAACCCGGACGGTGCCGCGGCGACCATCGTGCGATTCAGGTTCTCGCTTTCGAAGACACGCTTCGAGTGTTCATAGGCCGGTTTGAATACCGCGCGATTGAGCATCAGCAGCAGAGTCCACATGAGACCTGTCAATACCAGCGCCGCGACGGCAGAGCCGACGAGCCTCGGCCAAAGTTCGGCGAGAATCGTGCGCCACGAAAACGCGTAGACCAGCGTCCAGTCTCCGGTCTCAGTGCCGGTCCCAATGGAGGTGCTGGCGATAAACAGGCCTTTAAGGTATCGGCGGTTTATCCTGACCGTATTCCGGGTCCACGGGTGCGTGGCCAGGATCCGGCGGGTTGTCTCGTGGATCCCTGTTTCCTGTCCTGTGGCGAGGATCACCTTTCCCGCGCTGTCGACGAGTAACGTAACTTCGTCGAAGCGCTGTCCGGCGAGACTGTCGATTATCGGCTGAGCCAGCAGATGGCGGACCAGAATGAGAAACGGCTTGCCGTGACTGAAAACGGGGAGCGCGACCCGAAACCCCAACTGGCCGCTGAATGGATCGGTAACCGGTGGAAACCAGAGCGCGTTACGATTTTCAAACAGCCGGTCCGTGACCGCGGGGTCGGTCAGGTCGCCGATGTCGGGGGCAATCTTACGCAGGAGCTCTTCGACATCCTCGACACCATTGCGCTTGAGCGGATCGTCTGCCGGCGCAGGACTGATAGCAAGCAAACGATGATCGGGTGTATACATATATCCGAACACCCTGCCGAATTGCACTCGCGTATAGCTACCCGTGCGATAGTTGAAGTCCTGGGCAAGAGCGAGATACCGCGCCCATTCCGAAGTCGGCCACGGGCCGGCAATATCACCCATCACCAGTACCGGATCGAAGTGCCGGTTTGGCTGCACGACAACGCGGCCGTGCTGCTTGACGAACAGATCGACCACAGCATCTGGCGCTGGGGGACGTTTGTCCCAAGCCGATTCTTCATGCAGGAGGGCGGCCCGCAGCCCGCTTTCGCGCTCGGCAAATATCAGCTGCAGGCTGGTTTTCCGATAGATGAAGTCGGCATAGCGGTCAGCGATGTAGTCGTTGACCATCATGTATTGCAACACAGCGGCGAGTAGCAGCAGAACAATCGTAATTGCAATGCCAGCCCCGAAAAGGAGCCTGCGCTGGTGCTGGTTCAGCGCAGGGGTATCGCTTGCATCCGCCTCACGACCGGGGGACGGAAATGCGTTCTCCTGCTCATGAGAATCCACTTTTTCCGACGGCATCGTTGCCTCCCGGCCCTGCCTTGGAAGACAGAATTCCATCATCTTAGCGCTAATCGTGACGCCCGGTCACGCGCTGCATGGACTGAACCGGAGGTGGTGGCATCGTTTGGCGGTTGTGTTCCTTGCGAATAACGCAGCGGATCGTTTGGCTGCGCCGTGATCAGGACGGACGAGAAAGTCAGATATCAATCGGACTGCTTGCGTCGTCAGCGAATAGAGCGGCACAGACCACCACGCGGCGTCAAAAAGATATATAGCAACATGATATAAATGATTGCGGGTGAGAAAGTTCTTCCGGACCGATGCCGTTGCGGAACATACGTGTCCTCTGCTATCGGAATTCCGTCTTGCGTCTCGGGCCTGTTTGCCCCTTGCAACCGGCTCATTGTCAATTGCGGCTGTAGAATAAGAAAACGTGCGGTAGGCGCAACTCGGCAGGGCGGCACATTCAGGAGAATGCCCATGGCGATATCCCATCTTTCATCCGGCGAAGTAACGAACGTGCTCCCTTTGGGCGACACGCTCGAGCGGACTCAGACCACGGCCCTGTTCAGGGAGCGGCAACTCGAGGTGATGCGGCTTGTTTTGCCCGCTGGCAAGGGAATGCCTGAGCACGCAGTGAACGGTCCGATAACGGTGCAATGCGTTGAAGGCGAAGTGATTTTCAGCTTCGGGAATACCGATCGGCTCATGCAGGCAGGTGATCTCCTTTACCTGGCGGCCGGCACTCCCCACAAGCTCGTGGCGATCAGGAGCGCGTCGGTACTCGTCACCATCGTTCTTCAAGGGCCTTCTGGGTCGTCGTCATGACTCAATCTCTCCTGCCGCCAATGGGCGCCGCATGAAGTCCTGGCAAAACCAGATGCCTGCAAGTGAACAAGCTCGCCTATCCCACCCTTGACGCGCTTCTCGCCGACGTGCGCGCGAACGCGATCTGCCGCTGGGTCCGCGGCCCATCGTACGTGCCACGGACGTAGCCCGCATTCTTATTGTCGGTCAGGCACCGGGTGCGAAGGTGCATGCCTCAGGCATTCCATGGAGCGACGCCAGCGGTAACCGTCTGCGAACCTGGCTCGGCGTCGATGACGCGTCCTTTTATGACGAGACGCAGTTCGCCATCATCCCGATGGGATTCTGCTATCCCGGGCGAGGAAGTGGCGGCGACAAGCCGCCGCGCCGTGAATGCGCGCAGTTGTGGTTGGATAGCCTGCTGGAGAAGCTGCCTCAAATAGAGTTGACGCTGCTGGTTGGCCAATACGCGCAGCGTCATTTTCTTGGAGAACGCCGCAAGCCGTCGCTGACTGAAACAGTGAGAGCGTGGGCCGAATATGCGCCGGCCTTCATTCCGTTGCCGCACCCTTCGCCGCGCAATCAGGCGTGGTTTCAGCGTCACTCGTGGTTTGAAAGCGATGTGCTGCCGATGCTTCGCGCAAGGGTGGCAGCGGTCATGGCTGGGGCAGGGCAGATCAGGTAAGCCGCATCGAAACGTCTTGTTGAGCGGAGAAACGAATGCCGCATGCGAACCGCAAGAGTCCGAGGATTCTCATCCAGCGAGCCTACGTAGATCCTGGCCCGGAGGACGGTTATCGTGTCCTCGTCGATCGCATATGGCCGCGCGGACGCAGCAAGGAGACGCTCAAACTGGACCAGTGGGCGCGTGAGCTTGCGCCGAGCGCGGAATTGCGCGAATGGTTTGGGCATGATCCGAAACGGTGGACAGCCTTTCAGCAACGCTACCGCGCTGAGCTTGACAGCGAAGCGATGCGCGAGCGCATCCAGCAACTCTTGAGGGATTCGGGCGGCAAGCAGATTACGCTCGTCTACGGCGCCAAAGACGAGGAGCATAACCAGGCGATCGTGTTACGCGAGGTTCTTTTGCATTTGCACAGAGGGCGCGATCAAATTTGAAGTGCAACACCTTGCTCGTTTCATATCAAGAATCAATACTACTAACATCTTCTTTTGAAAAATAGAAAAACACATTTATTGACAATTGAAGGTGCGAATTGTAATCCGACTCCGACGATAATTTAAACAGATCACATACAAGAGATTGCAGTTTGGTGGATTAGGTGATAAATACTTGCTGCAGCACCTCACAAGGACGACGTGAGCGGTTTGGCCGGGTTGCTTGTTTTTTGATATTTAGCTATGCAAATTAAATGTTAAAAAATATCAAACCTGTCTCTAAATTCAGCACTGGAATCTCTGGCCTTATATATCAAGGCCAGATTCGCTGTGGTGTTTTTTGTTCGTGATCAAAAAATGATTAAAAAGCTATTGATTACCATCGGTAGTCTGATTGTGCTTGGTTATCTGGGACTGTCGGGCTACGCGTACTACCACGACACAAGCTATGCGAGGCGGTCTGCATCGCTGGTGTCGTATCCGGCGGAAAATGGCCGGATCAAGACACTGCTGGACGAGAAGGCCTGTTATTACTGTCACTCCCGACATACCGTGTTGCCCGGCTATGCGCGCTTGCCGGGCATGAGCCAGTTGTCCCGCTACGATGTGGAACGAGGGCTGAATAATTTCCAGATCGACGCGCTGTTCGAGAGTCTTCAGAATGGTATGCCGCCTCCCGAGGCAGACCTTGCGAAAATCGAGTTCGTCGTCAGGGATCACTCGATGCCGCCGAAGCTGTTCCGCTCGGTGCATTGGAGCACGGGTTTGACTGAAAGCGACCGGCGCATGTTGCTGGACTGGATCACCAGCCAGCGCAACGCGCACTACGCAACACCCGGCGTTGCGCCCGAGTTCAGCAATGAGCCGATCCAACCGTTGCCGACGTCGATGCCCGTCGATCCTCGCAAGGTTTCGCTTGGCATGGCTCTATTTCATGATCCACGCCTGTCGGCGGATAACACCGTGTCGTGCGCCAGTTGTCATTCGCTTTCGAAAGGCGGTGTCGATGGACGCAAGACCTCGCTCGGCGTGGGTGGCCAGGTGGGCCCGATCAATGCGCCCACCGTGTTCAACGCAGTGTTCAATCGCGCGCAATTCTGGGACGGTCGTGCCGCGGGGTTGCCCGATCAGGCCGGCGGCCCGCCGTTCAATCCGGTTGAAATGGCTTCGACATCGTGGCAGCAGATCATCGGCAAACTGGACAAGGACGCTTCGTTGACCAAAGAATTCGAGGCGGTGTACCCGGATGGCTACTCAGGCAACAGCATCACGGATGCGATTGCCGAGTTTGAGAAGACCCTGGTTACGCCAAGCCGTTTCGATGCCTATCTGCGGGGCGACAAAACCGCTCTGACCAGTGAGGAATTGCGCGGCTACCAACTATTCAAGGCGGACCGGTGCGCCATCTGTCACGTCGGGAAGAATTTCGGTGGCCAGTCATTCGAGCGCCTGGGACTGCATGGCGATTATTTTGCTGATCGTGATGGTGGCATGACCAAGGCGGACAATGGGCGGGAGAATGTCACGCACGATAAACAGGATCTTCATCGCTTCAAGACGCCGACTTTGCGTAATGTTGCTTTGACCGCACCGTATCTGCACGACGGCAGCGTGACCGATCTCAGCCAGGCGGTCCGCATCATGCTGAAGTATCAGGTGGGCAAGGAAGCGTCAGACGAGGATGTCAAAGCGCTGGTTGCTTTCCTTAATTCGTTGACCGGGACGTACACGCCGTTCAAAACGCAGTGAGGGAGGAATTGATGGTTGCTGCTGGCCGTGAAGGCGCAGACATGCCGCTGTAGCAGGTCTGTCATCCTCCACGGCATTCTCTGGTTACGGATCAGCGCATATTCCCGGTGTGGCCGAGCGAATAACGCCCGGGCTGCGGCCAGACCGTCAAGCCGTGCGGTTCCATGCCGACAGGAATGGATTTGACCACGCCGGTTGCGGTGTCGATCGCATAGACCACATCGTCGAACCGCCCCGACAGCCAGAGCATCTTGCCGTCAGCGCTGACGTTGCCCATGTCCGGACTGCCGCCGCCCGGGATCGGCCAGTTCGCGATGATCTTGCGCGTTGCGAAGTCGATCACCGACACGCTACCGTTGCCGTGGCGCGCTCCGTGAACGAGATTTGAGCCGCGATTGGCGACATAAAGCCTGCTGCCATCGCGACTCGGGTACAGGCCATGCGTACCCACCCCCGTCTTGATGAAGCCGATCTTCGTCAAGCTGTCGCCATCGACCAGATAGACGCCATCCGCCATCATGTCGGCGACGTAAAACACCTTGCCATCCGGCGAGATGCGGATGTCCTGCGGCATGCCTTTCCTGTCCAGTTCAAGGTAGCCCACGACTTTACGGTTGACCAGATCGACCTTGGCCAGCTTCCCGCCAAATTCACAGGTAAAGACCGCGTACTTGCCGTCGATCGAAAAATCGGCGTGGTTGATGCCCTTGCACTGCGGCGCCTCGAGACTCGATTTGAGCGCCATCGTGTGCGCGTCGCGAAAATCGAGTCGCGCGTGAGCTTCAGCCACCACGATCGCTTCCTTGCCGTCCGGCGTGAAGTACATGTTGTAGGGGTCGTCGACCATGATCGCCTTGCCGGGCTTGCCGGTCTTCGGATCGATCGGGGTCAGGCTGCCATCAAGACGGCCCTCGGCGTTGTTGGCGACCCACAGAGTCTGCAGATCCCACGCAGGCACAACGTGCTGCGGGCTGATGCCGACGTGAAATCGATCGACCACTTTGAGCGTAGCCGGATCGATCACGTAGATGTCGTTTGAGCGCAGGTTCGGCACATAGATACGAGGTAACGCGGTTGCGACCGCCGGGCTTAAATGGCCGGCTGCCGCTTCGCTGTACAGATTGCCGGGGTTCACCACGGGCGGCATGCCGGCGACCGTGGTGACCGTAGAAGCAGCTGACGCGGTACTGGCGGCACCGCATCCGGCTAGCGCAACGGCCACAGCCATTGCGACGCGCAAAAAAGGACGAGAGCACATTTGCATGACGGGTTCCGTGGTTGTGTGGAGCAGGGATTGAGTGGAAAAGCGGGCAGGGGCGGCGCGTCAACGGCTTGCAGTTTCTTTCCGGATGGCATCGATGGTCCGCGACACGATTGCATCAATGCCTAACCGACCAAGTTCGACACTCGAGTGCCGCGGATCACCGCCATAGACGCCATCTGCCGGCCCCAGCTTCGGGCCGCTGCGCAGGTGTTCGAGCCTGACCATCCGCGGTTCGACCGCCAGCTGGAGCGACGTATCCGCGAGTCCGGCATGGGTGCCGATTTCGGCATCGCTCACGCCGTGTTGCCGCAGGATCTGCGAGTAGCCGTCCGAACTGGTGCCGTAGTATTCCGGCGGCACGAATGCGCGGGCGCCCGATCCAGCCCATGTCTTGTTGAGCTGGGCCACGACGCGTTTGATGCCGTTCTGGTAGCCGCCGTGATCGCCGAGAAAAACGATGTTCGTGAATCCATGGACCTTGAAGCTATTTGCGGCGGATGCCAGCGTCTTTTCGAATGCGTCGTCCGGCACGGTGATCGTGCCGGGAAAGCGCATATGCGAGGTTGCTGGAGCGTAGCCTCCCTCGGGCACATAGGCGATGACCGGCGCGACGATCGCGTTGCCCAGTCCTTGCGCGATGCGCTGCGACAGTACCTTGACTCGCGCATTGTGCTTGCCGAGCGCAACGTCAGGCCCGCTTTGCTCGGTTCCGCCAATCGGGATGATGATGGTGGTCTTGCCGGAGTGAATCTCGTCGCGTAACTCGGTCCAGGTCAGCTCCTCCAGCTGGACCGTTGAGGGTGTCTGCGCCATGGCAACCTGTGCTGCAGCCAATACTACGGCGGACGCGAACGCTAGTCGAAGGGGTAGGCGCATAAAGATCCCGTGCAAAAAAGTGGCTGTCCTGATATGACAAAGGCGGTTGTGAGTGTGCGCTCAGGAGTCTGGTGTCCAGCTTCGGATCCTCGTTCAGGTTCGTGGTGACCATGAATGGAGAAACGCACTTGCTCAGCGGCTTCGCCAGGGGTAACGACATTGATGCACTTCACACGAGGTGCGATTGCGGCCAGCATCTGTAGGCCGCCGCACGGATCTCTTGCTCCAGGCGTTGCTTCGGCTGTCCAGTTGCTGATGCGCAATATCGAATGACGATGAATGCGGCGGCGCGCGCAGCGCTAATCGCATGTGCCCGTGGCGTACGTTAGACCAATCAGCTTACGTCAAAACAACGGATTGTCGCGTACGCAATTGTCAATGCACGATCCAGGACAAAGCTACCCAAAATTGATGCTCAATTCAATTTTGGGCGGCGGTCTGGGGGTCGTGCACATCTACCCTGCGAGCATGATCGGCTGCCGGCCTTTCCTTATGAGGTTCCCGACTGCTGTCCCGTGAGACTGGACGCCGGCACGACCGGCGTGTCGTGCGAACGAACCAGACCAAGCACCATCATCGAGCCGCCGGCCAGGACTGCCGGAATGCCGACGAGCAGAAACAGCGCAGGCATGGTCAGGCCCATCGCCAGCATCGTGCCGCCGGCGAGCGAACCGACGACCGAACCCATCCGGCCGATGCCATTCGCCTAGCTTACGCCCGTTGCGCGACAGTCGGTCGGATAGAACGCGGCCGACAGCGCGTTGGCACCGACCTGCGAGCCCGACACGCAAAACCCCGCGCAGAACACCGCCGCGCCCGCCAGCCACGGCGTGGCGGTCAGACTGCCGATAGCGGCGGTAAACACGCCAGCCGCCGCATAGCTCACCGCCAGCACCCGATGCGGATTGATGCGGTCCATCAGCCAGCCGAGGACGATTGCGCCAAGCGTTCCACCAACCTGAAACATCGCGGTGACGAGCGCAGCAGTCCGCAGCGATATCCCCGTGTTGCGCAGCACCGTCGGCAGCCAGCTCGACAGCAGATAGATGACGAGCAGGCTCATGAAAAACGTCAGCCATAGCAGCAACGTGCCGCGCAGCAGATCCGGGCGAAACAGTCGTCCGACCGTAGAGCCGGCATGCTTCGTCTGAGTTTGCGTCGCGGTGAACGTGGCGCCTGACAGATCTTCGTGAGCTGAGATGCGCATCAGGATGCGCACGACCTGTTGCCGCCGCCGTCCGGTTACCGCGAGATACCGCACCGACTCCGGCAGCAGCCAGGCGAGCAAGGGCAACATCAGCAGCGGCGCGACGCCACCCGCAAGCAACACCGCACGCCAGCCGTAGTGCTCGATCAATGCCGCCGCGACCAGGCCGCCGAGCGCGGAACCGACCGTAAAGCCGCAGAACATCGTCGTGACAAGGAAGGAGCGCCGCGCACTGGGGCAGTATTCGGATGTCAGCGTGATCGCGTTCGGCATCGCGCCGCCCAGCCCGAGACCGGTCAGAAAGCGCAGCCAGATCAACTCGTTCAGCGAGCCGGACCATGCCGACGCCGCGCTCGCGATACCAAAGCACAGCACGCAGATCAGCAGCACGCGCTTGCGCCCGAAACGGTCCGCGAACGGTCCGATCAGCAGCGCACCTGCCATCAGCCCGGCAAGCCCGGCGCCGAAGACCGGCGCGAGCTGGGTCGGGATGAGTTGCCATTGCGAGCGGATCACCGGTGCGATGAAGCCGATCGCCGCGGTGTCGAAACCGTCGATCGCGACGATCAGAAAACACAGCACCACGATCGTCACCTGAAACGGCGAAACGCGATTGCGGTCGATGAACGCGGTGATATCGACAGACTGTTGATGTTGATTGGCCATGTTGTCTCCTCCTGATTTTTTTCTGCGCTTTTATGACGGGTTATGCGCTTGCTATCGGTTCGCCGGCCGGCCGGTTAGACGACGCCTTTCAGGCAGTCCTCGGCACGCCAGCCGTGCAACCACTGCAGCGCGTCGTAGAACTGCTGCTGCGTGCGGCCCACCCACAGCGAGTTGCGCACCAGGCGCTCGACGCCTTTCGCGTGATAGAGCCGTCCCATTTCCCGCGCCGAATACAGCACGCGTGCGGTGCGCGGAATGCGCGCCTTGTCGTAGAGCGCGAAGGCCGCTTCGAAGTTGCCGCCGGTGGCCGCCACCGCTGCGCCGAGGGTGACCGCATCCTCCAGCGCCTGGCAGGCGCCCTGGGCCAGGTATTGGGTCATCGGATGAGCTGCGTCGCCAAGCACCGTCGCGCGTCCGAAGCTCCAGCGCTCGACCGGATCGCGGTCCGCCGTGGCCCACCGTTTCCATGACGTCGGGCGATCGAGCATCTGATGCGGCAGCGGATGGATGCCCTCGAAGTACGACAGCACTTCTTCCTTGCTGCCTTCGCGCACGCCCCATTGCTCCTGTTCACGGCTGTGGAAGGTGACGACGAGGTTGTATTGCTGCCCGCCGCGCAGCGGGTAGTGCACCAGATGGCAATGCGGGCCTGCCCATACCACTGGCGCGTTGATCTGCAGATCTTCCGGCATGTTCTGTACGTCGACCACGGCGCGATAGACGACGTGTCCGGTCACATGGTGTTCGTCGCCGATCAGCGCCTGGCGGATCGCCGACTTCACGCCGTCGCAACCGATGACCGCGTCGGCGCGATACCGCTCGCCGTGCTGATCCGTGACCGTGACGCCGGTTTCGTCCTGGGCGAGCGCACGCACCTGGGTGTTGGTGCGGAACTGGATGAGCGGATTGAGCTGCACCGCTTCGAATATCGACAGATGGATGTCGGCACGATGAATCACCGCATACGGATTGCCGAAACGCTGACGATACGGTTCGCCGACGTCGATGCGCGCGACTTCGGTGGCGTCGAGCGCGTCTTTCATCAGCATGTGGTCGGTGAATACTGCGCGGCTGCGGGCGGCTTCGCCGACGCCCAATGCGTCGAGCGCGTTGAACGCATTCGCGGCGAGTTGAATGCCGGCGCCGATCTCGCCGATTTCGGCCGCCTGCTCCAGCAGCTGAACGCGGATGCCTTGGCGTGCCAGCGCCAGTGCTGCGGCGAGGCCGCCAATGCCGCCGCCGACGACGATCACGTTGCGCGTCGGTTTGTTTGCTTCACTCATGTTGTCTCCTTTGTCGACCGCAGTTAGCGCTTTAGCGCTTACTGCGGTCCCATGCACAGCAGTCGAGCGCAGTTAGCGCTTTAGCGCTTACTGCGGTCCCATGCACAGCAGTCGAGCGCAGTTAGCGCTTTAGCGCTTACTGCGGTCCCATGCACAGCAGTCGACCGCAGTTAGCGCTTTAGCGCTTACCCCAGACCCCTCTATCAACCAACGTAATCCGGCTGCCGCTGCGGTTGCGCGACTTCAAACGCCGGATGTTCAAGTGCACGCCGATAAATCTCAAGGCTGCGCGGATACGCACTCAAATCGCAGTTCATCCGCAGCGCGTTGGCGATCTGCGGCACGAGACAACAATCGGCCAGCGTCGGCTGGTCACCGAAACACCAGTCGCCTTGACGGTCACGCGCAAGCAACCGCTCGACACCCGCCATCCCTTCGGTGATCCAATGGCGATACCACGCGTCCTTCTGCTCCGGCGACGCGCCGAGCACGTCCTGCAGGTAGCGCAGCACCCGCAGGTTATTCACCGGATGCATATCGCACGAAACCAGATACGCAAGCTCCAGCACCCGAGCCCGCTGATGCGGGTCCAGCGGAATCAAGCGCGGTTCGGGATACACCGCATCCAGGTAGTCGACAATCGCGAGCGACTGCCCAAGCCGGAAATCGCCGTCGACGAGCGCCGGCACCGCTGCCGACGGGTTGATGTGTTCGACGTATTGCGGCTCATGATGCGCGCCGGTACGGATATTGACCGGCAGATAGTCGTAGCTCAGCCCCTTGAGAGCAAGCGCGATACGCACGCGATACGACGTCGAACTGTTGAAGAAACTATGAAGCTGCATTGTCTGACCTGTCCCGGTGTGCTCAGATCACGCGAACCGACAACTCGCCGAGCCGCTCGACGCCAACGGTCATCAGGTCGCCGCGGCTAACTGCGCCGACGCCTTCAGGCGTGCCCGTATAAATGACGTCGCCGGCCTCGAGGCGGAAGAACTTCGACAGATCGGCGACCGTCTCTGCCACAGACCAGATCAGGTGAGACACATCGCTCTTCTGCCTGGTGGCGCCGTTGACCGTGAGCCAGACGCCGCCGTTCTCAAAGTGACCCACGGCGCTCGCCGGATGAATGGGGCCGAGCGGCGCCGACCGGTCGAATGCCTTGCCGATTTCCCACGGCCGGCCCATCTCGCGCATCTTCATCTGCAGATCGCGCCGGGTCATGTCGAGACCCGCCGCGTAGCCCCAGACGTGCTCGAGCGCCTGCTCGAGCGGGATGTCCGAGCCGCCTTTGCCGATTACCGCCACCAGTTCGGCTTCGTAGTGATAGTTCTGCGTCTGCGCCGGGTAGTCGAGTTCCAGCGTTTCGCCGTAGGCGACGGGCACGATCGCGTCGGCCGGTTTGCAGAAGAAGAACGGCGGCTCGCGATCCGGATCGAAGCCCATTTCGCGGGCATGTGCGGCATAGTTGCGGCCGACACAGTAGACGCGTCGTACTGCGAACTGATCGTCGGTACCGACAACAGGAACGGCGACAGGCGCCTCAGGCGGAAAAACAAAAGCCATGGTGATTGACTCACAAGTTCAGGGTAAGGGTGGGAACTGGAGCGCGCCGGTTCGACACGCTCCAGCGCAGTGCTCTTCGCGCGCTCAGATGCGCTCTTCGCGCAACAGGTTCAGCGCGGCGAGCACGGGCCGGTCCGAATAGCTGAAGAGCACGCTCTCGCTGCTTGCCGCGAGTTGCACCGGCTGCCATGACGGGACAACGAAGACGTCGTGCTGCTCGAAGGAAAAGACCGCGTCGCCGATGTGCGCCGTGCCGCGTCCCTCGACGACGCAGTAGACGGTGGAGTCGGTGCTGCGGTAGGTCTTCCCCTGGAAGCCGGGCGGCAGGTACTGCATGAACGTCGCCATGGTCGGCATCGGCCAGCCGCCGGTAGCCGGGTTCACATAGCGCAGCTTCACGCCGTCCCACGCATCGAGTTCGCCGTTGCGGTAGAGGGTGTCCAACGCTTCGCGGCTGCGTGCATACGGGTAGCTGAACACGGGCGAGGTCGGGTCCGTGACGCGGTGGCGGACCGGCACCATGTTGTGGCCGAAGCGCGCAAAGCTGTCGCCTTCGGGGCGCATGACCGGCTGCGTCGCTTCCGGATAGTTCTCCGCAAAGCCGGCGTCCAGCGTGCCGACCAGCGGAATGTCCAGGCCATCCAGCCAGACGACCGGCTCGCCGCCTTCTTCCACCGACGGGTTGCCGTGGTCGTGCCACGTCCAGGACGGCGTGATGATGAAGTCGCCGGGGTGCATCGTCGTGCGTTCGCCGTTCACGGCGGTCCATGCCCCACGGCCTTCGACGATGAAGCGCAGCGCGGACTGCGTATGACGGTGGCTCGGCGCGATCTCACCGGGCAGGATCAACTGCAGGCCGGCATAGAGGTTCGGGGTCATGCTGGACTTGCCCGGCAGTCCAGGGTTTTCCAGCACCAGCACGCGGCGTATCGCTTCCTCGGCGCTGATGACCGCACCAGCCTGCATCACCAGGTCGCGCACTTGCGCGTACTTCCAGATGGCGGCTTGTGCTTGCGGTTTCGGCTGCTTCGGCACGAGGTTGTGCAGGGACTCCCACAACGGCGCCATCCGCTGGCTGGCGATCTGTTCGTAATAGGCCGAGCGTTGCTCGTTCGGGACACTGACGGACATTGATGTCTCCTTGATCTGGCAGCCGGGCGTTTTGCCGTGCCTGCCGGCGTGGTCGATTTTATGCGTCATTTATAGGCTTCCCGGCATGCCATGTAAAATGGCAAAAACATCTAATCCATATGTTTTTTGATATACCTTCGCTGGAGACTCGATGGACTGGACCCACCGCCTGCGTCTGCGGCATCTGCAAGTGCTGCTCAGCCTTGCTGAAACCGGCAATCTCAGCCAGTCAGCGGCCTTGCTGAATACGACGCAGCCCGCGTTGTCAAAATGGCTCAGGGAGCTGGAAGAGGACATGGAGTTGCCGCTGTTCGAACGGCACGCGCGTGGACTGCGACCGACGCCGTACGGCGAATCGCTGATCGAGCACGCGCGGCGCATCGAAGCGAGTCTCGATACCGCACGCGACGACATGCTGGCGTTGCGCGACGGCGGCAGCGGTCTCGTCACGATCGGCACGTCCGGGGTGTCGGCCGCGGATACGGTGCCGCTGGCCGTCGCCCGGCTGTTGCAGCAGATGCCCCGGGCGCAGGTGCGGCTCATCGAAAGCACGATGAACCTGCTGATGCCGCAACTCGTCCGGGGCGAACTGGACATCGTCGTAGGCCGCTCGGCGCCGGGAATCCCAGACCCGCAGATCAGTTCCGAAACGCTCTACACGGAACCGATCAACTTCGTTTCCCGGCCGCAGCATCCGTTGGCGCGCGAGGACGCGCCGGACTGGGACGATCTGCTCGCGTATCCGTGGATCGTCTGGCCGCAAGGCACGCCGGTGCACAACGCATTTCAGACTGCGCTGGCTGCCGCGGGACGGACCATGCCCAGCCATTGTGTGGAGTCGAACTCGTCAATCCTGAATCTGACGTTGTTGAACCATACCGATCTGGTGGGCGTTGCATCGCATCGCGCGGCGCTGCGTTTCGAGCGGCTCAACCTGCTGTGCATTTTGCCGATCGAACTGGCGGGTTTCGGCTCGGTGTCGATGTACTGGCGGCCGGAAAGTGTCAAACGGCTGGCAGTTGCGGTTGCCGTGGAGAGCTTGCGGGCTTGCGCCGAGGCCAAATAGCGTCCTATAGCCGGACGGATTGGTCAATAGAGAAGTGTGCTCTGTTGATCAATAGCGGCTGCCGTTCGATACTCGGCTCATCGTCCCTTCGCTCACACGATCATGGCAACGCGGATTATGGGCGCAGACCAATTCGCCGCCGATCTTCGTTGGCTCACGCGCGGAACCGCTCGAAGTGCCGGGCGGGGCCGCCGTATCCGGATGGATGGGATGCCGCGAAGTCCGGTCGTACAGAACGCCGGGCTGACAGGGACGGGGTGTAGCGGAGTGCTCGACCGCGTGATCGTCACAGGGAACGAGGCGCCTCCCGGTCGGGAGTGTGTGAGATGAGACTCCAGCTCCTGCCCGAGCCTGCCGGGATGATCCCGGAAATGGCATACGAAGCACATGCGAGTCTGAAGGAGGCCTGATATGGCGAACGCCGATCTGGTAGTACTTGGGGGCGTCGGCGTACTCGCGCTGATCTGCCTGGTCGTGTGCGGTGTGTACGTGTACTGGAGCAGCGATAGATACCGCGATCGCAAGCGGCGAGTCGAGACACGCAAAAGCGGCACTCAGGCGATCGGTCGGAATGACGAACAGGTTTCGGGAGCTGAGGCGACTATGGGCACGCAACTGAGCTATCGCTGCAAGACCTCACTGTATCGGGCCGTGTTCGGTAACAGCCACGACGAAAGCGTGGTGTTCCTGATTGCCGCCAGCCGCGACGATGCGCGACAGCGAGCAACTGGCGCGCTGGCTGTTATCCATGGCGCCGCGGCCCCTGAGGTGCCTCTCTGCAAACTGGCCTCGTTCCGCGAGTTGGTCGATATCGGCGTCAGCGAGGATGAGGATTTGCGCATATTCGAAATGGCCTGGAAAGGTACGGACGTCAGTGCCTGGGCCGAGCACCCGCTTTTCCTGACCGACGACTCTACCTTGCTAGGCAAGTGGGCCGAGTTATACGCGGACCTTGCGCGGGAGTTGGCTATTGGCGCGATCGACCGGGCGCGGGGTTAGCTGCCAGGTAGGGTGTCGGAATAAATCACGACTTCCCGGTTATCCTGGGAGCGTGACGAGCTCGGCGACGGGCCTTGTGCTGGATTGTGTGCGGCATCGCGGCCGCGGCGTAAGCCAATGTCGAGCACGAGCTCCCGTTGCTCGGCGCTGGTGTCCTCCCCAGAAGCCTCTTCTGCCTCGGCGCAAGGCCGAGCCGCAATGCGGAATCAGTCGCTCGCTGCATCGACCACCCGCAACCGCAGCTGACGCAGCTCCCATTGTTGCCGCCAGCGCTTGACCCGAGCCACGACGATTGCTGCAATGATCATTGCAGCACTACTCAGACCCATCTGTCCAAATGTTCGCGCGCAGTAAGTAACGCACTCATCACCTTACCGAGCAACGGAGTCCTGAAGGACCACACGCCCGATGGCGCCACCTGCATGCGCATGGCTTGACATGAATATACCTAGCGAGGTATATAAGAACAATGGAATCGACATTCGCCATCATCGCCGAGCCGAGCCGCCGCGCCATCCTGAGTCTGCTCGCAGCCTCCGAGCAGTCCGTGGGTGAAATCGAGGAGAAGCTCAAGCTCTCGCAGCCCTCGGTTTCAAAGCACCTGCGAGTGCTGCGAGAGGCCGGCTTCGTGGAAGCGCGCGTCGATGCGCAGCGGCGTCTATACCGGATCAAACCGGAACCGCTGATGGAGATAGACGCCTGGCTCGCTCCGTTCCGCCGATTCTGGTCGGTCCACCTCGACGCTCTCGAGCGCCATCTCGATCAGATGGATTCTGTACCACGCCGCAAGGGGAAGAAACGATGAGCAACCGTGACGAATACATGCCGGGCCCGGCCGCCGGCGCCGAAGTCAGAAAGGATGGAGAAAAGTGGACACTCGTGCTCGTGCGCGAACTGCGCCATCCGCCGGAGAAAGTCTGGAAAGCATTGACCGACCCGGCCAGTCTGCGTGAATGGGCGCCCTTCGATGCCGACCGGAGTCTCGCTTCGGTCGGCCCCGTCAAGCTTTCGACAGTCGGAACGCCGACGCCGCAGATCTCGGAGACGCAAGTGACGCGCGCCGACGCGCCGAAGCTGCTCGAGTACCGCTGGGGCGACAATGATCTTCGATGGAAGCTTGACCCGCTCAGCGACGGCACGCGTCTCACGCTCTGGCACAACATCGATCGCGGCTTCATCTCGATGGGTGCAGCCGGCTGGCACATCTGCCTCGACGTGCTCGATCGGTTCGTTGCCGATGAGCCGATCGGACGTATCGTCGGTGGCGAAGCGATGAAATTCGATTGGCCGCGCCTGAACGCCGAGTACGCGAAGCGATTTGGTCTTTGAAGCCGGAGCGCGGCGAAGGCGAGGGTGCGGTGAAGAAGGTGACGACGCCCAACTCCCCGAGCGCAGGGAAGGGCTTGCCTCGAATTCCGGAAGAGTCTGGAAACTTAGGAGGACAACATGAAAAAGTCGGATTCGACCGACGGCCAGCCGGCATCCGAGCTGATCGACAACAGAATCGCCGAGCTTGGAGACTGGCGCGGGGAGACCTTGAGCAGGATGCGCACGCTCATCAAGGAGGCGGACCCGGATGTCGTGGAGGAGTGGAAGTGGATGGGCACGCCCACCTGGTCGCACGACGGGATCATCTGCACCGGCGAGTCGTACAAGTCGGTCGTGAAGCTGACCTTCGCGAAGGGTGCGTCGTTGAAGGACCCGTCGAGGCTCTTCAACGCGAGCCTCGACGGCAATGTCAGGCGCGCGATTGACATCCACGAAGGGGAGGAGGTCGACGCGGGCGCGTTCAAGACGCTCATCCGTGCGGCGATCGCCGTCAATACGTCCGGCGCAAAGGCAAAGTCAGGGCGAGCAAGGTAGGTTACGGCACGTGAGCGACGCCCCGCTGCCCGAAGCGCCCCGTAAATGGACGCACTTCGAGCAACGCAGCGCTTGCCTGTGCCGGCTTAGTCAGTCGGGGATCTCGGGCTCGACCAGCTTCGCCAGCTGAACCAGCGACTCCTGCCAGCCGAGATAGCACATCTCCACAGGAATGACCTCGGGCACGCCTTCCTGCACGATCGCGAGTTCGGTTCCGCAGGACACCTGCCGCAATGAAATGGTGGCGTGCATCTGGCCAGGCAGGTTCGGGTCGTCGAACCGGTCGGAGTAGCGGATTTTCTCGAACGGCACCAGTTCGTCGTACTCGCCGCCGAACGAGTGGCTATGGCCGGTGCTGAAGTTGCGGAAAGACATCTTGTAGGTGCCGCCGACGCGGGCATCCATGTGGTGCACCTGGCAGGTGAACCCGTACGGAGGCAGCCACTTCGCTATCGCATCGGGTTCGAGGAAGGCCCGATAGATGCGCTCGGGAGTGGCGCGCAAGACGCGGTGGAGACGAATGGTTCCGGTAGTCATGATGTGCTCGCCTTTCACTGGAGAAGTTGGATGTACTTCTACGACGAATCGGTAGCGCGGGTATCGACATCGTTGCGGCTAGGGAAAACCCATGGGTGTCGATGGGTCTCATCCGCTATTTAGCACGGGTTTTCACCACGCGTGCAGGTTCGTCTGCTTTGCTGCGACTTTGGTCGTGCGCCGGCGCTATTTCAGTCGCTGGAAACTTGCAGGCGCAGGTGGCACGACGGTGTGTCGAAATGCGCCACGCGCATGGTGCGACGATCGTGTCTTATCAGGATCAGGATCTCGTGTACACGGACCTGATCGCCGGCCGTATCGACGCATCGCTGCAGAACGCTGTGCAGGCCGACGTCGGTTTCCTGGGGACGCCGCGAGGCAAGGACTTCAGTTTTGCCGGCAATGCGCTTTACGATGCGAAGACGCTCGGCAGCGGCACGGCGATCGGTTTGCGCAAGGAAGATACCGACCTGAAGGCGAAGATCGACAAGGCGATCGCCGACGCGCGTGCGGACGGCACGTACGACAGGATCGCGAAAAAGTATTTCGACTTCGACGTCTACGGCCAGTGAAGCCGGCCCGGCTCACGCGATCGAGCGGCGAGCCGGGCGCCGGGAATCGGAATGGAATGGGGAAACGAATTAAACATATTGGCTGCTCCGATCCCCTCACCAGCATACATCCCCAATGCGTCGGCGCGGCACGCGAGCCTATCCCATGGAAAGGTTTGTGTAATGTTGATCGCGCCTCGTATGCGTGGGCGTCCGGGCTGCAATCTGACCGCTCCGAACCTGCGCTATGACCTGATGCTCAATTCATTCGATACGCAATGGCCGATGGTATATGTTGAATGAGTGGCATCCGGTCTTTCAGGCCAGGAGACAAGTCACGTCCGCGAACGACAGGATACGTGAAACATCAGAACAATTCGGCGCAGCGTTCAGCGTGATGGCCGCCTCGCACGCGCAGCCGTCTGTCGCGTAGCTGGCACCACGAGAGCGCCAAACTGGAGTGAGACATGAGCCAGTCAGTTTCCGCCGTGCCCGACGCGGGCCATTCCGGCGGGAGCGGGCATCACCGTCCGGCGATGCCCGCACTCGCGCTTGCGGCGTTGGGCGTCGTGTATGGAGACATCGGCACCAGCCCGTTGTATACGCTGCAGACGGTGTTCGATCCAGCCAACGGGCTGTCGCTCAATGCGCTGAACGTGGTCGGCATCGTGTCGCTGATCGTCTGGTCGCTGATCGTCGTCGTCTCGCTCAAATACGTGGCGTTGATTCTGCGCGCGAACAATCATGGCGAGGGCGGCATCATGGCACTGCTGGCGCTGGCCGCGTCGTCGGTCGTTACGCGGCCGCGCTTGCGCCGTACGTTGCTGGGTGTCGGCATCATGGGCGCGGCGCTCTTCTATGGCGACAGTGTGATCACGCCGGCGATCTCGGTGCTGAGCGCGGTCGAAGGACTGGAGGTCGCCGCGCCGTTTCTGAAGACCTGTGTGATCCCAGTGACGCTCGCGGCGCTGGTCACGTTGTTCCTGATGCAGAAGCGCGGCACAGCCGGTATCGGTATCGTGTTCGGGCCGGTGATGGTGCTCTGGTTCATCGTGCTTGCCGTGGTGGGCGTCATCAACATGATGCGGGCGCCCGTGATACTGATCGCGCTCGATCCGCTCACAGGGCTGGCGTTTTGCCTCCATCACAGGTGGCTGGCCTTCGTTGCGCTGGGTGCCGTCGTTTTGTCGTTGACAGGCGCGGAAGCGCTGTATGCCGACATGGGCCATTTCGGCGCCGGGCCGATCCGGCTGACGTGGTTCGGCCTGGTGTTTCCCGCGCTCGCGTTGAACTATCTGGGGCAGGGCGCGTTGCTGCTTGCCGAGCCAGGCGCGCTGCAGAATCCGTTCTACAGAATGTTCCCGCAATGGGCGCTGTATCCGATGATTGCGCTGTCGACGGTCGCGACCGTGATCGCATCCCAAGCCGTGATCTCCGGTACGTATTCGATGACGAAGCAGGCGATGCAGCTCGGGTTCCTGCCGCGCATGAACGTCGTCTACACGTCGGCAAGGGAAATGGGGCAAATCTACGTACCCGGAATCAACTGGACGTTACTGGCTGCCGTCGTGGCCGCAGTGGTCGGCTTCGGCTCATCGACGGCGCTCGGCTCCGCGTATGGTATCGCCGTCACTGGCACGATGCTGATCACGACACTCCTGACGTTCTTCGTGATTCGCTACGCCTGGCATTACAACTGGCTGCTTTGCGTGTTTGCGACCGGATTCTTTTTCGTGATCGACGCGTCGTTCTTCTCCGCGAACTTGCTGAAGATCATGCAGGGCGGCTGGTTCCCGCTTCTGGTCGGGCTGATTATCTACACGATCATGGCGACCTGGGGGCGAGGCTGGGAGATGATGCGTGCCGAAGCGCGCGTGAGGGCCGGGACGCTGCCACTCAAGCCCTATCTGGCGACGCTGCTGGCCGGCGCACCGCCGCGAGTCGGCGGCACGGCGATCTTTCTGTCGGCCGAACCTGACGGCGTGCCGCATTCGCTGATCAACAATCTGATGCACAACCGCGTGCTACACAAACGCGTCGTTTTCGTGACTGTGAACAACAAGGAGATACCGTGGGTTCCCGAGAGTGAGCGCGTGAGCGTGCACCCTCTGGACTCGGACTGCTATCAGATCACGATCACGTATGGTTTCATGGATGAAGTCGATTTGCCACGCGCACTTAATATCTGCAAGGCGTATGGCCTCAGCTTCGAGCCGGCGGAGACTTCCTATTTCCTTAGCCGCGCGACCGTGGTGCCTACGCGTGACAGTGGCATGGCAATGTGGCGCGAGCGTCTGTTCTCGGTCATGCTGCACAACGTCGGCAACGTCGCGGCCTATCTCAAGCTGCCAGCCCATCGGGTGATCGAACTGGGCGCGCGCGTGGAAATCTGAGGTACCGACCGAGTCCATCGCACAATCGGCCGTTGTGAACGCTCGCGAACGTCGTCGACCCGGCGTTCCGCCAGGCATCATCAGAGCGTGAGTCTGAATCCATAAACCTGTAGCCCCTGCTGGGAAAAGTCGAGGTCTTCGGAACGCGCGAAACCCAGCTTCTCATACATACCCCAGGCGAGCTGCATGGCCTTGGTTGTGTGGAGGATCACCTGCGAATGCCCGCTTTGGCGAGCAAGCTCGATGCACGCAAGTGTCAGCGCCTTGCCTGCCCCCGTGTTGCGAAACGCGGGATCGACGCCTGGCAGGCGAATCCCTGACGCGTTTTGCACCGAGGTTGCAGTTCCGCCCGATCCATATTGAGCCATATCGCCGAAGTAGACGACGCCGCCCATGAGCTCGTCGCGTTCGGACAAGGCCACTAGAACTCGCGCGCCTGGCTTCTCTGTGAACCGCGCGATGCCGTCGAGCATGTGCTCTGGAAATACAGTGCTTCCAGCTTGATACGGTATCCCGATCAATAGCAAATACTCATCCGCAGCCCATTTGCACCAGAACGCACGAGAGCCGTCACCGGAACTGCCGCTGCTCACGATGTCACGTTACGATGTGTTGGTGAAACGGAGGGCGGCCCATGCAAACTTGCAGTCACGCAAGGCACGCCGCGACGAACAGCCGTCAACGCGTTTGCCGATAGCTTGCCGATATACTGAAATGGCGCAACAAGGACTCACGGACCTTCCCAAAGACGGCTACCGGATTTGACGCCGCGCTTCCTGTGCAGCATTTGCAAGCGCATTGAACCGACAACTCTCACGGAGGTATCGCCATGAAATGCCGCGTGCTGTCACTGTCGCTGCTGCTGCCACTCGCCTTTGCAGCCTGTTCGCAAACACCGCCGGCGACAGGTTCCGCCTCTTCAACCGCCACTGCCACCAGCACAGCCGCGGCGACCGACACCAGCCTGCTCGGCCAGTATCACTGGCAGCTCAACAACGCCACCGACAGCGCAGGCAAGCGCATCGACGCGTTGTTCGTCCGCGCGGGCCAGCCGGTGCAGCTGGATTTCAGCGCTGACCGGCTGAACGTGGTCAACAGCTGCAACGTCATGGGCGGCGGCTACAGCATCACGAGCGGGCGCCTGCAGATGGGCCCGATGATCCGCACCATGATGGCCTGTCCGGATGCCGCCCTCGCGGCGCTCGACGACGCCATCGCCCAGCGCCTGCAAGGCAGCCTCAAACTGGGCCTGCAATCCGGCGGCAACGCCCCGCACCTGCAACTGGTCACGGACCGTGGCGACACGTTGAGTTTCACTGGCGTGCCCACCGCGCAGACGCGGTTCGGCGGCCCCGGAGAAACGGCATTCCTGGAAGTGGCCGCGCAAACCGTGCCATGCAGTCATCCACTGATTCCCGGCAAGGAGTGCCTGCTGGTGCGCGAACGCCACTTCGACGAGCAAGGTCTGCCTGCCGGCACGCCTGGCGCATGGCAACCGCTGTATCAGAACATCGAGGGTTATACCCACACGCCGGCCATCCGCAACGTCCTGCGCGTGAAGCGCTACGCGGTCAAAAACCCGCCGGCCGACGCGCCTTCCACCGCTTACGTGCTGGACCTCGTGGTCGAGTCGGAAAAGGTCTCGAAGTGAGCGCGCTCTGGCAATTCCGATGACGATGAGGTTCAGCCGTGAAGCGCAACCGCTATGCGGATGAGCCTCATCGACCCGCGGCGACAGGGAGCGCGACGCGTTGCAGCACGGACATCGGGCCGAGCCTTTTGACGACTTCCAACTGCGCTTCGTCGCGCACGAAGAGCGATCCGGCAAACCCCAGCGCATTCACTGAAATGCCCTCGACGCATTCCGAATGTCTGGGGACGAGCAGCATCCATCGGCGGGTGACCAGCAAGTTGTACGGCGCCGACTGATGCAGTTCGCCATCCACCTCGACTGCGCTCAGGCCGGCAGCTGCGAGCAACGCGTGGTAGCAATCGAGCGCGGCGTGTGCCGGATGCCGCGAGCCGGCTGGAGCCAGTTCCAGACGGGCGAACGCGTGCAGAAAGGGCAGGCCGGGCACCGTGCCGATCGGCTCATCCATGCAGTCAGGCTCAAGAACCGATTCAATGGGCAGCGGCGGGCCTGCTTCGCCGAGCGGCAGCGGCACGATCTGCAAATGCTTGTGCCGTTGACTCGCGCCGGATTCCGCGCCGCCATTGTAGAAGCCCAGGCCGTCGAATTCCGGCATGGCCGCGGTCAACGCGGCAAAGTCCGCCAACTCGAGCAGCGCTTCCTGCGGTTTGAAGCAACGCGTGACGATCAGCAGATGATGGTCGATGACGTTGTACTTGTTGAGCAAGGCGACGTGAGTGTCCGAGAGATCGGCCACGAAGAGGTCGGGGTCGTAAGGAAGGAACGGATTCACCGCGCTGCGCGTGCCTGCCTCGGCCTTGTGCGTCTGCCGGGCTTTCTCCTTGCGTGCGAGGCTGGAGACCTGGCGCACGACAAAGCCTATGCCGCGTTCTTCGAGCACCGTCTGAACTGTCTCGATCGGCCGCAGTGCGCCGCGCTGCAGCGCATGCTCGGTCTGACGCAGTATGGCCGGCCACAGGGTGCCGGGCCGCAGGCGTAAATGTTCCATGGTGCGATGGACACGCGGGCCGCGCGAAAAGCCAATGCACCTACGCTTTGTACCCGATGGCGCGCAACAGATCCTTACGCCATTGAACGTCCTCCCCGGTTTCGACGCCGAGCGGCGGGAGCCCGTCAACCACACCCAGGATGCCGCGCCCCTGGTCGGTCTCGGCAACCAGAACCTGGGTGGGGTTTGCGGTCGCACAGAATATCCGGCATACCTCCGGCACAGCCTTTACCGCGTTCAGAACATTGACCGGGTAAAAGCCGTCGCCGAGAAAAATCACGAAGCTGTGGCCCGCACCGATGGCCGTGGCATTCTGGCAGGCCAACTCGACCAGGCCGGCGTCGGTGCCGGACCGGCGCACCAGGCGCTTGCCTGATGCTTCACAAAACGCCAGGCCAAACTTGATGCCCGGAACCGTACCGACCATTGCCTCGTGCAGATCCTCGACAGATTTGATGAAGTGGCTTTGCCCCAGGATGAAGTTCATCTCTTCAGGTTTGACGATAGTTACCGTAAGCAGCTGCATATCGAACCTCGCTCGGTGCCGCAGGAATAGTGGGGAGTGACGGCTTTCGCCAGCAGGTGAACGTTGGTTCACGTTTCGCCGGACGGCGATCGCCTTGGCCGTACATAATCAAGCCTAGTACGAACCGCGCACGCATGCCTGTGCATTCCTGCACTAGAATTGACTTTTCACCCTACCGTACCGGCCAGCGCTGGCGAGTCATAGCGGTGCTGCCAGGCGGATTCGTGTTGGAGAACTACAAATGCCGACTTACCAATATCGTTGCGAGAAGTGCGGCCATCTGTTCGAGCACGCCGAACATCTCGCCGAACACCAGAGCGCCCAACCGCGTTGCCCGAAGTGCGGAAGCGAGACGTGTCAGCACGTACCGACGCCATTCATCGCCAGGACGACGAAAAAGAGCTGATAGCTTGCGGCGCGCCAATCTGTTCATGGAGTGGATGATTAACTGCCGGCACTGACCCCTGGCGTCCGGACGGTGGATTCCATGTGAACTCCACGTGAACTCAGCAGCCCACGGACCCCATGAGTCGTCTAGTCGTCGTCTCGAATCGCACTGCCGATCCTCGCAAGCCCGCGGCCGGCGGACTCGCGGTAGCGTTAAGGGAGAGCCTGCAGCAGACCGGCGGGCTCTGGTTTGGCTGGAGTGGCAAGATCCTCGAAGCGGCGGATGCCGCAACAGCCGGCCATGGCGAAGTTCATGTGCAGACGGCCGGCGACGTCACGCTGGCGACACTCGATCTGAGCCGCGAAGACCACGACACCTACTACCTGGGCTATGCCAACGATGTCTTGTGGCCGGTATTCCACTACCGGCTGGATCTGGCCAATTTCGACACGCGATTCGCCGCGGGCTATCGGCGGGTCAACCAGTTATTCGCCTACAGGTTGCTGCCGCTGCTGAAGCCGGACGATCTCATCTGGGTTCACGACTATCAGCTGATCCCTCTCGCGGCGGAGTTGCGCGCGATGGGATGTGAGAACCGTATCGGCTTCTTCCTGCATATTCCGATGCCGCCGCCGCTGATCATGGCCGCGATTCCGGAACACGAATGGCTGATGCGCTCGCTGTTTGCCTACGATCTGGTGGGCTTCCAGAGCGACGCCGACCTCACGCATTTTTCTCACTACGTCGAATCGGAAGCGCAGGCACAACGGTTGAGTCCGGATCGCCTGCGGGCCTTCAATCGAACGTTGCGGGTCGGCGCCTATCCGATCGGCATCGACGTCGACGATTTCATTCGTCTTGCCGACTCGAAGGACGGGCGCGACATGTTCGTGCGGATGCGCGAGGAGTATTCGCGGCGGCGGTTGCTGGTGGGCGTCGATCGGCTGGACTACTCGAAGGGGTTGCCGCAACGCGTCCATGCGTTCCGCGAACTGCTGACCTTCTACCCGGAAAACCGCGATAGTGCGACGCTGATCCAGATCGCGTCGCCGAGCCGGGAGGACGTCGGCGCCTACGACGATCTGCGGCGTCAAATGGATAGCCTGTGCGGTGCGATCAATGGCGACTTCGGTGAACTGGACTGGATGCCGGTGCGCTACATTCATCGCAACGTGGCCCGCAAGCGATTGCCGGGTCTGTACCGCGCGAGTCGGGTGGCGCTCGTCACGCCGTTGCGCGACGGCATGAACCTGGTCGCGAAAGAATTCATCGCCGCACAGGACTCCACCGACCCGGGCATGCTGGTGTTGTCGCGCTTTGCAGGCGCCGCGGAGCAATTGAAGGAAGCGCTGCTTGTTAACCCCTACGACACGCAGGGAACCGCGCAGGCCATCCAGCGGGCGCTAACGATGTCGCTCGACGAGCGGATCAACCGGCATGAAGCGCTGCTGCAGCGAATCCGCAAGTTCGATGTGCACTGGTGGAGTTCGACGTATCTGCAAGCGTTGGACGATTGCGGGCAGCAGGAAGAGGCGGCGACCGGCATGCGCCGTACGTCGCGCTGAACACCGTCCAGCGCCCGGCGTCGCGCCCGGCGCCGCTTCTGAACCCCGATGATCAACGCCGCTCAGGCAACAAAATCCGCTCGTTCACCTGACGGATGTCGGTGTGGCCGCAAAAGGCCATCGTGAGGTCCAGTTCCTTCTGGATGATCTGCAGGCACTGGGTGACACCCGCCTCTCCCAGCGCGCCCAGGCCGTAAAGGAAGCTGCGGCCGATCAAGGTGCCCCTGGCGCCGAGCGCAACGGCTTTCAGCACGTCCTGTCCGCTGCGGATGCCGCCATCCATCCACACCTCGATGCGCTCCCCGACCTCGCGTGCGATCTCGGGGAGCACCGAGATCGAAGAAGGCGCTCCGTCGAGCTGACGGCCTCCATGGTTGGAGACGATCAGCGCGTCGGCGCCGCTATCGGCTGCAAGGCGCGCATCTTCGACATCCATGATGCCTTTCAGAATCAGTTTGCCGCCCCACAGCTTCTTGATCCATTCGACGTCGGCCCAGCTGAGCGCGGGGTCGAACTGCTCGGCGGTCCACGAACTCAGCGACGACAGATCGCCCACCCCCTTCGCATGACCGACGATGTTGCCGAAGGTACGCCGCCGGGTGCCGAGCATGCCGAAGCACCAGCGCGGTTTGGTCACCAGATTGGCGAGGTTGGCGGGCGTCAGTTTGGGTGGCGCCGACAGCCCGTTCCTGATGTCCTTGTGACGCTGGCCGAGGATCTGCAGGTCCAGCGTCAGCATCAACGCGCTGCAATGCGCGGCGCGCGCCCGCTCGATCAGCCGCACGACGAAGTCGCGGTCGCGCATCACATACAGCTGGAACCAGAACGGCTGGGTGGTGTGGGCGGCCACGTCCTCGATCGAGCAGATGCTCATCGTGGACAAGGTGAATGGGACACCGAATTTTTCCGCCGCGCGTGCGGCGAGGATTTCGCCGTCGGCATGCTGCATGCCGGTCAACCCCGTCGGCGCGAGCGCTACGGGCATCGCGACCGCCTGACCCGCCATTTCGGTGCGCGTGCTGCGGCCCGCCATGTTGACCGCCACGCGCTGACGCAGCTTCAGGCGCTGGAAGTCGCTTTCATTCGCGCGGTACGTGCTCTCGGTCCACGAGCCGCTGTCGGCGTAGTCGTAGAACATGCGCGGCACGCGCCGTTGGGCAAGCACGCGTAAATCCTCGATACAGGTGATGACGGGCACGGTCTCTCTCAGGGCGGGGAACAACGGCGAGTGTACGTTCTCGCGACCGCTGTTCGGTATTCAGGGAATTCCCGGGCAAAGTTCAGACCTGCTGCTACGGTTGCGCGCCGGCTGGCAACGGCGTGCCGCCTAGTGCCTGAAACAGCGCCGCCGTGTCCGCGAACCGGTCCGCTTGCGCCCGGGTCCGGTCGAGCGTCGTCTGCAATGCTTGCCGTTGCGTGTCGATCAGCGCGAACTGGCTGACGCCGCCGGCGGCATACTGCGACTGCACGATCGCCACGTTGGCCTGTGCCTGCCGCGCGGCTTCGTCGCGCGCCTGCAGTTCGCGCGCATCGTTTTCCAGCGCGCGCAGCGTGTCGGCAACCTGCTGCAACGCCAGGAGCACCGTCTGCCGATAGTCGGCCAGTGCCGCTTCGTAAGCGGCAGCCGCGGCGCGTTTCTTCGCATGAAGCTCGCCGCCGTGAAATATCGGCTGCATGAGGTTGAAGCCGATGTTCCAGATGTTCAGTCCGTTCACGACGTCTTCAATGCGGGTGCGTTCCGAGCCGATGCCGGCCGAGAATGAAAACTGCGGATACAGGTTCGCCGTCGCGACCCCTACATTCGCGCTCGCCTGATGCAGCAGCGCTTCCGACGCGCGGATGTCGGGCCGCTCGCGCGCGAGCGTCGACGGCAGCGTGAGCGGCACGGTGTCCGGCAGATGCAGCGCATCGAGTGCGATGTCTCCGAACTGCGCATTCGCGGGCGCCACGCCGGTCAGGATCGCGAGCTGATGGTCGGCCTGCGCGAGTTGTGTCGCGAGCGGCGGCAACGTCGCGCGGGTCTGTGCGAGCAGCGTGCGCTGGCTGCGTACGTCGAACTCCGACGCGCCGCCGGCCGCGTAGCGGCGTTCGGTGATCGCGAGCTGCTGCGCCTGCGCGTCCGCGATTTGCCCGGTCAGCTCGATCTGCCGCTGCACCGACGCGCGCCGGATCGCGGTGGAGACGACGTTGCCGGCGAGCGTGAGCCGGGCCGCGTCGAGTTCGAATGCCTGATAGTCGACTTGCGCCATCGTTGCTTCGAGCGCGCGCCGGTTGCCGCCGAATACGTCGAGTACGTACGACACGCTCACCGACGCGTTATACAGCGTGAACGGTCCGGGATTCGGCACGCTCGTGATGCCGAACGCGGCGAGATCGATCTTCTGCCGCGTCCCCGAAATCTTTGCATCCACGCTCGGGAACAGGGTGGCGCCTGCCTGCGCGTTGTAGTTTTCCTGCGCTTCGGTCAGCCTTGCACGCGCTTGTTCGAGCGTCGGGCTGTGCTGCAGCGCGTCGCTCACCAACTGGTTGAGCGCGTCGGACTGAAACTGCGTCCACCACGTAAGCGGCGCATGATCGACCGTTTCGAACGACTGCGCGACGCCCGCCGCGCCGCTCGCGGCGACCGTCGATGCCGGTTGCGGAGCGCGTGTATAGCTCGGCGTATCCGGCGCCGCCGGGGTGTGGAAGTCCGGTCCGACCGCGCAGCTGCCCAGCGCGCCGCAGCATAGCGCGATGACCGCGGTACGGGTGAGCGGCTGCATCGATCGCTCCTAGTCCAGCGTGCGCCGGTAAAAGCGCAGTGCGATACCCATCACGACGACTGTGAAGACGCCGAGCGGCCAGATCGACGGCCACATGTCGGACCAGCCGACGCCTTTGAGCAGGATGCCGCGCACGAGCCGCGTGAAGTACGTGAGCGGCAGCAGGTTGCCAATGTACTGCGCCCATTTGGGCATGCCGGCAAACGGAAACAGAAAGCCTGACAGCAGGATGCTCGGCAGAAAGTAGAAGAAGGTCAGCTGCATGCCTTGCAGCTGATTCTGCGCGAGCGAAGACAGCGTGATGCCCACGGTCAGGTTCGCCGCGATAAAGAGCAGTGCCGACACATAGATCGCGAGCGGGCTGCCTTCGAATGGCACATGAAACACGAACAGCGCTGCGGCGAGGATGATCGTGACCTGGATCAGGCCGATCAGCACGTAGGGCACGATCTTGCCGGTCATTACTTCGAGAGGCCGCACCGGTGTAGCCAGCAGATTTTCCATCGTGCCGCGCTCACGTTCTCGGGTGACCGAGAGCCCCGTCATCATCACCATCGTCATCGTCAGGATCACGCCCATCAGACCCGGCACGACGTTGTACTGGGTGATGCCCTCGGGGTTGTACAGGCGATGAACCAGCACGTCGAACGCGGCCGGGCGCCCATTCAGATACGCGAGCGGCCCGGTCAGATCCTTGTCCGCCACGCTCTGGACAAGGCCGGACAGCGCGCTCAGCGCCGAGCCGGTCGCGACGGGATCGGTCGCGTCCGCTTCCACAAGCAGCGACGGACGTTCGCCGCGCAACAGCCGGCGCGAAAAATCGACCGGCACGCTCAACACGAATTGCACGTCGCCCCGCGCGAGCGCACGGTGCCCCGCCTCCTCGTCTGGCAAAGTCTCGATGATGTTGAAGTAGGCCGAGTTTTCCAGCGCCGCGACGAAGCTGCGCGAGAACGGGCTTTGATCGGCAATGATGACGGCGGTCGGCAGATGCTTCGGGTCCGTGTTGATCGCAAAGCCAAACAGCGTGAGCTGGATGATCGGTATGCCGACGATCATCGCGGCGGTGACGCGGTCGCGCCGCAACTGCAGGAACTCCTTGAGCACGATGCTCCACCACCGCGACAGTGAGAACGCGGAACGCTCGCTCACGGCTTGGCTCCGTAGTTATCGGACGAGCGCTTCATGAGGAAGATGAACACGTCTTCGAGACTGGTTGCGATCGGCGCGACGCGCAGCGTCTTGTCCGCGCCGATCGTCCGAAGCGTGGCCTCGAGCGCCTGATGATCGCTGCCGCTGACATGCAGCGCCGAGCCGAACACGACGGTTTGATCGACGCCCGGCATGCTGCTCAGGCGCTCGGACAGTTCGGCCAGATGCTCGCCTTCGATCATCCACGTCGCGAGGTCTTGCGACTCGATCACCTCCGCTGCGCTGCCCTGCGCAAGCAACTGGCCGTATGAGATGTACGCGAGTTTGTGACAGCGCTCGGCTTCGTCCATGTAATGCGTGCTGACCAGCACCGAAATGCCGTTGGCCGCGAGCCGGTGCAGTTCTTCCCAGAACTCGCGGCGCGCATTCGGATCGACACCGGCGGTCGGCTCGTCGAGCAGCAGCAATTGCGGCTCGTGCAGCATGCAGGCGGCGAGCGCGAGCCGCTGTTTCCAGCCGCCCGATAGCGAGCCCGTCAGCTGGTTCGCGCGGGTCGCGAGCCCGAGCGATTCGAGCGAGCGTTCGACGGCTTGCTTGCGGTCGGCCATCTGATAGACCCGCGCGACAAAGTCGAGGTTTTCGCGGATCGACAGATCCTCCCAGTAGGAGAAGCGCTGCGTCATGTAGCCGACATGCCGCTTGATCTGCGCGCTCTCGCGGATGATGTCGTAGCCGAGGCAGGCGCCGCTGCCCGAGTCCGGCGTGAGCAGACCGCACATCAGGCGGATGGAGGTCGTCTTGCCGCTGCCGTTCGGCCCCAGAAAGCCGAAGATTTCGCCACGGCCGACCCGCATCGACAGGTCGCGCACCACATGCTTTTCGCCGAAGTGCTTGTTGAGCGCGCGCACATCGATCGCGTAGTCGGCTGCGCCCGGGTTCATTGCAGCCTCACCTGGACCGGCTGTCCGGGACGCAGCTTCGGCGCGTCGGCGACCGATGGATGCGCCTCGACCATGAAGACGAGCTTCGCGCGGGTCTCATTGCTGTAGATGACAGGGGGCGTGTACTCCGCCTGGTTGGAAATAAAGGTGATCTTCGCGGACACGTCGCCCGTGCAGCCATCGCAACGAATGACGACGGCGCGGCCTGTGCTGAGCGTGCCGACGACGGATTCCTGCACGAAGAAGCGCACCTTCACGTTTTGCGGCGGCAGCATCTGCACGATCGGATTGCCCGCCTGCACCCATTCCCCGAGCCGGTATAGCGTGTCGTGCACGAGCCCCGCGCTTGGCGCGGCCCCCCGTTTCTGGTCGAGCTTCCATTGCGCCTGATCGACGGCGGCCTGCGCCGCGCTGACCTGCGCCTGTTGCGCGACGATCTGCTGGGAGCGGCCGGGCAGGTTGGCGACGGCGACCTGGTTCGTCAGCTCGCGAACCTGGGCCGCTGTCGAATCCGCTTGAGCACGCGAGTCGTCGAGCTGGCCCTTCGGGATGCCGCCGGCGCGGAACTGGGCCTCGTCGCGCGTCAGTTGCAACGCGGCTTTGCGTGCGTTCGCGCTCGCCTGGGCGAGTTGCGCCTTCGTCACGTTGACCTCGGGCGGACGCTTGCCGCTCAGGATGTCGGTCAGCTGCGCGCGCGCCGCGGCAAGCTGCTGCTGCGCCTGTTGCAGCGCGGCGGTTTCGTTGACCGATTCGAGCGCGAAGACCGGCGCGGCGGCGGCAACGGTTTGCCCGCGCTGCACCGACAACTGCTCGAGCGTGCCGGACTGCGACGACGCCAGATAGACGAATTCGCCCTCGACGTAGCCCTGCCAGCGATCGTTTGGCTCGCGCCCGCAGCCGGCGAGCGCGAGCGCGCCCGCCGTGGCGCAGGCCAGCAACCGTGCGGACAGGAAGCGCAAGCGGATCATGGCTTGCTCCTTGCAGCCGGCCGCCGCCGCGTTGCCGCCGCGCGCGGCGGCTGCATGCCGTGCGTCAGCAGCGCGGTGACGTGGCGGCGCAATGCCTCTGGATCGGGCTTCGGCAATCCACGCACGCTGTGCCAGATTTTCGACGTGGCGAGCGGCAGCATCACAAGCGCAAGAATCGACATGAACAGCAACCTCGGTTCGATGGCCGGATTGACGATGCCATGCTGCTGCGCAGCACCGATGCGGGTTGCGAAGCGCATCGTCTGTTCGACCGGGATGCGTTTGAGCATCCGCTCGCGCAGCATGCCGCCTTCATTGACGATTTCGCGCAGCCACAGCGGCGGCAGCCACGGCATGCGCGCCGTGACGTCGAACAGGCGTCCGACCAGGCCGTGCACGAGCGCAAACGGATCCTCACCGGCATCCCCTTCGCCGACACGCCAGACAAACTGCACGCAGAGCACGATGCGCTCGTCGACCACGGCGTCCAGCAGCTTTTCACGGTTCGTGAAGTAGTAGTGGACCATCGCCGACGTCACGCCGGCCGCGGCGGCAATCTGCGCCATCGTGGTGGCGGCGATGCCCTGCTGCGCGAACAGCTGCGTGGCGCAGTCGAGCATGTGCTCGCGCACGTCGACGTCGGCGACAGCGCGTCGGCGCCCACGGAGTTTCGCCACAGTGGACGAAGTCGGGTTCATCGATCCAGTCTAATTGATGAGTTAGTTAAATCAAGTTCATTAGTTGGGAAAGCGCGCCGAGAACGTGCACAGGTCGGGAATCCGTACCGTTGCCCTCGACACTGGGGAATGCCTGGGCTTGAGCCACGGCTGGCCGGCATCGTAAAATCGTGGCACATCGATTATGGGGCCCAGCAATGTGTCTGGTTTCTCTTTGCGATTTCAGTCACGCAAGCGTGCGGCGCCCGGCGCCCTGGCCACCCGCCTCTCGCAATGAGGCCGGCGGCCGCCGCGGAATTGCCGTCAGATCCGCGCCGTGACCCCGCTCATTTCCGTCAAAAGGCTCAACAAGAGCTTTCCCGGCGTGAGGGCGCTTCACGAAGTGCAGTTCGAGCTCATGGCGGGGGAAGTCCATGCGCTGATGGGCGAGAACGGCGCCGGCAAGTCGACACTGATGAAAATCCTCGCCGGGGTGTACACCCGGGATTCGGGCGAAATCCTCTATGACGGCCAGCCGGTCGAGTTCCTGAGCCCGCGTGACGCGCAGGCCGTGGGCGTCGGTATCATTCATCAGGAACTCCAACTGATGAATCACCTGAGCGTCGCCCAGAACATGTTCATCGGCCGCGAGCCGCGCGGGCGCCTCGGGCTGTTCCTCGACGAAGACAGGCTCAATGCGCAGGCGCGCGACATTTTTGCCCGCATGCATGTGAATCTCGACCCGCGCGCCGTGGTCGGCAGCCTCACCGTCGCGCGGCAGCAGATGGTCGAGATCGCCAAGGCTTTGTCGTTCGATTCGCGCGTGCTGATCATGGACGAGCCCACCTCGGCGCTCAACGACGCCGAAATCGCCGAGCTGTTCCGCATCATCCGCGAACTGAAGAGCCGGGGTGTCGGCGTCATCTATATCTCGCACAAGATGGATGAGCTGAAGCAGATTGCCGACCGCGTCACCGTGATGCGTGACGGCGAATATGTGGCCACCGTCACCGCCGGGGACACCAGCGTCGAAGCGATCATCGGCATGATGGTCGGGCGAACCTTGACCGATGTCGCGCCTTCGCACAGCGCCGGGGACGAGGGCGAGGTCGCACTCGAAGTCAAAAATCTGAACGCCGGGCCGTTGGTCAGGGACGTTAGCTTCGCGCTGCGCAAAGGCGAGATATTGGGCTTTGCTGGCTTGATGGGTGCCGGCCGCACCGAGGTCGCGCGAGCGGTGTTCGGCGCCGATCCGATCGAATCCGGCGAGATTATCGTGAAAGGCGTCAAGGCGACCATCAGACAGCCGAGCGACGCGGTGGCGCGCGGGATCGGCTATCTGTCGGAAGACCGCAAACGCTTCGGCCTGGCGACCGGCATGGACGTCGAATCGAACATCGTCATGTCCAACTTGCGCAAGTTTCTCGCGTTCAACTTCTTCTTGCGCCGCGCGCAGATACGCCGGACAGCCAGCCATTTCATCAATCTGCTCGCCATTCGAACGCCCTCAGCGGCGCAGCAGGTGCGGCTTCTGTCGGGCGGCAATCAGCAGAAAATCGTGATTGCGAAGTGGTTGGAGCGCAACTGCGACGTGCTCTTTTTCGACGAGCCGACGCGCGGTATCGACGTCGGCGCCAAGAATGAAATCTACAAGCTGCTGCGCTCGCTCGCCGAGGAAGGCAAGGCGGTCGTGATGATCTCGTCGGAGCTGCCGGAAATCCTGCGCATGAGCGACCGCGTGATCGTGATGTGCGAGGGCCGTATTACCGGCGAACTGTCAGCCAAAGAAGCGACGCAGGAGCGCATCATGCATCTGGCGACGCAGCGTGAAACCTTGAAAACGGCGGCGTGAGCCTCGAGCGATCAATATGACTTTGCCATCGGATACATCGGCGCTCGCGCGGGAAGGACGCGCCTCCGGCCTGCGGGCTCGCGTCTTTTCGCCGACCGCTTTGCAGAAGCTGCTCGCCTTCGCGAGCCTGATCCTGATGCTGATCTTTTTCAGCTTCGCGTCGCCGGCGTTCATGCAGATGGACAACATGCTCGGCATTCTGCAGGCGACCGCGGTCAACGGCGTGCTTGCGATTGCCTGCACGTTCGTCATCATTACCGGCGGCATCGATTTGTCCGTGGGCACGCTGATGACCTTCACGGCGGTCATCTGCGGCGTGTTTCTCAGCTTCTGGCATTTGCCGATGTGGGCCGGCGTGGTTGCCGCGATCGGCACGGGCGCGCTCTGCGGGACCATTTCAGGAACCCTCACGGCGAAGATGAAAATACCGCCCTTCATCGCCACCCTGGGCATGATGATGCTGCTTAAAGGGCTCTCGCTCGTCGTCTCGGCCGACAAGCCGATCTATTTCACCGACACCGAGAACTTCTACCGGATCTCGCAGGATTCGTTGATCGGCTATATCGTGCCGAGCCTGCCCATTCCGAACGCGGTCCTGATTCTGTTTTTTCTTGCGGTCGTGAGTTCGATCACGCTCAATCGCACCGCGCTCGGCCGTTACACCTTTGCGCTCGGCAGCAACGAAGAAGCCGTGCGACTTTCCGGCGTGAATGTCGACCGCTGGAAGATCGCCATTTACGGCCTGAGCGGAGCCATTTGCGGCATCGCCGGGCTGCTCATCGCGTCGCGGCTGAATTCGGCCCAGCCGGCGCTCGGCCAGGGCTATGAACTCGAAGCGATCGCCGCTGTGGTGATCGGCGGCACGTCGCTCAGCGGCGGTTCGGGCACGATTCTCGGCACGATCATCGGGGCTTTCATCATGAGCGTGCTAACCAACGGCCTGCGCATCATGTCCGTCGCTCAGGAATGGCAGATCGTTGTGACAGGCCTCATCATCATTCTCGCGGTCTATGCCGATATCCTGCGACGCAGGAAGAGCTGACGCTGCGCCGGACAATTTCAAAGAAGGGGAGCGCAAAAAGGCTTCCCCAGCGGCTGAAGGTTGATGGTCCACCTTAGGAGGAGAAATTCCATGTTGAAGCGAAGAATATTCGGCGTCGTGGTCGGCCTGGGCGCTCTGATTGGCGGGGCGAATCTTGCACACGCGGATGACGTCTATATCCCGCTTATTTCGAAAGGCTTCCAGCACCAGTTCTGGCAGGCGGTCAAATCCGGCGCCGAACAATCGGCGAAGGGGCACAGTGTCAGGATCACATTCGAGGGTCCGGAAACCGAGGCGATGGTCGACAAGCAGATCGACATGCTGTCGGCCGCGTTGGCCAAGAAGCCCCAGGCGCTCGGCATCGCCGCGCTCGACAGCAAGGCGGCCATCCCGCTTCTGAAAAGAGCGCAGGCCTCCAAAATACCGGTCATCGCGTTCGACTCGGGCGTCGACAGCGATATTCCGCTGACGACCTGCGCGACCGACAACCTGGCCGCCGCCGCGCTCGCCGCTGACAAGATGGCCGAGGCGATCGGCAATGCCGGTGAAGTCGCCGTGATCGTGCACGACCAGACCAGCCGCACGGGTATCGATCGCCGCGACGGTTTCCTGAATCAGATGAAGGCCAGGCATCCGAACATCAAGATTGTCTCCGTGCAGTATGGCGGCGGCGACCATTTGAAGTCGGCGGAAATCGCCAAGGCGATGATTCAGGCCAATCCCGGTCTGAAGGGTATTTTCGGCGCCAATGAAGGCTCGGCGGAAGGCGCTGCGATCGGCGTCAGGGAGTCGGGCAAGAAACTGGTGCTGATCGGCTTCGACTCCGGCAAGGAGCAAAAAGCGGACATCACTTCGGGCTTGATGCTCGGCGCCATCACGCAGAATCCGGTCGGCATCGGCAAGTGCACCGTCGACTCCGCGGTGAAGGCGCTGAAGGGCGAGAAGTTGCCGATGAAAATCGACACGGGCTTCTTCTGGTACGACAAGAGCAATATGAACGATCCGAAGATCGCCGCCGTGCTCTATGACTGATCGTCGCCACAGATGCGCGACGGGCGGGAAGGGCGAGTAGCCCTTCCTCCCCTTTAAGCCCCCCGCATCCTTCGTGACGAAAAAGGCTGTACGTTGAAAGTGCAACGCACCGATCCGTTCCACCATCGCTCGCAGGTCCGATAGGCGGAAGCCGATAGCTGTGGCCCAGGAGCGTGTTCAGATGACGACGATCACCAAGCTGTCCGTCCGGGACATCCGGTTTCCGACCTCGCGTTCACTCGACGGCTCCGATGCGATGAACGCTGCGCCGGATTACTCCGCGACCTACGTGACGCTCGCAACGGATTCGCCGGACAGGCTCACCGGTCATGGCCTCACCTTCACGATCGGGCGAGGCAACGAGATCTGCGTGAGTGCAGTGCAGGCGCTTGCGCCGCTGATCGTCGGCAAAACGCTCGAGGATATCGCCGCGAACATGGGCGCGTTCTGGCGCGCGCTGACATCCGACAGCCAGTTGCGCTGGATCGGCCCGGACAAGGGTGCGATTCATCTGGCGACCGCGGCTGTGGTGAATGCAACCTGGGATCTGTGGGCAAAAGCGCAAGGCAAGCCGGTGTGGAAGCTGCTCGTCGACATGAGCCCGGAAGAACTCGTGCGTTGCCTCGATTTCCGCTATGTGACCGATGCGATCACGCCGGATGAAGCGATCGCGATGCTCCATCGTCACGCGACGACCCGGAGCGAGCGCGAACAGGAAATGCGCGCGCACGGCTTTCCGGCCTACACGACGTCGGCCGGCTGGCTCGGCTATGACGACGACAAGATCCGCCGGCTCGCTCGTGAAGGCGTCGCGCAGGGCTGGACGCACTTCAAGCAGAAGGTGGGTGGCAATATTGAAGAAGATATGCGTCGAGCCCGCATCCTGCGCGAGGAAATCGGCGAAAACCTGAAGCTGATGATGGATGCGAACCAGGTGTGGGATGTCGATGAAGCGATCGCGAACATGCGGCGCCTCGCGCAATTCGATCCGTGGTGGATCGAGGAACCGACCAGTCCCGACGACATTCTCGGGCACGCGGCGATCCGCCAGCGGCTGCGACCGATCGGCGTGGCGACCGGCGAGCACTGCCATAACCGTGTGATGTTCAAGCAGTTGCTACAGGCGCATGCGATCGACTTCTGCCAGGTGGATAGCTGCCGCCTGGGCGGTCTGAACGAGGTGATCGTCGTGCTGCTGATGGCGGCGAAATTCGGCGTGCCGGTGTGTCCGCACGCGGGCGGCGTCGGCTTGTGCGAGTACGTCCAGCATATTTCGCTGTTCGACTATATCTGCGTGTCGGCGTCGCTGGAAAACCGGGTGCTCGAATACGTGGATCATCTGCATGAGCATTTCGTCGATCCTGTCGTGATCCGCAACGGCCGTTATATGCCGCCGGAACGTCCGGGCTACAGCATCGAAATGAAGGCGGCGTCGCTCGAACAGCACGACTTTCCTGATGGGGCGGTGTGGCGGGTGTGAAGCGGAAACAGGATCTGGTCGATACGAACACTGGCCACGCGGCCGCTTTACGCTCGACCAGAGCCGCTCACCCGCTCGCGCTCAGATCACTTCCTTCAACTGCTGCGCGCGTTCCAGCATGCCGACGCAGCAGGCTTTTGCCTATTGCGTTGAGCATCACCGTGCGGCCGCAGCGGTCGAAGAGTTCGTGTTTGAACTCGGTTTCGAGCGCACGCATTTGCATGCTGACCGCCGACTGCGTGAGCGCCATCTGCTCGGCGGCCACCGCAAACGAGCCGTGGCGAGCCACGGCGACAAAGGTTCAGAGAAATCGCAACGTGCTCAATTCGACCTCGACGACAGCGGAAACGAATGCGCCCGCAAGCATCCAGGCACGGCTGATACATCAAATTTTTTGAAGCGAAGAACAGGAAATTTTAGCTTTCTTTGATGATAACGGCTATGGACAATGAGGCATCAAGCAACCAAGCGGTATCACGCCTCTCGGCTTGAACTGGCCGGCACCGTATTCAGGTGCCGGCAGCCCGTCGTGGTTCGCCTGAAAACAGACTGGTTGCCGTGCTCAAGGAGACAGGAATGGATGTATCCGTTCAACGACGCGAATCTGATACGTTGCCGCTCATCACCGCGGGTGCGAGACCGTTCGACGCGCGTGTGATTGTGGTTGCAACCATCGGCAATGCGCTTGAGTGGTTCGACTTCACCGTCTTCTCGTTTTTTGCCGCGATCATCGCGAAGCAGTTTTTCCCAAGCGACAACGCCACCGCGTCGCTGCTGGCGGCCTGGACGACCTTCGGCGTGGGCTTTCTGACCAGGCCGCTCGGCGGCATCATTCTCGGCAATTACGCGGACCGTCACGGGCGCAAGTCCGCGCTGGTGGTCACGATCTCGCTGATGGCGGTGGGCGTGGGGATCATTGCACTGCTGAAGGACCGCTCGAAACAACCGTTGACGACCCATAAGGAAACGAGGCACCTCTATGAAAATCATCCCCGAAATTGCTCAAAGACGTGGCGCACGTCGGACTGTACGCGGCCGGCCCGAATGCCGTGGCCGCGGTCGCGATGATCTGCACGTCCATACACTCCGATCGCACGGGCGAACGCCGCTGGCATACGGCAATCGCCGCGCTGACCGGCGCCGCGGCGTTGATGATGTTGCCGCTCGCGGGGACGAACATGATGCTGTCGTTCGCGTTGCTCTGTATCGCCGCGGGCGGCATCTTCGCGACCGTGCCGCTGTTCTGGGCGATTCCTTCCGCGTATCTGTCGGGAACGGCCGGCGCGGCGGTCGGCATTGCGACGATCAGCAGCATCGGATTGCTGGGCGGCTTCATCAGTCCCGTGGTGATCGGCTGGCTGAAGACGAAAACCGGCAGCATGGACGCAGGGCTCTATACATTCGCGGCGCTGTTCGCCTGTAGGGCGGTGTTGTTGCTCGTGATCACGCGGACGCCGCGCTTGCGGGGGCGGGATGCGTGACGCTGGGTTCCGCCCGCGGGCCAGTCTGCCACACAGGTAAAGTGCGTCGGCGTCACTTCGCACCCGAGACCAGGATTGCCCAATCATCCCCCCAACCGAAGAGCCTTCATTCGACGATACAACGTGCGCTCGCTCATCCCCAGATGCCGGGCAAGCGCGCTGCGTGTGCCGGAAAACTCCGCCACCAGCCTCGCTAACTCACGATCATCCGGTTCGCCGCGTGCCGTATTCCAGGTCGATCCCACCGGAGCCCCCGAATGCGACCACACACCCGCCGCTATCTCGTCCGGCAGATGCTCGACACGGATCACACCGTCATCGGCCAGCAGGCACGCGCGATCGAGCACGTTGCGCAGTTCGCGGATATTGCCCGGCCATGAATAAGCCTCAAGTCGTTCGAGCGCATCCTCCGCAACACTGAGCTTGCGGCCTGCCGCGCCGGGCGCCGCGTTCTGCGCGTGGCCAATGCGCTGCAGGATCGAATTGATCAGCAATGCGATGTCATCGGCGCGATCCCGCACCGCGGGCAGGCGAATCGGGAACGCGCTGATCCGGTAGTAGAGATCCTGGCGAAAGCGCCCGTCGTCGATCATGTCGCGCAGCGGCTGGTGGGTTGCCGCCACCAGCCGGAAGTCCGCGCGCAACGTCTCGACGCTGCCGACGCGCCGGAACGTGCCGGACTCGATCAGACGCAGCAGCTTGACCTGCATTGACAGCGGCACGTCACCGAGTTCGTCGAGGAACAGCGTCCCGCCCTGAGCCGTCTCCACGAGGCCGGGCTTGCGCGCGACCGCGCCTGTGAACGCGCCTTTCTCATAGCCGAAGAGTTCGCTCTCGAACAGGCTATCGGTGATGCCCGAGCAGTCGACGACCACGAATGGCTTGCCCGCGCGCTCGCTCGCTTCGTGAAGCGCACGCGCGAACAATTCCTTGCCGGTGCCGGATTCGCCGAGCAGCAGGACCGGCAGCATCGAAGGCGCGACGCGATGCAGTGCCGAGAGCGCCGCGTTGAACGCCGTCGAACGGCCGACCAGTCCTTGCGCGCTCGGTTTGGCCGAGGCGCTGCGAACCGTCGAGAGCCGCTCGACATACGCGACCACCTTCTGTTGCCCATCGAATATCGGCCGCAGTTCGACGTCGACATGCTCAGGCCCGCGCGGCGTGTGATGAATGTGCAGCACACGGTCCGGGCCGCGTGTCTCGAACGCCCGCTTCATCGGGCAATGTTCGCCCGCCTGATCGCACGGTACGTCGTAGTGATGCGATACCTGGTAGCACTTGCGGCCGACGTGCGGCTCGCCGGCGATACCGAACTGACGCCGATACGCGGCATTGGCCGCGAGGATCCGGTACCCGGGTTCGAGCACGATCATCGGCTGGGCGTCGTGCTCGATATACGAGACGAGGGCAGCGACATCGGGCGCGTCGGCGGGACCGGAAGAGATTGGGGAGACGAATGATTCAGGGGATTTCATAGTGGCAGTTCCGGCAGACCGTCACTATACGTCGACTCTGCCATGACTGCCATGACTGCCAGAACTGTCAAATCACTGCCACAAATGGCAGCCCTCAGGCTCACGACGGCTCGCCCGGTTCGGACAGCCTCGCCGCCCGGCAGCGAAAACCGGATACAAATCAAATAGCTACGCGAGCGCGACCGAGCCGCGCCAGCACCGGCACGGTTCTTGTTTAAGTCGCCCGCTTTGATGTCGCGCAAAGACCGATTCGGCTTTAAGGAGATGGAATTGAATACCGCGAGTCCCCTGTTCGTCGAAGGCTTCTTCGACCCCGGTACCTGGACCATCAGCTATCTGGTGCTGGACACGCGCACGCTCGACTGCGCGCTGATCGACAGTGTGCTCGACTATGACCCGAAGTCCGGACGCACCGGCACGACGACCGCCGATCAGCTCCTCGCCCGCGTTCAAGCGCTGGGCGCGAACGTGCAGTGGCTGCTCGAAACCCACGTGCATGCGGACCATCTGTCCGCCGCGCCTTACCTCAAGGAAAAACTCGGCGGCACGATAGCAATCGGCTCGCACGTGACGCGCGTGCAACACACGTTCGGCAAGCTGTTCAACGCCGGATCCGGCTTCGCGCATGACGGCAGCCAGTTCGACCGCCTGCTCGTTGATGACGAAACCTTCACCATCGGCGGCCTGCAGGTGCGCGCGATGCATACGCCGGGCCATACGCCGGCCTGCATGACGTATGTGGTCAGCGACGGCGCGCAGAGCGCGGCCTTCGTCGGCGACACGCTGTTCATGCCGGACTACGGCACCGCGCGCTGCGACTTTCCGGGCGGCGACGCCCGCACGCTATACCGCTCGATACGCAAGGTGCTGAGCCTGCCGGCGCACACCCGGCTGTACATGTGCCACGACTACCAGCCGGGCGGCCGCGAAGTGCGGTTTGTCAGCACGGTCGCCGAGGAGCGCGAGCAAAACATCCACGTCCGCGAAGGCACCAGCGAGGAAGCCTTCGTCGCGATGCGCACCGCACGCGACGCCACGCTCGACATGCCGGTGCTGATGCTGCCGTCGGTCCAGGTCAACATGCGCGCCGGGCATCTACCCGAGCCGGACGATAACGGTGTGTCCTACATCAAGATTCCGCTGAACGCGATCTGAGCCGGCACGCACCGTGGACGGCAACCCCAGGAGAAGTTTGATGGAATTCAGGAAACTGACGGCCAGTGTGGCCGTCGCGTCGCAGATTAGCGCGTCCGACTTGCCTGCGATCGCCGCAGCGGGTTTTCGTGCGATCGTCTGCAATCGGCCCGACGGCGAAGGCCCCGACCAATCCGGCTTCCGCGAGATCGAAGCGGCGGCCCGCGAACACGGCATCGACGCGCGCTATCTGCCGATCGAATCCGGCAAGGTCGGCGATGCCGACGCCGCGCGGTTCGGCGAGCTGATGCAGACACTGCCGGCGCCGGTGCTCGCGTATTGCCGCACGGGCATGCGCGCCGCGACGCTGTGGGCGCTTGCCGAAGCGCCGAACCGGACGCTGCCGGAGATCGTCGCGATCGGCAACGCAGCGGGCTATGACCTGACGGGCCTCGTGCAACGTATCGCCAACGGCGGCAAGCTGCCGGTCGACACCGCCGTGGCCAGTTACGACGTCGTGATCGTCGGTGCGGGCGCCGCCGGCCTCGCGACGGCGTCGAGCCTGCTGGCGCGCGAGCGCGGCCTCGACATCGCGGTGATCGATCCGGCCGGCACGCACTATTACCAGCCGGGCTGGACCATGGTCGGAGCCGGCGTGTTCGAACCCGCCACCACGGCTCGCGACATGGCGGCTGTCCTGCCGCGCGGGGTCCACTGGATCAAGGCCGGCGTGGCGGCGTTCGAGCCGCGGCGCTCTGCGGTCGTTCTGGAAGGCTGCCGCGTCGTGAACTACAAAGCGTTGATCGTCTGCCCCGGACTGAAGCTGGACTGGAACGCGATCGAAGGTTTGCCGGAAACGCTCGGCCGCAACGGTGTGACCTCGAACTATCGGTACGATCTCGCGCCCTATACGTGGCGGCTCGTGCGCGATCTGCAGGCCGGCCGTGCGCTCTTCACCCAACCGCCGATGCCGATCAAGTGCGCCGGGGCGCCGCAAAAAGCGATGTATCTGTCGGCGGATCACTGGCGGCGCGCGGGCCGGCTCGAACAGATCGACGTTGAATTCTTCAATGCCGGAGCCGTGCTGTTCGGCGTCGCCGACTATGTGCCGGCCTTGATGGAGTACGTGAAGCGCTACGACATCGCGCTGAACTTCGGCTACAACCTGAGCGCGATAGACGGTCCGGGCAAACGTGCGATCTTCAGCCGCGCGCGCGAAGACGGCAGCGTCGAGTCAGTCACGCGGGACTTCGACATGATCCACGTGGTGCCGCCGCAGACGGCGCCCGACTTCATCCGCGTGAGCCCGCTGGCGGACAAGGCCGGTTGGGTCGACGTCGATCCGGCGACGCTGCGTCACAAAACCTACGCCAACGTCTTTGCGCTCGGCGACGTCGCGAACACGACGAATGCGAAGACCGCCGCGGCTGCGCGCAAGCAGGCTCCGGCGGTCGCTCATAACGTGCTCGCGGGCCTCGGCAAAGTGCACGGCGAAGCGATGTATGACGGCTACGGATCGTGTCCGCTGACCGTCGAGCGCGGCAAGATCGTGCTCGCCGAATTCCTCTATGGCGGCAAGGTTGCGCCGACGCTGCCGACCTGGCTGATCGACGGCAAGCGTCCTTCGCGCCTCGCGTGGCTATTGAAGGAGCGCATTCTGCCGCCGCTTTACTGGCAGGCGATGCTCAAGGGACACGAGTGGTTCGCGCGGCCCGAACTCACGGGCTGATGCGCCAACGCATGCGGTAACGCAGTAACGCAGTAACGCGGTAACGCGGTAACGAAGCACTCGCTCGCACTCTGTCGGATCGTTGATGTTTTCTTCACTACTTCTTGGCGCCATCGTTGGCGCGGTGCTCGGTTTGACTGGCGCGGGCGGCGGTATCCTGGCTGTGCCGGCGCTGGTGGTTGGAATGGGCTGGCCGATGCAGCAGGCGACGCCCGTTGCGCTAGTCGCCGTGGCGGGCAGCGCGGCCATCGGCGCGCTCGAAGCATTCCGGCGGCGGCTGGTGCGCTACCGGGCCGCGTTCTTCATGGCCACCGCCGGCGTGCCGCTAACTTCACTGGGCGTGCGCATCGCTCACGCCTTGTCGCAGCGCGTGCTGTTGACGCTCTTCGCGATCGTCATGCTGGTGGTGGCCGTGCGCCTGTTATCGCAAGCATTGCGGCACGGGCAGTCGGAAAGGGAGGACTCGCGGCTGTGCGTCGGCCGCATCAATCCCGACACCGGCCGGCTGGTCTGGTCGTGGACGACCGGCGTCGCGCTCGCGGCCACTGGCGCGCTGACCGGGCTGATGACGGGACTGCTCGGCGTGGGCGGCGGCTTCATCATCGTGCCGATGCTGCGCAAGCTCACCAATGTGTCGATGCATGGCATCGTCGCGACGTCGCTGATGGTCATCGCACTGGTCGGCAGCGGCGGGGTCGTCTCGACGATCCTGCATGGCACCACGCTGCCGCTCGAACTGACGCTATGGTTCAGCCTGACGACAGCGGCGGGGATGGTAGTGGGCCGCCTCGTGTCGCAGCGACTGTCCGCGCTGCATGTGCAGGTGGGGTTTGCGAGCGCGTTGATCTGCGTGGCGCTGGGGTTGCTGGTGAAGGCCGCGCTTGGCTGGTGAGGCGGGCGAGGGGTGAATGCGCGCGGGCATTCTCAAGTTAAAACTTTCGCACAGTTTTTCGAGGATCAACCCTGTGTCCACGGCGGCCCTCATGCCACCGCGGACCAGTGCGCGTTAAAAAAATCCCAGCGGCTGTTCGCTGTAGCTGACGAGCAGATTCTTGGTCTGTTGGTAGTGATCGAGCATCATCTTGTGCGTCTCGCGGCCGATGCCCGATTGCTTGTAGCCACCGAACGCGGCATGCGCCGGATAGGCGTGATAGCAATTCGTCCACACCCGGCCCGCCTGAATCTGCCGGCCGAAGCGATAGGCGCGTGTGCCGTCGCGCGTCCATACGCCTGCGCCCAGACCGTAGAGCGTATCGTCGGCGATTTCGAGCGCCTCTTGTTCGCTTTTGAACGTTGTGACCGACACCACCGGTCCGAAGATTTCTTCCTGGAAGATACGCATCTTGTTGTGGCCGCGGAACACCGTTGGCTTCACGTAGTAGCCTTTGCTCAACTCGCCACTCAGCTTGTTGCGTTCACCGCCGATCAAACACTCGGCGCCTTCCTGCTTGCCGAGATCGACATATGAAAGGATTTTCTCCAGTTGTTCCTGCGAGGCCTGCGCACCAATCATCGTCTTTGGATCGAGCGGATGCCCCTGTGTAATCGCGGCCACGCGTTTTAACGCGCGCTCCATGAAGCGGTCGTAGATCTTTTCGTCGATCAGCACGCGTGACGGACACGTACACACTTCACCCTGGTTCAACGCAAACATCGCAAAGCCCTCGAGTGCCTTGTCCAGGTATCCGTCGTCGTGATCGACCACGTCGGCGAAGAAAATGTTCGGGCTCTTGCCGCCGAGTTCGAGCGTTACCGGGATGATGTTCTGGCTCGCGTACTGCATGATCAGACGGCCCGTTGAGGTCTCGCCGGTAAACGCGATCTTGGCGATGCGTTTGCTCGAAGCAAGCGGCTTACCGGCTTCGAGGCCAAACCCGTTGACGACATTCAGCACACCAGGCGGCAACAGGTCCTGGATCAGCTCGATCAGCACCAGGATCGACGCAGGCGTCTGTTCAGCGGGTTTCAGCACAATGCAGTTGCCAGCAGCCAGCGCAGGGGCAACCTTCCACACCGCCATCAAAATCGGGAAATTCCACGGAATGATCTGACCCACGACACCAAGCGGTTCGTGGAAGTGATAGGCGACGGTATCCGCATCGATCTCGGAGATGCTGCCTTCCTGTGCGCGGATGCAGCCGGCGAAATAGCGGAAATGGTCGATCGCCAGCGGAATGTCTGCGGCGAGCGTTTCGCGAATCGGCTTGCCGTTGTCGATCGATTCAGCGAACGCGATGCGCGACAGGTTGTGCTCCATGCGGTCTGCAATGCGGTTCAGAATATTTGCGCGCACCCCCGGTGCGGTATCGGCCCAGGCTTTTTTCGCCCGGTGGGCGGCATCGAGAGCGAGTTCGATATCTTCTTCGCTCGAACGTGGAATCGATGCGGTCGAGCGGTGTCTGGGGAGGGACAGGTATTCAGCATTTTTTCTGCAATCTTCGACGTTCAAACCCATTGCGTAATTGGCCTGCGATGAAAGCGCTGACGATCACGGACAGGTACACGGTGACGAGATTGTGACGCCAGGCATCGAGGGTGAATTGATGCGCAACCAGTTTCGGATCGACTGCTGGAAGTGTGAAGCTCTTTGCCTCGACGGCGTGCATCATCCGGATAAAGCCCGCCGCGGACAGCAGTGGCAACAGGGCGACTAGCGCCAACAGGGCGGGCTTCACGCGGCGAGCCAACGGATAGTGGCGCAATCGGAACCACAGTCCGAGACATCCGTGGATCCAGCCGGGCGCGAGCAGAGCAAGTTGCAAGCCCTGCGTGCCGCTCGTGAGCAGCACGATCACGACACGTTCATAGTCAGGCTCGAAACCATAGAGTGAGGACGCGAGTCGCGTTGTAACCGCATGGCGTATGAGCAGCAGCGGCAGGCTAAGGCCTGCCCAGAGGCGGATCCATTCGGCGGGTGGCAGCGTCCAGTGACGGCGCCCGTATATCGTGTGCACAGCTAGCGCAAAATGCAGCGACGCCGCACCGTACAGCGCAATCGTGCCAGGTGTGCTTCGCCAGAGTCGCAGCGCCAATGCGAGACCGTGTCCGGCAAGATCGAGTGACCAGATCCCGAGTGCATGATTGACCAGGTGGAGAAGGAGATAGATGAGCAACACCACACCCGATCCGAGTTGCAAACGGCGCAGAACGGATTGCATCTGAGTGTTCAATTCGCACTAGCGACGGACGTGCCGTCCGCCACCTTGCCGACCGCATTCTGGTGAGCAAGGTGCTCCCGTTTCGTGCGGGGAAGGCGTGCCGTGTGGTTTGGAATAAAACACCGGCGTAACCGGCCAGCCGGGTTGGCCGCCGATGACCGGTGCGGGGTGGAGTCGTTCTGATTCTCTGTGCACAGACGTACTGCTTCGGCGAATCGCTGTAATGCCGATATCGAACCGCATACGCTCTGATACTCCTCGCGGCCTATTCTGCGAGCCAGTGTCGGGACAGCCTCGCCTCGTTGTTCAGTTGGCTCAAGGCATTCAAGGGTCAGCCCGTGTCACCGCCGGCGACCGGCAACACTGTGCCGGTGATATAGCCCGCCTCGTCCGAAGCGAGGAACAGAATCGGCGCGACCTGTTCGTCGAGGCTGCCGTAGCGTTTGAAGAAGGTCGATTCGGTGACCTGCTGGACCGCTTCGCCCATCCAGACTTTTTCCTGCTCGCTATCGCCAGCCGTGTTGCGCGGGACGCGTCGCGCAGGCGCGTCGGTCCCGCCCGGCGCGGTGGCAACCACGCGGATGTTGTGCTCGGCGTATTCCATCGCCAGTGACTGCGTAATCGCGTTGACACCGCCCTTGGCCGCCGAATACGGTACGCGGCGGATACCGCGCGTGGCATTCGACGAGACGTTGACGATGGTTCCGCCGCCTCGCTTGAGCAGGTGCGGCAGCACCGCGTGACAGGCGTACAGCGTCGGCATCAGTGAGCGGCGAATTTCCGCATCAATCTGTGCAGGCTCGAACTCGGCGAACGGGCGCATGCGAATCGCGCCACCGACACCGTTGACCAGAATGTCGATGCCGCCAAACTTGCGCACCGCAAAGGCCATCGCCGATGCCGCGCCTTCGTACGTCTCGAGGTCGGCGACGAACCCTGCCGTGTCCGCGCCGTTCGCCTCGGCGGCAACTTCGGAAACGAAGTCGGCGCGGTCGACGAACAGCACCTTGGCACCCTCGGCGGCCGCACGCAGCGCCACGCTGCGACCAATGCCCTGTGCAGCACCGGTGACAATCATGACCTTGCCAGCAAATCGTTGCGTGTTCATGTGGTCCTCGGTGCGGCGTTGGGAGTGAATTTCTCGTAGTGGAAGCTGTTCGGCTTCACGCCGTTGTCGTCGAAATGCCTACGCACCGCATCGACCATCGGCGGCGGCCCGCACAGGTAAACGTCGACGTCGCCATCATTCAAGGATTCGGCCGGCATGTGCTGCGTCACCCAACCCTTGCGGGGGTGGTTTGAATCCGCATCGGCCACGACCGTGGTGTAGCTGAAATTCGGCAACTTCGCCACGTAGGCTTCGATTGCATCGACCTGCACCAGGTCGAGATCTCGCGTCACGCCATAAATCAGGTGGACCTTCTGCTGAGAATCGGCGCGCGCCAGAACTTCGAGCATCGACAGGAATGGCGCCAGGCCTGTGCCACCAGCGAGGAAGAGCAGGGGCCGCTCCACCGCGCGCAGATAGAAACTGCCGAGCGGCCCAGTCAGTTCCACCTTGTTGCCTGGCAGGGCGGATTCGAGCCAGGTGCTCATCACTCCGCCGGTGATTCTCTTGATCAGAAAACTGACTGTCGATTCACCCGGCGCCGATGAGAACGAATACGAACGATGCTGACCGCTGCCGGGAACGTCGATGTTCACATACTGACCCGGCAGAAATACCGGCGCGGTCGCATCCACATTCAATTCGAGCACGACGGCCGCATCGTTGTGCTGTTCGACTTTCGATACGGTCGCGGCGAACTTGCTTTGCTCAGTCTTGCACGCAGTGGAAGACGCCGGCACGGCAATCACACAGTCGCTTTCCGGTACCATCTGGCAGGTGAGTACCAGACCACTGTCCTTCTCATCCTCGCTCAGCGCATCTTCGATGTAATCATCGCCCAGGTCGTAACTTCCGCTCTCGGCGCGGCACTTGCAGGTACCGCACACGCCGTCGGAGCAATCCATCGGCAGGTTGATCTTTGCGCGAAAGGCGGCATCAAGCACCTTCTCGCCCGCCTTGCATGTGACGAAGCGGGTCACGCCGTCTTCGAAATTCAGTGCAATGTTGTAGCTGGACATCTTGCCTCCTGTACTTCCAGTTTCCTCCGATGCTCGACATCAAACGTGATAGACGTCGAGCACCTGGCGGATGTAGTCGTCCTTCAGCACAATTCGCTTATAGGAAATCAACAGTTCATCGTCGACCTTTCTCAGCGTCACGAACATCGTGCCGAAAAACTGGTCGGTGTCTTTGTAGCGGTGGCTGAACGTGTTGAAGTTGTAGCGCACGTCCACTTCGTTGTCGCGCTCGGCCAGCACTTCCACATTGGTGACGTTGTGACTGGTACGCGGTTCCGGCATCGAAGCGCCACTGCGTTCGGTCTTGATGCGGAACACCCGGTCTTCCAGGCCGCCGCGGTCCGGGTAGTACATCAACGAGATCTGACTCTCGTGGTCATCGGTGAGCTGGTCGTCGTCATCCCACGCCGGCATCCAGTAGGTGACGTCCTCGGCATAGCAGGCAAGCCAGTCGTCCCATTGACGGTCATCGAGCAGACGCGCTTCGCGGTACAGCACCGCACAGATTTTCTGGTAATCGAAGCTCATGCCAGCGCCTCCTCTTGTTCCTTTTTGAGTGCGTCGCGCATCACGTGCACCCAGTATTCGTGCTGGCACACAAACAGGCCCTCGTCTTCGCTGCGCTCGCCTGAGATGAGCGGTTTGAGTCCCATACTCTTCGCATTCGCGTCGGGACCGTCGACCCACAACGGCGCCCCGCGCGAAAGGTCGTTCCACAGCGCGGTAGTGCCGGCATAGCCAGCCTGGCAAGCGCGGAACTCTTCGAGGTCATCCGCGGTGCCCATGCCCGAGACGTTGAAGAAATCCTCGTATTGGCGGATGCGATTCGCGCGGTCGGCTGCGCTTTCACCCTTCGGCGCAAAGCAGAAGATGCTGACTTCGGTCTTGTCTACGCCGAGTGGGCGTACCACGCGAATCTGGGTGCTGAACTGGTCCATCAGGAACACGTTCGGATAGAGGCACAGGTTTCGAGTCTGATTGACGATAAAGTCCGCCTTTGCTTCGCCAACCCGGTCCTTGATTTCGTCGCGGTACTGATAGACCGGCCGCACTTCCGGGTTCATCGTCTTGGTCCAGAGCAGGATGTGGCCATGGTCGAACCCGTACACGCCGGCTACCGACCTGCTCCAGCTATTCGCATCCACCGCCTTGGTGCCATCGACCTTGCGACGGTCCATCGTCGCGCCATAGTTCCAGTGCACGGTGCTGACGTGGTAGCCGTCGCAGCCGTTCTCCATCTGCATCTTCCAGTTGCCGTCGTAGATATACGAGGAGTTGCCGCGCAACACTTCCAGCCCGTTGGCGGCCTGATCGACGATCTGGTCGATGATGACCTTGGTCTCGCCAAGGTAGTCCTCCAGCGGCAGCACGTCCGCGTTGAGGCTGCCGAACAGGAAGCCGCGATAGCTCTGGAAGCGAGCGACTTTCTTCAGGTCGTGCGAGCCGTTGGTATTGAATTGCACCGGGTATTCGGTCGTCTTCACGTCCTTCACTTTCAGCAGCTTGCCGGTGTTGGCGAAGCTCCAGCCATGGAACGGGCAGGTGAAGGTGCCCTTGTTGCCATGCTTCTTCCGGCACAGCATCGCGCCTTTGTGCGCACAGGCGTTAATGACCGCGTGCAGTTCGCCGCTCTTGTCGCGAGTCACCACCACGGGCTGGCGGCCAATCCAGGTGGTGTAGTAGTCGTTGTTGTCGGGAATCTGGCTTTCATGCGCGAGATAGACCCAATTGCTCTCGAAGATGTGCTTCATCTCGAGCTCGAACAAATCGGCGTTCGTGAAGATGTCGCGGCGGCAACGGAATACACCGTTCTGCTTGTCATCCTGAACGGCGGTGTGCAGCAGTTCATCCAGCTGCCTGGCTTTGTCGATAATGGCGGACATGTGTGCTCTCCCAACGCGTGCTCCAGGCTATGGAGCACGCGCTTCGGTGTCGAAAAATTCTTGCGGAGAATAGAGCGGCAGCGGTGGTACGACGTAGCAGCCGCGTGGAGCGGTTAGGCGGTGGCAGCCGCACGCAGGCGATGGACAAGCTGGTTATCCTTGCCCTGAACCAGCGGAGTCAACTCGATGTTGAACTCGATTTCCTTGTACGCGTCGGCCTTCATCCCCAACGCCGTGCCGCCGGTCTTGTCGACCACATGCGGAATCAGATCCTCGCGGGTCGCGTAGGCAAAGTCGTCCCAAATCAACGGGTCGCCCTCGATGTTGATTTGCGTCGTCAGCTTGCGGTACTTGTCGGTGGTGACGAAGAAGTGCACATGGGCCGGACGGTTGCCATGGCGAGCGAGCACGTCCAACAACTGCTGGGTTGCGCCTTGCGGAGGGCAACCGTAGCCGACCGGCATGAGCGTACGGAATTCGTACTTGCCGTCGGCATCAGTGCTGACCGCGCCGCGCAGGTTGAATTCGCTCTGCGCGCCCGTCGGGTCGAAGTGCGAATAGAAGCCTTTTGAGTTGGCGTGCCAGCACTCGACCACCGCACCCGCAACGGGCTTGCCGTCGGGACCGGTTACGGTGCCACGGATGACGAGCGGGCCCGCATCCGCGTCGGGATTGATGTCAATCTTCGACACGCCATCGCGCACCGGCGCACCGGCGACATACAGTGGACCCTCGATGGTGCGCGGCGTGCCGCCGGTGATTGCGGCCGCCTTATCCGCGGCATCCATGCGAATGTCGAGATATTTCTCGAGACCGAGACCAGCGGCAAGCAGTGCCGCTTCGCCGTCCTGGCCGAGCTTGTTGAAATAGTGGACCCCGGCCCAGATTTCATCGGGCGTCATGTCGAGGTCGTCGATGGCCTTGAACAGGTCGCCCAGCAGGCGATTGACAATCTGCCTGGCGCGAGGATTGCCGTCCTGGCTTGCGAGGTTGGCAGCGGCCTTCAGCAGGTCCTGAACTTCCTTCGTATCAAACACTTTAACGCTCATGTCTGCTCCTGAATCTCTCTATTTTAGGTTCGGGTTAACCCTCGATTCGGCACTGACCGGTATATGTTCGGAAGGTATAATCGGGTGCTGAAACAGAGTGTGAATGCAGGATAATGGACACAAGAAAGCGCCGTCCAACACTGATTTAGTATCGGGCTATATCCAGGAGGTATTGACATGGAACTGCGGCATCTTCGTTATTTCGTCGCGGTTGCCGAGGAACGCAATTTCACGCGCGCAGCGCAACGGCTGAACATTGCCCAACCGCCTCTGAGTCGTCAGATACAACAACTCGAAGAGACTCTGGGCGTGCAGCTACTGGAGCGCAACTCACGCCCGCTGAAGCTGACGGAGACAGGTAAGTTCTTTTATTCCCATGCCGCGCAGTTGCTGTCTCAGACAGCAGAGCTCGAATCAATGACGAAGCGCGTGGGCAACATCGAGCGCAGTCTCTCGGTCGGTTTCGTCGGTTCAACGCTGTATGGGATGCTGCCGAAAATCATCCGGCGCTTTCGCGACGAGAACGCGACAGTGGAACTCAGCCTTCACGAGATGTCGACGATGGACCAGATCAGAGCGCTGAAGGACGGCCACATTGATATCGGATTTGGCCGTATCCGGCTTGAAGACGCGAACATCCGCCGGGTGATACTTCGCGAAGAGAAGTTGATTGTTGCCTTCCCGGAGGGGCATCCGCTTTCGGTTGCCAAGCCCGTCGTCGCGCTTCGCGACCTGGTCAACGAGACGCTGATTATTTTCCCGAAGGCGCCGCGACCCAGTTATGCCGACCAGGTCCTTGCGGCATTTCAGGACCGTGCTCTCAAGCCTCGCCGGATCTATGAAGTACGGGAGTTGCAAATCGCGCTAGGCCTCGTGGCAGCGGGCGAAGGCATTTCTATCGTTCCGAGCAGCGTGTACGGCCTGAAGCGAGACGATGTGAGCTACAGGGCACTGGACGACCCGACTCTGGTTTCCCCCATCATCATGAGCATGCGCGCGCTCGACGAGTCGCGGGACATTCGGGAAATGCTTGAACTCATCTATCGGCTGTACCAGGAAGAGAAAATACCCTACGCACCTCATACCGATCCGGCGCGGTGATGCCTGCTATACCTTCGTGGTATCGCACTAGACGTTAATGGTGTTGGACAGGCGATTGTTGGGCACGCAATACTGCGTCAACCCATCAACTCCGCCACTCAAGGTATGAACGCCCAAATCACCTCCGTCGAAGCGATTCTGGTTGACCTCCCAACCATCCGCGCGCATCAGCTAGCCATGGCGACGATGCAGCAACAAACCCTGGTCATTGTCCGTCTGCGCTCGAGCGATGGCATCGAGGGTCTTGGCGAAGCCACCACGATTGGCGGCTTGTCGTACGGCGACGAGAGTCCCGAAGGCATCAAGCTGACCATCGACACCTACCTTGCACCCGCTCTTGTTGGGCAAGACGCCACCAATGTCAACGGTGCCATGCTCAAGCTGAACAAGGTTGCTCGAGGAAACCGGTTCGCCAAGTGCGCAATCGAGACGGCGTTGCTGGACGCGCAAGGAAAGCGCCTGGGCGTCCCCGTCGCGACGCTGCTTGGCGGCGCTGTCCGCAAGACACTTCCGGTCCTTTGGACGCTCGCGAGCGGTGATACGCAACGAGACATTCAGGAAGCGGAAATGCTCCTCGCAGAACGTCGCCACAACACGTTCAAACTGAAGATAGGCCGGCGTAGCGTTCGTGATGACGTGGCGCACGTGTCGAAAATCAAGGCCGCACTCGGCGATCGTGCCAAAGTGACCGTCGACGTCAATCAGGCATGGAACGAAGTTGACGCAACGCTGGGAATCCAGGCGCTCGAAGCGGCTGGCGTCGACCTCATCGAGCAACCCACACCGCGTGAGCAGCGCGGCGCACTTGCCCGGCTTTCTGCGCGCTTCATCGTGCCCATCATGGCCGACGAAGCAGTGACTGGGCCGGAGGACGCGCTCGAACTCGTGCGCGATGCGTGTGCCGACGTGTTTGCATTGAAGATTGCAAAGTCCGGTGGCATTTACGGAATGATGCGGGCCGCAGCTATCGCGGATGCGGCCGGCGTGTCACTGTATGGCGGCACGATGCTCGAGGGCAGCATTGGGTCGATTGCGTCGGCGCACGGATTCAGCGCGCTTGCGCAACTTGCCTGGGGTACTGAGTTGTTCGGACCGCTCCTGCTGAAAGACGACATCGTCACCGCGCGTCCGCAATATCGGGACTTCGACCTTCACCTGCCAGAAGGTCCGGGACTCGGTCTCCATATCGATGAAGAGAAGCTCGCCTTCTATCGTCGCGACAAAAAAATCTGAGCGCACGCGCTCGACGCAAAATCAATCAATCTAATCGTCTCCTGCCATCTGGCTGGCAGGAGCGTCGCATTTTCTGGAGGAAAACCATGCTTTATCTCGTAAGAATGGACGTACACCTGCCCCACGATATGCCCGCTGCTCAGGCCGATGAAATCAAGGCCCGCGAAAAGGCATACTCGCAAGAGCTGCAGCGGCAAGGGAAATGGCAGCAACTGCATCGCGTGGTCGGTGAATACGCGAACTACAGCGTCTTCGACGTTGAGTCGAATGACGAACTGCACACCATTCTCTCCGGTCTGCCGCTGTTTCCGTATATGACGATGAAGGTGACTGCGCTCGCACGTCATCCGTCGTCGATCCGCTGAAGCAGCAACCGGGTGCCATGCATCGCGACAACGAAGGGGTGTTCATCGGACAGCGGAGTGCCCGACGTGCCTTCGTTCGCGCAACGCTAGACAGACAGTGCATGAGTCCACGGCGAACGAATATCCGACAGAAAGCGCTGCGCGCGCGGATGTTCGGGAGACTGGAAAAACCGCTCGGGTCGGGCACGTTCGAGCACGCTACCTTGGTCCATGAAGATCACACGGTCGGCCACTTCGCGTGCAAACCCCATTTCATGCGTCACACACACCATCGTCATGCCGTCGTGGGCGAGATCCTTCATCACCAGCAGCACCTCGTTGACCATCTCGGGATCGAGCGCCGACGTCGGCTCGTCAAATAGCATCACCGGCGGCTTCATCGCCAGTGCGCGAGCGATCGCGACGCGCTGTTGCTGGCCACCCGACAGCTGGCCGGGATAGGCGTTCGCCTTGTGTGGCAGGCCAACGCGCTCGAGCAGGCTCATCGCGAAGTCACGCGCGTCCTGCGGTGCCATCCGCTTGATCCGCACCGGCGCAAGTGTGCAATTCTGCAGCACCGTCAGATGCGGGAACAGGTTGAACTGCTGGAACACGAAGCCAATCCCGCTGCGCAGCGCGTTCACGTTCACGCCGCGTGCGTGTACATCCTGGCCGTCAACGATAATGCGGCCGTTCTGGATCGGTTCGAGACGGTTGAGCGTACGGATCAGTGTGGACTTGCCCGAGCCAGAGGGCCCGCACACTACGACGACCTCGCCTTTCGCGACGGTCTCGTTCACCTCCACCAGCGCCTGATATTCGCCGTACCATTTGTTGACGTTTTCGATCTTGATCATGATTCACACCTTCGACGGGGAGGACGACGTCAGCCGCCTTTCGAGCAGATACGCGCAACGTGTCAATCCGAAGCACATCACGAAGTAGCTGAACGCAAGCAGCAGGTAAACCTGTGCGGACTGCGTCAGTGCCTGCGTGCTGATCTGTCCGGCGACGAACGACACCTCGGGCAGACTGATGATGTAACCGAGCGACGTCTCCTTGATGGTCGACACCAGCTGGTTGACGAGCGAAGGCAGCATGTTGCGCAGCGCCTGGGGCAGGATGACGAGCGCCATCGCCTTGATGTACGACAGGCCGAGCGAGCGGGCGCTCTCCATCTGCCCGCGGGGCAATGCCTGGATGCCGGCCCGGACGATTTCGGCGAGGTATGCGCCATCGAAGATCACCAGTGCGGTCAGCATGGTGCTGAACTGGTCCGTGCGGTGACCCGTCACGGTGGGCAGCAGAAAGTAAGCCCAAAATATCACCATCAGCAGCGGCGTACCCCGCACTACATAGACGAGCGCGGTAGCCGGCCACCGCAGCACGGAGAACGGACTCACCCGGCACAGGCCGAGCACGATACCAACCGGCAACGCTAGCACGAGCCCCGCTGATGCGAGCAGCAATGTGAGCGCAAGGCCGCCGAGCGGTCCGTTGGGATACTGGCCGATGATGTAATAGAGGCCGTAAGTCTGGAGTAGTTCGAGCATGACTAGATGCTCCGTACCGGAAAGCGGTTCTGATACCACGCGGAAAACACTGAGATCGCGATCGATACCGTCAGATATGCGGCAGTCGCAAAGGCGAACGATTCGAAGCCGCGGAAGGTTGCGCTTTCAACCTGCTGTGCCTGATACATCAGCTCGGCTACCCCGATCACCATGGCGATGCTCGAGTTCTTCCACAGATTCAGTGTCTGGTTGACGAGCGGCGGAACCGTCACTCTCAGCGATTGCGGCAGCACGACGAGCCACATCGCGCGCAGAAAACCGAAACCCAACGCACGGCTCGCCTCGAATTGCTCCTTGGGAATCGAACGAATGCCGCTGCGAATGTCTTCGCTCATGTATGCCGACGAGTACAGGACCAAGGCGATCAATGCGCTCACCGCTTCATAGTTGCTGTTGTAAAGCCAGGCTTTGACCGAGAGCGGCAACAGTTGCGGCGCGCCGAAATACCAGAACAGCATGTGAGCCAGCAGCGGTACGTTTCGAATACTCTCGACATAGCTCTGACCCAGACCGCGGATCAATGCGAAAGGAGCAAGCCGGAGCAACGCGACCGCGATGGCAAGTGGCAGCGACAGCACGAAGGCGAGTACGGACAGCTTGATCGACATCACGAAGCCGCTAACGAGCCACTGGTGATACTGTCCCGAGAGCAGCATCGACAGGTTGAAGGTGGGCATGACGTGTCTCGCCGCCCGGCTTCACACCTGGCGGCGCCTCGTGGATTTAATCGATCTTGTCAGTGGCGATCTTGAAGGTGCGCGGCGGGAAGTTCATCTTGGTGCCGGGCCCAAACCACTTGTCGAACAGCTTCAGCGCCCCGCCATCCGATTCCATTCCGAGCAGCACTGTGTTCACCTGATCGCGGAACGCAGGCTCGTTCTTCCGCATGCCCAACGCGATATGCTCGGTCGAGATATTCTGCGGCACCAGCGCGTAGTCCCTGGCCGCCGGGCCGAGCTTGGCCAGGTTGCCGACCAGCGTGGTCTCGTCATTCACATACGCCACCCCTTTGCCTTGTTCGAGCGCGAGCAGCGCCTGCGGACTGCTGTCAAAAGATACGACGTCCGCATTCTTGATCGTCTTGGCAATGTTGGTCTCCATCGTCGAACCCTTGACCGTCAGGACCTTCTTGCCATCAAGTTGCGCGAGTGTCGTGATGCCGCTGTCCTTCTTCACCATCGCCTTCTGTCCGGTGATGAAGGTCGATACCGAGAAATCGATCTGTGACTCCCGCTCCTTGTTGTGCGTGAGCGACGCGGCAAGAAGGTCGACGCGGCCTTGTTGCAACTCCGGAATGCGCGCCGCAACCGCCAGCTGCTTGAGGACAGGCTTCACCCCCAGGCTCTTGGCGACGGCGTTACACATATCGACGTCATAGCCGACTATCTCGCGGCTCATCGGATCTTTCATGTAGCTGAAAGGCTCGTCGGTACCGAGTACGCCGCATACGAGTTCGCCTTTCTGCTTGATGTCGGCAAGCTGGTCGGCCTTTGCCGGAAGTACCGCCGCCACCAGTACAGACAGCGCTGCGACTTGGGTAACGAAACGAAGTTTGCGGATGGTATCCATGGGTTCTCCTCCTGTTGGTGGTACAACTAATTTAATGCAGTGGGCGCACGTAACCGCGCACGGTGTTTGAACTGGACGCCGGCATGGGCGACCTGTTCGAGATCCGTGTCAGACTCATCAGGGTCGACTGCTTACTGGCGAAGCTTCGAGACTCTGCGATGGAGCGAACCTATGCTGGTTCTCTTGCGACAGCACTCCATGCGCGCCGCCATGTCCTCAACGAGCGCGATGGCGTAGTGGTTGCCCATACGCACGGGAGCTAGCGAGAGCATGCCGTGCAACAGCCGCAAGACTGGCGGCGCCAGCGTCGGCGTGCCCGGCGAGCGCGCCGGCATCATGGGGTCCAGATAACTCTCTCCGGCGTGCCCGGGGAGAGTTTCGAAAACGCGGGCTAGTGTATTCATGTCGAGCAATGATTCTGCTTGTGGCCTTATGTGCCGCGCTGCGCAGTTCCGTGGCAACAATAGTACGGAGCCGCGCTGAGAATTTGTGTCTAAAGTATCACGGGATTTTCGTCGGCGATAGATTCTGGTTTTTGATTTGTGTAATTTTGTAGATTTTTATGCCACATTCGGGGTAATCCCTCAGTAAAATTCTTGGATTTCACAGTGGCTCGTCAATCCCGGTTTGCGGATACAGCAAGCGCACGAGACGAACTGCCTCGAATCCGGAACTGGGCAATCAGCGCACGCTCAAGCGCTGTTTGTCGCTGGTCTGGAGCGCGAGTTGTCGTGGCACGATTCGAGGCGCCGATCGCCCCACTTAGCTCGCGACAGCTCGCGACGCTGGCGGTGGTCTACGAAGCCGGGCCGCTTTCGCTTGCGCTCGCTACTTCGCGTGTTCGCGTTTTGCATGGCGCCGCCGGGTCATGCAGACATAGTCGTCATGGAACAGTCGATGGTGGCGGGTTCGGCCGACCAGCGCCGGCAGATTGCCAATGGCCAGGTCAAGCCGGCCGACGCGCATGGTAACCAGCTTCGCGAGTATCTGCAGCGCTATGGATTTTGTTTCGAAAGACAGCCGTCGTGAAGGGATTGTGGCTCTGATGTGATGGACGACTCCCGTTAAGCGGCACGCTTCGCTCGAACAGCAGCTCCTCGATGTCGCGAGGCTCAGGCCCGCTACATGATTAGCAATGCCTTCGTAACGATGTGCGTAGTTGGAGTGACCGAGACTGCAGGATCCGGTGCAATGGAGATGCGTCGATCAGCCATTCCCAACGACCGTATCAAGAAGACGTCGCCCCGCACGATACCCGGCATCGCGTGCCTCGTCTTCGCTTTGAAATGTCTCCTCGAATTCCTGGAACCGCTCGCTCTGGCCGGCAATGTGTGCGTTTGCACCGTGGCGGCAAATGTAGCCAATGAAGTGGTAGAGCGTGCCGGGCGCCGGCGGGCCATAGGCAAGGACCGGAAGTACCCAGATTTCAAAGCCTTCGTGCTCGATCTTGTCCCACATGGCAGCCTCCATGCCGGTTTTCCCGAGATCGTAGCATGCAATACCTGATCGACCGTCGGGCTCGGACCGGTGTACCACTCATGGCGCCGCGGCGTCGCCCTGTTTTTTGTGCTGCGACGCCATCTGCTCCTGCTGGGAAGGGGGCACCGGATCGTAGTGGCTGAGCTGGATGCTGTAGCTGCCGTGCCCGCCAGCGATGGCGTTCAGACGCGATTGATAGTCGTTGAGTTCGGACAATGGCACCTGCCCCGCAACGACCACGGCGTTGCCGGCGGCGGCGCGTGTGCCATGGACCTGCCCGCGCTTGGCGGACAGATCGCCGATCACGTCACCCATCGTCGCTTCCGGCGTCATCACCTCAATGTTCGCGATGGGCTCGAGCAGGATAGGCTGGGCCTTCAGCACCGCATCGATGAAGGCTTTGCGCCCAGCGGAGACGAACGCAACTTCCTTGGAGTCAACCGAATGGCTCTTGCCGTCGAACACGGTGACTCGCACGTCCTGCATCGGAAAGCCGGCAAGCGGCCCGCAGCCGATGACCTGCAGGACGCCTTTTTCCACCGCCGGCATGAACTGGCCGGGGATGGCGCCGCCCTTGACGGCGTCAACGAACTCGAAACCCGTGCCGCGCGGTAGCGGCTCCACGCGCAGCATCACTTCACCGAATTGCCCGGCGCCGCCGGTTTGCTTCTTGTGGCGATAATGCCCTTCAGCCTTGGCGCCGATGGTTTCCCGATAGGCGATCTTCGGTGGCCGCGTCACGACCTCCAGCTTGTACTGCTCGGATAATCGCTCCAGCATGAGGCGCAGGTGCAGCTCGCCAAGACCTCGCACCACCGTCTCGTTGGTGCCCACCGGGTGTTCGATCCGCAGACAGGGGTCTTCCGCGCTCAGCTTTTGCAGAATCTCCCAAAGCCGCTGCTCGTTGCCCCGGCGCGCAGGTTCGATCGCCAAACCATAAATGGGCGTGGGGAAGTCGAGCGGGGTCAGATGGATGTTGCCGTCCTCGGGAGCGTCATGCAGCACGGCATCAAAGCTGATCTCGTCAACCTTGGCCGTCGCGCAAATATCGCCTGGGCCGGCTTGCGGGACATCCACGTGCTCTTTGCCCTGCAGCATCATTAGATGGGTGACCCTGAACGGCTGGCGACCTTCACCGATATACAACTGGCTATCGCGCCTGATCGTGCCCTGATGGATGCGAAACACGGCCATCTTGCCGATGTAAGGGTCCACGACGATCTTGAAGGCGTGGGCCAATACATGCTTGTCGGCGTCCGGCTCGGCGCGTATGACTTGCTGGCGGTCCCCAGCATCGCGGTAGAAGAGCGGCGGGTTGCCTTCCATGGGATTGGGCAGGAGGCGGACGAACACATCGAGCAATTCCGCGATGCCGGCGCGGTTGGCCGCTGATGTGAAGCAGATAGGCACCAGATGACCTTCGCACAGTGCCCGCTCAAAGGGTTCGTGCAGCTGCTCCGGGCTGATGGCCTGACCTTGCTCCAGATAAATATCCATCAAGACGGGGTCCATCTCGACCACTTGATCGACCAGCGCGTTGTGCGCAGCCGCAACAGACAGGAAATCGGCGTCGCCGGCGGGATTGAAAAAGCAATCCACGACCTCACGGCCGCCCTGCGCTGGCAGGTTGATGGGCAGGCATGCCTTGCCGAAGGTCTGCTGGATTTGCGTCAGAAGTGCCGGAAGGTCGACCTTTTCACCATCGATGCCGTTCACGATGATCATTCTGCAGAGCTTGCGGTCCTGCGCCCACGCCATCATGCGCCGGGTTGTCATTTCGATGCCGGTCTGCGCATTGATAACGATGGCGGCAGTCTCTACCGCGGGCAGGGCACTGATCGACAGCCCGGAGAAGTCCGGATAGCCGGGCGTATCCAGCAGATAGACGCGGGTATCCCGGTAGTGCAGGTGAACGACGGCGGAGTTCAGCGAATGCTGATATTTGCGTTCGAGCGGGTCGAAATCGCAGACCGTGGTGCCGCGCTCCACGCTACCGGGTGCGTGTAACACGCCGCCCTGGTGAAGCAGGGCTTCGACCAGCGATGTCTTGCCGCAACCGGCATGCCCGACGAGAGCAATGGTGCGGATGGCGTCGGGGCTATAACGCATGGCCACCCTCGTCCATTAGTGGATGTGGGGCCATTATTGGCGAAAACGGACCGGTGTGCCATACCGGGTAATCGTCACGTGCGTCACCTGCGTCTCATCCATCGTTGGGCCCGCGCAGTCACGGCGCTGCCGTCCGCATGTTTTCCATGCGCGGGCGAAAGCGAACTATCCTTAAAGAGTCGTGCACAAAGTTCTCTTGTTTCCTTCTAGAGGAGGTGCGTCATGTCAATGTCTGCCACTCTCCAAGACTGCCTGAGCAGCAAGGGCTCCCGGTACGAAATCGTGCATCATCCGTTCAGCCATTCCAGCATCGAGACTGCGGCGGCAGCGCATATTCCCGGCGACCGTCTCGCCAAGACAGTGCTTCTCGAAGACGAACACGGCTATGCGGCGGCTGTGTTGCCATCGACCTACGCCGTGCGGCTGTCCTCACTTTGGGCACTGACCGGACGCCACCTCTGGCTGGCCAAAGAGGTCGATATACGGGAACTGTTCAAAGATTGCGACGTGGGAGCGCTTCCGCCCGTATGTACGGCCTACGGCATGCGAACCTATCTTGACGAGAGCCTCGTCCGCCAGCCGGATGTCTATTTCGAGGCCGGCGATCATGAAGAGCTGATCCACATGAGCACGGATCAATTCCTCGATCTGATGGACCGAGCCGAGCGCGCACGCTTTGCCCGTCGCATGCAGGGGATGCCATCTTCCTGAACGGCGCCCGCCTGGTGTGGCAAGACTTGCGCAGTGCGGCATACCGGGCACTGCGCCACCCAACCTTTGCGCGAGGCATATCATGCAACGCAGCAATACGGTCTTGAAGCAGGTGATGGCCGCCTTCGAACGCGAATCACACCTGAAACTGCACCATCATCCCATTCATATGAGTTTCAACGGCGATGCCTTGACCGTGTCCGGCGAGGTGCCGGATATTGCATCCAAGAAACGCCTTCTTCAGTTAGCCCAACTACACAGCGAGGGGACGCGTCTGGTCGATCAGTTGCGTGTCATCGCCAACCCGCCGGTTGGTGATGGCGAGTTACGCACACATATTTGCGAACGGCTGGCGCAGGCAGCGGAGTTCCGCAACTGCGTGATCTGTGCGCGCGTCAAGGGCCAGCTCGAGGTGTTGCGCGGCACCATGGACCAGGCGGGCAACGACGGCAACGGCGGCGTCGAAGTGACGGTCGAGGACGGTGTGGTGACTTTGACGGGGCAGGTGGCCAGTCTGTCGCACAGGCGCCTCGCGAGTGTGACTGCCTGGTGGGTCGGCGGCTGCCGCGACGTGGTGAACCTGCTGGAGTTGGCGCCCGCCGAAGTGGACGGCGACGATGAGATCGCTGACGCGTTGCACCTGGTACTCGAAACCGATCTGCGTGTGCGCGCCGAGCAGATCACCATCAAGGTGGAAAACCACAGGATCACGCTAGCAGGTTGGGTGGCGACGGAAGCCGAAAAACGGCAGGCGGAACAGGACGCGTGGTGTCTGGATGCTATCGATGGCGTCGTCAATCGCATCCAGGTGCGTGCGTGATCTGACCGCAGGCCCGCTTAGGACGTTGTCAGGTTGCTGGATTGATTGCGTGGGATGGCGCGATCAAGAAATCGAAATCGCGCTATCACGGTCACCGTTTCCCTGCCGCTTTGCTCACCGGGTGAAAGCAACGCGACGCAAACCAGGCGGCACATGGCACCTCGACAAGAGGTTTGTCGCGCTGCGCCGTTTACGGTTTTTCCTCCATTCGATGTCCCACGTGGCGGGTATTCGCCATTTCGGGACAGTCAACGCCTACGTTTTTCCGAACTCCTGATCGGCGCCGCCGCCATGAGATGAGGATGGGTTCACCGCGTACGCTGACGCGGTTCCGCTTTGTATCGCAATGTATCTGCTCGGCGCTCTGATACGTGCGCTCACAAAAACCGCCGTTCCTCGACACATGCGGGATACGTCTGCCAGCTCAAATACGTCCATCGCGCAGTGAGGCCGCACAGCAACGTAGATGCCCCGATCGCCCGCGCTTAACCCGGACGCATCACTGGCAGTCTGCAATTTGTCCTTCAATGTATTGCACATGCAACATGAGCCGACCATGACTTTACCCGTTCAACACACAGCGGCAGACGACGTGAGCAGCGAGATCGCGCAGACGTGTCTGCTGACGCGTACGCGGCAGATTTCCAGGGTCTTGACCGCGATCTACGACGAGGAACTACGGCCGTTCGGCATCGTCTCCCCTCAATTCACGCTGCTCGTGCTCATCATCGAGCTTGGACCAATCAGCCGCTCAGACCTCGGGCGCAAGAACCATCATGATCGGTCGACGTTGACAAGGAATTTGCAACCGCTCATCTCGCAGGGGTGGGTTTCCGAAGGCTTGCCCGGAGAGGATGGTCGAAGTCGCCCCCTTTCGCTGACGGAACAGGGCAAAACCTTGCTCCGCAGCGCCGCGTCGGCGTGGTCGTCTGCACAGACAAAGGCCAGGACGCTCCTCGGCGAGGTCGGTGCCAACGCGCTCATGGGCATCGCGGGCGAGTTGCCGCGCCGCACGAGCTAATTTTTTTAGTCGTCAATGTTGCATATGCAACACCACCAGGGCGCTCTGTGCCCGTTCTTTTCAGTCAAGGAGTTTGCAATGAAAGTCGTCAAAGCCGCCGCAGTCCAGATCAGCCCGGTGCTCTACAGCCGTGAGGCAACCGTCGAGAAGGTCGTGCGGAAGATCCTCGAGCTTGGCCAGAAGGGCGTGCAGTTCGCTACGTTCCCGGAAACCGTGGTGCCTTACTACCCGTATTTCTCCGCTGTCCAGACGGGCATTGAGCTTCTGTCTGGAAAAGAGCATCTGAGGCTGCTCGAGCAGTCCGTGACGGTACCGGCGCCCGCGACCGACGCGATCGGCGAGGCTGCCCGGCAGGCGGGCATGGTGGTGTCCATCGGCGTCAACGAGCGTGACGGCGGCACGATTTACAACACACAGTTGCTCTTCGATGCCGACGGCACCTTGATCCAGCGCCGCCGCAAGATCACGCCCACCCATTACGAACGCATGATCTGGGGCCAGGGCGACGGCTCGGGCCTGCGCGCCGTCGACAGCAAGGTCGGCCGCATTGGTCAGTTGGCGTGCTTTGAGCACAACAACCCGCTGGCGCGCTACGCGATGATGGCCGACGGCGAGCAGATCCATTCGGCCATGTATCCGGGCTCCGCCTTCGGCGAGGGGTTTGCCCAACGGATGGAAATCAACATCCGCCAGCACGCGCTGGAATCCGGCGCCTTCGTCGTGAACGCCACGGCCTGGCTGGACGCCGACCAGCAGGCGCAAATCATGAAGGACACGGGCTGCGCAATCGGTCCGATCTCGGGCGGTTGCTTCACCACCATCGTCAGACCCGACGGCATGCTGCTGGGCGAACCGCTGCGCTCGGGTGAGGGCGAAGTCATCGCCGACCTTGATTTCTCGATGATCGACCGACGCAAGGCCTTGATGGATTCGGCCGGCCACTACAACCGTCCGGAACTGCTCAGCCTGCTGATCGATCGCACTCCGACTTCGAACATTCACGAACGCACTGCGCACCCCAAGTCGAGCATTGAGCAAGGCTCGGACGATCCGCGCGCCACGGTTGCCTGAGCATAGTGAACCCGGTACGGCACACCTGCGCGCATTGAGCACGGATGCCTTCTTTTAATTAACTCTCTAATGCATGGAGATGCACTTTGAAAGTCATTGCCAGGATGGCTGCCGCGAATATCCGAACGCATTGCGCCCTTAAGTGTGCATATGCATAAATTGACAACATGACGTCAGGCGTGTGACACAAGCGAAGCCGCGAAAGCCGCCTGATTTCTATCTATTTGAACTCATCGAAAAGGCAAATGAAATGACGACTCAAGCTACGCAAGATCCCCCGATTCTTGTAACCGGAGCCGCTGGCGCTATCGGTGGCATTGGCCGCAACGTCACTGAGATGCTTCTCGCCAAGGGGCATAAAGTCCGCGCCCTGGTACGCCGTGAGGATGAACGCGCAGAAGATCTGCGCCGGCTTGGCGCCGAGGTCATGGTGGGCGACCTGACCGACCTCGCCTCGATGCATCGCGCGATCGAAGGCTGTTCGCGCATCTATTTCGGCATGTCGATCTCGTCGGCCTATCTGGAGGCGACGGTCAACATCGCAGCAGTGGCGCGTCATCACGGTGTTGAGGCCTTCGTGAACATGTCGCAAATGACAGTCACGGAAATGAGCATCACGCAGACCACCGACAGCCCGCAGCACAAGCTGCACTGGCTTGCCGAGCAGGTGTTGGCATGGTCCGGGCTGCCGGTCGTCACGGTGCGCCCCACAGTCTTTCTCGAAGGCTTCTTTCTGCGTCTCGCCGATGCAGGCGTGCGTGACCTCAATGAACTGGTGTTGCCGTTAGGCAGCAGCCGCACCTCGCCGATCTCAGCCGTCGACGTGGCACGCGCCGTATCCGTCATCCTCGACGATCCCGCACCGCACATCGGCCGTGTCTATAACCTGACCGGATATGAGTCGGCCGATCTCGAACACTACGCGCATGCCTTTTCCGACGCGCTCGGCCGGACGATCCGCTATCGCGATGTGCCGGTTTCGGCGTGGGCCGACAAGCTCCAGGGAGCGGGTGTGCCAGCGCATCTCGTCGGTCACCTCGCCGTGATGGCCGAACTTCATGCGCAGGGACGATACGACCGCATGACAGACGACCTGTTCCAGCTCACGGGCAAAGCGCCGACGAGCATGTACGACTTCGTGAAGCTCCACGCCGCCGAATTCACCCGGGGCGAAGCCGCCGCTTAACGCCATCACGTTCTTACATCGTAACCAATGACGCGTGAGATCACGTCGCTATTGGTCGAGAACCTGGCTTCATCGCCAATCGGAAAGCTTATGTCAGACAACTTCCTTCCCCAGTCACCGTCTCGCCGTCACTTTGTTAGTGTGGCCGCAGCGGTAGTCGCTACGGGCTCTCTGAGTCAGCTCGCTTTTGCGCAAACGAATCAAACCATCACTGACGTTGCGCAGCCGACCGGCGGCGACAAGACCGCCATTCGGCCGCTTCGCATACATGCGCCTGAGTTGCACCTGATCGACTTGCGGCGACGCATCAAGGCGACGAGATGGCCTGATCGTGAGACCGTTACCGATGATTCGCAAGGCGTGCCGCTCGCGACGATTCGGGAACTCGCGCGTCATTGGTCGACCGATTACGACTGGCGCAAGGTCGAAGCGAAATTGAACGCGCTGCCGAATTTCGTGACCGGGATCGACGGACTGGATATTCATTTCATCCACGTTCGTTCTAAGCACGAAAGTGCGATGCCGCTCATCGTCACCCATGGCTGGCCTGGTTCGGTGATCGAGCAGTTCAAGGTTATCGATCCGCTGGTCAATCCGACGGCTTATGGCGCGAGCGCGTCGGACGCTTTCCATCTGGTGATTCCGTCATTGCCGGGTTATGGTTTTTCTGGCCGACCCACCGAAACCGGCTGGGGCCCGGAGCGCACCGCGCGTGCCTGGGTCGTGCTGATGAAGCGCCTTGGATACGCGAAATTTGCGGCGCAAGGCGGCGATCTCGGCGGGGTTGTCTGCAACGTGATGGCCAGGCAGGCGCCGCCGGAATTGCTGGGCATTCACGTCAACTTCCCCGCGACTGTCCCCGCCGAAATTGCCAAGGCGCTTCAAGCCGGCGATCCGACTCCCCCCGGTCTTTCGGACGACGAAAAGCACGCATACGACCAACTGAGCAGCGCGGCCAGGAAGCGACGCGCCTACGCATTGGAGATGGGCACACGCCCGCAAACGCTCTACGGCCTGGCCGACTCGCCGATCGCACTGGCAAGCTGGTTGCTCGATCACGGTGACGGTTATGTTCAGCCGGCCGCCGCGTTGAGCTCGGCTGTGTTCGGGCGCGACGTCAATGGAGAATCTTCCGGCGCGCTAACCCGGGACGACGTGCTCGACGACATCACGCTCTACTGGCTGACGAATACAGGGGTTTCCGCAGCGCGCTTCTATTGGGAGTCCCACATCAACTTTACAGGCGCCGCCGATGTGTCCGTCCCGGCTGCCATTAGTGTCTTTCCTCGCGAGAACTATCAGGCCCCGCGCAGTTGGACCGAGCGGGCGTATCACAACCTCATCTATTACAACAGGCCCGACAAAGGTGGTCACTTTGCGGCGTGGGAACAGCCATACCTGTTCGCACAAGAGGTTCGCGCAGGCTTGAGACCGTTGCGCACGTAACACAACTGAGGAGGTGGATGTGATGATCTAAAAGCACTTGAAGAGGGCGGCCACCTGGACGCACTACTTGAGCGCGCGACGCTTAATGGTTGATTAGCGGGAAACTATGTGATCGCAGCGATGGAGGCCGCTCGCAGAAGCGCCGAGTCAATGAGCTGAAGAAAGCGAGCCAGCTCACACAATTTGCGTGGAAATGATGCGTTTGCACGGCGCCAAATATCTGATAGAGTGTGTATGCACATTTGAACTGATTTGCGTGAACCGACTGATCGCCTGCGACGAATGCAATCGCTTCGCTCTGCGGTAGGTCGCCCGTCGTGTGCCGCAGATCTACGAGCTTAACGTTGCGCCTGGCGTTAGCCAGTGCCCGTTATTCAACTGATGAGAGGTGGCGAACATGCGCGATGTAGTGATCTGTAATCCGGTGAGAACCGCAATTGGTGGCTTTGGTGGCGCACTAAAGGATGTTCCTGCAACAGACCTTGGCGCGGCAGCCGTGCGCGAGACCATACGGCGGAGCGGGCTCGATGCGAAGGAACTTGCGTCGGTCGTGATGGGCAACGTGGTTCAGGCGGGCAACCGGATGAACCCGGCGCGTCAAGCCGCGATTAATGGCGGCGTTCCAGTGGCGGTGCCAGCGCTTACGGTCAATCGCGTGTGTGGATCGGGTGCGCAAGCAATCGCTTCCGTTGCACAGGAGATATGGCTTGGACTGGGTGACGCGGCCGTTGCCGGGGGCATGGAAAATATGGATCGTGCTCCATATTTGCTCGACGGCGGCCGTTGGGGCTATCGAATGGGCAATTCGCAAGTCTACGACAGTATGTTGCACGACGGGCTTGTCGATGCGTTCTCGAATGAGCATTCGGGATGGCACACGGAAGATCTTGTGACGAAGCTCGCGATTTCGCGTGAAGCGCAGGACCGCTGGGCTGTACGTTCGCAACAGCGCTTTGCCGGGGCACAAGAACGCGGCGTGTTTGACCCGGAACTGGTAGCCGTGGAAGTCAAAGGACGAAAGGGTACAGTGAGTTTCTCCCGAGACGAAGCGCCGCGCCCGGAGACGACTATCGAAACGCTCGCGAAACTGCGTCCGGCGTTCCGGTCCGACGGATCCATCACCGCCGGCAACGCGCCAGGGCTGAACAGTGGCGCTGCGGCCATGCTAGTCGCCGAGCGTGGCTTTGCCGAAGCGCGTGGCATCGAGCCATTCGCCCGGCTGGTCGCGTTCGGTGTCGCGGCGGTCGAGCCGGGCATGTTCGGACTCGGCCCAGTGCCGGCCGTGCACATGGCGCTTGAACGCGCGGGCTGGAAGCTCGCCGATGTCGACCGGGTCGAAATCAACGAAGCGTTCGCGGCTGTGCCGCTCGCCGTCATCCAAAAACTCGGGCTGGCGGACGACATCGTCAACGTGGAAGGCGGCGCGATCGCTCACGGTCATCCGATCGGTGCGACCGGCGCGGTGCTGACAACACGCCTTATCCATTCGATGCGCCGCGATGGATTACGGCGCGGCATCGTCACCCTCTGCATTGGCGGCGGGCAGGGCATCGCACTGGCGCTCGAGACAGTTTGAGCACAAACGGGCAGGCTGGGCCACAGGCGGCCGTAGTCGCTGATGCACTCACGGTCGCTGGTCGTACAAACGTCACCGACGCTTCACGCGAGGGATAAATTTCGCCTGCCTTGGGCGTTGTGCGCGCCGCCGGCGCCATTCCATTGTCCAGCATGATCATCGGCCAGCTGCGTTGACGGTTCCGGTCAAGCGCAAGCGTGACTGGAGGACGCATATTGCTGTTCGAGCTTCGCGCTGTGACGCCTTTGCGAACCATCAAATAAACCCGATCAATTTACAGAAGCCGATCGATTTGACCATAGCGTCCGCGAGCTGCTTAATATGTCTTCATTGGGTCTACCAATAGTCAAGTGCCATGCTGCCAACGCATATCGGGTACTTTGTTGCGGTTGAAGAACAGCACAAAGTCACTCGCGCGTCCGCGGTATTACATGTATCTCAGCCCACCCTGCCGCAACAGATCAGTCAACCTGAGGATACGCCAGGTGCGCAGTCGTTCGATCGGTCGGGACGAACACGCCGCGGCGTTCTTCGAAGCGGTTGCATTAGAAGCAGCATCGAGTGGTCCAAGAGATCATGACTGAAAGCGATTGACCACGGCTCAGCACCGGCTTCGCCGTCAATACTACTGGTGCATAGCCGCGTTCGCTATCGGATGATATTGCTCATCAGCCCGGTTTTTTTATCGACGCGATGAGAATGATCAATTGTTCTTTTCTGGTTTCCTCACGCATCATCCAAACGAAGAGCGATATCTTCGGCATCGAGTGCCGTCTGATGTGCGCAATCCAGCGCCTGACCCCGAATGCGTCACGGCACCCGAGAGTCTGTTGCACGCAAGAGGATTTCATTGATGAGTACGCCACCCGCACAGCTGGGGATATCCGAACGGACCACGTTGGCTATTGGAGAGGTCGTGGCAAGGCGCGGTGTCGGCCTCCGCGATGCCTTGCTGTTTGCCGGCCCCGCGATGGTCGCATCCATCGCGTACATGGACCCGGGCAATTTCGCCACGAATCTCCAGGCTGGTGCCCGGTACGGATATTCGTTGCTTTGGGTTGTGCTGGCCGCCAACATCATCGCGATGTTGTTCCAGGCATTGTCAGCGCGCCTTGGCATCGTCACGAACCGCAATCTCGCGGAAATGTCCCGGGAGCATTTTCCGGCGCCGGTCGTGTATGCAATGTGGGGAATCAGCGAAATCGCGGCGATAGCGACGGATCTTGCGGAGTTTCTGGGCGGCGCGATTGGCCTCTCGCTGCTGTTTCATCTGCCGTTGCCCATCGGTATGGTTGTGACCGGACTCGTTACTTATTGCATCCTGATGGCTGAGAAACAGGGGTTCCGGCCCGTCGAACTGATTATCGGCGGTCTTATAGGCGCCATTGCCCTGTCCTATGTCATAGAACTGCTGATTGTCCACGTTTCGTGGGGAGCCGCCGCGCACGGAGCATTCGTTCCGCAACTGCCCGGTTCTGGCGCGCTGCGCGTGGCCGTCGGCATTTTCGGTGCTACTGTGATGCCGCACGCCATCTATTTGCACTCAGGCCTGACGCAAAATCGCGCGCCTGCACGCACCAATGCTGTACGTCGCCGGCTGGTGCGCTTCTCGAACCGTGAGGTCATCATTGCATTGACGCTGGCCGGTCTGGTCAACATGGCGATGGTCGTCATGGCTTCTGCCGCATTTCACGCGGGCCATCCTGAAATAGCTGAGATCGAGACTGCTTATCACACGTTGACGCCTTTGCTTGGCGCGGGCGCGGCCGGAGTCTTCCTGGTTTCGCTTCTAGCCTCGGGTATTTCCAGTTCGGTGGTCGGAACAATGGCGGGGCAAATGATCATGCAAGGTTTCGTGGGCTTTCGTATTCCTGTCTGGCTGCGCCGTCTTGTCACGATGGTGCCTGCGTTCATAGTTGTGATGCTCGGGGTCAACGCGACCGACGCGCTCGCCTACAGCCAGGTGGTATTAAGTTTTGCGCTGCCAGCGCCGATGATTGCCCTTGTGATCCTTACCAGTAGACGCGACGTCATGGGGCCGTTTGTCACCAGGAGGCTGGTATCGATCGCTGCCATTGTTGGGACCGCAACGATTCTGGCCCTTAACGCGATTCTTTTGCTTCAGACGTTTGGTGTTGGGATGCCAGGGTTGCCTGCTGCCGGGTGACAGCGACGCTACGAAAATCGTCAATGCCGTTTGCAATCAGTTTCAGAAGTGGCCGCCACCGGTACGACTCTGGTGCGAGCGCTCCGACCGCTGCTGCGAAACAGGCTGGTCGCCAGCGAGACACAAACGCGGGGCGTGCGCCGCCTGCAGCTGGTTCTCACCGATGGCGGTCGCGCGAAGCTGGAGGAGGCCACCGTGCATTGGCGCGCTGTACAAGACGAGTTCGAACGAAAATTCGGACCTTCACAGGCCGAGTTTCTCCGTCGCGAACTTTTCCGCCGTGCAGCGCAGCGACGCAGCCGTGCTCGCTGCGAAACGAGAACTTGAAGTGCTGAATGCCGAGATTACGGATGCTCAGGCTCGCGTCGGGACAGCACTGGCCGCCCAGCGAGTGGCCGCATTGAACGTTGAGTACACGACGATCCGCTCGCCAGTCGACGGCTACATCGGAAGCCGGACCGCTCGGGTAGGCATGTTGGCCAACATCGGGGCTTTGCTACTGACTGTCGTGCCCTCGCAGAGCCGGGCTGACGACCTGGTCCTTCGCCGTATCGGGACTTAAGCGGCATGGCTCGAAAGGGTTGCCGATCATTGAGCCGTTCGAGCATAAATCTGCGCGGCGGCGGCATTCATGAGCGCCGCCTGCCTCTCTACACTGACTCCCATGCCATACGACATGGCTAACCAATCAACCCAGAGTCCAGGAGTCAGCAATGTCCCGTCTTACTACGATTAGCCCCGAAGCCGCTACCGGCGTGACCGCCGAAATTTTCTCGCAAATCAAGAAAGCCGCCGGCAAGGTACCGAACGCTTACGCGACGATTGGCACCCACAGCCCGGCCGCCCTCGGTGTCATGTTGTCGCTGGACGGCGTGATCGGCAGCGGCAGCCTGCCGAAAGCCGATATCGAAGTCATCAAGCTAGCTGTCAGCGAAGCTTCTGGCTGTGATTATTGCGTGGCCGCCCATACGCTGATGGGCAAGTTCGCCGGTCTGTCGCAGGAAGCGATGAAGCAGGTCCGCGCCGGCGCCGCAACCGGCGACGCCAAGCGCGACGCGCTGGTAAGTTTCGTCCGCACGCTCGTGAAGACTTCCGGAACGGTTGACTACGCCGAACTGAACGCAGTGCGCGAAGCCGGCTACACGGAACAGCAAGTGATCGAAGTGTGCCTCGCAGTGGCATCGATCACCTTCTCGAACCTCGTGAACCGGGTGAACGATACGACGCTGGACTTCCCGGCTGTCGCGTAAGTTTCACCAAGGCAAGCTCGACCATTGTGGGCACGCTGCTCGCCGTGGTCGAGTTGTATTGGCCACGCCTGCGGCGATCCACTCATCGCAGGATTTCGTCCGGGTCGTACTTTGCCGGTTCAAATGCGTGAAGCACGGCGCAGTGCAGGTCATGTGCAAGCACGATGCCGCGTGCGCGCACGCGGGTGTGAGCGCCGACCTGCAACAGGCCGTCGTCGATGAAGCGCGCGTAGCCGGTCAGCTTGTGTTCGGCCGGAATGCCATCTACGCTCTGCAGCACAACGCCCATCAGCCGGTCGCGCTCGCTCTTCACCCGCCGCATGACCTCACGTCCGTTGACCCGTACCACGCCGTCGACATGGACACCACGGCCACATCAATTTGAACAGTTTTCACGACTTCCTCGACAGAAGCATGCGCAATACGGGGAGGGCAGTACGTTCGCGCAGGATCGCGGACGCTCGGGTAGAATCTTCCTGCTCTCGTTGCAACTACTGCATGTCGAGGTGCTCACCGCGCTAACTCTCAACCGGCGCAAGAACCTGCTCAAGCGGCTCATATGGATCTGCTAAGTCGAGTCCTTTCCCTGATTCCTGTCAGCGGACGTCTGGACGTGCGTTGCCACTTCGGCGCGCCATGGGCGATCGCGAAAGAGACTGCCGCCGTTCGTGAAATTCCTTATCACGTGCTCCTATCCGGAAGCGCGGTGCTGGAATATGGGAACAGCGCGCCTGAAAAGCTGATAGCGGGTGACATAATCGTTTTTCCAGCTGGCGGCGCTCATCGGATTCACGACGGCAGCGGAGAGTCGGCGATGCCGCTGAGCGCACGGCAAAATGGGTCGCTCATGGTTGCCGAGAACGAAGGTTCCGGGGCCAACGCCGACATCCTGTGCGGCCGTTTCCTGGTGGGAGCAGTGCCTGACCGTTTGCTGCGGGACCACCTGCCAGACCGCCTCGTCGTGCGCAGTGCGAATACCGCACTTGGCAACGGGAAAGACGATGAACAATCAGCGGCGAGCATTGCCGGCACGCGTCTCGGCCGCCTGATCGAACTGCTGAGGGAAGAGGCAGTAGACGAGGGTCCGGGAAGTGAGATGCTGGTGAACCACCTGTCGGCCGCACTCTTCGCGCTGACTTTGCGCTTTGCAAGCGCAGGGCCGCAGGCGCCGCACGGGCTGCTGGCGCTGGCAGGACGCCCTCGGTTGCAGGCGGCCGTGTCAGCGATGTTCGAGTCTCCCGAGAAAGACTGGACACTCGATCAGTTTGCGGCGCTCTGCAATATGTCGCGGGCTACCTTCGTACGCCAGTTTCAGGAAGCGATTGGCCGTTCCGCCACAGACGTGCTGACCGAAGTGCGCATGACGCTCGCTGGCCGTACCCTGTTGCAATCCGGGCTTTCCGTTGCCGAAATTGGCGAGATGGTTGGCTATCAGTCGGATGCTGCATTCCAGCGTATTTTCAAGCGCCTTATCGGTGTGACGCCAGCGCGTTATCGCGCCACGGGCGGCAACACGTCTGCCTCGTAGACGCTTTCGCGCTGTGGATTTTCGGCTTCTTGACCCATCTTCGCAACGGTGTCGAGGTTCTCCCCAGGTCTCGCGGGTGCGCTTGCGTCCGCACGACGTTCCGGTTTCATTTGACAGACCGCCAGCCGTTATGGTGACGCGCGGAAATTCCAGGCGCGGCTCTACGCATTGAGCCGAACGAGCATCTTGATGAGACTTCCCGCCATGAACGCGGGTGGGCCGCAATATATAGTTCAGCCATACCGTCGGCGACGACAATCTCTTCAAGGAAGCCACACGATGAAATGCACCATTCAGGCTGTTCTCATCGCAGCCTTCCTCAGCGTTGCGCTGCTTGTGCACGTTGCTCAGCACGCAGCTGCTCAAGCCGTCGCTAACGACGGCCGCTGCGGCCCCACACGTAGCGCACCCAACGTTGCCATCTGCTCTGCTGCGCAGCGGTAGCGTTGCGCGTTGCCTGCTCTTCGCGGTCGCGCTCGACGCTCTTCTGAACCTGTTCGTGGATCTGGCGCAACGTCAAGCCACCGGGTCCTGTCAGTTTGTCCGGATCGGGTTTGTCTGTCATGGAAATGGCCTATTGCTGATGGGGCGACTTGATCTTGATACATATAGGCAGTCGCGGCAAGCACGCGCAAGCAGTCTACCGATCGGCGCGTAGCGAGTCCGTTCTGCTCGGCGTATTGATAGTTACGACACAAACCAGACTCCACGAATAGAGACTGGGGCCTCCGCAACCTCGGGCCTCGCCATCGGAAGACAGCACCGTGTTGCAAGCGCATCCATGCCGGTCGGTTTGACGATCATCTTGTCAAACAGGCTGCACTCATATTCACGATCAACTTCCTCGCTTCAATCCATTAGCGGACGGACGATCGTCATCTCGTTGTCGGCCTGTGCCGGAACGGTTGCAAGCGCTGCTTGTTTCAGGCGCAAGATTTGCGGAGAAACGTATCTCGGGTCCATCGTTGTGGGTCGATCCTGAAGACGCGCACCATCACCCATGTGCAGTGCCCCTGCGGTCACCGCGGTTCAATTATCGAAAGCTTCGACGTCGAGGCAGTGCCAGATGGCTGGCATTTCAGTTGTCTGCGCGATCTGAACCACGGCGGTGAGTATGAGGGGCTCGATCCGCTGTTCGCGGATACGACGCCGGCCTGTCCCGCTTGCGGACGATCCTTGGGAAGGAGACGCAGATGAATTGCCTTACTAGCTGCCTGACGGCCACTGCGCTGATTACTGCGTTTGCTACCGTGTCCGCACAGAACGCAGTTGCGGACTCCAGGGCTGGCACAAGCGACGCGGCAGAGTCCGGGCAACAAAATAGCCGGAGCGATGGCTCAGTCCGCGCCCCGCGCTCCGCATCCACTGCCCAGGGGCGAGTGGTCGAAGACCGTAGCGGTCGAGGTGCGGGCGTGCCGAGCGAGCAGGGAACCATGCGCGGAGGGCCGGAGAATCCGAGCGGGCTAAAGAAACCCGACTAGCTCGCCGGCACGCCTGAAGGAACGAAACGCATTGCTGGGTGCGTCTGAGGACACAGCAGCGACGATGAACGCTCATACCGCCTTGTGAACCAGCTTCCGCACGCTGCCGCCTACCCATGCGGCTCCGTTCGGCTAGAGCTGCTACCCCTCGTAGCACACCCGTTTGCGAGTACGACAGTCAGGGCAAGAGCAGGGACAGAAATGTGCGCATGCCAATGGCAGGCGTTTCGTATCCATCCCGGTCTCGGGGGGCGAAAGGCGGCAAGTGCACCTGCAAAAAGGAACAGATAGAGCACCCGTCTCGCGAACGCAGCACCTAAACTGTAAGCATGGTTGCGACTCGACAGAGGAGGAAGCCATGGCCGAATCAATTTCGGGAGTGATGCTGGGAGTGATCGTTCTGATCATGGCTGTGATCCTGGTGGCGGAGCACTACAGACGTGAACATCGTAGGCGCCGCCAACTCCGTTGGCTGGACACCCATCCGATGCGGGACTGGTTGCACCGTAGGCCTTGATGAATACGGACGGGGCTGGAGTGCACAGTAGTTGCGGCAGTGCCTGCAAATTGTGATGACCTTCGAGTTGTTGCGCTCGGGTCGCGGCCGCGCACACGCATTTTGCTCTGACAAAAGCGTCGGGGATTTGGCATTGGACGCGAAAATAACCGCTGCCAATCGGCATTCTCGACGTCAAGGCGCCGGTGAGAACGTGGATACGAGCGCGAGTTCAGGTGCGGCAGGAGTGCCGCAGGTTGATCATCGTATAGGCGAGCGTTTTCAACCCATAGTGCAACTGGCAGATGGAGCGTTGCGGGCAGATGCCGGGCGGGAACGCCGGCCGCAAAGCAGGCCATCAAGCAGCCTGCAGAGACCGCTCTGGCAACCCCGAACCAACGTGCCAGGCTTGTAAAGTTACACGGGCACTGCGGCGGGCCGCATGAGATCGTCCGTTTCCTGGCCGATCCCGCATTCTGGTCAGTCCAGTCCGTTGGCCGGTGCCTCCATCGAGTCTGCAAACGATATGGACAAGCCCGTCATCGTCGCGGTCGACGACGACCCTGAAGTGATCGACGCGGTCGCCCGCGACTTGCGGCTCGGGTACGGCGAGCACTATCAGATCGTGCGTGCCGGGTCGGGGCAGGCAGCGCTCGAAGCGGCCCATCAGCTGCGGTTGCAGAACCGCCCGGTTGCGTTGTTCCTGGTCGACCAGCGCATGCCGCAAATGAGCGGTATCGAGTTCCTCGAGCAGGCGATCGCGCTGTTCCCCGAAGCGAAGCGGGTGCTGCTGACGGCGTACGCCGACACGGATGTCGCGATCCGCGCGATCAACAAGGTAAGGCTCGACTATTACCTGCTGAAGCCCTGGCATCCGCCTGAACTCAGCTTCTACCCGGTGCTCGACGATCTGCTCGAGGCCTGGCAGGCCGCGTGGCGCGCAAGCTTCAAGGGGATCCGCCTGATCGACAATCGCTGGTCGCCGCAAGGCCACCAGTTGCGCGATTTTATGGCGCGCAACCATATTCCATACAAATGGCTGGACGTGGCGAGCGGTGGCGAGGCGGACGTATTGCTGAGTTCGCTCGATGCCGCCGCGAGTCAGCTTCCAGTGCTGATTTTCGAGGACGGCTCGACGCTGTGCCGCCCGACGATTGCGCAGATCGCCGACAAAGTGGGGCTCGTCACCCATTCGACCACACCCTTTTACGACCTGCTGATCGTGGGAGGCGGACCGGCGGGGCTGGCCGCTGCCGTGTACGGTGCGTCGGAGGGCTTGAAGTCGGCCATCATCGAGCACGAAGCGCCGGGCGGACAGGCGGGCACCACCTCCCGCATCGAGAACTACCTCGGGTTCCCGTCCGGGGTGAGCGGCGCGGAGTTGTCGCGGCGTGCGCTCACCCAGGCGAGGCGTTTCGGCGCCGAGATCATCCTGACCCAACGGGCGGTCGGCACGCGGGTGGAAGGCCCGTACAAGTTCGTAACCCTGTCCGACGGCTCGCAGGTGAGCTGCCATGCGCTCGTGGTGGCGAGCGGCGTGGCGTACCGGAAGCTGGACGCACCCGGCGTGGAGCGCCTTACCGGAGCGGGTGTCTACTATGGTGCGGCGATTACCGAAGCCGTCTGTTGCGCGAATCAGGATCTCTATGTGGTCGGCGCGAGCAATTCGGCCGGCCAGGCCGCGATGTTCCTCTGCAAGTATGCGCGCAAGGTGGTGATCGTGTGCCGTGGCGCTTCGCTCAGTGCCGGCGTCTCGCGCTACCTGATCGATGAGATCGACGAGACGCCGAACGTCAGTGTGCTCCCTCACACCATGGTGGCCAGCGTCGACGGGCAAGGTCATCTGTCGGAAATTACGCTGCGCGATGTCAACTCCGGCGCGCTCGAGGTTGTCCCGGCCGGCGCACTGTTCGTCTGCATCGGTGCCGAGCCTTGCACAGAATGGCTCAGCAATGTCGTCGAGCGCGACGACTACGGCTTCGTGGTGACCGGCCGCGCATTGCTCACGGACGGCAAGCGCCCGACGGGCTGGCCACTGGCTCGCGACCCCTTCCTGCTGGAGACGAGCGTGCCCGGCATCTTCGCGGCGGGCGACGTGCGCGCCGGCTCGATCAAGCGGGTCGCGGCAGCCGTGGGCGAAGGCTCGACCACGGTGCATCTGGTGCATCAATACCTGGCCACCTTATGATCGACTTTGACAAACTGCGCGCGCTGCCGCTCTTCACGGACCTGTCGGACGAACGTTTGCGGTGGCTCGCCGAACACCTGACGGAAATCCATGTAAAAGCGGGCGACGTCCTCGTTCGCGAGGGCGAAACGAAGCCTGTCTTTTTCCTCGTGCTGGAAGGAGAGTGCCTGGCTACGACGTCATCCGTTGCCAGGCAGATTCCCACTAACCGTTTCGTCGCGCCAAGCTTCTTTGGGGGCGCATCGCTGCTCGCGGGCAGGCCTTCTCCGGGCACGCTGACCGCCGCGACTGACAGCCACCTGGCCCTGCTTCCAGAACACGCGTTCCGGGAACTGCTGCGGGCCTCCGAGACTTTCAGCCGGGTCATTTTCCGTAGCACCCTCGATCGTCTCACCTCCCTCGAGGCGACCGTGCGCAATCGGGAGAAACTGGCCGCATTGGGCACGCTCGCAGCCGGCCTCGCGCATGAGCTCAACAATCCGTCCGCGGCGGTGGCGCGCACGGCGGACTGCGCGGTCGCCACCCTCGCGATACTGAAGGATGCGGCGGTCGCGCTCGGCCACAGCGCCATTCCCTCCGAAGCGATGAGCGCCCTCGACAGCCTGGGCGCGCGCAAAGGTCAGAGCAGCGGCATCGCCGCAAACGCGTTGCAACTGAGCGCGGCCGAAGACGCCCTACATGAGTGGCTAGGCAAGCGCGGAGTCGAGCAGCCATGGCTGATGGCCCCCTGCCTCGCGCGAATCGGGATCACACCCGCGGACCTCGAGCCGATTGCGGGCTGCCTGAGCGACGAACAGTTTGTGGCGAGCATCCGGTGGCTCGCAGCGACGCTGGAACTGCGCTCGCTGGTCGAGGAAACAAGGCGCGGCGCGGTGCGCATCTCCGAGATTGTCAAGGCGATGAAGTCTTACGCGTACATGGACCAGGCTCCCCAGCAGGCGGTCGATCTCCATGACGGCATCGACGATACCCTTACCATCATGCACCACCGGCTCAAGCACGGTGTTACCGTGCGCAGGGAATACGACCGCAGCCTGCCGCACCTCGTGGTGCATGGCAGCGAGCTCAACCAGGTATGGACCAACCTGATCGACAACGCCATCGACGCGATGGAGGACAAGGGTGAGATCGTCATCCGCACGAGCCGCGACGCGAACGATGCCGTGATCGAAATCACCGACAACGGACCCGGAATTGCACCGGAAGTAATGCCGCATCTGTTCGAGCCGTTTTTCACCACCAAACCGCTGGGTCAGGGCACGGGGCTGGGTCTCGACCTCTCGTACCAGACCGTGGTGCAAAGACATGGTGGAGAAATTCGCGTCGAATCGCGTCCGGGCCGCACGACGTTTCAGGTTCGCCTGCCACTTGCGCCGCGAGCGCCGGCGAGCGGATAGTCCTGTAGCCAGGCGGCCGGGCGACGGCGGCGCCCGTCTTCCGGGTGCGCGTTTTCGCCGGGGAGGGGGCCAACCATGATCGACCTCGAGAAGCTGGGCATGATGCCCGTGTTCGCGGAGCTCACGAGGGAGCGTCTGCAATGGCTGCGCGACCACCTCGCCGAGTCCGCCGTCAAGGCCGGCCAGGTGCTCATCGACGAAGGCGAAATGTGCACCAGCCTGCTGCTCCTGCTCGACGGCGAACTCACGTCGACGAGACGCGCGGAGGGGCACCTTCCCAGCGAGCGCTACAGTGCACCTGAAGTCTTCGGCACGCCGTGCCTCGTTGCGGCGATTCCCTACCCGTCGACGCTCAGGGCCGCGACCGATTGCGGCGTCGCCCGGCTTGCCGGGCCCGCGTTCCGCGAACTGTTCATGTCCAGCGGGCCGTTCAACCAGGCCGTCGCGCGCGTGATGGCCGACTGGCTCACCACGCTCGAAGCCGCGGGACAGAATCGCGAAAAGCTGGCCGCGTTGGGCAAGCTCGCGGCCGGGCTCGCGCACGAAATGAACAATCCGGTTTCGGCCGTGATTCGCGCGCTCGACTGCATGCCCGACGGACTCGATGCGCTGCAGGATGCGTCACTGGCGCTCGGCCGCAGCGCGCTGCCCCGCGATGCCCTCGATGCGCTGCAGACCCTCGCCCGCAGCAGGGGGGCGCAAACCGGCATGACAGGCGCGAATTCGCTCCGGCAAAGTGAAGCGGAAGCGCAACTCGGTGACTGGCTGGGTGCCCATCACGTGACGAGGCCGTGGCTGGCTGCGCCCTGCCTCGTCGCGCACGGGATCGGCGTCGACGAACTCATGCGGCTCGCCAGCAGCCTGAACGCCGAACAGTTCGACGCGGGCATCCGCTGGACCGTCGAGGTGCTGGAACTGCACTCGCTGATCCAGGAGGCGATGCGCGGCTCGGCGCGCATCGCCGAAATCGTGAAGGCGACGAAGGCCTATTCGTATATGGACCAGGCGCCGCAGCAGGAAGTCGACGTGCACGACGGCATCGAAGACACGCTGATCGTCATGGCTCACGAACTGAAGCGGGGCGTAACGGTCACCCGCAACTACGATCGCGGCCTGCCGCGATTGCAGGTGTACGGCAGCGAGCTGAATCAGGTGTGGACCCGGATCGTCGAGAACGCGATCGATGCGATGAAGGGTCAGGGCGAGCTCACGATCCGCACGCGCCGGGGCACGGACTGCGCGGTGGTCGAGATCAGCGACAACGGCCCCGGGATTGCTCCAGAAGCCGTGCCGCACCTGTTCGAGCCTTTCTTTACGTCGAAGCCGGCGAACAATGGTCATGCGCGGGGTCTGGGGTTGCACATCGCATACCGCATCGTGGTCCATCGGCACGGTGGAACGATTCAGGTCGATTCGCGTCCCGGACAGACGACGTTCCGGGTGACGCTGCCGCTCGGGGGCGTGCTCACGACGCCGGTCACCGGAAGAATCGGCCCGAATTGATGAAGTCCACTGCCGACCCAGGCGGATGATGTCGCTGCCATCCGCGCAATATCCTTTCGATCGTCCTGCACGTGCTCTCCTCGCCGGCCTTATCCTTCCAGCAGCCGAAACGCTACCGCGCCATGACCGGTGCGGTGTCTTCGGCCACTGGCGCGGGCGCCGACGCTGCATCAGACGCAGCATCAGACGCCACATGGGACAGCTTCATCAGGCGCGGCTGGAGCAGCAGCGCGACAAGCCCGCTCCAGCCGGTCTGATGCGAAGCGCCGACGCCGCGTCCGTTGTCGCCGTGAAAGTACTCATGGAACAGCACGAGATCCTGCGAACGCGGGTCGGCTTGCAGCATCGGATAGGCCGCCATCACGGGCCGCACGCCTTGTGCATCTTTAAGAAAGAGCGTGGTGACGCGCCGCGCGAGGTCGTCGGCAATCTCGCTCAGCGAAAAACGCTCGCCCGATCCCGTCGGATATTCGACGCGAAACTCATCGCCGTAGTAGCGATAGAACTCATACAGCGACTCGATCAGCAGGTAGTTGACCGGCATCCAGACCGGCCCGCGCCAGTTCGAATTGCCACCGAACACACGCGAGTCGGATTCGGCAGGCAGGTACTTGATGTATAAGCTCACGCCATCATGGTCGAAGACGTACGGTGCATCACGATGCACACGGGACAGCGCCCGCACGCCGTGCCCGGAGAGAAACTCGTTTTCATCGAGCGCGCGGCGCAGCAGCGCTGTCATCCGATGTCCACGCAACAACGACAGCAGCGTGGTGTTGCCCTTGCCGGGTTCGGTCCAGCGCGACACCAGCTTTGCCAGATTCGGCCGATGATCGAGAAACCACACCAGCCGTTCGCGCAATCCCGGCAGATGGCCGTACACCCGCTCCTCGAGCACGTGAACGGCGAACAGCGGAATCAGCCCGACGATCGAACGAATGCGCATCGGCACACGGGTGCCGTCCGGAAGGTGCAGTACGTCGTAGAAGAATTCGTCGTGTCCGTCCCATAACCCAGTCCTGCAGCCTTCGCTGCAACTGACCGCTTCCGCGATATACAGAAAGTGCTCGAAGAACTTCACTGCGATTTCGACGTACGCGTTGTTCGTCATCGCCAGTTCGAGGCCAATCTGCATCAGGTCGAGCGCGTAGGAGGCCATCCATGCCGTGCCGTCGGCCTGATCGATACGGCCGCCGGTCGGTAATGGCGAAGACCGGTCGAAAATACCCACGTTGTCGAGCCCGAGAAAACCACCCTGAAAGATGTTGCGGTCATCGGCGTCCTTGCGGTTGACCCACCACGAGAAATTGAGCAGCAGCTTGTGGAACATGACTTCGAGAAACTCATGATCGCCAACGCCCGTCACCTCGCGGTCGAGTTCATACACACGCCATGTCGCCCACGCATGAACCGGCGGGTTCGCATCGCCAAACGCCCACTCGTAGGCGGGCAATTGCCCGTTCGGATGCATGTAGCGCTCCTTCACGAGCAGCAGCAATTGCTTCTTCGCGAAGTCGGGATCGATCATGGCGAACGCGGCCGCATGAAATGCGAGGTCCCACGACGCGTACCATGGGTACTCCCACTTGTCGGGCATCGACACGATGTCACCGTTGCACATGTGCCGCCAGTCCGCGTTGCGGCCGTGCCTGCGGGCTCTCGGTGGCTTCGGTTGGCCGGGGTCGCCGTCGTGCCAGCGCGTCACGTCGAACTGGTAGTACTGCTTTGTCCACAGCATGCCGGCGAGCGCCTGACGCTGCACGAGTCGCGCATCGGCGTCGGCGATGTCGTGCTGAAGCGCCGCATAAAATTCGTCGGCCTCCGCTTGCCGCCGCGCAAAGAGCTCGTTCATGTTGAGCGACACGGCATCCGGAGCCGGATCGGGACGCCAGCGTAGATACAGCACCGAGCGCTCATGAGGCGCGAACTGCAGGTACGCATGCGCAGCGGCGCGGGTGCCCCTGTCGCGCCGGATTGCCTGCTCGTCGCCGTCGACGAGGTAGTCATTGAAGCCGTCCTTGAACGGCCCCGCTCCTTCGAAGCCGAAAATGCGGCGCACGTTCGTTTCGTTTTCGCAGAAGAGCCACTCGATCGGCTGTTGCGCCGACGCCGACACGATCATCGTGCCGAGCGCGGGATTGCGCGCGACGACGCGCGCGCCTTCCGCTGCCTTCGGCTCCAGCGTGAGCGACGGCTTGCCGGGCTTGCCCGACCACGCCCATCTGTTGCGCGCCCAGAATTGCGGCAACACATGAAGCGCCGCGCGCTGATCCGCGCGGTTTTCGACGGTAACGCGCATCACGATATCGTCGGGTGTGTGCTTCGCATACTCGACGCACACGTCGAAGTAGCGGTTATCGTCGAACACGCCCGTATCGAGGATTTCATATTCGGGCTGATCGGCGCCGCGCCGCAGATTTTCGTCGATCAGATCCTGGTACGGGTACGCGTCGTGAGGATACTTGTACAGCATCTTCATGTACGAATGTGTCGGCGTGCCGTCGAGATAGAAGTAAAGCTCCTTTACGTCCTCGCCGTGATTGCCTTCGGCATTCGTCAATCCGAAGAGCCGTTCCTTGAGGATCGAATCGTGCCCGTTCCAGAGCGCGAGCGATACGCACCAGTCGAGCGGGTCGTTGCCGAATCCGGCAATGCCGTCCTCACCCCAGCGGTACATGCGGCTGCGCGCATGATCGTGTGGAAAATAGTCCCATGCAGTGCCGCATTCGCTGTAGTCTTCGCGAACAGTGCCCCATTGCCGCTCGCTCAGATAAGGTCCCCAGCGGCGCCATCGGTCGAGATCCGGACCATGGAGCCGGGCACCTTCCTTCGACTGGATAAGATTGATAGCGCGTAGCGGTGGCATGGAACCTCCCAACCCGAAATCGACCATCCAGCACGTCAAGTGCATGAACGTCCGTCCGCTTCCATCACGAGCGTCGTGTGCGCGACGCGCACCAGGGACTCAAGATCCTCTCGATGCAACCGGGGCCAGACGATACCCTAATGATAAGCGCCATCGCGCTGCAGCGGCGATCCGCCGTACTCCGGGTCGACAGGAGCGATCAAAACCTGCAACCAATGGGGATCCGGCCGCGGTGCCGGAAGTCACACCGGAATTGACCGCGTAGGCGGCGCATGGCGATCGATGGAAGCAGGGCAGAGCATGCTTGTCCTGCTGACATCGGGTCACATGGCCGAGACAGAGCGCTCACGCGCCGTCACGACGCTGCAGCTCCCTGATGTAGTTCGCCGCCCTGCATCAAGCGCCGGGCGATATCGGCCGTTTGCAACGTCCCGCGTTCAGTCGGTGAATGGGCCGCAAGATAGCGGACAACCGCAATGAGAACATGTCGACCCTCGCCAGTGTTGCCCCACGAAGCAAACTGCCGGACACCGGCCTCCAGCATCTGATAGGCATGGAAGCCCGCATCTTCGCGCAGCACCGCAAGCGCAAGCGTTGCGATCAGCGCCTGTGGCGGATGGCCGAGAGTGAGATGGCGCGCCACCAGCCTTGCCGCAAGATCAACCTGTCGCTGCCGGTCGAAAGCGTCGAGCAAGGCGATGCGGATCGTCTCCTCATCGGCAGGAAGGTCGTCGAGCTGATCGTCGCCCTCGCCCGGGATGCGGGCCGGTGGCACGTTCAGATAACGGGCAAGGTAGAGCGCCATGGCTCCGTGCATGATGCCGCGCACGGCCGTGACATCGCCGTCGATGCCCGCGGTCCCGATCCGCCTGAGCATCTGGTGGACCGCGTTGGCATGGGTAAAGACGTGGTGCGCTGTCTCCCAGTCGGCGTGCTCGTTGGCATTGCCGAAGCGCGCCACGCGCAGCGCCGCTCCGTAAGCGAGGGATTGTCCCAGGTCAGCAGGAGCGGCGCCTGCGCGGATTGCCGCCTTCAGCGCATCAATGATCTTCACTGGATCGTCTCCGAGCAGTTCCCGGGCAAGCGCCGCATGGTTCGACCAGCCTTGCACGCTGCGCCCGGCTGCAAAAAGTTGCGAGATCTGGCTGGCTGATTCGTCACAGAGCGCGACAAGATCAACGGGTTGGCGCCAGGCGGTCGATTCCTCGGCGCCACGGGCGGCCACCATCTGAGCGACGATTGTAGGCAGCAAAGCTGACGCGTGCTGCCAGCCGATCAGGTCGAGGCACTCAAACGCCTTGTTGATGAAGTCGAGCGAATGACCAGCATCGGCGAACGCCCGTTCGGTCCCGGCCGAAAGCAGGGCATCTGCGAGCATAGCTGGTGAGACACCCGCTGCAATCGCCGTCAATAGGGTGCGCTCAGCCGCTTCGCGGTGGCGCACGTTTGTCCAAAGGCACAGCCAACGCTTGAGCGTGGCTGGCTCCGGCCGGCTGCCAAGCGGCGCGCGTTCCCGCCGCGGCGCCTCGGCCTCGCAGTCTGCCGCCACACGGCGCGCGCCGTGGAACAGGGCAAGATAGGCTTCGTCCTCTGGCAGTAGGGCGAGGAGATTGGCCAGCGTCGTCAGTATCGTGAGACCGACGCCCCAACCATCACGGTTCTGCGCCCCGAACAGCGCCACCTGCCGCACGATATCGGTCACCGGTACGTCGGCCGCTAGCTGGCCATGCACGGCCTTGGCGATGACCAGATCGAGATCGTGCGCGAGGCCGTCCGCAAGCCGCTTATGCCAGTGCGCCGCGGGATCGGGATGGTCGAACGTGGTCCTCATCCAGACGTCGCCATTGCGCACCTCGACTGCGCAGTTCGGTACATCGTCCGCCCAGAGGTCGAAGGTGCAGCCGCTTTCCAGATCGAAGCGGGCGTGGTGCCAATGACAGGTCAGGATGCCGTCCTCGACAGTGCCGCGCTCGAGCGGGAAGCCCATGTGTGGGCAACGATTGTCGAGGGCGAAGACGCGTCCGCGGTCGTAGATCACGAGGATTGGACGATGACCACCTTGCACAACGAGCCGCCCCTTCGCCTTCAGCTCTTCAAGGCTGGCCACGAGCACGAATTCGTTGTTCGGCGTATCCATGCGCATTCCCCCGCATTGGTCCCGTCACGGACGTCGTCGGTACGCCCGGCCCCCTGTCAACATAAGCATACTCTCAAGCAAACCGTGAAATGCGCGGGGCGGGATGCACGCCATTTCTTCACATCCGGTATGTCCGTCCACTTGATGAGCCAGCGCACTGCGCGTGACCAATCATTTTTGAAAGGCGAATCGTCTGCAATCGTCAGCAAACACAGGGGACGCACAGAGCTGATTCGCGCCCCAAATATATCCGCGCGGGTGCAGGCTCCTCGCCGTCGATGTACCAGGTCTTTCCCATACTCCAGGTCCACCGCACGGATGGCATTTTCCAGCCTCAGTTCGTCCGGTAGGTCGGGAAACATGAAGCTACTATGGTGGTTTCGAATGGACAGTCGAAAAAAAGCAGGGCCATCTGGTTGCTACCAGTAAAAAGGCTTCGTCTCAGGAGCCAGTTCTACCTGCAGTACAACTTCTGACTAGCATATGGACACAATCCCCCGGCGTTGAACGAGGACATGTTGCGCCGATAGCATCGCAACGCGACATCTGGGAGGCCAGCACGCTAGCGGTGATCGGGCCACGCCATTAATGCCCAGCAAGGCGCTGACCGAGTTCGTCGTCCGCGAGCTGACGAACCATCTCCTTATCGATCTCGCCAATCTGTTCGGTAAGGTACTTGAAATGGGAGTGAAAGCGTTCCGGAGCTGACAGCGTTTATTGCGATTCGGTCTTCGATGTGAGGAAGCGCATCGACGGGCGCGACGATGCGTCACAGATGCCCTCGGCGTCCACGAAACGTAGCGAAGAGCTGGCCGTGCCCATCCTCGTCGTGAAGGTGAAACGAATGCCTGCCCAGATCGATTCCAACCAGCATGACGTCTTGCATGATGGTATTCCAGAAAATAGAACACCCTACCGCGTTAGCCGCGTATAGGGTGGTGGTGACTTTCTCCTTAGCCTGACTGATCAATAGCTTAGTGCCGGAGTCGGAAATTTTTCTGGCTCTCAGATACAATTTCATGCAGGCAGCGCTCGCAACAAACGGTGCCCCTGAGCGGAGAGTCCGGGTTGGTAGTTCTCTGATTGTCTTCGCCTGGATAGTCTTTCCTATTCATTCGTTGGTATTGCAATTGAGCGACGCGTACGCAACCGTTTTGGCTTTCCGAGAGTCATTCGAAATCAAGGCATCATCCAGAATCGTCGGTGCAGAGAGGCAGGGGCGAACCTCATCCTCAAAAGGCGCAGTTGAGGTGTGCTCTGCCACATTGCGGGCAGTCCATTTGGGCTGATATGCGTTGACAGCAATGATTCTCTCACTCTTGCAGTTCCTGCTGGTTCTCCTGTGCTGTGTGGCAATGACATATGCTGTAGTCGCCACCTTTGCAATGCCATTTTTTGACAGGCGTGCCGGTCGCCAACCCTCCGGCCGAGCCTGCATAAGCGTTCTTAAGCCGCTATGCGGAAGTGAACCACGTCTGTACGAAAACCTGGCCACATTCTGCGAACAGGCCCACCCGTGCTTTCAATTGATATTCGGTGTTTCCTCGCCGAACGACCCTGCAATTCCAGTCGTACGGCGTTTGCAGTCAAACTATCCCCGATCTGATATCGAACTCGTGATCGACCCAAGGGTGCATGGCAGCAACCTGAAAGTCAGCAATCTGATCAACATGGCGGAACGGGCGCGGTACGGCGTTGTTGTGTTGGCAGATAGCGATATCGCCGTGGAGACAGACTATCTTGAACGGGTAACCGCGCCGCTCGCTGATCCGGACGTCGGAGTCGTGACTTGTCTCTATCGAGCGCAGAGTGTAGGTGGTTTTTGGCCTCGGATTGGAGCGTTGTTCATCAACGAGTGGTTCGCTCCATCGGTGCGGGTAGCGCATTCGACCGGCTCACGTCGCTTCGGTTTTGGCGCGACGCTCGCCTTGCGCCGTACGACGCTCGACGAAATCGGCGGTTTTGCAGCGCTGAGAGACTGTCTCGCCGACGATTACTGGCTCGCGGAGCACGCACGCGCGTTGGGTTTGAATACTGTGCTCTCGTCGGTGATGGTTAGCACTGACGTAATCGAGCCAGACTTCGCGACGTTGTGGCAACGTGAAATGCGTTGGCTGAGGACAATCCGGTCGTTGAATCCGTCTGGCTTCGCTGGCCTGGGCGTGACATTTACTTCGCCGTGGCTTCTTGCCGGTATGTTGCTCGCACACTGGCTGAGTCTTGCCGGCAATGGCCCGCATCCTTTCACTGGGTATTGCCTTGCCGTGAGTATGGTCGCAGGGGCTGCGGCCCGTACGCTTTTGCATGCACGTAGCGCCCGTTACTCGCGAACCTTTTGGCGCGACCTGCCGCTCGTCCCGTTGCGCGATACGTTGCTCGCATTGCAGTGGCTCAGTGCGGCGTTCGGCTCCCATGTCGTCTGGCGGGGCGCGCGGATGCCGGTGGGCAATCATGTCGCCCGCCCACACAATACGTTCCTGGATTTCTCTGACGATCGATGAAATTCCTCGCGTCGAACAATATCGTTGGCTTCGCACAATCCGTGCTGGCCAATCAGCCACTTCAACACACCTAGCTTGGGTATTATGAAAACACTGTTCTTGCAGGCGCCGTCGTACGATGGCTTCGATGGGGGCGCGGGCTCGCGCTATCAGGCCAGGCGTGAAATCCGCTCGTTCTGGTATCCGACGTGGCTCGCGCAGCCCGCCGCACTCATCGCGGATAGCCGCGTTCTCGACGCGCCCGCCGACGGCCTGTCCGTCGAAGCCACGCTCGACATCGCCCAACATTACGAGCTGGTGATCATCCACACCAGCACGCCGTCTTTCCCCACCGACGCGCTGTTCGCCGAAGACCTGAAGAAGCGCAAGCCGTCGCTGCTAGTCGGCATGGTCGGTGCGAAGGTCGCGGTCGATCCGCACAATTCGCTGACCGCCAGCGATGCGATCGACTTCGTGTGCCGTGAAGAATTCGACTTCACGTGCCAGGAGATCGCCGCGGGCAAACCGTTCGCGCAGATCAAGGGCCTCAGCTATCGCGGCGCGGACGGTTCGATCGAGCACAATGAAGCACGGCCGATCCTCGAGGACATGGACGAACTGCCATTCGTCGCGCCGGTATACAAGCGCGATCTGAAGATTGACAACTACTTCATCGGCTATCTGAAGCATCCGTACGTGTCCATTTACACGGGCCGCGGCTGCCGCTCGAAGTGCACCTTCTGCCTGTGGCCGCAAACGGTGGGCGGCCATCGCTACCGCACGCGCACGGTCGAAAACGTGCTGGCAGAAGTGAAGTGGATTCGCGACAACATGCCTGAAGTCAAGGAGATCATGTTCGACGACGACACCTTCACCGATTTTAAGCCGCGCGTCGAGGAAATCGCGCGTGGCCTCGGCAAGTTGGGCGTGACGTGGTCCTGCAACGCGAAGGCGAACGTGCCGTACTCGACGCTGAAGATCATGAAGGAAAACGGCCTGCGCCTCTTGCTGGTAGGCTACGAATCCGGCGACGACCAGATCCTGCTGAACATCAAGAAGGGTTTGCGCACCGACATCGCGCGTCGTTTCAGCGAGGACTGCCGCAAGCTCGGCATCAAGATTCACGGCACCTTCATTCTCGGTCTGCCCGGCGAGACGCAGGACACGATCCAGAAGACGATCAGCTATGCGCAAGAGATCAACCCGCATACGATCCAGGTGTCGCTCGCCGCGCCGTATCCCGGCACGAAGCTCTATGACCAGGCAGTCGAGAACGGCTGGCTCGAAGAGAACAAGGTCATCAACCTCGTCAGCAAGGCGGGCGTGCAGCTCGCGGCGATTGGCTATCCGCATCTGTCGCGTGACGAGATCTACCACCAGCTCGAGAACTTCTACAAGCGTTTCTATTTCCGCCCGTCGAAAATCTGGGAGATTCTGCGCGAGATGCTGACAAGCTGGGACATGATGAAGCGGCGCCTGCGTGAAGGCGTCGAATTCTTCCACTTCCTGCGCGCCCACCGAGCGTGACTGTGCCCACACCTCGTGCGACACAGAAGTCGCTGATTATTACAGCCGATGATTTTGGCCTGCATCCGCGCGTGAACGAGGCGGTCGAACGCGCGCATCGGCATGGGGTATTGACTTCGGCGAGTCTGATGGTTGGTGCACCAGCAGCACATGATGCGGTAGCGCGTGCCCGCGCTCTGCCGCGGTTGCGGGTGGGCCTTCACCTCGTTCTTGCCGACGGGATGGCCTGCTTGCGGCCCGGCGCAATTCCGGCGCTGGTCGACGAACACGGGCGGTTCGGCCAGAACATGGTGCGAGATGGGGTTCGCTTTTTCTGTTTGCCCCGCGTTCGCAGGCAGCTTGCGCTGGAGATCCGCGCGCAGTTCGAGGCCTATGCGAAGACCGGATTGCCTCTCGATCATGTCAATACTCACAAACATTTCCATCTGCATCCAACCGTCCTCGAACTGATTGTTGAAATCGGTCGGGACTACGGGATGCGAGCGATGCGCCTGCCGTTCGAAACGACCGCGCCGTTCTGGCTAAAGCCCTGGATCGCTCTTGTGCGTAAGCGATTGGATCGCGCGGGCATCGCACATAACGATTACGTATTCGGCATTGCACACAGCGGGCAGATGGACGAGACAACGTTGCTCGCTGCGCTGGCAGATCTTCCAGGTGGCGTTGGGGAAATCTATTTTCACCCTGCCACGGCTGGGGACAGTCCATTGACGCATGGCATGCGGTCGTATCGGCATGCAGACGAACTGGATGCACTCATATCGCCACGTGTGGCCGCGGCCATCGAATCGTTGAGAGTGCGCCGCGGTGGGTTTGTCGATGTTCTCTCGCACATTGGGGCAACACCGTGAAGTGGCTGCAGAGGATGAGCTTGCCGGTGGGCATCGCCGCCCTGATCTGGCTTGTGGTCCACGAAGGCTTCGGCGATCTGATGCGCGTGATTGGGCAGGCCGGGTTCGTCCTGTTGTGGCTCGTGCCGTTTCATGCGTTACCGTTGCTGCTCGATGCCCACGCATGGAGGTTGCTATTGCGCAAGCAGGCATCCTTGCCGTTTCTCTGGTGGGTGGCCACGGTGCGGGAGGCCGTGAGCCGGCTGTTGCCGGTAGCCAGCATCGGCGGAGAGATTGTCGGCATCCGCCTCGCACGCTGGCGAGTTCTCGACACGAGTTTTGTGAGTGCGTCGGTGATTGTTGAGGTACTGGTGACGATCACGGTTCAGTATGCGTTCTCTGCGTTGGGACTGGTGCTGATTGTCGCTACGACGCATGATACGAACGGCTGGCGCGCGATCGGCTTGTCGTTGCTGCTATCGCTGCCGCTGCTTCTGTTTGGCGTGGCGCTCGTTCGGCGCGGCGGAATATTTCATGTGATCGAAAGCTGGGCGGGGCGCGTGCTCGGCGACGCCCATCCGCTCCTGCAGGGAATCAACGGCAAACGGCTCGATCAGGAAATCGACGCGCTGATGCGCTGTAGCGGCTTGCTCTTGCGCGCCTTTTCATACCAGCTTGGTGGATATGTATTGGGTGCCGCTGAGGTCTACTGGGCGCTAGCCTGGCTGGGGCACCCTGTCTCCGTCAGTGGCTCAGTGGCGATAGAGGCGCTCATTCAGGCTTTGCGCCATGCTGCGTTTTTTGTTCCTGCGGGAATTGGAATACAGGAATTCGCCGTCGTAATGCTTGCGCAGATATTTGGGGTCGACCGTGAAACGGCGCTGTCAATGGCGCTTGTCAAACGGATGCGCGAAGTGGTCTTCGGGGTTTTCGCGCTCGCGTCATGGCAACTGGTCGAGCTAATCCGCGGATCTACCCAAATTCAGCACGCTATACCTCCGGCAAATGCTGCTCATCGTAAGCGGCTCGCGCCGGCCGTTATAGACGGCGACTGAAATCCAGTCGATGTCGTAGTGATGCGCGGCAAACGAGGTCATATAAAGGATGACGTTCGATTTGTCCTCGTTCAGCTTCCCGTAAGTTTGGTAGGCAAGCTTGGCCCCACGGAAGTTCATGCCGGACTGCAACACCACGTTGCCAGCATCAAAGGTGAAATAGTCGTCCATCTGTTGAATCGTCAGGGAAGTAATGGTGGCTGCACGATCGCGGCGAAGCGCGATAGCCCGGCCACAATAGATGAAAGGCATCAAGCGCATCGACTAAGCTCGCGACGGCGTGACGCGGCACTTGAGTAACCCCTTGCTCCTGATAACCAGGAGGAGTTTCCTGAAAGCGGCGTAGCCCGGCACACGAGTGACCCGCGAGGGCAACGTGCTACCGTTTCCAGGTGTCGTCGAAACCTGTCCAGGGAGCTTGTATGGCAGTACCTTTCCGCAACCGCTCGATGCCGCATTTGTGCCGCGATTCGCCGGGCTACCTGCTTTCATGCGTCTGCCAGCGCTCACGAATTTTTCGGATGTTGATATATGCGGGTCAAGCCGGCATCCGCGACATCAGCGTCACCACCACAAATCATTCAGCGCCAAGCGCGCGTAACAAGGCACGTCCATCGGCAGTAAGTGCGAACATAGAGGTGGCTCCGTCTTGTTCCGACTCAACACCCTGGACCAGCCCGACTTCGCGAAGAGCCATCACGTCTGGCGTCGCTGCCATGAACTCGACCGGCGCCTGAAGTAATAGCAGAAGTGTGGCAATTTCATGTGCGCTCAGCATCCGGCGTAATCTGAGTCCAAGAGGTACTGGCGCCGCGCCAGGCCGCCTTGTTTTCACTTCCGTAGACATAATCACCAACCAAATTCCACTTATTGTTGTACTTGCCAACCACGCCGTCGACGCCGCTATGCGGTGTTGCTCTCGGATCCCGCTGTGGTAGAAACGTTTCGTCAAGCTGCTCACGCCGCTGCCATGGAGACTACAGCGCCTTGCTGCTGTCGCGTCAGCGTGCTTGCTACGCGCGCCTCAGCTCTCGCAATATCACCGAGCGATGCAACAGATAGCTGACTATCGAAAATGCCAAGCGCATTACAGTACTGCGCATACGCAACATCGTTCATCAGCCACGTCCCGCTAGTCTTTCCCGAAATCTCGATTTGTGCCGTTGCAGCGTGCGCGGCCTCGATGTCAGGCAAGCCGTGAGCGTGCTTCCGCAGGTGACAGAGCTCCTCGGCGACGAGCAGTTGTCGACTCAGGTTCTCCAACATCTCATGTGAACCACATCCTCGACGAAACCCGTCCAGACTGGCATACGCCTGCAGGAGCATAGCCTGAGTCACGGGCTCGTGCGTGGCACGGCTAAATGTCACCGCACGTAGCGACGGGGACATTGCCGGAGTTGCATGCTTGTGGGTTTGCGATTTACTGGCCATGACGATTTCAATCTCCGTTTTGGGGGCCGTTGTTCAATCATGCTGCTGGCAGCCGACGATCAAGTCGGGCTTAAACACCAGAATGAGCAGTCGCTCGCTGTGCTTCCGCACGCTGCGCCGCTTGCTCCTGCGCGTGCTGTTTCGCAAGATGGTGACCGACAATGCAGCCGCCTACCGCGCCGACCACAGCGTGATGACCGGCGTAATGACCGGCGACACCACCGACAACAGCGCCCTTAAGGCAGCCAGCGGCGTTTGCCGTTCCGACGCTTGCCAGCAGGAGTGCCGCTGCGACCAGGCTGAATTTGTTTCCAGTTTTCATGTTGTTTGTACCCGTTTGTTGGAGCCGAACCCGAGTTGGAGGCGGTTTGCTCGATTTCAACCATCCGTTTCGTCGCTTTGAAGAAGTAGGGTTATTGTAGGGTTATTGCTTTCGACGCAGCGGGAGGAAGAAGTGTAAGAGTGAGAGTGCGGTTCGGTCGAAGGTGAAACGCGGGTGCGCGATTGGTAACCGCCAATTACCGGCCGACGGAAGACTGACTTAAAGAGTCACGACTGGGACAGCCGAAGCATGACAGAAAGACTTCAGCAACAGCAACGACTTGCAGCCCAATCTAACTGCTCAGCTGAACTTCGGCATGCCGGTCAAACTGGCATTCGGCAACAAGCCGGGTTCGGACGCTCGAGAATCTTGAATCCGAGGTGGCAGTGAGTCAGGATGTCGACCCAGGCTGGGGCCAAGGCCAACTGAACGACACACTGTTTGCCCGAACACGGGATACCCCGGCAGGTCGCCGACCTGTCGACACATCAGTAGCGGTGACCCAGCTGGGCGGGCGCAGAGTCCTTCAAGCGGCCGTCAACTGCTTTCCAGCAGTCCGCGTGTTGTACGACTCTCTCCACGCTTTAATCATCGCGGCGGCGGCGGGAACGTCCGCCGCCGCGATGACATGCAACTGTGCGGTGTAGACGGAAAGTCCGTCCTTTACGGCGAGATACGTCTCGTCATCCAGTCTTCCCTCGCCAGTCTCAGTTGCCACTTCGAAGGACTCCGCCAACCGCCTTTGCGCCTCGGAAACGAGGGTTTTCCCATAAGTCATGTGCCCTATTGCGCAGCAAGCCTCGGCGATAAACAGATACTGCAGGACGACAAGTGCCGACTCTTCGCATAGCCCACACCGTTCAATCCAATCAAGGGCAATGTACGGTTTAAGTGCGAGGTTGACAATCTGGGCGGGATTGAGCGGCAAACGCGAGCGCATTGAGGTCTGGTGCGATGAGGTGAACTTTACGATAAGCTGGACGAGCTGAAGCAATAACCAGGTATGCGATTGCACCCGCTGCACTCATACATTGGCAATGCGGTCGTGCGATTGCCGAGCACAGGTTACCCACTCCATTCTCGGAAAAATGGATGCCCTCGGTGTCCCCCCCTCCCGCCATGAATTGCTACGGCGCGCCGCCAGCCTTCACTGGTGCACAGTGCAAGCTTTGGGCAACAGGATGTCAATGCCAGGGACAGCGCGATTTCATGATTGGTGCACTCGACATGGAGCGATGAAAGGCCGTGCCTTGGGCAAGGTTGACTATGACGGCGGACAGGAAATACATGGACTGCTCCGAGATAGGGTGGTTGCGATGCCATATGTGTTCGCTTGCGCGCGAGCGCTGCGGCGATGACTCGCGGACGGTCTGCCTTCGACGCGAAGACACAGGTTACGCATCCCATTCCGGCGCGAATGGAGGAGATACGAAACGATGGTTCTTCGGCAACACCGCAATAGCTTGCCGGTCATCATCGTCGAGTTTCACCGCGCGCGCGTTGAGATTGGATTCCTGACTCTCGCGGCGTTGAGCCTTAGGAATAACGGCCACCCCGTCCTGTTCCAGAAGCCAGGCCAGTGCAACCTGAGCGGCGCTCACGCCGTGCTTGACGGCGATTCCCTGAAGGACGGGGTCGCTCGCCGCCCTGCCTTGTGCAAGTGGGGCATAGGAGACGAGTGGAATGCCTTTCTCGCGCAGGTAGCTCAGCATTTTCGACTGGTCTAGAAACACGTGATATTCAATCTGATGGCAGGCGATGGGTGCGCCGATTTCTTCAATAGTTTTTCGCAGCATCGTCACGTTGAAATTGCACACACCGATTGAGCGAACCGTGCCGTTCTGCAGAAAGCCTTGCATGGTCTCCATGACGGCGCCGAGGTCCATGTCACGCGACGGCCAATGCACCATGTACAGGTCAATGTAGTCGACGCCAAGCTTTGCGAGGCTGGCGCCCAGCGCGCGACGGAGGGACTCCGGCTCGAGGTTCTCGTGCCATACCTTGGTCGTCAGATGCAGTTGCTTCCGTGCGAGACCCGAGGCGGCAATCGCGGCGCCTACGGCTTCCTCGTTCTGATACATCTCGGCGGTGTCGATGTGTCGATATCCAAGTTCGAGTGCACTCTCGACTACCGACTGGCAGCCACCACCCGGCATGCGGTATGTGCCAAATCCGAGGCGTGGCAGTTCAATCCCCTGCGTCTTCAAAGCTTCCATTGATGCTCCCTCAAGCTGGTTCGGGTCTGCAGCGCAAGTCGCCGCGGCGTCAGGCGGACAATTTCTCACCTTGTAATTGTTGAATAAAGTACCCGTTGCTCAAATTACTTGTGATTAAAATGTCGGAATGACATGAGCCTTGGAGAAGGTATGACGTTTGATGGCCGGCTGTTTTCCGGAATCACTGTGCTCGCCGCAGTCGCAGAGAGTGGCAGTTTCGTGCGCGCAGCAGATGCTCTCGGATTGTCACCATCGGGCGTTAGCCGTGCAGTTTCACGCCTCGAGAAGCGGGTAGGCGTGCGGCTGCTTGACCGTACGACGCGCTCGCAGACGCTGACCGACGAAGGGAGGCGTCTATATGAAGCGGTTGGCCCGCATCTGACAGGCATCGAAGAGGCAGCTTCGGCGGCGTCGGGTTCAGCGAACGTTGTGCAGGGAAAGCTTCGTGTTAACGTCGACCCGTTCTTTTCAAGGACGGTGCTCGCGTCAAGATTGCCGGAGTTTTTGGCACACCATCCTGACCTTTCGCTCGAACTCATCATGCGCGACGACGTTGGCGACCTCGTGGCAGATGGATTTGACCTCGCGGTGCGCTTTGGCCCTCCGCCGATGGGAACATTGGTTGCGCGCAAGCTACTCGAGACGCGCATCATTACGGTCGCATCTCCACGGTATGTGGCTGAGCACGGGCAGCCAGGAAATCCGGAGGAGGTGAGCAAACATCAACGAATCATGTTTTATAACCCGGTTACGGCCAAGCCCTTCGAGTGGGAGTTCCATCGGGGTAAGAAGGTCACGGAGATACCTGCTGAGGGGCGGCTCCTCGTGTCGGATGTGGAAACCATGCTCGTCGCGTGTATCGCCGGCGCTGGTATTGCCCAGGTGATGGAGATTGGCGTCGGGCAGATCATGCGCGACGGCTTGCTCGTGGACCTTTTCCCGGACTGGTCGGACGAAAGGTTTCCGCTGTATGCGCTCTTTCCGTCCCGGCGCCATCGAGCTGCCAAAGTTGAGGCGTTCATTCATTTCTGCCTCGAATCATTGTCGGCGGCACCTGTTGCGCACCGTCAGATACGCCTCCGGGGGACGTCGGCAGCGAAAAAAGTGTAGGCGCGCACGTCATAGCGATCGTGACGATTTATATTAAAACCGCGTATGAAAGCTCGGGGCGTATCCGACGGCGCGGTCGCTAAAAAGGGTGCACGAAAGTGTTGCTGCTGCGGGCGCTATCTGCGCCTGACAGTCCAGCATCTGCGCCGCCTTGTTCACGCTGCCTGTGAGCCGGTACGGCTGGCGGAATGGAAAGCCCCATAACGGCGTGTTGCAATCGCTTCAGCGTCGGACTGTGAAGCGGCCTGTATGAAGGCAACCGACCAACGGCCGCAGACATCGCGATAACGTATCGAATAGATGAACATGGCAATCTCCTGTGTCCCCGCGTGCCGGTACATGGTCGAATAGAACATGTCGTTGTCCTGCAGGGCGAGCGGATGCGCGAACCCTGCATCGCAAGTGCACAGCGGGAGCGCGTCCGACATGAAATAACGATACACGCGGCGGGTCGGCAAATCCATTCTTCCAACATATCGTGCTGATAGTGCATTGGCATTGCGAACTTATACCAGCGTATATCTAGTGAGACCTTGTGGCCTAAATCAGACCTGGATGAGCTGCCACACACTAGCTGGCGGCGCATTGCGCCAAATGGTCCTGCAGCGATGCCAGAGGAAGCCGGCGGGTGGAGTAAAAGGTGCGCGTGGCTGGTACGTAAACTGGACCAGCTTGCGAACGGGCGCTACTCGCAACGATTGGGCAAGCGTGTCAACCGTCAAGGCAATAACACTTGCCGGCAATGACCGGAACGGGAGCGCTGATACAAAGATTGTCCGCTCGGGAAGCCCTTCCAGCACCTTTGCGTTTTCATGGAACGGTCCCGCGATAACTTCAGCCCGAGGGTAGCGTCGGGCAAGTTCCGCTGCCAAACCTTCGGCGAGCTCGAACAAAACAAGCCTGGCCTGGGGGTGCTTCCGCACCAGGACTTCAGTAATGGCGCCCGTTCCTGCTCCGACTTCCACTATTGCGTCGAAGGACCTCACGTCTTCGGCCATCGCGTCTGCGAGATATCGCGAAGAGGGGGCGAGAGCGCCCACGCTAGCCGGATTACTCAGCCAGTGCTTTAGAAAAGATAGGCTCACGATGTGACACACGCAAGAGTTCTTGAAAAGGCTGTATAGCATATACAGCCGGAATCGGCTTATAGGCTGCGAGACTCGGGAACCGTTGAACTCCCAGGATCATTTGCGACACGCCACATGCTGGTGTGCTTAAGTTCACTGGGGGTGTGTTCCTTTCTTGCCAAGAGCAACTATGTGACGGGCACCGCGTTGCAGAAGCTCAAGAAGCGTTTCTGGAAGCAGTCAGGGCATACGGCATTGGGCGGACACTGGAACGCATTGGCGGTTGGTTCATCGAACTCGTTGGCGCGTACATGAAAGGACGAATCTGTCCGTCCACTCGGAGATGAGGACGAAAGCCCGTGCGTCGTTTCGCCACACGGGCCTCGGGAGATGGGCAATCGGTATGAGCCGGAGCGAGTACTTGCGGGGAGGTGGTCGAGCCGGCTGCCCGAGTCGAGTGGGACTGCTACTTCGGAGGTGGAATTTCTACACGCAGGACAAGCACGGCTGTTCGGACGCAAGAGGCACTGCCCGGTTCCCTGCTCGCGTGGTCGGATTTGATTACACTGTCCGTGCTCCGACGGCTCTGATTCCATGCTGTTACGCCCTGCTGCGAGATTACCGGCAGGACCTGACACGGCCATCGAGACCCGTACACAGGTTAAGGAATGCGTGTTCTGATATATGAATGTGACGAAGCGCTTTTGGAAGTCCTTCGACAAGCCTTGCGCTCGAGGAATTACGCGGTCGACTGCGTGTGCAGCGGGCGGCATGCGGAGTTCTCGCTCAACACGGGGGTTTACGACCTCATCATCCTTGGCATTGAGGGACAGCAAGACAGCCTTTCTATCCTCAAGTCGTATCGCGCCGCCGGCCACAGAGCGACCGTCGTGGCTATAAGCTCGCGAGACTCCGTTGCTGAACGGACCGCGGCGCTTGAAGCTGGCGCCGACGATTGCATGGCAAAGCCCGTTGATGTGGACGAATTCCAGGCAAGAGTTCGTGCGCTCCTGAGGCGGCGTGCCGGACGACTGAGTTCCGTCGCGTTGCACGGCGCACTCACACTCGACGACGCTTCCTGCCGTGCGTGGTATGACGGCGAACTCGTCACGTTGGCTGCGAAGGAGTACGCGTTGGTGCGTATCATGCTCTCGGAGCCGACACACTTTTTTTCAGCGGCTGAACTGGAAGCGAAGGTGTACGGATGGGGTGACGAGGTGCAGAGTAATACTATCCAGGTGCACATATACAACCTGCGAAAGAAGCTCGGAAACGAGTTCATCGAGACGCGGCATGGTACAGGTTACCGGCTGGCGCTCGCGGAACCGAGTGCCGATGCACTGGCTCCACCGGGTTCGAATCGGATAACTTGCATTGAAGATAGCTAGCCGCGACCTGGTCGACGCTGGAGTCACGTTACATCCGTCTAGCGTCCACGCTCTCTTCACTAACGAGATTGAGCTTGACGAAGCCAATATGATGGTGCAAAGGAGGAGATGGCGCTCTGTGCAGAAGCGCTTTGAGCATACGGTCAAAGGCTGTGAACCAGGACCGGTGTCATGAGTTGAGCAGGTTCACGCAAGAGCGGGGGCAAGGAGCAGCGTCCCGCTTAGCCGACTTTAAAGTGCCGGCCACAGAAAAGCGATTAGAGGGACGACCAGGGCAGTTATGAGCCCATTGAGACCAATGCCAATCGCAGCAAACGCCGCGGCGAGACCATTAAGCGGTGCGACTTGCGCTGCGGCGATACCGCTTCCGGCTACGCCGGCCGCGAGCCCGTGTGAGCGCCAGTCGTCAATGCGTAACCAACGAAGAACCGTTTGTCCAACTACGGCTGCGACAATGCCACCGGCGATTGCCAGCGCCGCTGTCAACGCCGGAATACCACCAACCTCCTGTGAAACAGCCATCGCGATTGGGGTTGTTACCGCTTTTGGTGCCATCGACAAGGCGACATCTCGACCGCCATCCAGCAGCCACACAACCGCGACGCCACTTACTGTCGCCGTGACAGAACCAGCTAGAAGGGCTAGGCCGAGTCCGTGCAAGCTCCTGCGAATGTGCTCGACATTGAGGGCGAGAGGTACGGCGAGCGCTACTGTCGCAGGTCCGAGAAGGAAGTTGATGAACTGCGCTCCAGCGAAGTATTCGCTGTACGGTGTGCCCGTTATCCGTAATACCACGACCATGAGCACAATCGCGATGAGCACAGGATTGGCAATGGGTGATTGACGACACAGACGCTGCACAACCTGTCCGGCGGCAAATGCCGCGACGGTTAGCGTAAGCCACAGCAGCGGGGTCGGAGCAAGAGGTGTCCAGATTGTCGTGAACATGGTTACGGTTCCTGTCTCTAGCGAGTGAATGGTGTACCCGAGGAAGAGCGCTCGGCGCGTCGCATCACTCGATGCATGACCACGCCGGTCACGATGAGACCGAGAATCGTTGAAACAAAGACGCCAGCGACGATTGGCAGCCACGCGCGCCGCAGCACGCTCAGCTCCGCAATGATTCCAACGCCAGCAGGCACAAAGAGCAACCCCATGTTCGAAATCAGCGTCGAGGCGCTCTTCTCTAACATTGACGGGCCTGTCGGGGTATGCGCGAGCCAACTCCTGGCTGGCCCGATGAGCGCGAGAGCCAGAACGAACATGCCAACGACCGGTCCGGGCAGCGGCAGGTGGAGAAGTCGGCGGAGCACCTCTCCAATTAGTTGTGCGCCAATCAGGGTAACTATTGCGAACGGCATGTCAGTTATGGGATTACTTTTCAGGGGAAAAACGTATGATACGGTTGACGCGCGTGCCGTGCTGGAAGGAACGGCACGCCTGTGCTCCCAACTACTTCGAAACAGGCATCGCGAATTCGGCACCCTTGTCGATGCTTTCAGGCCAGCGCTGCATGATCGACTTCTGCTTTGTGTAAAACCGTACGCCTTCCTCGCCGTATGCATGCGTGTCGCCGAACAGGCTGCGCTTCCAGCCGCCAAATCCGTGCCATGCCATCGGAACCGGAATGGGCACGTTGATGCCGACCATGCCCACCTGAATCTGGCGGCCGAACTCGCGAGCAACATTCCCGTCACGTGTGTAGCACGCGACACCGTTACCAAATTCGTGGTTGTTGACGAGTTCAACCGCTTCGGCGAAATTCTTGACACGTACGCATGCGAGGACCGGTCCAAAGATTTCTTCTTTGTAGATTCGCATTTCGGGCGTTACGTGGTCGAACAGCGTGCCACCCGTAAAGAAGCCTTCTTCACGTCCCGTTACCTTCAGCCCGCGGCCGTCGACTACGAGCTGGGCACCTTCCTCGACACCGACCCCGATGTAGTTTTCGATGCGCTCCAATGCTTGCCTCGTGACGATGGGGCCCATTTCCGCGTCGGGCTCCATGCCGTCTTTAACCACGAGGCTGCGAGCACGTTCTGCAAGTCGCGGAATGATTTTGTCTGCGATGTCGCCGACCAGGACCGCGACAGAGATTGCCATGCATCGCTCACCGGCCGAGCCATACCCCGCGCCAATCAAGGCGTCGACAGCCTGCTCCAGGTCCGCATCGGGCATGACTACCATGTGGTTCTTGGCACCCCCCAAGGCCTGAACGCGCTTGCCGTGCTTCGCGCCAGTTTCGTAAATGTAGTTTGCAATCGGCGTAGAGCCGACAAAGCTCACTGCGCAGACGTCCGGATGGTGAAGCAACGCATCGACCACTGTCTTGTCACCCTGTACAACGTTAAAAACACCGTCGGGCAGACCAGCTTCTTTCAGCAGACGAGCCATGAAGATTGCAGCGGAGGGGTCGCGCTCGCTCGGCTTCAGGATGAAGGTGTTGCCAGCGGCGATTGCCACCGGATACATCCAGCACGGGACCATGCAGGGAAAGTTGAACGGCGTGATACCCGCGACGACGCCGAGGGGTTGGCGAACCGTCCAGTTGTCCATGCCGGTCGACACCTGCTCGGTGTAGTCGCCCTTGAGGAGCTGAGGGATGCCGCAAGCGAATTCGATGATATCGATGCCGCGGGCGACTTCGCCTAGCGCATCGGAGAACACTTTGCCGTGTTCAGCCGTGATGATAGCTGCGAGCTCGTTTTTGTGACGGTTCATCAACTCGAGGAATCTGAGCATGACGCGAGCACGACGGATAGGCGGAATGTTGGCCCACTTCGGAAAAGCAGCCTTCGCGGCCGCGACCGCGGTGTCGACGTCGGCAGTCTCGCCAAGCAGGAGTTGGCGCTGCGACTTGCCCGTCGCGGGGTTGAAGACTGGCTGCGTGCGCGTGCTGACACCGCGCGCATCGGCGCCCCCAATGAAATGCACAACGTCTGCCGTATCCTGGTAAGTCTGCATTTGATACTCTCCGACTTGATTGTTTAGTGTTCGCAGTTTAGGGGCGAGAAATGGGCTCGGAAAGCGATCGAAACGAAACTTATTGTTTTTTTGGGTGAACAATCGAATGTCGGATATTCAGAGCGTGGAAGGCCTGTGGGTTCATCTGCACTGGCTTATCGTGTTGGCAGAACAGGGTTCGTACACGAAGGCTGCGGCCCGGTTGAATGTCAGCAAGGCCGCCATGAGCCAGAAGATTACCGAGTTGGAACGAACCGCCGGCATCGCACTTGTGCAGCGGACGACACGCAGCGTGCGGTTCACCGACGCGGGGGAGAGGTTGGTAGAAAGCACACGCGCGCAGTTCGAGGAGATTGCTTCCAGCTTCCTGAACGTCCGTGAAATGGCCGGCGTAGCGCGCGGACTGGTGAGGGTCACGGCGCCTGTCGCATTTGCCCGTCAGCAACTGGTGCCCAGGATGCATCAGTTCTTGCGAGCGAATCGAGAGGTCAAAGTCGAACTCGAGGTCTCAGACCGGTTAAGCGCAATCTCAACTGAGGGATTTGACCTGGCAATCCGGCACAGCGCGCAAGTGCCAGAGACACACGTCGCAGTGAAGCTGTGCGACACGAGGTCGGTGATTGTCGCGACCCGACGATATCTGGAGGAGCGCGGGCGCCCCGGGCAGCCGTCCGACCTGACGCGCCACGACTGTCTGTTTTATCCCCGGGCGCGTGGCGCAGCTGAATGGACCTTCCGGTCGAACGCTGAAAAGCGGGTGCCCGAGCCGACCCAGGTAGTTACCGTGGACGGCCCCTTTGCGGCGAACAACAGCGAGTCGCTTCGCGACGCTGCGCTGGACGGACTTGGAATTGCGCTGCTTCCTGATTTCACCGCACAGGCAGCGGTGTTGGACGGACGGCTAGAGGTATTGCTTGAAGACTGGCGGCCCACTGGCGCGTTCGCTGACCAGCTTTTCGTGGTGAGACCTTATGCTTCGCAGGTTCCGCGAGCCATTGGCCTCTTCGTAGCGCATCTGCGCGACTCATTCGTGAAAGGGTTTCCGTTGCGCTGATGGCCTCGAAGCTCACAAGCTCGGCATTCGTGGCGCACGCGGCACGCCCGGTTATCTGTTTGAATTCTTCGAGCCTCTGCGTTCGAAGAAGCAACTGAAATCAGTGACGGGAAAAGCTTCCGAAGCGGTTCGGGGCCTTGAGCGACGCGGTCGCCAGCGAAGAATTTCCGCGTCGCCAGGCGGATGCTTTTCGTAACCGTCCGATCACGACCGCACTTGACAGCGTTGTTGTGGAAGGGTTGACCAGTCGTCGCCTCAACGTCCTCTGAATAGGTGGTCAATCGCCCCTCTTTTCCCTCGTTTGGTTCAGCCCCCGGCTCGTATCATGGGCTGCACGTTCTGGTTAATGCAGTAGGTCGGACACGTTGTGGGTTACAAAATCCTGTCAATTTCTATCGAAGGAAGAGATACATGCCAATTGCAAAGCAACGCGCGAGCTCGTCCAGGTTGTCCCTCATAGCGTCGAGTGCTGTCGCGATGCCTGCGGGATGTGAAGCAACCACAGCCGGGTCGATGCCACAACGATGGTTCGACGAAGAAATCGGCTACATCGGCGACATGCCGGCGTGCACCCGCATTCCGACTGACACCCACCGTCAATGACCTGAGTGCACTTCACGCAAGAAGTAATGCCGGCGAGCGCATTCTTTCGCCCCCGGGTATAGCTCCACCGAAACGCGCCATTCATGAATACTGTTCGAACTGAATTAACGGGTGATGCCGGCCCTCCATCAATGCATCAGCCACTGGGACTGGCTACCTTGCTGCGGGCGGCAACGGCCGGGAGCGATCTGACGCCGCTGGGGGCAAGCCTGCTCGAGCATGTAAAGCACCATGACGACCCGTACGCTCTGCTCGATTTGTCGCTCGTGTTGCAAATGAAATACCAGAAGGCGGCCGCTCTCGCCGTCCAGCAGCAGGCGCTTCAAATGACCAGACATTACCGGTTAAAGAGCGCCCAGACGATCCAGGCTCCTTTGAAGGTGCTGGCGCTCAAGGCTCCGGGCGATCTGATGGCCAATACGCCTTTTGAGTGCCTGCTTGAGGACGCCGACCTGCAGATAGAGGTCCTGTATGTCGACGCGCGGCCGCTGGGGGATGCCGAGTTGCCCGAGCACGACGTTATCTTCGTTGCGGCCTGCGCGTCGGATGAAACCGCGGACGTTCTTACCCGGATCGCGTCGCTGACCAGCGGGACGGGTTGCCGCGTACTAAACCGGTCCGAACACGTTACGAAGACAATGCGTGACACCGCCTATGCTCTGTTGGGCGCTGCCCCCGGTATCTGTATGGCCCACACGGTGCGCCTGTCCCGTGAGCGGGTCAACGAAGTGGCTTCGGGAGCGCTGCAGTTGTCCGAGGTAGTCGGCGCAAACTATCCAGTCATCATACGGCCGACAGGATCGCACGCCGGACAAGGTCTGGCAAAAGCGTCTGACGCTCAGGAACTCGCGCGCTACCTGGCTGAGTCTGACGCCATGGAATACTACATGGCGCCTTTTATCGACTACAGCAGCGCCGACGGTCTGTTTCGCAAATACCGGATCGTGATGATCGAGGGAACGCCATTCGTATGCCATATGGGCATCTCGAAGGAATGGATGGTTCACTACCCTTACGTGGAAATGACGACGCATCCTGACCGGCGAGAGGAAGAAGCGCAACTGATGGCGAGCTTTGACACCGATTTTGCTGTGCGTCACCGCGAGGCGTTTCGCCACGTCGCGGAATTGACCGGCCTCGATTACGTCGGATTCGATTGTGCTGAAACGAGCGACGGCCGGCTGCTCATATTCGAGATCGCGACGGGCATGGTTGTGCATGACATGGACGACCAGAGCATCTTTCCTTATAAGGCTCCGCAAATTCGCCGGGTTGCTGACGCCTTTCATGACATGCTGCGCCGCGCGGCCGCGAACGCAAACAAAATCCAACGACTGGCCTCGGAGGCATAGTGAAGTCCAACGCATTGAATTTTTCCGGTGGTCCCGGAGCGCTCCCTGAAACGGTGCTGGAGCAGACGCGCATCGCGATTACCGCGTTGCCGGAAACCGGCATCTCCGTACTCGGCATGAGCCATCGCTCGGACTGGTTTCGCTCCATACTGGACGAAGCGGACCGGAATCTGCGCGCTCTGCTCGGTATATCCGACGACTACGCCATTACCTTTCAGCAAGGGGGCAGCAGTCTGCAGTTCGCGACGATCCCGATGAATTTTGCCGCGCAAGGATTCGCCCCGCCCGAATATGTGACGTCCGGCTACTGGAGCGGTCGGGCGACCTCCGAAGCGGCCAAGGTGACGGAGAGGAAAGTTGCGTGGGACGGCCACACGACGGGCTACCGGCAGTTGCCCGCCCTCGATAAACTGGACATTTCCGGCGACGCCGCCTATCTGCACTATGTGTCGAACGAGACCGTGGAAGGCTTGCAATTTCCGGCTTGCGAAGAGGCGACGCAGGTACCGCTGATTGCGGACATGTCGTCCGATTTTCTGTCGAAGCCTATTCGGCCAGACGCATACGCGATGATTTATGCTCACGCGCAGAAAAACCTGGGTCCGGCTGGGGTAACGGTAACAGTAATCAAGCGTTCGCTGCTTGAACGGATCCCCGACGGCTTGCCGACGATCCTCGATTTTCGCACCCACGTCTCGCACGGTTCCAACTACAACACGCCGCCTGTATTCGCGATCTATGTGTTGACGTTGATTACGCGTTGGCTGCGCTTCAATGTTGGCGGTCTGCACGCGATGCAAAGCATCAATGAGAGAAAGGCGCGACGGCTGTATGACACGCTGGACGCTTTGGAGGGGGTCGTGACCATTCACGCGGACCGTCGCTGGCGCTCACAAATGAACGTCGCTTTTAAGTTCGGTGATTCGCGGCTCGGCGATGCGTTTATCGAGGCGGCTCGTGAACAGGGTATCGTTGGACTAGAGGGGCACCGTTCAATTGGCGGGTTGCGTGCGTCTCTATACAACGCCGTTACAGAGCAGGCCGTGGACATTCTGGCAAACGCACTAACCGAATTCAGTATGCAACGGGCCTGAACAGCAATCCCGGTTCTCACGTGCGCCGCGCCTGCGCGACGCGGGCGTTGACCACCGGGTGCATGGCCAGCCGCATGCCAGCGACCACGCACCTGGATGGATCAAACTCGGCATGGGCGCCCGCACCAAGCGCGCGTCGTAGACACAGCCGCTACCTGCTACCCGCTACTTCTGCACCTGGTCGCGCCAGCGATATTGCTGCTTCCAGCCGAGCAGTCGCTTCAGCTTCTCATTGCTCAGGAGCGTTTCGAACTCGCCAAGCTGCTTCCTGACTGGCACTTCCGGGTAGAAACGCTTCAGCAATTCGGCCGTTGGCAGATCGGACGACACATCGTCGGCGGCGACGTTCATCACTTCGAAGCCGAGGCCATCCTTTTCGATGCCGAGGCGACAGGCGGTTGCCAGATCGCGTCCGTCGATATAGCTCCACGCGATGCGCTTGCGCAGGCCCGGGTCCTTGAGCCACGTCGGGAATTTTTGATAGTCGACCGGATCGAGCACGTTGCCGATCCGGAAGCAATAGATGTCCGCGCCGGTGCGAGCATGAAATGCCTTTGCCGTCACTTCGTTGATAACCTTGGACATCGCGTAGCTGTCCATCGGGTCGACCGGGTATGCCTCGTCGAGCGGGAAGTATTCCGGGTTCCGGTGTCGATGCGCGAACACGACCCCATAAGTGGTCTCGCTGGACGCCACGATGACCTTCTTGATGCCGAGCTTCGAAGCCGCATCGAGCACGTTGTAGGTCGCCATTACGTTGATGCGGAATACTTCGTTGTCGGTGGTCACGAGAATCCGCGGGATCGCCGCGAAATGCACGATCGCGTCGACAGGGTGGGGTTCGAGGTCTTCATCGAATTCGCGTGGGCTCGTCGTCGATGCCAGCGCGTTGAAGACCTGGCCCGCGTCCGTCAGGTCGGTGAGCAGCGTGCGCGCGGTGCCCTTTGCCATCGGCACGCGGTCGATGTTGAGCACTTCGTAGCCGTGCGCGACGAGGTCCTCCACGGATCGCCGGGATCAAGACGGGTCTCGACAAGTACCCACGCATCAAGATCGTCGAAGTACAGGGCACCGACGATGATCTCGCCCGTGGCGTGTCCGTTGTCGAAACGACGCTGCGCGCGCATCCGCAATTGAAAGGCATTTTCGGGGTGAGCCAGGTGGGCGGCCCGGCGGTGGCCAAGGTGCTCGCGACCAAGGAGTTCGGCGCGATGAAGGGCAATCTTCAAGTGCTTGCGTTCGACGACCTGCCTGACACGCTGAAGGCGCTCAAGGACGGCTCGATTCAGGGAATTATGGTTCAGCGTCCGGTGACAATGGGTTCGCTTGCCGTCGACCATCTGATCTCGCAGATCCAGGGCAAGGAAATGCAGCCCAAGGATATCGATACCGGCGTCACGGTCGTGAACAAGGACAACATCGGCACCTATACCAAGTAAAACCCCGGTAAGGCAGAGTTAAATCGCAAGACTGCAACCAAGGAGCAACCCCGTGACGACGCGCTCATTTCGCGATCGCCGGCTGCAGCGACGCCGTCAGATCCACCTGGCCGTCGTCCTTGAGCGCGGTGACATGCGCCTCGGCGATCTGCACCTTGAACTGCCTGCGCGCATCGTCGACCCAGG
>NZ_CADIKK010000025.1 GCF_902859915.1 Paraburkholderia ultramafica
GCCGAACTGGAACATCAGCCTGTTCCACTACCGCAACCAGGGCGCGGACTACAGCTCGATCCTGGTCGGCATCCAGGTGCCCGCGAGCGAGACCGAGGCGTTCGAGCGTTTTCTCGCGACCCTCGGCTATCCGAACTGGGAAGAGACCCAAAACCCGGTGTATCGGCTGTTTCTTGCCTGACCTTTTAGGATTGAAACGCGCAGATGGCTCTTTCGCTTGTCGACAAACTGGTAGTGGCAATCTCGTCGCGCGCGCTGTTCGACTTCGAGGAAGAGAACCGCGTGTACGAGGAAGGCAACCTTCACGCCTATGAAGCGTTGCAGCGCGACCGGCTGACCGTGCCCGCCAAACCGGGCGTCGCGTTTCCGCTGATCCGCAAGCTACTGGCATTGAACGCGGGCGACCATCGCGTCGAAGTGGTGATCCTCTCGCGCAGCGATCCGATCAGCGGACTGCGCGCGTTTCATTCGTGCCGCGAATACGGACTCACGATCGAGCGCGGCGTCTTCACCCGTGGCCGCGCGCCGTTCGGCTATCTGAAGCCGTTGAACGCGTCGCTGTTTCTGTCCGCGAATCAGCAGGACGTGCGCGACGCGCTGGCCGCCGGATTCCCCGCCGCGCGCGTGTTGCCCGAATCGGCGAAAATGGCGAGCACGTATCCGGACGAAATCCGTATTGCGTTCGACGGCGACGCCGTGCTGTTTTCCGACGAAGCCGAGCGCGTGTTCCAGAAGGATGGCCTGCGTGCCTTCGTCGGCCACGAGATTCACAACAAGGACTTGCCGCTCGCGGACGGTCCGTTAAAGCCGTTGCTCGAAGCACTGCACCGGCTGCAAAAACTCGCGGACCAAGCCGCGCCGATGCATATTCGTACGGCATTGGTGACGGCGCGCTCGGCACCCGCGCATGAGCGCGCGATCCGCACCCTGATGGCGTGGAACATCGAAATCGACGAAGCGATGTTCCTCGGCGGCCTCGACAAGAGCGCATTCCTGCGCGAGTTCGAGCCGGACTTTTTCTTCGACGACCAAATTGGCCACTGCGAATCGGCCCGCGTCGTGACGGCGACCGGGCACGTGCTGAGTGGCATCGTGAACGCATCATGACACCCGAACAATCACCGCTGGGCAAAGCCTCCGCTTACACCGAAAAATATGACGCTTCGCTCCTTTTCCCGATTGCGCGCAGAAATGCGCGCGAGGCGATCGGAATCGGCGCGCAGTTGCCGTTCTTCGGCACGGACATCTGGAATGCTTACGAGCTGTCCTGGCTGAATGCGCGCGGCAAGCCGCAGATTGCGGTGGCAACGTTCTTCGTGCCGGCCGAATCGCCGAACATTGTCGAATCGAAGTCGTTCAAGCTCTATCTGGGCTCGTTCGCACAGACGGCGTTCGAGTCGTTCGAGCTCGTGCGCGACACGATCAAGCGCGATGTGTCCGCGGCTTGTGGCGCGACCGTGTCGGTTCATCTGGCGGGTCCGCACGAGTTCGGCAAGCTACGGATGGAAGAGTTCGAAGGTTTGTCGCTGGATCGACTGGATCTGGACACCGACGTCTATCAGCCGGACGCTTCGCTGCTGAGCGCGGCACTCGACGAAGCCCCGGTCGAAGAAACCTTGTTCTCCAACCTGCTGAAGTCGAACTGTCCTGTGACCGGGCAGCCCGATTGGGGCAGCGTGCAGATTCACTACGTCGGCCCGCAGATCGATCACGCGGGCTTGCTGCGCTACATCATCTCGTACCGCAATCACACCGGCTTTCATGAGCAGTGTGTCGAGCGGATTTTTATCGATGTGCTGCAGGCCTGCAAGCCGGTCAAGCTCGCGGTGTATGCGCGCTATACGCGGCGCGGCGGGCTGGATATCAATCCGTTCCGCACGAACTACAATTTGCCGATGCCGGACAACATGCGTCTGGCCCGGCAGTAATAAGCGAGCGGCGGGTTGCCGCTAAGGGCAAGCGATGCGGCGCCCTCAGCGAACCCAACGCTTTAAGCCGCCGGCTTTTTATAAGCGACGCAGTCCACTTCGACCCGGCAGTCGATCACCATCGACGACACCACGCAGGCCCGCGCCGGCGGATTGTCGCCGAAGTACTCGCGGAACACCTTGTTGAACGACGCGAAGTCACGCGGATCGTCGAGCCACACGCCGCAGCGGACCACATGCTCCGCGCCATACCCGGCTTCCTTCAGAATGGCGAACACGTTCTGAATCGCCTTGTGCGATTGCTCGACGATGCCGCCATTGATCACTTCGCCGTTTTCCATCGGTGTCTGACCGGACACGAACAGCCAGCCGTCCGCTTCGACCGCGCGTGCAAACGGCATATGCTGACCGCCCGTTCCCTTTCCGCCTTCAACGCCATATCGCTTCATCATCACACTCCTTAAAAAGTCCGGCGCGCGTTCCGCACAATCGCCGCGCGCGCCGCAATCAATCGATCAAAAAATTTCAGAACGCGCCGTGCGCATCGCCCTTCGACGCCGCGCCGCGCGCCACGAAGTGACCGGCGCGCTCGCCTGTCACCGCGCCATCACGGTATGACAACACGCCGTTCACCCAGACCGCGTCGATGCCGTCCGCCGCTTGCTGCGGCTTCTCGAACGTCGCCGCGTCGCGCACTTTGTCCGGGCTGAACAGCACCAGGTCGGCGTGATAGCCGATGTGCACTTCGCCACGCTTCGCCAAGCCGAAGCGCCGCGCCGACAGACTGGTCATCTTGCGCACCGCCTCTTCGAGCGGCAACAGACCGGCGTCGCGCGCGTAATGGCCGAGCACGCGCGGAAACGCGCCCCACAAGCGCGGATGCGGCAGCGGGTCGTTCGGCAGGCCGTCCGAGCCGACCATCGTCGCGGGATGCGAGAGGATGCGCCGCACGTCCTCTTCTGACATGTTGTGATACACCGCGCCCGCCGGTTGCAAACGCTTGCCCGCTTCCTGCTGCGAGACGCCCCACTGCGCGGCAATCTCCTTCACCAACTTGCCCGCCATCTCCGGATGCGGCTCGGACCACGTGATCGTGATGTCGATGTCGCCCGTCACCTGCTTCAGGTCGAGCGTCGACGAACTGCGGTTGTACGGATAGCAATCGCAACCGATCGGCTGCATCCGCCGCGCGCCTTCGAGCGAGTTCAGCACCTCTTCACTGCGCCCCCAGTTCGACGGTCCCGCGCACTTCAAATGCGAGATCACCACCGGCACATGCGCGTGACGGCCGACGCGGTACGCTTCGTCCATCGCGTCAAGAATCGCGTCGAATTCGGTGCGCATGTGCGTCGTGTACAACGCACCGGCCGCGGCGAGGGGCTCAGCCAAAGCCATCACTTCCTCGGTCGGCGCGGCGAACGCCGAACCGTACGCGAGTCCCGAACTCAGACCCAGCGCGCCGTTGGCCAACGCCTCTTCGAGCTGCGCGCGCATGCCTTCGATTTCCTGCGGAGTCGCCGCGCGATCGAGCCGGTCCATCTGATTGCTGCGCAACGCCGTATGTCCGATCAACGCGCCGACGTTCACCGCCGGACGCGCGGCGTTCACCGCTTGCACGTACTCGGCAAAGGTCGGGTACTGGAACGCGTCGCGCTCGCCGAGCAGGTTCATCGGATCGGGCGGGTCGCCCTTCAGCGCAACCGGTGCCGCGCTGATGCCGCAATTGCCGACGATCACCGTCGTCACGCCTTGGGTGATCTTCGGCAGCATTTGCGGCGAGCGGATCACGTGCGTGTCGTCGTGCGTGTGGACGTCGATGAAGCCCGGCGCCAACGCGCGGCCCTCGGCCTCGATCACCTCTTCGGCGAGCCAGTTCGACAGATTGCCGATCGCGACGATGCGCCCGTCGCGGATCGCGACGTCGCGCTCGACAGGCGGCGCGCCCGTGCCGTCATACAGTTGCACGCCGACGATCAGCGTATCGGCGGCTTCGGGATGCGAGTGCATGGATCAGTCTCCTAACGGTTGTCGATCGCCGCCGCCGCGGTGCGTGTCGAGTGCGTGCTTCATGCGGCGCAGCAATTCGCGGCTCTCGTCACCCTGACTGACGGCAAGCTCGGTGACGAGCACATCGAGCGCCATCATCATCGCGTAGCGCGACGACGACGGCTTGTAAATGAAATCGGTCTCGAACGCGACGATCGGGATCACCCAGTCGGCGAGCCTCGCCAATGGCGACGCCGGCGCGGTCAGCGCGATCACCGTCGCACCGTAGCTGCGCGCGATCTTGCAGTTCTCGACCATCTCGGGCACGCGCCCGGTGGTCGACAACGCGATCACCACGCACTCGCGCGATACCGTGCTCGCCACCATACGCTGCAACAGGCCGTCCTGATAGGTGGCGACCGGCCTGCCGAGGCGCACGAGCCGAAAGCGCATCTCGTCGGCGAGCGCGGTCGAGCCGCCGCCCATGCCGAACACGTAGATCATCCGCGCCGCGCGCAATGCGGCCGCCGCTGCGCCGAGCGGCGCCTGGCGCAGCAACTGATGGTTATGGGCCAGCGCGGTTTGCAGTTCGTCGAACACGCGGGTCGCGATCGGCTCGGGCGCGTCGCTGGACTGGCCCGGCTGCAGGAAGCGCTGACCGACCGCGGCCGCCTGCGCGAGCCGCAGCTTCAGCTCGCGCACATCGCGGCAGCCCACCGCCTTGGCAAAGCGCGTCACGGTTGCGACACTCACCTCGGCCTGCTGCGCGAGCGCGCCGATGCTGGCGCGCGATGCGCCCGTCAGATCGTCGAGGATCAGCGCGGCGACCTTGCGTTCGGCCGAGCGCAGTTCCGGCGCGCATTCGGCGATGCGCGCGACGATGTCGAAAGCCAGCGGTTCGGCGGTTGAGTTCATGGCAGACTGTGGGCGGTCGCGCGAAGGCTCACCGCGAAGGCTTACAACAAGCCTCCGGAAAGCCGTGGTACTAAATAACATTTCTCCGGCCATCGTACTTTCGGTAACATGGTAAAGTCAAATTTGATTCAATTTAACTGGACGATGGAGCAAGGAGACATGAAAGTTACAAACTATCAAGGCGCGACGATTGATCCTTATAGCAAGGGCTTGGGCATGGTTCCGGGCGCCAGCATCCAGCTCAAGGACGCCGCGCGCCTCGAATGGAACCTGCTCAACGAGGACGTGAGCCTGCCGGCCGCCGTGCTGTACGCGGACCGTGTGGAGCACAACCTGAAGTGGATGCAGGCGTTCGTCGCGCAATACGGCGTCAAGCTCGCGCCGCACGGCAAGACCACCATGGCGCCGCAACTGTTTCGCCGTCAGCTCGAAACCGGCGCGTGGGGCATCACGCTCGCCACCGCGCATCAGGTGCGCGCGGCGTATCACGGCGGCGTCTCGCGAATCCTGATGGCCAACCAGCTGGTCGGCCGCCGCAACATGATGATGATCGCCGAGTTGCTGAGCGACCCGGACTTCGAATTCTTCTGTCTCGTCGATTCGGTCGAAGGCGTCGAGCAGCTCGGAGAGTTCTTCACCTCGGTGAAGAAGCCCCTGCAAGTGCTGCTCGAACTCGGCGTGCCGGGTGGCCGCACGGGCGTGCGCGACGCCGCGCAGCGCAGCGCGGTGCTCGATGCGATCGCACGCTATCCGGACATGCTGAAGCTCGCCGGTGTCGAGTTGTACGAGGGCGTGCTGAAGGAAGAACACGAAGTGCGCGAGTTCCTGCAAAACGCGGTTGCGGTTACGCGCGCGCTCGTCGAAGAGGGGCGTTTCGCACGTACGCCGGCGGTGCTGTCGGGCGCGGGTTCGGCCTGGTACGACGTGGTCGCGGAAGAATTCGTGAAGGCGTCGGAGACCGGCAAGGTCGAAGTCGTGCTGCGTCCCGGCTGCTATCTGACGCACGACGTCGGCATCTATCGCAAGGCGCAGACGGACATCTTCGCGCGCAATCCGGTCGCGAAGAAAATGGGCGAAGGCCTGCTCCCGGCGCTGCATTTGTGGGCCTACGTGCAGTCGATTCCCGAGCCGGATCGCGCGATCATCGGGCTCGGCAAGCGCGACTCCGCCTTCGATGCGGGCATGCCGGAACCGGCGCGTCACTATCGTCCGGGCAGCGAAGCGCCACGCGATATCGCGGCGAGCGAAGGCTGGGAGGTTTTCGGCTTGATGGATCAGCACGCGTATCTGCGGATTCCCGCAGGCGCCGATCTGAAAGTGGGCGACATGATCGCGTTCGACATCTCGCACCCGTGTCTGACGTTCGACAAGTGGCGTCAGGTGCTGGTGGTCGATCCGGCGTATCGCGTCACGGATGTGATCGAAACGTTCTTTTGATCTTGCCGCGAACGGCGCGCTTTGCGGCAATGCGGCGCGCCGTTTGCGGTGATGCTGGCTGAGTGGGGCGGGTGTTCTTCGGCGCGGTCAGCGAGTCAGCGGGCCGACGCTCAACGCGCTGGAGAGCGCCGCGAATCAGGACTGGCGCGCCGCCCCGCTATCCGCCGTTTCAGCCCGCGGCCCAACTTCCGCGCCAGCGGCGCTCGCGCTGGCCGCCACTTCGCCGATCCTCACTTCGAGCATCTTCAGAGCACCCGACAGCGCGCCCAACACGTCATCCGGCAACGCGGCCATCGTGTCGTGCAGAAACGCGTTGCGACGCGGCAAGCTCGCTTCAGTCGCCGACTGCCCCGCTTGCGTCAAACGCACATTGGTCACGCGGTTATCGCGCGTATCCATGCTGCGCGCAATCCAGCCCAATCCTTCCAGCGTTTTCAACTGCCGCGTGAGCGCGCCCGGATCGACCCGCAGGCGCTCGACCAGGCGCTTCTGCGACGACTCGCCCGCCTGCTCGTGCAACGCGAGCAGAATGCGCCAGCGCGGCAACGGATGGCCGACGTGCGCCTCGAATGCCGACATGAACGCCCGATAAGTGCGGCCAAATTGCTGCATGACGGCGACGCGGTCCTGTTCTTCCATGATCTGTTCAGTCAAACGGTGAGTCTAAATAATCAGTCCGCGTGAATCACGGGCTCGAGCTTGCGCTGGAGCTTGATCGGCGGCACGCGGCGGCTTTGCCACACGGACACCACGGCGATGATCGCCGCCATCGCAAGACCCAGATGAATCGCCCCGACCAGCGCCTCGCGCGCGCTTTCGAGCAGCATCGCACCGTTGTGGCCCGCATGGGTCAACTGGTCGACCAGGGTGGTCTGTGCGTCCCGATTGATCAGGATTTGTGGATCGCCGAGATCGGTGAACCAATGCGACGCGTTGGCATTGTCGAGCGCGCTGCGCACGCCGCTCGCGTACAGGTGGCTAACCAGCGTGCCGGTCAGCGCGGTGCCGATCATGCCGCCGATCATCCGCAGTGACTGCAGCAGCGCCGTCGCGATGCCGAGGTGTTCGCGGCCGGCCGTCTGCTGCGCGAAGATCGTCAGGTTCGGCATCACGAAACCGAGCCCCAGCCCGCCGACCACCATGAACGACATCAGCACCCATTGCTGCATCGAACGCGTCGCGGCGACAATGCCGAGGCACGACAACGCCACCAGCGAAAAGCCGATGTACAGCATCAGATTCGGATTGCTCACGCGCGAAACGATGCGGCCGTTGGCGATGCTGCCGATCGTGATGAACACGACCAGCGGCGTGATGACGAGCCCCGCCTCTTTCGGCGACATCCCGAAGCCGCCCTGGAACAGCAGCGGCGCGTAAAACAGCATCGAGAACATCGTGAAGCCGCCCAGCACGGCGAGTGTGAAGAGCGCGGCGAGACTCCGGTTGCGAAACATGTCCACCGGCAGGATCGCCGTCGGGCAGCGCTTTTCCCACTGCCACAGCGCGTAAGCGGACGCGACGCTCAGCGCGAGCAGCGCGAACGCGCTCAGGGTCACGCCATGCTTCGGCAGCAACTCAACGAACAACTGCAGCGAGCCGAGCGCCACCGCGATCAGCAGCGCGCCGGGCCAGTCGAGCCGCATCTTGCCCTCATGCTCGACGTGCCGCAGATGCGGCAGGAAGCGCCAGACGAAAAACAGTGACAACAGTCCGACCGGCAGATTCACATAGAAGACCGAGCGCCAGCCGTAGTACTGCGTGAGAAAGCCGCCGAGCGACGGCCCCACCGCGTTCGCAATGCCGAACGCCGAACTCATCAGCACCTGCCAGCGCAGACGCACGACCGAATCGGGGAACAGATCGGGAATGCAGGCGAACGCGGTGCCGACCAGCATCCCGCCGCCGATGCCCTGCAAGCCGCGCGCAAGCACGAGAAACAACATGTTGTCGGCCGCGCCGCACAGCACCGACGCTGCAGTGAACACGACGATCGACGCGATCACAAAGGGCTTGCGCCCGTAGTAATCGCCGAGGCGGCCGAAAATCGGCACAGTAATCACCGAGGTCAGCAGATACGACGTGGCGACCCACGCGTAAAGCTCGAAGCCCCTCAGTTCGGACACGATGGTGGGCAGCGCGGTGCCGACCACGGTCTGGTCGAGCGCGACCAGCATCGTGACGAACGAAATGCCGAGCATTGCCAGCAAGGATTCACGGAAGGGTAAAACTTGCCCACTCGAGTGGTGGGCCGCGGTATGGACAGCCATTTTTGATGGAGCAACAGTTGACTCGTCAAAAGATCGGGAATCATACCACGCTGCGTCGCTCTAAGCGGGACGCGCCGCCGCGTTTCACGGCGCCGGCAATCGACCGAAGAATGCACACAACATGACGCCAGGGAGGCCCATGCAGCCGAGTTCGCTCGCAGCACCATCGTTATCGGAGCAGGATCTGAACGCGCTGCGGCGCGCGAAACATCAACTCGAAAGCCCCGCGCTGGCGATGAAGCTGGCGAGCGTCGTCGGCGCGCCGATCGAAAAGCTGTTGGCGCGGATTCCGGCGTTCGCCAACGTCAAGGTCACGGACGCGACCGAGCTCGCGTTACGCAAGTGCCTGTCGATCGCGCTGCGCACGCTGGGCCGGCGCGATGCCACGTCGTTGATCGCGCCCGACAAACCGAGCAACCTGCTGCACAAGTTCGCGGTGGCGACCACCGGCGCGGCCGGCGGCGCCTTCGGACTGATCGCGCTGCCGGTCGAGTTGCCGGTCACGACCACGCTGATGTTCCGCTCGATCTGCGACATCGCGCGCAGCGAGGGCGAGGACCTGTCGTCGATCGAGACGCAGCTGCAATGTCTGACGGTGCTCGGGATGGGCGGCACGTCGAGCGAAGACGACGACGCCGAGCTCGGCTACTTCTTCATGCGCGGCGCGCTCGCACAGGCGGTATCGAAAGCGTCGTCCGAGATCACGACCAAGGGCTTCAGCTCGCATGGCTCGGCGGCCTTGCTGCGGCTGCTCAACGCGATCGCCGCGCGCTTTTCGGTGCAGGTGAGCGAACAGATCGCCGCCAAATCGATTCCGGCGATCGGCGCGGTGCTCGGCGCGATGGTCAATACGGTCTTCATCGACCACTTCCAGCAGGTCGCCCATGGCCACTTCACTGTGCGGCGGCTGGAACGGCAGTACGGCCACGAAACGATCGAGGCCGTGTATCAGACTCTCGACATCGCGCTCGACGGTTGAGCGGCCGCTTGCGCGTCATGCGCGGCACGGCTCGTCGCTCGCTGCACGAAAGCGGCCGCATGATCGAGCGCACGGTTCGCTTCCGGGATGAACGGTGCGAGCATCGGCCAGACGTGCGGCATCTTCTTCCACACTTCGAATTCGCAGTCGACGCCTGCCGCGCGCGCGTTGTCGGCGACGCGCTGCGAGTCGTCGAGCAACACCTCGGTGCTGCCCGCCATCATGAACAGCGGCGGCAAGCCGTGCAGATCGGCATAGACCGGCGAAGCATGCGGATCGGTGGCCGGCGAGTCGCCGAGATAGATCTTCGCGGCGAGCGCGATCGAGGCGCCGCAGAACATCGGATCGACGCTGTCGTTGCTGCGGATACTGGCGCCGGCCGCGGCCAGATCAGTCCACGGTGAAAACAGCAGGCAGCCTGCCGGCAGCGGATCGCCGGCATCGCGCAGCGCCACCAGCGTGGCGAGCGCAAGGCCGCCGCCGGCTGAGTCGCCCGCGATCACGATCGACTCGGGCGCGATGCCGATGGCGATCAACCGGCGATAGGCCGCGGTCGCATCATCGAGCGCCGCCGGGTAGCGATGCTCGGGCGCGAGACGGTAGTCGAGCGAAAAGATCCGCGCATCGGCGCGCGTCGCCAGTGCGAACACGAGCGAGCGATGCGTACGCGGTGAGCAGAAGTAGTAGCCGCCGCCGTGGCAATACAGCACGGTCGGTCCCGCGTCGGCAGCCGGCGCGCGATCGGCGCGCTCCAGCCACTCGCCGCGCAGTGGCGCATCGTGCGCGCCATACGATTCCCGCAGACGCCAGTCGCGCGGCACACGGGGCGACCAGACGCGCTTCGCGGTCAGCGCACGCGCTCTCTCGACATTGATGCGAGGCTTGAGGGTTTCCGGTCGAAACTGCCTGCGCAGATACCAGCATGCGAGTGCACTTTGCCAACTCATCGGGACACGCTCCTTCGATAATGTCCCATCATGGTACGTGCGTTCGCCACTACCCCGGTGGACGGCGGCTTCTAATCGTGAACGAAGTTCGAACCACCGGGTCAGGCTGGCACGCCGTCTAGTTCGCCGGCAAAACCTGCCCGCGAATCTCGCCCATCGGGTTCTGCGCGGTATGCACGTTGAAGTACCACTGCCCGGCCATCAGGTCCGTGAACTGCTGCTCGGTGAGCGCCGCCGAGCCTTTGATCGGGCTCGCGAGCGCGCCCTTGTCGATCGGCACCTGGACCTTCGCGTTCTGACCGACCGGCGCGGGCCCTTGGAAATGCGCGGCGGTGACCGGGCCGCTCAAGCCTTCATAGGTGATGGTCCATTGCAGGGATTTGGTCGACGTGTCGAAGGTGGCATCCAGCATGCCGTGCCCATGGCTCACCCGAGGCGGCACTTCGCTCGACGGCTCGAGGTCCGCTTTCAGTGCCACCGTATCCGCGAACGCGACACCCGACGCCAAGGCCCACAACACCACAGCCAGATTTAGTTTTCGCAGCGTAATCATGGTCTTCTCCGGACTTTGATGCGCCGCCGCACCGACAGTTCGGCCGCGCGCGGAGCCACCACATACTAGTGCAAAACCTTCGGGCATGTTCGCGCTCGGGAAGCGCGCTCGATTCGACGTCAGGGTTGGCGTCGGCGCCGCCGTCGACTTGCGGTATGCGCTGAATTTGTAGTTGTCCGTAGTTGTTCGTCAGGAGCGTCACGCACGAATGCGTTCGCGACGTCGGACAAGAAACGCACGGCGTCACCGCACTCGCGACACGCACCTGTGCGTCGAATTCGCAATCTACCCCACCATGCCCCATCGACGCTTTACTCGATTTATCCGAACAGTTATTTGCAAATTTTGTAGTAAATCAATTGCGGCATCCCGGTTATGCTTCCACCTGCGAGAAGTGACTCCTTCATCGAGGGATGTCTCCAAATCTTTTAACGCGGCTTCGGCCGCGTTTTTTTTCGTCTGATTGCCGCGCGCCCGCCTGCATTTTTCTGCATCCGCCTGCACTCAGTTGCACTCAGCTGCATTTTTTCATGCCATTGCAGCGACGCAATGCCCGCGCCTCCGTACTCCGCCGTACTCCCCACGCAGCAACACCCTACGCGAGCAAAGCCGCCTGCTGCTCGATGCCGTCCAGCATCGAGTTGCATTTGCCGATCAACGCCAGCCCTTCGTTGCGCAAGCGCTCCGGTGACTTGACCGCGATATCGCGGCGATATTCACCGAGCGCGTTGAGCAGCGGCGGATATTGCAGCACGCCTGCCGCCCCCTCCACGCGATGCAGCCACTCACGCACGCGCACGACCTCGACGCGCTCGAGCAGCGGCGACAGCGACTGCACGTCTTGACGCACGGACGAAACAAACGCATCGAGCAATGCCTTGACGGTCGATTCGCTGCCCCACAGTTGCGTCATATGCGTCAGGTCGACCGGCACAAACGGCTCCTCGCCTGCCTGAACAACCGGTCCGGCGACCTCCGACACGCGCTCCGCTTCCGCGGGCGCGGCCTGCCACGCGCTGTCGGTGCCGAACCAGCGGCTCAGGTAGTCGCGCAAGGTGGCGAGCCGGGTCGGCTTCACGAGGCTGTCGTCCATACCGGCATCGCGGCATAGATGCAGATCTCCCGGCGCGGTGTTCGCCGTGATGCCCAGAATCGGCAGACGCTGCGCGCCGCCCTGCTCCCGTTCGCGGATGCGGCGCGTCAGTTCGTAGCCGGACAGGTTCGGCATATGGCAATCCGTGATCAGACAGCCATAGCTGGTACGCTCCAGCGCGGCGAGAGCCTCCACGCCGTCGTTCGCGACATCGCACGCGAAGCCGAGCAAAGCCAGTTGATGACGGATCAACTCCTGATTGACCGGATGATCTTCAGCGACAAGAATCAGCCGGCCGCTGGCGATGGCCCGTTCGCGGTCCGGCGGCGTCGCGACGCCCTCGGGCGTACGCGGCACGCCCGCCGCAGGTTGCGTCGTCGACGGCAGTCCCGTCATCGCGGCGGCGCACGCGGCTCCCAGCCCGCGCCACGAAATGGGATTGACGCTCACGCGCACCTTGTTGTCGAGAATGCGGTAACCGGTCGGCTTCGGCTTCTCGGTCAGGCTGATGATGCGTGTGCCTGGGCCGACGCTCGCGGGCAACTGCGCGTCGTCGCTCACGAACAGCAAATCCACCCCGGCCAGCGCGGCGCGATCACGCAACTGCGCCGCCTCCGGCGCGAGCCGGCACAACTCCAGCCCAAGCGCTTCGCCGAAGTGCATCAGCGCGCGGCCGACCCGCTTGTCGCTGGTCGCGACGATCCCGCGTTTGCCGCGCAAGCCGCTGACGGAATAGCACTGCGCCTCGACCGCCATGGTGAGCCGCACGATCATGCAGGTGCCGCAGCCGGGTTCGCTGCGCAACGCGAGCGAGCCGCCCATCAGGTCGATCAGCTTGCGGCAGATCGTCAACCCGAGGCCGGTGCCGCCGAAGCGTCGCGTGGTGGACGATTCAGCCTGCACGAACGGCTCGAACAAACTGGCCTGCACTTCCGGCGCGATGCCGATGCCGGTGTCCTCCACGGTCATTTCGAGCGTCTGTTCGGCGCCTTTCTGCTCGACCACCGACACGCCCACGTCGACCTCGCCCTGCGGGGTGAACTTGATCGCATTGCCGAGCAGGTTGAACAGAATCTGCCGCAAACGCACGCTGTCGCCGCGCAGCGTGGCGGCGACTTCCGGCGCGATATCCACCCGCACCTTCAGCCCTTTTTCATGGGCGCGGCCCGCGAGCAGGCCGACCGCGTTGTCCACCAGTTCACGTATGTCGATAGGCTCGGCTTCGAGCGTCAGTCGCCCCGCTTCGATCTTCGAATAGTCGAGCAAGTCGTCAAGGATCTGCAGCAGCGCGCCGGCCGACTCGTGGATCATGCTCAGCATTTCACCCTGATCCGTATTGAGCGGCGTACGCTCCAGCACCTCGACGAGCCCCAGCACGCCGTTCATCGGCGTGCGGATTTCATGGCTCATCATCGCGAAGAAGTCGTCTTTCGCACGCGAGGCCGCTTCGGCCATATCGCGCGCTCGCGCGAGTTCCTCGGAGCGGGCGCGCTCCACGCTGACGTCCACCCAGAAGCCGCTCCACACGACGCTGCCATCCGCTTCACGGCGCGGCACCAGCTCGGCGCGCACCCACTTGAGACGCTGCTCGCTCCTGAGGCGAAACTCGATATGCACCGGCGTTTCGCACTGCGCCGAGCGCTCCAGTTCAGCCAGCACGAACGCGCGGTCCTGCTCCGCCACGCGATGGAAGTCGACCTGAGCGCGGTGTGTCAGCGACACGTCCTGGTCTTCGTCGCCCAGCAGATGCCGGGTGTCGCCGCCGATATACGGAAACGAATACGCGCCGCTCGCGGTGCGGCGCAATTGGAACACCACCGCCGGTAGTGAGCGCGTCACGTCGAAGAGGCGCCGCTCAGTTTCGCGCGCGAGCATTTCGGCGCGCCGGATATTGGTGATATCGACCATGGTGCCGACGAGGCAAACGGGTTGTCCGTCGCTGCCGTGGCACACACTGTTCCAGAACAGGCCATGCCGCATCTCGCCCGCATTGCGCTCGAACTGCAATTCCACTTCGGCGATGCCGCCGCCCTTCAACACCTCGCGCGTCATGTCGTCGAGAATGCGGCTGTTCACCTCGCCCCATGTCCGCACGTCCATCGTCGTGCGTCCGAGGACGGCCTCGCGGCTGATGCCGGACGCTTCCTCATACGCGCGGTTGACTGCGATGTAACGCCCCTCCAGGTCCTTGGCAACCAGCGCATAGGGAACCGTCTTCATCATCGCTTCCTGGAAATTGAGTTGCAGCGCGAGTTCGCGCTCGGTCGTCTTGCGCAGCCTGACCTCACGTTGCAGCAGCAAATAAGCGCGCAACGTGACCAGCAACACGACGCCGACGCCGATCAGCACCGGCAGCAAACGCACCGCGGTCACGCTCCATATCCCGCTGTCCGGCACCGCGCCGGTCACCCACTTCTGCCGGATGCGCTGCTTGTCAGCCGGCGGCATGGCCAGCAACGCGCGGTCGATCAGCCCGACGAGCGGCCTCAGGTCCGAGCGCACCGCGAAGTCGAGCGAATCGGATTCGGCGAGCGTGCCGAGAATCTTGAGCGTGCCGCCATAGCGGCGCTTCAGCTGGAGATCGACGGCAGCCACGTTGCCCACCATCACGTCCGCCTCGCCGGTCGCGACCATTTTCAGCGCATCATCGAGGCTCGGCGCGACGACGATGTGATCCGGCGCGATGGCGTCGAACGCATGCGGAACCGAACCGGCAACGTGCGCCGGGATGACGACGCGGCGCAACGTGAAATCGTCGAACGAGCGTGCGACCGGTTCGCCGGCGCGCCCGACGATCACCATCGGGTAGCTCTCGTACACGCGGGTATGTTCGGCGTTATTCAGATGCGGACCGTTGCTGGACGCCGTGGAGAGAATCGCCAGCTCGCCGCGCTGGAAAGCCTCCACGGTGGCGGGCCAGTCGGACAGGCGGGCACGGTTGAACACGATGCCAAGCGAGCGGCTCAAATAGGCCAGATAGTCGGCGGCAATACCGGCGGGGCGGCCGGCGTCGTCGATGAAGCTGAAAGGCGGCCAATTGCTGTCAAAGCCGATCTGCAACGGCGGCAATGCGCGAAGCCAGGCTTTCTCTTCCGGTGTCAGCACGAAACGACGCGCGCCCGCGGCCGGCTCCGCGTTGAAGTTGCCGGACAGCCAGCGCACGCGAATCGCCGCGCTTTCGGCCGGGTTCATCGACGCCAGCGCGCGATTGAGTTGATCCCCCAGTGCGGCCTGCTCGCGGGGCACGCCAAAGCGAAGATCGGCGGTTTTACCGCCTTCGTCGAACGCGACATGCAGACCGCGAAAATCTTCGGTGGCCAGTTCATATTGCACGACCGGCGTGAAGCCGAAATAGGCATCGGCTTCGCCGCGCACCACCGCTGAGAGTGCCGCGCGCGTGGTGGCGAACGAACTGATCTGCGCGCGCGGAAAGTTGTCGCGGATCGGGCGCTCGAGCGCAAAACCCCGCTCTATCGCGATGCGCGCTCCGGCGAGTTGGCCGCGGCTCGCATACCGGTCGCCGTCGCGGCGAACGACGGCCGAGGTGGAAGAGCGGAAATACGGCACCGTGAAATTGAGGCACTGTTCGCGCTCGGGCGTGCGGGCGACGCTCATCAACAGGTCGACCGTGCCGGCGCATGCGGCGGCAAGCAGTTGCGGCATGTCGGGAAACGCCTTGGCTTCGATGATGACGTTCGGCCCCACGAGCGCGCGCAGATAGTCGCCGCTGACCCCGGTGAGCCGGCCGTCTTGCAGCATCTCGAACGGCGCCCAGCCGCCCGCGAGCACGCCGACGGTCAATTTTGCGGGGAACGTGCGAGCGGCTGGAGGATGCGCGTGGCCGCCGAACGGTTCCGCGACGGACGTCACCACGGCCACTGACAGGAATAATGCGAGCAGCCACAGCGGCAGGTGCCGCAGCACGCGCGTCACCGCGATGCGCTGAAGAAGACGCACGACCAACAGGATGACTGGCACCTGAACGCGCTCACGCGGCGTCGCCCTGGCCGTCGGCTAGCGTGGCGGCGGGCGAATCGGAGTTGCCATTCAGAAACGAAAACAGGGCGCCGGCAGCGATGCCGCCCGACAGCGGCGCGGCCCAGAACACCCAGAGCTGATCCAGCGCCCAATTGCCGACGAACAGCGCCTGGGCGGTGGAACGGGCGGGATTGACCGAACCGTTGGTCACCGGAATGGACACCAGATAGACGAGCATCAAACAGGCGCCGACGATCAGCGGAGCGATCGGCGCGATGTTTTTTCGATCGACGAGCAACAGCCAGACCATGACGAACGCGAAGGACAGCACGAACTCGATGACCAGCGCCGAATGCAGTTGGTAGTCGGCGGGAGAATGGGCGCCGAAACCGTTCGCGGCGAATTCGCTTGCGCCCAGCTCGAAACCGGGGCGGCCGCTCGCCACGAAGACGAGGAGCGCCGCGGCAGCGACCGCGCCGACAATCTGCGCGGCAATGTAGGGCAGCAGGTCGCGCACCGGAAAACGCTGCGCGACCGTGAAGCCGACTGTGACAGCCGGATTGAAATGCGCGCCGGAGACCCCGCCGAACGCGTAGCTGGCCGTGACGAAGGCAAGGCCGAATGCCAACGACACTTCCAGCCCGCCGTATCCTTGCAGGATCACGCTGGTATCCAGCACGGTACTGCCGCATCCAACGAACACCAGCCACGCCGTCCCGACGCCTTCGACCCACAACCGCTTACCGAGCGTGACCATTGCCCCTCCCATTTTTCTATATACAAGGCAGACGGCACCGCGCGATTGCACCTCACCTCTGCCCTGAATTTTTTCGGCCTGCCACTCTTAGGATGACGAAATACTGCTCACCGTCAGGCGAGCAAGTAATAAAGCCTGAGTCAATTCGGAATTATGGAATGGCGACCTCTTCAGACAAATCAGAAAATTCTTAAATAGCTGATTTCCGGAAATTGAATAAATCTAAAGGTTATACTTAGAGGTTAAATATTGTCAGATCAATCCGATTTGTCTTGCATAGTCGATTAAATCAAGTTCTGTTTCCAATCCGAGCTTGCGCATCGCGCTGCGTTTTTGTGTGCTGATGGTCTTGCCGCTGCGTTGAAGACGTTCCGCAATCTCGTGAACCGTCAGGCCCTGCACGTAGAGTTGGAAGACTTCCCATTCACGCGCACTCAGCGCACCGGCGTGAAGCTGCGGCGCCGGGTCCACCGCGTCTAACGCGGCACGCACCTGCTCCGACAGATGAACGTGGCCGGAGAACACGGCCGCGATTGCGTCGATCAACGTTTCGGCGGCGTCGCGTTTATCGATGATTCCGGTCACGCCGATGTTCCGTAGCCCGGACAACATGTGGCCCTGGCAGATCATCGTGAGCGCGACGACATACGGATGCGGCCGGCGCCGCAACAGGCGGCGCAGAAACGGCACAGCGTTATTGCCTCCGTCGAGCCCCGGCATGCCGATATCCGACACGACGACATCGCACGCGTGCGCTTCGAGCAGGACGGCCAGACCATGGGTGTCGGCCGCCTCGCCGACTATTTCGATATTCGGCCTGGCTTGCAGCAGGTACCTGACGCCGGCACGAACGTATTGATGATCGTCGGCCACGATGACGCGGATCTTGTGTGTCATGTGTTGTTGTCTTGTCGACTGACACGCCCACACGCAATGTGCTTCCCCGGGCTATGCCAATACTCGTGTTGTTTCGTCGCGCGGCGGCGCGACACGTCGCCGGCTTATGTGCGGCTTGTCAGCGGCTTTGAACACGCCCTTAAGAAATCACGCCGTGTTCGGCGGCGAAGCGGAACAGCTCCGCGTCGCTGTGCAGCGAAAGCTTGCGCATTGCAGTGCATTTCTGCGCGCTGATCGTCTTGACGCTGCGCCCCAAACGCGCGGCGATCTCGCTCACGGCGAACCCTGACGCATATTGGGTGAACACCTCGAGCTCACGGCGCGACAACGTGCTGCGGACCAGATCGAGCCGCTGGGCCAGCGCGGCGTCGGCGATCAGCGTGCGCACCGCTGGCCCGACATAGCATTCGCGCGCGAGCGCCATGACGACCGCCACGTGAATCAGATCGATCCGGTCGCGCTTGCTCACCAGTCCGCCGACACCGAGCGAGATGACTTTTTGCAGCGCGGCCGCCTCGGTTTCCATGGTGAGGACGACGAGCGCGACATCGGGATAGCGCGTCTTGAACTGCCTGATGACGTCCAGCCCGCTGCCGTCCAGGCCACCCGGCATGTAGAGGTCCATGAGCACCAGGTCGCATGGACTGCGATCGACTTCCATGAAGAGTTCGGTGGCGTCGGCGGCGCGCCCGACAATCTGCATGTTCGGATAGGTGCCCATCAGATTTTCGATTGCCAGCAGAACCAGTGGATGGTCGTCCGCTATGATCGCTCGAACAGGTGTGCTTATCTCAGCGGTGTCGTGCATCGTCTCCTGATCCTCCATACCTTGACTTCCTGCCTCCCTTTCCGGTGCAACCGGCTCTATCACGATAATTGGATATTTTTTCGAAAATAAACATAAGATCGCTCTGAAATAAGCTAAACCAATTCACAACGATTAATTATTCAGATATGCGATTCAATTTTAAGAATGCCATAGGCGTACACGCGAGAAAAAAGACCGGGATCGTTAGTGACGCCGAGCCTCGCCATCGCTTCGCGCTTTTGCCGGCTCACCGTGCGGCGATGGCAGCCGAGCGCCGCCGCGATCTCGGAAATTGACTGTCCGCTGACAAGGCGCTTGACGACTTCCGTCTGTCTGTCCGACAGACGCAGCGCCGGCAGCGGTGGGCGCTCGTCGTCCTGCGGGTGCGCGAGTGCTTCGACGATGGAGCGGCCGAGGTAGCGCGCACCGCTTACGCCGGCCAGGATCGCCTGCCAGAGTTCGTCCATCGACTCTGTTTTACTGAGCGCGCTGACTGAGTTGTCCGAAACGACGGCGTGAAGGATCGAAGGGTTCGCCAGCGCCGTAATCACGACGACGCGCAGCCGCGGCCAGTTGCGGCGGATGCGCCGGACCAGGCCAAGTCCATCTTCGATAGCGCCGTTGGGGTCCGGCATGGCGAGGTCGGTGACAAGCACATCGCACGGGTTGCGCTGCAACAGTTCGAGCAACGACGTGGGCGTGAGCGCCTGACCGACAAGCGTGACGCCATCACGCGTTGCCAGCATCGCCCGCATGCCGAGCAGAACGAAAGGGTGATCGTCCGCCAGAATGATTCGAAGATGCACCGGGATTTGTCTCGTTCGTTGTAGGAATGGTTAGCGGTACCCGCAGGAAGAAGCTGACCGAAGCTGCACGCTTTAACCTGCCGCCCGGCGACGAACCAACATGCCAAGGCGGCTATAAAATCATCACTACAACTCTGCGAAAATCGGAGTGTTCCGAATCCGGTGAAAAAATTAATAGCCGATTGCGGTTATATCAGAAGATAAAAATTTAATTACCCGAATTGAATATTTGCGGCATTCTCACATCGTCCATATCCGGCTAAGACACAATGACTTAACGCGGCAGCAAACTGGCGGCGAAGTTCGCGCCCTGTATCGTCCAACCGTAGCGCTCAACCGCATCGCCACCGGCCGCCTCTGCTCCATCAAGTTGCATCGCAGGCTTGCGCCGCCCGCACCTTGCCCTGCAGTGCCGTGCGCGGAAACACCGGCAACGCGACCAACGCGCGGCGCTCGCCACCGCCCACACCATCGGCCACGAACCCATGGACAACAGCGGCGGAATCGCGAGCGGCGTCAGGAAGAGCGTGAGAAACACACAGGTATTGCCGATCGCCAGCGCCGTGCCTGCGCGGCTCGTCCCGGCCAGCGTGGCGAGCTCCGTGTAGGCGACGCCGTGCCATGCCGACGCGCTCACGCCCCAACGCGAGGCCGGCGAGCGCGGCAGCGGTCGAAAGCAAGCCGGGCAGCAGCACCCGGCGGGCGCCCCAACGGTCGGTCAGCAGCCCCCACGGCAACTCGCTGACCGCAATGCCGAGGCCGAGCATGCCAAGCACCAGCCCCAGGCCGTGATTGCTCAGGTGATAGCTCGAGCGCAGAAAAACCGCCGTCGTCGGAATACCCGAAAACGCGGCGGAAAAGCTCGCGTTCGCCGCGAATCCGACCCCCAGCACCTTCCACCGATGGCTCGCCTCACGTTCGCCCGAACCCCTTGGAACCGCATTCGATCCGTTTCCCATGACACCCCTCCGCAATCAATTCAGGGATATGCTACGGTTGGCCTTTCCATCGGAAAAACCGGAAATTCAGATGACTTCCATCGGAAATACCGAATCATGAGCCAGCGCGGATTTGATCTCACGCAATTGCGCACCTTCGTCGCCGTCGCCGAATCGGGCAGCGTCTCGGCGGGCGCGGAGCGCGTTTTCCTGTCGCAATCGTCGGTGAGCGAGCAGTTGAAGAAACTCGAGGAACGCGCCGGCCAGCCGCTTTTCGTGCGCAGCAAGCAGGGCGTCAGCGCCACGCCGGCCGGCCGCCGCCTGCTCGACCACGCGCGGCGCATCATCGCGATGAGCGAAGCGGCGTTCGAAGACCTGCAAGGCCGCTCGCTCGACGGCGAACTGCGCGTCGCGATCACCGACTATTACCGTCCGCACGACATCGCGCGCATTCTCAAAACGTTCTCCGAACAGCACCCGCGCCTGAAGCTGCACGTCACCGTGTTGCCGAGCGCCGTGATCGACAGCAACGCCGATGACGATGCGTCGTTCGACATCGGCCTCTCATTGCGGCTGGTCACCGGCAACCCGCGCTCCGCCGGCCGGCGCACCGGCGCGCCGGGCACCGTGGTGCGGCGCGAGAAACTGCTCTGGGTGAGCGCCGCCGATGCCGCGCCGCGCCCCGTTGCACCGTATCAACTGGTGTTGCTGCCATCGAGCTGCCAGTTGCAGCGTTTCGTCGTGAAACTGCTCGACGAGCACAAGGTGCCGTATCTGGTCTCGCATTCCGCGTCCGGCGTGGCGGGCTTGCAGTTGGCGTTGAAGGCCGGGCTCGGCATTTCCTGCCTGAACGAATCGTCGCTCGGCGGCGGCGTGGTGGCCTGTCCGCCGAACATCGGGCTGCCCGCGCTGCCAGCCGTGGAGTTTCATCTGCTGCCGGGACGGCCCGGCGAAAGCGAACGCGTCAGCAATGCACGCACGGCGTTGATGCAACTGTTCGCCTGACGCGCATGGATCAACATCAAACAATCACATTCGCGTCATAGCATCCACGTCGAGATGTCTGCGCAATGGCATTTGAAAGCGCCTCAGGCGACGCCTATGATGGTTGGAAGCGCGGCTGGCCGATGTTTTTTGGGCTATTGACGCGTCGGATAAATTCCTGCAACCTGCTACTCGCTGCCGAACGTTTCAAGCGTCGTTTCCCGCAGCCCGAAAGCCGCCACCCACCGGCGCATTCAGGCAGATCATTGTTTAGCCAAGCAATTGCATCGCCGTACCTGATCAACACTTCGCCACCCCAAACAAGTCCGTACCGATTTGCTGTAACGCAGTCGTTATAAGAAAAGAACTGGCAGACCCGCAATGCGCCGTCCGTCGGATTCGCGAGTGAATCCGCGAGCGAACGCGTGACAACTAAATCGAGAAGAAGAACGTTCCACAACGAGGCCTGGCGTGCATCGTAGAACTATCGGATCTTCGGCTCTGTTCGTGCTTTACGTCCTGTGGAGCGGCGCGGCGCTCGCGGCTGCGGACGCGTCCAGCGCGATGCCCTCGGCCATGGACGAGCGCGTGCGCGCCTGCACCTCGTGTCATGGCGCGCAGGGCCAGGGCCGCAACAACGATTACTTTCCGCGTATCGCCGGCAAGCCAGCCGACTATCTGTTCAATCAGCTGATCGCGTTCCGTGACGGCGGCCGCACCTATCCGCCGATGGGCTATCTGCTGGCCTTTCTGCCCGACGACTATCTGCGTCAGATCAGCCAGTACTTCGCCGAGTTGCAACCGCCCTACCCCGATGCCGATCACACCGATGTCGCGCCCAAGGTGCTCGCCGCCGGCGAACGGCTCGTCATGCACGGCGACCCGGCGCGCAAGATACCGGCGTGTATCGCCTGCCATGGCGCCAGCATGACCGGCACGCAGCCGGGCATTCCTGGCCTGCTCGGGCTGCATGCGAGCTATATCGCCGGGCAGATGGGCACGTGGCGCGCGGGCACGCGTCACGCGATCGAACCGGACTGCATGCATTCGATCGCGGTCAAGCTGAGCGATCGGGACATCACCGCGGTATCGAGCTGGCTCGCGCGCCAACCGCGTCCGGCCGATCCGCGGCCCGCACCGGCATCCGCTGCGCGGCTGCCTCTAGCATGCGGGAGCCAACCACAATGAAGCCGATACTTTGTGCGCTGGATTTGCTTCGCTTGCTGGGCGCGGGTTTGGGCTCTGTGATGCGCTGGGCCTGGTGCTCCGTTGCGCGCCCGATCGCGCAGCGTCGCCGCATCACCGCATCGCTCGTCTCCGGCTCGCTGACAGCCGGCCTCATCGCGAGCGGCAGCGCCGTGCTCCTCCACGCACTGCAAGTGCCGCTCATCGCCGAAGCCCACGCCGCCGACACCACGCCGGCCAAGCCAACCACAACCGCCTCGCCAACGACCACGACCATCCCCGAAAACAGCGCCGACACCCGCCCCGAGATCGTCAAACGCGGTGAATATCTGGCGCGCGCCGGCGACTGCATCGCCTGTCACACCGCGCCGCGCGGCAAGCTGTTCGCCGGCGGCCTCGCGATGGAAACGCCGTTCGGCACGCTGTATTCGCCGAATATCACGCCCGATGCGCAATACGGCATCGGCACATGGAGCGAAGAAGCGTTCTTCAAGATGATGCGCACCGGCCGCAAACCGGACGGCACACTGATCTACCCCGCGATGCCGATCGCCCAATACACGAAGGTCACGCGCGAGGACGCGAACGCGATCTTCGCGTTCCTGAGGACCGTCGAGCCGGTGCGCGAGCCGAATCGCAAGCACACGCTGCGTTTCCCGTTCAACCAGCGCAACCTGCTGTACGGATGGCGCACGCTGTATTTCCGCGAGGGCGAGTTCCAGCCCGACCCGACCAAATCGGTCGAATGGAATCGCGGCGCGTATCTGGTCGAAGGGCTCGGACACTGCTCGATGTGCCACACCAGGATCAACATGCTCGGCGGCTCGTCGCCGAGCGATCAGTTCGCCGGTGGTCTGATTCCGGTGCAGAACTGGTACGCGCCGTCGCTGACGTCCGACAAGGACGGCGGCCTCGGCGACTGGAGCATCCAGGACATCGTCGACCTGTTGCAGACAGGCGTCTCCGCTCGCGGCGCCGTGTACGGCCCGATGGCCGAAGTCACCTATCACAGCCTTCAGCATCTGTCGGACGAAGACATCAGGGCGATGGCCGTCTATCTGAAGTCGCTGCCGGACAATCAAGGCCGCAAGACGGGACCGTCCGCGCAAGCCGACCCCAGGACGTTCGCGCTCGGCAAACAGATCTACGCCGACAAATGTGCGCTGTGCCACGGCGCCAACGGCGAAGGACAGTTGCCGCATTACCCGCCGCTCGCGGGCAATCAATCGATCGAAATGGACTCGGCGGTCAATCCGATCCGGATCGTGCTCAACGGCGGGTTCCCGCCAGGCACGAAGCGCAATCCGCAGCCGTACGGCATGCCGCCGTTCGGCCAGGAACTGAACGACACCGAAGCGGCCGCCGTCGTCACCTATATCCGCACGGCCTGGGGCAATCACGGCGCGCCGGTGACGGCCCGCCAGGTCAGCGAATTGCGCAAGGCGCCGCTGCATTGAAGCGCCGCACCGGAGAACATCGAGATGGAAGCGTATGACACCCACAGCGCGACCCCGCCCACCGATGACGAAGTGGAACACGTCGTCAAGGCCGGTCCACATGGCGCGATCGCGCTGGCCGGCGTCGCCGCGGTGATCGTCATGGCGATCTGGTTCGGCTTCTACTTTCTCGCGTTTCTGCCGCGCGGCATCATTCACTGACCATGTCGACCGATTCCAATCATCAACCGGATAGCGGCCACGCGGTCGCGTTACGCGCCGAGCGACGCTGGGCGATTTTCGCGGTCGGGCTGATCGTGCTGATGCTGGCTGTGGTCGTCTTCTCCGGCCTGCATTGGGCGATGATGCCGCCGTCGCGGGTCGAGACGAGCGACCCCGCGCGCCTGCAACTGTCGGGCGAATTCGTCGAAGACAATCTCGGCAGCGCGGTGCAGCCGGACGGCTCGGTGATCGTGCGCTTCATCGCGCAGCAGTATGCGTTCACGCCGCAATGTCTGCTGGTGCCCGCCGACACGCCGATCACGATCCGCACCACCAGCGCCGACGTCGTGCATGGCCTGCTCGTTACCGACACCAACATCAACACGATGGTCGTGCCCGGCTACGTCGCCACGCTGAACACCCAGTTCGACCACCCCGCCGATCACGCCATGCCGTGTCATGAATTCTGCGGCTTCGGCCACCAGACCATGTGGGCGCACGTGAAAGTGATCGACAAAGCGGCCTTCTTCGAGCAAGCCCGACAATCACGGAGGCTGAGCTGTGTTTCACGCTAAGCGACTCGTTCTCGCGCATTTCTGGCTCGCCTTCATTACGTTTCTGATCGCGCTGTTCCTCGGCGCGTGGCAGATGCTGGTCCGCAGTCCGTTGGTGCCGTGGATCGGCGACCCCGAGTTGTACTATCGATCGGTAACGGCGCACGGCACGGTGATGGCCTACGTGATGCCCACGCTGGTGGCGATGGGCTTCGGCTACGCGATCGTCGAGCTCGCGCTCGCGCAGCGCCTCGTCGGCCTCAAATGGGCATGGGCCGCGCTCATCTTGCTGCTGGTCGGCGCGGTCATGGCCATGGTGCCGGTCGCGCTCGGCACGGCCTCGGTGCTCTACACCTTCTATCCGCCGATGATCGGCAGCCCGTTCTACTACCTCGGCGTGGTGCTGGTGGTGGTCGGCTCGTGGATCTGGGTCGCGCTGATGCACGTCAACCTGCGCATCTGGAAGCGCGCGAACCCGGGCAAGGCCGTGCCGCTCGCGATGTTCGCCAACGTGGCCGGCGCGTATCTGTGGGCGTGGACCGCCGTCGGCGCGGCGCTCGAGATCCTGTTCCAGATCCTGCCGGTCGCCTTCGGCCTCACCCACACGATCGACGCCGGGCTCGCGCGCATTCTGTTCTCGTGGACGCTGCATGCGATCGTCTACTTCTGGCTGGTCCCGGCGTATATCGCGTACTACACGCTGGTGCCGCGCGCGATCGGCGGACGGCTCTACAGCGATTCGATGGCGCGCGTGGCGTTCATTCTGTTCCTCGTGTTCGCGATGCCGATCGGCATTCACCATCTGTTCGTCGATCCGCAGGTCGGCGCGGGCTTCAAGTTCCTGCACGCGGTGTTCACCGGCATGGTGTCGGTGCCGACGCTCCTGACCGTGTTCACGATTTGCGCGTCGGTGGAAATCGCCGGCCGGCTGCGCGGCGGCACGGGCGCGTTTGGCTGGCTCACCGCGTTGCCATGGCGCAATCCGATGATGCTGGTGGTCGCGTTCTCGTTCATCATGCTGGGGTTCGGCGGCGCCGGCGGCCTGATCAACATGAGCTACCAGTTGAACTCGACGGTGCACAACACGCAGTGGGTGACCGGGCACTTCCATCTCATCTTCGCCGGCGCGATCGTCATCATGTATTTCGCGATCGCGTACGAACTGTGGCCGCAATTGACCGGGCGCGCGATCGTGTCGGCGAAGCTGGTGCGCACGCAATTGTGGCTGTGGTTCATCGGCATGATGGTGGTGACGCTGCCGTGGCACTACGTCGGCCTGCTCGGCGCGCCGCGCCGCATGGCCTTTTACGACTACACGATGTCGGGCATGCAGGGGCAGGCGTTCTGGGTCGCCATGTCGGCGGTGGGCGGATTGATTCTCGTGGTGTCCGGCGTGCTGTTCGTCTACATCCTCGCGAAGTCTCAATTCGGACCGGCGGTCCAGCAGCAGGCGTTCCGTTTCGCGAGCGCGGCGCAACCGGTCGACCGCGTGCCCGCCGCGCTCAATGGCTTCGGCTTGTGGGTCGCGTTGATGATCGGGCTCACGGTTGTCAACTACAGTGTGCCGATCGTGCAGTTGCTCAGACTGCCGCAGACGTCGGTGCCGGCAGTCGTCATCGGAGCGCAGCGATGAGTGAGGAACGCGTCTTCAGCTTGCGCAACCCGTGGTTCACCTGGAGCGTGGGCGGCACGCTTGCGATTGCGATCGTCGGGATACTGATCGGCTTCATCTGGCTGCCTTCGGCCAGCAGCGCATTCGGCGACCGCGGCTTATGGGCGACGATCTGCGGCGCCGCCGGCACGCCGTCGAGCTGGTACAGCGGCAGCAGTGCCACCGCGCCGGTGCCGAGCGAGGTGGTCGTGTTGCCGCCCGGGCACCCGACGCGCGGCGCAGGGGATTCGATCGGCCGCGGCGCGACGATCGCGACGCAACACTGCTCGATGTGCCACGGCGTGCTCGGCACGTCGCAGATCACCGCGCCCGCGCTGGCCGGGCAGTACACCGACGCGGTCTACAAGGAATTGCGCGACTATCAGGCCGGCCGGCGGCAAAACGCGGTGATGCAGGCGATCATCGCGGGGCGCAGCGATCAGGATCTGCATGATCTGGCGGCGTACTATACGTCGCTGACGAGAGGCCCCGCGGCCGAGACGCCGCGCGCCGGCGAGGAACCCGATGCGAATGCGGTGAAGCTGGCGATGCAGGGCGACCCGCAGCGCAACATCGCGCCTTGCGCGGCTTGTCATGGCGAGCTCGATCGCAAAGGCGCGGCGCCGTGGCTCGGCGGACTGTCTTCGACTTATCTCGCCGAGCAGATGCGCGCGTTTGCTTCCGGCGCGCGGCGCAACGACATCAATGAGCAGATGCGCAATGTGGCGCGGCAGCTGACATCGGCGGAGATAGATAGTTTGGCTAAGTATTATGCGGCGATGCGGTAGCGGTAGCGGTAGCGGTCCGCTCGCGTGCGCGGCGCCTGTCGCCTCGAAGACGGAAAGCGCCGCCGGGCAACTCAACCGTCGACATCAAGCCGCCGCGAAACCGCTTGCGTCGTCCCGCTTCGGCGCGGCGGCAGCAGCGCCGCGCCGCCCCGCGAACGAAGCCGCCGACGCGGCGGAACCATTGCCCGTCTGGAACACCGCCACCGCCGACGACAGGCGCCGCGCCTGATCCTCCAGCGAACTGGCCGCCGCTGCGGCCTGCTCGACCAGCGCGGCATTCTGCTGCGTGACCTCGTCCATTTGCGCGACCGCGAGATTGACCTGATCGATCCCGGTACTCTGCTCGATCGCGGCCGCCGCGATCTCACCCATGATCGAACTCACACGAGCAATCGCGTCGACGATCTCGGTCATCGTCGAGCCCGAGCGTTCGACCAGGTGCGAGCCGGCCTCCACCCGCGCGGTCGACGCATCGATCAAGCCCTTGATCTCCTTGGCCGCCGCCGCACTGCGCTGCGCCAGCGAGCGCACCTCGCTCGCCACCACCGCGAAGCCGCGTCCCTGCTCGCCCGCGCGCGCCGCTTCGACCGCCGCGTTCAGCGCGAGGATATTGGTCTGAAACGCGATCCCTTCGATCACGCCGACAATATCGGCAATCCGCCGCGAGTCGTCGACGATGCCGTGCATCGTGCCCACCACCTGTTCGGTGAGGTCGCCGCCCTGCGCAGCCAGGCTCGATGCGCCCTGCGCGAGCGAACTCGCCTGCTTCGCGTTGTCGGCGGTCTGCTTGACCGTCGACGTGAGTTGTTCGATGCTCGCCGCCGTTTCTTCGAGCGAAGCGGCCTGTTCCTCGGTGCGTTGCGACAGATCGGCGTTGCCCGCTGCAATCTCGCTCACGCCGGTGTCGATGGATTCCGTGCCCTGACGCACAGCATTCACCGTCGCGATCAGCGACTCCTGCATCTTGCGCAACGCGGCCGCGAGACGGCCCATTTCATTGTTGCTGGTCACGTCGATCCGGCTGGTCAGGTCGCCGTTGGCGATCCGCTGAAACTGTGCGATGGTTGCGTCGACCGGACGGATGATCGCCCGCACCAGCACCGCGCGGCCAAGCCACGAGCCCAGCAGCGACAGCACCATGCCGACCGCCACGGCAATGCAGATCGAGTAGAACAGGTCCTGCGCATTTTGGTAGCGCTGTGCGCCGTGATCGAGCTGCAACTGTTCGAGCGCGAGCATCGCTTTCTCGTACGCGCTGTAGAGCGACGGCAGCTTGTGCGCCTGCAATTGCTGGAAGGCGTTCTTGTCGCCCGACTTGAGCGCGGCAAGCGACGGATCGACACCCTCGTGCAGGAAGGTGTCGCGCTTGGCCTGCATGTCCTTGATCAGACGCTGTTCGTCGGCATCCGTGCTCGCGCGGCTCACATAGTGGGCAAGCCGATCGTTGGACGCTTTCTGGTACTGATCGAAACGCTTGAGCACGGCATTCGCGCCATCCTGGTCGTTCAGTTCGCTCAGCGATGCGTACGTCGCCAGCGCCAGACGCAGGCGCAGCAGTTGTCCGGCGCTGCCTTCGAGGTCGGCGACGGCGGGGGTGTCCACGGTGTACATCTGCTGCAGCGACGCGTTGCTCGCACGCAGCGACAGTAGCCCTGCGGCGGCGCCGAGCAGCAGCACGACGCCGAAGAACACGATCATCAGACTAAGGCAGGTGCGAATCGACAGATTTCTCAACATCGGGCTTGTCTCCGTTGGGCTGCCCGACCGAATGTTCAGCTATAGCCTCGGCCACGCACGCTGCGCCCAAACCCTTCCGGCCAGGTCCGCAACTTTTGTCTAGAATTTAAGCGACCACCACATAGAGGGACTACGGCGGGATAACAAAAAACTTTATGGTTGATGGCGCATACGGTTGCGATACATCAATATTCACGCGCAAGCGCAAGGCCATTCACGCAGCACGTCTGGTTGCGGGACTACCCGGGTTTCCGGCGCGCTGAAGTTGATTGAAAGTCACGGCCTTCGGAGCACTTCTATGTTGGAAGTTGGAGCGGCTCTACTGGTTTTTGCGCTGCTACTGCTGGCAACCGGCCTGGGCGTGTGGGTGCGGCCGCTGTTGCCCGAAGAGCACAAGGCGCACGAAACCGTGCAGCTCGTCCAGTTGGTGATCGGCATGCTGGTGACGTTTGCCGCGCTGGTGCTCGGCCTGATGACGGCATCCGCGAAGTCGAGCTTCGATACCGCGTCGAACGATTTGCGCACCTATGCGGCCGACCTGATCGAATTCGACACGACCTTGCGGGAATTGGGCAGCGAGGCCGACGAAGCCCGCCACCTGTTGCGCGTGTACACGGCGGCGGCGATCGCGTCGACGTGGCCTCGCGAACCGGCACCCAGCGGCGATTATCCGAAGGACATCGGCACGCAGGACAATTCGCAGCGGCTGGAGAACGTGCGGCTCGGCGATATGCTGACCGACGTGGGCAGGCAGTTGCGACAACTGCGCGCGCAGGACTCGCTACAACAGCACGCGCTCGATGACGCGTTGACGCAATACCGGCGCGTCGTGGACGCGCGGTGGAAGCTCATCGAGGAAGCGCACAGTTCGATTTCGCAGCCTTTCTTCAAGACGCTGACGTTCTGGCTGGGCGTGATTTTTCTGAGCTTCGGGTTGATCGCGCCGCGCAACGCGCTGGCGCTGGTCACCATTTCGCTTGGGGCGGTATCGATTGCTTCGGCGATCTATGTGATCGTCGATCTGGATACGCCGTTTTCCGGGCCTATTGTGATTGCCAGTCAGCCGTTGAGGGATGCGCTCACGCATTTGCGGCGGTGAACGTCTTGCTCCATTGCCGCCGCGAAGCGCAACTCGTAGCCAACCCGCGCACGAACACCCGCGTCGCCGGTCGACGTCACTCGCGAGCGGCGCGTCACAAACGCCGTGATTCAAGGCAAAAAAATGGCCCCGGAAATTCTCTCCAAACCATTAATCTGGTGAGAGAACCCGGGGCCAACTTTACATCCTTAACGGATATTCCTCTCAAAACGGAATGTCGTCATCCATCTCATCAAAACCACCGCCGGCCGGCGCGCTCGGACGGCTGGCACCACCACCGCCGCCACCGCCACTACCGCCACGCGAAGCGCCGCCGCCCGACATCGCGCGACCACCGCCACCGCCGCCGCTACGCTCCGACGGCTCACCGCGGCTATAACCACCTTCATCGCCACCGCCGCCCATCGAGCCGCCGCGGCCGCCCAGCATTTGCATCTGCTCGGCGACGATTTCGGTCGAGTAACGATCGGTGCCGTCCTGCGCCTGCCACTTGCGGGTGCGGATGCGCCCTTCCAGGTACACCGACGAGCCCTTCTTCAGATATTCCGAAACGATTTCCGCGAGGCGGCCGAAGAACGACACGCGGTGCCACTCGGTGGCTTCCTTCATCTCGCCGGACGCCTTGTCCTTGTACCGATCCGTCGTCGCAAGGCGGATGTTCGCCACTGCGTCTCCGCTCGGAAGATAGCGGACTTCCGGATCGGCTCCGAGATTGCCGACGAGAATGACCTTGTTCACGGATGCCATGAGTTTCTCCTGTTGATTCCGTTGCGGGCGGCGTGGCAATACGCGGTTCGCGTCTCATGGCTGGCGGGCCGAGATCGGAACAGCGCCTCTGCCCGCCGCCGGGTGAGTTCTGGGTGAATTCGGGATATGCCCCCGAGTGCGCCGCGAGTGTTCCCTATTACGCTTTGCGCGGCGGCTGTTTCATCTTTGCGGCGATTATAAGCCAGCACAAGACGAGCCCCGAACACGTAAAGAATACGGCGCTTTGACCATCCACTTTCAGCAGCCAGCCGCCGACCACGCCGCCCAGTGCAAGACCGATCGACTGGGTGGTGTTGTACACGCCAGCCGCCGCGCCCTTGCGGGTGCCGGGAGCCAGTTTCGACACCAGCGAAGGCTGCGACGCCTCAAGAATATTGAAGCCGAGAAAGTACACAAAAAGGATCGCCGCCACACTCAGAATCGTATGCGGAGCGACGCCCAATAACAACTGGCCGATCAGGATAAGACCGATCGCGGACAGCAGCACGATTTTCATTTTGCCGCGCTTCTCGGCGGCGATGATCGCCGGCACCATCATCACGAAAGACAGGCCCATCACCGGCAAATACACCTTCCAGTGCGACGCGACCGGCAACCCGCCCGCTTCGAGAATGCGCGGCACGACGAGGAACAGCGCGGTCTGCGTCGCGTGCAACACCAGCACACCGAAGTTCAGGCGCAGCAGCTCGACGTTGTGCAGCACTTCGGCGAACGGCGCGCGTACGTGCACCGGCCTCGGCGCATCGGGCACGACCCACAGCACGAGGCCGATCGCGAGGATCGAGAAGATGCCGACCAGCGTGAACAGGCCGCTCATGCCGACCCACTGGAACACAATCGGCGCACCGACGATCGCCACCGCGAACGACACGCCGATACTGCCGCCGACCATCGCCATCGCCTTGGTGCGATGCTCTTCGGCCGTGAGGTCGGCGATAAACGCGATCACCGCGGACGACACCGCGCCCATCCCCTGGATCACCCGGCCGACGATGATCCACGTCATGTCGTGCGCGCCCGCCGCCACGAAGCTGCCGAGCGCGAAGATCAAGAGGCCGGTCGCAATGACCGGCTTGCGGCCGACCTTGTCGGAGATCCAGCCGTAGAAGATGTAGAGCATCGACTGCGTCACGCCGTACGCGCCGAGCGCGATGCCCACCAGCAGCACGTTGTCGCCGCCCGGAATGGTCCTCGCGTAGATCGAGAACACCGGCATGATCATGAAGAGACCCAGCATGCGCAGCGCGAAGATAGCGGCAAGCGACACGGTCGCGCGCAGTTCAGGCGCGCTCATGCGTGTAGGTGTGGCGGACGGATTGGACATCGGGAGCGTTCTTTGAATGAGCTGGGCGGCACACCGCGGGCGACCGGCCCGTCGGGACGGCCACAACCAGGCGGCCTACCACGGGATGGCGGAATATCTGCGGCGCGGCCTTCGAGCCGGGGGCCTTGCTGCATTCCCGCTGACGCCTCGCGGTGCCTTGTTCTCGCGGAAAACGGCCCCAGCTACGCCTCTTTCCCGCGGCGCTGAACCGCTGCCTTACAGCCTGCCTTGCGCCTTGTTCCGGCTGTCAGGAAGCCGTAACGGCGGCCTTGAAAAGTCGTTATAGTAGCAGGTTTAGCCTCTTCCTCTTTCCGCCAGTTCATGGAATAAATCCGTGGAACAAATCCGTATTCGTGGGGCTCGCACCCACAACCTGAAGAACGTCAATCTAGACCTACCCCGTCACAAGCTCGTCGTCATCACGGGCCTTTCCGGCTCGGGCAAATCGTCGCTCGCGTTCGACACGCTCTATGCGGAAGGACAGCGGCGCTACGTCGAAAGCCTCTCCGCCTATGCGCGGCAGTTCCTGCAGTTGATGGAGAAACCGGACGTCGATCTGATCGAAGGCCTGTCGCCGGCAATCTCGATCGAACAGAAAGCGACCTCGCACAATCCGCGCTCCACGGTCGGCACCGTCACCGAAATTCACGACTATTTGCGCCTCTTGTTCGCGCGGGTCGGCACGCCCTACTGTCCCGATCACGAAATTCCGCTCGAAGCGCAAAGCGTATCGCAGATGGTCGACGCGGCGCTCGCGTTGCCGGAAGAGACCAGGCTGATGATCCTCGCACCCGTGGTGGCGGATCGCAAAGGCGAGCACGTCGAACTGTTCGAGGAAATGCAGGCGCAGGGCTTTATCCGTTTCCGGGTCCGCTCGGGCGGCGGCACCGCCAATGAAGGCGTCGCGAAGATCTATGAAGTCGACTCGCTGCCGAAGCTGAAAAAGAACGACAAGCACACGATCGACGTCGTGATCGACCGTCTGAAAGTGCGCCCGGACATGAAGCAGCGCCTTGCCGAATCGTTCGAAACGGCGCTGCGTCTCGCCGACGGCCGCGCGATTGCGCTCGAAATGGATACGGACAAGGAGAAGCTGTTCAGCTCGAAGTTCGCCTGCCCGATCTGCTCGTATTCGCTGCAGGAACTGGAGCCGCGCCTCTTCTCGTTCAACAACCCGATGGGCGCTTGCCCGGAGTGCGACGGCCTCGGCCAGATCACCTTCTTCGATCCGAAGCGGGTGGTCGTGCATCCGTCGCTGTCGCTCGCGGCGGGCGCGGTTAAGGGCTGGGACCGGCGTAACCAGTTCTACTTCCAGATGCTGCAAAGTCTCGCGGCGTTCTACGAGTTCGATATCGACACGGCCGTCGAAGACCTGCCGGAGAAAGTCCGCAAGATCCTGCTGTTCGGTTCGGGCAAGCAGGAAATTCCGTTCTCGTACATCAATGAACGCGGCCGCACGTCGGTGCGCGAGCATGTGTTCGAAGGGATCATCCCGAACCTGGAGCGGCGTTACCGCGAGACCGATTCGGTCGCGGTGCGCGAAGAGCTCGCCAAGTATCAGAACAACCAGCCGTGCCCGGCCTGCGCCGGCACGCGCCTGCGCCGCGAAGCGCGCTTCGTGCGGATCGGCGCGAACAGCGACGCGCGCGGCATTTTCGAAATCAGCGGCTGGCCGTTGCGCGATGCGCTCGGCTATTTCCAGACGCTGCGGCTGGAAGGCTCGAAGCGCGAGATCGCCGACAAGGTCGTGAAGGAAATCGTCGCGCGGCTGATGTTCCTGAATAACGTCGGGCTGGATTACCTGTCGCTCGAACGCAGCGCGGAAACGCTGTCGGGCGGCGAGGCGCAACGGATTCGCCTCGCATCGCAAATCGGCTCGGGGCTGACCGGCGTGATGTACGTGCTGGACGAACCGTCGATCGGCCTGCATCAGCGCGACAATGACCGGCTGATCGCGACGCTCAAGCATCTGCGCGATCTGGGCAACTCGGTGATCGTCGTCGAGCACGACGAAGACATGATCCGCATGGCCGATTATGTGGTCGACATGGGGCCCGGCGCGGGCGAGCACGGCGGCATGGTGATCGCCGAGGGCACGCCCGGGCAGGTGCAGGCGAACGCGGCGTCGATGACCGGGCAGTACATGTCCGGCACGCGCAACATCGAATTCCCGGACGAGCGCAAGGAGCCGGACGAACGGCGGCTGCGCATCGTCGAGGCGCACGGCAACAATCTGCAGCATGTGTCGCTGGACCTGCCGGTCGGCCTGCTCACGTGTGTGACCGGCGTGTCCGGTTCGGGCAAGTCGACGCTGATCAACGACACGCTGTACCACGCGGTCGCGCATCACCTGTACGGCTCGGCCACGGAGCCGGCGCCGTATGAATCGATCGAAGGCCTCGAGCATTTCGACAAGGTCATCAACGTCGACCAGTCGCCGATCGGCCGCACGCCGCGTTCGAACCCGGCCACGTACACGGGCCTGTTCACGCCGATCCGCGAACTGTTCGCGGGCGTGCCCGCAGCCAAGGAACGCGGCTACGATCCAGGCCGTTTCTCGTTCAACGTGAAGGGCGGCCGCTGCGAATCCTGCCAGGGCGACGGCGTGCTCAAGGTGGAAATGCACTTTTTGCCGGACGTGTACGTGCCATGCGACGTCTGCCACGGCAAGCGCTACAACCGCGAAACGCTCGACGTTCAGTACAAAGGCAAGAACATCAGCGAAGTGCTCGACATGACGGTGGAGAGCGCCTATGAGTTCTTCAAGCCGGTTCCGGTCGTCGCGCGCAAGCTGAAAACCTTGCTGGACGTGGGTCTGGGCTATATCCGGCTGGGCCAGTCGGCCACCACGCTGTCGGGCGGCGAAGCGCAGCGCGTCAAACTATCTTTGGAACTGAGCAAGCGCGACACGGGTCGCACGCTATACATTCTTGACGAGCCGACCACCGGCCTGCACTTTCACGACATCGCGCTGCTGCTGGAAGTGATCCACCGATTGCGAGACCAGGGTAATACCGTCGTGATCATCGAGCATAATCTCGATGTAATCAAAACGGCCGACTGGGTCATCGATCTCGGTCCTGAGGGCGGAGCGGGCGGCGGGCAGATCATCGCTCAAGGCACGCCCGAGCAGGTTTCGAAGTCGAAGGCAAGTTTTACCGGCAAGTATCTGGCGCCTCTGCTGAAACGGGCTGCCAGCAAAAAGTAACGCTGCACAACACGGGTTGGAGACCGAATAAGCCATGGCCAAGCGAAATCAGGCGCGCGACGACGGGCAAGTGCAGGACCTACGCCCACGCCCGGTCAGGCTGACTAGCGACATGAGCCTGCCGAAGCTGTCGGCAGTCGAAATCGGCAGTTACGTTCTGATGCTGGTCGGGATGTGGGCGGTCATCGAACTGAAGCTGCTCGGCGCGTTGCTCGCCGGGCTGCTGGTGTTTCAGCTCGTGCATACGATCGCGCCGCGCATCGAGCGCCACATGTCGAGCATGCGGGCGCGCTGGCTTGCGGTGGTGTTTCTGTCGGTGGTGATCGTGGGGGCGCTGACCGGACTCACGCTCGGCATCATCGAACATTTCGAGAACGACGTGCCGAGCGTACAGAAGCTGCTCGATCAGGCGATGCAGCTGATCGACCAGGCGCGCGGCCGGATTCCGCAATTCGTGGCCAACTATCTGCCGGTCGACACCGAGCAGATGAAGACCAAGGCGGAAGAGCTGATGCACACGCACGCCAACATGCTGCAGCAAAGCGGCACGACCGCGGCGCGCGGTTTCACGCACATCCTGATTGGCATGATCATCGGCGCGATCATCGCGATCAGTGCGCAAAAGCAAATGCACCGGCTGCCGCTGTCCACGGCCTTCGTCACACGCGTGACCCGTTTCGCCGATGCGTTCCGCCGTATCGTGTTCGCCCAGGTGAAGATTTCCGCGCTCAACGCGGTCTTCACCGCGATCTTCCTGCTGGTAATCCTGCCGATCTTTCACGACCAGCTGCCGCTGTCGAAAACGCTGGTGATGGTGACGTTCATCGTCGGCTTGCTGCCGGTGATCGGCAACCTGATCTCGAACACGATCATCGTCGCGGTGGCGCTGTCGGTGAGCTTTCCGGCGGCGGTCATGTCGCTCGTGTTCCTGATCCTGATTCACAAGCTCGAGTACTTCCTGAACGCACGCATCGTCGGCGGACAGATCGAGGCGCGCGCGTGGGAATTGCTGATCGCGATGCTCGTGATGGAAGCCGCGTTCGGCATCCCGGGCGTCATCGCGGCGCCGATCTTCTATGCGTATATCAAGCGGGAGTTGATCTACTTGCGGCTGGTGTAAAGCCGGGGAGCCTGAGCAGGCAAAGCGAGGCGGCACTTTGGTGCCGCTTTTTTTTCGTCTTTTGCCTTTGCCCCTATAAAGCGCTGACGGCCGCCACAGCGACGGGGAACTTGCGGTAGTTCGCGCAAGCCCCTAAGATGCGAACAATTCCCATTTACAGAATGCCTGCTCCGTGACCGTGACGCACCCTCAGCCTTCCCGCTCCACTCCGCTGGCCCGCGCATGAGACGCCAGTTCGTCCGTCTGCACCGCTGGTTCGGCGTCGCCACCGCACTGTTTCTATTCATTGCCGGCCTCACCGGCGCGACCATCGCGTGGGACCATGAACTCGATGCGGCGCTGAATCCATCGTTCTTCCAGGCCCGCACGGCCGCCCCGGCGCTGTCGGGCCTGGAACTGGCGCGCCGCGTGGAAGCCGCCGATCCGCGGCTGCAAGTGACCTTTCTGCCGCTCACCGCCGAACCCGGTCATACGTTGCAGATGATGGTGCTGCCGCGCGCCAACCCCGCCACAAAGCAGCCCTACCTGCTCGATTTCAACCAGATCGCTGTCGATCCCGCCACCGGCGAGATCCAGGGGCGCCGCGAATGGGGCGCCGTCTCGCTCGCGCGGCTCAATCTGATCCCGTTCATCTACAAGCTGCACTACACGCTGCACCTGCCGTTTACCGGCGGCATCGATACCGGCACGTGGCTGATGGGCATCGTCGGCAGCGTATGGATGTTCGATAGCGTGATTGCGCTCTGGCTGTCGTTCCCGAGCTTCAAGGCGTGGCGCAAGTCGTTTGCGTTTCGTCTGAAGCGCGGCGGCTATGCGCTCACCTTCGATTTGCACCGCTCCGGCGGCGTTTGGATCTGGGGCTTGCTGATGATCGTCGCGCTCACTTCGATATCGATGAATCTGTCGAGGCCGGTGGTGCGGCCAGTCGTGTCACTGGTCTCGACGCTCACGCCGGATCCGATCAGCAACCCTGAAATCCTGCGCGCCCCGCAGCCCGGTGATCAGGTGTTGACCCGCGAGCGGATCGTGCAACTGGCCGAGCAAGCCGGCAAGGCGATGAACCTCGCCGTGCCGCCCGGCGGCGTCTACTACGCGGAATTCCTGCATACGTACGGCGTGGGCTTCTACGCACCCGGCAACGATCACGGCGACATCGGCCTCGGCAACCCGTGGATGTATTGGGACGCGGCCACCGGCAAACCGCTCGGCACGCAGATTCCCGGCAAGGGCACGGCGGGCGACATCTTCATGCAGGTGCAATTTCCGCTGCACTCGGGACGCATCCTCGGACTCGGCGGACGGATCCTGATCAGCACGGTGGGCATCGTGGTCGCGGTGCTGAGCGCAACCGGACTGCTGATCTGGCTGAAGAAGCTGAATGCGCGCCGCCGCTCGGCGCAAAACGCCGGTCTCGCGCGGGACGCGGGCGGGTCGGCGGCGCGGTCGTAGGGTAGAGGTTGGGCCCGCCTCAAGCGCTCCTACCGAAACACCACCGTCTTGCTGCCGTTCAACACGACGCGATGCTCCACGTGCCACTTCACCGCACGCGCGAGCGTCACGCATTCGACGTCGCGGCCGATCGCCGTCAATTGCTCCGGCGTCATGCTGTGGTCGACGCGCTCCACTTCCTGCTCGATGATCGGACCTTCGTCGAGATCCGTCGTCACGTAATGAGCGGTCGCGCCGATCAGCTTCACGCCGCGGTCGAACGCCTGGTAATACGGCTTCGCGCCCTTGAAGCTCGGCAGGAACGAGTGGTGAATGTTGATCGCGCGGCCGGCCAGCGCTTCGCACAGCTTCGGCGACAGAATCTGCATGTAGCGCGCGAGCACCACCAGATCCGCCTGATGCTCGTCGATCACTTCGAGCACGCGCGCTTCCTGCGCAGCCTTCGCGTCGGGCGTGCCGCCCATCAGCGGGAAGTGATGGAACGGAATGTCGTAGCTGGCGGCGAGCTGATAGAACTCCTTGTGGTTCGAGATGATCGCAGGAATCTCAATACCCAGTTGACCGGTGCGATAGCGGAACAGCAGATCGTTCAGGCAGTGACCGATCTTCGACACCATGATCACCACGCGCGGTTTCACCGACGCGTCGTGCAACTCCCAGCTCATACCGAACTGTTCGGCGAGCGCCGCGAACGACTTGCGCAACGCCTCCAGCCCTGGATCGCCGCCCACCTGCTGAAAATGCACGCGCATGAAAAACTCGCCAGTGCGGCTGTCGCCGAACTGAGCGGAGTCGAGAATATTGCTGCCACGCTCGAACAGAAAGCCCGACACTGCGTGAACGATGCCGGGCCGGTCGGCGCACGACAGTTTGAGGATAAAGCTGTGATCGGTCGACATGACCTGGGTGACTCCCTTCTTCAATGCGTGGTTTGTTCAGTCGGTACGGCTTGATGCTGCGTGCTTCGGGGTGTTCGGCGCGCGGGCTCCGAGGCTAGTGCTGAAGCCAGCGTCTAGGCAAACACCGGCGGCGCGAACAGCGCTTCGATGCCGGCGCACGCGTCTTCATCGATCCAGCGGCGGCGCAGCAGGCAATCCAGCGTGGCGAGACTCGCGTCCACCGTCAGCGCGCCCTCCTCGATCCAGCGCGCCACTTCGTCGATGCGCGCGAGCCGGTGCTCTCCCACTTCGCCATCCTGATTGCGCGGCGCGAAATCGGCCGGCAGCGCGAGGTCGTAGATGAAGATCTGTTCGGCCTGCGTGCCTTCCGGCAGCGATTGCAGCACATGCGCGGTGCGCCCTGCCACCGCGCGCGCGGCGATCTCCTTGGGGATGCCGGCTTCTTCCCAGCACTCCTTGACGATCGTCGCGTCGATGCCGAAGCCCCAACCAATCCCGCCCGCGACGACGTTGTCGAGCATGCCCGGATCGGTCGCCTTGGTGTCGCTGCGACGCGCGATCCATAGTTGCGGCGCGCCACGGGGTGCCCCGCCATCCGCGTATTCTACGACGCCGTTCAGATGCACCGCGTAGGTCATCGTGCCGAAGAAGCGCGACGCCGCGCGTTCGATATACGCGAGCGGCGGTGCGTCGAACGCATTGCGGATCGCGTAGGTCTCGTTGCGCCAGCCGGGAATGCGGCCTTCGGCGGCGAGCGCGCCGATCACCGAACCGAGCGCCGCGCTACGCAGTTCGACGGTATTGAACGCGGCCGCGAGCGTCACGCGCGCGCTGCTGCCACCACGGTCCATCTCGAACACATCGGGCCAGCGCGCCAGCAGCGGCACATCGCTCGCGCGGATCCAGCCGACCTGTTCGGCGCCGATCCAGAACGGCCGATGCGTAGCGGCGTCGAAACGGCGCGCGGCGGTGATGCAGGGCAGAGTCATCCAAAGCTCCAAACTAAACAGTGCGCAGTGCGCGGCCGGTGAGCGGCGTACGCCGGAACGATCACGTCAGTCACGCAACGCGACGCGAATCCCGATAGCGATGAAGGTCGCACCGGCGAGGCGATCGAGCCACACGCCAACGCGCGGCCGGCGCTTGAGCCAGCCGCCGATGATCCCCGCGCACACGCCGAACAGCGAAAACACCAACACCGTCTGCAACATGAACAGCGCGCCGAGTTCGAGCATCTGCACGGTGACGCTCTGCGCGCCGTGCGGCTGCACGAACTGCGGCAGGAACACGACAAAGAACAGCGTCACCTTCGGATTCAGCAGATTGCCGAGCACGCTCTGGCGAAACACCGTCTTCAATGGCTGCGGCGCGCGCTGATGCGCGGTCGCGAGGCCCTGGCTGCGCAGCGCCTTGATGCCGATCCAGACCAGATACGCGGCGCCGGCCAGCTTGATCGCTTCAAACGCAAGCGGCGACGAACGCAGCAACGCGGCCACGCCGAGCGCGGCGAGCGTCGTGTGAAACGTGATGCCAGCCGCAAAGCCGAGCGCGGCGACGAGACCCGCCGCGCGACCCTGCGAGATGCCGCGCGCGAGCACTTGCAGATTGTCCGGGCCGGGCGCCACGGTGATCGCGATCGACGTGGCGAGAAACAGCAGGAAGTTGGGCATCGTTGTTACCTTTTTGGTATCCGCCAAAAAGCGCGGCAGAAAAGCGCTGCGAAAAGTGCTGCGCGGCCGCGCACTCAATGACCGTCGAAGCTCGTCGCCGTATAGAGCGTGAGGCCGCCGTCGCGCAGCAGCTTCGAGCCGCCGAGCTCGGGCAGATCGACAATTGCCGCGCCCTCCACGACGACCGCGCCGAGCCGCTCGAGCAGAATCTTGCCGGCCATCATCGTGCCGCCGGTCGCGATCAGATCGTCGATGATGACAACCCGGTCGCCGGGCTTGCACGCGTCCTCGTGAATCTCGACGGTCGCGGTGCCATATTCCAGCTCGTACGATTGCGCGAGCCGCTTATAAGGCAGCTTGCCGGCCTTGCGGATCGGAATGAAACCGAGGTTCAACTCATACGCGAGAATCGGCCCGAAGATGAAGCCGCGCGCATCCAGCCCGGCGACGTAGTCGAGCTTGGCGTCGATATAGCGCTGCACGAACAGGTCGATCAGCACGCGCAGCGACTTCGGCTCCTGCAGCAGCGGCGTGATGTCGCGAAACTGCACGCCCGGCTGCGGCCAGTCAGGCACCGTGCGGATGTGGCTTTTGATGTAGTCGGCCGCATCGAGCGGCGCGCTCACGAGCGCGTTGGACATGATGTCTCCGGATGGACCTCGACAGGTCCGATGAAAAACTGAATCAGGGCGGCCCGCGTCAGGGCAGCCTGCAAGCGCAGCGCCGCACCAGGCGCCCAGGCGGCGCACCCGCTAGGCCGCGGCGGCGCCCGCGCGACGGTGCTTCGAGAGCCGCTCCTCGGCTTCCGCCAGTCGTTCGGGCAGACCACGCAACACCACGATATCGCTCGCGCGCAGCTTGGTGGACGGGTCCGGTTCGACGCCGCGAATGCCGTGCCGGCGAATCGCCGTCACTTCCACGCCCAACTCGAACAGGCCCAGTTCCGCCAGCGTGCGGCCCACCGCGTCCGCGTTGGCGTCGACCGGCACCGATTGTAGCCGCACCTGTTCGTGGCCGTCGTCGTCGTCCACGTCGTCGGCACCGTGGAAATAGCCGCGCAGCAGCGCATAGCGCTCGTCGCGCATTTCCTCGACCCGCCGCACCACGCGCCGCATCGGCACGCCCATCACCACCAGCGTGTGCGAGGCCAGCATCAGACTGCCCTCGACGATTTCCGGAATCACTTCGGTCGCGCCGGCGGCGAGCAGTTTTTCCAGATCGGCGTCGTCCACGGTGCGCACGATCACCGGCAGCGTCGGCTCCAGCTCGTGAATGTTATGCAGCACGCGCAATGCCGACGGCGTGTTCGCGTAGGTGATCGCGATCGCGGCCGCGCGATGGATACCGGCGGCGAGCAGCGACTCGCGCCGCCCGGCGTCGCCGAACACGACCGATTCACCGGCCGCAGCAGCCGCCGCGACGCGATCGGGGTCGAGATCCAGCGCGACGTACGACAAGCCCTCGTGCTCAAGCATGCGCGCCAGATTCTGTCCGGCCCGGCCGTAGCCGCAGATGATCACGTGGCCGCTTTGCTTCAGGCTTTGCGTCGCGATGCGCGTCATCTGCAATGACTGCATCATCCATTCAGTCGACGACAGCCGCAGCACGATGCGGTCCGCGTTCTGGATCAGGAACGGCGCGGCGAGCATCGACAGCAGCATCGCCGCGAGAATCGCCTGCAGCAGCGTGGGGTCGACCAGATGCCGGTCGAGAATCAGATTCAGCAGCACGAAGCCGAACTCGCCGGCTTGCGCGAGGCCGATACCGGTACGCATCGCGACGCCCGGCGACGCGCCGAACAGACGCGCCAGGCCCGTGATCATCACCACCTTCAGCAGGAGCGGGCCGACCAGGAAGGCGAGCACGACCAGCGGATGCTCCCAGATCACGCGCGGATTCAGCAGCATGCCGGTGGTGACGAAGAACAGGCCGAGCAGCACGTCGCGAAACGGCTTGATGTCCTCTTCCACTTGATGCCGGTAAGGCGTCTCGGCGATCAGCATGCCGGCGATGAACGCGCCGAGCGCGAGCGACAAGCCGAACTTGTCCGTGATGAACGCCGCGCCGAGCGTCACCAGCAGCAGATTGAGAATGAACAGTTCCTGCGAGCGGCGCCGCGCGACCACGTTGAACCAGCGCGTCATGAAGCGCTGCCCGACGATCAGCAGCAGCGCCAGCGCCACGACGATCTTGATCGCGGCGAGCCCGAGCGCGTTGACCAGATCCTCCGACTTGCCGCCCAGCGCCGCGATGACGATCAACAGCGGCACCACCGCCAGATCCTGGAACAGCAGCACGCCGAAGATGTTGCGCCCGTGCTCCGTTTCGATCTCGAGCCGCTCCGCCAGCAGCTTGCTGACGATCGCCGTCGACGACATCGCCAGCGCGCCGCCCAGCGCCACGCTCGCCTGCCACGTGATGTGCACCCAGCGCTCCAGCACGAAGCCAAGCGACACCGCCACCGCGATCGTGCCGATCACCTGCAACAGGCCGAGGCCGAACACGAGCCGGCGCATCGAGCGCAGTTTGGAGAGCGAAAACTCCAGCCCGATCGAAAACATCAGGAACACGACGCCGAATTCGGCGAGGTTCTGCGCGCCCGCCGAATCGGGAATCAGACCGAACGCGTGCGGCCCGACGACGATGCCGACCGTCAGGTAGCCGAGCATCGGCGGAAGATTCAGAAAGCGAAAGATCACCACGCCCGCTACCGATGCCAGCAGCAGGAACAGCGTCATTTCGAGCGGGGAAATCATCGGCAAAAACGCATTGGTAAAGCGTCCTCGTTCGTCAGCGGAACCGCGCACGCAACACGCCGTGCGACAAGGTTGAGGGGCCGGTAAAGGCAGCGGCTTGGCACAGCAGGCCCGGCGCGGCGAACAAGCGCCTTTGCTATACTCCGCGAATGATAGCGAAAATCAATGGCGACCGGGCACTCACGCTCGCTCGTGACGTGCTCGACATCGAAGCGGACGCCGTGCGCGCCCTTCGCGACCAACTCGACGATGGTTTCGTCGGGGCGGTCGATTTCATCCTGGGTTGCCGTGGGCGTGTAGTCGTCTCCGGCATCGGCAAATCCGGCCATGTGGCGCGCAAGCTCGCGGCCACGCTGGCCAGCACCGGCACACCCGCGTTCTTCGTGCATCCCGCGGAAGCCAGCCATGGCGACCTCGGCATGGTCACGGCGGACGATGTGTTCCTCGCGCTGTCCAATTCCGGCGAAACCGAAGAGCTCGTGGCCATCCTGCCGCTCATCAAGCGGATCGGCGCAAAGCTGATTGCGATGACGGGAAAACCGTCGTCGAGTCTCGCACAACTGGCCGACGTGCACCTGAATTCCGCCGTGTCGAAAGAAGCCTGCCCGATGAATCTTGCGCCGACCGCCAGCACCACCGCCGCGCTCGCGCTCGGCGACGCGCTCGCGGTCGCGGTGCTCGACGCGCGCGGCTTCGGCCGCGACGACTTCGCGCGCTCGCATCCGGGTGGCGCGCTCGGCCGACGCCTGCTCACTTATGTACGCGACGTGATGCGCACCGGCGACCAGCTGCCGAAAGTCACACCCGACGCCACCGTGCGCGACGCGCTGTTCCAGTTGACCGCCAAGCGCATGGGCATGACCGCGATCGTCGCCCAGGACGGCCGTGTGACCGGCATCTTCACCGACGGCGACCTGCGCCGCGTGCTGGAGCGCGACGGCGATTTCCGCCAGCTGTCGATCGCTTCGGTGATGACCGCCGGCCCGCGTACCATCGGCCCGGATCACCTCGCGGTGGAAGCCGTGGAACTGATGGAGCGCCACCGCATCAATCAGATGCTGGTCGTCGACGAAGCAGGCAAGCTGATCGGCGCACTCAACATGCACGACCTGTTCTCGAAGAAGGTGATCTGATGACCATTGCCCCTCCTACCGCTACCGAACGCGCAAGCCGCGTGAAGCTGATGATTTTCGACGTCGACGGCGTGCTGACCGACGGCGGCCTGCTGTTCACGGCGGAAGGCGACACGATGAAGGGCTTCAACTCGATGGACGGCCACGGCATGAAGCTGCTGCGCCAGGCCGGCATCGAGACGGCGATCATCACCGGGCGCAAGTCCGGCATCGTGACTGTCCGGGCGAAGGAAATGAACATCATGCACGTTTATCAGGGCGTGCAGGACAAACCTCAGGCGTTCTCGGACCTTTTGCAGCAGACCGGCATGAGCGCGCAAGAGTGCGGCTACATGGGCGACGACTGGGTCGATCTCGCCGTGATGCTGAAGGTCGGCTTCGCGGCCGCGCCGGCCAATTCGCATCCTGAAGTGATCGCGCGGGCCCACTGGGTCAGCGAGGCGCGCGGCGGCCACGGCGCGGCGCGCGAAGTCTGCGACACGCTGCTGCGCGCGCAGCGCAAATATGAAGCACTGCTTGCGGCAGCCTGTAGCGGCGAACAGCGGGGCCTCGTCGGATGAACCAGTTTCGCCTGACTTCACTGATTCCAGTGGTCGCGATGGCCGCGCTCGCCGGTATCACGTGGTGGCTGCTGCAAGCCACGTTGCCGCGGCAGAACGAAGGCCCGGTGCGCCCCAAGGAACACACGCCGGATTACTTCGCCGACAGCTTCTCGGTTTCCGAACTCGATCAGTCGGGCGCGACGCAATACCGGCTGACCGCCCAGTCGCTGATCCACTATGAAGACGACGAGCTGAGCGACCTGGTCAAGCCGGCCATGCGCGCGTTCCAGCCCGGCAAGCCGATCGTCACCGCCACCGGCGACACCGGCAAGGTGAACGCCGACGCGTCGATCGTCGATCTGTACGGCAACGCCCGTATCCTGCGGGCTCCCGGCTACGGCGATCCACAGATGCAGGCGGATTCGGAGCATTTTAAGGTGCTGGTCAACGACGATGTGATCGAGACCGAAAAGCCGGTTAAACTTCAGCGCGGCGTGTCAGTGATGACTGCCAGCGGCATGAACTACAACAACGTCACCCGGGTGATGCAGCTGTTCGGCAACGTGAGAGGCGCGATCGCCCCGTCCGAAACCGGCGGCAGCTCGCCCAGGCAACCCGGGTAATCCATTCCAGGCGTGACTGCATGAACGAATCGTTCCCCCGTTTTGATACCGGCCGCACGCGCACCCTGTCCGCGTGCCGCGCCGGACTCGCTGCGCTCGTCGTCGCGTTGCCGCTCGCCGGCTTCGCGCCGCTTGCGCACGCGGATCGCGCCGACAAGGACAAGCCGCTGAACATCGAAGCGGACAACATGACTTACGACGACCTCAAGCAGGTCAACATCTTCACCGGCCACGTGGTCGCCACCAAAGGGACGATCGTGATCAGGGCCGATCGTGTCGAAGTGACGCAGGACCCGCAGGGCTATCAGTTCGCCACCGGCACGTCGAGCGGCGGCAATCTGTCGTATTTCCGCCAGAAACGCGAAGGCCTCGACGAATACATCGAAGGTACGGCCATCCGTATCGACTACGACGGCAAGCAGGATCTGACCACGCTCACCACGAACGCCACAGTCAAACGCCTGCAGGGTCTGTCGACGGTGATCGACCAGGTGCGCGGCAGCGTCATTACCTATGACGGCCAGAACGACTTCTACACCGCGAAGGCAGGCAAGGACGTCGCCGGCCCGGGCAACCCGACCGGCCGGGTGCGCGCGATGCTGTCGCCGCGCAACGCCGGCGGCGCGCCGCTGAACGGCGCGTCGGCCACGCTCGCGCCGTCCACCACGATCCAGGGAGCGCCGCATCAGTGAGCACCTCCGCGTCCCTCCCCAATCGCAAGCCGGCCGGCACCAGTAGTTCGCTGGTCGTACGCAGTCTGAAGAAGCGTTACGGTTCGCGCACGGTCGTCAAAGACGTGTCGCTCGACGTGAAAAGCGGCGAAGTGGTCGGTCTGCTCGGCCCCAACGGCGCCGGCAAGACGACCTCGTTCTATATGATCGTCGGCCTCGTGCCGCTCGATGCGGGCGAAATCGACCTGGACGGCAAATCGATCAGCCTGCTGCCAATCCATAAGCGGGCGTCGCTCGGGCTGTCGTATCTGCCGCAGGAAGCTTCGGTGTTCCGCAAGCTCAGCGTCGAGGAAAATATTCGCGCGGTGCTGCAATTGCAGCACGAAGACAACGGCAAGCGGCTCAGCAAAGACACCATCACGTCCCGCACCGAAGCCCTGCTCGACGAGCTGCAAATCGCACATTTGCGTGAAAATCCGGCGCTGTCGTTGTCGGGCGGCGAGCGTCGCCGGGTCGAAATTGCCCGCGCACTGGCCACCAATCCGAGCTTCATTCTGCTCGACGAGCCGTTTGCGGGCGTCGACCCGATCGCGGTGCTGGAAATCCAGAAGATCGTCAAATTTTTGAAGCAGCGCAATATCGGCGTGCTGATCACCGACCACAACGTGCGCGAGACGCTCGGCATCTGCGATCACGCGTACATCATCAGCGACGGCAGCGTGCTGGCCGCCGGTGCGCCGAGCGAAATCATCGAAAACGAAAGCGTGCGGCGCGTCTATCTGGGCGAGCACTTCCGCATGTAAGCGCACAAGGGATTGCCGGCGATGCGAACGCGCATTCGCCGGTCCTTTTTGCGGCAACCGCACATCAGCTTTTTGACCTGGGCCGTCTCGCGCCCAGCGCCGCCCAAAACGGGCGCACGCGTAATTGCGAATGTCGCAAGGTATCGCGGTCGTGGCAAACTCTCTACAATGAATCTCAACTTGCCATGAAAGCCAGCCTCCAACTCCGCCTATCGCAGCATCTTGCGCTGACGCCGCAACTGCAGCAGTCCATCCGGCTGCTTCAGCTGTCCACGCTCGAACTGCAGCAGGAAGTCGCAACGGCGATCTCGCAGAATCCGCTCCTCGAAAACGAGGACGACTGGATCGCGAGCCCGTTGCGGGTGGCGGCTGACGGTTCGCTGATCGCCCAGGCGCCCAATTCGTCCCCACCGGCCGAGCAGATGGGCGGCAACGGGTCGTCGTCATCCACTAGCAGCGAGCGCGCCGAAAATGGCGAGCCGCAAGGTGTCGACGAATACAATGGCCTGTCGGGCGACAGCAACAGCGACACGTCGCAATGGAATCTCGACGACTACGGCCGCTCCGGCAACGCGTCGGACGACGACGATCTGCCGCCTCTGCAAATCCACGAATCGAGCACCTCGCTGCGCGACCACCTGATGGCGCAATTGCGCGTCACCCAGGCGGGCCAGCGCGACAGGGCGTTGATTACATTCCTGATCGAATCGCTCGACGACGAAGGCTACCTCGCCGCCACGCTCGAAGAAGTGCTGGCCGACCTGCCCGAAGAGCTCGAAGTCGACGTCGACGAACTGAATGCAGCGCTCGCGCTGCTGCATAGCTTCGACCCGGCCGGGGTCGGCGCGCGTTCCGCGTCGGAATGTCTGAAGCTGCAGTTGTTGCGGCTCGATCCGTCGCCTACGCGCACGCTGGCGCTCGACATCGTCGCCCACTACCTGGAACTGCTCGCGGCACGCGATTTCACGCGTCTGCGCAAACACCTGAAGGCGAGCGACGACGACCTGCGCGATGCGCATGTGCTGATCCGCTCGCTCGAACCGTTCCCCGGCGCCGCCTACGGCAAGGCGGAGGCGGACTATGTGGTGCCGGACATCATGGTGCGCAAAACCGCACAGGGCTGGCAGGCCGAGCTGAATCCGGAAGTGGTGCCGAAGCTGCGCATCAACCATCTGTACGCGAATATTCTGCGCAATAACCGGGGCGATCCGGGCAGCGGATCGTTGCGCCAGCAACTGCAGGAAGCACGCTGGCTGATCAAGAATATCCAGCAACGTTTCGAGACGATCCTCCGGGTCGCGCAAGCAATTGTCGAGCGTCAAAAGAGCTTTTTTGTGCATGGCGAAATTGCCATGCGCCCCTTGGTTTTGCGGGAAATAGCTGATACGCTGGGCCTACACGAGTCGACTGTCTCGCGTGTGACAACCGGTAAATACATGCTGACCCCATTCGGGACGCTTGAATTCAAGTTTTTTTTCGGATCACACGTTTCGACCGACACGGGCGGCGCGGCCTCGTCAACGGCCATTCGCGCGCTCATCAAACAACTGATAGGAGCGGAAAACCCGAAATCTCCTCTCTCAGACAGTCGCATAGCCGAACTGCTGGCGGAACAGGGCTTCGTGGTCGCACGGCGTACCGTTGCGAAGTACCGCGAAGCGCTCAAGATCCCGGCAGTCAACCTGCGCAAGTCTCTGTAGCCCGCCGCCTTCCGTGACGGGCATTTACCGGCCGCTCCGCAGTTGGCGGACAGGCCGGCCGATGCGACCTGCCAGATGTCAGTCACCGGGGGGCGACTCAGGCAAGCCGTCAGATCGACCGGACCTTTTGTCATCGTGCGGAACAAGCGGCCACTAGCTTGGAGAAGCACTATGAATCTGCAGATCAGTGGACACCACCTCGAAGTAACGCCTGCGTTGCGCGAATACGTGATCACCAAACTGGATAGGGTGCTAAGACATTTCGATCAGGTAATCGACGGCAGTGTGGTCCTCTCGGTCGACAACCACAAGGAAAAGGACAAGCGTCAAAAGGTTGAAATCAACCTGCATCTGAAGGGCAAAGATATCTTTGTCGAGAGCTGCGACAGCGATCTCTACGCTGCGATCGATCTGATGATCGACAAGCTCGACCGGCAAGTGATACGCCACAAGGATCGTCTACAAGGCCATCAGCACGAAGCGATCAAGTATCAACCGGCGCCGCAACTAGACGTGCCGCCGCAATAAGGGAAATTAGAGGGTTTTCTTCATTTCCCTGACCTTGGCAAAACCGCCCGAAATCGGGCGGTTTTTCGTTTCTGGACACCTTTTTCGCGCGACGGCGCAGCTTTTGGACCAAACCGTTAAAAACCCGTCGCGCATCGATGGCGCGCCGCACCATCCGCAGCTACCCTGTTCTATAATGTTCCGGTTACCATCGGGGTCAAGCTAGCTCACACGGAAATCGGCCGGTCGGAGCCTTGCACTTTGAGACTCCTGAGCATGTCTTCGCGAGCATCGAACGAATGGAACGCCACTCAAACGCCCCAGCGAGGAGAACCCAGGCCACGTTTTCGCCTGTCAACATGAATCGTTTAGCCAAATTTCTTCCCCTCGAGAACGTCGTCGTTGGACTATCGGTCACCAGCAAGAAACGCGTGTTCGAGCAAGCGGGCCTGATCTTCGAGAACCAGAACGGCATCGCCCGTAGCACAGTCACTGACAATCTGTTTGCGCGTGAGCGCCTCGGATCGACGGGGCTTGGCGAAGGCGTCGCGATTCCGCATGGCCGGATCAAAGGCTTGAAGCAGCCGCTCGCGGCGTTCGTCCGCCTTGCCGAACCCATCCCCTTCGAGTCGCCCGACGGCCAGCCGGTCTCGCTGCTGATCTTCCTGCTCGTGCCCGAACAGGCCACCCAGCAGCATCTCGAAATTCTTTCGGAAATCGCCCAGTTGCTGTCCGACCGCGAGGCCCGCGAGCGCCTGCACACGGAAGAAGACCGCGAATCGTTGCATCGTCTGCTCACTCAGTGGCAACCTTGATGCATCGGCGGTTATCGGCCCGCATGCGAATACCGCCTGGCAACCCGTGGCCCGCGTTAGCACGTCCGCCTCTTTGCCCGGCAAGCGGCCCACACTGGAGTCATTGACTCATGGATACGTCCAGCATCAACGCCCAAAGCATTTTCGACGACAACGCCGCCATGCTGAAGCTCAGCTGGCTAACGGGGCATGAAGGCTGGGAACGCGGCTTTTCTTCGGAATCGGTCGCGAATGCCACGTCGAGCGCCGACCTCGTCGGCCACTTGAACCTGATCCACCCGAACCGGATCCAGGTGCTCGGCGACGCCGAAATCGACTACTACAAGCGCCAGATCGACGAAGACCGCTCGCGCCACATGGCTGAGCTGATCGCGTTGGAGCCGCCGTTTCTGGTGGTGGCGGGCGGCGTCGCCGCGCCGCCGGAACTGGTGCTGCGCTGCACGCGCTCGTCCACGCCGCTGTTCACCACGCCGATGTCGGCCGCCGCGGTGATCGACAGCCTGCGTCTGTACATGTCGCGCATTCTCGCGCCGCGCGCCACGCTGCACGGCGTGTTTCTCGACATCCTCGGCATGGGCGTGCTGCTTACCGGCGACTCGGGCCTCGGCAAGAGCGAACTCGGGCTGGAACTGATCAGCCGCGGCCACGGTCTCGTTGCCGACGACGCGGTGGACTTCGTGCGCCTCGGTCCGGACTTCGTCGAGGGGCGCTGCCCGCCGCTGCTGCAAAACCTGCTCGAAGTGCGCGGCCTCGGCCTGCTCGACATCAAGACGATCTTCGGTGAAACGGCGGTACGCCGGAAAATGAAGCTGAAACTGATCGTGCAACTGGTCCGCCGTCCCGACGGTGAATTCCAGCGGCTGCCGCTGGAGAGTCAAACCGTCGACGTGCTCGGCCTGCCGATCAGCAAAGTCACGATTCAGGTGGCCGCGGGCCGCAACCTCGCGGTGCTGGTCGAGGCGGCGGTGCGCAACACGATCCTGCAACTGCGCGGCATTGATACGCTGCGCGACTTCATGGATCGCCAGCGCCTCGCGATGCAGGACCCTGACAGCCAGTTTCCCGGCAAACTGATCTGAGCCGGCAAGCCATGAAGCGCCCACAGCCGAAGGCCGGCCACGGGTACGCGCATGGGGGACCAGATGCTATGATGAAATGTACGGTTTCGACGACTCCATGCGCATAATTCTGATCACTGGTATATCCGGCTCCGGCAAGTCAGTTGCCCTGAACGCGCTTGAAGACGCGGGTTATTACTGCGTCGACAATTTGCCGCCGCGCTTTCTGCCGCAACTCGCGTCCTACCTCGCCGAAGACGGGCAAGATCGCCTCGCGGTCGCCATCGACGCGCGCTCGAGCGCGTCCCTCGACGAAATGCCCGCGATGATCCGCGACTTGTCGCGCGCTCACGACGTGCGGGTGCTCTTCCTGAGCGCAAGCACGCAGTCGCTGATTCAGCGCTTCTCGGAAACGCGCCGCCGCCATCCGCTGTCCGGTTCCACCGCGCACGACGCGGACGTCGGCCTGCTCACCTCGCTCGCGGAAGCGATCGAACGCGAGCGTGAACTCGTGGCAGGTCTGGCCGAATTCGGCCATCAGATCGACACCAGCAATCTGCGCGCAAACGTGCTGCGCGCGTGGGTCAAACGTTTCATCGAGCAGAAAGAATCGGGACTCGTGCTGATGTTCGAGTCGTTCGGCTTCAAACGCGGCGTGCCGCTCGACGCGGATTTCGTTTTCGACGTCCGCACGCTGCCGAACCCGTACTACGATCATGAATTGAGGCCGCTCACGGGCCTCGACAAACCGGTGATGGATTTTCTCGATGCGCTGCCGGTCGTGCATGAAATGATCGACGACATCGAGAAGTTTCTCTCCAAATGGCTGCCGCATTTCCGCGACGACAATCGCAGTTATCTCACCGTCGCGATCGGTTGCACGGGCGGCCAGCACCGCTCGGTGTTCATTGCGGAGACGCTTGCCGCGCGTCTCGCAAAGGCGGCGAATGTGATTGTGCGGCACCGCGATGCGCCGATCGAAGTCGGCGAATCATCGAAGCTAGTGGCTTAACCGGCCGCATCGCGCGGCCTCAACTCGAAGCGTTGCGCCATGTCTTCTACTTCTACTGTGCTTGCCGATGTGCCGCTGTTTCCGCTGCATACGGTGCTGTTTCCCGATGGACTGCTGCCGCTGAAGATCTTCGAAGCGCGCTACCTCGATATGGCGCGCGACTGTCTGCGTGAAAAAACGCCGTTCGGCGTGTGCATGCTGAAAAGCGGCGCGGAAGTGGCGCGCGAGGAAGAGCCTTCGGTGCCCGAAGCAATCGGCTGCCTCGCCGAAATCGAAGAATGCGACGTCGAAACCTTCGGCATGCTGCTGATTCGCGCACGCGGCACGCGGCGGTTTCGCCTGCTGTCGCATCGCGTTGAGAGCAGCGGCCTGCTGGTCGGCATGGCGGAACCGATTGGCAACGACATGCCGCTCGAGGGCAATGAGTTGCTCGCCAAATTCGGCGCATGTGCGGAGGTGCTCGAACGGATCATCGCAACGATCCGCGAACGGGATCCGGACAGCTTGCCGTTCGCGGAGCCGTTCAGGCTCGAAGATCCGTCGTGGGTGTCGAACCGTCTTGCCGAAGTGCTGCCGATCACGTTGCGCGCGCGCCAGAAACTGATGGAATTGCAGGACGCCGGCACGCGGATCGACGTGGTTCATCACTACATGCAACAGCATCAACTGCTTTGAGTGTGGCCGCGCGTCCACCGGATTGATTCGATTCGTTAGATCAACGAATCCTGCAAACTGTCCAGTAGTTTGCGCACCGGCGCAGGCACGCCGAACGAATCGAGATCGCTGAGCGCGACCCACGCGGTGTCCGCATCCGCTAGCGCGGCCAACGCGCCCACGCCGCGATCCAGTTCCGCGAGCCGCGGCTCGATATCCAGCTTGAAATGCGTGAACACGTGTGTGAGCGGTGCGAGCGGCGCGACCGCACCGTCGCCGCCGAAGGCGCGTGCGCGCTCGGCGAGCGTGGCTTCGTCGGCGGCTTCGGGCAGGCTCCACAAGCCGCCCCAGATACCCGATGGCGGACGCTTCTCCAGCATCACCGCGTTGCCGTCGCGCAGCACCAGCATCCATGTGCGGCGCGTCGGCACGGTCTTCTTCGGACGCGCCGTCGGCAGTTCGCGCTGACGCCCGGTGACATTGGCCACGCAGTCGGCGGCGAACGGGCAACGCAGGCAGTCCGGCTTGCCGCGCACACACAGGGTCGCGCCGAGATCCATCAGACCTTGCGTGTACGAACTGACCTGGTCGTCCGACGCATTCGACGGCAGCAACGACTCCGCCAGCGTCCACATTGCATTTTCGACTTTCTTCTCGCCAGGAAAACCTTCGACGCCGAATACGCGCGCCAGCACGCGCTTCACGTTGCCGTCGAGAATCGTCGCGCGCGCGCCAAACGCGAAAGACGCGATCGCCGCCGCCGTTGAACGGCCGATGCCGGGCAACTCCGCGAGTGCGTCGACCGATGCCGGAAACGCGCCGCCATGCTGCTCGACCACGACTTGCGCGCAGCGGTGCAGATTGCGCGCGCGCGTGTAGTAGCCAAGGCCAGCCCATAACGCCATCACGTCGTCCACAGGCGCGGCGGCGAGCACGGCGACATCCGGAAAACGCGCAAGGAATTTGGCGTAGTACGGAATCACCGTCGACACCTGGGTCTGCTGCAGCATGATCTCCGACAGCCAGATGCGATACGGATCGCGCGTGTTCTGCCACGGCAGATCATGACGGCCGTACCGGCGCTGCCACGCGATCAGGCGCGTGGAAAAATCGGCCATGACTGGAAAAACAGGCGTTTCAGGCGCGCTGGGCGACGTTGAACGCGAGGCTGCACGCGGTGTTAAGCGAGAAGGCATTGAGAACTTAGCGCTGGCAGGTGGGACAGAAATACGTAGAACGCTGCCCCTGCACGATCTGTTTGATCGGCGTTCCACACACGCGGCATGGCAGCCCCGCGCGATCATAGACGAAATAGTCGAGCTGGAAGTAACCGCTTTCGCCGTCGCTGCCGACGAAATCGCGCAGCGTGCTGCCGCCCTTCTCGATCGCGGCGGCGAGCGTCACGCGCACGGCGTCCGCGAGCAGTTCGTAGCGCACCAGCGAGACACGGCCCGCCGCGATGGTGGGCCGGATGCCGGCGCGAAACAGGCTCTCCGACGCATAGATATTGCCCACACCTACCACGATTTCACCGGCCAGCAGCGCCTGCTTCACCGACACTTTGCGCCCGCGCGTGAGCCGGTGCATCAGCGCGCCGGAGAACGCCGGCGAGAACGGCTCGACGCCGAGTCCCGCGAGCAGTGGATGGTCGAGGATGTCGCCGGCTTCGCGCGGATGCCACAGCACCGCACCGAAGCGCCGCGGATCACGATAGCGCAAAATGAATTCGTCGAAGATCCAGTCGATGTGGTCGTGTTTCGCCGCGGCCGGCGGATGCGGCACATGACGCAGCACCCGCAGCGTCCCAGTCATGCCAAGATGCACAATGAACCAGCCAGCGTCGATCTCGAACAGCAGATACTTGCCGCGCCGCTCGACTTTGCGCACCACACGGCCGCGCAAGGTTTTCGCAAGGTCGGCCGGAATTGGCCAACGTAGCGCGGACGTACGCACGTCGACGCGTTCAACCTTGCGCCCGGACACATACGGTTCGATTCCCCGTCGGGTAACCTCAACTTCTGGCAACTCTGGCATTTCTAACTGGTCTGCAACTTGCGTGAGTGGTTGTGCCCGTATTGTAGCGAGCGCGTTACAATCGACTGAAACATTGAACGGATTTCCATGAACTTGTCCTTCGTGAAGCTGTTTTCGAAGCGCCCGGCTCGCGCATCCCGCGTGCCGCACGCCGTGTCCGCTCGCCGGATGCTCGGTGCAGCCGCGCTCGCCCTCTGGGCGCTGGCTGCCGTGCCCGCGCGCGCGCAGAATCCATCGCCAGATCAGGATGACGCCTCGGTCACGATGCCGGACCCGCTCGGCCCGGCATCGGCGGAAGATCAGAAGTCCCTGCCTGATGTGCCGCTGTCGAGCCAGATCGTATTCCAGGTGCTCGCCGCCGAAGTCGCGCTGCAACGCGACCAGCCGGCGCCCGCTTACCAGACCTACCTTGCCCTCGCGCGCGACACGCATGATCCGCGCATGGCGCAGCGCGCCACCGAAATCGCGCTGGCCGCGCAAAGCCCAGCGGACGCGCTGGCCGCCGCGCAACTGTGGCAGCAGTATGCGCCGAACTCGGAACGCGCCGCGCAACTCGACGCGTCGCTGCTCGTGCTGTCCGGCAAACCTGACGAAGCAGCGCCGATTCTCGCCCGCGAACTCGCGAAGGTGCCCGCGGACAATCGCGGCAACGCGATTCTCGCGCTGCAACTGCTGCTGTCGCGCGGCCCGAACCGGATCGGCGGCTTGCACGTGCTGCAGGACTTGCTGAAGAACGACATGAACCGGCCGGAAGCGCAGGTGGCGATCGCGCGCCAGCAGCTCGTGTCGGACGACGCGCCGGGCGCGCGCAAATCGCTCGAACAGGCGCTGACGCTGAAGCCGGACTATTTGCCGGCGGCGCTGCTGCTGTCGCAGATGGGCCCGGAAGAGCGCAGGGAAGGCATCGCGTCGCTCGAAAAATATGTGCAGCAGAATCCGAAGTCGCATGACGCGCGTCTCGCGCTCGCGCAGATGTATCTCGCGAGCGACCGCCTGGACGACGCGCAGAAGCAGTTCGAGATCATGCACAAGGCCAACGCGAACGACCTGACGCCGCTGATGGCGCTCGCGCTGATCAAGATCCAGCAGAAGAATTTCAAGGACGCGCAAACGTATCTGATCCAGTACGCGCAGCAGGCCGAAAAGACGCCGGGCGCCGATGCGGGCCAGGCGTATATCTACCTTGCGCAACTGTCGCTCGAACAGAAGAACGAAGCGGCGGCGAGCGACTGGCTGAACAAGATCTCGCCGTCGAGCCAGCAATACGTGGCGGCGCAGATCACGCGCGCGCAACTGCTCGCGAAACAAGGCAAGACCGACGACGCGCGCAGACTGCTGGCCAACCTGCAGGTATCCGATCCGCGCGACCTGGCGCTGGTCGCACGCACCGACGCGGCAGTCCTGTTCGACGCGAAGCGTTACCCGGAGGCGGAAACACGCCTGCAACAAGCCACGGCGACCTTCCCCGACGACCCCGATCTCACCTATGACTACGCGATGGCCGCTGAAAAAACCGGCCATTACGACGTGATGGAAGCGCAGTTGCGCAAGCTGATCCAGACGCAGCCGGACAATCCCCAAGCCTACAACGCGCTCGGCTATTCGCTGGCCGATCGTAATCAGCGCCTGCCGGAAGCCGACAAGCTGGTCGAGAAGGCGTCGTCACTGGCGCCGAACGATGCGTTCATCATGGACAGCGTCGGCTGGGTCAAATTCCGGATGGGCGATACGTCGGACGCGATCAAGCTGCTGCGCAAAGCCTACGAGCTGCAGCCGAACGCCGAAATCGGCGCGCACCTCGGTGAAGTGTTGTGGAAAAGCGGTCAGCAGGATCAGGCCCGGGCCGCTTTCCGCGATGCGCGCAAGCTCGAACCGGACAACGACACGCTCGTCAAAACGCTGCAACGTCTTCAGGTAAACGATCTTTGATGCGTCTGTCCCGTTTGATTTCCTTTCCCCGGGCGCCGCGCGGCGCGGCGCTCGGATTCGCTGCGGCAGCGGTTGTCGCGTTGGCCGGCTGTGCATCGGTGAAACCGCAGGGGCCGTCCACGTCGAATGCCGCAACCTCGGTCACCGCGCAGACTAGCCGCGCTTACCAGGGCCGCTTCGCGATCCAGTACAACGATCAGAACGGCCAGCAGCGCAACGCCTACGGCAACTTCTCGTGGCAGGAAACGGGCGACACAGTGACCCTGCAATTGCGCAACCCGCTCGGCCAGACACTCGCGATCGTGACTTCGTCGCCAGCTTCGGCCACGCTCGAATTGCCGAACCGTCAGCCGCTCACAGCGGACAACGTGTCCACGCTGATGCAGAATGCGCTCGGTTTCGCGCTGCCGGTCGAAGGGCTGCGTTATTGGCTGCAGCCTTCGCCGGCGCCTACTTCGCGCGCCAAAACCGAGAAGGATCCGGAGCAGCCATCGCGCCTGAAGCAGATCACCCAGGACGGCTGGACGATCGACTATCTTGCGTATGCCGACGCGCCGGCCACCGGTGTCAAGCGCGTCAATCTGAGCCGTGCGGAGCCGCCGCTCGACATCAAGCTCGTGCTGGATCAGTGACCCGCGTCTGTTCGCGCAACCTTGCAGCCTGTTCGGCGCCACTTTGGCGCATGTAGCCTCGACTCATGATTGAAACGACCGATTCGCTGCGCGATTGTCTCGCGCCAGCGAAACTCAACCTCTTCCTGCACATCACCGGCCGCCGGCCGGATGGTTATCACACGCTGCAAACGGTCTTCCAGTTGCTCGACTGGGGCGACACGCTGCACTTCAAGCGACGCGACGACGGACTCATCACGCGCAGCACCGAGATCGCCGACGTGCCGCCGGAACACGATCTCACCGTGCGCGCCGCGACGCTGCTCAAGACGCATACGGGCTCGCCTGAAGGCGTCGATATCGAAATAGAGAAGCGCCTGCCGATGGGCGCCGGCCTCGGCGGCGGCAGCTCCGACGCGGCGACTACGCTGCTCGCGCTGAATCGCCTGTGGAAGCTCAGCTTGCCGCGTCTGGAGTTGCAGGCATTGGCATTGAAGCTCGGCGCGGATGTACCGTTTTTTGTTTTTGGAAAAAATGCGTTCGCACAGGGTGTCGGAGAAGCTTTGGACGTTGTACAATTGCCGCCGCGCCACTTTCTAGTGGTGACACCGAGGGTGCAGGTTCCAACTGCAGCGATTTTTTCCGAAAAAGCGTTGACAAGAGATTCAAAGCCCCTCATAATTACGGACTTTCCTGCAGAACTTAGCTGCAACACTGAATGGCCAGAAAGCTTCGGCCGGAATGACATGCAGCAGATTGTCGTAGGAAAGTACACGGAAGTAGCGCAAGTGCTGCGATGGTTTGAAAATATCGCGCCGGCGCGGATGTCCGGATCAGGTGCAAGTGTCTTTGCAGCGTTCCGCAGTAAAGCTGAAGCAGAAGCGGTGCAAGCCAAACTGCCTGGCGAATGGAACAGTGCAGTGGCCGCCGGTCTGGATCAGCATCCACTCTTTACTTTCGCGTCATAAGTTTTGCATCGCTGAACGAAACTCCACGTTCGGCGGAGCTCAGAGTTAGTGTAGGGGAGTCGCCAAGCTGGTTAAGGCACCGGATTTTGATTCCGGCATGCAAAGGTTCGAATCCTTTCTCCCCTGCCAAAATTTCTCGCATTTCCCCTCGCCCCCCAGCTTGAAGCAGGTGCATGATGAGCAGCCATGACGGCCTGATGGTTTTTACTGGCAACGCGAATCCCGCGCTTGCACAGGAAGTCGTCAAAATCCTCGGTATTCCCCTCGGCAAAGCAATGGTTAGCCGTTTCTCGGACGGTGAAATCCAGGTCGAGATTCAGGAAAACGTGCGTGGCAAGGACGTCTTCGTTCTGCAATCCACGTGCGCACCGGCGAATGACAACCTGATGGAACTGATGATCATGGTCGATGCGCTCAAGCGCGCATCCGCTGGCCGGATCACCGCAGCCATTCCCTACTTCGGTTATGCCCGTCAAGATCGTCGCCCGCGTTCCGCGCGCGTCGCCATCTCGGCGAAGATCGTGGCGAACATGCTGGAAATCGCCGGCGTCGAGCGGATCATCACGATGGATCTGCACGCCGACCAGATTCAAGGCTTCTTCGACATCCCGGTCGACAACATCTACGCTACGCCCGTGCTGCTCGGCGATCTGCGCAAGCAGAACTATGAGAACCTGCTGGTCGTTTCGCCGGACGTCGGCGGCGTGGTGCGTGCCCGGGCTCTCGCGAAGCAGCTCAATTGCGATCTCGCGATCATCGACAAGCGTCGTCCGAAGGCGAACGTCGCCGAAGTGATGAACATCATCGGTGAAGTCGAAGGCCGTACCTGCGTGATCATGGACGACATGGTCGACACCGCCGGCACGCTCTGCAAGGCAGCACAGGTTTTGAAGGAACGCGGTGCGAAGCAGGTGTTCGCTTACGCTACCCACCCGGTTCTGTCGGGCGGCGCGGGCGAGCGTATCGCGGCTTCCGCACTCGACGAACTCGTTGTCACGGACACGATCCCGCTCGGCGAAGAAGCCCGCTCGTGCGCAAAGATCCGTTCGTTGAGCAGCGCCGGCCTGCTTGCCGAAACGTTCTCGCGGATCCGCCGCGGCGATTCGGTGATGTCGCTGTTCGCTGAAAGTTAAGTATTTGCGAAGGCGCAGCGTATCGCTATAAGCGGCACGCCGCGCTTTTGCACAATCGGCATGAACGAACGAAGGTTCGTGCCGCAGCTCTGGGGCCTCAGCCATAACGGCTTGGAGGCCCTGTTTTTACTGCCTGGTCGCGGGCAGTGCATTGGAGATTCAACATGAAAGTAGTCGCTTTCGAGCGTTCTTTGCAAGGTACGGGTGCGAGCCGCCGCCTGCGTAACTCGGGCAAGACCCCGGGCATCGTATATGGCGCTGGTGCTGAAACGCAATTGGTCGAACTGGACCACAACGCGCTGTGGCACGCGCTAAAGAAAGAAGTCTTCCACTCATCGATTCTCGACCTGGAAGTGGCAGGCAAGTCGCAACAGGTTCTGCTGCGCGACGTGCAATACCACCCGTTCCGTCAGCTCGTGCTGCACGTGGACTTCCAACGTGTCGACGCGAAGAAGAAGCTGCACACCAAGGTGCCGCTGCACTTCATGAACCAGGAATCGAACCCGGCAGTGAAGCTGTCGAGCGCGGTGATCTCGCACGTCGTCAATGAACTGGAAATCGAGTGCCTGCCGTCGGCACTGCCGGAATTCATCGAAGTCGACCTGGCGAAGATCGAAGCAGGTCAATCGGTTCACGCTAAAGACATCCCGTTGCCGGCAGGTGTTGCGCTGGTCGCTCACCTCGAAGCAGAAAACCCGGTGGTCGCAGCTGCAACGATCCCGGCTGGCGCAATCGCTGAAGGCGACGCCGCCGCTGCTGCTGAAGGCGAAACGCCGGCTGCTTAAGGACCTTTCGGGTACCGAGCAAGCAATCCTCTCGATCCGTTTTCAATGAAACGGTCGATGTGACCCGCCGAGGTTCGCCACGGCGGGTTTTTTTTCGGTTTTTTCGGCTCGGCTGAGTTCGGCTCCCGGGCCAGATGGACCTACGCAAACATGATCAAGCTGATCGTCGGGCTCGGCAATCCGGGCGCCGAATACACCGCGACGCGCCACAATGCCGGTTTCTGGCTGGTCGATCAACTGGCGCGCGAAGCAGGTACGACGCTGCGCGACGAGCGGCGCTTCCACGGTTTCTACGCGAAAGCGCGACTGCACGGTGAAGAAGTGCATCTGCTGGAACCCCAGATGTATATGAACCGCTCCGGGCAATCGGTCGTGGCGGTAGCGCAATTCTTCAAGATTCTTCCCGACGAGATTCTGGTCGCTCACGACGAACTCGACATGCCGCCCGGCAGCGTCAAGCTGAAGCTCGGCGGCGGCAGCGGCGGCCATAACGGGTTGAAGGACATCACCGCGCATCTGTCGTCGCAGCAGTATTGGCGGCTGCGGATCGGCATTGGCCATCCGCGCGATCTGATTCCCGAAAGCGCGCGCGCCGGCGCCAAGCCGGACGTCGCCAATTACGTGCTGAAGCCGCCGCGGCGGGAAGAGCAGGAAGTGATTGACGCATCGATCGAGCGTGCGCTTGCCGTGATGCCGAAAATCATCACGGGTGAACTGGAGCGCGCGATGATGCAGCTGCATCGTAACCCCTGAGCTGCTGCGCCGCTTGCGGCCGTATCGATGCTGTATCGCTGCTGTATTGTTATCGTTAGCAACCATCTTGCATGGGACCAGAGTAAGCGCTGAAGCGCTAACTCCAGTCGACCGCGCATGGGACTGGAGCAGGCGCTAAAGCGCTAACTCTGGTCGACCGCGCATGGGACCAGAGTAAGCGCTAAAGCGCTAACTCCAGTCGACCGCGCATGGGACCAGAGTAAGCGCTAAAGCGCTAACTCTGGTCGACACAGGAGAATCGCTTGAGCCGCTATTGGAGTGACATCGTTCACCGTCTGACGCCGTATGTGCCGGGCGAGCAGCCCGTGGTCGCGCATCCGGTGAAGCTGAACACCAACGAGAATCCATATCCGCCCTCGCCGCGCGTGCTCGAGGCGATCCGGCAGGAACTGGGCGACGCCGGCGAGTCGCTGCGGCGCTATCCCGATCCGACCGCGCTCAAACTGCGCGAAGCGGTTGCCGCGCATCACGGCATCCGCGCCGAGCAGGTGTTCGCGGGCAACGGCTCGGACGAAGTGCTGGCGCTCACGTTCCAGGCATTGCTGAAGCACGACAAACCTTTGCTGTTCCCGGATATCACGTACAGCTTCTATCCGACCTACGCGCGGCTGTTCGAAGTCGACTACCGGACGATCGCGCTCGACGACAGCTTCGCAATCAATGTCGACGATTACACGGCGCCGAACGGCGGCGTGCTGTTCCCGAATCCGAATGCGCCGACCGGACGTCCTCTGCCGCTCGCCGAGATCGAGCGTCTGGTGGCGAGAAATGCCGATTCGGTCGTCGTGATCGACGAGGCCTACGTGGATTTCGGCGCCGAGTCGGCGATTGCGCTGATCGACCGCTATCCGAATCTGCTGGTCGTTCAGACGACGTCGAAGTCACGTTCGCTGGCCGGCATGCGCGTGGGCTTCGCGTTCGGCAATCCGGCACTGATCGATGCGCTGAACCGCGTGAAGGACAGTTTCAATTCGTACCCGCTCGACCGGCTGGCGCAAGCCGCCGCCACCGCCGCGTACGAAGACGACGCGTGGTTTCGCGACAGCTGCGCCAAGGTGATTGCGAGCCGTGAGCGGCTGGCCGCGGGACTGACGGCGCTCGGCTTCGAGGTGGTGCCGTCGGCCGCGAATCTGCTGTTCGCGCGCCATGAAGGCTACGACGCGGCAACGCTCGTACTGCGGCTCAAGGGCAAGGAGATTTTCGTGCGCCATTTCAAGGCGCCGCGAATCGACCAGCATCTGCGGATCTCGGTCGGCACCGACGCCGAATGCGACATTCTGCTGAACGCGCTACGCGACATCTTCAGCGCGTACGTCGGATAGCACCGCGCGCAACGGAAAGCGTCGCTGCAAAAGAAAACGGCGAGGCCAAGGCCTCGCCGTTCGGTCATTCAAACATCGAATCTCACGCGCCCTTCGCGGCCTGCAGCGCGTGGTACTTCGCCATCAAGCCATCGGGCGTCTCCAGATGTTCCGGGTCGCGCGGGATGCACTCGACCGGGCACACCTGAATGCACTGCGGCTCGTCGAAATGGCCGACACATTCGGTGCATTTCTTCGGATCGATCACATAGATTTCCGGGCCCATCGAAATTGCGTCGTTCGGGCACTCGGGCTCGCACACGTCGCAATTGATGCACTCGTCGGTAATCATCAAGGCCATACTTCTCTCACTTCGCGCCGGCCGAAGCCGGCTCTGATCCGTCAAACCGACAGTTTACGCCGGTTACAGTTGCGCCGCCGAAGCGCCGCTGTTCGGATCCAGCGCGGCGACCTTCTCTGTCAGCCATTTTTCGACCGACGGGAACACAAACTTGCTGACGTCGCCGCCCAGTTGAGCAATTTCGCGCACGATCGTGCCCGAAATGAACTGATACTGGTCGGATGGTGTCATGAACATGGTTTCGACGTCGGGCAGCAGATAGCGATTCATGCCCGCCATCTGGAACTCATATTCGAAGTCCGACACGGCGCGCAGACCACGCACGATGACCCGCGCGTTATTGGTACGCACGAAGTCCTTCAGCAGGCCCTTGAAGCTCATCACCTGGACGTTCGGGTAGTGCCCGAGCACTTCATGAGCGATGTCGAGGCGCTCTTCCAGCGTGAAGAACGGCTTCTTGTTGCGGCTATCGGCAACACCCACCACCAGCGTGTCGAAAATGCTCGACGCGCGCCGAACGAGGTCTTCGTGACCGCGCGTCAGCGGGTCGAACGTGCCCGGGTACACGGCGACTACCATGAAACTTCTCCTCTCTTCACACAAAGGGGCACGTCAAAGCGTCCACGCGACGCATTTGGCACCGACCGCGCGCGTGACGACCAACCGCCCGGCGCCCGTTTTGGAACGCGCATTATTCCTTATTTTCGCGCTGCAGCAAATGAAAGTGGACAGCGCCCGCTTTCCCTTGCCGCACGATTTCCCAGCCGGCGAGCGCCTCGTTCCCGTTGAGTTCGAGCGCGTCGCCTGCTTCCACATACAGAAAACCTTCCGCGCTGACGAGCGGCACGGTCAGCGCGAGCGCTTTGCCGAGCAAGTCGCCGTCAAACGGCGGATCGAGGAACACGACGTCGAACGATCCGGGCGCGAGACTCGCGGCAAGCCGCAAACCGTCTGCCTCAGCGATTTCGATCGTGCGCGCCGCGAGGCGTTCCTGGTTCGCGCGCAACTGGCCGGCGGCTCGCGCATTGCGTTCCACCATCAACACCCGCGCCGCGCCGCGCGACGCGGCCTCGAAGCCCAGCGCGCCGCTGCCGGCGAACAGATCCAGGCAGCGCTGGCCATCCAGACGCTGGCCGAGCCAGTTGAACAGCGTTTCGCGCACGCGGTCGGGCGTGGGGCGCAAGCCGTCGAGATCGAGCACGGGCAAGGGCGTGCGCTTCCAGTCGCCGCCGATGATACGGATGGCGTGCGGCTTACCGCCTTTGGACAAAGCGCCATGGGCGCGTGAAGGTGCGGAACGAGGCATGCAGTTTCAATAACGTTATGAATGCGCCCGCGACGTCGAGATACGCGGGCCGGAGCGCCAACGTTACCACAGGGGCGCCGCGCGTCCAGCCTGGCCGATCGGCCGATACGACGGGCGGCGGCGCGCCTGATAAAATGACCGGCTTCCAGCGCCCTGCATCCCGCATCGCAACGCTGCCTGCCGCTCCCGCCGGTCCTGTGCCGGCTGCGCGCATCGGCGCGCGCTCTCACCACGCCAGATCATGTTCAGCTTTTTCAAACGATTCAAGGGTTCGAAAGAGTCCGATACCGCGGCAGACGAGCCGCAGACGGCGCCGGAAGGCCAGGCGCCCGAACTCGCCGCAGAGGCGCCGGTAGCGCCTGTCGCAGCGTCGGCCCCGCGACCGGCGGCTCCGGTTAGCAGCGATACACCGGTAGCCGCACCGGCCACCATTGAGCCGGAACCCGAGCCGGAAGAAGCCGCGCTCGAAATCGTCGAAATTGTCCCGCCGCCAGAGCAAGATGCGAGCGCCAAGCGCTCTTGGCTGACGCGCCTGAAGACCGGCCTGTCGAAGACGAGCTCGAGCCTGACCGGCATTTTCGTCGGCACGAAGATCGACGAGGACCTGTACGAAGAACTCGAAACCGCGCTGCTGATGTCGGACGCGGGCGTCGAGGCCACCGAATTCCTGCTCGAATCGCTGCGCGAAAAAGTGCGCAGCGAGCGCCTCACCGATCCGCAACAGGTCAAGAGCGCGCTGCGCACGCTGCTGGTCGACCTGCTCAAGCCGCTGGAAAAGTCGCTGATGCTCGGCCGCGCGCAGCCGCTCGTGATGATGATCGCCGGCGTGAACGGCGCGGGCAAAACCACCAGCATCGGCAAGCTCGCCAAGCATCTGCAAAGTTTCGATCAATCGGTGCTGCTGGCCGCGGGCGACACGTTCCGCGCCGCCGCGCGCGAGCAGTTGGCCATCTGGGGCCAGCGCAATAACGTGACCGTGGTGTCGCAGGAAAGCGGCGACCCGGCGGCAGTGATCTTCGACGCGGTCGGCGCCGCGCGCGCGCGCAAGATCGACGTCATGATGGCGGACACGGCCGGCCGTCTGCCGACCCAGCTGCATCTAATGGAAGAACTGCGCAAGGTGAAGCGTGTGATCGGCAAGGCGCACGACGGCGCGCCGCACGAGGTGCTGCTGGTGATCGATGCGAACACCGGCCAGAACGCACTCGCGCAAGTGAAAGCATTCGACGACGCGCTCGGTCTCACCGGCCTGATCGTCACCAAGCTCGACGGCACCGCGAAGGGCGGCATTCTCGCCGCGATCGCGCGGCAGCGTCCGATTCCGGTGTACTTCATCGGCGTCGGCGAAAAGGTCGAGGACTTGCAGCCGTTCAGCGCGGAAGAGTTTTCGGACGCGCTGCTGGGCGGTTGAACGCCAGCGCAACGTTCGCATGCGAACCACGCAAAAGGGGCACTCCACCGAGTGCCCCTTTTTTCATTCAAGACATCGAGCGATCAACATACCATCACGTCATTCGGTGTCGGGCTGCACACCGGGCGCCGCACGGGCAAACGCGTCGATCTGCATCGCGTGATCGTAGATGCGCTGGATCGTCGGAAACTTCGCCGTGTCGACCTTGAAGCGCTGCGCGTTGAACACCTGCGGGATCAGACACGTATCGGCGAGCGTCGGCGTGTCGCCGAAACATAGCTTGCCGGTGCGCGCATCACCGGCCAGATGGGCTTCGAGCGTCGCAAAGCCCGCTTCGACCCAATGCCGGTACCAGGCGTCTTTCGCGTCGTCGTCGACACACAATGTGTGCTTCAGATACTTCAGCACTCGCAGATTGTTCAGCGGATGGATCTCGCACGCGACCTGCAACGCCAGCGACCGCACGTACGCGCGGTCGGCCGGCGCCTTGGGCAACAGCGGCGGCTCGGGATGCGTCTCCTCCAGATACTCGATGATCGCGAGCGACTGCGGCACCGTCTCGTTGCCGTCGACGAGCGTCGGCACGAGGCCGTCGACGTTCACCTTGCGGTATGCGGGCTTCAGTTGCTCGCCGCCGTCGCGCACGAGGTGCACGGGCACGTAGTCGTACGGCAGATTCTTCACGTTCAGCGCAATGCGCACGCGATAGGACGCCGAGCTCCGGAAATAGCTGTAGAGCTTCATGTTGTCTGTTTCCTCCAAGCCGCCGCCTGTCAGACGACGCGTACGCTGAACTCGCCGAGTCCTTCCACGCCGCCCTTCATCAGATCGCCCTGCACTACCGCGCCGACGCCTTCCGGCGTGCCGGTGAAAATCAGATCGCCGGGTTGTAGTTCGAACAGCGTCGACAGATAGGCGACCGTCTCGGCCACCGACCAGATCAGTTGCGACACGTCCGAGCGTTGCTTTTCCTCGCCGTTCACCGACAACCAGATCGCGCCCTTGCCAACATGGCCGACCGTAGTCACCGGATGAATCGGGCCGAGCGGCGCCGAGTGATCGAAGCCCTTCGCGGTATCCCACGGACGGCCCATCTTCTTCGCTTCGGCCTGCAGGTCACGGCGCGTCATGTCGAGACCGAGTGCGTAGCCGTAGACATGGTCGAGCGCGCTCTCCGCGGGAATGTTCTTGCCGCCTTTGCCGATCGCGGCCACCAGTTCCATTTCGAAGTGGACGTTTTTCGACAGCGTCGGATACGGGAATTCGCCGGTGGCGCCGGGCGCGATGTACAGCACGGCATCGGCGGGCTTGGTGAAGAAGAACGGCGGCTCGCGGTCGGGATCATGACCCATCTCGCGTGCGTGCGCCTCGTAGTTGCGTCCCACGCAGTAGATGCGACGCACCGCGAACTGCTCGCTGGCCCCCACAACCGGCACCGCCATCTGCGGTGCGGGCGCAAATACATAACTCATCCCGTTCTCCGTTGCTCGATTTGTGCCGCCGACGCGGCGAGAAAACATCGAGTGTAACGCGCGGCAAAGCGCTGCGCGCGGCACTCCGCCAGGCGCGCGTCAGGCCGGCGCTGCGGGCGAGCCGTCTCGCCGGATCGCTATAGATGCGATACTCACACCAGATAGCGTCCCTTGAATACCGTGGCGAACCGCTTCATCGCGGTACGCCACCCCGTCCCATTGCGCCCGATGACCGACACCGCCACCGACACCCCCTTCCCGTGCGCCCGCTTCATCAAGGAAATCGGCCGCGGCCCGAATGGCGCCCGCGCGCTGACCGCCGACGATACGCGCACGCTTTACACCGCGATGCTCGACGGCCGCGTGGCCGAGCTCGAACTCGGCGCGGTGCTGCTCGCGTATCGCGTGAAGGGCGAAACCGCCGACGAACTCGCCGCGATGCTGGCGGGCGCGCATGCGTCGTTCGCGCCGATCCATTTGCCGCACGGCGAGTTCCGGCCCGTGTCGATCCCCAGCTACAACGGTGCGCGCAAACAGCCAAACCTGGTGCCGCTGCTGGCCCTGCTGTTGGCGCGCGAAGGCGTGCCGGTGCTGGTGCACGGCGTCACCGAAGATCCGGGCCGCGTGACGAGCGCTGAAATTTTCGCGCATCTGCAGATTCCGCACGCGCGCTCGCACGCCGATATCGAAGACGGTCTCGCCGAGCGCCGTCTCGCATTCGCGTCGATCGACGTGCTCGCGCCGAAGCTCGCACGCCTTCTCGTGCTGCGCCGGCGCATGGGCGTGCGCAATTCGACGCATACGCTCGTGAAGATCCTGCAACCGTTCGCGCCCGCCGGGCTGCGCCTCGTGAACTACACGCACCCGCCGTATCGCGACAGTCTCACGCAGCTGTTCAACACGCATCCGGACGCGGCCGCTGGTGGCGCGCTGCTGGCGCGCGGCACCGAAGGCGAAGCGGTGGCGGACACGCGGCGTCAGGTGCAGGTCGACTGGCTGCACGACGGCGTGTGCGAAACGCGCGTGCCGCACCAGCGCTCGTCGCCCGATGCGCCGGAAGTCGAGTTGCCCGAAGCCCGCGACGCTCTCACTACAGCCGCGTGGATCAGCGCCGTGCTGCGCGGCGAAGCGCCGGTGCCAAGCGCGATCGAGCGGCAGGTCGAACTGATCGTGGACGTCGCGAAAATACCTGTATGAGGGGTTGATGCGAGCCGCCCTGCCACTTCCACGGTGGCGGTTATCGCGGGGGAGTTGACGGCCGCGGGTTGACACACTGCTTCATGCCGTCATACATTAGACGTATGCGTTCCCTTCCGAACACCCTCCGAATTACGTTCGGCCGCCTAGCGCGGCCCCTATCGCTACGCCTGGCGTAAGTCACGCGTAGCGCCGCGCGCTGGCAACCCGTGTTGCCGTCGAGCGGTCCTCCGAGCAGTTCCGCAGTTCCCGTTTCACCCCCAACCGCAGTTCTTCACAACCAGTAGTCGTTTGCATCCGTCCGTTTACCGTGCGGACGAAGCGCGAGGGTCAAATGCACGTTGCCTGGGCATCATCCACGTTCGTTTTCGTCGTCACCATGACGCTGTTCGTGCGCGCCCGTTCGTTGTTGCCGCTAGCCACCGGCTGGCGGACCGTGCATACGTGGCAGTCCGCCAACCGCTCGATGCCACCCCCTTTCGCATACGACACAACGAACAAGGCACATCATGTTGCGCAATCCCGCTGAGAAATACCGTCCCTTCCCCGCTGTGCGTCTTACCGGCCGCAAATGGCCGAGCCGCACGATCAACCAGGCGCCGGTCTGGATGAGCACCGATCTGCGCGACGGCAATCAGGCTCTGATCGAGCCGATGAACGCCGCGCAAAAGCTCGAATTCTTCGACATGCTGGTCGCGATCGGCTTCAAGGAGATCGAGGTCGGCTTTCCGTCGGCGTCGCAAACCGACTTCGATTTCGTGCGCAAGCTGATCGACGAAAGACGCATTCCCGACGACGTGACCATCGAGGTCTTCGTGCCGTCGCGCGCGGAACTGATCGCGCGTACGTTCGAAGCGCTCGACGGCGCGCCGCACGCTATCGTGCACCTGTACAACGCGATCTGCCCGTCGTTTCGCCGGATCGTCTTCAACCAGTCGAAGGCCGACATCAAGGCGCTGGCCGTGGACGGCACGCGCATCGTCAAGGAACACGCGCAGGCGCGGCCCGGCACGCACTGGACCTTCCAGTACTCGCCCGAAACCTTCAATACGACCGAGCTGCCGTTCGCCCGCGAAGTCTGCGACGCCGTCGCGCAGACGTGGCGGCCCACGCGCGATCACAAGATGATCGTCAACCTGCCGGCGAGCGTCGAGGCGGCGACGCCGAACGTGTTCGCCGACCAGATCGAATGGATGGACCGTAATCTCGGTTATCGCGACAGCATCGTGCTGTCGGTGCATCCGCATAACGATCGCGGCACCGCGGTGGCCGCGGCGGAACTGGCGCTGCTGGCAGGCGCGGACCGCGTCGAAGGTTGTATGTTCGGCAATGGGGAGCGCACGGGCAATGTCGATCTCGTCGCGCTCGCGATGAATCTCGACGCGCAAGGCGTCGATACCGGCCTTGATTTCTCCGACATCGCCACGGTCCGGCGCGTAGTGGAGCGCTGCAATCAGATTCCTGTGGATCCGCGGCATCCGTACGCGGGCGATGCGGTGATGCGGGCGGCCGGTGCGGCTCAGCGCCAAGGCGGCGCCGCGGATCAGCACGGCGCGGCGGCCGCAATCGACGGGGCGAATCGTCCCGAGCTCAGCGAAGAGGAGCAGCAGCACACCGCTGCGTGAGATTCCAGCGAGAGCGCGTACCCCGCGCTCTCATGCAGCCGGCGCGCTCACGACGCGCAACCGGCCAGACAGAGGGGGCTCAAAAGGGCTCACTCGATCGCGCAACGTGTCGCCTGCCACGCAATCAGGCGCCATTGACCGTCTTCCTGCGTATGAATCGCCGTGTAGGCAATCGGAAACAGCAGCGCGCCGTTATTCGCTTCCATCTCGATCAGCGCGCGGCCGGTGACGACGCACGTTTCCCGTCCAACCGGCAGCACTTCCTGCGACTGCACCTCGATCTGCCGATAGCGGCGGCGCCCTCCAGTAATCCCGTCGATGAACTGCTGCTTCGTTTCGCGCTTGCCGTTCGTGTGGACATAGCTCACGTTGTCCGCGAGCAGCATGTCGAGCGATTGCCCGTCGCCGTCGACCATCGCACGAAAGCGTTCTCGCTCGAGCCCGCGAATCGCTTCGATTATCTTTGCCGCCATTGCTCAGCCCCTCGCACCGGTGAGCCGAACGCGGCCTCGGTCATCAGAAGTTATATTGCAAATATAGCTGGCTGAAATTTATACCAGGATTGGGCTCTTTGATACCGCCGTTGGAAATATGCTGGAAGCGGTAGCCCGCGAGGTACTGCTGGCGGCTGCCGAACTGCGCGCCGAGGCCCGCCATGTTGGCGAACTGAAACGCGGTGCTGAGCGTGAAGGTCGAAGAAATCCGGGGGCTCGACAGCAGCCGGATGCCCGCGCCTACTTCGACGAAGGGGCGGATCGAACCCGCTGCCTTGATGAAGCGGATAACCGGCGTCACGCCGATCTCGCCGATGTCGTTGTGCACGTTCCCTTCGTTGGTTTGCCACCAGGCCGCGTGCGTTTCGCCGATCAGCGAAAAATGCCAGTCGCCGATGTGCCATCATGTCAGACCCGGATCCCAGGCCACGCAGAGATCGAACTTCTTGATGTGGAGGTCGCCCAAGCCGCCGGCCACCTGCACGCCAAACTGGTCAGCCGAGGCCAACCCGGAAGCCCCCGATAACAGGGCAGCCAACGCGCCTCTTAGCGCCAGACCACGCAAAACGTCCTTTTTGTTGTCCATCTGGCACCCGAGCCCGCTTAACGTTGAATGATGCGTAACTGTTTTGCTGATTTCAATACAATCTTCGCAGGATGAGTGCGTATCAATATGACGCCACTTTCGCAATTAGTCACTTCATATTCGAAAAATATCGGCCATTTATAAGAGCAAAGGCGCTCTGCCGGCTAAATTCTACGACCTGCGCGCGGCATCCAAAAGAGGCGTACGATGGCTATGGAAATCTGAATTTCAATAGCAATTTGTGGAACTTGGATGCCCCTACATCCTCTAAGTATTAGCACTCGACAAATCAGAGTGCTAACATCCAACGCTGGAGTCGTTTACTGAGTACGCTTTTGTCTGATTCCAAAGGAGTTTCCTACGTGAGCCATGCAATGACCCTTCGGAGTACTTTGAGCCCGTCGTCGGCTAAGGCCGCTTCGGCAGGTGCACTGGCGCTCTCGCATTCCTCGCTGCTGCCCGGTCAACTGGGCAATATCGACGCCTACATCCAGGCCGTTAATCGGATTCCGATGCTGACGCCGGCGGAAGAACGCCAGTTCGCCACCGAATTTCGCGAGCAGGACAATCTCCAGTCCGCGCGCCGTCTCGTCCTGTCGCACCTGCGGCTGGTCGTATCGATCGCGCGCAACTATCTGGGTTATGGACTGCCGCACGCCGACCTGATCCAGGAAGGCAATATCGGCCTGATGAAGGCCGTGAAGCGCTTCGATCCCGAGCAGAACGTGCGCCTCGTGTCGTACGCAATGCACTGGATCAAGGCCGAGATCCATGAATACATTCTGCGCAACTGGCGGATGGTGAAGGTCGCCACCACCAAGGCGCAGCGCAAGCTGTTCTTCAACCTGCGCAGCCACAAGCAGGGGCTGGGCGCGTTCACGCAGGACGAGATCGACGGTCTCGCCAAGGAACTGAACGTCAAGCGCGAAGAAGTCGCCGAAATGGAAACGCGCTTGTCCGGCGGCGACATCGCGCTGGAAGGCCAGGTCGAGGACGGTGAAGAGTCGTACGCGCCGATCGCCTATCTGGCCGATTCGCATAGCGAGCCGACCGCCGTGCTGGCTTCGCGTCAGCGCGACAAGCTGCAAAGCGACGGTATCGCCAGTGCGCTGGATGCGCTGGACGCCCGCAGCCGCCGCATCATCGAGGCCCGCTGGTTGAAGGTGGAAGACGACGGTTCGGGTGGCTCGACGCTGCACGAACTGGCCGACGAATTCGGCGTCTCCGCCGAACGTATCCGGCAGATCGAAGCGAGCGCAATGAAGAAGATGCGCGGCGCACTGATCGAATATGCGTAAGGCCTGAAAGCCGTCAGCATGCCGGTTCGCCCGGCACGTGCTACCCGGCGCAAAGCCCCGCCCTCGTAAGACGGCGGGGCTTTTTTTGCCCGCGCGGCGGCGCGTTCGCGCATGCCCACCTCCGCTTAACAAGATACAAGGCCGCCACACCTTTCTTGACGTATCACAAACCAGATAGCAATACTGGATCAACGCGGCGAGTTTCGCGACCCAATGCCGCACTGCCGAATCAATGTGCGCGGGGTTCCGCTCCTAAAATCGGGATGCACTCGCCAGACCGCCTGAGCGGCCTGGATCCAGCCGGATTCACCGGTGTGAAGTCGCTTTCGACCGATCATGACCATAGCCCTCAATCGCAATACCACCCTCCGGTCGCGCTGGCGCAAGCGGCTCACCAGGTGGGTGCGCGGTCCGACGCTGGCGCGGGATATCGCCATCGTCCTCACCATCAAATTCGCACTGTTGATGGTGCTCAAATTCACATTCTTCAATCATCCGCAGGCGGAGCATATGTCGCTGCCGCCTGAACAAGTCGCGCAGGCGCTGTTGTCCGCGCCTGCCTCGCATCCGTCTCAAGGTGATCAACATGCCCGTTAGCGAAGTCGTAGAACTGTCGCGCTTTCAGTTCGCCATCACGGCGCTCTATCACTTTCTGTTCGTGCCGCTCACGCTCGGCCTCGCATGGTTGCTCGTCATCATGGAGTCCGTCTATGTGATGACCGGCAAACAGATCTACAAGGACATGACCCAGTTTTGGGGCAAGCTGTTCGGCATTAATTTTGCGATGGGCGTCACCACCGGTCTCACGCTGGAATTCCAGTTCGGCACCAACTGGGCGTACTACTCGCATTACGTCGGCGACATTTTCGGCGTGCCGCTCGCCGTTGAAGGTCTGATGGCCTTCTTCCTCGAGTCGACCTTCGTCGGCCTGTTCTTCTTCGGCTGGAACCGGCTCTCGAAAGTGCAGCACCTGATCGTCACGTTCCTCGTCGCGCTCGGCTCGAACCTGTCGGCGCTGTGGATTCTGGTGGCCAACGGCTGGATGAACAATCCGGTCGGCGCCGTCTTCAACTACCAGACCATGCGCATGGAACTCGACAGCATCTTCTCCGTGCTGTTCAATCCGGTCGCGCAGGTGAAGTTCGTGCACACCGTATCAGCCGGTTACGTGACGGCCGCGATGTTCGTGCTCGGCGTGTCGTCGTGGTATCTGTTGAAGCGCCGCGATACCGAGTTCGCGCTGCGCTCGTTTGCGATTGCCGCGGGTTTCGGTCTGGCGTCGACGTTGTGCGTGATCGTGCTCGGCGATGAATCCGGCTATCGCACCGGCGAAGTTCAGCAGGTGAAGCTGGCCGCGATCGAATCCGAATGGGAAACCGCACCGGCCCCGGCCCCGTTCACGATCTTCGGCATTCCGAACCAGGCGGAACAGCGCACCGACTACGCGATCCGGGTTCCATACGCACTCGGCATCATCGCCACGCGCTCGATCAGTGAGCCGGTGGTCGGTCTGAGAGACCTGATGGCGCGCAACGAAGCGCGCATCAAGAACGGCATGCTGGCCTACGCCGCGCTGCAAAAGTTGAAGCAAGGTGACGCAACCGACGAAGCCCGCGCCGCCTTCGAAGCCCACAAGGACGATCTCGGCTACGGCCTGATGCTCAAGCAGTTCACCGCGAACGTCACCGACGCCACGCCGGATCAGATCGCCCAGGCGGCCAAGCGGACGATTCCGCCGGTCGCGCCGCTGTTCTTCTCGTTTCGCCTGATGGTCGGCCTCGGCCTGCTGTTCCTCGCGACTTTCGTGCTGGCGTTCTGGTTCTGCGCGCAACGCTCGCTCTTGCTGGAGAAGCGCCGCTGGTTCCTGCGCTGGGCCGTGTGGGCGATTCCGTTGCCCTGGCTCGCGGCCGAATTCGGCTGGATCGTCGCTGAAATGGGCCGTCAACCGTGGAGCATCGCCGGCATTCTGCCGACCAACCTGGCCGCGTCGAATCTGACGCCTCGTGATCTGTATCTGAGTATCGCCGGCTTCGTGCTGTTCTACACGGTACTGTTCATCATCGAAATCATGTTGATGTTCAAGTACGCGCGGCTTGGCCCTTCGTCGCTGCACACGGGCCGTTACCACCACGAAGTGGAGCAGCAGTTGCAACAGCCGCTGTCGACCAACCCGGCAGCATGATTCGCCGCCACTCTGTTCCAAGGGAAAGATCATCATGGATTACGCAACCCTCAAACTGATCTGGTGGGCGTTGATCGGCGTGCTGCTGATCGGCTTCGCGCTCACCGACGGCTTCGACATGGGCGCGGCGATTCTGCTGCCCTTCATCGGCAAGAACGACGCCGAGCGGCGCATCGTCGTGAACACGGTCGGCGCGACGTGGGAAGGCAATCAGGTCTGGTTCGTCACCGCAGGCGGCGCGATGTTCGCCGCGTGGCCGCTGGCCTACGCGGCATCGTTCTCCGGCTTCTACTTCGCAATGCTGCTGGTGTTGTTCGCGCTGTTTTTCCGGCCGGTCGGCTTCGACTACCGCAGCAAACGTGAAGACCCGCGCTGGCGCAATGCGTGGGACTGGGGCTTGTTCGTCGGCGGCTTCGTGCCGGCGCTGGTGTTCGGCGTGGCGTTCGGCAACCTGCTGCAAGGCGTGCCGTTCTCGTTCGACACCGATCTGCGCGTCACATATCACGGCGGCTTCTTCGGTCTGCTCAACCCGTTTGCGCTGTTGTGCGGCCTCGTCAGCGTATCGATGCTGGCTGCGCACGGCGCCGCCTTCGTCAAGATGAAGACGGATGGCGTGATCGCCCAGCGCGCGTCGCGGGCGCTGCGGATCGCGTCGCTCAGCGGCGTGGTGCTGTTCCTGGTGGCCGGCGCACTGGTCGCCACGATGATCGGCGGCTATCAGATCGTCGACGCGCCGCCGCTCGACGCGGTCGCCAATCCGTTGCTCAAGACCGTGATCGGCGCACCCGGCTTGTGGCTGACCAACTACTCGCTGTTTCCGTGGATGGTGATCGCGCCCGTGGCCGGCCTCGCCGGCGGCGTGCTGGCCGTGTTGCTCGCGCGCTCGCGCTTCGAGAAGAGCGCGTTTCTGTCGACCGGGCTGATGATCATCGGCGTGATCCTGACCGCGGGCTTTTCGATGTTCCCGTTCATCATGCCCTCGTCGCTCGACGGCCGCAGCAGCCTGACCATGTGGGATTCGACTTCGAGCCGCCTGACGCTGGAGATCATGCTGATCGCCGTGATCATCTTCCTGCCGCTCATCCTGCTGTACACGAGCTGGGTGTATCGCGTGATGCGCGGCAAGGTGACCTCCGCGGCGCTCAAAGAGAATCACCATTCGATGTATTGATCGACACTACGCTTAACAGGAGTTTGTGATGTGGTATTTCAGTTGGGTGCTCGGTATCGGCGTCGCGTTGGCGTTCGGCATCATCAATGTGATGTGGCTCGAATCAAGCCGGCCGGCGGAAGCGGCAAAGCCCAAGACGCGCTAACGCAGCACGCGCCGGCAGCATGCCGGTAAACGTAAAGCGGCACCTTGAATCAAGGTGCCGCTTTTTTATTGCCGCATTCCTGAATGCGCAGGAAGCGCAGAGCGCTTCCCTGGCAGCCCTGCATGCGCGTTATGCAGGCAAAGGCGTTGCGCCGCCGCTTTCCGACATCCGCGTCGCCAGCCTCGCGGCATAGCGCTGCGCAGCCTCGCCGACGACGATATGGAACGTGTCGCCGGAGACCCATGCGGTGTCGAGCGTTGCCAGACGCGGACGATCGACCGCCGACGGATCGCGCACGACGATACGCAGACGCGTCGACGCCACCGGATCCAGCGACACCACGTTGCCCGCGCCACCGAACACGGCGAGCCAGCGCAGCGGATCCGGATCGAGCGGGCCGCCGTGAGTATCCGTGGCAACCGGCGCCGGCGCGGCAGCAGCAGCCGGAGACGCAGCCGCCACCGGCTTCACCGCATCGCCGCCGCCCTGCGCGATCACCGTGCGCATCTCATCCGCGATGATGTCCGCTTCCGGTCCGATGATCACCTGCACGTTGGTCGCACCGCGCTTGAGCACGCCACGCGCGCCAATCGACTTCAGTTCGCTCTCGGAGACCTTGTTCGAATCGACCACCGACAGACGCAGACGCGTCGTGCACGCATCCACCACCGTCAGATTCGACGCGCCGCCGAGCGCCGCGATATAGCGCTGTGCGCGCGGTACAGCCGCACCGGCTGCCGGCGCCACGAAACCGCCCGCCGTGAACGAATCGACCTGCTCGTCGGCGGCAGCGGGTTCGCGGCCCGGCGTCGCCATGTTGAATTTGCGGATGAAGAAGCGGAACAGCCCGTAGTACACCACCGAGTACACGATGCCGACCGGAATCGCCCACCAGCCCTTGGTCGACAGACCGAAGTTCAGCACATAGTCGATGAAACCGGCGGAGAAGGTAAAGCCGAGGTGAATGCCGAGCGCCGAACAGATCGCCAGCGACAACCCCGTCAGCAACGCGTGGATCGCATACAGCAGCGGAGCGAGGAACATGAAGCTGAATTCGATCGGCTCGGTCACGCCGGTCAGAAACGACGTCAGCGCCATCGAGAACAGCAGGCCGCCGACCACCGCGCGGCGCTCCTTCGGCGCTTCATGGAACATCGCCAGACACGCGGCCGGCAGGCCGAACATCATGACCGGGAAGAAGCCCGTCATGAATGTGCCCGCAGTCGGGTCGCCCGCGAAGAAGCGATGCAGGTCGCCCGTCACCGCGACGCCGCCCGGCGGCGTGAAGGTGCCGAACACGAACCACGTCAACGAATTGAGGATGTGATGCAAACCCGTGACGAGCAGCAGACGGTTCAGCACGCCGAACACGAATGCGCCAAACGCGCCCGCGGTGGTCAGCCAGTGGCCCGCCGTATCGATCACGGCCTGCACCGGCTGCCACACGTAGCCGAACGCAATGCCGAGCGCGAGACAGACCACCCCCGTGGCAATCGGCACGAAGCGTTTCCCTCCGAAGAACGCGAGGTAGTCAGGCAGCTTGATGTCCTTGTACCGGTTGTACAGCAAGCCCGCGACGATACCCGCCACGATCCCGGACAACACGCCCATGTTGAGCTTGTCGTTGATGTCCTTCATCACCGCGGTCTGGACCAGATAACCGATCGCACCCGCGAGGCCCGCCACGCCATTGTTGTCTTTCGCGAAACCAACCGCCACGCCGATCGCGAACAGGAGCGGCAGGTTGTCGAAGATCGCGCCGCCGGCGTCGGCGATCATCTTGATGTTGAACACATCGGGCTGGCCAAGCCGCAGCAGCAGGCCGGCAACCGGCAGCACTGCGATCGGCAGCATCAGCGCGCGTCCCAGGCGCTGAATCTTCAGAAACGGATTCCCATCCATTGATATCTCCAATCTTTGTCTCGTGGTCGAACGTCGTCGTTGAGTTTTGTCGCTATACGTACTGACTGCGCGTAATGACTGAGCGAAGCTGGTTGTGGACCGTGTGAGGTTCAGTCCAAAGGCCAGGTTTCGCGGCTTGCTGCTCTTACCGCCTGCGCCGATTCCAGCGCCAGGGCATCCTGGGCGCGTTGGCGGCACAGCTGATAATCGAGGTTGCGTACCCGCGCCTTGATGCCCGGCACCGACACCGGGTCCACCGACAGCTCGGTCACGCCAAGGCCGACGAGCAGCGGCATCGCGAGCGGATCGCCCGCCAGCGCACCGCACACGCCGACCCATTTGCCATGCTTGTCCGCGCCTTGCACGGTGGCCGCGATCAGGCGCAAGACGGCCGGGTGCAAGCCATCGGCTTGCGCGGCGAGGTCGGCCTGGCAGCGGTCCATCGCGAGCGTATATTGCGTCAGATCGTTGGTGCCGATCGACAGGAAGTCCGCGTGCCGCGCGAGTTGATCGGCCAGCAGCGCCGCCGACGGCACTTCGATCATCACGCCGACTTCGATCGGCTCGGTGCGGCCCGACTCGCGGGCGAATTCATCGATACGCTTGCGGATGCGGATCAGCTCGCCGACGTCGGTGACCATCGGCAGCAGGATGCGCACGGCGCCGAGCGGCTGCACCGCGAGCAGGCCGCGCAACTGATCGTCGAGCAGATCGGGGCGTACCTGGGCGAGGCGAATGCCGCGCAGGCCGAGCGCCGGATTCGGTTCGGGCGGCAGCGTCAGATAATCGACTTCCTTGTCCGCGCCGACATCCAGCGTGCGGATGATCGCGGTGCGGCCGCTCAACGCATCGACAATCGCCTGATAGCTCTGCCGATGTTCGTCGGTGGTTGGCGCAGCGGGGCGATGAATGAACAGCAGTTCGGTGCGCAGCAGGCCGACGGAATCGGCGCCGTTCTCGACGGCGGTTTTCGCGTCGTCGAGCGTGGCGATGTTCGCGGCCACTTCAATCGCGCGGCCATCGGACGTCACCGCTGCCTGCTGCGAAGTGCGGCGGTTTGCTTCGCGCACATCGGCGAGGCGGCTGCGCTCCCGCCGCGCACGTTCGACATCGAGCTCGGTCGGCGCGAATTCGAGGCGGCCGGTGCTGGCATTCACCACCACTTGCGTGCCTGGCTCGATCGCATGCAACGCGTCGCCGACCGCCACCAGCGCGGGAATGCCCGCCTGGCGCGCGAGAATCGCCGCGTGCGAGGTCGCGCCGCCGCGCGCCATCACCAGCGCGGTAACCCGCGAGCGATCCAGCGAAGACAGATCAGACGGCGTGAACTCTTCAGCCGCGAGCACGGCTTCTTCCGGCAGCATGCGCGCCGCGGCGTTCGTATAACCGAGCGCGCGCAGCACACGCTTGTCGATGTCGCGCAGATCGGCGGCACGTTCCGCGAGCAGCGCATCTTCGATTTTGCTAAGGATTCCGATCTGTGCGCGGATCGCTTCACGCCATGCAAAGCCAGCACTCTTGCCGAGGCTGATCAGATCGCGCGCGGCGTCGAGCAGCGTCGGATCTTCCAGCAGCACGCGATGCACCGCGAAAATCCCCGCTTCGCCGACCGCGCCGCGTTGCGACGCATCGCGCACGGTCGTGTCGAGGTCGGCATCGACGCTGGCGATCGCCTTGTCGAGCAGGCGGCTCTCCGCAGCGGACGTGCCGCTCGCCTGTTCCGGCGGATCGACGTCCGCGTCGTCCCAGCGCACCAGCTTGCCGACCGCGACGCCCGGCGCCGCGCAGACACCGGCGAGCGTATTCGGCGCGAGCGGTTCGCCCGCCGGGCGCGACACCGTTTGCGGCGCCGGCGAACTTTGCCGCGCCGGTTTTTCTTCGACTTCGCCGTGCGCTTCGCGTGTCAGTTCGTGAGCGATCGCGTCGACTGCGGCTTTCGCTTGCGGACCGACGCCGAGCAACTCGACGGTCGCACCTTCACCCGCGCCGAGGCCGAGCAGACCGACCACGCTTTCGATCGCCGCCTTGCGCCCTTCATAGCGCACTTCGACGTGCGCATCGAAACCGCGCGCCGCTTCCCGCGCACGCGCCGCGGGGCGCGCATGCAGACCGCCCGCATGAACCAGCGTGACCTGCTGACGAGCTTCTTCGGTCACGTTCGTCGCGCTCGCCTCACGCGCGGCGTCGGCTGCCGCGCCGGCGCGAGCGCGCAGGATCAGCAGCGGCGTTTCACCCGCCTTCAACAAACCGTGTTGCGCACGCTCGACGATTTCGAACGCATCCGAATTGGCAATCGCGATCACCGACACGAGACTCGGCGCATTCAACGCGATCTGATCCTGATCGAACTCGATCAGCACGTCGCCGGCGCGCACGTGTACGCCCTGCTCGACCATCGGCGCGAAACCTTTGCCGTTCAGCTCGACCGTGTCGATACCGATGTGCAGCAAAATCTCCGCACCTTCGGCGGTCGCCAGCGTGAGCGCGTGACCGGTGCGCGCCAGATGGGTAACGGTGCCGTCGCACGGCGCGACGAGTCGCCCCTCGAGCGGATCGACGCCAATGCCGTCGCCGAACATGCCGCCCGAAAACACCGGGTCGGGCACCTTCGCGAGCGGCACGACCGGACCGGTCAGCGGCGCAAGCAAAACAATATGGCCTTCAGAATGGCTCATCAAGCGGGACTCCTCGACACGTCGCATCTGATTTCTCGTCAGTGAGTTTCGGTGACTTTGTTGAGATGGCGCGGCGCATCGGGATTGCGCCCGCGCGCGGCGGCAAGGCCGGCGGCCATCACGTAAAAGGACAGGATGGCGGAGATCGGATCGAGCGCCGCATGAGCGGTGGCGGCAAGCGGCAACGTCGCTTCCGGCACGTCGTCCGGTGCGGCGAGCAGCACGCGCGCGCCGCGCGCCTGCATGTCGCGCGCGAGTTGCAGCAGGCCGGCCTGTTCCGGTCCGCGCGGGGCGAACACCAGCAGCGGATAGTCGCGGTCGATCAGTTCCATCGGACCGTGGCGCACTTCCGCGCTCGAAAACGCTTCGGCCTGAATGCCGGAGGTTTCCTTGAGCTTCAGCGCGGCTTCCTGCGCGATCGCGAGACCCAGACCGCGGCCGATCACGATCATGCGCTCGATGCCGCGCAGTTCGTCGACGGCCTTCGACCAGTCGAGCTTGCCCGCGCTTTGCAACGCGTCGGGCAGCGTGTTCAGCGCGCCGAGCAGGTCGGCGTCGTTCTGCCAGTGCGCGACCAGTTGCGCGGAAATCGACAGCATCGCGATATAGCTCTTGGTGGCCGCGACGCTGAGTTCCGGACCGGCGACGAGCGGCAGATGCCATTCGCACGCATCGGCCAAAGGCGAGCTCGGCGCGTTCACGGCGGCAACGGTCAGCGCGCCCGCGTTACGCAGCGCTGCCATCGTGCCGACCAGATCCGGGCTCTTGCCCGATTGCGAGAACGCCAGCGCGAGCTGATCGCGCACCTGCAGCGGCGCCTGTTGCAGCGTCGCGACCGACATCGGCAGCGACGCAACCGGCACGCCGAGGCGGCTCATCGTCAGGCTCGCGAAGTAACTCGCCGCATGGTCCGAGCTGCCGCGCGCGACCGTCAGCGCGACATGGCGCGGCTGCGTGGCGAGCTGCGCCGCGAGGGCCTTGACGCGCGAGGTGTCCGTGAGTTGCGCGGCGACCGTTTCAGCGGACGCCAGCGCCTCTTTAAGCATATTCGACAATTGCTTCTCCTTCGACGTAAGTCGCGGTCAACGCCAGTTCACGATCGAACACGACCACGTCGGCCCAGGCGCCGCGCGCGATACGGCCGCGGTCCTCGATGCCGAGATAGTCGGCGGCATAGCGCGACAAACGGTTTGATACATCGGCGATCGGCAGGCCGATCGAGACGAGATTGCGCAGCGCCTGATCCATCGTCAGGGTGCTGCCGGCGAGCGTGCCGTCGGCGAGACGCACGCCGCCCAGGCACTTCGTCACGTGCTGGCTGCCGAGGCGGTATTCGCCGTCGGGCATGCCGGTGGCCGAGGTGCTGTCCGTCACCACGTACAGGCGCGGAATCGCGCGCAACGCGGCGCGGATCGCGCCCGGATGAACGTGCAGCAAGTCGGGAATGATTTCGGCGAACTCGGCGTGCGCGAGCGCCGCGCCGACCAGTCCAGGATTGCGGTGATGCAGCGGCGACATCGCGTTGAACAGATGCGTGAAGCCGCAGGCGCCGTGCTTGAGCGCGGCGACGGCGTCGTCGTAGGTGCCGAGCGAATGGCCGAGTTGCACGCGCACGCCGCGCGCCGCCATCGCGGAGATGATCTCCATATGGCCGGCGATTTCCGGCGCCAGCGTGACCACGCGGATCGGCGCGATCGACAGATACTTCAGCACTTCGCCCATCACCGCCGAGACAGCCGCGTCCGGTTGCGCGCCGAGCTTGCCGGGGTTGATGTACGGTCCTTCCAGATGCACGCCGAGCACGCGTGCGCCGCCTGGCGTGCGCACCTTGGCGTTGTTGCCCAGCCCGGCGACCACCTTCATCAGTTCATCGCGCGGCGCGGTCATCGTGGTGGCGAGCAGACTGGTCGTGCCGTAGCGCGCATGCGTGCGGGCGATGACTTCGATTGCGTCGCCGCCTTCCATCACGTCGGAACCGCCGCCGCCGTGCACGTGCAGATCGATGAAGCCGGGCAGGATGTACGGCGCGTCGTTCGTCGACGGATCGACGCGTTCGCCGATGAGCGCCGTGATGCGGCCGTTTTCGTATTCGAGCGTGCCGTGAATCCACCCATCGGTGGTGAGTATGTTTCCGTTCAGCATGATTCTCTCTGGTGAGGCTTGATACGGGTGTGACTGAATTGCGCTCGCCGTATTTGACGGCCGGCCGCGCGGGCCGCTCAGTTACGCAACTCAGGTGCGCAATTCAGCGACGAAGTCGTAGTAGTCATCGCGGCAATAGGTGTCGGTCAATTCGATTGCGCGCTGGTCGGCGCTATAGCCGATACGGGTAATGACCAGCAGCGCCGTGCGCGGTTCGATGTCCATCAACGCGGCGATCTCGCTCGACGCGTTGACCGCCCGAAAGTGCTGCAACGCGCGCACGACGGCGGCGCCACGTTGCTCCAGATAGCTGTACAGCGACACGCCGATCGCCTGCGGGTCGGGCACGATCGCCGCCGGCAGCGCCGAATGCTCGACCGCCATGACGATGCCGTCCGCGCGCCGCAGCCGCCGCAGACTGGCGACCGCCGCGCCGGGCGACAGCCCGAGGTGCACCAGCTCGTCCCGGTTGGCGGCGCGGATAGTGCGCTCGAGCCACACCGAGTCCGGCCGGAACCCGCGCTGCTGCATCTTCTTCGTGAAACCGGTGAGCCGCGACAGCGGATCTTCGACGCGCGGCGTAATGAAGCTGCCCGCGCCCCGCGCGCGCCGGATCAAGCCCTGCTCGACCAGCAGCTCGATCGCCTTGCGCGCAGTGATGCGCGACACGCCGATCGCGTCCGACAGCGTGCGCTCCGAAGGCAGCGCTTCACCCGCCGACCACACGCCGCAATGGATCGCCGTCGCCAGATTGCGCGCGAGCTGCAAATAGAGCGGCGTGACGTTGCGGGCGTCAGGCATCAGTGCGGACCAGCGAGTTTCCATGGGGCTCCGGCGGCCGCCGCGAATAGGTCGGCCTACGAAAAATGAGAGCCCATTATATAACCAACATAATACCAGTCAACCAACTGGTTCCATGCTGGTATGACGAGCCGCAAAGCCTTGCTGGATAAGGCTCCGAAGGGCTCGAGAGGGCTTCTGGGAGGGCGTTTGCACGATAAGGATTTACCCGTATTCGAGCCCGTCGGCGGATACCTGTGCGGCCCTCGCCGGATCCCGTCGCGGCCGGAGCCATGGTTGCTGATCGATACCTTTTTAATACCAGCTCGGTGCGCGCGTGGCCGGCGTGGCTTTGTTAACGACAGGCGTTCAAATATAGTGCGGGATACAAGCCATAGAAATTCCCCGGGGAGCAGCACTTGACTGATTCCGAGGCGCGCAGGCGCGCTCAGGCCGTCCGCCATTTCAACCGCTTCTATACCCAGCACATTGGCGCACTGCATGAGCATCTGACGAGGAGCGCGTTCTCGCTGACGGAGGTCCGCGTGCTGCACGAGCTTTCCCGCGAACGTGCGCAGACGGCGTCGGTGCTCGGGCGCTCCCTCGGTCTCGACAGCGGCTATCTCAGCCGGCTGCTGACCAGTTTCGAACGACGCGATCTGATTACGCGCCGCCCGTCCGACCTGGATGCGCGCCAGTCGCTGATCGCGCTCACCGATCACGGCCACGCGGCCTACGCGCCGCTCGATGCCGCCGCCATCGAAGAAGTGTCGGCGCTGCTCGGCAGCCTCACGGCGCTCTCGCAGGAACAGCTGATTACCGCAATGAAGCTCATCGAGCGGCTGCTCGGCGACAAACCGAAGCACGATCTCGTGACACTCCGGCAGCCGCGCGCCGGTGAGTGCGGCTGGCTCGTGCATCGGCAGGCGCAGTGGTTCGCCGCGGAATACGGCTGGGATCAATCGTTCGAGGGATTGCTGGCGCGAGTCGTCGCCGATTACACGCAGCGCAACGATCCGCTGCGCGAGATGTGCTGGGTCGCCGAGCAGGAGGGGATGGTGGTCGGCTCGGTGTGCATCGTCGGCGTGTCGACGACGGTGGCGGGCGTGCGCTTACTGTGGGTCGAGCCGGATGTGCAGCGCCTCGGCATCGGCACGCAATTGCTCAGCGAATGCGTGCGGTTCGCGCGACGCGCGGGTTATACGAAGCTCACGCTGACGACCGCCAGCATGCTCGCACAACCGCGGCGGCTATGCGAGCGCGCCGGCTTCAGGCTCGCCGGCACGGCGGCAGAGCGCCGCTTCGGCAAGGATCTGATCATCGAAAGATGGGAACTGGAGTTGTAGAGGCAGGCCCGGCGCGGACGTGGCAGCACGCGCCTGCCCGGCACTCGTCGCTTAGAACGACGGCACCATCGAACCCTTGAACTGGGTCTTGATGAACTGGCGCACGTCTTCCGACTGATAGGCCGCGACCAGCTTCTTGACCCACGGCTTGTCCTTGTCCTGCGCGCGCACCGCGATCAGGTTCGCATACGGGCTATGGATGTCTTCCAGCGCGATCGCATCTTTGGTCGGCTGCAGGCCGGCGGCCAGCGCGAAGTTCGTGTTGATCACGGCCGCGTCGACATCCGACAGCGAACGCGGCAGTTGGGCAGCGTCGAGTTCGACGAACTTGATCTTCTTCGGATTCTCAGCGATGTCGAGCGGCGTGGCGTTATTGCCGCCCGTGCCCGCACCGGCCTTCAGCTTGATCAGGCCTTGCGACTGCAGCAACAGCAGCGCACGGTTTTCGTTCGACGGATCGTTCGGCACCGCGACCTTCGCGCCCGGCTGCAGATCCTTCAGCGACTTCAGCTTCTTCGAATAGACGCCGAGCGGCGAGATGTACGTGAGACCGGCATTGACGAGCTTGTAGCCGCGTTGCTTGATCTGGCTATCGAGGTACGGCTGGTGCTGGAAGCTGTTCGCGTCGAGATCGCCTGCGTCGAGCGCGGCGTTCGGCTGCACGTAGTCGTTGAATTCGACGACCTTCACGTTCAGGCCTTCGCGCTTCGCCACCTTGGTGACGACTTCCCAGATTTGCGCATCCGGGCCGCCGATGGTGCCGACCTTGATCACTTTGTCGTCGGCGTGCGCGCCGAAGCTGGTCAGGATCGCCGCGCCGGCGATCACTGCGGAGAGGGCTTTGAGGAGGTTTCTGCGCTGCATGTAATTCTCGCTGTTTCTAATCGACTGTTTCTAACCGATTCTCTGATCGGTGTCAGACTCGGGTGGAAGCCGGCGGCGGCATTTACTGATGCGAGCGCGCCGCCAACCAAACCCGCGATGGTCTCATAGGCACGGCAAGATGGGAAATATCACGATCGCATATGGGTATGCGCATGAACGGCGCGGGACCGGACCGCGTGCGCGGAAAACCGGGCACGCGCGTGGCAAGGTGGTTAGAAGGTGGTCCAGTCGTTGTCGGTGGCGGTCGCGGTGGTTGTTGTGGTGGTCGACCTTGCCGCGTCGGCAGACGTGCGCGCCGGCGCGGGCCTCGCGCTCGCAGTTGCTCCAGCCGATGCGGACGATGCCGATGCCCGCGCGGACAACTGCGGCTCCGCTCGTGCGGACACCTTGCCCTGGGCCGCCGCGCCGCCGTCCGGTGTTGCAGCCGGAAGCCCCGCTGGCGCCACGCCACGCGCGGCACCCGCAACAGCGCGTTCAGCCGGGCCCGCGGCACCGTTCACTCGAAACGCGCTGACTGTGTCGCGCAAACGCCCCGCCTGATCCTGCAACGAGGCCGCCGCGGCCGCCGCCTGTTCGACCAGCGCGGCGTTCTGCTGCGTCACTTCGTCCATCTGCGTGACCGCGCGGCCGACCTGCGAGATGCCGCTGCTCTGCTCCTCGGACGCGGCCGCAATTTCGCCCATGATGTCGGTCACGCGCTGCACTGCCTGCAGAATCTCGCCCATCGTCGCGCCGGCCTGCTGGACCAGCGTCGAACCATTGTGCACGCGCTCGACCGACGCGCCGATCAACTGCTTGATCTCCTTGGCCGCCGTTCCCGAACGCTGCGCGAGACTGCGCACCTCGCCCGCGACGACCGCGAAACCGCGCCCCTGCTCGCCGGCGCGTGCCGCCTCCACCGCCGCGTTCAACGCGAGAATGTTGGTCTGGAAAGCGATCCCTTCGATCACGCCGATGATGTCCGCAATCTGCCGCGAGCTATCGTTGATCTCGCCCATCGTGCCGATCACGCGGCTCACCACGTCGTTGCCGCGGGTCGCGATGTCGGACGCGTTGTGCGCAAGCCCGCTCGCCTGGCGCGCGTTGTCGGCGTTCTGCTTGACCGTCGCGGTCAGCTGTTCCATGCTCGCGGCGGTCTCCTGCAACGACGCCGCCTGCTGCTCGGTACGCTGCGACAGATCGCCATTGCCGGCGGCGATCTGCTGCGTCGCCGACGCGATCGATTCCGCCGAGCGCCGGATCTCCCCGATCGTCCGCTGCAAACGGTTCTGCATTTCATTCATCGCGGCCATCATGCTGGTCGTGTCCTGCGCACGAACCTCGACCGCTTGCGTCAGATCGCCCTGCGCGATACTCGCCGCGAGCCGCGCCGCCTGATCCGGTTCGCCGCCGAGACTCGCGCGCACGTTGCGAATGATCAGCACCATCGCCAGCGAGATGACCGCGCCGATGACCAGCACCACGACGAGGTGGCCCAGCAGCGTTTCGTAGTACACCGTGTCGATGTCCTTGATGAACACGCCGCTCGTGATGTTCCAGTCCCACGGCGCGAAACGCACCACGTAACTGATTTTCGGCACCGCCGTTTCGCTGTGCGGCAGACGTCCGCGATACTGCGCGAAACCGCGCCCGCTTGCCTTGGCCGCGTCGACGATCGCCACGTACAGGAGCTTGCCGTCCGGATCCCTGAAGTCGCCGACCGGCTTGCCGGTCATTTGCGGCAGCGTTGGATGCATCAGCACGACCGGCTTCGAATCCATCACGAACAGATAGCCGGCTTCGCCGTAGCGCATGGTGGCAAGACGTGCGAGCGCTTCGCGCTGGGCGTCGGCCTCGCTCATCTTGCCGCTCTGCGACAGCGCGTAGTAACCGCTCACGACACCTTGCGCCGCCTCGACGAGGTTCACCATGCCCGACTTGCGCTCGGCCAGCATCGTGCTGCGCGTTTCGACCGCGCTCCACAGCCCGACGCCGAGCAGCCCCAGCCATACGAGCGCGAGCGACAGCCATAGTTTGCGATTCAGACTCATCCTGCTCATTGTTGTGGTCTCTCTGGTGTGATTCGTCTTCTGTCTGCGGCGCGAGCGTGTGGCGTCGCGATGGGCGAAAACGATTGCCATAGATATATCGGCATGCGAGGCGGCCAACTTGAGAGACCCGGACCCGGCGAGGAAACCGGTTGTGTTGCGAGGCAGCGGCATCATCCTGGCGGTGCGCATCGAGCGCGAGAAGCTGGATCAGATCCTCGCCAGCGACCCGTTCGCCGAGCAGAAACTCGCGCGTTACGAGGTGACGGAGTTCAAGACGACGCGTCTCGCGCCGGGGTTGAATTTGCCGATGCTGGCTTGAGGGTTGGGTTACAGCGAGGGGATTGAAAATGGGCTCGTGATTGGATCACGCGCCCATGGGTATTTTTCTGCGTATCAGTATCAGTCGAGCAGCAGTTTGATATCGTGCACCCACGGCGTAGCGCCCTGGCCATCACGCGCGAACAGACGCAGCTTGCCTTGCGTGTCGAACACGTAGCTCGCCGCAGTGTGATCCATCGTGTAGCTGTCGGGCGTCTTGCCCGGCACCTTCGCGTAGTAGATGCGGAAGTCTTTCGCGAGCTTGACGAGTTGCGCGTCATCGGCAGGACGCAAGCCGACGAAGGTCGGGTTGAACGCCGGCACGTACTGCGCGAGCAATTGCGGCGTGTCGCGCTCGGGGTCGACGGTGACGAACAGCACCTGCACACGCCTGGCGTCTTCCGGGCCGAGTTGCTGCAACGCTTGCGAGAGCTCGGCCATCGTGGTCGGGCAGACGTCCGGGCAATGCGTGTAGCCGAAAAACAGCACCACCACTTTGCCCTTGTAGTCCGCCATCGTGCGGATTTTGCCGGACGTGTCGGGCAGCGAAAAGTCGCTCGCGAATTGGGTATTGCCGGTGATGTCAAGATTCGTGAACGCCGGCGGCTGCTTGCCGCAGCCCGCTACCAGCACTGCGCCGCCCAGCGCGCAAGCGATCACAGCAGCACGCGCCGCGCGCGCGAAGCGGTTTTTGAACATGGTATTACGCGCCGATCACGACGCGCGCATAGTGGTCGATCAGCAGCGCGGCGAACAGCAGCGACAGATAGACGATCGAGTAACGGAAGGTTCTGCGCGCCAGATCGTCCGAGTAGTCCCGATAGATCTTCCACGCATACGCGAGAAACACGGCGCCCAGCAGCACTGCGGCGCCCAGGTACACTACACCGCTCATGCCGGAGACGAACGGCATCAGCGTGACCGCGAACAGGATCACCGTGTACAGCAGGATATGCAGGCGCGTGTACTTTTCGCCGTGCGTGTTCGGCAGCATCGGCAGGCCGGCGTTTTCGTAGTCTTTGCGGCGATACAGCGCGAGCGCCCAGAAATGCGGCGGCGTCCACACGAAGATGATCAGCACCAGAATCCATGCGTCACCCGGCACGTGGCCAGTGACCGCAGCCCAGCCGAGCGCCGGTGGCATCGCGCCCGACGCGCCGCCGATCACGATGTTCTGCGGCGTAGCCGGCTTGAGCAGCAGCGTGTAGATGACCGCATAACCGACGAACGTGGCCAGCGTGAGCCACATGGTCAGCGGATTGGCGAACGCGTAGAGCGTCCACATGCCGAGGCCGCCGAGCACGGCCGAAAACAGCAGAATCTGCGAGGTGGTGATCTCGCCGCGCGCGGACGGCCGCCACGAAGTGCGGCGCATCTTCGCGTCGATTTTCTGTTCGACGAGGCAATTGATGGCGAATGCGGCACCGGCCAGCAGCCAGATGCCGACGGTGCCGCCGATCAGCACCGTCCACGGCACCATGCCGGGCGTCGCCAGGAACATGCCGATGACAGCGCAGAACACGGCGAGTTGCGTGACGCGCGGCTTCGTCAGGGCGACGTACTGGGAGACCCGGCTACCGGGAGTTTGGGAGAGTGTTGTGCTGTCCATGTGGAGTCACGCTGGCGCGGCATCGCCCGCAGGGAGCACGGCGCGGCCGGGACGGCTATAAGCGATCCGAAAGTTTAACATAACGAGCAAAAGCAGCAGGATCGCGGCCCCGCCGTTATGCGCGACCGCAATCGGCAACGGCCACTGCAGGACGATGTTCGACAGCCCCGTGATGAACTGGATCAGCACCACCAGCAGCACGCCGTTCGCCGGGCGCCGCAGCGACTCGAAGCGGCGCAGTTTCAGCGCGAACCACAGCAGATAGGCGATCACCACGAACGCAAACGTGCGATGCGTCCAGTGAATCGCCACCAGCGCGTCCTGGGTAATCATGTCGCCGTCGCCGGTCATGCCGAGCGCGCGCCACAGGTGGAAGCCGTGCGCGAAGTCCATCGGCGGAATCCACTGGCCGTTGCAGGTCGGGAAGTCGGTGCACGCGAGCACCGCATAGTTCGTGCTGACCCAGCCGCCCAATGCGATTTGCGCGACCAGCAGCGCCAGACCCGCCAGCGCCGCCGCGCGCCTGCGCGCGGCTTCGGGCTCGTACGCGGGCAACGGCGTGAGCCGCGCGGCCAGCCAGCCGAGCGTGCCGAGCAGCGCGAGGCCGAGCAGCAGATGCGTCGTCACGATGATCGGCTGCAGCTTCATCGTCACGGTCCACGCGCCGAACGCGCCTTGCACCAGGATCAGCAGCAGCAGCGACGTCGGCCACCACGGCGACACATGCAGCGGACGGCGCTTGATGCGCGCCGTCCACGCAATGATCGTCTGCGCGATGATCAGCACGCCGATCGCCATCGCGAAGTAACGGTGGATCATTTCGATCCAGGCCTTCGTCATGCTGACCGGCCCGGTGGGCATTGCCTGATGCGCGGCCGAAATCGCCGCGTGCGCGATGAACGGCGACGAGGTGCCGTAGCAGCCCGGCCAGTCCGGACAGCCGAGCCCGGAATCGGTGAGACGCGTGAAGCCGCCGAACATCGCCAGATCGAGCGTCAGGAAGGTGGTCAGCCAGACCAGCTTGCGGAATTTGTTGTCGTCGGCCTTGACCCACACGTAAGACAGCGGCAACAACGCGATACACAAGCCGATCAGGGCCAGTTGCAGTACAAACATCTTTTTCTTACCCTGGTTGCGGCTTCAGCCGATGCTCGACCATTTGAGCAGCTTGGTCACGTCGCCCTTGATCTTGCTGGGGTTCGGATCTTTCGGGAAACGCATCATCAGATTGCCGTTCGGATCGATCATGTAGATGTGGTCGGTAACCTGGGTGCCTGTGTCGGCGGGCAGCCATGCGGACACCTGCGCCGGATCGGCGATCAGCATGTTGGTGTCGGGATAGGCGGTTTGTATCACGTCGGCGACCTTGCCCGTATCGGTGCGCAGCCACACTTCCACGACGCGCTCGCGTTCCGGGCCTTGGGCTGCGCGGATCTGCCGCATGAAGTAGAGCTTCGTGACGCACGCTTTGTCGCACGCGCTGTTGTCGACCGAGATCAGCAGCCAGTGGCCGCGCAGCGTGGCGAACTTGAGCGGCTTGCCGTCCTCGCCCGTGACCACGAGCGAGTCGGGAATCGGCCGTTGCGGGTCGACCAGTGTGCCGTAGCTCGTGCTGCCGCCGGTCGGCTTGACCACGTAGTACATGAAATACGACACGGCGATAGGCGCAGCGCAGATGATCGCCAGCAGCAGCAGGATCCAGCGGCCGCGCTGCCACGAACCTTTGCCATTGGGTTGACCGGGCATCGGTTTCGAAGCGGCGGGTTTGCCGGCTTGCGGCGAACGGGGAGATTGCGTCGACACTACAGGACCTCTTTCAATGATTGCGCGGCTTGCCGGTTCTTTGCCGGACCGGCAAGCCGCATGTGCTGCGTCACGCGTGGCGCGCGTGCTCTTTCCCACTACGCGCCGGGCGCGTGCTGTTTCCTCGCGGCGCGGCGCGCGGCATACAGGCCGAACACCAAGGCCGCGGCTGCCATGCCCCACCACTGGAACATGTAGCCGTAGTTGCGCTCGACGCCGCTGGTCGGCGCAGGCCAATCGCGGACCAGTTTGTCGCCGTCGTCGCTCAATTGCTGAATCACGAACGATTGCAGCGGCAGCCCGGTTTCCGCTGCATACGCGGCGGTATCCAGATTCTGACGGATCAGCTGGTGCGTAGCCGAGCCACCCTGCCCCAGCTCGAAGGCGCGCGACGCGTCGGCCCGCGCGATCCCTTCGATCTCGATCTCGCCTTGCGGCGTCGTGTACGGCGCGATGGTCTCGCGACTGCTCATGTTGCGCGGCAGCCAGCCGCGATTGACCAGCACGTAGCCGCCGTCAGCCAGCTTAAAAGGCATCACGACGTAAAAGCCCGGCTGATCGTTATACGGCCGATTATCCAGGTACACGATCTTGTCCGCGACGAAACTGCCGCGCGCCTTCACGCGATGAAATTCGATGTCCTTCAGTTCGACCGGCGCGGCGCTCACAGGCTGCGCGGGCGCGTTTTCGAATTGCGTGATGTGCGCTTCGAGCGCTTCCTTCTGATGCGCGCGGTCGCGCTGCCAGAAACCGAGCCGCACCGTCACGACGACCACCAGCAGAATCAGCAGCGCGGGAATCAGGCGAATCTTCATTGGATGTGCTCCAGCACCGCTAGCGGCGCCCTCTGGAACCCACGGCAAACGCCTGCGCGCGGTGCGATAATAAACCTCCTGCTTCTGCGCTTCCTGGTTTCAGCTGGTTCCATGCACATTCTCGTTCCCATCGCCTTCGTCCTGATCATCGCCAGCATGGTGTCGGCGCTGTATTTCATGATGCATGACAAGGGCAAAACCAAGCGGATGGTCTGGTCGCTCGCCACGCGGGTGGGCCTGTCGATCTCGCTGTTCCTGTTCATCCTGTTCGCACACTGGATGGGTTGGATTCAGTCGACCGGTATTCCTTACGGGCGTTGAGTCCGGCGGAACAATCCTCGCACTGCCAAACAAAACGCCGCCCTGACAGGGTCGAGGGCGGCGCTGCTTGTGTGCCTGCATACTGCTCGTGCGCCCCGCCCCGAAGGACGTCGCGCGAACGGCCCGCACACATTCCGGATAGCCGGTCGGCGCAGGCCAGACTGCGTTACAGCCAGTACACGACGACGTACAGCCCGAGCCACACGACGTCCACAAAGTGCCAATACCAGGCGGCGCCTTCGAACGCGAAGTGATGCTCCGCCGTGAAGTGGCCGCGAATCAGCCGCGCCAGCACCACCGCCAACATCGTGCCGCCGAGGAACACGTGGAAACCGTGGAAGCCCGTCAGCAGGAAGAACGTCGAACCATACACGCCCGACGCCAGCGTCAGATTCAGTTCGTTGTACGCGTGGAAGTATTCGAAGCCCTGCAGGAACAGGAAGCAGACGCCCAGCACGAGCGTGGCCGCCAGCCAGACGATCGCCTTCTTGCGATGATTCTCACGCAGCGCGTGGTGCGAAACCGTCAGCGTGGCGCCCGAGGACAGCAGCAGCGCCGTGTTGATGGTCGGCACCGGCCACGGCTGCATCGACTTGTAGGTCGACACCAGCGCTGCCGGACCGTTGTTCGGCCATACCGCCGAGAAATCCGGCCAGATCAGCTTGTAATCGAGACTGCCGAGCTGATGCATCGCAATTTCACGCGCATAGAACAGCGCGCCGAAGAACGCACCGAAGAACATCACTTCGGAGAAGATGAACCAGCTCATGCTCCAGCGGTACGACTTGTCGACATTCTTGCCGTACATGCCGCCTTCCGACTCGGCGATCGCGTCGCCGAACCAGTGCCATAGCGTAAAGAGCAGCCACAACAAACCGGCGACGACGCCGAGCGGCGCCCAGTCATGTTCGTTGATCCAGGCCGCAAGCGATCCGAGCATGACCAGCAATCCGGCAGCGGCGCTGATCGGATGCCGCGACGGATGCGGTACGAAATAGTACGGGCTCTCGTTTTGACCGCTCATTCTTGATTCTCCACTTCAGTCCAGTTGTTCCGGAAGCTCCGGCTGTATCTTCGGCGGCGCGTCGATACCGCACCGCTTCACTCCAATTCGTGGGCCCTGCGTCGCCCCGCCCTGCTCGCACACCTGAACGTCTCAACCCACCACGGCGCGCACGATCAGGATCAACACGACGATAAATATCGCCGCACTGATTAGCGCGGCCGCGATCACATGCAGCGGGTTCAGCTGCGTTGCATCCGCTTCCAGATCGCGGCGCTTGCGCACGCCGAAAAACGACCAAAGCACGGCGCGCATCGACTGACCAAAACTGCTCTTGCGCGGACTGCCGCCGTTATCACTCATCTTGTCTCGTCTTCCTTCGCCTGCGGCTCGCGCCTTCAGGCGGGATTGGCGGCGCTTGCCGCCGGGTTGGCCGTGGGCGCCGCGCTGCCGGCCGTCGCCGCGGCCGGCGTACTCAATTCAAAGAAGGTGTACGACAACGTGATCGTTTTCACATCCTTCGGCAACTTCGGGTCGACCACGAACACCACCGGCATCCGCCTGGTCTGATTCGCCGTCAACGTCTGCTGCGTAAAGCAAAAACACTCGATCTTCTTGAAGTACTCGGTGGCCTGCTTCGGCGCGTAGCTCGGAATGGCTTGCGCCTGAATCGTGCGCGCCTGTTCGTTGCTGACCTCGTACATCACTGTTGTCACTGCGCCCGGATGCACGTCGAGGCTGTGCTGCTGCGGCTTGAAACCCAACGGGCCGCGCGCGTTCGCGTCGAATTCGATCGAGATCGTGCGGCTCATGTCGACCTGCGTATTCTTCGCCTCGCGCGCCGTGGCATCACGCTGCACGAGGTTGTTGACCCCGGTGATCTGGCAGATCGCGCGATACATCGGGATCAGCGCGAAACCGAAACCGAACATCATCAACGCGACGATGAACAGCTTGATCAGCATCGAACGGTTGAAAGAGCGGTCGGCTTGAGCCGGCGGTTGCGTCGACATCTCAATCCTCAACAAACCTGCAAACAGACTTGAACGGCTACGGCTGCCTCAGGCGAACCAACACTGCTTGATGATGACGCTCGCGAAAAAGATCGCCGCGATGGCGAACATCACAAGACCTATCCGCCTGTTGCCCGCGCGGATCTGTTGCGGTGTACGTCGTTCCTGTGGATTGCGCGTCATGCTCGACTTTCTGAAAACTTTCCGTGACTGGCGGATGGCAGCCGCCGCCCGGCGGCGGCCCGGTTCCACGTAGCGACATAGCGCGCCGCCGGAACCGGGCATCTCGCCGCTGACCGCTTACTCGACGGTCGGCGGGTGTTCGAACGTGTGGAACGGAGCCGGGCTCGGCACGGTCCATTCGAGGCCCGTTGCGCCGTCCCACGGCTTGTCGCCAGCTTCTTCGTGCTCGCCGCCGCCACGGTAGGCCGGCAACGCAACCGCGAACAGGAAGTAGACCTGCGCGAGACCGAAGCCGAACGCGCCGATCGAGATGACCTGGTTCCAGTCAGTGAACTGTGCCGGGTAGTCAGCGTAACGACGCGGCATACCTGCGAGACCGACGAAGTGCATCGGCAGGAACGCGAGGTTGAAGAAAAACATCGACGCCCAGAAGTGAATCTTGCCGCGCGTTTCGTTGTACATCCAGCCGGTCCACTTCGGCGACCAGTAGTACCAGCCGGAGAACAGTGCGAACAGCGAGCCCGCCACCAGCACGTAGTGGAAGTGCGCCACCACGAAATAGGTACCGTGATACTGGATGTCGAGCGGCGCCATGGCCAGCATCAGACCCGACAGGCCGCCAAACGTGAACACCAGCAGGAAGCCGACCGCGAACAGCATCGGCGTTTCGAAGCTGAGCGAACCGCGCCACATCGTCGCGACCCAGTTGAATACCTTCACGCCGGTCGGCACGGCGATCAGCATCGTCGCGTACATGAAGAACAGTTGCCCCGTCACCGGCATACCGGTCGTGAACATGTGGTGCGCCCAGACCATGAACGACAGAATCGCGATCGACGCGGTTGCGTACACCATCGAGCTATAGCCGAACAGCGGCTTGCGCGAGAACGCCGGGATCACCTGCGACACGATCCCGAACGCCGGCAAGATCATGATGTACACCTCGGGGTGCCCGAAGAACCAGAAGATGTGCTGGTACATCACCGGGTCGCCGCCGCCTGCCGCGTTGAAGAACGACGTGCCGAAGTGGCGGTCGAACAGCACCATGGTGATCGCGCCTGCCAGCACCGGCATCACGGCGATCAGCAGGTACGCGGTGATCAGCCACGTCCAGACGAACATCGGCATCTTCATCAGCGTGAGGCCGGGTGCGCGCATGTTCAGGATCGTCACGACGATGTTGATGCCGCCCATGATCGACGAAGCGCCCATCAGGTGGACCGCGAAAATCGCGAAGTCCATGCCCGGGCCCATCTGCGTGGACAATGGCGCGTAGAGCGTCCAGCCCGCGGCGGTCGCGCCGCCCGGAGCGAAGAACGAACCCACCAGCAGGACAGCCGCGACCGGCAGCAGCCAGAAGCTGAAGTTGTTCATCCGCGCGAAAGCCATGTCCGATGCGCCGATCTGCAGCGGCACCATCCAGTTCGCGAAACCGACGAACGCCGGCATGATCGCGCCAAACACCATGATCAGGCCGTGCATGGTGGTCAACTGGTTGAAGAACTCGGGACGCATGATCTGCAGGCCCGGCTCGAACAGCTCGGCACGGATCATCAGCGCCATCACGCCCCCGGAGAGGAACATGGTGAACGAGAAGATCAGGTACAGCGTACCGATGTCCTTGTGATTGGTTGCGAACAGCCAACGGCGCCAGCCATGCGGCGTTGCGTGGGCATGGTCGCCGTGCACGTGCTCGTGGCCCGCGACTACATCGTGTCCGATGCTAGACATGACAATCTCCTAAAGCGAATTCTGCGGTGCTGACCATGAACACGTCAGGCAGCCGGGCTGATCTGGACACGCCGGGCTTCTTTCGCGTCGGTGCCGCCCGTGATCGTTTCCGGCTTCTTCAAAATGATGTGGTCTTCGGCAATGCCGGCTGCCTTCAGCGCGTCGCGCACGGCTTCGGCACGACTCTTCGCGAGCTTCGCGTTGAGGTCGGCAGAACCCGTGGCGTCGGTGAAGCCCGACAGCGTGAATTTCGCGTCCGGATGCGCCTTCGCGTAGGCTGCGGCTGCGTCGACCGCCGCTTGCGCGTCGGCCGGCAGCGTGCTCTTGCCGGTATCGAAGTAGATGTTGGCCGGCAGTGCGGCCGGCGCTGCCGCCGCGCTGTCCGAACCAGCCGCCGCAGCTTCTGCACCCGAAGCCGCCGCCGCACCGCTTGCAGCCGCGCCCGCGTCGGCCAGATGGTTGCCGCCTTCCGGCAGCTTGCCGTTACGGGCGTCCGTCACCTGCTTCGGCTGGAGAATGTCGCCTGTGTGGTTGCCCCACGAGTTACGTTCGTACGTGACCACCGACGCGATTTCGACGTCGTTCAACGTCGGCGCCCACGAAGGCATCGCGTTCTTGCCCTTCAGCACCAGGCTGACGTGCTCGGCGATCGCGCCGTTGGCGATCTTGCTGCCGTCGAGCGCCGGGAACGCGCCCGCGCCCTTGCCGGTCGGCTGGTGGCAGACTGCGCAGTTCGCCGCGTACACCTTGCCGCCGCGCTCCATCAGCTCGGCCATCGTGTAGGTCTTGTTCGGATCGTCCTGGCCGGCGGCCATTTTCTTCTTCTGCGCGTCGACCCACTTTGCGTAGTCGTCGGCGGACAGCACCTCGACCACCACCGGCATGAACGCGTGTTCCTTGCCGCACAGTTCGGTACAGAAGCCGCGAAACGTGCCGACCCGGTTAGCCTTGAACCACGTGTCGCGCACGAAGCCCGGAATCGCATCCTGCTTCACGCCAAACGCCGGCACATACCAGGAGTGGACCACGTCGTTCGCGGTGGTGATGATGCGGATTTTCTTGTCGACCGGGACGACCAGCGGATTGTCGACTTCCTGCAGATACAGCGTGGAAATCGGTTTGCGGCCTTCAGTTTCCGCCCGCGGCGTAGCCAGCGTGGACAGGAAGTTGATGCCCTCGCCCGGGCCCTTCACGTAGTCGTAGCCCCATTTCCACTGGTAGCCGGTGACCTTGACGGTGAGGTCGGCGTTGGTGGTGTCCTTCATCGCGACGACGGTGCGGGTGGCGGGCAGCGCCATCAGCACGACGATCACGAACGGCACGATCGTCCAGATGATTTCGACGGTGGTGCTTTCGTGGAAATTCGCAGCTTTGTGGCCCTTCGATTTGCGGTGAGCAAAGATTGAATAGAACATGACGGCGAACACGCCGACAAAGATCACTGTGCAAAGAGCCAGCATGAACATGTGGAGGCTGAAGAGCTCCTCGGCGATTCTCGTTGCAGGCGGCTGGAGATTGATCGCGTTGACGGCAGGGCCGCCCGGAGCATCGCCCACTGCCAGGGCGGCACCGGCGAAAAGCAGTCCGCTCATCGCCAGCACGCTCATGAGCGCTCGCTTGATTGTTTTCATAGCTTCCTTACCCAAATTTTCCATTCAAACCCTCGACCCCGCTGGCAGCCTGTCTCGCGCTCCCCTTGAACGCCGCGTGTCCCGCCCCATCTAACAGAGGGAGAGCCACATACGCAATTCGCCTGCGAACTGCGCGCGCCGATCCTGCGCGAGATGTTGCCCGATCATGATCGTCTGGCCGCGCGAGACCAGTTTGATCTGGTCACGCGGCGTTGCGCCCGGCTCGATCCGCACCCAGCGCGGATTGAATTCAAACTGCGTGATCTGCTCGGCACTGACCTGCTCGATGACCAACCGGTTCGGAAACAGCCGGATGCGCTCGTAATCGACAGCATGACGCGCATAGACGGCAAACGCGATGCCCACCGCGAGCAATTCGATTCCGGTGAACGGCAACACCAGCCAGGCGCCGACCAGAACCGGCATGCAAGCAATTGCCAACGAGAACAACGCAAGCGACACGTAGAGACATACGAACTGCCGCGGCGACATCGAACAGTTGCGCTTCATGGTCCAGTCTTTGAGAACTGGTTCTGAATCCGCCAGCAGATCTGATGCGCCCACCGCTGCCTCCCGCGAATCGCCGACTTCGGCCATCCCTTGCGGCCATCGATTCCGGCCGCGCGAATCCCTACCGCGTCACCTCATGTTGCAGCCCTGCGCCTCGGGCCTGTCGCCCCAAATGTGGGAACTCCGGGCGACAAACTGACGCATTATAGGCGCGATCCATAGCATCCACAAGCAAGCCCCGATTGGCCCGCAAGCCAGGTGTGACAAGCCTCCGGGCCGTTTTGACGCAGCTTTTACAGGTCTTTTGAAGCGGAAATCTCAGACATAACAGATGCCCTCTTTACCGCTTCAACGATTCCTCGACGAGCCTCGTCCGATATCCTCGATTCGCACGATGCCGTGTCCTTCGGCGGTGGTGCGCGGCACGGCTTTCCATGCGTGTCCGTAGATCACCTCGAAGGTCAGCGCGATCGTGCCGTCGGCCCGGCGGCGGGCTTCGAGGGCCGCCAGCAAAGCCTTGTGCAGCCTGCGCGCGGCAGCGCTCGACGACGCTTCGCGCTCGAACGGATACGCGCCCCAGCGGCGCACGTCCGCGAGCAGCGACTCCGGCGACTTGTAGGTGATCGTGAGCGTCTCCTGGTCCATCACGGGGATTTCGAAGCCACTTTCGACCAGCATGTCGCCGAGATCGTGCATGTCGACAAAGTCGATCACATGCTTGCGCGACGCCACGCCGTGCGCGGCCTCGACCTCGGCATAGGCGCCGCGCAATTCCTTGAGCGTGTCGGGGCCGAGCGTGCTGAACATCAGCAGACCGTTGACCCTCAGCACCCGCTGCCACTCGGGGAACACGAGGTCAGGCCGCGAGTGCCAGTGCAGCGCGAGGTTGGACCAGATGAATTCGAAGGCGCCGGACGCGAACGGCAGCGCCGAGAAATCGGCTTGCGCGAACCGCGGGCCACGAGCGCCGAGCGCCTTGCCGAGCGAAGCCGGCAGGAAGCGCCGCCAGCTGGTGTCGCCGGAATCGTGATGCAGCGCGCGCGCCAGCATACCGTGCGAGAGATCGGAACCAAACACCGGCGCCTCGGGGAAGCGCTCGCGCAGCGCGGGGATGTCTTCGCCGGCACCGCAGCCGGCGTCGAGCACGCTCGACGGCGCGACCTTGATGTAATCGAGACGCTCGCGCATGCGCTGCGCGATCTCGCGCGGCAGGAACGCAACCTCGCCGAAGGTTGCGGCGCGACGGTCGAAAATACGCCTGAGGCGCCGGGAATCATAGGCCGGACGGCCTGATTGAGCGGGAGTTGGGGACATGTGTGTCGTGCTGGCGGAGAGCACGAAGTATACTCGTTCGCTTCCCCGCATTCAGCGTGAAAGCCCCTCTCGGGCGCCCACTCGTGCCATTCCGACCATTTTCTTCGTTTTCAGCCGGCAGATTCGCGCGTTTCACATGCGGCTTGCATTTGGCATGGCCGCACGTGATGCACGCGGCATTGCCGAACCTCTGCGCACTATGCGGCAATTTGTCGCATAAGACGTTGTGCGCCGGCTGCGGCGAAGCCTACTGGAACGAGAGCCGGTTGCGCTGCACCGTGTGCGCGGTCCCTTTGCCGGCAACCCGATGGGCGAGTCACGCGCGCTATCGCTGTGCGGACTGCATCGCCGAACCGCCTCCGTTCGACGCGACCTTCGCCCTCGCCGACTACCGCGCACCGCTCGACACGCTGGCAGTCGGCCTGAAATTCCGCGCGCGGCTGATGCTGGCGCGCGAGTTTGCGCAACGCCTCGCGCGGCTCGCGCACGACGCCTGGCAGGATGAATCCGACTGGCCCGATGTGATCGCGCCGGTGCCGCTGGCCGGCCAACGTCTCGCTGAGCGCGGCTATAACCAGGCATGGCAGATCGCCAGGCCGTTGGCCCGCGCGCTTGATGTGCGCAGCGACGCAAGCTTGCTGCAGCGGGTGATCCACACCGCGCCGCAGTCGCGGCTCGACCTCGATGCGCGCCGGCTGAACGTCGGCCGCGCATTCAGGGTCGCGCAAGCGGTGCGCGGTCTGCACGTCGGCGTGGTCGACGATGTGATGACGACCGGCGCGACGCTCGAAGCGCTCGCGCATACGCTGAAGGCAGCCGGCGCGCGGCGGGTCACGAACTTCGTCGCCCTGCGCACACCGAAAAACTAGTCTCCACCTGATCTCACCATGTTCAATGTCGTTCTCGTAGAACCGGAAATTCCGCCGAACACCGGCAACGTGATCCGCCTGTGCGCCAACACCGGCGCCCGGCTGCATCTGATCGAGCCGCTCGGCTTTCCGCTCGACGACGCCAAATTGCGGCGCGCCGGCCTCGATTATCACGAGTACGCGCAAATGAACGTGCACGCCGATTGGGCCGCGTTCGTCGCTAAAGAAATGCCGGACCCGGCACGCATGTTTGCCTTCACTACGCGCGGCTCAGGCCGCTTTCACGAGCACGCATTTCAAGCCGGCGACTGGTTCGTGTTCGGCGCCGAAACGCGCGGCCTGCCCGACTCGGTGCTCGACCAGTTCGCCAATCAACAGCGCGTGCGTCTGCCGATGCGCCCGGGCAACCGCAGCCTGAATCTGTCGAATACCGTCGCGATCGTGGTGTTCGAAGCGTGGCGTCAGACCGGCTTCGACGGCGGCGCCTGACGGCGCTTCAATTCGGCCTCGTAGCGCGCGAACATCGGGGCGTCGAAACAGGCGAACACCACCTGTTCGATCTGCGGCGTACGCGGCAACGTGTCGAGCACCGTGGCGAGTGCGATCCGTACCGCGTCATCAACGGGAAAATGGTAGATGCCGCAACTGATCGCGGGAAACGCAATGCTCTTGCACTGCGCGTCGTGCGCCAGTTCCAGCGAGCGCCGATAGCAGGAGGCCAGCAGCTCGGCTTCGCCATGCGCCCCACCCCGCCAAACCGGGCCGACCGCGTGAATCACATGCTTCGCCGGCAAGCGGTAGCCGCCGGTGAGCTTCGCGTCGCCGGTCGCGCAGCCGCCCAGCGTTTCGCATTCGCGCAGCAAATCTTTGCCGGCCGCGCGATGAATCGCGCCGTCCACACCGCCTCCGCCCAGCAGCGACGTATTCGCGGCGTTGACGATCGCATCCACCGCGAGCGTCGTGATGTCGACCACGCGCGCTTCCAGCGTGCAAGCATTGAATCTGAGCATGGGAACCTCGCTGATCCGAAGCGTCGATGAAAACGTGGACCGCGATAAAGGGCAGCCGTTCAACGCGGATTCGCGCTAAACGGCTGAAAGACAACGCTTATTCAGCTTTGGAATCGCGCCGCAGCAGGGCGCTGACGGCGTCGCGAGGCGCTACGCCGTCGAACAGCACGGCGCAGACCGCTTGCGTGATCGGCATCTCGATCGCGTGCGCGCGGGCAATCGCGAGGACAGCTTGCGCACAACGGACGCCTTCGGCCACGTGGCCGAGGCCGCCGAGAATGTCGTCGAGTGTACGGCCCGCGGCGAGTTGCAAGCCGACCGTGCGATTGCGCGACAGATCGCCGGTGGCGGTCAGGATCAGATCGCCCAGGCCGGTCAAGCCGGTGAACGTTTCCGCCCGTCCGCCGAGCGTCACGCCGAGGCGCGACATTTCGGCCAGCCCGCGCGTAATCAACGCCGCACGTGCGTTGAGACCGAGCCCGAGACCGTCGGCAATGCCCGTCGCGATGGCCAGCACGTTTTTCACCGCGCCGCCCACCTCCACGCCGACGACGTCGTCACCGGTGTAGATGCGCATCGCGCCGTGATGGAACGCGGCGACCGTGTGCTCGCGACATGCCGCCGACGCGCTCGCGATCGTCAGTGCGACCGGCAAGCCCTGCCCGACTTCGCGCGCGAAGCTCGGACCGGACAGCACGCCGTTGCTGCGATGCGCCGGCAGTTCAGCCGCGACCACCTGATGCGGCAGCAACTGCGAATCGGCTTCGAAACCCTTGCACAACCACACCACGTGCGCCGGCACTTTGCCCGCGTCGCGCATCGCCCGGAACAGATCACGCAGGCCGGCCACGGGTGTCGCCACGACGCATAAAGCGTCGTCGGCGAGCGCGTGGTCGAGCGCCGCGCTCAGGTCCGCTTCGTAGCGAAGCGCCGGCGGCAAAGCAACGCCCGCCAGATAGCGGGCGTTTTCATGCGCAGAGGAAAGATCGGCAATGAGCGCGGGCTCGCGCGCCCACAACACCGTGTCGTGCCGTAAGGCCAGATGGCCGGCGAGGGCCGTGCCCCACGCGCCGGCGCCGAGGACAGCAACCTTCATAGCCGGCACCGCCTGCGACACGTTAGTGCGTCACGCCGTTCTGCGCCGAGCCTTCCTGGCTGCCCATCTGCGCGAGACGTTGCTCGTACAGCGCCTGGAAGTTGATTTCGGCGAGGTGGATCGGCGGGAAGCCGGCGCGGGTGATCGCGTCGGCGATGTTCGAGCGCAGGTACGGGAACAGGATCGTCGGGCAGGCGATGCCGACCAGCGGATCGATCTGCTCGGCCGGGATGTTGCGGATGTCGAAGATGCCGGCTTGCTTGGCTTCGATCAGGAACGCAACCTTGTCCGACACCTTGGCCGTGACGGTGCCGGTGACGAGGATTTCGAACACGGTGTCGGCGAGGCGCTCGGCCTTTACGTCGACTTCGACTTCGACCGACGGCATTTCCTGCTCGAGGAAGATGCCCGGCGAATTCGGCTGCTCGAGCGACATGTCCTTCAGGTAGATACGCTGGATGTTGAAGAACGGCTGGTTATTCTCGTCGGACATGATTGAGTGATTCCCTGATAGGTATGCATGGTGGCGGCCCATGACTCCATGGGCCGCCAGATCGTTGCGGCGCGCCGCCCGCCCCGACAGGACAGGCATGCGCCGGCTTGTGTTTCACCCGCCCGCTCACGCGCCCACAGGCGCGCGCATTCAGGCGGCGTCGAGCAGCGGCGTCAAACCGCCCGCGCGATCCAGCGCGGAGAGATCATCGTACCCGCCGACGTGCGTCTCGCCGATGAACACCTGCGGCACCGTGCGACGGCCGGTCCGGGTCATCATCTCCTCACGACGGGCCGGGTCTTTGTCGATCAGTACCTTTTCAACGTGCTCGACGCCGCGCGACTTTAAAAGACGTTCGGCCATCTGGCAATACGGACACACCTGGGTGCTGTACATGATCACTTTGTTCACTTGGCTGCTCCTTGTTTCACAACCGGCATTCCGGCTTTCTGCCAGGCGTCGACACCGCCTTCGAGAACGTGGACTTCCGCGTATCCGGCATCCTGCACGATACGCGCTGCCTTGTTCGACTGCTGGCCGGTCTGGCACACCAGCAGCACCGGGTTGCTCTTGTTCTTCACCAGTTGCGCGACCTTCGCCTGCAACTCCGCGAATTCAAGGTGCCGTGCCGCGGGCAAGTGCCCTTTGGCGAAGTCGGCGGACGAACGAAGATCGATGACCGCCGCATTGCGGCGGTTGATCAGTTGGGTGGCTTCAGCGGCCGACAGGCCGCCGCGGCCACGCCGGCTGATCGTCGGCCACAGCAGCAACCCACCGGAGATGAGGACGATCGCGATCAGTACAAGGTTTGTGTAATCAGTGAAAAACTTCACGGAAAATCCGCCGAAAAAGAGAGAAATCGAAAAGGGCAATGCACCCATTATAAAATAACCGTCTGACGCGATGGCGGCGCTCCTCTAGAGGACCCTCGCAGCGCTTTACCGCTTCCTTACTACCGACCGGCAATCTCATGTACAAACTCGTTCTCATCCGCCACGGCGAATCGACGTGGAACAAGGAAAACCGCTTCACCGGCTGGGTCGACGTCGACCTCACCGAACAAGGCAATAGTGAAGCGCAGCAAGCGGGCCTGCTGCTGAAGGAATCCGGTTACACGTTCGATATCGCCTACACGTCGGTGCTCAAGCGCGCGATCCGCACGCTGTGGCACGTGCAGGACAAGATGGACCTGATGTACCTGCCGGTCGTGCACTCGTGGCGTCTGAACGAACGCCACTACGGCGCGCTGTCGGGCCTGAACAAGGCGGAAACCGCCGCGAAGTTCGGCGACGAGCAGGTGCTGGTCTGGCGCCGCAGCTACGACACGCCGCCCCCGGCGCTGGAGTCGGCCGACGAACGCGCGCCGTACAGCGATCCGCGTTACGCCAAGGTGCCGCGCGAACAGTTGCCGCTTACCGAGTGCCTCAAAGACACGGTTGCTCGCGTATTGCCGCTGTGGAACGAATCGATCGCGCCGGCCATCCAGTCGGGCCGCAAGATCGTGATCGCCGCGCACGGCAACTCGATCCGCGCGCTGGTCAAATATCTCGACAATATCTCGGACGACGACATCGTCGGCCTGAATATCCCGAACGGCGTGCCGCTCGTCTATGAACTCGACGAGAACCTGAAGCCGATCAAGCACTATTATCTGGGCGACCCGGAAGCGATCGCAAAGGCCCAAGCCGCGGTCGCCAAACAAGGCAAGGCGGGCTGATTCCGCCATCTGGCCGCGGCCTGGCGCTGAACAATGCGGCAGAGCCGCGGTCCACGGCCCGCGCAGACCGGCACCACGTACTGGCTAGCGCGTCGGGCCTCGTGCGAATGGGTCTTTCTGGTCGCCATCTGCGTATTACGGCACATTACTTGGCGAGTGCGGGCCCTATCTTACGAACCAGGTCCGGTCCGTACTGTCGAATCACGATTGCCCGCACCGCCCCCCTGACCAGGCGGGTGTGCAGTTATACTTGTCCGTCCAAATCTCAAATCGACGCTGCCACGCGCTTCCGACCGCAACAGACTCTATGCGAAAGAACCTGAAAAATATCGGCCTGATTGCCGCGGGCCTTGCTACCGGTGCATTTGCCACCCTGCAACTCTCCGCCTCGGCCCAGCAACCCGCTAGCGCCGCCGCCGCACCGCTGCCGCTAGACCAGCTCAGGCTCTTTGCCGAAGTGTTCGGGCAAATCAAGCACGAATACGTCGAACCGGTCGACGATAAAAAGCTCCTCACCTCCGCAATCAAGGGCATGGTGTCGAGCCTCGACCCGCACTCGTCGTATCTCGACAAGACCGATTACGAGGAACTGCAGGAGCAGACCAAGGGTCGCTTCGCAGGTCTGGGCATCGAAATTTCGTCGGAAGACGGCCTGATCAAGGTGATTTCGCCGATCGAAGATACCCCCGCGTTTCGCGCCGGCATCCGTCCGGGCGACCTGATCACGCGCATCAACGACAAACCCGTGCGCGGCATGACGCTCGACCAGGCGGTCAAACAGATGCGTGGCGAGCCGGGCACCAAGGTTACGCTCACGATCTTCCGCAAGTCCGACGACCGCACGTTCCCGCTCACGGTGACGCGCGCGATCATCAAGGTCCAGTCGGTCAAGGGCAAGGTCATCGCGCCGGGCTTCGCGTATGTCCGTGTCACCAGCTTCCAGGAACGCACCACGCCTGATCTGGCCGCGAAGCTGCAAGACATCGCGCGTCAGGAGCCGAACCTGAAGGGTCTCGTGCTCGACCTGCGCAACAACGGCGGCGGTCTGCTGCAAAGCGCGGTCGGCGTGGCCGGCGCGTTCCTGCCGCCGAATTCGGTGGTGGTGTCGACCAATGGTCAGATTCCGGATTCGAAGCAGGTCTATCGCGACACGTACGACAATTACCGCCTGCAATCCTTCGACACCGATCCGCTGAAAGACATCCCGGCGATCTTCAAGACCGTGCCGATGATCGTGCTGACCAACGCGTACTCGGCATCGGCTTCGGAAATCGTCGCGGGCGCGCTGCAGGATCAGCATCGTGCGCTGATCGTCGGCAAGACCACCTTCGGCAAGGGCTCGGTGCAGACCGTGCGCCCCATGACAGCGGAAACCGCGCTGCGTCTGACCACCGCGTACTACTACACGCCGAGCGGCCGTTCGATCCAGAACAAGGGCATCCGTCCTGACATCGCGGTCGATCAATACGCGGAAGGCGATCCGGACGACGCGCTCGTGACCCGCGAAGTCGATTACTCGAACCACCTTGCGAACACGCAAGACCCGAACGAGAAGAAGGAAGCGGAGCAGCGCGAGCAGGAACGCATGGACCAGTTGCGCCAGCTTGAAGAGCAGAACGACAAGAAGACCCCGGAACAGCGTCAGAAGGATCGTGAGCGCAAGCCGGTGGAATTCGGTTCGGCCGACGACTTCATGCTGCAACAGGCGCTGGCCAAGCTCCAGGGCAAGACGGTGCAGGAATCGAAGTCGCTGACCGAGCGCCGTCTCGCGCAGAGCAAGCCGGCCACGTCGGCGTCCGCGCCGGTCGCGGTGAAGCCGACGCAACCGGTTCCAGGTGCATCGGGAGCGGCTTCGGCGCCCGCCGCGGCCCCGGCTACGCAAAGCAAGTAAGCAGCAAACCCCGGTGGGTCTTCGCAGCGAATCATGCTGCGAAGACTCGCGGTAGGACCCGCAACGAGCCCCACCCTTCGCGCGATTAAAATAACAACCACGAAACGCGCGCTGCGGAGCGCAGGTCTGCCTCCCATTGCGCGACACACTCACGCGCCCCGCCATGAATGACGATCAACTCCTCCGCTACTCCCGCCATATCCTCGTCGACGAAATCGGCATCGAGGCGCAGCAGCGCTTTATCGACGCCCATGCGATCATCGTCGGCGCGGGCGGTTTGGGTTCGCCCGCCGCCATGTACCTCGCGGCGGCCGGCGTCGGCCGTTTGACGCTCGTCGATGCCGATACGGTCGACCTGACCAATCTGCAGCGGCAGATCCTGCATGTGAGCGCATCGGTCGGGCGCAAGAAGGTGGAGTCCGGGCGCGACGCGATCGCGCGGCTCAATCCCGAGGTGGTGGTGAACGCGGTGGCCGAGCGCGTCGACGATGCGTGGCTCGATCGCGAAGTGCCGCATGCCACCGTCGTGCTCGACTGCACCGATAACTTCGCGACGCGCCACGCGATCAACCGCGCCTGCGTGAAGCATCGCGTGCCGCTGGTGTCGGGCGCGGCATTGCGCTTCGACGGCCAGATCAGCACGTTCGACTTTCGCGATGAAGCATCGCCCTGCTATGCGTGCGTGTTTCCCGAAGACCAGCCATTCGAGGAAGTCGCGTGCGCGACCATGGGCGTGTTCGCGCCGACGGTCGGCATCATCGGCTCGATGCAGGCCGCTGAAGCGCTCAAGGTGATCGGGCCAATCGGCACGCCGCTGCTGGGCCGTCTGATGATGCTCGATTCGCTGCGGATGGAATGGAACACGATGCGCGTTGGGCGTCAGCCGGATTGCCCGGTGTGCGGGCAAGCGCAACGACCTTGATGCCTATGCCTGCGCGTACGGAACGCTGAATGGAAAACGCCGCACATTGTGCGGCGTTTTCCATGCGGTGCAACCAACCTCGCGCTTCAGACCTGCGCGACCCGCTTGAGCGCAGCCTGCACTTCCTCCGGTTCGAACGAAGCCAGCACATCGGCCACCGGCTTCTCCAGCGTCTTCAGATGCGAGCGCAGCACCTCCTGCTTGACCTCCAGCAGTTGGCTCGGGTGCATCGAAAACTCGGTGAGGCCCATGCCGAGCAACAGACGCGTCAACGCCGGATCTCCCGCCATCTCACCGCACACCGACACCGGCACACCGGCGCGCTTCGCCTCGCGCAGCGTGAAGGCGATCAGATGCAGCACCGCCGGATGCAGCGGGTCGTACAGGTGCGCCACCGAGTTGTCCGCGCGATCGATCGCCAGAGTGTACTGGATCAGATCGTTGGTGCCGATCGACAGGAAATCGAGCCGCTTCAGGAACAGCGGCAATGCGATAGCGGCCGCCGGGATTTCGATCATCGCGCCGACCTGCACGTTCGGATCGTAGGCGATGCCCGCGTCGTCCAGTTGACGCTTGGCTTCGCGAATCAGATCGAGCGTCTGGTCGATCTCCTGCGCATGCGCGAGCATCGGAATCAGAATTTTCACCATGCCGAACGCCGACGCGCGCAGAATCGCGCGCAATTGCGTCAGGAACATTTGCGGCTCCGACAGGCTCCAGCGAATCGCTCTGAGTCCCAACGCGGGATTCGGGGCGGTTTCGTAGCCGTCGCCGCCGCTCATCGAATCGAGCGGCTTGTCGGCGCCGACATCGATGGTGCGGATCGTCACCGGCAGGCCATTCATCAACTCGACCGCCCGACGGTATGCGCTGAACTGCTCTTCCTCCTCCGGCATGCGGTCCTTGTGATTCATGAACAGGAACTCGGTGCGGAAGAGGCCCACGCCGGTCGCACCCGAGTTGATCGCCGCGTGCGCGTCTTCCGGCAGTTCGATGTTCGCGCACAGTTCGATGCGGGTGCCGCACAGCGTTTGCGTCGGCGAGAATTTGAGCCGCTGCAGCTTGCGCTGCTCCAGTTCCTTTTCGCTTTGACGGTACGAGTACTCCTCCAGCACGATCGGCGCGGGATCGACGATCACGATGCCGTGATCGCCGTCGACAATGATCAGATCGTCCTGACGGATCAACGCGCTCGCGTGCTGCACGCCGACCGCGGCCGGAATGCCCAGGCTGCGCGCGACAATCGCCGTATGCGACGTGCGGCCGCCGAGATCCGTGACGAAACCCTGAAACGTCTGCGTCTTGAACTGCATCATGTCGGCCGGCGCGATGTCGTGCGCGACCACGATCATCTCGTCGCACGCGCCATGCACGCCATCCACCAGCGTCGCCGACGCGCCCGCGAGCGCCTTCAGCACCCGCTCCACCACCTGCTCGATGTCGGCTTTGCGCTCACGCAGGTACTCGTCTTCGATATCGTCGAAATGGCGCGACAGACGCTCGAGTTGTTCGGTCAGCGCCCATTCCACGTTGTAGCGGCGCGTGCGGATCAGGTCGATGGCCTCCTGCACGAGCATCGGATCGTTCAGGATCATTGAATGAACGTTGATGAACGCGCCCATTTCGCTGGGCGCATCCGCCGCGAGATCGGCGCGCAGCGCGTCGAGCTCATGATGCACGTGTTGCTGGGCCGCGCGAAAACGCTCGACCTCCCCTTCGATCTGGGCGGGTTCGATCAGATAGTGGTCTACGTCAAGTGCTGCCGGGGCGATCAGATAGGCCCGCCCGATGGCGATACCGCGTGACACGGGAATTCCATGCAGCGTGAAGGACACGCGCACCTCCTCTAGTTGTGTGATGCCGCGGCAAACCGCTGCAATGCTCTCAGACTCTGTTCGTCATTATAAATTCCGCGCCCTTTGCGGGTACTTCAGGGCTGTGTGCAGCGCAGCACGAATTATCGTAATCAACACGACAATGCGCCTTCAGCACGCCTGCGTGACGGCGACATGAATCGCGCATACGCGCCAGTGCGAAAAACCGGCTCACTCGCTCTCCCGAGTTTTTATCGGCCCATTGTCGCGCGCTAAAAAAAACGCCGCGGACAGCCGCGGCGTGGGTGCTCATCGCAAGGCGCACGCGCTACTTCACTGACCCTCACCGAATTTATCGGCAATCAGTTTCAGCAATGCGTCCATCGCGTCTTTTTCGTCAGCGCCTTCAGTTTCGATCAGCACCGTACTGCCGATGCCCGCGGCCAGCATCATCACGCCCATGATGCTCTTCGCGTTGATACGACGGCCATTGCGGCTCATCCAGATTTCCGCCTGGTAGTTGCCCGCGAGTTGCGTCAACTTGGCCGACGCGCGCGCGTGCAGCCCCAGCTTGTTCACAATAGTCGTTTCCTGTTGCAGCATGTGATGGTCCGAAGCGCGGGTAAGTGTGGTTGTGAAGGATGAAACTGCAAACCGGTTGCAATGCGTTTGAAGCTTTGGGCGACGCCCGGTCTGCTTACAGACCGGCCGAGTCGGCCTTCTGGGTCAGATCGGCGTCAGGCGGCAACGCGGGCAGACAGTCGCCGGGAGCCGTTTCGGGCGGCAAAACCGGCAAGCATTCGCTGCCAGCCGCCGCGCAGGCGACGGGCGCCGGCATTGCGGGTCCGATTGCATGCACGCCCTTGGTGGCGCCGGCGAGCGCCTTGTCGACCAGCGTGTCGAGCGGCGTGGCGCGATAACAGACCGCGCGCACCAGCATCGGCAAATTGACGCCGCACAGCACGCGCACATTCGGCACCGTGGCGAGCCGCCCCGCGATATTCGCGGGCGTCGCGCCGAACATGTCCGTGAGCACGAGCGCGCCGTTCTCTTCCTTGAGCCGCTCGATTTCCGAGTTCGCAAACTCGACCTGTTGTACGGGATCGCAATCCGGCGATACGTCGATCACGCCGATGCGAGCCGGCAAGCCACCGTAGATGTGCGAAATACAATCGCGCAACGCGGTGGCGAACGGAGCGTGCGCAATGATCAGAATGCCTGCCATGTCAGCCTTACTGCATAAGAACGGCCCCGAACCGTGGACCGGGACAAAGCCCGGTTCGTAAGCGCCCTCGACCGGCCGTGGGTCATGAGAGCCGGAACGCATCATTTGACGAGCGGCTCGCGGCGTATGACGCCGTGCCAGCGCCAGCGAGAAAACTGCTCGTTCACCGTCCGCAATCCGTGCCGATGCCACCTGTCAGACGACATCGATCCTGCTTGGCGCGGAAGAGCGGGCATTGTATCAGGCTCATTTTCGCGCCAACGCCGGCGCTGCGCTTGATGCGGATTTACTACACAGGTTGGGCGCCATGGCGGGCATTCAAGGGGCGCACGTCAGGCCGCCGCGCGCTCCAGTGCGTCGATGAACATCGCAGCTACGTCGAAGCCGGTCTGATCCATGATCTCGCGGAAACATGTCGGGCTCGTCACGTTGACTTCGGTCAGCCAGTCGCCGATCGCATCCAGCCCGACCAGCAGCAACCCGCGCGCGGCGAGCACCGGCGCGAGCGTGTCGGCGATCCTGCGATCATGGTCGGTGAGCGGGCGCGCCACGCCGAGGCCGCCGGCCGCGAGGTTGCCGCGCACCTCATTACCCTGCGGAATGCGCGCGAGCGAATACGGCACCGCTTCGCCGCCGATCAGCAAAATGCGCTTGTCGCCCTCTTTGATCTCCGGGATGAACTTTTGCGCCATCACCGAACGCGCGCCGTCGTGGCTCAACATTTCGATGATCGAGCCGAGGTTCATGCCGTTGGCCTTCACGCGAAACACGCCCATGCCGCCCATGCCGTCGAGCGGCTTGAGGATCACGTCGCCGTGTTGCTCATGGAACGCGCGCAGGCGGGTCGCGTCGCGCGTGACCAGCGTGGGCGCGACGAACTGCGCGAACTCGCCGATCGCCAGCTTTTCCGAATGGTCGCGAATCGCCTGCGGCTTGTTGAAGACGCGCGCGCCGCCGCGCTCGGCTATTTCGAGCAGCCACGTCGACGTCACATATTCCATGTCGAACGGCGGGTCTTTGCGCATCACCACTGCGCTGAAGCTCTTCAGCGTGCGCGGCGCGGCGGGTTCCGCGGCGTACCAGGCGTCGCGATGCAGATCGGTCACGTCGCCGACGATCGCAAAACGCTGCACGTTCGCCTCGACGTCGCCGCCCGTCCACGCCAGATGCTTTGGCTCGCAGGTGTACACCACGTGACCACGGCGCGCCGCTTCGGCCATCATCGAGTAAGTCGAATCTTTGTAGATCTTGAATTGGCTGAGCGGATCGGCGATGAAAAGAATGTTCATGAAGATTCCGGTGCGCCCTGACGGGCTTGGCATTGATCGTAAATATAGTCGTTGAAAATGGCGATGGCGGCACGCATGCCGCCATCGACCACCCTGGGTGGCTTAGACCTGGATCGCTTCCGGATCGGTCTTTTCCAGTTCGACCGATGCGGCCAGCAGTCCGAGCCGCGCCACCACGCCATACATGTAGAAGCGGTTCGGCGGCGCCGCGCCGGGCTTCGCGTGCGCGTCCGGCAGCGCCGTGTGCTCGAAGCCGAGCGGCACGAAGTGCATGCCGGGTGCGTTCAGATTCTGGTCGCGCTCGCGGCTGCCGTGCACGCGGTAGAAGCCGCCCACCACATAGCGGTCGATCATGTAGACGACCGGCTCCGCGACCTCTTCGCCGATGCGCTCGAACGTGTACACGCCTTCCTGCACGATCACGTCGTGCACTTCGAGGCCGTCTTTGGTGGTCGCCATCTTCGCGCGTTCGCGCTTGGTGAGCGCCGCCACTTCCGACGCGTCGTGCACGGTCATCACACCCATGCCATAGGTGCCCGCATCCGACTTGATGACGACATACGGTTTCTCGGAGATCCCGTACTCGCGATACTTCTTGGCGATCTTTTTGAGGACACCGTCGATCGCATCGGCCAGCGCTTGCTCGCCGGTACGCTCCTGGAAATCGACGCCTTCGACGTGCGCGAAGTACGGATTGATCATCCACGGATCGATTTCGACCATCTTCGCGAACTTCTTCGCGACGTCGTCATAACAGGAGAAATGCGTCGATTTACGGCGAACGGCCCAGCCGGCATGCAGCGGCGGCAGCAGATACTGCTCGTGCAGATTTTCGAGCACGGGCGGAATGCCGCCGGACAGGTCGTTGTTCAGCAGAATCGAGCATGGGTCGAAATTCTTCAGGCCGAGCCGCCGCTGCGAACGCTCGAGCGGTTCGAGCACGAGCTTCTGGCCATCGGACAGCGCGATCGTGACCGGCCCGTTGATGCTTTCGTCGAGCGTGCCGAAACGCACGTTCAAGCCGGCCTGACGCATGATCGCAGCCAGACGGGCGACATTTTCGAGGTAAAACGCGTTACGCGTGTGGCGCTCGGGAATCACCAGCAGATTCTTGGCGTCCGGGCAGATCTTCTCGATCGACGCCATCGCGGCCTGCACGGCGAGCGGCAGCACTTCCTGCGGCAGATTGTTGAATGCGCCGGGGAACAGATTGGTGTCGACCGGCGCGAGCTTGAAACCCGCGTTACGCAGATCGACGGAACAGTAGAACGGCGGCGTGTGCTCCTGCCATTCGAGCCGGAACCAGCGTTCGATGGCGGGTGTGGCGTCGAGGATCTTCCGCTCAAGATCGAGCAGCGGGCCGTTTAACGCCGTAACTAGGTGCGGAACCATTGATCACTCGCAGACTGGAGAAAAAAGATTGTAGAGCAAATGCTTTGTCCATTTGGGGACGGTTTCTCCATACGCAAGCGGACGCGAATGCAATCTCGCTATTGCCATGATAGGCGGGGAAATCTACCGGTCACAAGAGAGGCTGCAAGAAAAAGCCCGCCATGAAGGCGGGCCAAATCGCTGCGCTTGATCGTGATCCATCGAGCCCGCGAGCGCGGGCTCGCAGAGCATGCGTGGTCGATGCGTTATTCGACGTGTTCGCCGTGCAGGCTCACGTCCAGACCTTCGCGTTCCTCCTCTTCCGTTACGCGGATGCCCATCACCATGTCGATGATCTTTAGCAGCACAAAGCTCACCACGCCGCTGTAGATCAGCGTCGTCAGCACGCCCTTGGCTTGCAGGATCACGCTGCCGTCCGCGCCGCCGATATCCTTGACCGCGAACACGCCGGTCAGCAGCGCACCCACGATACCGCCGATGCAGTGCACGCCGAACGCGTCGAGCGAATCGTCGTAACCGAGCTTGTGCTTGAGCCATGTGGCCGACCAGAAGCAGACCACGCCGGCCACGATACCGATCACCAGCGCGCCGAGCGTACCGACGAAGCCCGAAGCCGGCGTGATCGCCACCAGACCCGCGACCGCGCCCGACACGATACCGAGCACCGACGGCTTACCCTTGGCCGCCCATTCAGCGAACATCCAGGCGAGCGCTGCCGCTGCGGTCGCCACTTGCGTGGCGAACATCGCGAAACCGGCACGGCCGTCAGCCGCCACCGCCGAACCCGCGTTGAAGCCGAACCAGCCCACCCACAGCATCGCGCCGCCGATCAGCGTGAGCGTCAGGTTGTGCGGCGCCATCGCTTCCTTGCCGTAGCCGACGCGCTTGCCGAGCACCAGAGCGCAGACCAGCGCCGCGATACCGGCGTTGATGTGCACCACCGTGCCGCCCGCGAAGTCGAGGATGCCCGCGCTAGCCAGCCAGCCGGTCGGTTCCCAGACCATGTGAGCGATCGGCGAGTAGACGATGATCGACCACAGCGTCATGAACACCAGCATCGCCGAAAACTTCATGCGGTCGGCAAACGCGCCGGTGATCAGCGCCGGGGTGATGATCGCGAAGGTCATCTGATAGACGCAGTAGACCGTTTCCGGGATCGTCGGGGCCAGATGGCTGACGGTCAATGTGATGGCCTTGTCGCCCTTGATGTAGTTCATGCCCGCCATGAAGACGCGCGAGAAGCCGCCGATGAACGAGCCGCCTGGCGTGAAGGCGATGCTGTAGCCCACCACGATCCAGACGATCGTCACGAGGCAGGTGATCGCGAAGCTCTGCATCAGGATCGCGAGCACACTCTTCTTGCGGACCATGCCGCCGTAGAACAGCGCCAGTCCCGGGATCGTCATGAACAGCACGAGCGCGGTGGAGGTCAGCATCCAGGCGGTGTCGCCCGAATTGATCTTCGACGAATCGACCGAGAACGGCGCGGTCGGCGCTGCCGGCGCGGCGGCGGCGGCGGCCGAGGCAGTGCGCGCGGCCGTTTCCTCGATGTCCGCACCCTTGGTGGCGCGCGCCGAGTTCACGTCGATCGCGACCAGCGCTTCGGTGTGGTCGATCACGATCGCGCCGCCCGAGGGC
>NZ_CADIKK010000026.1 GCF_902859915.1 Paraburkholderia ultramafica
AGGTGGGGCCTGCTGTACGGCGTGATTCTGTGCAATGCGCGGGCGATGGGCGAGTTCGGCGCGGTGTCGGTGGTGTCGGGCCATATTCGCGGCCAGACCGACACGATGCCGCTGCACGTCGAGATTCTCTACAACGAATACAACTTTTCCGCGGCGTTTGCGGTGGCCTCCGTGCTGGCGCTGCTTGCGCTTGTCACGCTCGCACTCAAGCTGCTCGCGGAACGCCAGATGTCGGCGGAACTGGCCAGCGCACGGGATATTCCCGTGCATGCCGGTCCCGTCACCCAGCCGTCGGCGCCGTCGCGGGCGGCGGGCCAGCCGGTTCAGTAAGGAGAGCAGTCCATGGGCATCACCGTTCGTCACCTGCAAAAGCGCTTTGGCGATTTCACCGCGCTCGATAACGTGTCGCTCGACTTTCCGCCGGGCGAACTCGTTGCGCTGCTCGGACCTTCCGGTTGCGGCAAGACGACCCTCCTGCGCGTGATTGCGGGCCTTGAATATGCGGACGCCGGCCAGGTCGTGCTGCAGGGCCAGGATGTCGCCGAAGTCGGGGCGCGTGAGCGGCAGGTGGGCTTCGTGTTCCAGCACTACGCGCTGTTCCGTCATATGACGGTGTTCGAGAACATCGCGTTTGGCCTGCGCGTGAAGCCGCGCAAGGAGCGGCCTTCGGAAGCGGTGATCCGCGAAAAGGTGCATGAGCTGCTGAAGCTCGTGCAGCTCGACTGTTTCGCGCAACGCTTTCCGTCGGAGCTGTCGGGCGGCCAGCGGCAGCGCATCGCGCTGGCCCGCGCGCTTGCCGTCGAGCCGAAGGTGCTGCTGCTCGACGAACCGTTCGGCGCGCTCGATGCAAAGGTCCGCAGGGAACTGCGCAGCTGGCTGCGGCGTCTGCACGACGACCTGCATATCTCGACGATCTTCGTCACGCACGATCAGGAAGAGGCGCTGGAAGTCGCCGACCGTATCGTCGTGCTGAATCGCGGACACGTAGAGCAGGTCGGCAGCCCGCAGGATGTGTACGACCATCCGCAGACGTCGTTCGTCTATGAATTCCTCGGCGCGGCCAACCGTCTGCGCGGCAAGGTGGATCGCAGCGGTTTCGTGGTCGAGGGGGCCGCGCTGCCGGTGCCGATCGACGCGGGCTTCGAAGGTCCGGCGTTTGCGTATGTGCGGCCGCACGATCTGCAACTGTATCCGCAGGCCGACCGCCATCGCGATGGCATCGTCGTCGATGTGCGGCGCGTGGTGACCTTGGGCGGCTCGGTGCGCGTCGAGCTCGAAGGCCGCGAAGGCACCGTGCTCGAAGCTGAACTCGACCGTGAAGCCTGGCGCGATCTGCGTGTTGCCGTTGGAGACGCTGTGACCGCCGTGCCGAGGTTGTTGCGCGTGTTTCCGGCACTGCCCCCATTGCAGCGCATGCCGGGCGAATTGATCAAGTCTTTGAGCCTCGTGCCCGCTTTGGCTGACGCCATGGACGACTGATGCGCGCATCGCGTTTTGGGCGGTGTGAGAGCGCGCCCTGGCAATCCGCATCACATCGGAGGCATCGCCGCGCGAGTCCGCTGTCCTCACGCGTCGCGTGTTCCTTCGAACGCACATGCTTCATTTGACACTACCTTCCCGGTCGACCCGCTTCATGCGTATCGCTTTCGCAAACAAAAAAGAATCGGCCCTCTCTCTCATTGCCGTCATGAAATCGAAGGTACGACTTAAGCATTACGTCGGCTGCGTCACATGACAAGCACGTCGCGGACACCTTTCCTTCGTCTGTTCGTCACGCTTGGAGCCTACCTTGTCCCCGTTGTAACGCGTAGTAATCGTTGGTAAGGACTGGCAAGAAACCGCTTGTCCGAATAGACAGCAACGTTCCGATAGTGACCCGCATGAACTCGTTGACGGAGAATTCCATGAAGCGCGTTAAAAAGGTTTTCGAAGCACCGGTCTTACGAAGCTGCCTGACCCTTGCCGCGATCGCAACTGCGGCCGCCGGCGTTGTTTACCCGTCGCTCTCCGCAAGCCAGACGCAACTTGCCATGGCAAATGCACCGACGACGTCGCCCATCAAGCACGTGATTGTTATCGTCGGTGAAAACCGGACGTTCGATCACGTCTTCGGCGCGTACAAGCCGCGCGCGGGGCAGACCATATCGAACCTGCTGTCGAAGGGCATCATCACCGACGATGGCAAACCCGGTCCGAACTTTGCAAGCGCGGCGCAGTACACCGCCAAAGCCAGCAACCCCCGCCGCTTCGAGATGAATCCAGGGGACAAGGAACCGTACTCCGTCTTGCCAGCGCCGAACACGGGTTTCGTGAGTACGAGTGCCAGTGACACGAATCCGCCGCCATTAGCGACGCTCGCGGCAGCGCAGGCGGCCGAGGGCAACGCGCTCGAGCCGCAGGACATCGTGCACCTGACGACGGGCGCCTCCGGTCTGCCGCAGCAGGTACCGGACACGCGCTTTGGCGCAAACACATTCAATCTCCCGAATGGGCCCTACCAGATTTCTCGCGTGGGTCCGAACTATGACCAGTACATGAATAGCCCGGTGCACCGCTTCTATCAGAACTGGCAGCAGTTGGATTGCGAGCTTTCGCACGCCACGCCCGACAACCCGAGCGGCTGCAAGATGGATCTGTTCGTGTGGGTGGAGACGTCGGTTGGCGCGGGTACGAACGGCAAGCCGCAACCCGCCAACTTTACGGATCAGACAACCAGTGAAGGCTCAACGGCGCTTGGCTATTACAACGTCAATACCGGCGACATGCCGTACTTTAACGAGCTGGCGCGGCATTACACGATCAGCGACAACTATCACCAGCCTGTGATGGGTGGCACAGGCGCGAACAGCATCATGATCGGCACGGCTGACGCGCTTTACCACACCGACGGCAACGGTCATGCGTCGAGGCCGCCGACCAACCAGATCGAGGATCCTCGCCCGCAGCCGCATACCAACAACTGGTATGCGCAGGATGGCTATAAGGGAGGATCGTATAGCAACTGCTCGGACACGTCGCAACCGGGCGTGGGTTCCGTGCGCCACTACCTCGATACGCTCCCCTATCACCCGAACGCAAATTGCGCGGCGAACACCTACTACCTGCTGAATAACTACAACCCGGGCTACAACGGCGATGGCACCGTGAATACGAGCGATTTCACGATTCCGCCATCGCCGGTGCGCACGATCGCCGATTCCCTGCTCGCGAAGAACATCTCGTGGAAGTATTACGGCGAAGGCTGGAACACGTTCGTCACGAAGCCGTCGACGAGCGTCTACTGCAATATCTGCAATCCGTTCCTGTATGAAACGGCGATCATGACCAATCCTGCTTTGGTCAAGGCGCACCTGCAGGATACGACCGACCTGTATGCGGATATCGCAAACGGTACCTTGCCTGCTGTATCGTTCGTCAAGCCAGGTAGTCTGCTCGACGGGCATCCGGAATCGTCGAAGTTTGGGCTCTATGAGGGCTTTGTGCACAAGCTCATCGACAGGGTCCAAAGGAATCCGTCGCTGTGGGCATCGACCGCGATTCTCATTACAACCGATGAAGGCGGTGGCTACTACGACTCAGGCTACATCCAGCCCGTCGACTTCTTCGGCGATGGTGCGCGTATTCCGTTGATCGTCGTTTCGCCGTACTCGCGCGGCGGACGGGTCGTGCATGAATACTCGGATCACGTGTCGATCGTCAAGTTCATTGAACGGAACTGGGCGCTGGGTCCGATTACGCAGCGCAGTCGCGACAATCTGCCTAACCCGGTGCAGCAACCGTCCAACCCCTATGTCCCAGTCAACGCGCCTGCGATCGGCGACCTGTTCGACTCGTTCCGCTTTTGACGATGGCGGGCAAGCGGCAACGGTGGTGTTTCCGATGGTCGCCATTGTGAAGACCCTCTGAAGACCGATGCCGGTATCTGTTGGCGCAGCGCGGTGCAGACCGGGCTGCGCCAACGTGCAATCAGAGGTTGACTGCGAGTTTCATCGGCTCGGTAGACGCGAGATAGTCGTGCGTCACCTCGCCGACATCGAGCGTCAAATCAGCAATGACGTGCGCCGTGCAGACACGCGGCATAGCTCGCCGCGAATAGTTGCTCACTCTGGCGTTGCCTCAACGCGGGACTGCGCGTTGCTGGCTGAACCACGCATCGAAATCGACCACGCCGACGCGCGCGTTGGCACCGGGAACGAGCGTGTCGTCGTGCAACTCGGCACCGAAATAACGCGCGTGCGCATCCTCGACCGCTTTACGCGGGTCGCCTGTGCTGGCGAGATAGCGCTGTACGAGTTCGGCGAGGCGCATGCGCTGCGGGCCCGCGATTTCCACGACGCCGTTCAGCGGCGCGCCGAGCGCGTAGTCCGTCACCGCGAGCGCGACGTCGTCCGACGCGATCGGCTGGATATAGGCCGGCGAGAGCCGCACGGTGTCGCCCTCGGCGCCCGAGTGCGCAATTGCGCTGACAAACTCGAAGAACTGCGTGGACTGGACGATCGTGTACGGCACGCCCGATTCGCGTATCAGCTTCTCCTGTGCAACCTTGCCGCGGAAGTAGCCGCTCTGCTGCGCGAGACGATCGGTGCCGACCACCGACAGCGCGACGTGATGGGCGATACCCGCCTGGACTTCGGCGGCGAACAGATTCCGTCCCGACGTTTCGAAGAATTCGAGTACGGCCTTGTCTTCGAACGACGGCGAATTCGCGACGTCGACGACGACTTGTGCGCCTTTCAGCGCTTCGGCGAGACCCTCGCCCGTGAGGGTATTCACACCCGACGAGGGCGATGCAGCGATAGCTTCATGTCCGCGCGCCCGCAGATGGTTGACGACTTTTCCGCCGATGAGTCCGCTACCGCCAATGACGACGATCTTCATGATATTTCCTCAAGGGGCTTCGGGCGGCGCCGGGGCCGCGACCTCCGGCGTGCATCGGGCGATGCGCGCCGCGCTTGTCTGTCGGACTGGCCATGGGTCGTTTCTCAAATAGCCACCGTACGGAACGAATCGTAGGCGCCGCGCTGCGCACCCGCAAGCCCCAGGCGCGGACGCGCACTGTTGTCGCAAAGTCATCAATCAGCGCGCGTCTTTCGTAGACAGCATGAGATCTAGCGGCAGCGCGGTGAGGCAATCGAGGTCGAGCGCGCGGATGTGCCCGGTCATGTAATCGACGAACACGCGAATGCGCGCGGGCAGTTGCTTGCGGCTGAGATAACAGAGATAGTGTCCACGGTCGTTCGGCGCATATTGCGTCAGGCATGCAATGAGCCTTCCTTCGCGCAGCGCCTCGCAGACCTGATAGGCCGCGAGTTGCGCGATGCCCTGCCCGGCATGAACCGCCTGTAGCGCCAGCTCGGGACAATTGAACGTATGATGCCCGCCCGGCATCAGCTTGTGCGGGTGGCCGTCCACCTTGAACTCCCATTCGGCGATGCGCCCAGACGCCGTGCGCAAGTTGATGCAGCGATGCGCGAGCAGCTCCGACACGTTGCGCGGCACGCCATGCACGCGCGCATAGTCCGGCGACGCGCAGACGAGCATCTGCATCGGAATGAGCTGCTTCGCGATGACCTGGCTGTCTTCCACGCGGCCATCGCGAAACGAAACGTCGATCCGGTCTGTCGTGAAGTTGGCCGGAGAATCGTTCAGCAACAGTTCGAGCGTGATGTCGGGATAGGCTTCATTGAAGCCGGGCAGCAGCGGCGCAACAATGGCACGGCCGAATCCCGTCGTCGAACAGATGCGCAAGTGCCCGCGCGGCGGCCCGTTGCGCAGCTCGCGCATTTCCTCCAGCGCCTGAACGATGCGTTCAACGCCGGGATGACAGTTTTCGTAGAAGAGCTCGCCTTCGCGCGTGAGCGATATGCTGCGCGTGGTGCGCAAAAAAAGCCGCGCGTCGAGTTGCGCTTCGAGCTTCTGGACGCTGCGGCTCACGGCCGAGCGGCCGATGCCCAGCCGGTCGCCGGCTCTCGCGAAACTGCCTTCGCTCGCTACCGCAAGAAACGCGAGCACGCCTGCATAACTCGTGGCAAAGCTGCTGGCGAGCGAATCCTCGCCGCCGTCGGGATGGAAAGTCTGCGTGTCGGACATGATGGCTCGGGTCGAAGTGAAGCACATCCCCAAGACGTTCCACCCCAAGCGCTTGTGACGCGGCCCGCCGCATTGTTTCGATTGGCGGACCGCTTGCTACGCATGCATCATTTCACCGGCACGAACACAGGCGCATTCTGGTTCTTGAGCAGCAACACCAGAAATTTCGCGGGTTGCGTCCCGCTCGCGTTACGGCCGACCGTATGCACGTCGTTCGGGCCTTCATAGAAGGTCTGGCCCGGTGTGAGCGTGACCTCCTTGCCACCCTTCACGCCCATCACGATCGAGCCTTCGAGCACGTAAATGAAACCGTGCGCGCGATGCACATGCACCGGATCGGCGCCGCCGGGTGGATAGACGACCGTGATCATCAACGCTTCCTTGCCGGGGTAGTCGGCAAGAGGCTTCTCCATCAGCGGTGTCACGACCGCGTCGGGCGCGGCAAGAACGGATTGCGCGAAACACGCCGCGCCGACCATCAAGCATTTCCTGATTAAGCGCATGGCGCATTCTCCGAATGACGGCTGCCGGTCACCGCTCAGGCCAGATTGGCATTCTGAAGCCCGAAAGCCGCGTCCGACGACCCCGGCACGGTCCGGAACGCGACGTTGGCGCGGTTCCAGCCATTGATCGCCATGACATGGAAGGTCAGGTCCGACAGTTCCTTCTCCGAGAATTGCGTTCGAACGCGCTCGAATATTGCATCGGGAACGCCGTCTTCCGGCAGCTTCGTCAGAACCTCCGTCCAGGCGAGCGCGGCACGCTCGCGCGGCGAGAACAACGTTGACTCGCGCCAGACCGCAACGTGATGCAGGCGCAATTCGCGCTCTCCGTCGATTTTGGCCTGCTTGACATGCATGTCGACACAAAAGCCGCAGCCGTTCATTTGCGACGCGCGCAGCGAGACCAGCTCGCAGATCGATGTCTCGACACTGCTTTCCTTCACCGCGATGCCGAATGCGACGAACTTCCTGAACAGCTCCGGCGATTGTTGAATGTAGTTGATGCGTTGAGTCATGATTGCTCCAGGCGTTGATGAGACCGGTGCGCCGAAGAAGCACATCGGTGTCGGCGCTATGCCGTACGCAACTGATCGTAGTCATCAACGCTGAAGGCCGGAAGACACACGGCGGGGCTCACACTGTTGTTCGCGCCGCACCAATGCGCATGTCACAACGCGGGCACCGACAACGTTCAGCAGCCACCGAACGCAGCAGCGAGTCGCACGAGTTTGTCGGGATTGCGCTGCACCAGAATGCGTACAATGCGCTCCCCGTCGGTCTCGTACGATTGTGCGGATTCGAGCTTGCCTTCGATGAAACGCAACAGCGCCCATTGCCCGTTGAGCACCGCAAGCTCGATGCGCAGTTCATTCTTGAAGCGCAGCTTCGCGGCATAGAAGAGTTGTGCGATGCGTCGGCCGCCTTCCATCGGCTTGGGAAAGCTGGGCACGCGGCCGCCGCCGTCGCCGACCAGCACCGCGTCATCGGCGAGCAGTTCATGAATGGCCGCGAAGTCGCCCTGTTCGAGCGCTTGCGCGAACTTGCCCAGTAAGCGCAGATGAATCTCGCGCGGCACGGTCAGGCGCGCGCGGCCATCGCGCAGTTGCGTTCTGGCGCGGCTGACCAGCTGACGGCACGCCGCTTCGGTCTTGCCAAGCGTGTTCGCGACTTCGTCGTAATCGACGTCGAACACTTCCCGCAGCAGAAACGCGGCGCGCGCCTCCGGCGTGAGACGTTCGAGCAGCATCAGGAAGGCGACGGAAACGTCGTCCGCGCGCTCCCTGATTTCTTCGGGCGTCACGGGCGAATCGATCATATGCGGCTCAGGCAGCCAGATGCCGGTATAGCGTTCGCGCCGCGCCTTGGCCGCGCGCAGCCGATCGATCGACAGGCGCGTAGTGACGGCGACGAGCCACGCTTCGCCATTGTCGATGTGCGCGTGATTTGCCGCGTTCCAGCGCAACCATGCGTCCTGCACCACGTCCTCCGCCTCCGCGACCGATGCGAGCATGCGATAGGCGATGCCATGCAGACGCGGCCGCAGCGTTTTGAACGCGTGCGTCGGATCGTCGAGATGGTCCTGAGGAGCAGACGTCGAAGAAACGGCTCGGTTCATCGCTGACCTTTTTCGATGCGCTCGCCGATTCCCCGATGCAGCAAAGCGCGTTTAACGATTGCAGTGCAACGCATGGCTCTATAACGCAATAGTCTCCATGGCGGCGACCTCGACCGGTTCGCCCAGCATCCAGCGGAGATCGCGCTCTATCACGGCGCATAGCATCGAGACAGGAACGTCGTTCGCCCTTCTTTCGAAGGGATTTTCGGTGCTTTCGCCGACCTGCGCCAGCGAGGTGTACATCCACGACACCATGACACTGCAAGCCACGACGAGCCAGATCATATTGCCGTGCATGGGCCCGCTTACGCTGTCGTTGAGTGTGTCAAATTCCTGAAGCAAGCCAAACGGAAACAGGAAGCAGAAAAACCTGACGAACAGCGCGCTGATAGTTGCATATCGACGCGGATAGGGAAAGTTTTTCAACCGCTCCGCCTTCGCCTGCAGCGCGATGCAATCGCCGATGGCGCGCTGAAGCTCAAGATAGCACGATAAATTCAGCTGCCCGGCTTGATGCAGTGTTTTGAGCGAATCGCTCTGAATACTCAGTACGGCTGTGGTGGCCGATGGAGAAGCCAGCGTCCGTTCGATTTCCGCCGCAGGCAGGTAGTTCGGCAGCACATCGCCAATCGGAGTTTCCCACTCCGGCACGTGATAGTGACGGCGGTATTCGGCATTGAAGCGCTTGCTCATGCTCTCCCAGACGCGTGGATAGGATTTGCCAAGGTGCATGTTGAGTGTCTGGCGTTCAATAAGAAAGTGGCAGCACGAATGACGGCGTGCAATCTCGCCGCGACCCGCAAATGATCGCGCTCTCTCAAGACGTTAGACGCCCGCGTCATGTGACAACGGCGCGGAATTTTTTTTGTTCGACGGCCCCGGCCGTTGACGAGCAGGCTCCATCGGCGCGTTACCGCCGACATCGGTCAAAGTTTCGACGGAGTGCGGACTGCCGTCCAAGGCGTAGACATCGATGCACAGCGACTCGACACCGCTCAGGCCGCAATTCCGTGGCGCTGTGCTTTCTGCAAGCGCATATATGCTTCGACCGCTCTTCTGCATGCCTCATGCCATGTCAAGGAAGGTGTTCAATCCATCGCCGCGCTGGCGTCATCATCCATGCTCGATGCCAAGCAGCCGCGCGTCCAGTCGCCGCGCCAGGGCCTCGCCGCCCTCGCGCATCACTGCATCGTGGTTCCATTGGAAAATCGGTCGCAACAACGGCGCCAAGGCATTCATCCATACGCGGTTCGTATGCACCCACCAATCGTAACGGACCACGGTAAGGTTGCCCCCGTCGGTCGAAAAGCTCCACCGGCCGGCGCCTTCGACGTCGCCGCTGGCTACCCCTTCCAACGCGACCAACGGGTCGACGCGCGTCACCCGCATGTCGAACACGAGGCGATAGGGCAACCAGCCTTTCCAGGTATAGCGCTGTACGACACCCACGCCCTGATCGGACCCCGCCTCTAGCTGGTCCACCCGCTCGACGTTATTCCACCACTCGGGCCATCGCGCCGAATCGTGGATTGCCGCCCAAACTTCCTGCACTGGCGCATCGATGCGCCAAATGGTGGAAAAGCGGTATTCGACTGTCCGCAAGCTGCCTCCATCGTTGGTATTCTTCCAGAGATTTTGTCAGATGCTCACCGCACTTGCCATCCGCGCCGACGGCCAAAGGCTTCACCTCAGGCAAACCCGGCTGACTGCTGCCTGACGCGACCGCCTCATGTCGACCCTGTCGCGAAGCGTGGCGCTCGTTAGCGGAGTGCTGCTCTACATGATGATGCAGTCGGCACTACCTGACGAACCTGCCGCGACCGTCTACAAACTGTGCCGTGATAAACCCTCGGCCGCCGAGCAGCGAGACTGTTATCCCGCAGTGGTCAGGCACTCAGAAATCGAGCTCGCGGCCGCCGAGAAAAAAGTGCGCGCCGGTATGGTGGAACTGGAAAAGATCAGTGAGGGGAGCCGCGCAACGCATCCCGTACGCGCTTTTGGCCAGGCAGAGCGTGCCTTCCGCACATTCCGCGATGCAGAGAGCAACCGTGCGCTGGCCGCTTATGGCTCAGGTAATGGTGGTGGCCTTGCAGTATTCGTGACGATCATCGAGATGAACATCGCCCGCGCCAACCAGCTGACCGGTGAAGCAGGTCCACGCTGAACGCCATGAAGGTCGGTTGACAGAGCTTCCTATCGCCCTAGGATTTGTCGTCGGTATAACTCTCTCGCGGAGGGTAAACGCCGGCGAGACGGGCGATCAGGATCGCGACGAACAAGCTGCCGGTGATCTGTTCCACCATGCACATGCCGCGTGCCGGGCGCGTGACTGGCGTGATGTCGCCGAAGCCTGTGCTCGTGAGGACGGTTATGCTGAAGTAAAGCGCGTCGGCATAAACGAGCCGACCCGGCTGTCCGACGATCATGTACGACTGCGGATAGAAGAATCCGATGCTCGCGTAGACGTACGCCCAGAGAACACCGATCAACAGATACGCTGCCGCGGCACCAAATAGCTTGTCCGGTGTCATGATCCTGGGCTGGAAAACGTAGCGGAGAAGATACGCAACAGTAATGAAATAGAGTACAGCGCTGAACATCCAGGATATAGCGAGGCTGCTATCGTCGTCGTGCCACAGGCCGAGGTACTGGAACCACATGGCCGGAATGGCAAGTAACAGCGCGATCACGAACGACAGGGTCGTGCGGCCGACTGCTGACACGGTCGCTATCAGGAGGAACATATTTACGACGTTCAGGATGAGGCGGCCGCTGTCGTTTCCCGGGACAAACGACACCGCGCCGATGAGCGTGAGCAGCACGACAAACAGCCAGAAACAGCGCTGGTAGAAAATGCGAGACAGCGCTTCGCGCGTGGTACTGACGGCCATGGTGATCGCTCCCCTGGTTCGCGTAATGTCGCGGCCAGGTCCGCCGGGCCGCATGTGACGGGAGTATAAAGCGGCAGCACACCCTGCAGCACTCACCGGAGACGGCGACCACCTGATATCGAGTCGGCAAAGACCTGTCGCGGGCCTTGTCAGGCAGAGTGTTGGGTGGGCGCGCAGGCGTATGCGACAAAGCCCCCCAGAACCACCAGAGGAATACCGGTGAGACGGATAACGCCGGATCCCTGCCGCAACCACGACTCGATCATCGCGTCACCGGCATCAATTGCCATCAAGCCCATCAGAGCCGTCGCTATCCCGAGGATCAAGATGAGGTAACCCAAAACACTCAACGTCCTTGGCATGCGGGAAACCGATGCCACTGAAATCAGGAGGAAACCGAAGGTGACCCGGACGGCGGCGACGACGTAGAACACGCTGGAGGTGACGGAGTGTTCGGCGACCCAGCGCATGCCGGCAGGCGCGATGATGCCGACAGCACCGAAAGCGCCGATGAGCACGCCGATGACAAAGGCTAGAGTTTTCACGAAGTGCCCCTTCGCGCTGCCTGAGGTGCGGTGGACAGCACGGTTCCATATGTGATCCGGTGTGACCGGATGATCTGTAAATCCCACTGCTGGTTCATTGAACTTTATCTATGCAGGAAATTTAGCAAAGTCCTATTCGATAAAACGGTTCGTCGTGTTGTATCACACGCGGGATCTCGATTCCGTTGCTGCAACCCGGGTGCGCAGGCGCTTTCAGCTTACGCGGCAGACCGCAACGGCCGCTTCCCAATGCGTCACGCGTTCGGATCTGCGTTGAGGTCTCGCCAGTGATACTGCGGCTGCTCATTCTGGAACCCGCCCGATGATCGGCCTGCCAGCGGGCGCGCGCCTGGATGCGGGTTTCCCCTTAATCGTGCAAGCAGCTTTGTTAGAAGCCGAATGTTGGCTATCTTTGACTCACGATCTTCCAGGCCAAATAAGAGAGGCAATCATGAAAGCATGCAACGTCGTGAATCTGCTCGTGGTCGTGGGGTGCGTGACGCTGACGTCGAACGTCTACGCGCAAGCCAGCGACGCTATGCCGATGGCGTCGAGTCCGGCTGCAAGTTCAGGCAAGGCGACGCCGGCGGACAAGAAGCTGGCTCGGGATGTCCGCAAGGCGTTATCGAAAACGCCCAACTTCAACGTGTCGAACGTATTCGTCAAGGCGCGCGGCGGTGTCGTGACATTATCCGGCAGCGTGCCGGACGGTCCTCAGATCCAGCAGGCCGCCGAAGTGGCGAAGGGCGTGCCGGGTGTAACGTCGGTGAGTAACCACCTGACGCTCTATACGAAAGGGTATTAACCCTTCGAGGCGACGCCGGGATGTACTCGCCGATTTCAGCCGTGAATATCGCAAGAGGAGCCGATGCTCCGTGCGATTTCACGCGCTGCTTCAGCCGAAGCGACCGCGCGCAGGGTCCTGAACGGAGGCGAACGAATCAGGCAGGCGCGCCGTTCGCGTTTTTTTCAACGCCGCCTGTCCGCCAGCGTGCGGCCCGCGCGTCATTGTGATGGCGGCCCAAATGTAATTGACCCGCCTCAACCCCATGACGGAGGCTCACATGCAATACCTGTTGATGATCTATTCGGAAGAAAATCGCTGGAACCAGATGACCGACAGCGAGCGGCAGCAAGGGGCCGCTGTGTATCAGGCGTACACCGAATCGTTGAATAAGGCGGGCGCGCTGGTGGGCGCCAACCGGCTGCAGCAAACGGACACGGCCACCACGGTGCGGCTCGTCGACGGCAAGCCGCAGGTGCTGGACGGACCGTATTCCGATTCGAAGGAGCAGCTCGCCGGCTACTACCTGATCGACGTGCCCAACCTGGACGCGGCGATCGCGTGGGCGTCGCGTTGTCCGGGCGCGGCGCACGGCACGATGGAAGTGCGCCCGGTCTGGAGCGCACCGCACGATGCGCGATCTGGCGCATGAGTCCGTCCGGCGGCGGGCGCGACGCTGACGGCGCCGCGCGTTCGATTGCCGAGGCGGTCGCCCGCCGCAGCTACGGCAAGCTCGTCGCGCTGCTGGCGATGCGCACGCGCGACGTCGCCGCGGCCGAGGACGCGTTGGCCGATGCGTTCGCGGCCGCGCTCGCCGACTGGCCGGAGCGCGGCTGCCCAGCGAATCCCGAAGCGTGGCTGATGACGGTTGCGCGCCGCCGGGCGATCGATAGCGCGCGTCATCGCCGTGTCGGCGACGAGGTGGCGAACCAGCTCACGATTCTTGCCGACGAGATCGACGAACGTGAAGCAGGCGCGTTGCCCGACCGGCGGCTTGCGCTGCTGTTCGCGTGCACGCACCCGGCGCTCGAGGCCGCGATTCGCACGCCGCTGATGCTGCAGGTTGTGCTGGGGCTCGAAGCGAAGACTATTGCGTCCGCGTTCCTGATGTCGCCCGCCGCGATGAGCAAGCGCCTCGTGCGGGCGAAGACCAAGATCCGCGAAGCGGGCATTCCGTTCAGCGTGCCCGAGCGCGAGGAGTGGCCCGGCCGGCTCGCCGCGGTGCTGGAAGCGGTCTATGCGGCGTATGCGGAAGGGTGGACCGACCCGGTCGGCGGCGATACCGTGCGGCGCGATCTCACTGGCGAGGCGCTGTTTCTTGCACAACTGCTCGTCGAGCTGCTGCCCGAGGAGCCGGAGACGCTCGGTCTGCTCGCGCTGATGCTGTATGCGCAGGCGCGGCGCGACGCGCGACGCGATGCGGCCGGCGACTACGTGCCACTGTCGGCTCAGGATCCGGCGACATGGAACACGCCGATGATCGACGCCGCCAACGCATTGCTGCGGCGCGCGAGCGCATTCAATGCAATCGGACGCTTTCAGCTCGAGGCCGCGCTGCAGTCGGCGCACGTGCACCGCTGCCAGACGCATCGCCCGAATTGGGACGAGATCGTGCAGCTCTACGATGCACTGCTCGCAATCGCCGCGTCGCCGGTGGTCGCGGTCAACCGCGCGCTCGCGCTGGCGGAACGGGACGGCCCGCAGGCGGCGCTCGACGCGCTCGTGCCGTATGCGAACGATCCGCGGCTGGCCGACTACCAGCCGTACTGGGCCGCGCGCGCCGATCTGCTCGCGCGTGCCGGCGCAATGGGCGAAGCGTTCTGCGCGTACGATCTCGCGATCGGCCTCGAACGCGATCCGGCCGTGCGCCGGTTTTTGCAGCGCAAGCGCATGGAGCTGTTATCGGCGAGCAGCTAGAAAGGCGCCTTGCGTTTGCCACGCGTGATTGTCAGGCGTGCGCTAACGCGGCTCAGACCCGGCGCTGCGCTGTGCTGCGTGGTCGACACGCGCCGGTATGGGTCGTTTGGATTTGCAGATGGCCGACCTGTCCGGTGAGTTGCTGATTCCCCCGGGCGCGAGCCGTGGACTTTGGCCGTCGCGCTGCTCGCGCACGGCATCTGTCCATGACGTTCCCCTTTTCATGGATGGCCCGGGTGAGCCGTCCTGGCATACCGAGCCGGTATGCCGCCCAAGGTTGGGAAGGTGCTTACTAATTCGGAAAGCTGCCGTTGATGATTCCAACGTCCGTCTTGTAGAAGGCTCAGCGAACTGGTGGTATCGGCCACAAGCGGCCGATCATCAACGCGATTTGAATGACTGTTGCAGAGCCTTAACGAGACGCTCGTAGCGAAAATGTGGGCGGGGCCAACTTCTAATCGTTTTGCCACGGGGAGTACCGGTCACCTTTGATTTGCCCTGACCGGGAGCCGAGAACGGCGCGTCGGTTACCGTTATCTGAACGCAACTGCGATGTAAGCATTCGCGCTAATACTGCGGTTTCGTTCCTGGATTATTCAAAAGGTGACTGTCATCCGTTGGATGGGGCAAGTCGAGGGAGAACTGCTCGCGGCGCCGACGCTAATACCGAATGATCATTTCGGGAAGGATTTGAATGCTCGCTCCCGCACATTCTGCCCCGCTACGTACGGAAAACTCCTTGCCTCTTCCTATTCAGTCACCTATCTTCAACCTGCACGTCGAAATATGCGGGGCGGCGGCTTGTATGGTCGAGCTTTTTGTCGTCCGAGAGCATGAACACAACATTGTTAGTTGAGCCGACACGCTATTTCTGCGTTTGGACGGCCTTTACAACGTCCATCAAAAGCCTGGTTTTTTTGGAAGGCGCCAGCTCTTCCTTTCTATTAATGTTGTGCGTACAACTTGTCAAGGTCATCCTTAGGCTTATGATGCTGCCAGACAAGAGCGGTCATCTGCGGGTCCACCGTAAGGAGAATTGCGATGTTACGCCTCTGTCCACGTCGATTCGTTTGGGTCCTAGTGCTGGCATTGTGGGCCGTCGCGGTCCACGCGAAGGAGTTTGTCTATCATTACGTTTCCTTGGATGCAGCAGTTCCATCAAGTTTTTTATTTTTTGATCCTATAGTGATCAATGACAGCGGTCGTGTCTACGGGAATCTTTACTCTTGCGGTAACACGAATTGTGATTACCTTGCCATTACCAATGCTGTCTATGCAGCCGGCACCCTAACCACTCTTCAGCCCGGAATAACCTACGCGGTTAATAACGAGGGCACCGTTGGGGGGAGTGTATTGATCGACCCCATCAACTTCATAGAGCAAGCTGCGCTGTTCCATGGCGATTCGGTGGAGCTTATCCCGCGCCAGCCGGGTGAGTCCACGAGCCACGTCATCGCGCTGAACGACCCGGGCACGGCGCTCGTGGCATCATCCAACGCCTCAGGCCAGCTACACTTTGTGCTCTACAGCCACGGCAGGGCGACCCCACTCGACTTCGGCCCGACGGTCACGAATCCCGATCCCAGGGGCATGAACAATCAGGGAATCATCGCTGGAATAGAAAACAAGCCGCTTAATGCACCACGTGGCTTTCGCTTCGACCCCCGAACGCGCGAGGCGACGCTGCTCACCCCCCTCCCGACAGAGCCGGACGCTTGGGGTCTTGGCATCAACGATCGCGGAGACGTGCTCGGCTACTCTTTTGTGGGTGGCGGGAGAGAACGCGTCGGGGTATGGGACCGTGACGCGCAGTTCAACACTTACTTCGTCGAAGGCACACCGGAATTCCCAACCATCAGCAATCGATTGGTCTTCAATGGCCACAATCAAATTGTCATCTCGTTTGTGTTGGCCCCCGATTCTGAAAAACTTAAATACAGCTATCTTGTGCCCAAGCCTGGCGTACGGTTAAACGTGGCCGATCTGGTGGAGAACCTGCCTTCGGGAGCGAACCTGTCCTTCATCGCTGACATCAATAACCACGGGGACATGATTGGCTCTGGAAACACCGGAGCGTTCCTGCTCGCGCGTGTCGACGCCTCCACAGCAGCGGCACCGGCATCTTCCCTAAGTAGCGGAAATGAGCGACACGCTATCCCTCCAGCTGCTGCGGCCATGTTGCGTCGATACATGTCCCGGCTGCATCCCTTGAAACCTGGCGCTGCCTTGCCTTGAGACATCTCGGACAGCGTGATGTCGAATGTACCGCTCGTAAAGACATGCATGTCGGAACAATGGACTAGCGGCGGAAATTAGCAGCTATGCCGGGGGAGATCGGGTGACTGACTAGCCGGATCCTATGTGGCCGCTCCTGCAACACCGGATCCAGGAAAGTCTGCTGCGCTCCGCCTGCGACAGTAGACGTTGGTGCGTGAATTTCCCTTGTGGGACCGCCAGCAGTCATTCGGCTGTACTCCGCGTATGGCAGCAACGGGTCGAGGCTGTGTGAAAACACGTGTTGAATGTGGTCTTCTAAAAAATCGACCCTTCAGATCGCGCTGTATTGGCTTAGTAACAACTCGGGAAGGGTAAAGCGACACCCGAAAACCGAGTACTTTTGCGTTTTCACACAGCCTCGGTCGACTTGTGCCCGTCAAGTCTTGTGCCCGTCAAGTTCCGCAGCGGCTCCCATCCGGCAACCGAGGCACGCTGTCGGTCACTTGGCCGGCGTACCGCGCGTTGGAGCCACAACCTTTGTTGACAGCGAGGCAAGGCGATGGACGCCGTACCTATTTTGCGATGCGCCAGGCCAATGCGCCGACTGATTGCAGTCCGACAATGCCTCCCTGCGTGAGCACCGGTTCGCCGCTTACTGCGCGCGCGATCAGCGCATCTGCGTTGGCAATCGCTATCCCTGCTCGGCGTACCACGCATGCTCAGCGCGGAACTGAAGTCCGCCCCGGAAGACGAGCGCGGACGATTGCTACGGGCCCAGACCGCTACGAACTGGAACAAGAGCAAGGCGGCATCGAAGCTGCAGTGGTCGCGCATGACCCTGTACCGAAAGATGGCTCGGTACAAGATCGTGCAATGAATCCGCTCCAGCTGCCGCCCAAAAACGTCAACCTGTGTCTCGATACAAGTCGCGAGAGCTTAGCTCCGCGTTCTACGGAGTCTTGGCAGGTTGCGCATCGCATGGATCATCCTGCCACGAAACGGTTATCGTTGCGACCCTTTCATAATCGGCTTCGCCCGGCGCTGTTGCCTCCAGCTCTCCCACAGCCTTCGCCTTGACTTTAGCTCCTGCTCCAAGAAAATCCTGCAACAACCGGACTACCGAGTCCTTCCGTTTCTCCGTCAATTCCACATTGAAACCTGCGCCCGCCCGTGGCGGCGTAGTGACACTTGCTTGTGCAAGGACTTCAATCGCCGCCTTTCTGTCTCCCGTTCCGTCCTCGAGGTCTTTTCGCACTTCCTTGGGCAGTGCATTCAAGAAGTCGTAAATCTGCTTTATGTTGGCGGGTTGAGCTGGGTCTTTGCTGCCTATTATTTTGTGCTTCCCGACCTTGTAATAAACCGGCTGGGTTCTGGCCTGGGCGATACCCACTTTCTTTTCGACGGTTACATCAGCCCGATAGCCGCGAGAGAAGCTATTGCTGGTACCAACGGTGCTCGTAACCCCGACAATTGGCGCTGTGGCTTGGGCTCCCTTTTGGTCTGTGGCGACAATCCCCGTCTGAGCGACAAGGCTTCCCCCTTGAGGGGGGTTGTCTGTGGCTGTTCCCGCCGCGGTCATTTGGGCGGCGTCGCCCTTCACCTCTGTGTTCGATGTAGCCGGCTTGAAGTGGACTTCGCCCTTCTGGTTGATGTCGAACGCCTGCTTGCGGTCATCGCCTTCAACGATCGCTTCATGAGTCACCCGGTCTGAGTGCGTTAATTCAGTTTAGGCGATCAATGCGTTTTTACGCGCCCTCGGCTACTTTCGGACATTCATGGTTCGGCCTATCGGTGTCGTCCTGTTGCATCAAAGCTTGTCCAGCACCGCACAAAACTACCCATTCGCCAAAACCGCCATCGGTCGTTCGCCGTTGCCCTCGCCGAACGACCGTTCTGCAGCGAGCAGGCACATCAGCGTCGATACACGAACGTCGGGTATGGCCGATGAAGCAACGTTCGCCTTCTGCAACCAAACGGCTCTTGCCCTGAGCGGCGACAGGCCGACCCATTGCCGCTGTTCGGAGCAATGCCACCGCCCCGTCCGCTTGAGAAGTAAGGCAGCGTCAAACTTTTGACGACCGTCTGCCATGGCGGAGGCCAGGTGAACGAGTTCCCGAGTTCGACTCGATTTGTCAAGACGGACGTCACCCAATCGAACCGTTTGTGGCGAAAACGCACTCCGCATTTTTTTCGCTGAATAGTCCCGCAAACGATTGCTTATACTCTGTGCACCTCTTTCTCCGAGGGCGCTTCGTATGCTGCAGGAATCGGTTGAATATCTCCAGCGACTCAGCTGGAACGCTCCGCTGACTTTGGCGCTAGCGTCAGCGGCAGTCGGCTCTGTTGTAACGCTAGCGTGGATTTCGGCGCGAGATGCCCGGGAGCGCAGGCGTCAGCAACGCGACACTGCACTGGAAGTGGCGTTATCGCTGGAAAGCTACGCTCGAACTTGTCGGATAGTGATGCATAGGGCCGTTTGGGCGGCAGCGGAGCCGGTCGGCCCTATCAGCCGCGAAGCCAGCAAGGGCGTGTCCATCCCTGCTTTTGCCTACCCGGACAAGCTGCAGTGGCACGTCCTGAGCCGCCGGGTTATCTCCGAGCTGCGTGAGTTCCCCGCTACAGTGCACGCTGCCCGAGAGTACGTGGAGGCATTTCGGGAGTTCGGCGAGCCGATAGACCTTTGCGGTCAGGTCGAATATGAATGTGCGAAGGCCGCAATCCTGGCATTGGCACTGGCTAGAGCCACGCGCCGCCGGCACGGTGCTGCGAGGTGGAAACCGGGTGCCAAAGATTCAGCCATGGAGCGCGAACTGTCCGACTTCATTGCGACCGCCGAAGAAAAGCGCACGGCGTCGCTCGAGCGTCGAACGGAATCCGCGCCAGGTCGGCGAGCTGACGCACAGCCGTTCCAACAACCGCTAAGCGCCTGAAACCTGGACGAGACAAAGGGATATCAATCTATCAGGCGCCTCGCGACCCTCAACACCCTTTGGTACTCAAGTGCCGACTGCACATACTGCGGGCTGCCTCGCATCTCCCGACAAAATTGAAACGCCTTTAATCGCGGTCAGACAGTCAACCGTTAGCGATCCAAAGGAGGCAGCGAGCAGCCGGTCCGCTCTCTCCAGACTGCAAGGTTTCGCGGTGCCAACACGGCCTCCCCCGACTCCAGTCTCGGCGTGTTCAAATTGCCGCCCCGCTCTTCGTTCTATCGACGAGCATTTCGCGTTGCAATTTCACTGCCATAATTGATTTCGCCTTTGCAGCACGACTCGAGTGCTGTCCTTCGGCCGTTCCGAAGCGTGCGCAATTTCTTCCGCAAGGCTTCTGTGAGCAATGCAACCAGCGCGAGGCTAGCCGGTGAAAGTTATCCCGTACCTGTTTGCCATCGCGCTATCGACACCGTCGACCGGCTCTTTCGGCGATCCGTCCACCCCTCAGCCATTACCAGCGCTCAACATCGATATCTCGCAGACATCGGTCTCCGGTATTTCGTCGGGCGGGTTCATGGCGGTGCAGCTAGCGGTTGCCTATTCGTCGATCATCAAGGGCGTGGGCGTCGTCGCGGCCGGTCCGTACTATTGCTCGCAAAACGACCTGTTGATTGCAACGTCAAGATGCTCATGCACTATCCAGCCGGCTAGCGCATGCCAGGTCACGCTCACGAGCGCCGATGTGCCGAAGCTTGTCTCATTCACGAAGGCATCGTCAGCAAGCCACGCGATCGACGATGTGGCGAATATTGCCGGGCAACACATCGTCACGATCTCCGGCGCGGCCGATGCAACCGTACCGCCGCCCGTGGTCAACCAGTTGCAGGCGTTCTACGCCGCACTCGGCGTACCGGCCCAAAACGTGTCGAAGATCGAACTGGCCGATGCGGGCCATACCATGCCCACCATGAACTATGGTGTGGCATGCGCAAAGAGCGAATCGCCCTTCATCGGCAAATGCCGTGTCGATGGCGCGAAACAGATACTTGGCTGGATCTACGGCCCCGATCCGCTCGTGCCGCCCAGCGCTACCACGCAAAAGGGTCGTTTCGTCCGCTTCGATCAGAGCCGTTATCTGCCGGCAAGCCGTCCTTCGAGTTTCACGTGGATGACGGGAATGGACACCACCGGGTGGCTCTATGTACCGGGCGCATGTGATGCGGGTGCGTCTTGCCGGTTGCACGTCGCGCTGCATGGCTGCGAGCAGGGTCAGGACTACCTGCCGCTCAGCCCGTCGCCAGGTGGCCTCTTCTATGGCACGACGTTCGTCCGGCATGCGGGCTACGCACAGTGGGCGGACAACAACCGGATCGTCGTGCTGTTTCCGCAGGCGGTATCCATCCCCGGAATCAACCCGTATGGATGCTGGGACTGGTGGGGCTACACGGACAGTCACTTCGCCGACCAGCAAGGCGTTCAGATGCGCGCGATCCGAAACATGATCGAACAGCTGACTTCGGGCGTCCGACCTTGATTGACGGAAAGTGCTGGACAGCGACGAATCGAGCGCATGCAGGCCATGAGACTCGTAACCATGCGTCGGGCAGCGACGGCGGCCGTTACCGCATTGCTGATCAGCGCCGCTCATGCGACGACTAGCGGAGAATCGTTCGGCAGTCAGCCGCCCGGTTGACCGCGTCGCTCGCCGCCTTGACCTTACCGTCGATCCACGCACGCGCCTTCTTCGCCAGTTCCGGAAACGCGGCGAGCGCGACGGGCACAAAACTCCGACGGCATAGGTTTGCTCTCCACAAGCTTATGCGGCGCCGAACCGGTAGCCTCATCCAGCGCCTGCATCGCGTCGTCGCCCTCACACAGTCTTATATGGACACCGCCCCATCTTCGCTCTGACGCGCAAGCGTGCTCAAATCACGCTTCAGATGCGCCTTCTTCTTCTCCTCCTCGTCCAGTGGCTTCGGTGCTTCGGGCTGGCGCTGCAAGCCCTCGGCCGCCGGTTTGGCCGCAAGATGCTTGTCCTTGTCGTCGTCCTTGTGCGCATCTTCCCGGTCGATCACCTGCCGGTCCGTCGTCCCCGCATGTTCCTGCTGGACTACCGCGTGCGCCATCTTGTCCGCTTCGACCTCATGCGGATCGCCCGGCTGGCTCACGCTCATCTTGCGGCGAATGCCGTCGCCAGTCTGTTGCACGACATGGGTCAGTTCGTGCGCAAGAAGCTCGCGCCCCGACGACGAGGGCTCTGTTGTAAATAGCGCGGGGCTAATCGGTTAAGGTGTGGGGCTGAACGAGTTTAGAGCCGACGATGAGCAAGCTGGGGAGCCCGGACGAACTGTTTGCAGGCCGTCACTTTGACCATGACGTGATCATTCTGTGTGTTCGCTAGTACCTTCGCTACAAGCTTAGTCTGCGCGATCTGGTCGAGATGATGGCCGAGCGTGGACTGGTGCTGGCTCACACCACGATCATGCGTTGGGTAAAGCGCTTTACACCGGAGTTCGTCAAGCGCTGGAATCGTTTTGGGATACCCACAGGGCGGTCATGGCGCGTTGACGAGACCTATCTGAAGATTCGTGGCAAGTGGGTCTATCTGTACCGGGCGGTAGATCGTGCCGGCCAGACCGTGGACTTCATGCTCAGGGCGAAGCGGGACGTAGCCGCGGCTAAAGCATTTATCAGCAAGGCAATCAGACATCAGGGCCAGCCGCCGGTGACGATCACGCTCGACGGATATGCCGCTTTCCACCGGGCCGTGCGGGAGATGAAAGCCGACGGCCTGCTGCCGGAGGACACGAAGGTGCGCTCTTCGAAGTATCTGAATAACGTGATCGAGCAGGACCATCGAAACATCAAGTCCAGGACGAATGTGATGTCCGGTTTCAAACGGTTCAGGAGTGCTGCGACCACGATTTCCGGCATCGAGCTGATGCATCGCATTCGCAAGGGGCAATTTGACCTCTGCGATCTCGGGCGGATGGCTAGCATGCGCTTCGGACGGACACTCGAGGATTCACTGCGCCTTGGAAATGACTGTTGATCGCCGCCTTCGATGATCGTAGTCAGGTATTATCGACAATATGGATATCGGTGGCTTTGATCTCAATCTACTGAAGGCGTTCGACGCTCTTTATGCGGAGCGTCACGTTACGCGCGCCGGGCTGCGTATCGGTCTTAGTCAGTCGGCGATGAGCGGCGCCCTTACCCGGTTGCGTGAGCTGTTCGAGGATGAGCTGTTCTTGCGGACGCCGTCGGGGATGCAGCCGACCCCACGGGCTCACGATCTTGCTGGTCCTATATCCAGCGCGCTCCAACTTGTACGGGGTGCGTTACGGGCCGACGGTTTCGATCCGGCGACTGCTGGCGACGCGTTCACGATCGCGATGAACGACTATGCCGCTTTCGTTCTACTGCCGCCGCTGCTGGCACGCCTTAGCATCGAAGCGCCTCACGTCGACGTGCACGTGCACGGAACGTTCGGTCGGGATGAAGCGCTCGAACTCCTCGACAGCGGCGAAGTAAGCCTCGCGATCGGCTTCCCGGTCGAAGCTTCGGCACGCATCCTCAAGCGCCCTCTGCTCCAGGAGGACTTTGCGTGCGTAGCGCGTCCTGAGCACCCCGCGTTTGCGCATGGTGCCAGCCTCGACGCCTTCACGACTGCACCACATCTCCTGATATCTCCCGAGGGCGACCGCTCAAGTCTGGTCGATCACGAGCTCGCCAAGCTGGGGCTCGGACGGCGCGTGGTACTGAGCTTGCCGCAATTTCTGGTCGCACCCTTCGTGATCGCCGAGACCGATCTCGTCGCGACGCTCGCCTCCCGTGTCGCTCGGCGGTTCGCAGCGACTGGGGTCGGCATCTCCGTACATCAACCGCCAATCGAACTGCCCAGCTGGACGCTTGCGATGATGTGGCATCGACGTGCGGACGCTCACGCGGCCACTCGTTGGCTGCAAAACGTCATCGCCGAGGTCGCCGCCTCGGCTTGACGTCATCGGCGCGAGCGATATCAGTACATCAGAACTTGCGATTTCCATTTGAAATAGCAGCCCACTATCATTGCCCTCATCGAACTTGGAAGAGGCAACGGACATGCGTGTATTGGTGACGGGAGCAACGGGGTTGATCGGGGGTGCTGTAGCGCGTCGCTTGATGGCGGGCGGCCATGAGGTCGTAGGACTCGCCCGTTCGGAAATGAGTGCGAGCAAGCTGACCGACGAGGGCTTTGCGGTGATGCAAGGCGACCTTGCCGACTCGGCGAGCGTCGCTTCTGCCGCTCGTGCCGTTGACGCCGTTATACATGCCGCCTCGCCGGGCGACCGGAATACGGCAACTTATGACAAAGCTGCGACGCGCTCGATCATCGAAGCGCTGCGCGGTACGGGCAAGCGTTTTGTCTATACAAGCGGTTGTCTGATCTACGGATCGACCGGCGACGCACCCGCAACTGAAGACAGCCCGTTGAATCCAGTCGAGCTCGTGCGCTGGCGCCAGGAGCTTGAGGGCGAGGTCCTCGCGGCTGCGACCGCGGGCGTTCACCCGAGCGTAATCCGGCCGGCTTGGGTTTACGGCAACTGGGGTGGCGCCGCAATGATGATGTACGGCGCGGCCAAGGAATACGGCGTAGCGCGCTACGTCGGTGACGGGCGAAACCGCTGGTCGACGGTGCACGCTGACGACCTCGCCGACCTCTATGCGCTCTCGCTTGAACGGGCGCCCGTTAGCTCGGTCTTCAACGGCGTTCACGGAACGGCGACACCACTTATCGAAATCGCGCGCGCGGCGAGCGAGGCCGCCGGCGCTGAGGGCCGCGTAGAGCCATGGCCGCTCGACGAGGCGCGCCAGTCGCTCTGGGCATTCGCCGACGCGATCACCTGCGATCAGGTCGTCTCCGGGGAAAAGGCAAAACGCGAGCTTGATTGGCGTCCGTCGCGACGCTCGATCGTCGAGGAGTTGCGTTCCTACGCGTCGGCGGCCGCCTAAGCACGCGGTGCCTCTTCAAGCGCCCGCCCCTTGGCTGCGAGGCCCAAGGGCCGCGGGGTCGCTTGTGACGAATTAAGCGTCATTCAGCTTTCCTACGTTTCCATCGCAGTGCGCGAGCCCGCGCACTCGCCCAAATCTTGAGAGTCGCTTAAATGCTACATACAGTTTCGATCTGGCTTCTCGTTGTCGCTTTTTTCGGTGCGGGGTTGTTCAACGCGATCGGCACGCCCGCCACGCAGGACAACTTTGTCCGATGGGGGTATCCCCGCTGGTGGCAGCGTGCCACCGGTACGCTGGAGATGACGAATGCCGTCTTGATCGCACTTCCCGTCACCCGTGGGTTGGGCCTGATCTTTGGCGCTGTCATCATCTCCGCAGCGGTTTTGACCGTCTTGCGTCACCGTGAGCATTCCCACCTTGCTCCGCTCAGCGTCTTCCTGGTTATGCTCACGCTGGCGGGAATCACGTCGTAGGAGCGTAACGCTTAACACCGTGCACGCGCATCAAGATGCCCGTGCGCGGTGGATCAGCGTGTGGTGCGCTGTAAGAAGGCTGAACGCAGGGCGATTTGTATGGGCCCATGAGATAGGCGCACCGGCGTTCATGGCGCTTAGCCAAGCTCGGTTCGATACGCTCGTGGTCGGCCACGCCCTTGGTGGCTACGCTGCGCTGGCCGCCGACCTTGTAGCCTGCTCGCTGGTTCTTGACTGGGTGAAGCGGACCCTCGAATGTCCGACCTCATCGCTGGCCGAGAGGCTGTTGATGGGCCACTGGCGGACTTTGGTCCGGCCTTCCACACAGGCGTTCAAACGTCGGCTTCATCCTGGATACCGGCCACCCGTCCGCCGATAATGACAGTCGCGTCGGACGGTACGGGCAACGGTAGTTGGACATTCCGAAGACGTCATTCGAGGGTAGCCCCCGTGAGTCCGTTCAGGGTCGAAGTGCCGTGGCATAGCTACATCGCGAACGTCAGATTGCGACGTCCAAGGCGGCGGCCGCATGGAGCAGGCAACTGCATTAGAGCGTCGAAATATCGTGAACGGCGAGACTTCAGATGCCTGCCTGGATCATGCGCTTCGACAGTGCCTCGCTGGTTTCCTTAATGACAGCGCCCTGCTCACTTATCCGGCCGATGGCGCGAGACGTTGCTCAAAGTCCGCCACGTCCTTCTTTCGCTCCTTCAATCTGTTCTGCACTCCCCTCACTCCGCGCACCGATCGTGCTACGTTGCCAGCGCGCGAGATCTGCCAGCTCTCCGGTACCGATCCTGTGAGCGTAACGACACCGCGGTGCGCCCTGATGTGAATCGCTGAATCATCCATCTCCGGTACGCGCCTGAGGGCACGGCGAACGTCGAGAATAATCGCATCATCCGATCTGCTTCCCGGTGGTGAGGTCGAGACCGCCATCATTTGCGCGGCCGCGACGGCCGGTGTGCTCGCCACTGTCTGAGCATTCGCATAGGTCGCGCAACTCGCGATGAGCGCAACCAACGTCGCGCCGAATTTTCTGCTCGCACCGTTCTTGTTCATGCTACCCCCGTGGGTTCTGTCAACTCGGCAGTGGAAAGAGAGAAAAGTTGGGCGTGGCCCTAACCGTTCATCACACGGTCGACGGATTGCGTGGCACTTTCGTGAACGTGTCCCACGCAGCAAGTCGAGCCGCCCGATGCTCGTGACACATAAAACGCGCAGCGCATGCCGCTTAAGCGCGAAGTGTTCCCTGCATCTTACGCAACTCCGTCAACGAGACAAGACGCGTTTTCGTACAGCCTCAGTGGGTCACGGTCTCATGCCAGACATAAGGCAGCGCGACATTGCCGCGCCAACTAGCGGCCGTGGTCGACGAACGACCGAAGTGGGTCGGCCTGAGTCGATCGTTGTCGGGCTCGGTGCGGTCTGCAGTACCCACACGACGCAGTGGCCTGGAAATCGCAATAGGGGCCATTCAGGCTTAGCCGTGTGCGAGAACCAACGCACGACCAGCCGCTGCAACCGGTAGTCAGGCGTCCGCGCGCCCGTGGTGCCGCAGGACGACGTGCGTGGCTTTCTCCGATGCTACGAATTCGACGCACTCGTATCCCAGAGCCCGCAAGTCAACCCCTTCGAACAGCCGTTCTCCTCCGCCGAGCAGGACGGGGGCGATAGCAATGTGCAGTTCGTCAATGAGGCTCTCGCGAAGATACTGCTGGATGATGTTCGGCCCACCGCCGATGCGCACGTCCATTCCGCCGGCCGCCTCGCGTGCCCTTTCGAGCGCGTCGCGAATCCCGCCTGTGACGAAATGGAACGTCGTGTCGCCTTCCATCTCGATGAGTGGACGTGCATGATGCGTCATGATGAAGACCGGAACGTGATACGGTGGATTGTCTCCCCACCAGCCTTTCCAGTTCATGTCCGGCCAAGGCCCACGAAGGGGGCTGAACATGTTTCTGCCGAGAATCCAGGCCCCAACATTCTCAAAGCCACGAGCGGCGAAGTCATCGTCAACCCCGGTCGTGCCGCCGTCCTTCCCGAACAAGGCCCGCTGGAACGTGCGTGTTGGAAATACCCACTGGTGCAGATCCGTCCCGCCAATGCCGAGCGGATGGTTGATGTCTTGATTTGGGCCTGCTCCGTACCCGTCGAGCGAGATGGTGAAGCTCTGAACGCGAACTCGTGTCATCTTATGTCTCCGCCTGGATGCCTGACTATTAATTCTTGGACAGATCAATTGCTTCATGTCCTGGACTCTGCCAGCAATGGGTAGGTGCCGCAACGCAAACATCTAGCTGAAGGATCGCATAGGACGGATGGAAAGGGTTGACCTGGACGTTGCACTCGGCGCGTGCAACCACCGAAGGACCGTTCGCCAGCCAGCATTGGATCGTTTCAATCACGCTACATAGATGATGATTCGGGTTTATACTTATTCCGTCTCCTCCATGTCTCCTCCAAGGAATATGGATTAAAGCCCGCCTCTTGAGGCGGGCATTTTTTTGGGCGCGTGGGGTCGGCGACGACAATACACTGAAAAACCATTGCAGTCGGCGCGTCTTACCAACAGGTCGGTCGTCCAGCGAACGACAGGAGCAGGCCTCATGAACGCAAACGCAAACGCAAATTCAAACGCAAATGCAGCGGCCGCAGGCGGTTTAAGCCAGATCATCCAGCACGTATTCGTGCTGATGCTGGAAAACCGGTCCTTCGACCATCTGTTCGCGCTGTCGGGTATCCCCGGAATCGTCGCCGCCACCAACGGAAACGCGAACACCTACAACGGCGCCACCTACGCGTTCAGTGGCGGCGCGCCCGGCCAGATGCCCACCGACCCCGGGCATGAATTCATCGACGTGGTCGAACAGCTATGCGGCGCGCGCGCGCACTTCCAGCGAGGCCAGCCCTATCCGCCAGTCGACAACTCCGGCTTCGTCTCGAACTACGCGACCACCCGCACCGAAGGCGCCCCACCGCAAAGCGGCGATGTGGACGACATCATGCGGGGCGTCGACGTCCGTACGCAGTCCCCCGCGCTGTACCAGCTCGCGACGCAATTCGTGCTGTGCGACGGATGGCATTCGTCGCTGCCCGGCCCGACCTGGCCGAACCGCTATTTCCTGCATGGCGCATCGTCGGCCGGGCTCGATCATTCACCGACCTCGGCCGAGATATGCAAATGGGAAGGACCGGATGGCTTCGTCTATCCGAAAGGATCGATTTTCGACGCGCTCGGCAAAGGAAACTATCGCCTGTACCAGGACCACCTGGGCGATCCGCTCGGCCGCATACCGCAGGTCGCGTCGATCAAGGGCATCAGCTTTTGCGACGTCGACGACCTGTCGCACTTCGAAGCGGACCTCGCCGCTAGCTACACTGCCCGCTATACGTTCATCGAACCGAGCTACGGCGACGTCGTGCACGACACCTACGAGAACGGCAGTTCGCAGCATCCGATGGACGGCCTTGCCGGCGGCGATCAACTCGTCGCCCGCGTCTACGGTGCGATCCGCAACTCGCCGTTGTGGGACAGGAGCCTCTTCATGATCCTCTACGATGAGCACGGCGGTTTTTACGACTCGGCATTGCCCGGCAAGGCAATCCCTCCGGACGACGACGCGGCCGCGACGTTGAACGCGAACGGATTCGGGTTCGACGTCTACGGCGTGCGCGTTCCCGCGATCATCGTGTCGCCTTGGGTCGCACAGGGTCGGGTCGATCACACGACATATGATCACAGCTCAGTGCTCGCGACCCTTGAACGCCTGTTCGGTCTCCAACCGCTGACGGGACGCGACAGGAACGCCAACGACGTGCTGTCGCTGATTACCCAAACCTGCCGCCAGGACTGCCCGGAGAGGATAGGAAAATGACCACCGGGACGACGCCCGCACATGAGCGCGACCTCGAACCCGTGCCCGATTCCAGCACGCTGATGGGTCTGCTGCACGTACTGCGCAAGGCACACATGGAGCTGGTGGGCAAGGATGCGGCACACCAGCGCTTCAGTCAGGTAGCCACGCGTCGCGATGCGAGACAGTACATCGACGAACTGATGCCGCATCTGATGAAGGAGCGCGAGAGGCGGCGGCACCATCGGCACGGCGGCGGCAAATAAGACCCCGCCATGGCCGCTCAAACGCTCGGTTTCGTGGTTGGCTGGGCTTGAGGATTGTTCGACGGGCTCAGAAGCCGGCGACGGCACGTGTGGGCAGGCGATGACCGAGCGGACCTTCGTTGAGCCGGCAAACAGCGACTCGTCGGCCCGATTTGACGCATGGCGTTTTCTCACTTGCATCACCCAAATTCCGTCGATAGTTAGCTGACCGATGGACCCGTACTGCCAATCTTTGGTCCTCTGGTCATCAACGTGACTTGAGCACCGGCGGTCTTTTCCCTGTCCAACGTACCGTGCCGAAGCTAGCTGAACATCTCGGGCACGCGGGTGCACATTTCGAAGCGCAGTGATAGCCTGCGTTTTTTCGCGTTCAGACCTCCTGGGCAAGATGCCATTACAATCCAGCACTTTGATCCAACAACCGGGATTTGCGCAATGAAATGCCTTCTTGCCTCGACATTCGCGGCGATCGTCGCGGCCGCCAGCATGCCCGCGAATGCCCAAACACCCGGCGGCGGCAATACACCCAAACAGCAGTGCGCGATCGGGTATGTCACCGGCGTCGGTGGATCGGCACAGAGCATGCGTGAATACCTTGCGACACCCGACCGGGACAAATACCGCTACCTTGCGGACAACCCGATCCAATGCCAGGTCTCCGACGAAGGTCGCGCATCTGCCTGTACGGGCATCACGAGCCTTCGGCATGAAAGAGTCAGCGTGTACGACGATATCGACAGCGCGACGATGAGCGTGGTCGCGCGCGTGGAACTCGATCACGGGACATACCCGGTGATTATCGTTGTGCCAAAGCAAGATGTGCGATGCGAGGAGTGAATGCCTCATGGCGCTAGTCGCTGACCGTTCGCTTGCCCCCTGTCGAGTCAGCGTTGCCGACAGGGTTGCAAGCGAATCGGCGGACTAGCCAGTGGAATGCGCGAGCATACGCTCGAGCCCCTATTCCGCTGGCCTTGCAGGCACCTTCGATAGCAGCGGGCCGAATCCCTCGGCAAATGTCAGATGCGAGATCACTGCATCGCGAAGCTTTTGATAGGGAAGACCTGCGAGCATCGCCGTTTGCATCGCGGCCATCACCTCGCCAGCTTCGGAGCCGATCATCGTGAACCCAAGAATGCGATCATCGTTCGCACTGACGAGAACCTTCATGAAACCCTGCGTCTCACCCGTTGCTTCGGTTCGCAGCACATTGCTCATGGGCAGCGTCGCGACACGAACCGCGATCCGCTGACGCTGCGCTTCGCTTTCGCTCAGCCCGACACGCGCGAGCGGCGGATCGGTGAACAAGGTGTACGGAATCAACCGGTCGCTCATTCTGCTATTTCCGCCGGCCAGGTTGTCCCGCACGACCCTGAAGTCGTCGACCGATACATGGGTGAACTGCGGACTGCCCGCCGCTTCGCCGATTGCCCAGACATCAGGCGCCGATGCCTGCAACCGGTCGTTCACACGAATGTAGCCGCGTTCGTCGAGTTCGATGCCAGCTTCTTCCAACCCGATGTCGGCCGTGTTTGGAATACGTCCTGCCGCGACGAGAATGTCGCTGCCCTCGATCACCCGCTCTCCCGAAGGCGTGTGCAGGGCAATGCGAACATGCGCGCCAGAGCGGCCTGCCACGCTCATCGTTTCGGCAGCCAGCACAACGTCGATCCCTTCCGCAGAGAGCATGCGAAGCATCTCTTCGGCTACGTCCATGTCTTCACGTCCCATTAGCCGGGCACCGTGCTCGATAATTGTCACCCGGCTGCCGAAGCGGCGATAAGCCTGTGCCATCTCGATGCCGGTATAACCGCCCCCGAGCACGATCAGATGTGACGGCGCATAGTCGAGTTCGAGCGCGCCGATATGGGTGAGCGGTTCGGCGGCGCGCAATCCCGGAACATCCGGAATGGCGGCGTGCGTTCCGACGTTGACAACCACCTGGTCACCGCTGAGCGTCCGCGTGCCGCCATCGTTGAGTCGGACCTCGATCGTCTTCGGCCCGACGAACCGGCCGCGGCCCATGATCAGTTCGGCGCCGCTCGACGCATACGCCTGAACGTGGAACGCTGCTTCTCGCTCGACCATATCGCGCTTGCGGTCGCGCACCTTCGCCATGTCGATGGCAACCGGACCGGTAACCGAGCCGAATTCCGCAGCATGTCGCGCGAGATGCGCAACACGCGCGCTCCAGATCTCGTTCTTGCTGGGAAGGCAGGCGACAGCCGGACACGAGCCACCGACCCACTGCCGCTCGACCACGGCCACGCGTTGCCCCGATCGCCCCAGGTGCCACGCGAGCAGCTTACCGCCCTGGCCGCTGCCAAGGATCAACGTATCGAAATGTTCGACTTCAGACATAACATCCTCTAATTCAACCAGGGGTTTAGCGAATCCGACGCCGGCGCGGCGATATGCCAGCCTTCTGCCGGATAACCTGTGCCTGGCGAGCCGAAACGTTACTGCGTGACGTACCGGCTCGCCGACGCCAATCTCACTTGACCGGCGGAAAATCGACGTCCGTGTCGTTGATCCGGTTGAACGTATTAGTAAAGATAGTCATGGCGACGGCCAACGAGATCTCGGCCAGTTGCGTGTCGGTGTAACCGGCAGCGCGAATGGCTGCGAATTCGTTCTCGTTGATCGTGCCGCGGGTCTTCTGCAGATTCAGCACGAAATGAATCAGTGCATCGCGCCTGACATCGCCCGTGGCCTGCCCCGCGCGAATCTGCTTGAGTGTTTCCGGCGACAGGCCACTCATTTTGCCCAGCATGAAGTGCGCGGCTACACAGTAGTCGCAGCCGGTCTGTTCGCTGACAAGGAGCTTGATAGTTTCCAGATCCTGCTTGCTCAGGCTGCCGGACGCCAGCGCGCCTTCGGCGTTCAGCGCAGCGCTCAAGGTGGCGGGCGCAAGATAGCCCAGCGCGGCGAACAGGTTAGGCACGCCGCCGCCAGCGATTTTCCGCACCTGAGCATAGACCTCGGCGGTAGCGCCAGTGGCAGTCGTAACAGCGGGGATGGTGAAGCGACTCATGATGGACCTCATTCAGTGGTGGCTGGGAGTCTCCACTTTAAGGTCGAGAAATGAGCTTGTTGAGACTCAATATTGTCAATATCATGCTCATACGTATCAACTGAGACCTGCCATGACCCCTCCACTGGATTGGCTTAGCCGCCTGCTAGGCATGCTGACGGTGCGCGGCCAGCTAGAGCTTCGATGCTCGTATGGAGCACCCTGGCAAGTCATCTACGGCGATTCGGATGCGGGAGAGATGCCCTATCACGTGGTGCTCAGCGGATCCGCCATCCTGGAGACGCCCGGCACCGGCAAACCGCAGAATCTTTGCGCCGGCGATATCGTCATGTTGCCGCACGGCTCCGCGCACCGCCTTCATGACGGCAGCGGTGCTCGAGCGAAGCCCGCGCGTCAGCGCGAGGGCTTGAACCTGACCATTAGCGAAAATGCGGGAACCGGCCAGCGTCTGGACATGCTCTGTGGGCGATTCGTTTTGGCGCCGCCTCATGACCGCTTTATCCGTACGTATCTGCCCGCCCGACTCGTGGTCCGAACGTCGAGCGCAGGTAGTTCCGGTCAGGGCGAGACCTCTGCCCAGCTAAGCGGCCTGGTGGCGCTGATGCGAGGGGAGTCCGATGTGGGCAAGCTGGGCGGCTACGCGATGATGAACGCACTATCGGCGGCTCTCTTCGCGCTGGCGCTGCGCATGGCCAGCGAGTCCGACGAGGCCCCGATGGGGCTACTGGCACTGGCTGGACATCCGCGTCTGGCCCCTGCGCTCACCGTCATATTCAATGATCCAGCACACCCGTGGACACTGTCGGAGTTGGCGGACCTCTGCAACATGTCGCGCGCGACCTTGATTCGTCACTTCCAGGACAAGGTTGGGCGCTCGCCCAATGACCTGCTGACCGATGTCCGAATGGCATTGGCCGCCGATGAACTGAAAAAGCCGGGCGTTTCAACCGAGGTCGTGGCCGAGACGGTTGGCTACCAATCCGTGGCGGCCTTCAGGCGCGTCTTCACTCAGCATATGGGCATGACCCCGGCGGATTGGCGCCGTTCAGCACTCCAGAGCCTGCATGCCTCTGCTGCGAGTTGAAATCAGAGTGGGAACAGAGTGTCGGTGTTTGACGAACCAGGTAGTTAGCGATTCAGGTTCTCCTGCTCTCAACGTATGCGTTGCAGCCTTAAGACAACCCAGCCGGCGGCCGCCGCCCATCCGATGCAGGAACAACGCGCCGAACAAGCCTTCGAATAAATTTCCGGCACGCGTGCAGCCACTCCCAAACAACATCGGGCGCGAACCGCCCTGCGAGCAGCAGCAACGCGAACAGCGCAGGACACCAGCGCAAGTCGGTCGGCACCGGTTCGCGGTGAGCGAAGCGCTGATCCACCATCGCATCGCCCAACGCTGTCGTGGTCCAAAGGCGACGATAACCAAGCCCGGTTTGCTCAGCCACGGACCCCAGATACTGGCCTCGCAACTCGGAAAGCTCCTCATGTGTCTCAGCCGGCCTATCAGACCCCGGCGTAGCAGGCACCTGTATCACGTCCTCGGCCTGCCAGTATCCAACCTGATTGCCGTCGCCGTTGGTCTTCGGAATGGCCGCGGGTTGGTCGCCCCCCACGCCGATCAGCCAGCCCTTGATTCGCGCGGAGTTGATATCGCGCATCAGCGCTCGCGACGGCGGAACAGGCGGCGCCTCTTGCCCATCGGTGATGAACACGACGGCCGCGCCCTGGCCGACATCCTGCGCCACGCGCACCGCCGAATAAACGCCGCCCTCGGCAATCCGGCTCCAGTTGGTCCAACGCATGCGCCCGTCGATACCATCGAGCGACACCCGCAGCGCGTCGTAGTTGTTGCACACCTCGACGGGCGCCAGCAACAGCAAAGTGCGCTGACCCGTAAACACGCTCCAGCCTACCTTCGAGCCGCAAGGCAATTGCCCCAGCGCGTCGCCCATCGCGGCCTGCGCGAACTTCAGCCGGCTCACCGGCACGCCGTTCAGACTGACGTCCTCGACGTCCATGCTTTGCGTGATATCGAAAGTCACGATGTAGCTGAACGTATGGCGCGGCAGCGTCACCGCCGGCATCACGACCGCGGCGATCAACGCGAGGAGCGCGAGCGGCGTCAACCAGTGACGCAGCCTGGGCAAGCCGCGCTCCCGGATCCCGGCGTTCACGGCAAGTCCTTGCTCTGCGGATCCCGCACTTTCACGTTGTGCTGCGATTTCACGTCAGGCTCATCGAGCGCGCCATGTGTTTCAGGCGCGAGCCAAAGCGCCCGCTCGAGGTTATAGCGTGCGTCCCAATCGTCCGGCACCGCGCGCAGCAACGTCCGGTAGCGCGCTTTGGCCTCGCCGATCATCACGAGCGACTTGACGGTGCCCGCAGCGCCGTCTCCCCTTCCCTCGCGCAGGTACATGTTGCCGAGATCGAACAGCGCTGCGCGGCCGAGATCGTCGAGACGGTCGGCGTGGATCAAGCCATCGTAGAGCCTGGCCGCCGTATCGTAGGCGCCCGCTTTCGACAGTGCCGTCGCGCGTGCCAGGCGGACCTGCGGAGCGTCGTCGGCGGCGCGGTCATACATGTCCTCCATCGTGCCGGCCGTCACGTTCAGATAGTGACCCTTGACCTCGCCGGTTTCCGCTTGCGCGCGATTCACCGCGTCCATCGAAAACAGAAAGCGGTCGCGCCAATGCATGAGTAGGCACGGACGTCGCCAAGGGGAATTCACGATTTTATTTGGCAGACTTAACCGATCCGTTATCGATTGCAAATTGCGAAGCGGATTTTCGCGACCCGCGCCGGGATTCGGTGCAGAATGTCCGCTAAGGCGATGCGAGGACGACGTGACAGCGCAATGGAGTTCACGAGAGCGCGTGGAACACTTTGCTTCGTTTTCGCCACACCGCGCGGCGGCCTTCGCCAGCCAGGCTGCGTGGCCGTAGTACCGGCGTAATTCGGCAGGCGCTGTATTACCGGTCGGACGCACGCCGGCGCACTCCTTCGGTATTGCGCTTGGGCATAAAGCTTGCGTGATGCCGGATGCCGATGAAGTCCGGCATTTCGCCGGGCCGACGGCGCAACGCAGTGTCAACCCATGGAGGAAGCACGTATGCAATGGACGACTCCGAGCTACACCGATGTGCGTCTCGGTTTTGAAATCGTGATGTATGTCGCTACGCGTTAAACCCGCAAAAGGGCCGCACGCCGCGGCCCTTTTGTGGATCGTATTTGTCTTTAGCTAACCGGCCGGCCTTTCGGCGTTGTCAGGACACGCGTTCCCATCCATGATCCACGAAACGATCGTCACCACGGCAGCGTGCGATGGCCGTCCTCATGTCGCCCCGATGGAGGCCCGGTACGAGGGTGAGCATGTCATCCTTGCCCCTTTTCGTCCGTCCACCACGCTCGACAATATCGTTGCGTCGCGCGCGGCGGTCCTGAACTTCACGACCGACGTGCGCGTCTTCGCGGGCTGCGTCACGCACTGCGCGACCGACTGGCCGACCGTTGCCGCAAGCCGCGTCGCCAGCGTGCGTCTGGCCGAATCGCTGGCGCACGCCGAACTCGAACTCGACCAATTGCGCGACGACGCGCAGCGTCCGGTGCTGTTCATGAAATGCGTGCAGCGCGAAAATCACGCGCCGTTCGCGGGCTACAACCGCGCGCAGTCGGCGGTGGTCGAAGGCGCGATTCTGGTGAGCCGGCTCTTCATGCTGCCGGCCGACAAGGTCGATCGCGAGATGGCTTACCTGCAGATCGCGATCGACAAGACTGCCGGCGACAACGAGCGCACGGCATGGGCGTGGCTCGTCGCCGCGGTCGCGCGGCATCGGGCGAGTCTCGAAGCGTCCGGCGGCCAACCCGCCGCTGCCGAACACCACTAGTCTTCCCGGAGAATACCGATGACCGCATTGCTCGCGAGCGTCCGCTCGGAGGACGAAGCATTCGACGCCGCTCGTGCCGGCGCCGGCGCGGCGATGACAGCCGGCATCGGTGCGGCCGCCGGGCTCGGCCTCGCGGCCGGCGTGCTGCGGATTTCGGCGGGCAACTACGGTGGCAAGCTCGGGCCGTATCACTTCCATTTGCATACGCTTGCGGCAGGTCTCGACGGGAGCCGCGCATGAGCACGACGACTTTGCGCGTGAAGGCGCCGCCCGGTTTTCGCGTCGATGCCGCCGCTTTGCGGCCGGCGTCGCTCGCGGGGATGAGCGTTGCTGAGATCGAGCGCATCGTTCTGCCGGCCGGCAATGATAGCTGCGCCGTCGGCGACCTGTTTCAGGTGTTGCGTGATGGAGCAGTTGTGTCACAGGCTGTCACCGATGAGGACACTGCCGCGCTGGTCATCGACGGCGCCGCGCCATGGCTCGACCGGCTTGGCGCGCAGATGGACGGCGGACGCCTCGTCGTGCGCGGTTCGGTCGGCGACTACAGCGGTTTCAGGATGACAGGCGGCGAGCTGCAGATCGACGGCAACGCGGGGCATTTCACCGGCTGCGAGATGCGCGGCGGCCGCCTGACGGTGACCGGCGACAGTGGCGATTTCGCCGCCGGCGCGCTGACTGGCGACATGGAAGGCATGAGCGGCGGCACGCTGACGATCCACGGCAACGCGGGCGCGCGGCTGGCCGACCGGATGCGCCGTGGCCTCGTGCTGGTCGGCGGCAATGCGGGCGAATTCGCGGTCTCGCGGCTGGTGGCCGGCACTGTCGGCGTCGCGGGCCGACCAGGCCCGCATTATGCCTATGGGATGAGGCGCGGCACGCTGTTGCTCGCGCAACAGCCCACGCATCTGCCGGCGACATTCACCGGCGGCGGCCACGGTTTCGACGTATTCTGGTCACTGCTCGTGCGCAGTCTGGCGGATGAAATCGCCCCCTTTTCGCAGTGGCGCGCGGACCGCTTGCCGACCCGTTATTCGGGCGACCTCGCGGTCGACGGTCGAGGCGAAATACTGATCGCCGGGTAGGGCCGCGCGGCCCGTTGATCGGAGTGAAACGGTGTTCGACAAGAGACACCCAGCCGGCAACCATGTTGCATGGGACCAGAGTAGGTGCTTTGCATGGGACCAGAGTAGCGCGCTGAAGCGCGAACTCTGGTCGGCAGCTAAAGCGCCAACTCTGGTCGACCGCACAGGTGCATGGGACCAGAGTAGGCGCTAAAGCGCCAACTCTGGTCGACAAAGGAGCAGACAGGGATGACGACAGCGCATTCTCCGGACGCGAAGCGAGGGATCGACGCAAAGACGGACGCGAACCCGGACGCAAACGCGAATGCCCGCGCGCCGCGCTATGCCGGCATGCTGATCGCGCTCCATTGGCTGATTGCGCTCGGCATCATCGGCCTGCTTGCAGTCGGACTCTACATGGTCGGGCTGCCGAAGGGTTTGCCTGTCAAAGCGACGTTGATCAACTTGCACAAGTCGCTCGGACTGACGGTTTTCCTGCTGGTGCTTCTGCGCATCGTGGCGCTGGCCGCCTTTCACCGGCCGCCCCTGCCACCGATGCGAACGTGGCAACGCGCCGCCGCGCGCACTACGCAGGGTCTTTTATATGTCGGCATGGTCGCGATGCCGCTGGCCGGTTATCTCGGCTCGTCGTTCAACCGCTATGGGACGCGCTTCTGGGGCATCCCGCTGCCGAAGTGGGGCTGGGACGATGCGCATTTACGCGAGCTTTTCTTCGGCATTCATCAGGCACTGGGATACATGCTGATCGCGCTGATCGTGCTGCATGTGGCGGGCGCGCTCAAGCATCAATGGATCGATCGCGACAACCTGCTCGCGAGGATGCTGCCATGACGATGCTCAGCGCAAAGCGCCGTTCACGGCAAACCCCACCGCCGCTCGAAGCCGATACGCTGCGCACGCGCGACGGTCATCGCGTGTCGTTCGCGGTGGCCGGCGCGGTCGACGGCGTGCCGGTGGCCGTCCTGCACGGCGGCCCAGGCAGCGGCAGTCAGCCAAGCGCGCTGCGGCTCTTCGATCTGAGCCGCTTCCGGGTCGTGCTGATCGATCAGCGCGGCACCGGCGCATCGACGCCACACGGCAGCGTGCGCCACAACCGCACCGACTATCTGATCGCCGATCTCGAAGCGATCCGCACGCGGCTCGGCTTCGATCGCTGGGGCGTGCTCGGCGGATCGTGGGGCGCGGCGCTGGCGCTCGCGTATGCGGGGCAGTGTCCGCAATCGGTCACGGGCGTCGTGCTGCGCGGGCTGTTCCTGACGTCCGCGCGCGAGATTCGCGGTCTGTGCATCGCGTCCCGCAAACGCGCGCCGCGCGCATGGGCCAGACTGAGCGCCGCGGCTCAGTGCAAGCGGCCTGCCGGGTTGGCCGCCCGCTGCGCCGCCGCCCTGCAATACGGCGCGAGCGAAACGCGGCAACGCGCGCTCGCGCTGGCATGGCGCGGCTACGAGGACGCGGTGCTCGCGAGCGCCACGCCGCCCGGCGCGGCACAGCCAGCCGCAAGAGACTCGCGACGGCACGCTCGCAAGCTGATCGGCAAATACCGGATCCAGGCTCACTACCTCGCGCATCGCTGCTGGCTCGGCGAAGCCCGTTTGCTGTCGCTCGCGCGCCGCGCAGCGTCGGCCGGCGTGCCGCTTGCCGCGGTACATGGCTCGCGCGATCCGGTCTGTCCGTCCGGGAATCTGCGGCGCCTGGCGCGCGCGGTACCCGCGGCGCATGTCGAGTGCGTGAACGCCGGTCATCTGGCGAGCGACCCGGCGCTGCACGAACGCGTCGCACACGCGCTCGCCGCGATGTTCATCTCAACCGTTCAGGAGGGGCGCAGCCTGCGCCGCGCGGCATGAAGATCAAGGTACTCGGCTCATCGGCTGGCGGCGGCTTTCCGCAGTGGAACTGCAACTGCCGCAATTGCGACGGCGTGCGCCGCGGCACGCTGAAGGCCACGCGCCGCACGCAGTCGTCGATCGCGGTGAGCGCGAACGGCGAAGACTGGCTGCTCGTCAATGCGTCGCCCGACCTGCTCGCGCAGATCGCGGCGAACCCCGAGCTTCAGCCCGCCCGCCGTACGCGCGATAGCGGCATTGCCGCCGTGCTCGTGATCGACGCGCAGATCGACCATGTCACCGGCCTGCTGATGCTGCGCGAGCGCGACACGCCGCTGCCGCTCTACGCCACCGATGCGGTGTGGCAAGACCTCCGCTCCGGCTTTCCGGTCGCGCCGATCCTCTCGCACTATTGCGGCGTCGAGCATCACCGCATTGCGCTCGACGGCGCGCCGCTTGCCGTCGCTGCATTGAACGGCGTGCGGATCGACGCACTGCCGCTGTCGAGCAAGGCGCCGCCCTACTCGCCGCACCGCCATGCGCCCGAGCGGGGCGACAACATCGGGCTCGTCTTTACCAACCTGCAATCGGGCAAGCGCGTGTTCTATGCGCCGGGACTCGGCGCTATCGAAGCACATGTGCTCGCGGCAATGCGCGAGGCCGACCTGCTGCTGGTCGACGGCACGCTGTGGACCGGCGATGAAATGATCCGCCTCGGCCTGTCGAAGAAGACGTCCGCCGACATGGGGCATCTGCCGCAGACCGGTTCAGGCGGCATGATCGAAACGCTGGACTCGCTCGACGCGGAGCGCGCCGGCAAAACAGGCGGCATTCGCAAGGTGCTCATCCACATCAACAACACCAACCCGATCCTGGTCGAGGACGGCGCCGAGCGCCGCGTCCTCACCGAACACGGGATCGAGGTGGCGTACGACGGGATGAGATTCGAACTTTGAACTTTGAAGTGCAGTGGGAAGGCGCGGCTGTGCAGGACAAAAAACGGAGACGGTATGAACGCGAAAGACACCCATGACACGACGCCGATGCGCGGCGCGGGCCCAACCCGGACCTCGGGCGCCGATGCGCCCGCCTGGAGCCGCGACGAATTCGAAGCGCAGTTGCGCGCGAAAGGCACCGCCTATCACATCCATCACCCATTCAACGTGAAGATGAATAGCGGTGGCTGCTCGCGCGAGCAGATTCGCGGCTGGGTCGCCAACCGCTTCTACTACCAGATCAACATTCCGCTGAAGGACGCGGCGGTGCTGTCGAACTGTCCGGACCGCGAGACGCGCCGCCGCTGGGTGCTGCGCATTCTCGACCACGACGGCTACGACGGCGCGCAAGGCGGCATCGAAACATGGGCGCGTCTCGCGGACGCGGTCGGCCTGTCGCGCGACGAGCTCTGGTCACTCGAACACGTGACGCCGGGCGTGCGCTTCGCCGTCGATGCCTATGTGAATTTCGCGCGCCGCGCGCCGTGGCAGGAAGCGGTCTGCTCGTCGCTGACGGAGATGTTCGCACCGCAGGTTCATCGCGACCGCCTCGCGAGCTGGCCGGAACATTATCCGTGGATCGAACCTGATGGCCTCGCGTATTTCCGCTCGCGCATTTCGCTCGCACAGCGCGACGTGCAGCACGGACTCGAAGTCACGCTGGCGCATTTCACGCGGCGCGATCAGCAGGAACGGGCGCTCGAGATTCTGCAGTTCAAGCTCGACATTCTGTGGACCATGCTGGACTCGATCGAAAAGGCCTTTCCGCAATGAACGACCCGATACGCGCCGGCCGCGCCACGCAAGCCGCTACTCCGCTGACGATCGCCAAGCCGTTTCGCCTGCAATGGGAACCCGTGCAGAACGCGCATGTGCTGCTCTACCCCGAGGGGATGGTGAAGCTCAATCAAAGCGCAGGGGAAATTCTCAAACGCTGCGACGGCACACGCGACATGGACACGCTGATCGCCGATCTGGAGCAGGCGTTCAACACCACCGGGCTCGGCACCGAGGTGCGGGCCTTCATTGCCGACGCGCACGGGCGCGGCTGGCTGGAGTAGCGCGATGACCGATCTTTCGCAACCCGGCTCGCAACCCGCTGCCGGCGCGCAGCCCGAGGACAGCGCCGACGGCGTGCCGCCGCCGCTCTGGCTGCTCGCGGAGCTGACCTATCGCTGTCCGCTGCACTGCGCGTTCTGCTACAACCCGCTCGACTATACGGATCACAGCCGCGAGCTCAGTACCGCGCAATGGATCGACGTACTGCGTGAAGCGCGCGCGCTCGGCGCGGTGCAACTGGGCTTTTCAGGCGGCGAGCCGCTGGTGCGCGACGACCTCGAAGCGCTGGTGGAGGAGGCGCACAAACTCGGCTTCTACACCAATCTGATCACCTCCGGCGTCGGCCTCACCGACCAGCGGCTCGGCGATCTGAAGGCCGCCGGTCTCGATCACATCCAGTTGTCGTTTCAGGATTCGACGCAGCAGTTGAACGACTTCCTGAGCAGCACGCGCACCTTCGATCTGAAACAGCGCGTCGCCGCTTCGATCAAACGGCATGGCTTTCCGATGGTGCTCAACTGCGTGCTGCATCGCTATAACCTGCCGCACGTCGACAAGATCATCGAGATGGCGCTGGCGATGGGCGCCGAATACCTGGAACTTGCCAACACGCAGTACTACGGCTGGGCGCACGTGAACGAGGCGCAGTTGATGCCGACGCGCGAGCAGCTTGACGAAGCCGAAGCGGTGGTGGCGCGCTATCGCCGCACGCACGGCGAGCGCTGCAAGATTTTCTTCGTCGTTCCCGACTACTTCGAACGCCGTCCGAAGCGCTGCATGAATGGCTGGGGCGCGGTCTTTCTCGGCATCGCGCCCGACGGCGCCGCGCTGCCCTGTCACGCCGCGCGCGGCCTGCCGGGCCTGACGCTGCCGAACGTGAGAGAGACGCCGTTGCGCGAGATCTGGTACGACAGCGATGCGTTCAACCGCTTTCGCGGTCTGCACTGGCTCAAGGAACCTTGCCGCAGTTGCGACGAAAAGGAACGCGACCTCGGAGGCTGCCGCTGCCAGGCGTATCTGCTCACGGGCGACGCGGCCAATGCCGATCCCGTTTGCGACAAGTCGCCGTTTCACGAAAGCGTGGTCAAGGTCGTGCAACGCGCGGCATCGGCATCGACCGTCGCAAGCGGGCCGCGCGAGCAGCCGATCCTGTTTCGTAACGACGCCAACTCGCGCACGCTCGCGGCTGCCGCCCGCGAGCCGAATGTCCCTGACGTCGCCAGCGGCAGCGGAGCACAACCATGACTGCGGGAACCATCTCTGTCCTGCTCGTCGACGACCATGCGGTCGTGCGCGAAGGCTACCGGCGTCTACTCGAATTGAACTCCGACGTACAGGTATGCGGCGAGGCCGGCGATGCCGCGCAGGCCTACCAGCGCTTTTGCGTATTGCGGCCCGAGGTGGTCGTGATGGATGTTTCGCTGCCGGGTGCGAGCGGCATCGAAGCGATGCGGCGCATGCTCGCACGCGAGCCCGAGGCCCGCGTGCTGATCTTCAGCGTGCATGAGGAATCGATCTTCGTGCGCCGTGCGCTCGATGCCGGCGCGCTCGGTTACGTGACCAAGGCCAGCGCGCCCGATGTGCTGGTGGAAGCGGTGCGCTCCATCGCAAGACGCGCGGGCTATCTGAGCCCGGATATCTCGCAGGCGCTCGCGATGCGCACGGCCTTCAACGAAGGGCCGCCCGGGCGTCAGTTGTCGGCCCGCGAGTTCGAGGTGCTGCGTCTGCTCGTGCAGGGTTATACGCTGCCGAGCATCGCCGAGAAGCTGGGGCTGAGTCAGAAGACGGTGGCCAACCATCAATCGGTGATCCGCCAGAAGTTCGGCGCCGACAACGGCGTGCAGCTCGCGCAGATGGCCAGCCGGCTCGGACTTCAGTTCACGGGTTCGGCCAGCCCCGCGTGAGCCGGCACGCGCGCGCAGAACAGAAAACCGCCCTGCGGTTTGCTCGCCACATGAAATTCGCCGCCGAGCGCCTCGACCCGCTCGCGCATGCCGATCAGCCCGAGTCCGGCGCGCGGCTGCGTGAGATCCGTGCCGGGCCCGTCGTCGGCCATGGTCACGACGATTTCGTCGATAGGCGCGCCAGCCGCGTCCGCGCTGTGCGTTTCTCGCGGCGCGCGCACCATGAACACTTCCACGCGTGAGCGGCGGGCAAACTTCGACACGTTGGTCAGCCCTTCCTGCACGAGCCGGTAGAGCGTGATGGTCAGCGCATCGCTCAAGCCGTTGAAATCCCCTTCGATCGTCAAAGAGAACGAAGCATCGGGCAGCCGCTCGCGCCAGCCATCAACGCAATGTTCGAGCGCGCTCGGCAAGCCGAACTCGTCCAGACCGATGGGCCGCAGGCGGCGGATCATGTCACCGATCTGCCGGTAGACATGGTTCGCACTCTGAATCAGACCGACGGCGATCCGGTGAATCTCCGGCTCGCGCCCACTGGATACGTCGCGGATACGCGCGGCATCGAGCCCGATGGCGTTCAGATACTGGCCCAGTTCGTCGTGCAGTTCGCGCGCCAGATGACGGCGCTCGAGTTCCTGCGCCTGCAGCGCCTGATTGGCGAGACGCCGGTTGTCGGCCAACAGCCGTTCGGCCTGCTCTTCCAGCATGCGGCGATGGCCCAACTCGCGGCGCGCGTCGCGGTAGCGGCGCCACGCAAACCAGGCAAGGCCGATGGAAAGTACGAACAACGTGCCCGGCAATTCGTCGAGCTGGAAGCGCTCCAGGCCGCGCGTGAACCGATAGGCCCGTTCGCTGATATCGAACGCGGCGCCGAACACCGCCGCCAGTACGGTCACGGCGACCACCCACGCGAGATCGCGCCATATCGTCGAATGTGGCGGTGGGCGGCCAGCGGAGGATGAGTGGATCGGGTCGCTTGACATGACGTTTGCATTCTACCCAGCGCAATCGCGCGCAGTGGACTTTTGCGGGGCTTTTGGGAACGTCTCCCTGAGAGATCGGGAAAAGCTCCCGCGCGGCTTACAGCCGCGTATGCGAAGCTTTACACACACACCAACAGAACGCGTTACGCGCCGATGCCGGTTCGCGGCGGCGCCACGCGCGGAAGCGCCGAGCCGGCGGGAGACAATCAATGAGCATGCGCTCACAAGCACGCCGCCGACGCCGCCTTCAGCGACGCGCTGGCATCACCCTCTGTTTCGGCGGCGCCCTCGCGAGTCTGTCCGCGGCTGCATGGGCGCAGGCCGAGCCGGCGGTCGCGGCGTCGTCGCCCACGGCTCCCGCAGCGTCCGCAGCGCCTGCCGGGTCCGATACCGCCGCAGCCAGCGCTACCCCGGTAACCACGCTCGCGCCGATTGTGGTGGTGGGCACCACGCCGCTGCTCGGCATCGGCACGCCACTCACACAAGTGCCGGCCAATGTGCAGACAGTCCACGCAGCGGATCTCGAACAGCAGCGTCGCGCGACGATCACTGATTATCTGGCGAAGAATCTGCCGAGCGTCGATATCGCTGACGCGCAAGGCAATCCGTATCAGATGAACCTCACCTATCGCGGCTTCACCGCGTCGCCGCTCTTGGGCACGCCGCAAGGTTTGTCCGTGTTCGTCGACGGCGTACGGGTGAACGAACCGTTCGGCGACGTGGTGAACTGGGACCTGATTCCGCAGCAGGCCATCGACACGATCCAGTTGATTCCCGGCTCGAATCCGACCTATGGATTCAACACGCTCGGCGGGGCGATCTCGATCACCACGAAAAACGGCAAGACCAACCCCGTCGGCGAGGCCGAAGTGACCGCCGGATCGTGGGGCCGCAAGACCGCGCAGATCGAACAGGGCGGCACCATCGGCCACAACCTCGACTACTACTTCACCGCCAACGCCGCGAACGACAACGGCTGGGCCGAGCAGAACTCGAGCCGCGTGCGGCAGGCGTTCGGCAAACTGCGCTATACCGACGCCGATACGACGCTGTCGTTGTCCGCGGGCGGCGCGGACAACGATCTGCATGGCACGCAAACCATTCCGCGCTCGTTCCTTAACAACTTCAAGCAGCCCTACACCTATCCCGACCAGAATCAGAACAGCGTCGGTTATGTGACGCTCGCGGGCGAGCATTACTTCAACGACCATGTCGAGCTGAGCGGCAACGCGTATTACCGGCACTTCCGCAACACCAACACCAGCAGCAACGTCAACAACGATTTCGGCACGGTGGACGAGAACGGCAATGTCGACACGGTGGAGGCGACCAACGAAAAGTCGACCGTGTCGACCGACGGCTACGGCGCGAGCCTGCAACTCACGCTGCTCGGCAAACTCGGCGGCATGGAGAACCAGCTGATCGCCGGCGTGGCCGCCGATATCGCCAGTTCGCACTTCACCCAGGCGTCGCAGGATGCGGCATTCACGGATTCGCGCGCGACGGTCGGTATCGGCGATTTCGTGCAGCAGACCGACGCCCGAACGCACAACAGCAACTACGGAATCTATCTGTCGGACACGCTGTCGCTGACCCCGCACTGGTCGCTGACGCTCGCGGGACGCTACAACTGGGCGGACGCCACGATCGGCGATTCGAGCGGCTTGCAGCCGCAGCTCGACGGCCACCATATGTTTTCGCGGTTCAACCCGGCCGTCGGCATCAACTGGAATCCGACACCGGCCTTGACGGCCTACGCGACCTACAACGAGGGCATGCGTTCACCGACCGCGATCGAGCTGGCCTGCGCCGATCCGGCCGCGCCGTGTTCGCTGCCGAACGACTTCATCTCCGACCCGGCGCTCAAGCCTGTGATCTCGAAGACCTATGAAATAGGCGCGCGCGGCAAAGTCGGCGCGGCCACGACCTGGAGCGCCGCCGCGTACAGCACGACGCTCGACAACGATATCGAGTTCATCAGCAGCAATGGTGCGGGGACTTCGCTGGGCTTTTTCCAGAACGTCGGCCGCACACGCCGGCAAGGTGTCGAACTGGCCGGCCAGAGCAAGTTCGGTCCGCTCGCCGTAAGCGCGAGCTATAGCTACGTCGACGCGACCTATCAGTCGACCTTTACCGAAAGCAGCCCAAGCAACTCCAGTGCCGACGCCGCCGGCAACATCACCGTCAAGCCGGGCAATCATATTCCGGGCATCCCGGCGACTACGGTGAAGCTGCGGCTCGACTACTCGGCTACCTCGAAATGGAACATCGGCACGAACCTCACATGGCGAGGCAGCATCTACGCGCAAGGTGACGAAAACAACCAGGACGTGAACGGCAGGATCTCCGGCTATCTGCTGATCGATCTGGACTCGTCCTACCAGGTGACCAGGCAGTTGAAGGTCTTCGCATCCGTGACGAACCTGCTCGACAAGCGCTACGCAAGTTTCGGCGCGCTCGGTCACAACTTCTTCAACGGCCCCAACCACACCTTCGACGGCGCGAACCCGGTCAACGAGCAATTCGTCGGCCCGGGTGCGCCGAGAGGCGTATGGGTGGGGTTGCGCTATGCGTGGAAATAGCGCCGCCGCGCAAGATCGAATCGTTCAGTGCGATTCGATCGAGCCGTCGCTATGTGGATACGTGACGATGCCCCACGCGAGCGGTAACTCGCCGATCTGCTTGATCGGCTGATAGCTCTTCGCGTCGAGCACATAGACCGCATCGGAGCGCCCGCACGCCACCATCAGCTTCGCGCCGTCAGGCGTGAAGCTGAAGTGCCAGCAGCGCTGCCCGACCGGCACATCGGCGACATGTTCGTAGGTGTGGCCGTCGAAAACCTGCACCGTCTTGTCGCGCGCCGCGGCAACGAAAAGCCGCTGGCCGTCCGGACCGAACGCTACGCCATACGGTCCGAGTTTGGTATCGATGGTGTTGAGCACCTGAAAAGTGTGCGCGTCGATCACGACGAACTTGCTGAGCGACTCCAGCGTGACCACATAGTGCTTGCCGTCGGGCGACAGGCGGATGCCGCGCGGACGGCCGCCGGCGGCAAGCTTCACGGTCCGGATCGGCGCACCCGTGCGCGCGTGGTAGACCGACACGGTATCGTCGCCTTCGTTGGTGACGAGCATCGTCTGGCCGTCGCGGGAGAATTCGATGCCTTCGGTTTCGTGACCGCTCGTCACCGAGCGAATCACGCGCCACGTTTTCATGTCGACGATCGCGATTTCCGCGGGCGGTTTGTTGGCGTCGTCGCCGTCCGCTCCGGGCTTTCCATCCGGCTTGCCGCCCGCCTTGGCTCCCGGCGGCCCGCCATCTTCGCCGGGTTCGTACGTCACGTAGGCGTACCCGTTGTGCACCCGCACATACTCGGGATTCTTGCCGATCTTCACGCGTTGGACGACCTCGCCCGACGCCGTGTCGATCACCGCCAGATCGCCCGTGTTCTTGTTGGCGACCAGAAGGCGTGTGCCGTCCGCGTTCAGGCTCAGGCCGCGCGGGCCGTCCGCGCCGACCGGAAACGTTTTGGCAAGCGTCATCTGATCGAGATCGATCACGCCGACGCCGGCCTTCTCGCTCGTCACATAGGCAAGCGGCGCGGCGGCGTGCGCGGCGCTCGCGGCCAGCGCGAGCGCGGCAGCCAGCGCGATGGAACGGCGTGGTCTTCTGGTGGGATTGCGTGTCTCCAGCATTGTTTTGTACTCCGTGGTGAAATCGCTGCTCCGCGATAGCTCGCGTCATCCGTTCAAAGTATCCCACCGGGCGCTTGTTTGACAACGAACATCGGGCGGGAGATTTTCCCGAATTGCTTCGACACGGCTGCCAACGGTTCTAAAACCCAGGGCGCGGGAGGACAATGATTGCGGAGGTGGCCATCGGTTTCGAACTGCACGGATCCCGCGCATCATGCTGGCGATTGAGCCCTTGCCTGGCCGCGATAGTGATGCTGCAACTTGCGATAGCAAACCCTGGAAACCGTATGATCCCCGCGACGCGTTACCGTCGTGTTGTGATCGTGCTGGTCGCTGTGATCGGCGCGCATCTGGTTTTGCTGTTCGCCACACTGGCGACACGCGACAGAACAGTCGAGCGGCCTGTCGAACCGCGAACCATCACCGCCGTGCTGTTGAGCGCCGAGCCCGAACCGGTGGCACCGACCGCGCCCGCCGCTGCTGTCGCTCCAACACCGCCGATACCGCCGGCGGTCGCGCATCCCGTCGCTCGCGTCAGGCCGGCGCCGCAGCCTCAACCGCAGCCGCGCGTGCCACGCAGCGCACCAACGCCAGCACCAGTCACCCCTCCCCAGAGCGCCGCGCCATCCGCCACCACGCAGCCGGCCCCCGTTGCAGCGCTCCCTGCGCCTGCGGCGCCCATGACGGCGGCATCCGCGCCCGCTGCCGAACGTTCGGCTCCCGCATCCACTGCGCCGAAGAACGTCTCGCATGTCGATTGCACGATCCCGAAACCGGACTATCCCGACATCTCGAAGCGGCGTGGCGAGAACGGCACCGCCATCGTGCGATTCGTCGTGGGCCTCACCGGCCGTATCGAAACGGTGCAACTGCAAACCAGCAGCGGCTATGCGCGGCTCGACGAGGCCGCGCTCGCCGCCGTTCACGCGAGCGTCTGCCAGCCCTATAGCGAAAACGGCGCCCCGGTTCGGGCCGCGTATTCGCAGTCGTTCGTCTTCGGACTGACCGACTGATTCCGCCACTGAGTCACAGGACAAAGGAAACGACCATGCAGCATTACGGACTCGCGAATGTCTGGGAAACGGGTGATGTCGTCACGCGCTGCATTCTGAGCGTGTTGCTGATCATGTCGGTCATGTCATGGACGGTGATCATCGTCAAGCTATCGCAGGTGATGCGGCTCAGGCGCGTGACCCGGCAGAGCGATACACGCTTCTGGAGCGCGGACCGGTTTGAAGACGGGTTGAGCAGTCTCGGTCATCCCGGCTCGACAGCGCGCGACAATCCTCTGCTCGCACTCGCGCTCGCGGGCCACGAAGCCGCGACGCACCATCGGCAGACCCAGCAGCATCTGCACGACCGTATCGACGTATCCGACTGGATCACGCGGCGCTTGCAGGACACGATGGACGATACGATCGCGCGCCTGCAAAGCGGCCTCGCGATCCTCGCGTCGATCGGCAGCACGGCGCCGTTTGTTGGGCTCTTCGGCACCGTCTGGGGCATCTATCATGCGCTGATCGTGATCGGCGAGACCGGCCAGACCTCGATCGACCACGTGGCGGGACCGGTCGGCGAGTCGCTGATCATGACGGCTTTCGGGCTTTTCGTGGCGATTCCCGCCGTGCTCGGCTACAACGGCCTGACGCGCGCAAACCGCACGATCGTCGCCCGCTTGAAGCGCTTCGCGCATGGACTGCACGCGTACTTCCTGACCGGGTCGCAATTGCCGTCGAGTGCCGGCCCGCAGATGCACGCCGTGCCGCGCAGCGAAAGCGCAACCCATGACGGAGCCTTCAGATGGCAATGAGCCCGTTCTCCGACGATGACGAACAAGGCCTGATGAACGAGATCAACATGACGCCGCTGGTGGACGTCATGCTGGTCTTGCTGATCATTTTTCTCGTCACCATTCCCGCCATGCAGCATGCGGTCAGGATCGACCTGCCTCGGGCGAGCAGTCAGCCGGAAGCAGTCAAACCCGCGCACGTGGACGTTGCAATAGACGCGGACGGTTCGATTCTGTGGGACGGTCAGGCTGTCACCGACGACAGCTTGCGCGCGCGGATCGCGCAGGCCGCCCATGCGACGCCTCAACCGGAACTGCATCTGCGTGCCGACCGGAAAGTGCCTTATGAACGGGTCGCCGATGTGATGTCGGCCGCGCAGACAGGCGGTCTGACGAAGATCGGCTTCGTGACCAACCCGCAGCCGAGGAAATAGCGCGGCGCCTCCTCGCACGTTCTTGTCGACGTGAGCACCTAAAGAGTGGCTTATCGAAGGCGAAAGAATCTCTGAATTCAAATCGGCCTATGGCTCCGCTATCGTGATGCGTGTCTGAACGGCATATCACCCTGGCGAGGACCGGACGATGCAAGCCCTTATCTTCGACGTCGACGGCACGCTCGCCGACACCGAGACCGCTCATCTGCACGCATTCAATGCCGCCTTCGCGGAGACCGGGCTCGACTGGTTCTGGGACGAGGCGCTCTACGCACGCCTTCTCAAGGTGGCCGGCGGCAAGGAACGCCTGCTGCATTACTGGCGCACTGTCGAGCGCGAAGAGACCGAGGGCGCGAAGGCGCTGGAAGTCGTCGAGGCAGTCCACGCGATCAAGACCCGCCACTACACCGAGCGGGTGCGCGCCGGTGGCTTGCCGCTGCGCCCCGGCATTGCGCGTCTGATGGAGGAGGCGAACGCGGCCGGCATTGGTGTGGCCATCGCGACGACCACGACACCCGCCAACCTGGACGCACTGCTGCAAGTCCATTTTGGCGCAGCCTGGCGCACGCGCTTCGCGGCGATTGGCGATGCCGGCACCACGCATGCGAAGAAGCCCGCCCCCGACGTCTATCAGCATGTGCTTGCGCAGCTCGGTCTGCAGCCAGAGGCTTGTCTCGCCTTCGAGGACTCCAGCAACGGTTTGCTTGCGGCCCGCGCCGCGAATGTTCCGACCGTCGTCACGCCGACGGGGTACACATCGCAGGACTGCTTCGAGGGCGCGCTGGCCGTCCTGCCTCACCTCGGCGATCCGCAGACGCCGATCCTTCAGCCCGTGCGTGGCGAACCGCATCGCTGGGTGAATCTGGCGACGCTGCGCCGCTGGCACTGGAACGCTGCGTCGCGCGTCGATCCGACTCCCTTCGTGGCGCTCAACGCGGATCTATCATGAACGAGTTCGCCATGGTAACGGGCAGCCACAGCAACGCAGTACTGATCGATCTGGACGGCACGATGGTCGACACAGCACCGGACATCGGCGCCGCCGTCAACCGTATGCTGGAGGACTTCGGTGCAACGCCGCTGCCGTTCGACACGGTGACCGGATTTATCGGCAACGGGGTGACCAACCTCGTGCGGCGCTCGCTGGAAACGGCAGACATCGACAAGCGCTTCGACATCGAGCGAGCCCAGCTCGTGTTTGAACAGCACTATGCCCATACCAACGGACAGTTGGGCCAGGTGTTTCCAGGCGTGACGGCCGGTCTGCGCGAATTGCGGCTAAGAGGGTATCGGAGCGCCTGTGTGACCAACAAACCGCAGGCGCTGGCTGCATCGCTACTCGCCAGAACCGGCCTCGCCAACTATCTGGACGTGCTGGTCGCGGGCGATACGCTAGCCAGCATGAAGCCCTCTCCCGAGCCCCTGTGGCACGCGTGCCGCCTGCTCGATGTCGACCCCGGGCACTGCGCTATGGTTGGCGATTCGCCTGTCGATGTCGCGGCCGCACGCGCAGCCGGTCTGCCTGTATTCATCGTCAGCTATGGTTACGCCGGCGAGAGCGGCGCCGGCGCATTGCGCGGCGATGCGCTGATCGACTCGTTCGAAGCGTTGCCGGCGATGCTTGCGCAGAGGCGGCTCACGACGCACTCGTAGTAACGGCCGGGTTTGAACCTCGTGTACCGGCTTTTTTTTAAATGCCGTGACTAGCTCGCGGACAGCAGACCCGTTACCCGCTCCGATTTCGTTTGCACCGCGATATCTTTTGCCGTCATTCCCCGATTGTCCTTCAACGACCCGTTCGCGCCGCGTGCGAGCAGCAGTTGGACCGTATCCGCGCGATCGTATCCGGCGGCCCACATCAGTGCAGTCAGATCGTTCTTGTAGATGCGATTCACGTCGACCCCGGCATCGAGCAACTGATTCACAACCTTCGTTTGTCCCTGGCCGGCCGCATACTCCATCGCGGTCTTGCCGACGCGATCCGTCGCGAGAAGATCCGCACCATGCGCCAGCAGAAGCGCGACGATTTCATCGAAGCCGCCGAATGCCGCCGCCATCAACGGCGTGACGCCCGGCGCGCTCGCGTGCTGGACGTTCGCGCCGTGTTCGATCAGCGTGCGCGCCATCGCCGCATCGCCTTTCTTGCACGCGGTGATCAACGCCGTGTCGCCGATGCGGTTCATCGAGTCCACCGCTGCGCCGCGCTGGAGTGCCGACAGAAGCGACTGCTGGTCGTCGTCTTTTGCGGCGGCAAGCAGTTGCCGGTTCGTCTCGGCGTCGACCTGCGCATGCGCGAGCGCGCACACGCCGGATGCAGCGGCAAGCAAAACGGCAGTGACGATATAGCGGGTGAGCGTTTCTTTCATCGTGTGTCTCCTTCCTGCTACTGGAGATTGTTGACGTAGGCGGCCAGATTGCGGATGTCTTCGTCGGTCAGATTGCGCGTCACACTGGCCATGTTGCCCGCATCGTTGGTGCGCGTGTGCGAGCGGAAGTCCCGCAATTGCTTGACGATGTACGGATACAGCTGACTGGACACACGCGGAATCTCGTTCTGGCCTGAAAAGCCGCCCAGATGGCACATCGTGCAGAGCACTTCGGCGGATTTCTTCCTTCCCGCCTCGATGCTCGCGCTATCCGATTTGAACGGAACGGGCACCAGCGTTTGCGCGGCAAAGTAGTCGGCGAGGTCCTGCATGTCCTCGCGCGACAGGTTGGCCGCCATCGGCGACATGCGCGGATCGCTGCGCCGTCCCTCCTTGAAGTCCTTCAGTTCCAGATAGATATAGCGCGCCGTTTGACCTGCAAGAATCGGATAGTCCGGATTGGTCGAATTGCCCATCGGCCCATGGCAGGCCACGCACACTTGCGCTTTCGCCTTGCCCGCCTCGGCGTCGGCTTGCGCGTTCAGCGGCAGCCATGCGGCTGTGAACCAGCCGCACAGCAGGGCTACCCATGTGCGGCGGCGCGGCGCACGAGGCGCTGCCCGCAGCGTCGGCACCGTCATGGCAACGCGAAGACGAGCACGGTGTTGCCGCGCTTGAAGTCGAGTTGCGTATTGCCGCCCGCCGCGACCGCGACGTACTGCTTGCCGTGCACCGTGTACGACACAGCGGGCGCATTGACGCCGGCGCCGCACTGGTACTCCCAGAGCTTCTTGCCGGTGGAGGCGTCGAACGCGCGGAACAGGCCGTTGCCTTCGCCGTTGAAGACGAGGCCGCCCGCCGTCGCGAGCACGCCGCCGATCAGCGGTTGTTCGGTTTTGTAGTCCCACGCGACCTTACCCGTGTCGACGTTCACGGCGGACAGCTTGCCCCATTGCTGTTCGGACGGAATCACCTTGAACGCGCCGCCCAGCCATAGCTTGCTGCCGCCCGGATAGGCCGCTTCCTCGACCTGATACGTCATCGGCTGATGCAGATTGGCCGCGTAGACGAGGCGCGTCTGCGGATCGAACGCCATCGGCGACCACTCGACCCCGCCGTTCGCGCCCGGCAACATGCGCGCGCCGGCGGCGGTCGGCAACGTCCACATGTTCTCTTGCGGAATCATCGCCTGCGAATAGCGGATCAGCCGTCCGGTGGCGCGATCGTGAACGTACACGTGACCGGTCTTGCCGGCGTGCACGATGCCTGGAATCATCTTGCCGTCGTTGTCGCGCACGTCGATCAGAATCGGCGGGCTCGCGGCGTCCAGGTCCCAGACGTCATGCGGCACATACTGGTAGTGCCATTTGTATTTGCCGGTGTCCAGATCGATCGCGACGAGCGAATCCGTATAGAGATTGTCTCCCGGACGGATCGAGCCATACAGGTCCGGCGACGGATTGCCCACGACGAAGTACACCGTATGCGTTTGCCGGTCGATTGCCGGCGTCATCCAGACACCGCCGCCGAGCGTCTTGTAGAAGTCGCCGCCCTTCGCGGCAAGTTGCTTCTTCTCCGCATCGATGTCGCGCTTTTCATCGCGGCCGGTTGCGTCCTTGGTGGCCCACACGCCTTCCTGGCCGGTTTCCGGAATGGTATAGAACGTCCACAGCAATTGGCCGGAATTCGCATCGAACGCTTTGACGAAACCGCGAATGCCATATTCGCCACCGTTGGTGCCGATCAGTACCTTGCCGTCGACGACCGCCGGCGCCATCGTTTCCGAGTAGCCCTGATCGGGATCGGCGATCGTGCTTTGCCACAACACGTTGCCGGTTTTCGCGTCGAGCGCGACGAGTTTCGAATCGAGGGTGCCCATGTAGAGCCGGTCACCCGAGATGGCCACGCCGCGGTTGTTAGGCCCGCAACAGAACGTCGTGACCGGACCCATCTTATGTTTGTAATGCCAGAACTCCTTGCCGGTTGCGGCATCGAGCGCGTACACATGGTTGAACGACGTGGTGATGAACATCACACCGTTCGTCACGATCGGCGCCGTTTCCATCGACTCGTTGACGGCGGTCTGGAATATGAACGCCGGTCTGAGCTTCGACACGTTCGTCCGGTTGATTTGTGCACCGCGGTAATAGCGTGTCTGCGCGTACGAGCCGTTCGAATGCAGCCAGTCGGCCGACCCAGTGGCGGCGCGGTCGAGTTGTTCCTGGCTCACGGGTTGAAGCGTCGAGGGTACTGGCGAGGTCGTCGTCGTCGAACTGTTTTGAACTTCGTCGGCGGCGTAAGCGGCGGGTAAGCCGAATGCGATGGCGAGCAGGGGCAGGCCAACGACACCGGGGATACGGTTGAATGGCATGAGCGTCTCCTTGGCTTCTTATTGTTCAAGAACCGCTGCGCAGGAGTGCGACATTCATTCACGCGCCCGATGGCGTGGAAAGGCAGGATGGCGCAACCCTCTCAAACAACAAAAGCGTACGATTTAGTACCGTTGATTGCTTTGTCAGGACGGGTCGGCTCCGCACAGGCGAACGAGGTGATGCACTGGTCCCCAAAAGGCCGGCTCGTTTAAGCGTAGGCGATGCGATCCAGATTTTCTAGACTCTCGTTGTGCTTTTATGACACGTGACTTTATACGTATGACGATTTCGCTGCGATGCGGTTTTGCCGCTCGCGCAGCGCAACCGTTGCGCGATCATCCACACTGATCCGCGACGTCGCGGGATTGGCGAGTGTGTCCGAGGGCACGGACCGTCTGACTGATTGGCCGGGGCGTGGCCCTTCGATACAGAACGACGCCGCCCCGGACGACGCATCACTGGCCGACGGGGCGCACGATCAACTGGTTGTTCACCGCTGTCACACCTGGCACGCCTTGCGCCGTGCTCAACGCGAGCGCCACCTGCGACTGCGCCGGCACCCAGCCCTGCAATGTGACCACGCCGTCGCGCGCACGCACGGCGATCCCCGAGGTGGCCAGACCTTTCGTATGGGCCAGTGCGCGACGCACCTGCTTCTGCAATTGCCGGTTGGCGGTCCGCGCCGCGCTCGAGCCTGGAGCGGCGCTCGCGAGCGGCGCTGAAGCCGCTTCGCTGCCGCCCTGTGCATAGGCGGTGAGTGCGGTCAGCGCGACGAGCGCGCCACCGATATAACGTGCTACGAGAATGGATTTCATGTTCTTGTCCTGTGAACCTGACGCGACAGCATCAGATCGTCATACCGCCATCGACAGACAGCGTGGTGCCCGTCACGTATGCCGCCTGCTCCGAAAGTAGCCAGAGCACCGCATCGGCCACCTCGTGAGGCTGGCCGATCCGGCGCATCGGAATCATGTCGTCGAGCAAGTGAACGTCGCCATGGGTCGATCGCATATAGTTCGGTGTTTCGGTCGCGCCCGGACACACCGCGTTGACGCGGATGTTGCGGTCCGCGTACTCCTTCGCCACGGCGCGGGTCAGCCCGACCACCGCGTGCTTGCTTGCAACGTAGTGAGCGATCCCGTTCATGCCGCGCAGGCCGAAGATCGACGCGTTGTTGACGATGGCGCCGCCGCCGCTGCGCAGCATGGCTTCAACCTGATACTTGACGCCGTAATAGACTCCCTTGAAGTTCAGATCGATCACCCACTCTGATTCCTCGACCGAAGTCTGGTCAATCGGCTTGAAGTCGGCGTGGCCGCCCGCGTTGTTGAACGCGAAGGCGAGTCTGCCGAAACGCGACTCGACAAAGGCCACGAGCGCCTCGTTGTCCTCGCGACGCGACACGTCGGCACAACGGATTTCCGCCTGGCCGCCCGCGCGCACGATTTCGTCGCGCACGGCCGCGAGCTTGTCTTCGCTCCGGCCGGCGAGCACGACGAGCGCCCCCTCGCGCGCCAGCGCGAGCGCCGCCGCGCGGCCCATGCCCGAACCGCCGCCGGTCACGAGTCCCACCTGGTCTTTCATGATCATGTTTAGCTCCGTCACCTCGTTCAGGCCGCCACTGCGACCTGCAGATCGCGCCGCAATACGACGGGCGCTCCGCCATGCATCTTCTTGTTGATCCACGCAGACAACGCCGAGTCCATGTAGTCGGCATGGCCAGGAAACCAGTCCGCCAATGCCTGTGCCAGACGCTTTACATCGTGCAGGCCGACTTCACCCACGGCAGCGAGTGCGTTCACTTTCTGCACCGCGTCCAGCACTCGTTGATGCTCGTCGAGATGGCAATCCGCAGCCGGAAAGCCGGACTTCTCCATCCATGCCTGCTCGATCGCGAAGTGGGACAGCAGATGCGCGTCCACGGCCTGCAGACAACCGAGCGCGGTATGCTGCGTACAGTCGGCGAGCGCCGTCACCACTTCGACAAACTCTTCATGCGCCGCGTCGATCGGCGCATGGCCAAGCAGCATCGCATCGCTCCATTCCAGCGTTTCGGCGCGTCGTGCCGTAGGCGGTCCGTCCTGCGGACGATCCTCTTGCTGACTCATCGGTTACTCTCCCACTTCGTTGTTCGACACCGACCGGCTTGCTTACCTTGCGGCGCCGATCAACACCGCCACCATGACCGCCGGCACGGTGCCGCGATTGCGCCACGCATGCCGTGTCCCGTTCTGAACCACGATGTCACCCGCCTTCAGATGGCGAATCTCGCCGTCATCGAGTTCGAGCCACAGTTCGCCCGACACGATGATGTCGTAATCGACCGTCGTGGTGCGGTGCATGCCCGAGCCGTCCGGCTCGAAGGCCTGCGCAAGACCCGGCAGATGCGCCTCGTACTCCTGAGCGGCTGCGACCGGGTCGAAGTCCACGGAATCGAGCGCGCTATCGGGCGGAAACTGCACAACCAGCAGGCGCGTGCCATGCGGATCGGGCACGACCGGCCGGATCTCGACCACCGGGTCGCGGCCGTCATACGGGAGCGCCGCTACGCCTTGCAGCGTCGCCCATGCGAGCGTGGTCTGAAAGCCAGGTACAGCAGCATAGTCATGCGTGCTGGGGACGGGGCCATCCGAGGCGAAGACCGACTTGCCGTTTTTCTCGCCTGTCACGATGCGTCTTACCATGATGTTCTCCTGATTGATTCGGGGTTATTCACTGAACGACAACGACGTTGACGAAACCGCCCGCCCGCTTTTCCGCTTCCGCGAGAGCCTCGTTCGCCTGGTCCAGGCTATAGCGGTGATGTTCGAATACGCTCAGGTCGAGCGTGCCGGCCGCGGCCATCGCGGCGAGGTCCTGGCCCTCGGCAACCGAGAACCAGAGCGATCCGACGATGCTCACCTGCGCACACATCATTTCGTGCAGGTTCATGGGCAACGGATCAGTCATGGCGCCGATCTCGACGAGCCGGCCGCCGCGCCTGAGCGCCGCGATACTGTCGAGCGTCACCTGATGCGACGCACCCGGCGCGATCGCGTCGACCACCGCATCGACACCCACACCGCCGGTTTGCTCGCGCGCCCAATCGGCCAGCGATCCCTGGCCATACGAAAACGTGCTGATACGCTGCGGGTCGAGTGCGCGCACGCGCTGGAGAAACGCCTCGTTGCGGGCGACGCACAGAATGCGCGTCGCGCCCATCGCCCGCGCGATCTGCACGGCACCGAGCCCCAGCGTGCCGCTTGCTCCCACGATCAGCACAGTCCTGCCCGCGCCGACACCGGCCTTGCGCAGCCCGGAGTACGCGGTGCCGAGGTAGCCGAAGCGCGCTGCCTGCTCGAAGCTCACCTGCTCCGGCAGTTTGACAAGCCCGTCGGCTGGCGCCGTCGCGAACTCGCTGAAGCCGCCGTACGGGTATTGCCGATACATCTGCTTCGATTGCGGGCCAAACCCGAAGTAGCCCTGAAACGTGAACGCCACGCAGTTGATCGGCTCGCCGATCCGGCACGCGTGACACGATCCGCACGAGCGGCCCGGGTTGATGTAGACGCGCTCGCCCGGCGCGATGCCAGTCACGGCGCTGCCTACTTGCGCGACCACGCCGGCGGCATCGAGTCCGTAGATCGCGGGCAGGTCCGGCACCGTGAGGTACGCACGCTCGCCGTAATTGCTCATCACGTTGCGCAGGTTCGGCACGACGCCGGACGCCTTCACGTCGACGAGCACATCGGTCGAGCGCAGCAGTTCGGGGCGCGGGATCGTGTCCAGCACGAAGCGGCCGGCGGGTTCATGAACACGCATTGCACGCATCTTAGAGGTCGTATTCATCGTTACGTCTCCTGTAGGGATCAGATGAGTCATGACCGGCTCGCGCCAGCTGTGAAGCGAGGTGCTGGAATCGGCAGCAAGCCGGACGCAGCACCTGCGCAGGTTCGTTGTGTCGTCAAAACACGTGCAGCAGTCCGATGTCCACCGCCGTCTGGCGGCCGCCCGATGCTGGGCCGGGCACCAGCGAAATCCATGCGGGACCGCCGGAGGCCTGCTGAAGAGCGAGTGCCGAATAGATGCTCGTGCGCCTGGACAGCGAATAGATCAACGACAGCGTTTCCTGATGGGCCTTTTGACCTTTCAGGACGTCGTTACCCTTCATGTATTGATACGCGAGATTCGCGTGCAGGAACGGCGAGACGGTCCAGTTCACATCGGTCTCGTACACCGAGACACGCGCACCGTTCTCTGTGTTTTGTGTGCTCGTATACATCGCGGCCAGCACGGTCGGGCCCACGGCCCACGAAGCGGCGAGCCCCATGTTGCGGATGCCGTCATTGCCGTTGTTCAGCTCGGGATATTTGACGTAGGTGTACGCGCCGTTCAGTGCCACGGCACCAATGTGGTAGTTGAGCCCGAAGCTCTGCGCGCTGTTCTGGCCGAACGAACCGGCCTGCCCACCAAAGCTGTACTGGGCCCCGGCCGACAGACCGCCAATCGTGGGGCTCATGTACTTGACGGAGTTCTCGATTGGCGCGCCGAGCGTGCGGTCGAAGTCGAATGAGTTGTTGCCCGGCGGCCCCGGTATATTCAGCCCCGAAAACGAACCCTGCCGCAGGCTCATCGAATTGACGAAGGGAAATGCGGAGCCCCAGTGATCGACGACCAGCGAATAGAACATGAAGTCGATCTGGTTGCCGGCCGTCAGCGTGCCCCACCTGTCGTCGCGCAGACCCACATAGGTCTCGTGGCCGAAAAGCCCGTTGACGGATGCACCGTTGTTCAGGCTGAACATGCCCTCCAGCTTGAATATCGCTTTCAACCCGCCGCCCAGATCTTCCGTTCCGCGAAAGCCAAACAGGTTGGGGGCGATCGTATCCGGGTCGGCCAGCCAATTGCTATGGCCGCCCACGTTCGATGCGTACATCACCCCGGTATCGATGATTCCGTAGATTTCCACGCTGCTTTGTGCATGAGCGTTTGCAGCGATTGCCATTCCAATCAGTAGTACAGAGTTCCTTACCTTCACCGCAGTCTCCTCTCTATGGTCAATAGTCTTCATTGCGGCTGCTCGCCGGCTGCCTGCCGTCATCTCATGCGCGCCACGGCCCGAAGCGGCACTTCGCATCGCTCGGCGAATACGTGGCGTGAGACGCAGGACTCGATGGCCTGCGCCCCCCGGAGTCCGCCACATCGCCAGGGACTACCCTGATGCGGCGCTAGCCTCCGATGTGACTCCCCATCCCTCGTACAGGCCGCTGAGCACCGTCCCGCCGGCCTTCGCCAGCTCTCAGGCGATTCATGATCGATCGCCTGACGATCAATTCACGACGAAAGATTGATTGAAAACAAATTGACTGTCAATTTGTGTTTGCGTAATCTTCGCTCGCAGCATCGGATGCGGCACGCATGGCGAACCGCCGAGGGCTGTACAAAATCAGCGCTCGTGAGCCTTCACGACGCCCTCCGTTCACACACCAGGAGCCCCCAATGAGCGACACGCCCATCGTGCGCCGGCGCAGCACCGGCCAGAGACTGAACGAGATCAGCGACGCCCGCGTCAACGACGCGAAAGTTCAGAGCCAATACCAGCCCTACAAGGACGCGGCGTGGGGATTCATCAATCACTGGTATCCGGCGCTGTTCAGTCATGAACTGCCGGAAGATGCGGTGGAAGGCATCCAGATTTGCGGCGTGCAGATCGTGCTGCGCCGCGTGAACGGCAAGATCCATGCGCTGAAGGACCAGTGCGTGCACCGCGGCGTGCGCCTGTCGGCCAAACCGATGTGCCTCACCAAGGACACCATCAGCTGCTGGTACCACGGCTTCACGTTCGATCTCGAAAGCGGCAAGCTCGCGACGATCGCCGGCAATCCGGACGACAAGCTGGTTGGCACGACGGGCCTCACGACCTACCCGGTCGAGGAAGTAGCGGGCATGATCTTCGTCTTCGTGCGCGAGGACGACTATCCCGACGAAGACGTGCCGCCGCTTGCGCACGACCTGCCGATCCGCTTCCCGGAGAACGACGAGCGCTTCCCGCACCCGCTGTGGCCGTCCGCGCCGAGTCTGCTGGACAAGGACATTGTTGCCTACGGCATGCACCGCACCGGCTACGCGAACTGGCGCATCGCCTGCGAAAACGGCTTCGACAATGCGCACATCCTCGTCCATAAGGACAACGCGATCATTCACGCGAAAGACTGGGTGCTGCCGCTAGGCATCGTGCCGACCGCGGACGACTGCATCGCGCCGGTCGAAGACGAGAACGGCCCCAAGGGTCTCGTGCAATGGCTCTTCACCGAGAAATGGAATCCCATCCTCGAGAACCAGCGGGTCGACCTGAAGATCGAGAATGTGAACGCCCGTCCGTACCGCACCTCGGTGTTCCTGCCTGGCGTGCTGATGGTCGAGAACTGGCCGGAGGAGCATGTCGTTCAGTTCGAGTGGTATGTGCCGATCACCGACGACACCTACGAGTACTGGGAAATCCTCGCGCGTGTGTGCCCGACCGAGAAAGAGCGCAAGGACTTCAAGTATCGCTACGACTATCTGTTCAAGCCGCTGTGCCTGCACGGTTTCAACAACTGCGATCTGTATGCACGCGAAGCGATGCAGGACTTCTACGCGGACGGCACCGGTTGGGATAACGAACAACTGGTCTCGACGGATGTCTCGCCGATCACGTGGCGCAAGATCGCATCGCGCTGGAATCGCGGCATCGCCAGGCCGGGCCGTGGGGTCGACGGCACCATCAAGGCGTCGAGCATCCGCATGAAGCGGACGGCAGACGGCAAGCGTCCCGCCTACTTCGTCGAAAAGATTGAAGAAAACCAGTAATCACAGCAGCACTGAAGGTATCCGTATGTCTTCCGTTAGAAACGTCACATTCAACTTCCGCGACGGGAAAGCGACATCGGTTGCCGTGCAGCAGGGCGAGAGCGTGCTGGACGCCGCTCTCGCGGCAGGCATCCCGGTCATCCACCAGTGTCGATCGGGATCCTGTTCCAGCTGCATGGCAAAGCTTGTCGAAGGCCGCGCCGGCATGCGTGCCGGCGCCAGTTCGACGCTCCTGCGCAGCGAATACGACGCCGGCGACCGCCTGCTGTGCCTGACCGAAGCCGAAACCGACTGCACGTTCGCGCTGAACTACGCAAGCGATGCCGGCGCCACCCAGGCGGTGCAGGCGCATGCGTTCGTCGATAGCGTCGACAAGGTGGCAACGAACGTCGTGCGCCTGCGGCTCGAACTGGCCGAAGGCGCCTGGCTCGACTTCAAGCCGGGGCAGTTCATTCAGGTGCGCGTACCGGGCACGAACGTCACGCGCAGCTACTCGCCCGCCAGCACCGCGTCCGATCTGCCGAAGATCGAACTGCTGATTCGCGTGCTTGAAGACGGCGTCATGTCGAAGTGGCTCGAACTCGACGCAAAACCCGACGACGTCCTCGAAATCGAGGGACCGTTCGGCAGTTTCTTCCTGCGTGAGAAGGTTCCTGCGCCACACATCATGGTCGCGGGCGGCACGGGCCTCGCGCCGATCCTGTCGATGATCGACAGCCTGCGCCGCCAGCCCGGCCGCAAGCCGCCGATCCTGCTGAGCTTCGGCTGCGCGACGCCTGAGCAGCTCTTCTGCCTTGATGACCTGGAGCTGCGCAAGCAATGGCTGCCGAATCTCACGACGCGGATTTCGGTAGACCATCACGCCAGCGGCGACCTGCTGGCCGGCAATCCCGTCGACGCGATTCGCGACGCCGACGTGACCCATGAGAACGCCGTGGCCTATCTGTGCGGGCCGCCGCGCATGATCGAGGCCGCGACGACGAAGCTCGTGACGCTCGGCCTGCGCCCGGAAAACATCTACGCCGAACAGTTCGCACCGTCGAACTGACCACGCGCATCGCAGCAGAATCTGGAGGTATCACTCGTGGTCAGCACCACCCCATTGCCCTTTTCTCCCGAGCAGCAGGCCTGGTACGCGAAGGCCTGTGCAAAACTCGACGCACGGCGGCTGCAAGCGCTGCTGTTCGATCTCACCGACATCCACAGCCCAACCGGAGCGGCACGCGAAGCGAGCCAGTTCATGGCCCGCCATCTGTCGAACGTCGGCATGAACGCCAGCTACCGGCCCATGAACGAGCGGACCGGCAATGTCGTCGCCGAGAAGCGCGGCAGCGGCGGTGGCGCGGCGCTGATGCTGTACGCACCGATTGATACCCACCTCGAAGGCGACGCCAGTGACGACCCGTGGGTCGGACCGCCCGACTACGCGGACCTCAAGCCACAAGCCCGCAGCGAGGGTGACTGGGTCTACGGCCTCGGCGCGTCGAACCCGAAAGGCATGATCGCCACGCTAACCGAAGTGGCGACCGCACTGATCGAAGCCGAGGTGCCGCTGATCGGCGACCTGATCGTCGCGATGGCGGACGGCGGCATGCCGGTCGATCTCGCCGCGCGCGACCATGCCGGCATGTCCGCCGGCGTCACGCACCTGCTGAGCCGCGGCGTCGCGCCCGATTTCGCGATCGTGATGAAGCCCTGGAACTGGGTTTATCACGAGGAGCCTGGCATGGGCTGGTTCAAGCTGAAGGTCAAGGGCACGCTGGGCTACGCCGGTGTGCCGCGCGAAACGCCGGGTTTCCGCAGCTCGGTCGTGCCGGCCGCGCACGTGATTCTCGAACTCGAGCAATGGCTGATCGACTATGCCGAGCGCAATACGTCCGGCGCCGTCAAGCCGCATGGCTGGATCTCGGGCGTGCGCGCGGGCTGGCCTGAGCGTCCTGCGTTTCCTTCGGCCGTCACCGAAATTTTCTTCGATATCCGAATCAATCCGCGTACCACACCGGGTGACGTGAAGGCCCAGTTCGCCCAGTTCGTCGCTGCGCTGCGCGAACGTCATCCGGATTTCGATCTCGACTGGGAAATGTACGGCTCCGTCCCCGGCGGCACGACCTCGCCGGCGAACTGGATCGTCCAGTCCGCACGGCGCGGCTGGGAGCATATCGAACAGCGCGCGCATCCGACACCCGACCTGCTCGGCGGCCAGACCGATGGCGCCGCGTTGCGCCGCTTCGGCATTCCGACCGCGCGGATCGGCTGGCCCTGGCCCGCCGAAGGCTCGCCGCTGCCAGTGGCCGAGGGACTCGGCGGCATGGGCGCGACCTATGTTCCCGACCTGATGCCTTGCGCGCACAAGATCATGTACGCGGTGATCGACACGCTCACCAGGCAGCGCGCGGAGCTCGGACTTCGATCCGCGCATTTGAGCGCGGAGGCAGATTGACCATGTCCCGTTCAGACCTGCACTACCTTGAAGCCGGCGAGCTCGCGCGCCTGATCGCCGCACGCGAGATCTCTCCGGTGGAAGTCACGAGCGCGATGCTCGAGCGCATCGAGCGGCTCGACACCACACTGCATAGTTACGCGCACGTGATGCGCGAGGAGGCCCTCGTCGCGGCGCGCAAAGCCGAGCGGAAATTGCTGGCAGGCGAGCACCTCGGCCCGCTGCACGGCGTGCCTGTAGCGGTAAAGGACCTGTATTGGAGCGCGGGCTCGCCGACCGCGGCCGGCACGACAATCCATCGCAGCTTCGTCCCATCCGAAGATGCCACTGCCGTCAAGCGGCTGCGCGATGCCGGTGCAATCCTGCTCGGCAAGCTCCAGCTCACGGAGGGCGCATTCGCGACCCACCATCCGGAGATCGCCGAGCCGGTCAATCCGTGGCATGCGGGCCATTGGGCCGGCGCTTCGTCGAGCGGCTCCGGCGTCGCGACGGCCGCGGGCCTGTGCTACGCGGCGCTTGGCACGGATACGGGCGGCTCGATTCGTTTCCCGTCGGCGGCCAACGGTCTCACGGGAATCAAGCCGACATGGGGACGTGTGAGCCGTCACGGCGTGTTCGCGCTCGGCCCCAGTCTCGATCACGCAGGACCCATGGCCCGCAGCGCCGCCGACGCCACGTTGCTGCTCGGGGCGATCGCCGGCCACGATCCGCTGGACCCGACCTCGCTGCCCGAGCCGAAGCTCGCCTTGCCCGAAAGCGCGCACGATCTGCAAGGACTGAAGGTCGGCATCGATCCTCAGTGGAACAACAACGGCACCGACGAAGTCATCGTGCGCGCGCTCGCGCAGGTCGTCGAGGTGGTCACGTCGCTGGGCGGCAGGGTCGAGGAGGTTCGCTTTCCCGAGGTACGCACGGTCGTCGATGAATGGCAGATCAACTGCGGCGTCGAAGTGGCAGTGGCTCATGCCGAAACGTATCCGCGGCTCTCAGCGGATTATGGGCCTGCGCTCACCCGCCTCATCGAGATTGGGCGTGAAACCAGCGGGACGCAGTATCAACAGGTCCTGCTGAACCGCGCCGCGCTGCGCGGAAAAATCAACCACCTGATGGCGCGGATCGATCTTCTGATCGTGCCCGTGCAGCCGTTCGCCGCGCCGACCCACGAGCAACTCGGCGCACTCGCTCAGGATCCGGAACTCAACGCCCGCCTGATCCAGTTCAGCGCGCCGTTCAACTCCAGCGGTCATCCTGCGATCACGCTGCCATGCGGACTCACCGCGAGCGGCATGCCGATCGGCTTCCAGTTCGTCGCCGCGCATGGCGCCGAGGCGCTGCTGTGCCGCGCCGGCATCGCGTTCCAGAACGCCACGGACTGGCATCGACGCCATCCGGCGCTGTAGCGCTCGCGCGAGCCGGCGTGCCGCGCGGGTGCCGGCGGCTTCTCCCCGCTCAGGCCGACTTGCGTGAACTTTTCGGCTTCGGCGGCGGCTCGTCGGTTTGCGGCGTGATGGTCGCCGAATCGCGCGCCGCCTCTTCATAGATGCCTGTCAGGAGGGACATGAAGCGCGCGCCGCGATCGAACTTCTCGGCGACATCGGCGATCTCCTCGAGGCGCTTGATCAATATCTCTTCCCGGACCTTGTAGTACTCGTCAGTGAGCTTGACGCCGAGTTCGCTCGCCTTGTACGAGTAGGTCTTGCTGTTCTTGTCCTTGAGCTTTTCGATCAGCCCGACGGACTCCAGCTTGCGCAGGCTGTATTGAATGTTCGGGATATCGTCCCGATTCATCAGCCGGGCAATCGTCGCGCTGTTCTTCGGGCGATCCTGCATGCGGATCACGTGCAGGATCACGTGCTCCTGATACTTGATATCGACATCGGCGGCGATCGTGATCATGCCGGTCGTCTGGACGAAACGCGAAAACGACTCGTAAAAACGGATCAGCGCCCACTCGAACTCTGTCGCCTTGTATTCCATGTCCGATTTTGCGAGGTGCCAGCCGCGGTAGAACTTGGGTTCCATGCTTCGATCAACCTTTGATGATTTAAACAGCCAATGCCGCTGGGCGGCGGCACGGGCGCGTGAATAGGTTTCGTGCGCCACGCGTGGTCCTGGCGGTGGGCCGTGGTCTGCTGGCCGGAAACGCACGCGAGGGATTGGCTTGCCGAATTCTTTATCAACTACCGATTGGTTTTGAATCGATAGTGTACCAATCCTCGAACGGTATGCTGCGCGAAGGTGGAAGCCGCCAGCGCGGAGAACGGTCCTGAACCCGGGCGGGGCGAACGGCGGTTGAGACCGAACGTGCCGCAGGTTATCGCGCGTTGTCAGCCCCCGCTTCCCGAGCAAGCTGCAACCGGTGCCTTCGCGGCCGCTCTCGCGCCGTGATTGATCCTCGATTGGAATGATTCATATCCCGTTCACCTGTCTTATCGAAGCGGTACGGAATGGATAAATTCCACTTCAACGAATCGACACCCCAGTCGGACGTCAAGCTCTCAGTACCGTTAAAGGAAAGATCATGGCTCATCTGTTCACTCTGAAGAAGGTCGGCGCTTATACCCTTTCGCATCGTGTCGTTCTTGCACCGATGACCCGCATGCGCACCATCCAGCCCGGCGACATCCCCAGCCCGATGATGGCCGACTTCTACGGCCAGCGCGCGTCGGAAGGCGGCCTCGAAATCATCGAAGGCGTCAGCATCTCGGTACCGGCCCGCTCTTATCTGGGCGCTGCCAGCTTCTATCACGACGGTCAGACGGAAGGCTGGAAGGCCATTGCCAACGCCATTCACGCCAAAGGCGGCCGCGCTTTCATGCAGCTCATCCACGGCGGCCGTCAAAGCCACGTCGACATGACGGGCGGCGTCGCGCCGGTGGCCCCCTCGGTCGTCCCGTTCGAAGGCGTGGCGTTCACCAAAGACGGTTTCGTTCCGGCTTCGCCGCACCGTGCGCTCGAAATCGAAGAGATCCCCGGCATCATCGAAGAATTCCGCGTCGCGGCCCAACGTGCGCTCGATGCCGGCTTCGATGGCGTCGAACTGCATGGCGCGAACGGCTATCTGGTCGACCAGTTCATCCAGGACGGCACCAACAAGCGCACCGACGCATACGGCGGCCCGATCGAGAATCGCGTGCGCTTCCTGCGCGAAGCCGTCGAAGCGCTGATCTCGGTGTGGGGCGCCGACCGGGTTGGCGTACGGATCTCACCGTCGGGTCAATGGGGCGGCATCTCCGACAGCAATCCGGAAGCAACCTTCAGCTACGTGGCGCAAGTGCTCGACGGCTACAAGCTGGCCTATCTGCACGTGATCGAGCCGCGCATCAAGGGTGACGACACGCTGCACGAAGATCATCCGCCTGTTGCCGTGAAGTATCTGCGTCCGCATTTCAGCGGTCCAATCATCGCCGCCGGCGGTTTCGACGGTGCAAGCGCCGAAGCGATCGTGGCCGCTGGCGATGCAGACCTGGTCGCGTTTGGCCGTCACTTCTCGTCGAACCCGGACCTGCCGTACCGTCTGCAACACAAGCTGCCGCTTACACCGTATGTACGCGCTGCCTTCTGGGGCGGCGACGAAAAGCATTACTCGGATTTCCCGGCCTGGTCGCCTACGCTTGAACCCACCGAGGCCGAGTGACTCAAAGCCTCACCCTTCATTCACCCCGCAATTTCTGACTCAGGAGGCTCGTATGTCACGCGTGATCAAGTTCGCAAAAGCCGGCGGCCCGGACGTCCTCGAATTCATCGAGACGGATGTCCCGGCACCCGGACCTTCCGAAGTTCGCATCAAAGTCAAGGCAATCGGCATCAACCGCGCGGAGTCGATGTGGCGCACCGACGTGTATATCGAGCCGGTCAGGTTTCCGGCGGGGCTGGGGTATGAGGCAGCCGGCATCGTCGATGCGGTTGGCGCTGACGTCACCGGCATCGCGGTGGGTGACGCGGTCAGCGTGATGCCTTCGTTCTCGCAGAATCAGTATTTCACTTACGGCGAAGTCATCACCATCCCGTCCTATGCGGTGATCAAGCACCCGGCGTCGCTTTCGTTCGAGCAAGCCGCGTCGGTGTGGATGATGTTCACAACGGCCTACGGTCCGCTCATCGAGGACGCCAAGGTTGGCGAAGGCGACTTCGTCGTGATTCCCGCGGCTTCGAGCAGCGTGGGGCTTGCGGCGATCCAGATCGCCGCCTGCGCGGGCGCTACACCCATCGCATTGACGCGCACTTCGGCCAAGAAGCAGCAGTTGCTTGAAGCGGGCGCGGCGCACGTGATTGCTACGAATGAGGTCGATCTGGTGCAGGAAGTCATGCGCATCACAGGCGGCCAGGGCGCTCGCATCGTTTTCGACCCGGTCGGCGGCCCGAACTTCCCGAAGCTGATCACGGCGCTCGCCTTCCAGGGCACGGCTTACCTCTACGGCGCACTGGCCGGGGGCAATACAGCGATCCCGGTGCTGGAGATGATCGCAAAAATGCTGACCATCAAGGGCCACAATATCTGGCTGACCAGCGGCGACGAAACGCGCCGCAAGGCCGCCGTGGAATATGTCCTGAAGGGTCTGGAGAGTGGCGCACTCAAACCCGTTATCGATCGCACGTTCAGGTTCGATGAGATGGTGGAAGTGCATCGCTATCTGGAGAACAATGCGCAGTTCGGCAAGATCGTCGTGACGGTGTAGCTGAGATACGACCATCGTCCCGGCAAACGCGTTCGTCAATTTTCGGCGTACTGATGCGAGCACCAGAAAACGCAAGATTCTCGCAACGGGTGCGAAGCGACTACGGGCCGCAAACCCGCAGTACGGGATGACTTCGCGGCAAGACATGAACGCGAGTTTCGCTACTAGTCGGGTTCAGCTCGTCACGCACTGTTCGACGAACGCAGTGAACTCCCGTGCCTTCGTACTCGCCAGCCGCCCGGTGGGATACACGGCCGACAGGTTGACAGGTGGAAGCTCCCAGTCGTCCATTGCGGACATGACAACGCCGGACTTCAGTTCCGGCGTGAACGCCCATTCGGACACGACGCTCAGACCGATACCGGCGATCACGGCTGCGCGCACGCCTTCCGTTGCAGTAATCTTCACGCGTCCTTGCATCTTGATTGAAATTTCCGCGGTGTCCTTGCGGAACTTATAGTCTTCCCCTCCCCCGTCGCGCGTGTAGATGACAGCACGATGCGCGAGCAGGTCGGCCGGTTCGCGGGGCGTGCCGTGACGCTCGAAGTACTCAGGCGTCGCGATGACACGGCGCCGAGCCTCGGCGATCTTGCGCGCGGTCATGCTGGAATCGGGCAACGCGCCCATGCGCAACGCGATGTCGATCCCTTCGTTGACGAGGTCGATCGTGCGGTCGTCCAGCACGAGTTCGAGTTCGAGGTCCGGGTGTTCTTCGAGGAATGCGGGTAGGCGCGGCACGATATGGAGTCGCGCGAAACAGACCGCGGCGGACACCCGCAGCTTGCCCGACAGACCGGACGCCGACCCGCGCGCGGCGAGCACGGCTTCGTCGGCCTCTTCGACAGCCCGCTTCGCGCGCAGATAAAAGTTCTGGCCGGCCTCGGTTGGCGTGAGCGCGCGCGTAGACCTAAGCAGCAGCTTGACGCCCAGCCACTCTTCGAGCTGTGCAATCGCCTTCGATACGGCGGGCTGGCCGACTTCGTAGTGCCGCGCCGTGGCCGAGAACGAGCCGGTATCCACGACCCGTATGAAAATCTCGATTGCCGCAAGCCGGTCCATCATGATTCTCCATTGGAATAAGCGCTATGCAATATTGCGCCTTCCGCTGCGCAAGTGGAATGGATAAATTGATTCCATCGAGGCGATTGCCTTGGTTGGAGGTGGGTATGTCAGTCGTTGATAGAAGCGCCAGCAGGCAGTCGGACGCTGATGCTGAACTGGCCGCTGCCGCTGCCATGGTCGCAGCGTCGAGCGCACTGCGGGCCGGCGCAAGAGCGCCCGTTTTCATGCTTGCCGATGCCAGCGGACGGCAAGTCGCGCTCGAGCAACTGCTGGATGCGGGCCCTGTCGTGCTGCATTTTTTCAGAGGCGCCTGGTGCTCCTTTGGGGAGGAAAGCCTCGCCGGGTTTTCGGCGACATATCAGCAGGTACTCGCGCTCGGCGCGAGTGCAATTGCAATTGCGCCACCGTGCAAGGTCGGGACGCACAGCGCCGCCATGCCGATTCCCGAGTTGCGGGACGTCGACATGAAGGTCGCACGCGCATATGGACTCGCGTTCGATCTTCCTGTGGGCCTGCGCCCCGGTTATGAGGCGCTTGGCTACACCCCGCCATCCACCAGAAAGGCAGGCACCTGGCTCGTTCCGCTGCCCGCCACGTATCTGCTTGATCGCGACGGCACCGTCGCGCTCGCGTTCATCGATGTGGACTACCGCAGGCACTTCGAGCCGGAATCGTTATTGAACGCGCTGAGTGCTTTGCAAGCGAGACATTCGACAGCTCGGCATCGCCCGGCGCTTGTCGGCGAGCGTCATCAAACATAGGTCCTCGACAGACGTGGTTGAGAAAAAAATCTCAAACACGGTCATGGTGCACCGCAATGTGATCTCCCGAAGCACCCATGCTAAAAAACGTCCTATACGTTTCAGCATCGGAGACATGCGGTGCCACAAGTGGCGCACAATGCCTCCTGCACACTGCTCGCGCTGAATTCGCCCGGAGGCTCGTGATGCCGTATGTTCCGTCAACCCGACATATCGACCGCGTCTGCAACGTCATCGAAGGGCGGACCGTGCGGCCCGGCGCCGACGGCAAAAGGCTGGCGTCGTCGTACCGGCGCTCGCTCGAACAGTATCATCTCGACCCCGGCGCGACGGCCGGCCCGCGCATTCTCACGGTGCCCGAATTGCGCGACGTGCAGCATCGCGAAGAAACCTTCCTGCGAGCCTCCGGCCAGTGTCTTTCGCGCCTGCATGAAATGGTGCGCGAAGCTGACTACTGCGTGATGCTCACCGATGCGCAAGGCGTGACTATCGACTATCGGGTTGATCGCGACCGCCGCCATGAGTTCAAGCGTGCCGGTCTCTATCTCGGCTCGTGCTGGTCGGAGAGCGAAGAAGGCACCTGCGGCGTCGCATCGGTGCTGCTCGATGCCGAACCGATCACCGTGCACAGAATCGATCACTTCCGCGCGTCGTTCACGACGTTGACGTGCAGCGCGTCGCCGATCTTCGGCTTGCACGGCGAGTTGCTCGGCGTGCTGGACGCCTCGGCGGTGCGCTCACCCGACGAGCGCGAGAGCCAGCGTCTCGTCAACCATATCGTGCGGCAGAGCGCACTGCTGATCGAAGACGCTTTCTTCCTCAACGCGGCAACGGACTGCTGGGTGCTGCTCGCGCACCGCAATCGGCACTACGTGGAAGCCCAGCCGGAAATCCTGATCGCCATCGACGCGTGCGGCAACGCGATCGCCGCAAACCGGCGCGCGCGTGAATGCGTGCCGGCGCTCAATCAGTTGCCACGCCACGTCGCCGAGCTTTTCGACATCCCGGCGGAACGTCTGTTCGAAGCCAAGGCGAGCCGCGGCCTCGTCGCGCTCAGACTGCACGACACGGGTTCGACACTGTTTGCCCGCGTACGGCCACCACCCGTCGCGCGTATGCCCAAACGGCCGGCACGAGCGCCGCGCGACACCGCCGCGCCGCCGGCTACGCCCGCAGTGTCCGAAACCGATGCACTCGAACGCAACCGCATTGTTGGCGCCATGGGCGAAGCGAAGTGGCGGACGGAGCAGGCCGCGACGGCGCTGGGCATGTCACGCGCGACGTTATACCGGCGCATTGCAAAGCTGGGCATCCTGCCGCCGCACAAGTGTTAGCAGCGCCTCATCGATTCCCTTAGCGGGCGCAGAACCCGCGTTTCCCATCGAAGTCCGATATCCGTTTTGTATGGAGGAGCAACCATGCCCGAAAACAACCTCAACCGCCCGATCTCCAATGTTCTTGAAACAGTCGAAGCCGCACTGAGACGCGGCGACACGGCGGCAGCCGTCGAACTGTTCCAGCCCAATTGCTATTGGCGCGATCTGGTCGCGTTCACCTGGAACATCAAGACAATGGAAAGCCGCGAGCAGATCGCCGCGATGCTGGATGCGCAACTCGGCGCGATCAAGCCATCGAAGCTGAAGCTCGCGGAGAATGAAGAGCCGGCCACCGATGCGAATGGCGTGACCCAGGGCTGGATCACGTTCGAAACCGAAGTGGCGCGCGGCACAGGATTCATTCGCCTGAAGGACGGCAAGATCTGGACCCTGCTCACGACGATGGCCGAACTCAAGGGCCACGAAGAGCCTAAAGGACCGAAGCGCCCGATGGGCGCCGAGCACGGTGCACGTCCCGACCGGACCAGCTGGAAAGAAAATCGCGAGGCCGAACTCGACGCGCTCGGCAACTCGTCGCAGCCCTACTGTCTGGTCGTCGGCGGCGGGCAAGGCGGGATTGGGCTGGGCGCGAGGCTGCGGCAGCTTGGCGTGCCGACCATCATCATCGATAGGAACGCAAGGCCGGGCGACGCCTGGCGTAACCGCTACAAGACGCTCTGCCTGCACGATCCGGTCTGGTACGACCATATGCCCTACCTGCCCTTCCCCGACAACTGGCCGGTCTTCACGCCGAAGGACAAAATCGGCGACTGGCTCGAGATGTACACGAAGGTGATGGAACTGAACTACTGGGGGTCGACCATCTGCAAGTCAGCGCGCTATGAGGCCGCGAAAGGCGAATGGATCGTGGAAGTCGAGCGCGACGGCCGCAACATCACATTACGGCCCAAACAGCTCGTGCTCGCCACCGGCATGTCAGGCAAGCCGAACCTGCCGAACTTCAAAGGCATGGACGTGTTCAAGGGCGAGCAGCACCATTCATCCAAACATCCTGGTCCGGATGGGTATCGCGGCAAGAAGGTCGTCGTGATCGGCGCGAACAATTCGGCGCACGACATTTGCGCCGCGCTGTGGGAAGCAGGCATCGACGTGACGATGGTCCAACGCTCGTCCACTCACATCGTCAGGTCGGACTCGCTGATGGAATTGGCGCTCGGCGATCTGTATTCAGAGCGCGCGGTGGCGGCCGGCATGACGACGTCGAAAGCCGATCTGACCTTCGCATCGATTCCGTACGCGATACTCCACGAGTTCCAGATTCCGGTGTTCAACGCGATCAGGGAGCGCGACGCCGAATTCTACGCGCGGCTGGAAAAGAGCGGCTTCATGCTCGATTTCGGCGATGACGATTCCGGACTCTTCATGAAGTATCTACGGCGCGGCTCGGGGTACTACATCGATGTCGGCGCATCCGAGCTGGTGGCTAACGGCCAGATCAAGCTGAAAAGCGGCGTCGACGTGGTGGAACTGGAAGAGCACTCGGTGCGGCTGAGCGACGGCAGCGAACTCGAAGCGGACGTGGTCGTGTACGCGACCGGATATGGCTCGATGAACGGCTGGGCCGCCGAGCTGATCTCGCGCGAGGTCGCTGACAAGGTGGGCAAGGTGTGGGGGCTCGGCTCGAATACGACGAAAGACCCGGGGCCATGGGAAGGCGAGCAGCGCAACATGTGGAAGCCCACACAGCAGCCGGCACTGTGGTTTCACGGCGGCAATCTGCATCAGTCGCGCCATTACTCGCAGTACCTGTCGCTGCAACTCAAGGCTCGCATGGAAGGGATTCCGACGCCGGTCTTTGGACTGCAGGAGGTTCATCACGTGTCGTAGGGGCCGGGTCGCGGGTCGCCGCTTGGCGGCGGCCCCGCGACAGCGACGCAGCGCCCGCCCCTACTGCGCCGTGTCGCGCAAATCCCTGATGTGCTGATAGACCGTCGCGCGTCCCATCCCCAACACGTTCGCGACGTAATTCGCCGCGCTCTTGCCCTTGAACGCACCCTCCGCCCACAGCGCCGCGACGAGTTCGCGCCGATGATCGCGCGTCAGCGAGTTGAGCGCCAACTGGCGTTCCTGAAGCCACGCGTGCAGGAACGTGTTGATCCGTTCCTGCCAGTCGTCCTTGAACAGTTCCTCCGGTTGCTTCACCACGCCGACACCGGAAATCACGAGATCGATCACGTGCTTCACTTCTTCGAAGACGGCGATATTGTAGTTAACGCACATCATGCCCGAGGCCACGCCGGCGTCGTCGAACAACACCGTGCTGACACAGCGCATGCGCCGGCCGTCCCAGTTGATCTTCTCGTATGGACCGATCGTGCCAGGCTGCTCGACATGATCGATTTCTTCCAGCGCCGATTCGTCGCCTAGTTCCCGCTTCGACAGATTATTGGCGATGTACGCGATAGTCTGGCTGTGCAGGTCGTGAATGACGATCTCGACGTACGGAAAAAACAGCAGCGCGATACCGTCGGCGACACGGCTATAGCGTTCGAGCAGCAGCCGGCGGGCCGGTGTGGATTTTGTCTTTCGCATGGAGATAGGAGAGGTTCCAGGGTGACGGCAAGGTCCAGCATGAGCTACCCGATATGCCGTCATCCCCATTGGTCCGGACTATTTTGCCACGGGGTGTCGAGTGGTCAGATATCGATACAGCTCATACGCGATCGCGACGTCTTCCAGTCCGAGTCCGATCGAACGGAAGAAAGCGTGTCGCTGGTACGACGGCCGGTCCGCGTTGCCGCCCACCAGCTCGGGGAGATCCGCCACCACGGTCTGCGCGGACCATCCGTGCAGATCTGCCGCCAGCTTCATTTCTCCGGCGCTGGCGGGCGTGGTGCGCCGGTAGTCGCAATACACATCCATCTCTCGCAGCCAAGCCGGCGGGATTTCGTGCGCGTTCGCAACGTTGGTGCTGATCGACGTGATCAGCGCGGGCTTCGTCAACATGCCTTCGGCCAGCACCGGTGTGCCTGATGAGGTGCACAACGCCACCACATCCGCCTCGCGCACGCAGTCTTCGAGCGTCGCGCTGACGCTCACGCGCGGGTCCAGCGCGATGACGGCGGCACGCTGCGCCGTGCTGCCGTGGAGCCTGGGCGAGAAAACCTGGATCGAATCCCAGGGCCGCAGCGGCGCAATATGGCGCAGATGCGCCTGGGCCACCGCGCCGGCGCCGACGATCGCGAGCCGGCGCGCGCCGGGTGCCGCGAGATGTTCGACCGCGAGCGCGGTGGCGCCGGCGGTACGCTCGACGGTGAGCAGCCCCGCATCGCACCACATCAGCGGCTGGCCGGTCTCCATCGACATCAACGCCGTCCATGCGGTGATGATCGGCTTCGCACCCGTGACGATGTACGGCGACATCTTCGCGCCGAACACCTTGGCGTCGGCAATCGCGCCAAGGTACGTAATGAAGTCGCCCGCGTTCGCGGGAAACAGCGTGAGGCTTTGCGGCGGTTGCACCGCATGATCGCTGTGGAGCGCGCGGAACATCTCCGTCAATGCGCGGCGCACATCCAGTTCAGGCAGCGCGTTGCGTACGGCGTCCTGCTGGACGATTAGCGGGGTGGTCGTGTCGCTGTGGCTCATGTGTCTGCTCTCCAGGTCGGTGCCAGAGGTCCGGCGTGGGTTCAATTCTAAATTTAAAGTCCAGTCTGGATTATTTTTTTTGAAAAGCTTTGCAATTATCCTGGTCCAGAATAGACTCATGTTCCAGAACAGCGACAGGGCAGCGTCCATGCCATGGCTCCGCGGAGACCTCATGCTGTTTCATTTGGCCCCTTTCTAGCGATCTCAACTACGCCCGGACCCATCATGAATCTCAAGCTCTCGCTTTCTGTTTGCCTTGCTGCCGCGCTGGTCGGCATGACCGGCGCAGCCTACGCCGAAACCGCCGGCAGCTTGCGTTTTGGTATTGAGGCCGCGTATCCGCCGTTCGAGAGCAAGTCGCCGACCGGCCAGTTGCAGGGCTTCGACATCGATGTCGGCAATGCCGTCTGCGCGAAGATGGGCGTGAAGTGCGTGTGGGTGGAAAACTCGTTCGACGGCCTGATTCCGGCATTGCAGGCACGCAAGTTCGACGTCATCAATTCGGCGATGAACATCACGGCGAAGCGCAAACAAAGTATCGACTTCACACCGCCGATCTACGTCGTGCCTATCGTGATGGTCGTCAAGCACGGCTCGCCGCTGCTGCCCGACGTCAAGAGCCTGCAGGGCAAGCGCGTCGGCGTCCTGCAAGGGTCGTCGCAGGAAGACTTCCTCAAGCAGCACTGGGCGAATGCGGGCGTGTCGATCGTGTCGTATCAGGACCAGGATCAGGTTTATGCCGATCTCACGGCGGGGCGCCTGGACGCCGCGGTGCAGGAAGCGCAGACGGCCCAGGAAGGCTTTCTCGACAAGCCGGCCGGACGTGACTATGTGATCGTCGGCGAACCGCTGAAAGATCCGGCGACCCTCGGCGAAGGCACCGGCTTCGGGCTGCGCAAGGGCGACAAGGCGCTGGGCGGCAAGATCGACGCCGCGCTCGACGCGCTGAAGAAAGACGGCACACTGAGCAATCTGTCGATGAAGTATTTCAAGCGCGACATCATCGCGAAGTAAGCGGCTCCCGGGCCCGGGAGCAGCAGATCCATGCCGCAAGAAACGGTGCGGGGAACAGAGCCAGTCTATGGATTTCGATGTAATCGTATTGGGTGCCGGTATTGTCGGCGTGTCGGCCGCCCTGCATTTGCAGGATCGCGGACGACGCGTCGCGCTGGTCGATCGGCGCGGACCTGGCGAGGAGACCAGTTTCGGCAACGCGGGCCTGATCGAGAGTTCGTCCATCGTGCCGTACGGCTTTCCGCGCCGTCCTGGCAGGCTGCTGCGCTACGCGCGCAATCAATCGACCGACCTCTACTGGGACTACCGGGCGCTCCCCGTATTCGCCGCGTGGCTTGGCCGTTTCTGGTGGGAGTCGTCGCCCGAGCGGCTGGCGCTCGCGGCGCGCGATATGTTGCCGTTGATCCGGCAAAGCGTCGCTGAACACGATGCGCTGATCGCGCGCGCGGGTCTTGAACGGCTCGCGCACGACGGCGGCTGGATCGAAGCATTTCGCACGCAAAGCGAGTTGGACCATCAAACAATGGTCGCCGAAACTGCCGTGCGCAAACACGGTCTGCGCATCACGCAGCTCGATGCCACGGCGCTGCGCGCGCAAGAACCGGGCATTGGACAGGGGTTTTGCGGTGCGCTGCATTGGCAGGATCCGAAGAGCATCTCCGATCCGGGTGCGCTCACCAAGGGCTATGCGCGTCTGTTTGAACAGACCGGCGGCACGCTGCTGACTGGCGACGCCGTCACGCTGCGTGCGCGGGACGATGCGTGGACCGTTCAGACCGGCCATGGAGAAATCAGCGCGAAGGAGGTGGTAGTCGCGCTCGGACCGTGGTCGGACACCGTATTCGGGCCACTCGGTTATCGCATTCCGTTGCGCGCGAAACGCGGCTACCACATGCACTATCGGCCCACGCAGACGATCTTGTCCGTGCCGGTGGTCGACACGGAGGAAGGCTACGTGATCGCGCCGATGCGAGGCGGCTTGCGGCTGACCACCGGCGTCGAAATTGCGAGGCGCGAAGCCGCGCCGACGACGATTCAACTCGATCGCGCAGAACGCATCGCCAAACCTGTATTCGGTCTTGGCGAGCGTCTGGACAAGTCGCCCTGGCTCGGGCTGCGTCCTTGCACGCCCGACATGCGGCCTGTGATCGGGCGCGCGCCCCGGCATCGCGGCCTCTGGTTCTCGTTCGGACATAACCATCACGGCTTGACGCTCGGACCTGTCACAGGTCGTTTGCTGGCGGAAATGATGACGGGCGCCACGCCGTTCACCGACCCGCATGCGTTTCGTCCGGAGCGGTTCCGATAGGCAGACGATGCTTTGGCGGCGTGGGGTACGAGAACGGTATTACGCAGGCCAGGCTCGAATGGGCGCATGAGCGCAAAGCCTTGACGAACGCTCGCCGCAGCGCGAAAAGTTCTTTTCGCTCACGAGCCGACGAGCTAACGGGAGAACAGCTTGCTCCTGCCCCGTGGCAGAATTACGTGCTCAACGTGCGATATAACTCGTTGGCGCGCGTCAGATGCGCGCGCATCGCTTTCGCGGCTTCGTCGCCGTCGTGTTTGGCGATCGCATCGACGATACGCTGATGCTCTGAAAGCGTCAGTTCCTCGGCGCCGGGCGCGCGCACAAGCGGCCGATAGTATTCGCCGGCCCAGCGAAACAACGATTCGACGATCGACGGAAAAATCGGATTGCCGCTGATCTTTGCGATCTCGCGATGAAACGCCATGTCGCGCTCGATGAACTCTTCGAGATTGACCATCGATGCCCGGTGCTGGGCCACGCTCAATTGCAGCCGCGCGACATCCTCTTCGGTTGCACGTTCGGCGGCCATGCGTGCGGTGCCCGTCTCCAGAAACAGGCGCGCGTGCTTCAGATGCTCCAGCATGTCAGGATGCGTGCGCAACAGATGCATGGCGCCGCCGGCGATCTGTCCGATTAGCCGGTCCGCCGTGGGCACGACGACTCGCGCCCGTTCGCCGTGCACGATCTCGACGATGCCCGAACGTTCGAGCGTCTGTAACGCCTCTCTGACAGCCGGCCGGCCGACGCCATAGATTTCCATCAGTTCGCGTTCCGACGGCCGCCACTCGCGCCCACGACCGTCAAACCTACCGTGGTGACCGTCCTCCTTGCGGTTAGACTAGCCACTTCTGGTAAAACCCACTCCCATGGTGTGACGGGCGGTGTAGCCTGCGAAAAGCTTCGGGGAGCTGGCAAACGAGCTTTGATCCGAAGATGTCCGAATGGGGAAATCCTATCGGTCAACCCGATTTGTGAAATATTTTTTTCATCCTCTCGACAGTGCGCCAGGAAAGCGGGGGATAGACCTCTTCTGTCACTGGCTATCTTCGATGGCCAACGGTCGGTTCAAGTTCTTGCGCGCGTAGTCCAACATGCTCTGAATATGGTCAGACTTCGGCGCGAGGTCGAGTACTTCGAATGCTTTTACTGCCCTGTCGATCTGCATTGATTCGCATTGCCAACAAAATTTCCTGACAACCCGGTCCAGTCTTTACGCAGGTGTCAACGACAAAACGCACCCTCCGTATCCGCAATCGCAGCAACGCAAAAAGCGCTAACCGATGCCGGCATCAATGACCAATGTCCAGCACGGTCAGCCCATCCCGGCGCAATATGAATCGAGCGCGCCTTCGATTCTCCAGACGTTTGCCCCGCCACGGTTGACCGACCGACGCATCCGCCCCACCACGCATTTGTAACTGGCACGCACGACTGTTTGTCCATGGCGGGTATTCGAATCCAGCGCCAATGCGCCTAGATTTCATACCCATCGGAGCCTTAGTCCGATCCGCATCTGAACCCAAGCAACTCATCTGGAGCTTCAATCATGAGCACGTCACAAAAAGTCGTCGTCGTAACCGGCGCATCGCAAGGCATTGGCGCCGAGGTAGTAAAGGCGTTTCGAAAGCTCGATTACCGCGTCGTCGCAACCGCACGTTCGATCAAACCATCGGACGATCCGAACATCCTGACCGTCGCCGGCGATATTGGCGACCCGACCACCGCCAAACGTGTCATTTCCGAAGGTGTTGCAAAGTTTGGCCAGATCGACACGCTGGTGAACAACGCCGGCATCTTTGTTGCAAAGCCCTTTACCCAGTACACCGCTGAAGACTACGCTGCGGTGATGAGTGTGAATGTCGCGGGCTTCTACTACGTCACGCAACTCGCCATCGCAGAAATGGAGAAGCATTCGAGGGGTCACGTGGTTAGCGTGACCACTACCCTCGCCGACCATGCTATCGACGGTGTGCCTTCCGTGTTGGCTTCCCTGACCAAGGGCGGCCTGAACGCCGCCACGAAGTCGCTGGCGATCGAGTACGCCAAGAAAGGTATTCGTGCGAATGCGGTTTCGCCGGGGATCATCAAGTCGCCGATGCATGCGCCGGAAACCCACGCAGCGCTGGGCGCCCTTCATCCGATGGGCCACATGGGCGAGATGAGCGATATCGTCAACGCGATCCTGTTCCTCGATGCCGCACCGTTCATCACGGGCGAAATCCTGCACGTCGACGGCGGACAGAGCGCCGGCCACTGATCACACTCGGGCGCCGCTGGCTGGCGCCCTTGACATTAACCCAGGTTTTCGGAGGATCACATGCCTATCGTCACAATTCAGGTGACCCGTGAGGGCACCAAGCCCGGCAACGATGCCGTCACTGCCGACGAGAAAGCCGCGCTCATCAAAGGCGCCAGTCAATTATTGCTCGACGTGCTGAACAAACCGCTTGAATCGACCTTTGTTGTCATTCAGGAGGTGAACACCGAGAACTGGGGCTGGGGCGGATTGCCGGTCGAAGCCTATCGCAAGCAGCGTGGCCTGAAGCCGGGTTGAACGTCGACACGTGCGCTGTGATTCGGGCCGAAAGGTCTTCGTCGAATGGACAAGGGCGCATTGTGGTCGTCCTTCCCGTGCGTGCTCATTCGACTGCAATGCGCAACCGCATTGATCGGTCGAGCCGCTAGCCCGCGAACTGCTGCAGTTGCCTGATGCTCTCCTTCAGTTCGCGCTCCAGTTGGGCAACCAGCTCTGCTGCGGGCAACGACCTCGCCAGCGCGGCTGCCTGCCCGGCCCACTGCGCGCCATAGCCGAACTCACCTGTGGCCTTCGCTGCAGCATGAAGCGCCTTCCCGGCATCGTACGCGATCGGATACGCGGGCGGCTTCGGCGAGCGCGCGTCGCTGCCGAGTGCAGTGAAACGGTTCACCATGCTTCTCGCCACGCGCCCGGAGATCGCCGCGGTAAAAGTCGTCCGGCGAGCTGCTTCTCCAAGCATCGCGCGACGATAACCGTCGTCGATCGACGTTTCCGGACAGACGACAAAAGCAGTACCCAGCTGGGCGGCTTGAGCACCAAGCGCGAGCGCCGCGGCGATCCCGGCGCCATCCATGATGCCGCCGGCAGCGATCACCGGCAGGTGGAATTCCCTGACCAGCAGACGCGTCAGCGCAAACACGCCCAACCCGTCATCGGCTGCGTCCGGATCGAAAACGCCGCGATGCCCGCCGGCCTCTATACCTTGCGCGACAATCGCATCGACTCCCGCCGCGGCGACTTGCGCAGCCTCATCCAGGTCCGTTGCACTGGCGAGCAGCTTGATGCCCGCCTTTCTCAGTTCGGCAATCACATCGTCAGAAGGCAAACCGAAATGGAAACTGACGATCGCCGGCTTCTCCTCGAGAAAAACCTTCAGCATGGCCGGGTCCGCAACGAAGCTCGTGTAGATCTCCGACAGTGATGCCGGCGGCGTTGCGCCGTATTTTTCGAAATATGGCGCAAGCCACTTCAACCATTGCCGCTCGACCGCCTCGTCAGCTTGCGCGGGTTGATGGCAGAAGACGTTGATGTTGAACGGCTTGCCCGTCAATGCGCGTGTCTCTTTGATGATCTTGCGGGCTCCCTCGGCGTTCATCGCCCCGACGCCCAGTGAGCCGACGCCGCCGGCATTGGAGACGGCCGCGGCCAGTGCGGGCGTGCTGACACCGGCCATTGGCGCCTGAATGATCGGTTTTTCGACACCCAGCAAATGCAGCAACGTACGATTGTCTGTCATCTCTATCCCTCACCAATGCTCACTACAATATAGTCCTGATATCGTACATAAACCCTGGTTGCGCACCGAAGGCGACCGCGCCGGCCGTTGCGTTCACTCTATGGTTGATCGAGGTGCCTTTTTGCCCGACCAGGAAAGCGCAATAAAGCAGGTCATCGAGAAACCATGCAGCGTCAATTTGAAGATGTTCTTCTGGGCAGTATCGAACTGTTCTGTCTCGCCGCCGAACTGGAGAGTTTCACCGTGGCCGCGAACGCCGCGAGCGTCACGCCGGCCGCGGTCAGTCGTTCGGTCGCGCGTCTGGAAACGCGCCTCGGGGTCCGCTTGTTCGTGCGGACGACAAGACAGATCCGCCTGACCGATGCAGGAAGGCGATACTTCGAACAATGCCGGCTGGCGCTGAATCAGCTTGCCGAGGCTGAGCGCGAAGCCACCGGTCAGCAGACGACCCCCACCGGCGTGCTGCGGATCAGCATGCCGACGCCTTATGGCCACTACCGTGTGCTTCCGCTGCTTGCGGAATTTCGTGCACGTTATCCCGGGGTCACGGTCGAAGCGCATCTCAGCAATCGCAACATCGACTTCGCGGAAGAAGGCTTCGACCTGGCCATTCGCGGACGTGCGCCGGGAGACTCCGGACTGATCGCGCGAAATATCGAGGATGCGGAACTGGTGGTCGTCGCCTCGCCAGCTTATCTGCGCAGCGCCGGCAAACTGAAAACGCCGGACGACCTGATCAATCACGACTGTATCCAGTATGCGTTGCCGAGCAGCGGCCGCAATCTCCCGTGGCTGTTCAACCTTGAAGGCGAGGTGGCTGAGATGATGACGCGCGGCGGCTACGGGTCGTCGGGTGATGTACTTGGCGGGGTGACCCTGGCGCGTCATGGGGCGGGTCTTTTTCAGACCTATCGGTTCATCGTCGACAAAGACATTGCCGAAGGAACGCTTCACGAACTGTTGATTCCTTATGGCGGTTGCTCGCGACCGTTCGTCCTGCTCTATCCGCATGCGCGGCATCTGTCGTCGCGCGTGCGCAGTTTCGTCGACTTTCTGATGGAAAAACTCGGATCGTAGTGCGTCGGCCCGAGGCGATTGCTCGATTGCGTGTCGTGATGCAGGGGCGAGCCCACCACCGAAAATCCCAATATTTGCGATACTTGCATCAGCTCGCACGACACATGGCATTCGTAATCAGATTGTTTTAGTTTCCGAAACAGTGATTTCATAGATTAGGTATTTACCCTGGTTTCTCATCCTCCTAGACTGTCCTCACTGGCGCAAACAAACGAGTTTGCAGCCCAAACAAGACAAATCTCTGGAGGTAGTAACCATGAAGTCGCTCATCCAAGCCGTTGTTATCGCCGCTACCCTTGCTGCTCCGGTTGCCGTTTTCGCCCAGTCGAACCAATCCGTGACCCGTGCGCAAGTGCGCGAAGAACTGATTCAGATCGAAAAGGCTGGCTACAACCCGGCACGTTCGAACCCGAACGAATATCCGGCGAACATCCAGGCTGCTGAAGCACGCGTTGCCGCCCAGAACAGCGCAGTAGGCGGCATCGCCAGCGGTTCGTCGCAACAAGGTCACGCAGCAGCCGAGTAAGCCTGCCGGCTTCAAGCGGTCGCTTTGCTGGAGCGCTCGCCCGTGCTGCGCCCGGCTGGTTCAAGTCACTGGCCCGCGATCGCGGGCCAGTTTCATATCAGAACCTCCGCCCCGGATTCCCGGCGGCTTCGCCCAGCCTTCCGTGGGCGGGCGCTTTTTTTATTCCTCTTTTCTAGCCGTCCGCCTGGCCTGCGTCGCCATTCGCCGTCGACTGTTCACGCGGGTATCGTCGTTGGACAACGCGGTGTTGCTCGGAACGCCGACGAATTTCTATCAACCGCCGCTAAGCGATGACCATGACAAATCGGTCTTGCCTTCGTCATCGCCCAATCTTGCTACTCCCTCGACATCAAACCACGCCCGGACTCACATACGCTGTCTTGACCGTCGTGTAAAACTCACGGGCATAGCTGCCTTGCTCGCGCGGACCGTAGCTCGAACCCTTGCGCCCACCAAACGGCACGTGATAATCCACGCCCGCGGTCGGCGTGTTCACCATCACCATGCCGGCCTGCGCATGACGGCGGAAGTGGTTCGAGTATTTCAGCGACGTCGTGCAGATGCCTGCTGAGAGCCCGAATTCCGTGTCGTTGGCAACCGCGAGCGCCTCGTTGTAGTCCTTGACCTTGATGACCGAGGCTACCGGGCCGAACACTTCTTCCCGGTTGATGCGCATGACCGGGGTCGTGTCGGTGACCAGCGCCGGCGCGAGGAAGTAGCCGCGCGTGTCGCGTTCGACCCGCTCCCCGCCGAAGACCGTGCCGCCCTCTTCGCGCGCGATGGCGAGATATCGTTCGTCCTGCTGAAGTTGTTTGTCGTCGACGACCGGCCCAATGTGAGTGCCGTCAGCCAGCGCATCGCCCACCTTCAACGCACGCATGCGCGTTTTCATACCGTCGATGAACCGGTCGTAAATACCTTCGGTCACGATGAAGCGGCTCGACGCCGTGCAACGCTGCCCCGTCGAATAGAACGCACCGTTGATGCACGCCTCGACCGCGACGTCGAGGTCGGCGTCGTCGAGCACCACCATCGGGTTCTTGCCGCCCATCTCCAGCTGGAACTTCTTGCCAGAGGCGAAACATTTCGCGCCGATCGCATGACCGGTCGCGACCGAACCGGTGAAGCTCACGGCGTCGACATCCGGCGAAGAAACCAGCGCTTCGCCAACCACGGCGCCCCGTCCCATGACGAGGTTGATGACGCCCGCCGGCGCGCCCGCCTCGGCGATGATCTTGACGAGCTCCCACGTGCTGGCCGGAACGAGGTCAGCCGGTTTGACGACCACGGTGTTCCCGAACGCAAGCGCCGGTGCAATCTTCCAGGCCGGAATCGCGATGGGGAAATTCCACGGCGTAATGAGCCCGATCACACCGAGCGGCTCCCGGGTCACTTCCACAGTCATACCCGGGCGCACGGACGGCACGATTTCACCACCCACGCGCAGCGCTTCGCCCGCGAAGAACTTGAAGATCTGCCCTGCGCGGCCCACTTCGCCAATCGCCTCGGGCAGCGTCTTGCCCTCTTCACGCGCGAGCAGCCGGCCCAGCTCGGCCTTGCGCGCGAGGATCGCGCTGCCCACCTGGTCGAGCAGGTCGAAGCGCTGTTGCGGCGTGGACAACGACCATCGCGCGAACGCCTTGCGCGCGGCGCTGATCGCGCGTTGCGTCTGCTCGGCGTCGGCTTGGGCGAACTCGCCGATCACGTCGTCGAGGTTGGACGGATTGACGTTGCGGGACACGCTCGCACCTTCTACCCACTGTCCGTCGATGTAGTTTGCAAACTGGCTCATGGTCTCTCTCCGGTCGATACAGAATGAAGCCTCCGCCGGAACCACCTGATCGTCAGGCCGCGGCGGAGGCGACTGGAAATGCATGTGGGCTGCGCGTGACGCGACAGCCGCTCAATACGCTCAATACACTCAGACCGATCAGGCCGAGGCAAGCAGGCCGCGGGCGGCCAGATTCTGATAAAGCGCGCGCACACCAAACGTCCACGGTTCGATCTCGGTGCTCAGCCGGACCGTGTTGGTCAGCGCGCCCAGTTGCGGCGTCGAAATCGTCACCAGGCCGCCCAGGTGATGCGTGAATCCCGCGCCAGCGGCGTCGCGGTCCTTGATCGGCGAGAACATCGTGCCGAGGAACAGCATGAAACCGTCCGGATACTGATGATGCCGTCCCCATGTTTGCGCAACCAGGTCCGCCGGATCGCGGCTGATTTCGCTCATATGGCTCACGCCCTCGAGCACGAAGTCGTCGTCGGCACCTTCCACGCGCAGCGCGACACTGGCGTTGCGCACCGAGTCGAGCGAGAAGCTCTCGTCGAACAGGCGCACGAACGGGCCGATCGCGCACGAGCCGTTGTTGTCCTTGCACTTGCCCAGCAGCAGCGCCGAGCGGCCTTCGATATCGCGCAGGTTGACGTCGTTGCCGAGCGTCGCGCCGACGATCTCGCCGCGGCTGTTCACCGCCAGTACGATCTCCGGCTCCGGATTGTTCCAGGTCGAAGCCGCGAGCAGCCCTACGTCAGCGCCGAAACCGACCGCCGACATCGGCTGCGACTTCGAGAACACTTCCGCGTCCGGGCCAATGCCCACTTCCATGTATTGCGACCACGCACCGCGCCGCTCGAGTTCGGCCTTCAGCTTCAGCGCGGCGTCCGAGCCCGGCTCGATTTTCGACAGGTCCGTACCGATCATCGAAGCGATGGTCTCGCGGACTTCCTTCGCCTTCGCCGGATCGCCGCCCGCCTGCTCTTCGATGACGCGTTCGATCAGGCTCACGGCGAACGTGACACCGCACGCCTTGATCGCCTGAATGTCGCACGGCGCGAGCAATCGCGCGGCCGGCACGGCGGCGCCGGGCAGGTTGGACGCGATCAGCTGCGCGACGGCGCCAAGCGACACGCCAGGCGCAGTACGCGCGACCTGCGCGGCGTTCTCGCGATCGAACAGGTCTGCCGTCGTCGGCACGGTTGCGGTGATGTCGAACACCTCGCCGCCACGCACGACGACCACGCACGGGCCTTCATGCTGGTCAGTCTTGCGCCACACGCGCCCCACGAGCAGCGCCTGGCCAAGATCGTCCGGGAGGAAACTGGATTGAGTAGTTGCGGACATGGGAATAGATTTCTTCAGGAAAGTTGGAAGACCAGGAGGGCCGGGCTCGATCTGCAATCTGAGCCCGGCCCTGCAACCTGCACGTCAGTGCGAATGCCTCGGATTGCCACGCTCGGCAATCACCTTCAGATAGAGCGTCGCCGGTTCGAGGCAGCCGCCGGTCGAGAGCTGGCCCACTGTCTGGCGGTACAGTTCCTGCCATGGCGTCTGCGCCGGCGGAATCGCGAAGCTCGCCGTTTCACGGCGCCGCGCGAGTTCGTCCTCGTCGACCAGCACGTTGACGCTGCGCGCATTCAGGTCCACGCGGATGCGGTCATTCGTGCGCAACAGCGAGAGTCCGCCGCCAACCGCCGCCTCGGGCGACATGTTGAGAATCGACGGGCTCGCGGATGTGCCGCTTTGCCGTCCGTCGCCGAGCGTCGGCAACGACGTGATGCCCTGCCGCACGAGCTCCGCCGGCGGCGCCATGTTCACCACTTCGGCGCTGCCCGGATAGCCCACGGTGCCCGCGCCGCGAATCACCAGAATACAGTGCTGGTCGATTTCGAGCGACGGGTCGTTGATGCGCGCGTGGTAGTCCTCAGGACCGTCGAACACGATTGCGCGGGCCTCGAACGTATTTTCCGCGCCGGGCTCGCTCAGATAGGTCTGCCGGAAAGCATCGCCGTGCGATGGGTCGTCGAACCATTCCTGGCTTCTCAGCCGGCGCGGTGTGGATGCTGACATGATGCTTGTCTCTCGGTCATGGGGAGGGTTAAATCGCTTGCGTGCCCGCGGCACGCGCCGTCTGTGCGCCGGACTTGCTGTCGTTGGCCGACGCCGCTCTTGTCAACATGCTACGCGGCACGAGCAGGATCAGCACGCAACTGACCAGCAGACATGCACCGAGCGCATAAGTACCGTTGTTGATACCGATATTGCGGCCCTTGATGTCGACGAAATAAACCGCGTTTTCCGCGGCCTGCCACAGCGAGCCTTCGCCCGGTTCGGCATTGACCGGCCATACGCACGCGGGGAGGCGACTTTCATTCTCCGTACCACCCGGCATCGACGAAATAATCGCGACCGGAGCAGCGGGACGCATCGTCGGACGCAAGGAACAAGGCCATGCGGGCGACATGCTCGGGCTCGATGCGCAAGCGCAGGCATTGGCTCGCGACGACCTTCGCTTCGCTCTCGGGTGACTGCCAGAGCTGCATCTGACGCGGGGTTTTAACCGCGCCGGGGATGATGCAGTTCACGCGAATGCCGGCGTCGCCGAGATCACGCGCGAGACCTCGGGTCAGCCCTTCGATACCGGCCTTCGCGCTCATGTAGATCGCGAGTTTCGGCAACGCGAGATGCCAGGAGACCGAGCCCAGATTCAGGATCACGCCGCGACCGATCTTGCGCATGCCGGCCGCCGCGGCCTGCGCGCAAAAGAACTGGTGCCGCAGATTCACGGCCATGCGGTCGTCCCAATAGGTCGACGTGATGGCGTCGACTTCGTGCCGGTCGTCATTGCCCGCGTTGTTGACGAGCACCTCGATCGGCCCGGCGATCTCGGCGATCTCGGCGAACGTGCTTTGGATCGCATCGACACTGCGCAGATCGCAGCGACGGAACAACGGCGGATGCGCAGCGTCGCGCAGCGATTCCTGCAACGCGAGCGAATCGTCCTCGGCGATGTCGATGAAGAAAACTCGCGCACCCTGCTGTGCGAATGCTTCGACCATCGCGGCGCCGATGCCGCTGCCGCCGCCGGTGATGACAACCGTTTTGCCTGAGAGGCTGGGATAGATTGCGTACGACATCTGATATTCCACTTGTTCCGAGTATGACAACAAATACATGGCATGCAGCCGCCCCCGGCTGCACGCATTCCCGACATGCGGGTTACGACAGGACCTCGACCTCGCTCACCATGCGCCAGTCGCGTTCGGGCGTTCGCACCGCGTTGCCGGTGACCGTCACCGTGTCGCTCAGCAGGATGTCGCGGCTCGAGCTGCCGATCATCAGATCGAAGTCGCCCGGCTCTACGATACGCTCCCCTCGCCCGTCGGTGAAGTTGAGCATGTCGACCGGCATGCGCACGCGAACCTGTGCGCAGGCGCCCGCCGCCAGCGGCACGCGGGCGAAGGCCTTCAATTCGCCGGGGAACACCGGCGCGCCGGCACGGCGCTCCGCGATGATGTCGCAGCCGCGTGCGTGAATCACCCGCTCATCGCCGAGCAGCGCGCGCAGCGCCTTCAGAGGCGTGCTGATCGACGCGACCGACTGCCCGCCGGAGTTGATCAGATGCACCGGGAAACTGTAGCCGGCCAGCAGCGCCAACGGATCGTCGGCGGTCGGTCCGATGACCGCGACCTTCGCCGCGCCCTTCGTGTCCAGCGGCCTCTATACGGATTCCGGCGAATGCTGGAGCAATCCGCGTGCGTGTCTTCCCGACCTCGGTCATCCGGTGCCGAACGACGTGATGCGCGCACAGGCGCAGCGTTATCGAGCCGTGTTCGATCTGTTCGAATACGAGCCCACCATCAAGGCCGTGACGTTCTGGGGACTCGGGCATCCGTGTCTTACGGCTCGTAAGTCCCCACCTCGTTGAATTCAGGCAACGTATCGGCCGATTCGTCCGGCTGCCCGGCCGCAGTTGCATGGGAGCGTTCGGGTGACTTGACGACCGGCGGCGGCATCTTGCCGATGCCCTCGTCGATGCGTTGCAGGAGATACGGAAAGAACGGATTCGACGCGATCCGGAACATCGAGTCGAGCGTCAGAATCAACGTGCCGCGTTCGCCACGCGGTGCGAGCGTGCCAAGGTTCTCGTTGAAATCTTCCTTGTCGTCCGGGGCAATGCCATAGAGCGCATCCGTCACCGGGAACGGAATCGCGACGTGCGATAACGAAAAAATATCCTGCGGATAATCGATGTTCAAAGGCTTGACGCGCGTTTCGACTTCGCCGGCGTCGACGCTGCGCTCGACGGTGCTGCTCGACTCCGGAGACGCGTTAGCGATGACCGTGGCGCGATAGTTTTGCGGACCAACCCGCAGCAGCCGTGACAGCGCGGTGTAAGACGCCACGCGCAGAAAGGTTCTGAATCTCACGCTGCGGTTCACGTCGAACAGCACGACTTCACTGCCGTTCTCGGGAAGCTGGTCGTATAGCGACGACATCACCGCCGGCGTGCTGACGGTGAAATCGGTCACGGACTGGAACGTCAGCACCGGCGGCAATGCAGTCAGCCGGTTCTCGCGATGCAGTCTGATGATCTGCTCCTGGATGGTGCTCGTGAGCAGATGGGACTGGCGCGCGCCGTTGACCGGAAACGAATTGTATTTGAACGGATTGAACTCCGGCACGATGCCGAGCCACGCAGCCCGCTCGAACGCCGGGAACACAGCCGGCAGACCGGCGAGACCGGCAAAGCGGGCGTAACGGGTCACGCCGATCATCGGCGAGATGAGCACGACACGGGTCGGGCGCGAAAGAGCTGGATTCTCGATCGCGTCGAGCGCATATTGCAGCGCCAGCGCCCCGCCGTTGGAGAAGCCGACCAGTTCCAGCGGCTTGTCCGGACCGATACGCCGACGCGCTTCGCGTACCGCGAGGCGGGTTGCGGCAGCCCATTCACGCCATTCGACCCGGGTCAGCGCACCCGGCACCGTGCCGTGTCCCGGCAAGCGGATGCCGATCGCGACAAAGCCCCGGTCGCGGTAGCGGCGCGCGATGTGACGCAAGCTGAAAGGCGCATCGGTCAGACCATGCAGCAGCACCACGGCGCCGACCGGCGGCCCCGACGGTTCAAGGATGTACGAGCGATTCCAGTTCTGCTCGAAGTGCTCCGGATAGATCGGCGAGCCTTCGTAGTAGCGGTTCGACGGAACGCGCTGGGCCGCGCTCAGCTTTTCGACGACATTGGTGCGCACGTCTTCGAAAACCCGGGACTCCGCCTTGAGGTAGGCATTCCAGTCGCCGGCGTCCATTTCCACGATCGTCATTTCGCGCGGCACGTAGGTATGCCAGACAGCCAGTTCCGGAGCACGCTGCGAGTACCACGCGCGCAACCCGAGCGCGGCTATGATCAGCAGGACCAGAATCAATGCACTTATCTTTATTACCTTCAGCGACGTGCGTAGCATTCGTGCTCTCTTAGTGAGGGTTGCGCTCCCTCGCAGGCTTCTGTCTGCGTCGTGCTCTCATGCCGCCACGTTCACGGCGTTCGATGGCTCAGGCGCGGAGCCTCGGACAAGTGATGCCCGTCACCCGGCCCTCCCCGCCGCCCGTCCTGACGCAGACCGCTTGACCCGGCCGGAGCGCGGCAAGCACGGCGCGCCCCGCCCCGCCCCGGAATTCTTACTGGCGGCCACCCCTGATGTTGCCGGCCACACCGCCTGCTGCACCGCCTATGATTGCACCGGTCCAGGCATCGCCGCCCGCGATCGCCGCAATGCCGGCGCCGCCGGCAGCGCCGATCGCCGCGCCGCTCATCGTTCCCTGCTGTCGCGGAGTCATGTCCGTACACCCGACCACGACCGCAAACGCGCCAATGCTCATGATCCATCCAAGTCGTTTCATGATCGTCTTCCTTATGGGTTTTTCTTCAGGCCTGGCACGACCATTTCAAACCACAGGGTCTCAATCACCGGGTGCTGGATTTTCGTAGGATTGGCGGCGTACCAGCTGTCGAGCCCCTGGCGCACGCTGTCGAGAGTCTGACCTTGCATGCCTTTCGCAAAGCGCGGCGCGATGTCCTTGCTGCTGGCCGACGTATTGCCGGCGTAGGCGCGCTCGATTTCAAGCATATTGGCGACACCAACGAGATACGCCTTCTTGGCCTCGTCCGACGAAGTGGTCCATTGCTCGCCCGTGACAATCGGAATGCTTTCTGCGCGGGCGACATTGCCCATCATTGCGAACGTCAGGAAAGTCAGAGATAACAGCGTTCGCCATTGCGGTTTAGTTGCCATCACGTACTCCATGGAAGTTATGTTCTCCAGCATCCTGCGCCGACCGTATCCGGCGGCGTCGATAGAGTCATGTAGAAGAAGGGTCTCTGTGTCTGTGCGTGTCTCCTTTGTTCAGGCTTGCCTGGCGCAGTAGGGTCATCCAGTCCGGCCTGGCCGGGGAAATAGTTGCCTGCTGTCCAGGCTTGTGTATTCCGTCGTCGAACTTGATGGCGGAGATCGTCATGACGGTCTGGGATTGATTGCGGACACGAGGCGTCGGGCGGAGCAGCCGGGCAGTCTCGACGAAGACCGAATGAGCGACTCGAGTATCGCTTCGCGGGCAACGCTGGGTGCGGACAATTCACTTTCCCCCCAAAGACGCGAACCGGTGTCGTCGCTGGCGATGTTGTCAACTATCCGCGCATTGAAGGTTTCGCACGTTATAGAGTCTAGAGCGTTTTCCATATTTTCCAAGTCCATTTCCGCGCAAGCCGCAGAAGAGCGGCGCCGCGCGGAAAGGCGAGGAAAGTGCGCTCTGAACACGAAAGAAAGCGGCGCGATGCGAGTAGACGCTGAGCGTTTGTCAAAGCGACACGCATTGAGTATATTCTTGCGAGCCACTAGTCCTTGTCGACGACGATGGCTTATTCTGTCTGTCCAGGAATTGACCGGGAAGTGTCGGATGCGAAACAGAATTGTTCCGCCAATTACCTCGCCGGTTCGGCTTTGGCTCATGTCCCCGCTGGTCCCGTCAATCCAACGCAGCGGCGCTAGTTAATCGATGATGGATGAATTGTTAATTCGTCAAGAGTCGATCTAATTCAGTTCCAATAGTAGTGCAAACCACTCATGACAGAAAATCGGTAAAGCTGCAAGAACTCTGATTGAGGGTTGCCCACATTCCATTGCCCGAATGCAAACAACTCGGCCGCCGGACTCAGCTTATAGTTGAGTGACAACGCAAGATTTCCCCCATATGGCGCGTCGAAAGCCTGGATATAACGAAGCGTCACATCGAGTTTATTGAACAGGTCCGTGCGGCCCAACTGGACTAGTGCGTAACGTTGTCCGAGCAGGTTCTGCTGCGGGTTCAACGCCTGACCCAACAACGCGGCCCCCGCCGGATTGCCCATTGCAAGCGCGCTATTGCCGCTCTGGATCGCGTTCTGATAGGCGCGTCGCTCGCCGCTCGTGTAACCATCGCCGTTGTAGAGCAACTCCAGTGTCTGGGTCCATCCGGACAATAGCGTATAGCTCGCGCCGAGCAGCGCACTGGCGCGCCATGAACTGTCGCGAGTCTGATTCTGCGAGAGCGTCCAGCCGGCCGGAGCCTGCGCCCGCTGTTCGGCAAACAGCGCATTACGCCCCTGCCCCACCGACGCATCGCCGTATAACAGCAGCGCATCCGACACCGTCCACGTGCCGTATGCCCCGAGCCGGTCCACGCCATTGTCGCGATGCGATACCAGCGCGCTTGCCGACACCGAGTCGCCGGTCCAATTGACCTTCAGGGCGGCGACGGGAGAAAAGTAAGCCTTGGTCGTATCGCGTGTATCGACGTGGAAGTTGTAGATGCCTTCAACACTCCATGCCGGAGTAATCTGCGCGCTCACGCGGACCATATCCCGGCCTAGCTGCTCCCTGACGGGGTCGGTCTTACCCGTTTCCGCAAAAAATGGATTGCTCGGCGACAGCAGTATCGCACTGCCCCAGAGCAGCACGCTGCGCCCGACCTCCACGTTCACGTTCCCGCGCATCTGGCATGACAGGCGTCCTTCGTTCAGGTACGCATCGGTCGACGTGCGAGCGCCCGCGCCGGGCGTATTGCCTTGCCAGACGAAAAACCCGCGAGGCTTGAGCTGCAGAAAACACGGATCCACCCTGAGCGTCAGATCCACCCGCGGATCGATTTCGGCCTGGATCTTCGGCAGCTTCGCGATCTGGTTGTCCGGGTTGACCAGTGAGCGCTGGTTGAGCACGGTCCCCGTCACAAAGCCGACAATCTGCGTATGGTGCTGGAAAGTAAGACCGCCGAACGGACCGTCGTCCTGCGCATCGGCCGCCCATGCCGGCGACGAGATGCCTGTCCAGATGAGCGCGAACACCCGCAACAAGCCGAGTATGACGCGCGTCGCCGCGCCCGGCTCGCAGCGTGGCCGCCCATCGGCCCATTTCAGATGCATGACTTCGCTAGCCTGCAATCAGGGACGATTGAGTGAGCCGAGGTTGAACGTGTCCGCACCAAATTGCTGCGTTCTGACTTCGCTGTACTGCAGCAGCGAATAGTTCGACTTTTCGATGGTGTCCTGAATACTCATCTTGCTGACAAACGGCTGCGCCTTGCCGTCGATATCCAGCCGGTTGTTCATCTCGAACACGGCAGTCTTGAATATCTTTCCCGACACGGTATAAAACTCGGCCTTCAATGGAACCAGGCGCGACACCGAAACGTAGTAGACGATCCGGTCATAGGTGACGAATTTGTTCTTCGCCAGCAGGTTGAGCACGTAAGCGTCTTCACCGTTCACCTGCTCGATGCGAAGCATCGTTGCGTCGTAATCCTTCGCATAATTGGTTGAAGCGATGTCGCCGTTCGACGCGGGACCAACCATCTTCTGGCGCGTCGAGATGGACACCGGCTTGGTCAGCGTGGCCTTGCCGAACCACATGCTGCGACCGTTTTGCAGCAGGCGGCTGCCCGCTTCACGGGGCGGATAGGTGGCCTCCGCGAGACTGTCGTCGCCGCTCGCGCGCACGACATATGTACGCCTGTCGATCGGGCCGCCAGAATCCTGGCCGGTGATGTCGATGGTCCATTGCACACCATTCAGACCGCCGCCGCGCGCGCGGTCGCTCGCTGCGACGATCTGCGTGGCATTCGGGGTTTCCGTGGCAGGCGCACTGACCGCGAAGGTTGCGCTCGCGAGGATCAGTGAAGCCAGCAGAAGGACGGTTTTTTTATAACGCTGCATGATCGCGATACCTGATAAGAAAAACGATGAAACGATTCGGCCGGTCAAACGAAGCTCAACGCATCGACGACTTCGATACGGGTTGCGCGATAAGCCGGATAAGTCGCGCACAGCACGGCGAAAAAACTCACGGCGAGCGCAATCGCACCCATGCGCAGCCAGTCGAGGTCGATCTGCAGCAACACGCGATATGACGAGTTGGGAGGGATATAGCCGATACCAGAAGCATTGATCGCCAACGCCGCGATGAGCGTGACAACGAGACCCGACAGGCAGCCGAGCAGCGCAATCCAGAGTCCTTCAAACGCGAATAGCCGGACGACGCCCGCGTTGCTCAAGCCCAGCGCGCGCAACGTGCCGATCTCGCGGGTGCGCTCGACCACCGCCATCGACATCGTGTTCGCCACGCTCATCGCGGAAATGACCAGCACGATGCTCGCAATGAACGAGAAGATCATGTCGAACAAGCCCTTGACCTGCGTGTAGAAGCTCGACATTTCCTGCCAGCTCCTGATCTCGACGTCGAAGCCCGCCGCACGCAGACGACGGCTCAGGTCCAGCTTCAACTTCTGCGTCATTCCAGCGTTGTCGAGCAGCACGATGAAGCGCTCCACCGAGTCGGTGTTCATCAACGACTGCGCGAGCGCGAGACTGGTCAGCACATACTTGTCGTTGGTGCCCGCGCTGCCCGTATTGAAGAGGTCGACGACGTCCGCATCCACAGCGTTCGCCTGGCCGTCGATGGTCGACGCGAGCAGGCTGAACGTCTCGCCCTTCCTGAGATTGAGCAGCTTCGCGAGATCCGACGACACCGCCACGCCCGCCTGCCTGTGCCGGTCGAGATGGCCGCCGGCATCGCCTTCTTCCGCCGCGCCGAGCATGTCGTTATGTTCGGCGACGATGCCCTCGCCGATGAACACCGTCGACGCCTCGCCGTTCGAGATGAGGCCGTTCAGACTCAGGCGCGGCGACACCAGCTTCGTGCCGGGTTCGCGCAGAATGAGCGCCTCGATCCTGCGGGTTTCTTCCGGCGTGAACAGATAGCGTTTCGGCTTGAGCTTGCCTTCCAGCAGGAAGCCACGCTTGAAAATGGTCAGATGACCAAGCCGCTCGCCCATCACCGCCTGCTGCTCAAGCCCGGCATAGACGTTGGCGATATAGCCGCTGAACAGATTGATCGCGGCGAGGCCGAGCGCAATCGCCGCAAGCGTGACAAAACTCCGGCGACGGTTTCTAAAAGCGTTCTTCAGCGCGAGAACCAGCGAATGCATCAGTGTTCATCTCCATCAGGCAGCCGTCCGTCGCACAGGCGTATCGAGCGGGTCATATAGCTCAGCGCGCGCTCGTCGTGCGTCGAGAAGACAAAGGTCACGCCGTGCGTGTGGTTCAGGCGCTGGAACAGCTGCATCGCGGCGCGCGCGTTACCGCTGTCGAGACTGGCCGTCGGCTCGTCGGCGATGACGAGTTGCGGATTCGTGATCAGCGCGCGCGCGATCGCCACGCGCTGCCGCTGTCCGCCGCTCATCTGTTCCGGGTGCTTGTGGTGATGGCCGTTCAGTCCCACTTCATCGAGCAGTTCGCGCGCCCGCGCGTTCTGCGCGTGACTCGTGCGGCCGGCGAGCCGCAGCGGCAGCAATACGTTGTCGAGCGCATCGAGCACGGGGATCAGGTTGTAGCTCTGGAACACGAAGCCGATCGACGACTGACGGCGTCGCGCGTATTCGACCGGGCTCAGGCGAGCCGTCGGCTCGCCCAGCACTTCGATCTCTCCGGTGGTCGGCTTGTCGAGCAGCCCGATCAGATTCAGCAAGGTCGTCTTGCCGCTGCCGGACGGCCCGACGATCGCCAGCATCTCGCCTGCCTGAACGTCCAGATTGATATCGGCCAGCGCATGGACCTGACCGTACGTCTTGCCGACCCCGCTCAGACGCGCGACCGGCCTCGCATAGCTTGCAACCGGCCCGAGGTCCGCAAGGGGCAGCGCAGATTCGTGCGGATCGATTTTCATGAATGTCCTGAATGTCTTTTCAAAGAGGGTCTGCGGCGGCAAGAACCGGCGACGCGCGTTGCCGGTCGCCGGCGCCGCTGTCGATCGGGCCGTTAGGCAACAGATAGACCTTGCCGCTGCGCCCAGGCTCGTCCACATGGCGCAACGCCCTGCCGACGGCGTCGAGCGGATAGGTCGCGGCGACCTCGGCGCGCAGCACGCCCAGACGCAGCAGCTCGACGGCTTCCGCCATCAACGCATTGCGCTGAACGTGTGTCATGCGCGACAGGCGCTGCGTGAGCCAGAAGCCCTTGAGACCGATGCCCCTGAAAATCAACTCATCGCAGCCAAGCTCGATCGGCTTGCCCGACAACATGCCGTAGTTCACGATCGCGCCGCCGGGTTCGAGCAGTTTCGCGAGACGCGCAACGCCATCGCCGCCGACCGCATCGAGCGCAAGCATCGCCGGCGCGCTGCCTGTGACTGCTCTGGCCGCCTGCGCCAGGTCGGGGCCATCCACGATGGCGGCGTCGCCGCCCGCTGCCCTCACCGGTTCGATCGCGTCGGAGCGCCGCACGATGTTGAGCGTGCGTAGGCCGTCGTGCCGGGCGATCTGCATCACCGCGCGTCCGACACCCGACAGCGGCGCGGTCTGCACGATCCAGGCGCCCCGCTCGAGCGTCGCGTGGCGGCGCACCAGTTCGAGCGCGGTGCACGCGTTCACCTTGAGGGCGGCAAGCTGCAACGGGTCGAGCTCCGGCGCGACCTTGAACACTTGCGACGCCGCCAGACGGCGCTGCTGACACCAGTTGTCGTTGCCGATCAGGATGACCCGGTCGCCCACTGCCAGATCGTGTACCGAAGCGCCGCAATCGACGACCCGCCCCACGGCTTCGAGGCCGACAGTGGCCGGCAGCTTCGGCAGTTCGCCATAGCGGCCGGCGAGCCGCGCGAGGTCGGCGGGATTCACCGCGCAAGCCTCGACATCGACCAGCACTTCCCACGCCGAGGGCGCGCCAGGCGCCGGGACCTCGCAGCAGCGCGCGGCCTGTGACGGCGGACCGAACGCGTCGAAACGAATCTGCTTCAAAACAGCCCCTTGCTGGCCGGCGCGGCAGCCTTCAGTTCGACGAGCAGACGAATCGTGCGGTCCATCTGCTCGCGGGTGTGCGCGGTATTGATAAAGAAGCGCAGACGAGCGGCATCGCGCGGCACGACCGGGAAGATCATCGGGAACGTGAAGATGTGGTTGTCGAACAGGCGCGCGGCCATCCACAGCGCGAGTTCGGCGTCGGGCAGCATCACCGGGATCACAGCCGATCCTTCGCTCAGTCCGGTGTTCAAACCCGCTTGTCTTGCCTGCTCACGGAAGTAGCGGGCGTTCTCCACCACGCGGCGCGCGCGTTGCGGCTCCGCGCGCATGATGCGCAGCGCCGCCAGCCCGGCAGCGGCGTTGGCCGGCATCGGCGACGCGATGTAGAGGCCGAGTCCCGGCGCGTAGTACTTGAGCATCGTGACCAGCTCGCGGCGCCCGGCGATGTAGCCGCCGATCGTCGCGAAGGCCTTGCTCATCGACGCGTAGTGAATGTCGATATCCGCGCCGTTCAGCCCGAAGTGATCGACCACGCCGAGCCCGCGCGCGCCGATCACGCCCATCGAATGCGCTTCGTCGACCATCAGCAGCGCATGGTGCCGCTTCTTGATCTCGATCAGCCGCGGGATATCGGGGATATCGCCGTCCATGCTGAACACGCCTTCGGTCAGGATCAGCACACGCTCGAAGTTGCCGCGATGCTCGGCCAGCAGCCGCTCCAGCGCATCGCAGTCGTTGTGCGCGAAAGCGAAGCGGCGCGCGCCGCTGAGCTTCGCGCCGACCAGCATGCTGTTGTGGACCAGTTCGTCGTACAGCACCAGGTCCTGCTTGCGCGCGAGATAGCCGATCGCCGCGACGTTGGTGCCATAGCCGCTGACGCCGAGCACCGCGTCCTCGACGCCGAGCACGTCGGCAAGTTCCTTCTCGAACTCGCCGAAGATCGGGATCTCGCCGATGATGATGCGCCCGGACCCGGTCGAGGTTCCGTAGTGGTCGATCGCCTGCTTCGCGGCCGACTGCACGCGCGGGTCGCCCGACAGATCGAGGTAGTTGTACGACGAAAAATTGATCATCCGCCGCCCCGCGACTTCGACCTCCGCGCTGGCCACGCCGACATGCTCGCGGAACATGTTCCACTCGTAGCCCTGCTTGTCGTAGTACCAGCGCGTGTTGGCGTACTCGCGCAGTTCGGGAAACTGCGCGAAGTCGTAATGCTCGCGACCGACCGTGACCTTGGGCGCAACCGCGCGCGCCGCCGGCGCGTCGTCGCCTGCGCTTGCGGCGCCCTGTTTGCCGAGCAATCTGGCGCGCAGACGCTCGACGTGCATTGCAGGATTCATGTTCAACTCTCTTTCATGTTGCTGGAGCAGACTTGGAGCAGACTTGGGTCAGACCGGCATCAGCCCAGGATCACGCAGCCTGGGCCGCCGGCGCGGCAGCGTCGCCCGCCTCGCCCCATCCGAACGCGTTCAGGGCTTTGTCGACAATGGCGCGGATCGTCAGGTCGTCCAGAATCTCGAGCACCGACACGCTGATGCCGAGATCGCGGCTGAGCAGCAACTGGATTTCAGTCGCCATCAACGAATCGACGCCGAGATCGAGGATCGGCCGGTCGACCGGAATCGCCTCCGCCGCGGTTTCCAGTTCATCGGCAATCAGCGACGCGACGAGGCCCGCCAGCACCGTGAAGCGGTCGGCCGCCGGCAACTCCGCCAGCCCGGCGCGCAACACGGCGCCTGGATCGGCGTCCGGGCTCGCGTCGGCGGCAATCAGCTCCGCGTAGCGGGGCGACTGCGCGCCGAGCGTTTCGTAGCGGCCCCACTCGCTCCAGTTCGTGATCAGCGTGACGCCGAGCTGCGTGACTTCACGCAGCATCGCGCGTTCGAGCCAGTGCAAGGCCTCCGCCGATTCCATGCCGCGCAGCCCCATGTAGCGCATGAACTGTTCGAGCTTCTCGTCGCGCGTCACTACGCCGACGTCGGCGATCGCCCCCCAGTTGATGCTGGTGGCCGGCAATCCCAGCGCGCGCCGGTGCCATGCAAGGCCGTCGAGAAAACCGTTCGCGCTGACGTAGCTGGCCTGGCGGCTATTGCCCACGAGGTTCGCGATCGACGAGTAAAGAACGAAATGATCGAGCGTCATCTCGCGAGTCAACTCGTGCAGCAGACGCGCGCTCTCGGCCTTCGCGCGCATCACCGCGACGAGATCCTGCGCAGCCAGTTCGACGATCGGCTGGTCGATGATCACCGCCGCCGCGTGGAACACGCCGCGCAGTGGCGGTGCGGCGGCCGCGATCGTGGCGAACAGGTCGCGCACCTGGCCTTCGTGGGCGAGATCGCACTGGATGCAGACCACGTTCACGCCGCGCTGACGCAGATCGGCGACGAAGGCGCTCCGTTCAGGCGTGTCCGCGCCGCTGCGCCCGGCCAGCACGAGATGACGCGCACCGCGCTCCACCAGCCAGCGCGCGGTCTTCTGACCGAAACCGCCTAGCCCGCCGGTGATGAGGTAGCTGGCATCGGGCTTGAACGTCATCGTTTCGAGCACGTGCACCTGCAATGCGGTGGACGCATCGTCGAAGCTGACGACGAGCGCAATGTCGATATCGGGCAGCGCGAACTTCCGGCTCGCGAGATCGACGATCGACACCGACAGGCTGTCCGCCGGCACGAATTCGCCAGTGCCCGCACGGTCGACGGCCTTGCGCAGCGCCGCGGCGAAGCGCTCGGCGCGCTGCGCCAGCACCGCCAGGTCGGCACGCACGATCGACGACGCCGCGTTCGGCAGCGTGAATGCACGCGCACGCTGGTCGGTGTCGATCAGCACGCCGCCCGCGGCAAGCGCGCGCCAGCCGAATGCGTCGGCCCACGCGGCGAGCGGTCCGACCATCGCGTCGAAGCCCTTGCCGCCGGTGCGATCGGCGACCGCCGCTTCCAGCGCGGCAGGGCTCGCCGCGATCGGTGTGCAGCCGGCCACCGGCTTCGCCGGCTCGGTGTTCGGGTGTGCGAGCAGCGTGGTCTGGATGCCGCGCCGGCGCAACGCCGCGTTCACCGACACACCAAGTTCGTCAGCTTCGACGAGCACATGGGCATTCCCGTCGAGGTCAGCCTGCTCGATCAGGCGTTCGGCGACCGCCTCGCGCACCGCCGCGAGCAGCAGCGACGAAGCGGCTGCGCCGTCGGCCAGTTCGACCAGATGGAAGGCCGAACGCGGCCCGCGAATGTGGCTGGCAAACTCGGCGGGCGCGAGACCGTAGACCCGCTGTCCGGCGTGCAGATCAGCAACTTCGGCGCCGACGCGTTGGACCGTCGCGATCACTTCAACAAAGTCCAGATCGAGCGTGTCGCCGTTCGAGCTGCGCAGCGCTCGCATCGTCAATGCGATGCTCTCGACCTTCAGTTCGATTTCGTCGTCGCGCAACGGCGTGCGGGCGATCTCGATCAGCTTGACGCTGCCCGCGCTGTCTTCATGCTCGCCGGCATTGCGGACCTGGACTGCACGGTCGGCAGTGAGCGGCACCGGCGCGATGCGCGGCTGCGCAAGCAACGGTGTCACCTCGAGACGGCTGAAGAGACGGCGGCCGCGGCGGATCGCGACCTCGTCTTCCGGCGCGTCGCACAACAACTCGAGAATCGCCGCATCGACGTCGTCGTCGGTGGCGGCCGCCGGAATATCGACGGTGGTGAAGCGCATGCCTTCGAGTTCGTTGAAGGCGACGCGCGCGAAACCATTCAGCGCGGTCTGCGCGGGCTGCACCGGCGCATCGCTTTCGCTCGCGTTGAACGCATCACGCGTGAGCACATACGCGCGCGGGCGTTGCGCCACCGGTAAGCCGGCGAGATGGCGCGTCACCGCGTGCATGAATAGCAGCGCGTGCATGCCGGTCGGGTCGGCACCGTCGAGCTTCGCATTCACGCCGTGAACGAAGACCACGCCATGCAGCGCACCGGCGGCTTCCATTGCTTTGGCGATGTCGTCGGCCGAATCGGGACACACGCTGATCCGCACGCCCTGAACGCCGAACGACGACCCCGCGCTCAAACGCGCGCAGACGCGCGCACCGAACGCTTCCAGTCCGCCAGCCAGCTGGTCGGCCAGCGCTGTCGTAGCGCCATCTTCGACGATCAGCCAGTGGCCGAGACGCCTCGGCTCGGACAGGCGACCGGCGTCGGCCCATTCGTAACGCGGCATTTGCAGCTTCACGGGATCGCCGTATGCATCGGTGCGTTCCACCTTCGCCGACGACGCGGTAACGCGCAGCCCGCGAATCACTGCGAGCACCCGGCCGGCGTCGTCGAGAATCGTCAGATCGGCGTCGACATGGCGCGGCGTGGCGTTGACCTGCACCGCCTCGCACCAGTAGCGATCCGGCAATGCCGGCACGAGCAGGCGCAATTCCTTGAAGCCGGTCGGCAGGAACGTCGATTCGTTGTCGTCGAGCATGCTGACGAGCACCTGGAAGCAGGCGTCGAGCATCACCGGCTGCGCGCAATAGCCGGCGCTGCGCAGATCGGGGCCGCGCTCGATCAGCGCGAGCACACGTCCGCCTTGCGGGGCGACGCGCAGCGACCGTACCGACTGGAAATGCGGCCCGTACTGCAGCCCGGTGCGCGACAGCTCACGGTAAAAGACCGCGGGATCCCGCTCGACGGGCAGCGACGCCTTCAGCGATTGCAGATCGACATGACGGACTTCAGCCGACTGCAGCGATCCGACGCTGCCCGTGAGATGCAGTTGCCCTTCGCCGATCTTGCCGCTTTCGACGCTGCGAATCGCGGCGCGGCATGTGCTGCGCTCGTAACTGGACACGTAGTCGATCGCGCGGTCGCAGGAGATCACCAGCGGCGCGCGGATGTCGACATCGCTAACGCGCCAGCCCGGCGCATCGGGATGCAGCACCGCGGCGATCTCGAGCAGGGTCTCCACATAACCCGCCGCCGGCATGATCGACGTGCCGGAGACGATGTGGTCCTTCAGATAGGCGAGGCCCTGGTGTTCGAGGTCGTTGACCCACACGTCGAGTGCGGGATACTGCTCGCAGCCGAGCAGAGGACGCTCGGTCGGGCTGACACGCTGATGGACTGCGCGTTCGGTCTCGATCCACGAGCGCTCGCGTTGCCACGGATAGTTCGGCAGCGCGATGGCCTCGCCCTGGCCGTTCAGCGGCGTCCAATCGATCTCGCAGCCGCTCGCGAACACCTGGGCCACGCTGCGATGCAGGCGCGCTCGCTCCGCCTCGTTACGCCGCAGCGTCTCGACCAGACGGATCTCTTTCGCCCGCGCCTTTGCGCAATCGCGCAGCGCGCTCGACAACACCGGATGCGGTCCGATTTCGACAAAAGTGGCGAAGCCGTCGTCGAGCAGCGACTGGACCGCGTCGGCAAAAGCGACCGGCCGACGCACGTTTTGCGGCCAGTACGTAGTCCCGCACGACGGCCCTTCGGTGCGGCGGCCGGTGACCGTCGAATACAGCGGCACCGCGGGCTCGCAAGCGACGATCGCGCTTAGCGACGACGCGAGTTCATCGAGAATCGGCTCCATCAGGTAGCTGTGGTACGGCACCTCGACGTTCAGCACGCGATGGAATATCTCGCGCGTGGCAAGGTCCGCGGCAAGGGCCTGGATCGCCGCCGTCTCGCCCGACAGCGTGAGCGTGTTGGGCCCGTTGACCGCGGCGATTTCGACGCGTCCTTCGAACGGCTGCAACAGCGCGGCGACACTCTCCCGATCCAGGCCCACCGCGAGCATGCTGCCGCTGCCCGCCGTACGCGCCTGCAGACGGCTGCGCTCGTAACTGACGCGCAACGCGTCTTCGAGACTCAATGCGCCGCTGACGCAGGCCGCCGTCACTTCGCCGACGCTGTGGCCCACCACCGCGCCCGGCTTGACGCCCGCGGCGCGCAGCACCGCGACGATGCCCCACTGGATCATGAAGTTCGCCGACTGCGCGTGGATGGTCCGCGTGATTTGCGACTCAACCTCGCTCCTCAGCATTTCCGCGAGGATCGAGAAGCCGGCAAGCCGCTGGAAGATGCGGTCCGCTTCGTCGACGGCCGCGCGATACACGGGCTCGTCGCGATACAGCTCCTGGCCCATCGCCCACCATTGCGGTCCCATGCCGGTGAACACCCACACCGGCAGCGGACGGCCCGCCACGACCTGCTGGCCGGTCACGACCTGGTCCGACTTCTCGCCTTGCAGCAGCGCTGCGAGCGCGTCGCGCAACCCGTCCTTGCCGGTGCCCAGCACGACGGCGCGATGGCTCAGCGAAGCACGGTGTAGCGCGGCGGAATGCAGCAGAGCGGCGAGCGGCGCGTCGGGCTTCGACAGACGGTCGTGGTAGCGCTGCGCGAGCGCCTCGAGTGCCGCGGGGCTGCGCGTGGACAACGGCAAGTACAGCGGAAAACCTTCGGGACGCCGCGACGCTGCGGCGCCCGCCTTGCTCACCGCTTCCGGCGCCGAGCGCAGCACCACGTGCGCGTTGGTGCCGCCATAGCCGAACGAATTGACAGCGACAAGGAAAGGCTCGTCCGGCTGGGCAAGCGGGATCGACGCGTCGGCGAGACGCACGCCGAGTTCTTCGAACGCAATGCCGGGATGCGGCGTTTGCAGGTTGCCGAGCGGGAACGCTTCGCGATGCATCAGCGTGAGCACCGCCTTGATCACGCCGACGATCCCCGCGCCCGCCTCCAGATGGCCAATGTTGCTCTTGATCGAGCCCAGCACCACGCGCTCGTCGCCATGGCGACCGGTGCCGTAAACCGAGCCGATCGACGCCGCCTCAAGCGGATCGCCGACCGCCGTGCCGGTGCCGTGGCATTCGACGTAGCGCACCTGCGCCGGATCGATCGCGAAGCGTTCGCAAACGTCGCGAATCAGCAGGCTTTGCGCGTCCGCGCTCGGCATCGAGATGCCCGGCGTGCGGCCGTCCGAGTTGACGCCGGCGCCCGCGACGGTCGCGAGAATCGTGTCGCCATCGGCAAGCGCTCGCTCCAGCGTCTTCAGCAGCACGATGCCGCCGCCCTCGCCGCGGCCGTAGCCGTCGCCGCGGGCGTCGAAGGATTTGCACTGCCCGTCGCGCGACAGGAATTGCCCCTTGCTCATCCCGATCGAGTACTCGGGACGCGTCATGATGTTCGCGCCGCCGACCACGGCGACATCGCAGTCGCCCGACCAGATGTCGCGGCACGCATAGCTGAAGGCGACCAGCGACGACGAACAGGCCGTGTCGATCGACAGGCTCGGGCCGCGAAGATCGAACGCGTGGGACAAGCGGTTGGCCAGCATGGTCATCATCATGCCGGCCGCGGTGTTGGCGTTGTGCCGCGTTCGGTTCGCGACCTGCATCAGCGTGATCATGTGATCGAGCATGAAGCCGCCGACGTAGACACCAATCTTGTGACCCGCATGAGCAGGCAGGTCGAGACCGGCGTGTTCGAATGCTTCCCAGATCAGTTCCAGCAGCAGCCGTTGCTGCGGATCGAGGTTCTCGGCGACCCGCGCGGGCAGATCGAAGAACCCGGCGTCGATCGACCGGACGTCCTGCTTCAGGAAGTTGGCCTTGTCGACATAGGCTTTGCCCTTCACGCTCTCGTCGGCGCAATAGTAGCGAGCCGCATCCCAGCGATCCGCCGGTATCGGACCGGCGGTGACGACACGTTCACGAAGACCAGCCAACAGGGAATCGACGTCGTCCAGCCCCCCAGGAAGGCGGCACGCCATTCCGACCACAGCAATTTCACGCATTTTAGTTATTCTAGATAAATAGAAAGAGAGATCCGCTACCGGATATCACGCACAACCTGTTTCCCGTAGACATAAGAGCACAATCTGAATGGCGAATCACACCCCGCGAATTTCGCCTCAAAAATTGAAATGCAATTTAACGATTTTTCGCCTGGAATACTTCCTGGCATCGGCTTTGTGGCATAGGGCTCGCTGCCGCTATCCCTGAATGCAGGGATTCTTGAACACTTGGCAGGGCGTGAATTACCCTCGAATATTCTGCGCGGCTTTAAAACCTCACGTGCATTTTCGTGACAACCGATACCCCATGCGCCACAAGGATATTTTCTGGTTTTAGTTCTCGAACGCAATGCGTTCCGCCTTCATTACCTGCCATTCCCCGAGCCTGTCAGTTCAAATTTTTTTGAATAATACGGCCTGACCTGGGCAATAAACATCAGAAAAATCATAAAGACTGTGTGGAATTGGAGAATGTACGCATGACGCTCTGACGGTCACCACTCGTCGATTTCAGATGAAGCATGACATTCGCGTGAATTGCAGAATCCGTACGCGGGTAGTCGTCAAGTGCCGCGCACGCCGGGACGTGCCATGCTCGGTTCCGGCCCGCTGATCCTGAGCGCGACCAGATGGCTGCGCAGCAGCCGGGGTGGACTGAAACCGACTTGACCGTTAGTTGCGTTATAGTCGCTGTGCGGCAAGCAGTGCCTGCTTCGATGCCGCGTCCAACTCACGCCACGCCACTCCCCAAACGCGGCACTGCCCCTGCGAATACAAGTCCAGGAGTGTATTCTCCATTAACAGGCTTTAGATTGTATTTGCAAAATACAGGGTATAGACTGTATAAAGAATTTACAGGCTTTAACCTGTCATGGTGCCGAAGCACAAGCCGGAGATATTGCCGTGGACTACCCGATCAAGACGCTGAGCCAGTTGAGGCCGATTCTGCAGGGCTTCAGGAAGACCGCCCGTCTCACCCAGGCCGCGATGGCCAGTCATCTCGGCGTCACCCAGCAGAGTTACGCGCAACTCGAGGCCAATCCGGCCGCCGTCAGCGTGGAGCGGCTCTTCAAGGTCTTGCGGGTGCTCCAGGTCGATCTGAAGCTAACCCAAACCGCGGGGGGGGCATCGGCAAGCAGCGTCGCCGGGGAAAATGCAGCGTCCTCCTCTGGCGTCACGCCAACAGCGGACCGAACCCCGGCTGCCCGCTCCGCAAAAAAGGCATCGGCCATAACAACGGGCAACGTAAAGCGCAAAACCTCATCGTCGCGCAAGCAGGAGACTCCCCCTGAAACGCACGCGCGCACCAGGGGCCCCGCGAAGCAAACCGCCAGAACGACTACGCGGGAAGTCCGCGGCAATACCGCGTCCGAAACCCCACGCACCGTCGCCAAACCCAGGAGCGCAACCAGGAAACGGGAGAACTGGTAAGCATGGTGCGAAGCCCACAACCCAACCGCCTGAACCTGTGGATGAACGGCTTGCAGGTCGGCTATTGGGAAACGACCCGCAACGGCGAGCGTCTGGTGTATCGGGACGACTGGATCGACGATCCGCAGGGGCGTCCGCTGTCGTTGTCGCTTCCTTTTACGCCAGGCAACCAGCCGTACCGTGGCGAGGTCGTCGCGGACTATTTCGACAACCTGCTTCCTGACAGCGAACCGATCCGCCGCCGGATCGCCACGCGCTACCGGACCGGCAGCACCGCGCCATTCGCGCTGCTCGCCGCGCTCGGCCGCGACTGCGTCGGCGCGCTGCAAATGCTGCCGCCGGATGAGGCGCCCACCGACCTCGCGAGCATCAGCGGTCGCGAACTCAGCGACAGCGAGATTGCGCGCCTGTTGCGCGGCACGACATCGGCGTCACCGCTCGGACAGCACGATCCACTGGAAGATCTGCGCCTGTCGATCGCGGGCGCGCAGGAAAAGACCGCCCTGCTCCGGCATCACGACCGCTGGCTGCTGCCCGAAGGCAGCACGCCGACCACGCATATCTTCAAGTTGCCGCTGGGGTTGGTCGGCAACATGCGTGCGGACATGCGCACCTCCGTCGAAAACGAGTGGCTCTGCTCGCAAATCGTCGCGGCCTATGGACTACCCGTCGCCCGTTGCGAGATCGGCGGATTCGAAGAGCAGAAGGTGTTGATCGTCGAGCGATTCGACCGCCGTCCATCCAGCGACGCAACCTGGATCGTGCGCCTGCCCCAGGAAGACATGTGCCAGGCGACAGCCACGTCGGCGCTCCACAAGTACGAAGCCGATGGCGGGCCAGGGATCGAAGCGATCATGGAGGTGCTCTCCGGCTCCGCACGCGCGGCGATCGACCGGCGCAACTTCTTCACGACGCAGATGATCTTCTGGCTGCTCGCCGCAACCGACGGCCATGCAAAGAACTTCAGCATCGCGCACTTGCCGGGCAACCGTTACGAATCCACGCCGCTCTACGATGTGCTTTCCGCTCACCCGATCATCGGTGCCGGCGCCGGTCGTTTGCCGGCGCAAAAGGTCAAGCTGGCGATGGCCCTGCATGGCAAGAACGTCCACTATCTGCTCAATCAGATCCAGCGTCGGCACTGGATTGCCGAAGGACAACGCGTCGGGTTTTCCGCGGCGAGCGTAGAGGCAATGATCGGCGAGCTGACCGCACGAACCGACGCGGTGATCGACGAAGTGTCGTCGCAGCTGCCCGCGGATTTTCCGATGGACGTGGCCGAAGCGGTCTTCGACGGTATGCGTGGGCTGAACAGGAAGCTGGCGCGGTCGATGTGAGCGTGAAACGACGCGCCGCCTCTGCACTCTGAAATGCCGACAACCCCGCCGTAGCCACATCGACGAATCGCCTCATCTCCGGATCCGGCGCATGGACCAGCGCCACGTTGTTCGCATGCTCCGCTCGAGCGTGTACTGCGTCAATGCTAGCGACGCAGTTCGCCTGGCCCCTTCGCGGTCCAGCGTTTTAACGCCCGCCGAAAGTTCGCCGGGTCGCTGAATCCCAGCAGCATCGCAATGTCTTTGGTGCTCATCCTGGTGGTCTTCAGGTATTCGGTCGCGAGCGAACAGCGTACATCATCGACAATCGCCACGAACGAAGTGCCTTCGCTTTCCAACCGTCGCCGCAGCGCTCGGCTCCTCATCGACAACGCGTCCGCGACTACTTCCATATCCGGAAACTCGCCGGGTTTGCGCAGCAGCACCTGATACACCTCGCCGGAAACGCCGACGGAAGTCTTCGCCTGGCCGATGAGCCTGTCGCACGTTTCCTGCAATAGCGTGGCCGTCAACCGGTGCGCGAGTTGACGCTTCTGCTCGAGGATGCCGCTGTCGTAGTGAAGCTCGCATTGCGGCTGATCGAAGTAACACGGACACCCAGATACTCGGGATAAATATCGGCGTGCGCGGGTGCCGTCTGTTCGGCCGCGAGAATTATCACTTTTCGATTCCCGGTGCGGGATGCCGGCGTTTGTCGTTCGCGACGATGGGCGCGATCACGGGTAGCAACGTTCGGGTCGGCCTGGAAGACAGCGTCTTTTTGAATCGTGTGATCTCCGCTCGCGCAGATGCCTTGTTGGATTGGCAAATCTCAGGCACGTATTCGCCAAGGCTGAAAATCCAGCGAACGATCGGGCCGGGAATAGCCATCAACCTGCGCGTGGCTATGAGCGGCGAATACGGGGATTTCGCAACAGCAAGCGCACGCTGGCTTTTCTCTCGTGCTTCGGCCCGATCCGGCAGCATTCGTGCACAAGCTGCACGTGCGGCACGACTCCCTTTACGGCACAGCATCGACACGCTCGCTCACGCCGCGTCAGGGTGTTCCGGCGACGATGTTAGCGATGGTCCAGTTGCTGGTCGACACCAGCACGTAGTCTCCGTTGACCCCTAACCATTTTTGTCCCCGCGGCGGCGCCTTGAGTCCATGACCCTGCCAGTCATTCATTATGAAGTTGTAGTTACGGTACTCGGCGGGAACGCGTTGCCCCTTGTGCCAGTCCCGATGTGGAATCGACGGCATGACCTGCTGGCGGCCCGTTCCCGGGTTGGCCATCTGCGCCCCGCCTTCATCCGGTGGCGGCCCTGCCGCGATGGTGACGAGGGAAACGCCGGAAAACGAAAGGGCGACGAGCTGCACGATAATCCGCTTGTTCATGATCAAACCTCCCTGCTGTGAAAGAAAGGTTAGGGCGTCGCAACGTTCAATGCCTTTTCGACGTCACAATGTCAGCTCATCTTCACGAACTGCCTGACTCGTGTGAAGTTAACCGCACATCGTTACGACACCCACATTCATGCCATGGATCTGCTGCATGGTTATGCAATGCCAAGGTTCGAAGACTTCCCGTTTCCGGCAACGACGCCGTTGGCAAATTGATTGACTCGAAGTTCATTGCACTCGACGGCAGATATACCGAATGCAATTTCCTGAAACCATCTAGCAAGCAATGATATTTCAGGTTTTACTCGTAGTCGTTCAGAGTATAGTAAAAGGCTGTTCGACTTCAAGCCGGGCTGCGCGACCGCAGCATATTCGCCGCAAGATCAGGAATTCCCCGCTGCACCTGTTTGCCGAAACTGATTCAAATGAAAAATCGCTAACGCCAACCGGGCTACATAGCGATCGGACGCAGAACCTCCGCTGGCACCAGCACTCAGTCGTCCCGCTGTGGTGGGGCCCCGAGAAAGATCGCCGTGAACGGTGGCATTTTGAAGATCGCCAGCACGATGACGAGGAGGAGCGGCAGAAACAGCCAGAGCGAAATGTGGAACGCGCCCCGCATCGCGGCGATCTCGGCGCTGGCATCGAAATCGCCGGGCCGGCCAAGGATGTAAAACAACGCGAGCGTGACCGCCATCGACACAACCGACGTCAGGAACGTTTCACGCAGGTGCCGATACAACTCGGCGCCGGACGCCGCAGCGGCAAGATTGGCGGAGTCGGAAAGCGGCGAAGACTTGTCGCCGAAATATGCGCCAGAGATGATTGCGCCGGCCGCGATTGCGGGGCTCAGCCCCATGCCTTGCGCAATGCCTTGCGCAATGCCTATCAGGCCGATGCCGATCGTGCCGGCCACCGTCCACGAGCTGCCGATACTGACCGAAACGAACGCGCAAATAGCGGCCGCGGTCAGGTAGAAGTAGTTGGGACTGAGAAGCTTGAGGCCGTAATAGACCATCGCCACGAGCGTGCCGCTGAGCGCCCAGGTGCCGATGAGCGCGCCGACGGCAAGCAGAATGAAGATCGCGCCGATCCCCGTACCGACACTCGCGACCGCGGCTTCGCGCAGAGACGTCAGCGAGTGCCCGCGACGCCAGCCGATAAACACCGCGATCATGGTCGCGACGACCAGGCCCACCTGGTTCGGGCCGCCTGCACCGGCGTCGCCAAACAGAAAATACGACAGGCCCACCAGCACGATCAGGCTGGCAACAGGGATGATCGCCTCGGTCAGCGTGACCGGTTGAGGTGATTCGGGCCTGGTCATTTGAGCTTGTCACCGTATCCGCACCAACTGTAATCAACCCGCTACCGTTTCAGTGAAGTCCGGTTCTGTCGCGAGCGCGTCGCCGCTCGCCGCAACCTTGGCGAGCAGGCAACGCTGCGCCGGTCATTCGCTGGATTAGTAGTCCACCGGATCGCGCACGACCGGACAGGTCATGCAATGGCCACCGCCACGCCCACGGCCGAGTTCCGCGCCGACGATCGTCACCACCTCGATGCCCTGCTTGCGCAGCAGGGTGTTCGTGTAGGTGTTGCGGTCGTATGCATAGACCACCCCCGGCGCCGCACACACCAGGTTCGCGCCGCTATCCCACTGCGTGCGCTCGCGCTGATAATCGCTGCCGCCCGCTTCCACCACACGCAGCTTCTTGAGCCCCAGCGCTTCGGCCACCACGTCGACAAACGGCTTGTCCTCCCGGTGCAGTTCCACACCGCTCGGGTGGCTGCTCGGCCGGTACGAGAAGGTGCGCGTCTTGTTCATGAAGTCGGGCGCAAGCAGTACGCAGTCGCGGTCGGCGAAAGTGAACACCGTGTCGAGGTGCATCGCCGCGCGAATCTTCGGCATGGCCGCCACAATCACCCGCTCGGCCGCGCCCTTCTTGAACAGCGTCGCCGCCAACTGGCTGATCGCCTGGCGTGAGGTCCGCTCGCTCATGCCGATGAGCACAACTCCTTTGCCGATCGGCATCACGTCGCCGCCTTCGAGCGTCGCCAAGCCGTGATCCTCGGTCGGATCGCCCCACCACACGTTGACCTTGCCCGCGAAGTCCGGGTGAAACTTGTAGATCGCCGTCGTCAGAATCGTCTCCTCATGGCGCGCCGGCCAGTACAGCGGGTTCAGCGTCACTCCGCCGTAGATCCAGCAGGTCGTGTCGCGCGTGTATAGCGTGTTCGGCAGCGGCGGCAGCAGGTACTCGGTGGTCCCTGCTGCTTCGCGCGCGATCTCCAGCGCCTTGCCGCCATGCGACTCCGGGAAATCGTGGGTCGACAGCCCGCCGATCAGCGTTTCGGCCAGCTTACGATTTTCCAGCCCCTCCAGAAAGCTCCTCAGTTCATCGATAAAACCCAGCCCGACCTGATTTGGAACCACCTGATTATCGAGGATCCATTTCTTGCCTTCGGGCACCGCCACGGTTTCCGCCAGCAGGTTGTGCATTTCCAGCACCTCGACGCCGCGGTCGCGCATCTTGGTGACGAAGTCGAAGTGGTCGCGCTTGGCGTTCTCGACCCATAGAACGTCGTCGAACAGCAGTTCATCGCAATTGCTCGGGGTCAGCCGCGTATGTGCCACTCCGGGCGCGCACACCATCACCTTGCGCAGTTGCCCGACTTCGGAATAGACACCAAACTCTTCCGCTTTCGCATCTGTACTCGCCATGATGATCTCCTGAATGCCGGCATTGACCGGCTGTGTTCAACCTGGTGTCATTAGAGCGTGATCATTCCTGTCGCGAGGGCATAGATGCCGATGACCGCGCCGATGACGGCAACGATGAAGATGACCCAGTCCGGGGTAATGAAGACCGTCTTGCCCTGCTCACGCCGGGCCCAGATGTAGAGCGCCGTTCCAGGCGCATACAGCACGGCGGAAAGCAGGATGAATTTCAGACCGCCCGCAAAGATCATGAAGATCGTGTAGATCCCGGCGATGCTGGCGATGATCAGATCCCGAGTGCGTTCCTCAGGGCGCAGCTCATAGGTCTCACCACGTCTGGAAACCATGAAACCGTAAGCTGCCACGAACAGGTACGGAATCAACGACATGGCGCTGGTGAGATTGAGCATCAGCGCGAACGCGTCCCGCGAAAAATAAGTGCTGATAACCAGCAGCTGCACGATGACGTTGGTCAGCCACAATGCGTTGGCGGGTACCTTGTTGGCGTTTTCCTTCGCGAACACCGTCGGCATGTCTTTAGTATTCGCCGCAGCAAACAGCACTTCAGCACAGATCAGCGACCAGGCCAGATAGGCGCCGAGCACGGAAACGATCAGACCCAGGCTCACGAAAATCGCGCCCCAGTGTCCGACCACCGCCTCGAGCACGGCCGCCATCGAAGGCTGGCGCATGCCCGCGATGTCCGCGCGCTGCAGCACCGCGTAAGGGAGCATCGTCACGAGCACCATCAGCGCGGTCACGCCGATGAAGCCCAGGATCGTGGCGCGGCCGACGTCGGCACGCTCCTTCGCATAACGCGAATACACGCTCGCCCCCTCGATCCCGATGAACACGAACACCGTGACCAGCATGGTCGCGCGCACCTGCTCGAAGATATTACCCGTCAGGTCTCCGCCGTAGAGGTTCGCGCGGAACAGGTTCATCCTGAATGCAAAGATCAGGATCACGATGAACACCAGGATCGGCACAATCTTGGCCACCGTGACGACGCTGTTGATAAACGCCGCCTGCTGCACGCCCTTCAGGATCATGAAGTGGAATAACCATATCCCGATCGAAGCGACGACGATTGCCACGACCGTGTTACCGTCGCCAAAAACAGGGAAGAAGGCACCGAGCGTCGACTTGATCAGCACCCAGTAGGAAACGTTGCCGATGCAGCTACCAATCCAGTAGCCGAAGGCGGAGAGGAAACCGGGGTAGTCGCCGAAGCCCGCCCTCGCGTAGGCAAACACACCGGCGTCCATTTCGGGCTTTCGCTCGGCGAGAGACTGGAACACCCGCGCCAGCATGTACATCCCGGTGCCGGCAATCAGCCACGCAATGACGGCGCCCAGCGGCCCGGTGGCATTTGCGAAAGTTCGAGGTAAGGAGAAAATCCCCGCTCCGACCATCCCGCCCACCACCATCGCGGTGAGCTGCATCTTTGACATTTTTTGTGCTGTGGACGCCATTCGGATTCCTTTAATTACCGTTTTAACCAGGGTTGTAATTAGATCCGAACGTAACGTGTCTTTCACAGCTCATCGTGACCGGCCTGGCCGTACTACTCTGCAACCGCCACCTCAAAAAGAATGGTACGTCCGCAGGCTTTTGTCAAATGATCGGCAACTAATAAAACGGCCACCGCGCGCGACATGCCATTACCGGTATCTACCCTGCATCGGCAAACGCATGACAACAACGTTACGCTAACGCATGGCTAGCGTGCCTTTGTTAGTTCGGCAAAGCAAACTAAGCCAATTGTTAGCTGGGCCAATTTGTTCGCTGCGGAGAATCGGAAGAGCTTGCTGGAGAATCGATAATTCGACCTCTTCAGTTCGGCCTTTGACAATCGATATGAGGTATCGATAGTGACGAGTGCGTCGCGCCGCCCGGTCAAACGCCGGCTGAAAAGAGCCAAGGCACCCGATGCGGATTTAAGAGATGCACGTGTGGCATGGCGCGCAACTGGAATTGTTAAATCAAAGTGGGTGATTCAGATCGGCCGCGATTTGTGAAGCAATGCTATTTGCCCTTCGGTGAGGTCATGGGGCTTCTTTCTGAACTGTAACAACCCGGCGGATCTCGGATACGTAACCGCATTGGTGGCGAGATAGAGATTTCCCGATTGCAACTGATAGCGAACATCGACAAAGAGGACCGCACTCGCCGAAGCTTTGTCATAGAGGATTCGCTTCCTTGTACTTGAATTGACTGTATTCAAGTGCATCGAGCATGACGTAGAGAACCTACGCAGTCTCCTATACTGCGCTCAATTGGCGCAGTTCGCCAATGCGAAGATCGTCGAGTTCTGCAAATGCGGTTGCAACAGCTGCTCTATCAATGGCCGCGCCCGAGTGCGTACCAGGAATATCGACGAAGGGGCTCGGTAGTGGTCTGGTGTTCGAAGCAGCCTTTTGCGATCTGAGCGAGTCTGATAAATACCGGTCACTTGAAGTACCGTTGTTCTCCAACGATTCGGGGCACTTGAGCTCTGTCGAAAACGACTATTGTGAAAGCGGACTACTGATCCCCGAGCAAATGAATCTCGAATCGGCGCCCTATCTCCTGCTTCTATGCGACTCGCTGATTCCCGCGTAGCATCGAAGGTGTGTGGTCAGATAGGGGCGTCTCATCTGGTGGCGGCTTCAATCGGCTGAATCCACAAGCCAATGCTGACATTCAAATCGCTGCATTGGAATGCCCGCCGGCGTCTTTCGTCTTTCGAGTAGTCGCGCCCCAGCCACCGCGTTAGAGACCCACGTTTAAAGTAGCTTCCTCAACGTCAGCCTCGCTTCCAGCCCACCGCCCGCGCGGTTATGCAGCGTCAGCGTCGCATCCATCGCCAGCGCAAGCTGCCGTGCGATCGCGAGGCCGAGCCCCGTCCCGCCCGTATGCCGGTTGCGCGATGTCTCCAGCCGGTAGAACGGCTCGAACACCGCGTCCAGCGATTCAGCCGGGATG
>NZ_CADIKK010000027.1 GCF_902859915.1 Paraburkholderia ultramafica
TGCGCCAAGGTTGACGTTCGGATAGAAGCCGGCTCGCGCGACGTCGATGCGCTTGGCCGCTGCCTCCACGCGCAGGCGCGCAATCACGACGTCCGGGCGGCGGCCAAGCAAGCCGAGCGCAAGGTTGGCGGGCATGTCGGCAGGCTGGGTCAGATCGACGGCCGGACGCTCGATACGCAAACCGCGGTCGGGACCGGCACCCATCAGCGCGGCGATCTCGTTGCGCTCGAGTGCAATCGATTCGTCGAGCGCGAGCAGGTCGGCCTGCGCGCTTTGCTGCTTCGACTCGGCCTGCTTGACGCCGGACTGCGTTTCCAGTCCGTTCGCGAAACGCTCCCTGAACAGCTGGGCGGATTGCGTGCGCACCTGGAGTGCCGCTTGCGCGCTGTCGCGCTCGACGAAGAGGCGCGCGAGGTCCGCATACGCCGCGGCGATCGACGCCGACAACACCATGCGGGCCTGCGCCGCATCGGCGCGCGCCGCTTCCAGTTCCGATGTGGCGGCGGCTAGCGAAGCCCGATTCTTGCCCCAGAAGTCGATTTCGTAGCTGAAATTGAGTTCGGCGCTGCCGTAGGGGCGCCATCCGTGCGGGACGAAAGCGGAGGGTGTGCCGTTGTTGTAGCTCTGCTTCTGCTTTTCGACAGAGCCTTGCGCACTCACTTCAGGCAGCAGCGCCGCGCCTGCCACTTGCGCCGACGCCTCGGCGTTGTGCAGCCGTGCCTGGGCGGCCGCCAGCGTCGGCTCATCCTTGAGCGCTTCCCCGACCAGCGCGTTCAACTGCGGATCGTGATAACCGAGCCACCACTGATCGGTGGGCCATGCGGACGCGGTGCCGGCCTGGTAACCGGCCTGCCTGCCCGCGCCCGCACCGAGACTTTGTGCCGTCTCATAGCTGCTGATGTCCTTGGTGACCGGCTTTTGCGGCATGTCAGGCAGTTGCGCGCAGGCGCTCGCCACCATGGCGAATGCGAACGCGACGGCCAGCTTCACCGGTTTCGCCCGACTTCGAATGTCCGTGCTCTCTTGCATGATCCCCTGCTCCGTTGATCGCGTTTTCAATACTGAACAGTCTAGTTATAAGAATAGTTGCTGTCAACAAAAATAAACTGTACGGTTCAGGTATGGTAAAATCACAATGTTGGCAGTCGAAGGCCGGCTACGGGCGTGCCGCCGCCGGTCCTGTCGTTGTTCGGTCGAACAGACCGGAGGAGCGCATTGAAAATGAGGGTTAAGACAGAAGAAAAGCGGCAGGCGATCATTGACGCCGCGTTCCAGGTGTTCAGCGAAGTGGGCTTCGAACGGGCATCAATGTCCGAGATCGCGGCGCGCGCAGGCGGATCAAAAGCCACGCTGTACAGCTATTACGAGTCTAAGGAAGTGATGTTCGCGGACGTCATGATGGCTGCCGCGGAGGAAGCAAAAGTGGCGGCGGCGCTACTCAAGACTTCGCTGCCGATTCGCGAGACGCTGACGAGCTTCGGTAAACACTATCTCGCCGCGACGGTCAAGCCGCCGATACTGGCAGTGCGCCGTCTGGCACATCATGAAGGCGGCCGATCGACCGTCGGCGCTCTGTTTTATGACCGCGGCCCGAAGCCCGCCTGGCAACTGGTGACTGACTTCCTGCAGCAAGCGATTGACACCGGGCAACTGCGCAGCTGTAACGCAGCCGTCGCGACCGCGCATCTGCGCGGTCTGTATGAAGCGGAGCTGCTGGAGCTGTGCCTGGTTGGCGCGCCGGCAGATACCAGTTCCCGCAACATCGCCAAAGTCGTTCAGCGAGCGGTCGACGTGTTCCTGGCCGCATACGGGCCGACGGGCAGAGGTGACGCTGCATAGCCAGGCGCCAGGACGGCTCGCGGACTTTGGAGACGGGAAGCGAACCGCATTGTGTCGCGAGGTGGACGGGGCAGCCTATGCAGTGTCGGCGAGATCCGCCGTTTGCAACACCTGATATGGTTCAGCCTACTCCTGAGCCAACCGTTGCGACGAATTGGCCAGTGGACGACTGGACGGCTACTTCGGGACATGCCCGGATGGCACGGCACGCCGATGGCGGCCTGCGCGATTGCCGACGTCGTGCTCATGGCCTTCGGCCGCTATATGGTGAGACCTGCCGTTCGTTCGATCAACCGGTGAATGGCCGAGAAGGGTCGAAAGTGTGGATTCGATTTCCGTGAGACCGGTCATTCGCGATCGTCGACTTGCGACTGTCAGAAAAGCGACTCGTAGCCGCCTTACCAACGCTGATACTCAAATGTCGGCAAAGGCCTACAGTTGTCCCCGAGAATCCGGCTTGAACGTCCGGAGCACTCGGTTTTCGAGTCGGTCAGCATGCGTCAGCGCGACTGGCCGTAGATGGTCGGAATACGGCCCAATTAGATTTGAAGCGGAGTCTCGACATGACACATATGCAAAAGACACAACGGCCAGCCAAGAGCACGTGAATGACCCAGTACCCACGCCCGGTGGTATTTTTGGTGGTATCCGTACCGGCAAAATTCCACGAACCCGCTCCAGCAAAGCGATAGCCGGAATTTTTCCATTCCGGCCCTGGCACCAAGCATTCGATTGACCGCTTTGCCGTATTTCCTCGAACCCCGCCAGCGCTTGCTGCCTGCGGGGTTTGTCGTTTCTGGCTGGCTGAACTGGTCTGCCTGAGCCCGCAGCCTGAAGAGACCGCAACAAACCAGAACGACCCGACACAGCGTGAGCGCAAAACCCGCCGCCCACGCCGCCTCAAAAAGCCTTACTGCCCCGCCACTTGCGCACCACCCTGCGCGTACGCGCGCCGACGCTTGAACACGTAGCCGCCCCACATCACCACCAGCCACACCGGCACGAGCCACACCGACACCGACAGTCCCGGCGTCATCGCCAGAATCACGAGGATCAGCGCCATGAACGCGAGGCAGATCCAGTTGCTGACCGGAAACCAGAACGACTTGAACACCAGCGTCCCGCCCGCCGCGACCATCGCCTTGCGCGACTTCAGATGCGTCAGGCTGATCAGCGCCCAGTTCAACACCAAAGCCGCGACCACCAGCGCCATCAGCAGGCCGAGCGCTTCGGCCGGAATCAGGTAGTTGATGATCACGCAGGTGAACGTCGCGAGCGCCGACAAGCCGATCGCCATATACGGCACGCCGCGCCGGTCGACCTTCATCAGCGCGCGCGGCGCGTTGCCCTGCTCCGCGAGACCGTAGAGCATGCGGCTATTCGCATACACGCCGCTGTTGTACACCGACAGCGCCGCCGTCAGCACCACCACGTTGAGAACGTTCGCGGTCAGCGTCGAGCCGATCTGCGAGAAGATCATCACGAACGGGCTGCCGCCGGCGGCCACCTCGTTCCACGGGTACAACGACAGCAGCACCGCCAGCGAGCAGATGTAGAAAATCAGAATCCGGTAGATCACCTGATTCACGGCCTTCGGAATACTCTTCTGCGGATCGGCGGCCTCAGCCGCCGTAATGCCGATCAGCTCAAGCCCGCCGAACGAAAACATGATCACCGCGAGCATCATGAACAGCCCTTGAAAACCGTGCGGGAAAAAGCCGCCATGACTCCACAGGTTGGTGATCGACGCCTGCGGGCCGCCATGGCCGCTGATCAGCAGATAGCCGCCGAACAGGATCATGCCGATCACCGCCACGACCTTGATGATCGCGAACCAGAACTCGGTTTCGCCGTACGCCTTGACGTTGGCGAGATTGATCGCGTTGATGCCGGCGAAGCACACCAGCGCCGACACCCATGTGGGCACGCCCGGCCACCAGTAATGCACGTAGGTGCCGACCGCGGTCAGCTCGGCCATGCTCACGAGCACGTACAGCACCCAGTAGTTCCAGCCGGACAGAAAGCCGGGAAAGTCGCCCCAGTACTTGTACGCGAAGTGGCTGAACGAACCGGCGACCGGTTCCTGCGCGACCATTTCGCCCAGCTGCCGCATGATCATGAAGGCGATGACGCCGCCGATCGCGTAGCCGAGAATCATCGACGGGCCGGCTGCCTGCAACACGCTGGCGGAGCCGAGAAACAGGCCGGTGCCGATCGCGCCGCCCAGCGCGATCAACTGGATGTGGCGATTCTTTAGCCCGCGCTTCAGGCCGTCTTGTTGCTGTGCACTGTTCAAATTGCGCCCCAGTGTATGGATATCGATCACCCAGTCGGACTTATGATCCGGCCCGGCAAAACCGCAAATTCTACCCCGGCCGATATAACCTAAATACTGGGAGCAACCCGCGTTGGTTCTACGCCGCACTTAACGGCGCGGATAGTGATTGTCACTCGCGCGGCGCTTCGGTATGTTGCCGTAGTCGAGGTCTCAGCCTGCGGAGATTCAACATGTCGCCCAAACGTTTGCTTTGCGCCGCTGCTTTGTATCTCTGCTTCGCCGGGGTAGCCGCCTTCGCGCAAACGGCGGCCCCCACGATGGAACCAGCCGACCAGCCCGGCACGGAAGCCAGCGCGCCCGAAATGCCCGCCCCGGCGCCGATAGCGCCCATGACACCCGCGGCGCCGGCCGCCGCGCCCGCCAAAGCCGCCCCCCAAACAGCTTCGGCCCCCGAGCCCCCCGCCCCGCCCATGACGGGCCCGGTGCGCAACGTCGTGCTGGTTCACGGCGCCTTCGTCGATGGGTCGAGCTGGAACGGTGTTGTCGCGAAATTGCAGCAGAAGGGCTATCACGTGAGTTCGGTGCAGAACCCGCTCACGTCGCTCGCCGACGATGTCGCCGCGACCCGCCGCGTGCTCGCGCGCCAGGAGGGTCCGACCATGCTGGTGGGGCACTCGTGGGGCGGCGTGGTGATCACCGAAGTGGCCGCGAACGCGCCGAACGTCGCGGGCCTCGTGTACGTCGCCGCGATCGCGCCGGAGCTGCGCGAGTCGGCGATGGACCTGCTGAAGCGCGCCCCGCCGATGCCCGCGGGCCAAGCCATGAGCACCGACCCGAGCGGCTTCCTCTGGCTCGACCGCGGCCGCTACCACGCCGACTTCGCCGCGGACGTGCCCGAGAACGTGACGCGCGTGCTCTCCGCCGCGCAAGTGCCGATCGCCGCGAAGGCCTTCAGCGAAACGGTCAGCCAGGTCGGCTGGAAGGACAAGCCGTCGTGGTACGTGCTGACCACGAAAGACCGGGCGGTGTCGCCGGAAGTCCAGAAATTCATGGCCGACCGGATGGGCGCGAAAGTCGTGCCGGTGGCGTCGAGCCACCTCGCACCGGTATCGCATGCGGGCGCGATCGCCGACGTGATCGACCGCGCGGCGCGTGAGTTGAGCCGCCAGCAATAACCTCGCGTGGGCGGATGCGCGAACCTCATCGCGCATCCGCACGCTCCACCTGCGCGCGCATCAATCCACCTCAGACCTCAGCGCAGATTCGTGGTCGCCAGTTCGACGACCTCGTCACCTCGCCCGTTCAGCACCGCCTTCAACATATACAGACTGAAGCCCTTCGCCTGGGCCCACTGAATCTTCGGCGGCAACGCGAGTTCATGCTTCGCGGTCACCACGTCGATCACCGCCGGCCCCGGATGCGCGAACGCCTCGCGCAACGCCGGTTCGATGTTCTCCGACTGTTCGATACGGACACCGTAGATTCCCGCGCCGCGCGCAATCGCCGCGAAGTCGGTTGCGGCGAGATCGGTGCCGGCTTCCAGATAGCCACCCGCCTTCATCTCCATCGCGACGAAGCCGAGCGTGCTGTTGTTGAACACCACGACCTTGATCGGCAGATCGAGTTGACGTGCGCTGAGCAGATCGCCGAGCAGCATCGACAGACCGCCGTCGCCCGACAGCGAAATCACCTGGCGGCCCGGCTGCGCCGCTTGCGCGCCGAGCGCCTGCGGCATGGCATTCGCCATCGAGCCGTGATTGAACGAACCGTGCAGGCTGCGCCGGCCGTTCATCGTCAGATAGCGCGCGGCCCACAGCGTCGGCGTGCCGACGTCGGCACAGAACACCGCGTCTTCGTTGGCGACTTGATCGACAATGCTCGTCAGGTATTGCGGATGAATCGCGCGCCCCGGATCGGATGGCCGCGCAAGATCGTCGAGGCCCTTGCGCGTGTCCGCGTAGTGCTTGCGCGCGTTGTCGAGGAAGCGCCGGTCGGTCTTGCGTTTGAGCTTCGGCAACAGCGCCTGCAAGGTCGCCTTGACGTCGCCGACGAGACCCAGCTTCACCGGCGCGCGTTTGCCGAGCGCGGAGCCGCGCCGGTCGATCTGCACCACGTTGCCGTGCGTCGGATAGAAGTTGCGATACGGAAAGTCAGTGCCGAGCATCACGAGGGTGTCGCACGACATCATCGCGTGATAGCCGGAGCTGAAGCCGATCAGCCCGGTCATGCCGACGTCGAACGGGTTGTCCCACTCGACGTATTGCTTGCCGCGCAGCGCATGCACGGTCGGCGCGCCGAGCTGGTCGGCGCAGGCGACCACTTCGTCGTGCGCGCCCGCGCAGCCGCTGCCGCATAGCAGCGTCACGCCGCCCGCCTGATTCAGCAGATCGGCGAGCCGGTCAAGATCGGCCTCGGACGGCACCACCGTCGAGCGCTCCAGCGTGCCGGCCCATGCCGGCGTTTCCTCGGGCGCTTCGCCGAGCGCGACATCGCCCGGCAATACGATCACCGCGACGCCGCGCTCCTCGATCGCGGTGCGCATCGCGCGCGCCAGCACGCGCGGAAACTGCGACGGATTCGTCACCAGCTCGACGAAGTGGCTGCACTCCTTGAACAACTCTTGCGGATGGGTTTCCTGAAAGTAGCCGAGGCCGATTTCCGAGGACGGAATGTGCGCGGCGATCGCGAGCACAGGCTGATGATTGCGATGACAGTCGTACAGGCCGTTGATCAGATGCAGATTGCCCGGACCGCAACTGCCCGCGCAGACGGCGAGCTTGCCGGTGGCGGCGGCATCGGCGCCGGCGGCGAAGGCGGCCACTTCTTCGTGACGCGTGTGCATCCAGCGAATCGAGCCGAGCCGTTGCAAGCTATCCGACAAGCCGTTCAGGCTGTCGCCCGTCACGCCCCAAATCCGTTCGACGTCCGCTGCCGCCAGTGTTTTGGCCAGATAATCCGCAATAGTCTGCTTACCCATGATGTACCCCGCTCAGTGAGAAAGACGGTGCCTCTGGAATGCCAGAGAGTACCTCTTTCGCACAAAACGTGTCATCACAGGCTGCCTTCTTTGGGCGAGCCGTAAGCGCAGTGAAATGGCTACGTCGGCAAGACCACGCAGCCACCACCCGGCTACAGTTAACGCAGCATGAACGACATCGCCGACAGACAGTTCAGCATCCGCACCGCATGTTCCGCCGATGCCGCGCTAAAGCGCAACGTCACGGCGTCGACGCGCGTGAGCGCCGGCCATTGGCAGAACAGGTCGGCAAGCGCGCTGGTTTGCACGCGCAGCTCGCAGTCGACGGGCTTCGCTGCGGCGCGCGTCGCGTGCTGCGCATAACCATCGGCGGCGTGCTGCTGGAGCACTTCACGCGCGGCGCTTCTGATCGCTTCGCGCGCGCTGGCCGGGGACTGCGTAACACCGCTCGCGTGCCCGGTCGCGCGCTTCGTGACGACAAAACGCGCGTGCGGAAAACGCGGCGCGGCTTCTTCCGCGAATACGTCGTCGCCGGATAAAAGCGCGACACGTGCGCCATATTCTTCGGCGAGCGCGCCGTACACGGCTGCTTCGCCGACTTCGACGCCGTTCAGCATGACACGCGCGAATGCAAAGCTGTTGATCGTGTGCGCGAGGATGCCGCGCGTTTGCGACATCGCGTGATAGCCGATCATGAAGACCAGCGCCGGGCCGTATTCGAGCCCGGCCATCATGCCGAGCGTGCGCGGTTTGCCGAGCACGACCTGGGCGCGCGCATCGAGCAGATCGGGCAGCAGGTTGCGAAAGCCGCCGTGCGAGTCATTGACCCACACCTGAGTGGCACCGCCGGCAAACGCGCCTTCGATCGCGGCGTTGGCTTCGAGCGTCATCCAGCGGCGTGCTGTTTCGTATTCGCCGTTGCCCGCGCGCGTTTGCTCAGGATGAAACACGCCGGCGACGCCTTCGATATCGGCGGAAATGAGGACTTTCATCAGGGTGTGAGCTTCAGTAGTTGCGCGAGATCGGGAACGCTGTCGTGCAGCGAGAGACGCCGATGGCCGTCGCGGCCCGTCACGGATACGGCGCTCCACAATGCGTCGACGATCGCCTGCTCGACGCTGTCCGCACACGCGCGAAACAGCGGGTCCAGACGCGCATCGGCGACGAGCGGCGGCAGTGTGATGAAGTCGGCATCGTGCGGCACCGCATGAGCCGTCGAAAACGCCAGCGCGATATCGCCGCTGCCGTGGCCGTACACCGAGCCGGTTCGTGCCAGACCGGCTGCCGCTCGCAATGAGAGACGCTTGAGCTGGCGCGCGTCGAGCGGCGCGTCGGTGGCGACGATCATGATGATCGAGCCTTGCTCGGGTTTCGCGGCGGTAGCGGCAGCCGCTGCCGCAAGTTGGGCCGCGCGTTCCGCCAGCACGCGGCCGAGCGGCGTGCCGTCGAGCGTCAGCATCGGCAGGCGGCCGAAGTTCGCCAGCACGAGCGCGCCGACGGTATAGTCGCGGCCCGCTACGCCGGCCACGCGCGACGCGTTACCGATGCCGCCCTTCAGATCGAAGCACGACATGCCCCGCCCCGCGCCGACCGAGCCGCTCGCGACCTGCGTGCTCGCGTTGTCGAACGCGTCGTTGAAATGCTGTTCGGTGACGGCCAGCGCCTGGATGTCGTTCAGGTAGCCGTCATTGCATTCGAACACCAGCGGATTGACGGTCGACCACTCGCGCCCGATCTGCGGATTCGCGCGGATGGCCGCACGAATCTGCGCTTGCGCGAGCGCGGCGACGCCGAACGTATTGGTCAGAGCGATCGGCGTTTCCAGCGTGCCGAGTTCCTCGACCTGCACGAGCCCGATGCTTTTGCCGAACCCGTTGATCACCGACACCGCCGCCGGCACCTTGTCGACGAACGGATCGCCACGATGCGGACGAATCACCGTCACGCCGGTTTGCAGCGCGTCTTGATCGAGCGTGCAATGTCCGACGGTCACGCCCGCGACGTCCGCAATCGTACCTAGCGGACCGCCCGGCAATGTGCCGATATGCGGCGGTGCGGGCCGCGTTGAATTGCCCGCGGCGCTCATGGCCGGTCGAGCTTCGGATCGAGCGCGTCGCGCAAGCCGTCGCCAAGCAGGTTGAACGCCAGCACCGTCAGGAAGATCGCGAGACTCGGAAACAGCGCGATATGCGGCGCGGTGACCATGTCGGCGCGCGCTTCGTTGAGCATCGCGCCCCACTCGGGGGTCGGCGGTTGCGCGCCGAGGCCGAGAAACGACAGGCTCGCCGCGGTGATGATCGACGTGCCGATACGCATCGTGAAGTACACCACCACCGACGAGATCGTCCCCGGCAAGATGTGACGCACGATGATGGTCCAGTCCGACGCGCCGATGCTGCGCGCCGCTTCGATATACGTGAGTTGCTTGAGCATCAGCGTATTGCCGCGTACCAGCCGCGCGAACGCGGGGATGCTGAAGATCGCCACCGCGCAGATCACGTTGATCATGCCGTTGCCGAGAATCGCCACCACGCCGATCGCCAGCAGAATGCCGGGGAACGCGAACAGCACGTCGGCGACGCGCATCGTGATGCGATCCCACCAGCCTTCGTAGTAACCGGCCAGCAGTCCGAAGAATGTGCCGATCAGCGCGCCGATCGCCACGGACAGAAAGCCCGCTTCGAGCGAGATACGCGAACCCGCGAGAATGCGACTGAAAATATCACGGCCCAGCGAATCGACGCCGAACCAGTGCGCCGCGGACGGCCCCGCATTCAGCGCATCGTAGTCGAAGAAATTCTCCGGGTCGTACGGCACGATATGCGGCGCAGCGATCGCAACCGCAATCAGCAGCAGCACGAAAATGCCGGCGGCGAGTGCCACGTGCTGCTTACGGAATTTGCGCCAGAACTCGCTCCATGGTGTGCGGATCGCGCGTTCGGCGGGAGCGGCGTTGGCCGCGGTCGGCTCGGTGGCGGTCGTGCTCATGCGGGCCTCACTTGAAACGGATGGTCGGGTTGATCACGGCGTACAACACGTCCACGACCAGGTTGATGATGATGAATTCGAGCGAGAACAACAGCACCAGGCCCTGAATCACCGGATAATCGCGCATCGACACGGCGTCCACCAGCAGGCGTCCGAGGCCAGGCCAGTTGAACACCACTTCGACCACGATCGAGCCGCCCAGCAGAAAGCCGAATTGCAGACCCATCATCGTGATGACGGGAATCAGCGCGTTGCGCAGACAGTGTTTGGCGATCACGAGCCGCTCGGGCACGCCCTTGGCGCGCGCGGTCCGCACGAAATCCTCGTGCATCACTTCGACGAACGACGCCCGCGTGAAGCGCGCCATCACCGCCGCGACGGCGGCGCCGAGCGTCAGCGACGGCAGCGCGTAGCTCTGCCACGAGCCGTCGCCGACGATCGGCAGCCAGCCGAGCTTCACCGAGAAAATCTCCATCAGGACCATGCCGAGCGCGAACGCGGGAAACGAAATGCCCGACACCGCCAGCGTCATGCCGAGCCGGTCGGGCCAGCGGTTGCGCCACACCGCCGAGACGATGCCGAGCGCCATGCCGATCACGACCGCCCAGACCATGCTGGCTACCGTCAGCAGCAGTGTCGGCATGAAGCGTTCGGCGATTTCCTGGCTCACTGGCCGCTTGCTGCGCGTCGAGATGCCGAAGTCGCCGTGCGCGACCCGCCAGAAGAAATGGACGAACTGCTGCGGTATCGGCCGGTCGAGTCCGAGATCGGTGCGCACCAGCGCGACCGTCGCCTCGTCCGCCTCGGGACCGGCGGCGAGCCGCGCCGGATCGCCCGGCAGCAGATGCACGAACAGAAACACCAGCACGGCGACGAAGAAGAGCGTCGGCAGCAGGCCAAAGAGACGTTTGACGAGAAAGTTCAGCATGGAACCCAATCCGGCAATGATGCGGGTAACGAAGAATCTGGTGCGGCGCGAGCGCCTCGATGGCGGCGATCCGCGCCTGCGTATTCATCGAATCCGCAGGCCGGACCTTCAGCGCGCTACTTGACCGCGATCTCGTCGAAATTGAACGAGCCGTCCGGCGCCACATAAGCACCCGACAGACGTTTGCTGCGCGCGTACACGACCTTCTCCTTGACGAGGAAGATCCACGGCGCGTCGGCCCAGATGCGTTTTTGCGCGTCGGTGTAGAGCACGGCCTTCTGCGTGCGGTCGGTAGTTTCGAGCGCCTGCTTCAGATCGCTGTCGACGGCGTCGTTCTTGTAGTACGCCGTATTCATCATCTTCGGCGGGAACGACACGGATGCGAGCAGCGGTGTGACCGCCCAGTCGGACTCACCCGTCGACGACGACCAGCCCGCGTAGTACATCCGCACCGGCGCGGTAACCGGGTCTTGCGCGCTTTCCACCTTCGCGACGCGCTGGCCCGCTTCGAGCGCTTCGACCTGCGCCTTGATGCCGACTTGCGCCAGTTGCTGCTGCACGAACTGGATCACCTTCTGCGCGGTCGAATAGTTATACGCGGACCACAGCGTGGTTTCGAAACCGTTCGGATAGCCCGCTTCCTTCAGCAACGCGCGCGCCTTGGCCGGGTCGTACGGCCATGGCCCGAGCTTCGTCGCGTAGTCGACGCCTTGCGGCACCACGCCATCGGCCGGGGTCGCGTAGCCGGCGAACACGACCTTGGTCAGCGCTTCCTTGTTGATCGCGTAGTTCAGCGCTTCACGCACCTTCGGGTTGTCGAACGGCTTCTGGTTCACGTTCAGGCTGATATAGCGCTGGATGATCGACGGCGACGCGATCAGATCGACCTTCGGGCTCGACTGCAATTGCGCGGCCTGTTCGAACGGCACCTGGAACGCGAAGTCCGCTTCGCCGGTACGCATCAGCGCGGCGCGCGTGTTGTTGTCGACCACCGGCTTCCAGTCGATCGCGTCGATCTTCGGGTAGCCCTTCTTCCAGTAGCCGGCGAATTTCTTCACCATCAGGTCGCCGGCCGGATCCCACTTGACCAGTTCGAACGGCCCCGTGCCGACCGGATGGAACGCGATGTCCTTGCGGTACTTCTTCATCGCGTCCGGCGAGATCATCACCGCCGACGGATGTGCCAGCACGTTGACGAACGCCGAGAACGGCGCCTTCAGTGTGATCTTCACCGTGTACGGATCGACCACTTCGGTCTTCTCGATGCGGCTGAACATGTTGTAGCGCTTCAGCTTGTTCGCCGGATCGGTGACGCGGTCGAAGTTCGCCTTGACCGCGGCGGCGTTGAAGTCGGTGCCGTCCTGGAACTTCACGCCGTGGCGCAGCTTGAATGTATAGACTTTCGCATCCGGGCTCGCTTCGTAGCTGTCGGCCAGCACGTTGACCAGCTTCATGTCCTTGTCGAAACCGAACAGCCCTTGATAGAACGACTTCGCGACGGCTTGCGACAGCGTGTCGTTGGCATCGTACGGATCGAGCGTCGTGAAGGTCGACGCGACGGCCATCACAGCCGTGGTGTCGGCGTGCGCCGCATTGCCCGCGAGCATCGCGAACACCACCGCGCCGCCGCTGACCAGCGCGCGCAAACGAAACGGAGAAGACGGGACTAGCAGGTTCATGAGGTTGGCTCCAGGCTGCGAAATGAAACAGGTTGAGGTTGCGAGAGGAATCGTTTTGCTGGGGTTGTTGCTACAGGTCTGTGCTGCGGTTCTCTACTTGAGGTGTTGCTTCGGGTCTTACTTCAATAAGCGCCGCCGACACGATGCTGCGCGACGAAATGGTCCGGTCCCACCGCCACCAGCGGCGCCACGATCGGTTCGTCGTCCAGCGCGCGGATCGGGCTCGGAATGTCGTCGGCGGCGAGCATGCGTTTGGCGTGACGGCGCGCCGGATCGGCGACCGGCACCGCGCCCATCAGCTTTCTCGTGTACGGATGCTGCGGCGCTTCGAACACCGCGCGGCGCGGACCGATCTCGACGATCTGGCCGAGATACATCACGGCGACGCGATGACTGACGCGCTCGACCACGGCCATGTCGTGCGAAATGAACAGGTACGCGACGCCGAGTTCGCGTTGCAGATCGAGCATCAGATTGACGATCTGCGCCTGCACCGAGACGTCGAGCGCGGACACGGATTCGTCGGCGATCACGACTTTCGGATTCAACGCCAGCGCGCGCGCAATCGCGATCCGCTGCCGTTGGCCGCCGGAGAACTCGTGCGGATAGCGGCGCGCGGCTTCGGCGGGCAAGCCGACTTTTTCGAGCAGCCATGCCACCCGCGCCTGCGCTTCGGCGCCCTGCGCGACGCCGTGCACGAGCAGCGGCTCCATGATCGAGAAGCCGACCGTCAAACGCGGATTCAGCGACGCGAACGGGTCCTGGAAAATGAACTGGATGTCGCGCCGCAGCGCCTGCAACGCGGGCCCGGTCAGCGAACTGATTTCCTTGCCGGCGAATTCGATCGAGCCGCTTTGACTTTCGACGAGGCGCAGCAGCGAGCGGCCGGTGGTCGACTTGCCGCAACCCGATTCGCCGACCAGCGCCAGCGTTTCGCCGGGGCGCAAATCGAAGCTGACTTTTTCGACTGCGTGCACGCGGCCCGTCACGCGGCCGAACATGCCGCTCCTGACCGGAAAGCGCGTGATCAGATCACGCACGCGCAGAATCGGCGGCGTGCTTTGCGGCACCACCGGCTGCGCTTCTTTGGCGCCCGCTGCGGCAGGCCGCACGGCTTCGTCGGTGCTGCTCAGGCTCGCCTGTTCGACGGTGAGGATCGGAAACCGCGCCGGTTTATCGGTGCCCTGCATCGCGCCCAGACGCGGCACCGCCGCGAGCAACGCCTTCGTATAAGCATGCGACGGCGCGGCGAACAGCGCGTCCGACGCGCCCTCCTCGACCTTCTCGCCGCGATACATCACCAGCACGCGATCGGCCACTTCGGCGACCACGCCCATATCGTGCGTGATGAAGATCACGCCCATATTCATTTCGTCCTGCAAGCCGCGGATCAGTTGCAGGATCTGCGCCTGGATCGTCACGTCGAGCGCGGTGGTCGGCTCGTCGGCGATCAGCAGCGCGGGCTTGCACGACAGCGCCATCGCGATCATCACGCGCTGGCGCATGCCGCCCGACAGTTGATGCGGAAAGCGCGCCGCCACGCGCCGTGCCTCAGGAATCCGAACGAGTTCGAGCAGGCGCAGGGTTTCGGCATGGGCGGCCTGGCGGCTCTTGCCATGGTGCAGCGCGATCGCTTCGCTGATCTGATCGCCGACCGTGAAGACCGGATTGAGCGAGGTCATCGGCTCCTGGAAGATCATCGCGATGTCGGCGCCGCGAATCGAACGCATCGTGCCGGGCGACGCTTGCGCGAGGTCGAGCACGCTGCCGTCGCGGCGCCGGAAGGCGATGCTGCCGCCGGCCAGGCGCCCACCGCCGTGCTCGATCAGCCGCATCAACGCGAGCGAGGTCACCGATTTGCCCGAACCGGATTCGCCGACGATCGCCAGCGTCTCGCCGCGCTCGACCGTCAGCGACAGATTGCGCACTGCGTTGAAGGTCGAGTCGCCGCGGCGGAACGCGACCGACAGATCGTCGACCGCGAGCACGCGTCGCGGCGGCAAGGTTTCGATAAGCGGGCGGGCGGTGTGCGATGAAGTCGGCACGATGGTTCCTTTGAATTCGAACGCGGCTAACGTGGGTTCAGGCGAAAGTTCAAGCGGGAGTTCAGGCGCTGAGCGAGGCGCTAGCCACGCAAAACGCCCTAGCGGTAGATCGCCGTCACCGGCGTTTCGCCGAGCCGCGCGAAACCGCGATACATGCCTTCGGTATTGAACGGCAGCGTGAGGTTGCCGCGCGCATCGACGGCGATCAAACCGCCGCGGCCGTCGATCTTCGGCAGGCGGTTCATCACGACGTCGTGCGCCGCCTCCTGCAACGAGACGTTGCGATAGGCCATCTGCGCAGCAACGTCGTAGGCCGCGACCATGCGCATGAACATTTCGCCGGAGCCGGTGGTCGAGACCGCGCAGGTCGCGTCGTCCGCATAGCAGCCCGCGCCGATCAACGGCGTGTCGCCGACCCGGCCGACCTGCTTGTTGGTGACGCCGCCGGTCGAGCTAGCCGCCGCCACGTGGCCGTGCCGGTCGAGCGCGACCGCGCCGACGGTGCCGAACTTGCGGTTCGGATCGATCGGCTCGTGCGGCGTGGGTTCGTCGTGTGCATCATGTGCATCGGCGCCGTGGTTCGACGACGAAGCGGCCGCGAGCGTCGCGCCGTCGTGATCGAGCATCGCGCGCTGCTGACCGCGCGCGATCAGCCATTGACGATGACGTGCTTCGGTATCGAAATAGGCAGGCTCGACGAATTCGAGCCCTTGCGCGGCCGCGAACGCCTCAGCGCCTGCGCCGGTGAACAGCACATGCTCGCTGCGTTCGAGCACGCTGCGCGCGGCCAGAATCGGATTGCGCACGCGCTTCACGCAGCAGATCGCGCCGGCTTCGAGCGTGCTGCCGTCCATGATGGCCGCGTCGAGTTCGTGGGTGCCGGCTGCCGTGTACACCGCGCCGCGTCCCGCGTTGAAGAGCGGGCAGTCTTCGAGCAGACGCACGGCTTCGCTGACGGCGTCGAGTGCGCTGCCGCCGTCGGCGAGCACGCGCTGGCCGGCGCTCAATACCGCATGCAGGGCAGCGTGGTATTCGGTCTCGGCGCTGGCCGACATCGACGCGCGCAGGATCGTCCCTGCCCCGCCATGAATGGCAATGACTGCGTTGGAGTTCATCGTTTGGTTTTGGGAGTGCGGGTGGATCGGGTAGCTCGGGTCGTGGCGCGCGCGGCTTCGCCCGCTGCATCGGCCGACCCGGCGTGCGGATCGGTGAGCCAGGGCAGTACGAATTCGCTGACGTCGGCGGCCGCCTTCACGGAGCGTTTGGTGCGATACGCGAGCGCGTCGCACAGCGCTTCGATCACCGCGAGCACAGCCGAATCGGCATTCGCGGCGAGGCGCCGGTCGGCGCGGATAAAGAGCGAGAGGTCGGCGAATTGCGCGAGCGGCGAACGCGGACTGTCGGTCAGCGCCAGCACGCGAGCGCCCCGGCTTGCCGCGCGGCGCGCGAGTTCGATCGTGTCTTCGACATAGCGCGGAAACGCGATACCGATGACCAGATCGCCTTCATTCGAAGCAAACAGACGGCGCGCCGCATGCGACGGTCCGCCGATCAGCGCGAGCGACTGCACGTTGTCGTGATACGGCATCAGGCCGTGTTCCATCAGGCCCGCGAGAAAGGCGCTCGCGCCGTAGCCGAGCACGAACACGCGGCGCGCGGCGATGATCGCTTCGACGGCGGCATCGGCGGCGGCGCGGTCGATGGCCGTGCGGGTCGCGTGCAGATTGTTGGCGGCCTGCTCCAGCGACGCGTCGATCAGAGCGTCGCCGGCCGCGAGCGACTCCTGCGCGCTACGCAAGCGCTCGACCGGTGCGAGCGTCGCCTCGAAGCCGCGCACGAGCGCCTCGCGAAACTGCGGATAGCCGTCGAAACCGAGCGCGCGGGCAAAGCGATTCGCCGTGGCCACCGACGCGCCGACCACGTTCGCCAGTTCGTCGATCCGCATGGTCGCCGCGCGAAACAGATTGGCCAGCACGTAGTCGCCCATGCGCCGGTGAATCGGCGTCAGGGTCGGCATCGCCGCGGCGATACGCGCGGCAATGGCCTGCTCGGCGGGACTGGAAGCAACGGGCTGATGATGGATCATGCGAACGTATAGACGCGGCGGTTGTAGTTGGAATGCGTGAAAGTATATTTACATGGAAATCTTCCAGAAAAAAATTCATTTTCATTTTCGAGGGTTTTCACGGATGAGCGATGGGCTGAAAAGGCGGCTCATCCGTGTCGGGCCGCTGCGTGATGAAAATGCGTTTTCACTTCAGCAGGCCGCGGCGCTTTGCTCGGGAATACGCGCAAGCCGCGCCGCCGGCGACATGAAGATGAGCGCCGAGACGCGGCCTATCATCCGTTCGGGAGTGATCGCCTGGCGCAGCGTGGTCGAGCCGACCACCCACAGAATCGGTCCGGCGCCGAGCAGGAAGAAGCTCGCCGTCGCGAGCCAGAACAATGGCGCGGCGAGCGTCGCCACCATCACGAGCGACGCAAGCAGACCGCACGACGGCCCGATGATCAGCACGCGGCCGAAGGCGAGCCGTCGCGCGATGGCGGGCGCGGCCAGATTCGACCACGCGAGCCGCTGGAAAGCGGCGGGCAAACGGATCGCGGATGATGATGAAGACGTGGCGTGCATCGATGAACACCTGCGGCTGGACTTGGGGAGACCATCGTGGTCCGTCCGGCGCCGCCGGGCGCTCCGCTTCTTGCGGTGTTATTCTTCGCTCGCCATGAATCTCGAAAGCATCCTCTTCACTCAAGGTTTCGGCTCGCGCCGTCAATGCCGAGCGCTGATCGCCGACGCACGCGTGAGCATCGGCGACGTTGTCTGCACCGACGCCGACGCCGATTTCCCGACCCACGACACCACCTTCCACTTCAGCGTGGACGGGGTTGTCTGGCCGTTTCGCGAGCACGCGTATCTGCTGCTGAACAAGCCCGCCGGCTACGAGTGTTCGCGCGACCCGCAACATCATCTGAGCGTGTTCAGCCTGCTGCCGCCGCAATTCGCCGAGCGCGGCGTGCAATGCGTGGGCCGCCTCGACCAGGACACGACCGGCCTGCTGCTGCTCTCCGACGACGGCAAGTTCGTGCACCTGTTCACGTCGCCGAAACGCAAAGTGCCGAAGCTGTATGTCGCGACCACGCGTCATCCGCTCGACGACGTGCAATTGAGCGCGCTGCGCGACGGCGTGTTGCTGCACGGCGAGACAAAACCGATCGCCGCGGTCGACGCCCAGGCGCGCGACACTCACACGCTCGCGCTCACCGTGATGGAAGGCAAGTATCACCAGGTCAAGCGGATGATCGCGGCAGTTGGCAATCGTTGTGAAGCGCTGCATCGCGAACGGATCGGCGGACTTTCGTTGCCCGCCACGCTCGTGCCAGGCGCGTGGCAATGGCTCGACGCAACCGACCTCGGTTCTTTACGGAGCGGGTAAACCGGTAGCGTCCGTTCAAGGCCTTGATGCAGCAGGAAAAGCCCGCGGAATGGCGAATGGGCTGGTGCGGAACGCGCGCAGAACCGCTGCATCGCAGCATGCTCTTCGTTACAGGTCGCCCTATACTCGTTTAAACAAAAGACGACAAAGGTTTCAAGGAGGCGCGCCATGCATATCGGCGACACCATCGCGATCTCGCAGGTGATGATTGCCTTCACATGTCTCGGACTGCTGCTGGTCGGCGGACTGCTGGTCATCATGCGGCTGCGGCACAAATATCATCCGAACCTGATCGGCGCTTTGATTGGCGGGATGCTGTGTTTCCTGCTGCTGGAAATGCTGCCGTCGCTGACCTGATGCAACGAGGCCGCGCGCGGCGCCGACGCATTGAAGCGGCACAACGCGCGATGCAATCTTGCCGGGCGATGCCTGGCGCGGTGAGTTTTTTTGTCGTGCTTTTTGTCGTGCTTTTACCTGGCTTCTGGCCGGCTTGCCGCCTTGCTTTCAGACCGCGCTCACGCCCTCACACCTTCACTCTTTCACTTCACCTAGAAAATCCGCCACGCTCGGATACCGCAAACGCACGCGCAATTCTTCCTTCAGACGCCGGTTCACGAGCCGTCTCGATTCACGCATGAAAGACAGCAGGCTCGGATCGATCCGCTGCTCGGCTTGCGCACGCGTGATGCGCGGCGCGCGCGCCACGCCGAAAGCATCGGCCACCGCGTCGAAGTACTCCGCCATCTTCAGCGACGAGTCGTCGGACGCGTGGATCACGCGCGCCGGCTTGCCGTGCGTCGCGAGGCGCACGAGAATCGCGGCCAGGTCGTCCGCATGAATGTGACTGGTGTAGACGTCGTCGGCATCGATCAGGGCCGGCGTGCCCTTTTCGAGCCGCGCGAGCGGCAGACGGTTGCGCGCATAGATACCCGGAATCCGCGCGATGCTGGCAACGACGCTCCCGCGAGCGCTCGCGCGCCGCAATTGCCGCTCGGCCGACACGCGGCGTTTCGCGCGTGCATTGGCCGGCCGCGTCGCGCGCGTTTCGTCGATCCACGCGCCGCCGCAATCGCCGTAGACACCCGTCGTGCTCGCGTAGACCAGACGCACGGGCGCACGCGAACCGGCGGTCCGGCGCACCCCGTCGGGTACAATATCGGCTGTTTCAGATTGCGCCCACGAGACACGAACCGGGCGTAACCCGCGGCGCAAGCGCCCTACCAGCGATACGGCGGGCGCCACCGCACCACGCAGCGCGCCATCGCGGCGCGTGCTCAGCGTAGCGAGCAACGCACGGGTACGGCGGTCGTCGTCACCGGTTTTTTGCGGCGGGGCGAGATGCAGCACCGTCGGCGCGAGGCCCGCGAGCCGTTTCAGGCTGCGGCGCACATCGAGGTCGCCGACCAGCGGGGTCACGCCCGCGGCGCGCAACTCGGCGCTGCGTTCGGCGTGACTGGTCAGCGCGAAGACATGCGCGCGCGGCCGCAACAGCGGCACGCAGCGCATGCCGACATCGCCGCATCCTACGATTAACACGCGCGGCCGGCGGAAGTTTCGTGTCACTTTCATGATGGACGCATTGTAGCCGTCAAGCGCGGCAGGTACCGCGCGGTTGATCCGGCGGGTCCGATAACGATTCCCGACTTTTCGATTTCGAACACTTTATGGCATTTAACGTCACGCTCCGGCAAAGCGGCCGGCAGTTTCAGGTAGAACAGGACGAACCGGTGCTGAGCGCCGCCTTGCGCCAGGGCATCGGCCTGCCGTACGGTTGCAAGAACGGCGCTTGCGGTTCGTGCAAAGGCGCCGTGGTGAGCGGCGAGATCGAACAGCGCGCGCATTCGTCGTCGGCCTTGTCGAACGACGAAAAGACGCGTGGCATGGCGCTCCTGTGCTGCGCGACCGCCTGCTCCGATCTCGAAGTGGACATCCGCGAAGTGGCCGGTGTCGGCGACGTGCAGATCAAGAAGCTGCCGTGTCGCGTGAACGCGATCGAGCGCAAGGCCGACGACGTCATCGTCGTGAAGCTGCAACTGCCCGCCAACGAGCGTCTGCAATATCTGGCCGGCCAGTACCTCGAATTCATTCTGAAAGACGGCAAGCGCCGCAGCTATTCGATGGCGAGCGCGCCGCATACGGAAGGCCCGGTCGAACTGCATATCCGTCACATGCCCGGTGGCGCGTTCACCGATCACGTGTTCAACACGATGAAAGAACGCGACATCCTCCGCTTCGAAGCACCGCTCGGCACGTTCTTCCTGCGCGAAGATTCGGACAAGCCGATCGTGCTGCTCGCGTCGGGCACCGGCTTCGCGCCGTTGAAGGCGATCGTCGAGCACGCTGTGTTCAAGAACCTGGAACGGCCCATGACGCTGTACTGGGGCGCCCGCCGCAAGAAGGATCTGTACCTGCTCGAACTGGCCGAACAATGGGCGCGCGAGATTCCGAACTTCAAGTTCGTGCCGGTGCTGTCGGAGCCGGACGCGAGCGACGCGTGGACCGGCCGGGTCGGCTTCGTGCATCGCGCGGTGATCGAAGACCTGCCCGATCTGTCGGCGTACCAGGTGTATGCGTGCGGCGCGCCGGTGATGGTCGAGTCGGCACAGCGCGATTTCACCCAGCATCATGGCCTGCCGGAAGACGAGTTCTATGCGGACTCCTTCACGAGCGAAGCGGATCTGGCGAACGCGGTTTGATCGAATGCACGGCCTCGCCGACACGTCGACGACGCCGTGCGCGCGCAACGTGTCAGCATGAAGGCGGACGCGCAAAAATCCGTCTTCATGCCCATCGGTGCAAATTCATGCAAATTCGTGGTTTACACCGGCACTTTCCTTGTCGTATTCTTTCGCGCATGAACCGCATCCAGTCCGAACTTCGACGTCGCCGCTCGCCGCTCCCTTAGGGACGCCGCTGGCTTCGTCACGGATTCGCGCCGTACAAGGGCGCAAGCTGTTCGAATCATGAAAGCCACGGCGTGCCGTGGCTTTTCTGTTTTTCCGGCCGCCGTTTCATAGTTGGCCAACTCGTCATTTCACCTTCACCCCGTTGCCTGGAGCCCGCCGTCATGAATTTCAATGAGTACCCTATCGAGTCGCTGATGTACATCACGAACCGGCCCGAAATCGTTTTCACGCACGGCAAGGGCTCATGGCTCTATGACAATAACGGCAAGCGCTATCTGGACTTCATCCAGGGGTGGGCGGTCAACAGTCTCGGCCATTGCAACGACGGCATGATCGAAGCGCTGAACACGCAGGCGAAGCTGCTGCTCAATCCGTCGCCGGCGTTCTATAACGAACCGATGGCGCGACTCGCCGGTTTGCTCACGCAACACAGCTGCTTCGACAAGGTGTTCTTCGCGAACAGCGGCGCCGAAGCCAACGAAGGCGCGATCAAGCTCGCGCGCAAGTGGGGCAAGAAGTTCAAGGACGGCGCGTTCGAAATCATCACGTTCGATCACAGCTTCCACGGCCGCACGCTCGCGACCATGTCGGCCAGCGGCAAGCCGGGCTGGGACACGATCTACGCACCGCAAGTGCCGGGCTTCCCGAAGGCGGATCTGAACGACATCGCGTCGGTGGAAAAGCTCATCAATGCGAAGACGGTCGCCGTGATGCTCGAACCGATTCAGGGCGAAGGCGGCGTGATTCCCGCCACGCGCGAATTCATGCAGCAACTGCGCGCGCTGACCAAAAAGCACAACCTGCTGCTGATCGTCGACGAAGTGCAAAGCGGCTGCGGCCGTGCGGGCACGCTGTTCGCGTATGAGCTGTCGGACATCGAGCCGGACATCATGACGCTCGGCAAGGGCATCGGCGGCGGCGTGCCGCTCGCGGCGCTGCTGGCGAAAGCGGACGTCGCGGTGTTCGAAGCCGGCGATCAGGGCGGCACCTACAACGGCAATCCGCTGATGACCGCGGTCGGCTACTCGGTGATTTCGCAACTGACGGCGCCGGGCTTCCTCGAAGGCGTGCGGGCACGCGGCGATTATTTGCGCGCGAAGCTGCTGGAGTTGTCGGAGGAACGCGGCTTCAAGGGCGAACGCGGCGAGGGCCTGCTGCGCGCGTTGCTGCTCGGCAAGGACATCGGCAACCAGATCGTCGAGAAGGCGCGCGACATGCAGCCCGACGGCCTGCTGCTGAACGCGGCGCGTCCGAACCTGCTGCGCTTCATGCCGGCGCTGAACGTGACGAACGAAGAGATCGACCAGATGATGGCGATGCTGCGTTCGATTCTCGACACGCTGTAACCCAATGCAAACACGCGACCGGAGCTGTCCTTTCTCGCGGTGCTCGGCGAGCGCATCGTCGGCACGGTGATGGGAGGCTACGACGGGCACCGTGGCTGGCTGTATTCGCTTGCGGTCGATGAATCGCTGCGCCGTCACGGTATCGGCACGCGTCTGGTCGCGCATGTCGAACACGCGTTGACCGGGCTCGGCTGTCCGAAGCTGAATCTGCAGGTGCTGTCCACGAAGGCCGAAGTCCGCGCGTTTTACGAGGCGCTCGGTTATCGCGCCGATGCGGTGATCAGTCTCGGCAAGCGCCTTGACGCGTTGGCGGATCCGGTGCCGGCCGGCTGATCGGTCGCACGCCTGAATGGAAAAGAGAAGGCCGCATGTGCGTTTTCGCGCATGCGGCCTTGTTTCATCGGTACGGCTGATTGATTCAGCGTGGCTTATTCACCCAAATAAGCCGCACGCACCTTCGGATCATCGAGCATCTGCTTCGCGTCGCCGGACATCGTGACCAGACCCGAGTCCATCACATAGCCGCGATTCGCCGCTTGCAGCGCGAGCCGCGCGTTCTGCTCGACCAGCAGCACGGTCATGCCTTCGGCCGAAATCGACCGCACCACTTCGAAGATCTTCTCCACCATGATCGGCGACAGCCCCATCGACGGTTCGTCCAGCAGCAACAGCTTGGGACGCGAGATGATCGCGCGCGCCATCGCCAGCATCTGCTGTTCGCCGCCCGACAGCGTGCCCGCGTATTGCGTCGCGCGTTCCTTCAGGCGCGGGAAGAAGCCGAACATGCGATCGACGTCCGACTTGATGCCGTCCGTGTCCGTACGCAGATAGGCACCCATCTGCATGTTCTCGACGATCGACATGCGCGCGAAGATGCCACGGCCTTCCGGCACCATCGCCAGACCGCGCTTGAGCAGTTCGTGCGCCGGGACGCCCTTGATCGACTGGCCCATGTACTCGATGTCGCCCGCCGAGTACGGCTTCAGACCCGTGATCGCCTTCATCGTCGTGGTCTTGCCCGCGCCGTTCGCGCCGATCAGCGTGACCAGCTCGCCCTGCCCGACTTCGAGGTCGATGCCCTTGACTGCCTGGATGCCGCCGTAATTGACCTGCAGGCCCTTGACTTTCAACATTGCTTGCATTGTGGACATCAGTGGACTCCCGCACCCAGATAAGCTTCGATCACCTTCGCATCCTTCTGCACGTCCTGCGGCAAACCTTGCGCAATCACCTTGCCATAGTCGAGCACCGTCATCTGGTTGCACAGACCCATCACGAGTTTCACGTCGTGTTCGATCAGCAGGATCGTCTTGCCGTCCGAGCGGATCTTGTCGAGCAGCTTGGTCAGCTCGACTTTTTCCGTCGCGTTCATGCCGGCCGCCGGTTCGTCGAGCGCAAGCAGCTTCGGATCGGTCGCCAATGCGCGGGCGATTTCCAGACGACGCTGGTGGCCATACGACAGGTTGCGCGACGTGTAGTCCGCGTACTGCGTAATGCCGACGTAGTCGAGCAGCTCGATCGCGCGTTCCTTGATCTCGCGCTCTTCCTGGCGTTCGGCCGGTGTCTGGAACACCGCGCCGAGCAGGCCGTGCCTGGTGCGCACGTGCCGGCCGACCATCACGTTTTCCAGCGCGGTCATGCCGCCGAACAGACGGATGTTCTGGAACGTGCGGGCGATGCCCGCCTTCGCCACCTGGTAGACCGCCGTCGGCGTGTACTCGATGCCGTCGAGCTTGAACTCGCCCGAATCCGGCGTGTACAGACCCGTGATCACGTTGAAGAAAGTCGTCTTGCCGGCGCCGTTCGGGCCGATCAGGCCGTAGATCTGGCCGGATTTGATTTGCAGGCCGACCTCGGACAGCGCCTGCAAGCCGCCGAAGCGCTTGTTGACGCCTTTCACCGACAGGCGGATCTGGTCGCTGCCCACGTTGTTGCTAACGTTATCGCTCATGTGATTTCTCCCCCAGGCCTCAGGCACGCACCGGCTTCTTGCCGCTGCGCTTCGCCAGTTTCGCAATCTTGTCTTCGTGCTTCGGCGACGGCCACAGGCCTTCCGAGCGGTACAGCATGATCACGACCATCGCGAGGCCGTACAGCAACTGACGGATCACTTCGGTATCGACGATTTCGTGGCCGAAGATCATGTTCTGCAGCGGACCCATCGTCGAGCGCAGGAATTCCGGGAACACCGCGAGCAGCACCGCGCCGAGAATCACGCCAGGAATGTGGCCCATCCCGCCGAGCACCACGCACGCCAGCACCACGACCGATTCCCAGAAGGTGAACGACTCCGGCGACACGAAGCCCTGGAACGAACCGAACATCGCGCCCGACAGGCCGCCGAACGACGCGCCCATCGCGAACGCCAGCAGCTTCACATTGCGGGTGTTGATCCCCATCGCCTTGGCGGCGATTTCGTCTTCACGGATCGCGGCCCATGCGCGGCCGATCCGCGAATGCTGCAGGCGCGTGCAGGTCCAGATCACGAGCAGCGCGCACAGCACGAACAGGTAGTAGTACGCGTACACCGACGGGAACTGGAAGCCGAACAGCGAGTGCGTCTGCGCGAGACTGAAACCGTCGACCTGCACCGGATCGATCCCCGTGATCCCCTTCGGGCCGTTGGTGATGTTCACCGGACGGTCGAGGTTGTTCATGAAGATCCGCACGATTTCCCCGAAGCCCAGGGTCACGATCGCGAGATAGTCGCCACGCAGACGCAGGGTCGGCGCACCGAGCACAATCCCGAAGAACGCGGCAAACGCCATCGCGATCGGCACGATGATCCAGATCGGCACGTGCAGGCCATGAGGCGCCAGATGCGCGATCCACTCGAACTGTGTCCCGAGGTGCGGCGAGGACAGCAACGCGGCCGTGTAGGCGCCGATCGCGTAGAACGCGATGTAGCCCAGGTCCAGCAGGCCGCAGAAGCCGACCACCACGTTCAGGCCCAGTGCGAGCATCACGTACAGCATCGCGAAGTCGAGCACGCGGACCCAGTAGTTGCCGCCGGCCGCGCCGATGATCATCGGTGCGGCGATCACGAAGATCGCTGTGATGATGCCGACGATCAGCGTTTTCGTGAGGTTCTTTTCGGGGATGAGCGTCGTCGACGGCTCGATCGGTTGAATTGAGGTCATGTCTGTTTACTCCTTATGGCCCGGGATCAAGCGCGATCCGCAACGCGTTCGCCGAGCAGACCCGACGGACGGAACACCAGCACGATGATCAGCACGATGAATGCGAACACGTCCTGATAGTTACTGCCGAACACACCGCCCGTGAGGTTGCCGATATAGCCGGCGCCCAGCTGTTCGATCAGGCCGAGGATCACGCCGCCCACCATCGCGCCGCCGAGATTGCCGATACCGCCCAGCACCGCCGCGGTAAAGGCTTTCAGGCCGGGGATGAAGCCCATGTAGAAGTGTGCGTTACCGTATTCGGACGCGATCATCACGCCGGCCAGTGCGGCGAGCGCCGAGCCGATCATGAAGGTCGCCGAAATCACGAAGTTCGGGTTCACGCCCATCAGGCTCGCGACGCCCGGGTTCTCGGCGATCGCACGCATCGCGCGGCCGAGCCTGGTCTTGTGCACGAGCAGCAGCAGACCGCCCATCACGAGGAACGCCACCACGATGATCACGATTTCGGTCATCGAGATCACGGCGCCAGGCGTCGTGTCGGTGGCCTTGATCACGTTGATCGGGTCGGTGGGCAACAGCTGCGGGAACGGCAGCGGGTTGCGCGACCAGATCATCATCGCGAGGGTCTGCAGCAGGATCGACACACCGATTGCGGTGATCAGCGGCGCGAGACGTGGCGCCTTGCGCAGCGGCCGGTAGGCCACGCGCTCGATCGTGTAGCCGACCAGCGAGCAGACCACCGCCGCGATGCTCAGCGCGATGATCAGCGTCGGCACGTTGCCGAGGCCGGGGAAGTGGTTCTGCAGCACGCCTATGGCGGAGAGCGCAACCATCGCGCCCACCATCAACACGTCGCCGTGAGCGAAGTTGATGATGCCCAAGATGCCGTAAACCATCGTATAGCCCAGTGCGATGATGGCATAAACGCTGCCAAGCACCAGTCCGTTTAGGATCTGCTGGATGAAGATATCCATTTAATGCTCCTTAGCCCGTGCGACTGGATTCGCGTTCTTCATCAGCCGGTGGGCGGTGATGCGCTACGGAATCTCAACGGCACTGCGGGTACTGATGTAAAAGACCGGTAAGGGTTATCCGCCGCCGGTTCGCCCTGACGACCGGGATGCGGTCGGGGGCTCGCCGTGGACGGATGCAAAAACGGCACCGTTGGGTGGTTTCGGTGCCGTCAGGCTAAACATCCCGTCATCACATCTTCACGACGTCGAGAACTGCTTTCTTGCCGTCCTTGAAGTCGTAAAGCGTAATGGCGCCCTCTTTCAAATCACCCTTGTCGTCGAACGCGATGTGACCGATTACCCCGTTGTAATCGGTCGACGGCATCGCAGCCAGCACCTTGGGCGCCTCGATCGAATTAGCGCGCTTCATTGCATCGACAATCACGTACACAGCGTCATACGTGAACGGCGCGTAAATCTGCACCGGCGTGTGGAAGCGGTCCTCGTACTTCTTTTCGAAGGCCGCTCCCCGGTCCATTTTCGAAAGCGCGAGTCCCGCCTCCGAACAGACCAGGTTTTGCACGGCGGTACCCGCCAGCTCACCCACCTTGTCGGTACACACGCCGTCGCCGCCAAGGATTTTTGCCCTGATACCGAGCGCCGCCGCCTGCTTCGTAAACGGCCCGCCCGTTGCGTCCATGCCGCCGAACATGATCACGTCCGGCTGAACACTCTTGATCTTTGTGAGGATGGCCCGGAAATCCGTGGCCCGGTCGTTCGTCGCTTCCCGCGCGACGACTTTCGCTCCGCTCGCCTCAACGGTCTTCGCGAATTCGTCCGCGAGCCCCTTACCGTAGGCGGTTGCATCGTCCACTATCGCGATGCGTTTGGCGCCCAACGCCTTCGTGGCGTAATTGGCGAGCGCCGGACCTTGTTGCGCGTCGGTGGCGACGACCCGATAGGTCGTCTTGAAACCCTGCTGCGTGTACGCCGGGTTGGTCGACGACGGCGAGATCTGCACGATGCTCGCATCGCTATAGATCTTCGAAGCTGGAATCGACACCCCCGAATTCAGATGCCCGACCACCGCGACCACATGATCGTCGACCAGCTTCTGCGCGACCGCGGTCCCCGCTTTCGGGTCCGCCGCGTCGTCTTGCGCGTCGAGCTGCAACTGGATCTTGCGGCCGTCGATCGTCAAACCCTGTGTATTGATTTCCTCGACCGCCAGACGCGCGCCGTTTTCATTGTCCTTGCCGAGATGTGCGATGCCGCCTGTCAAAGGGGCCGCATGACCGATCTTCACGATAGTCGCTTCACTAGCGGGGGCCACTGCAACCGCGGCCGCCGATGCAGCCGCTGCCGACTCGCCATCCTGCTTCTTGCCGCACGCGGTCAACATCGCAACCGCTGTCGCGATGGACACGGCGTAAGCAAATTTGACTCGCATTAAGTAGGTCTCCTGCGCCTTGCAAAATCCATTGTTCGGGACCTTAAGGCCTTGAGAACGCGCGCATTGTAACTCCAATTTTACGGCTGGCAATATTGTTGAACCGGCAGGGTTTTCCTGCATTGCAACCTTAGTTTGGAGGCAAAATCCGCTAAAAGGAGCAACCTGGTTGCGACTGTTTTTCGTGCATCAGTTGCACCACCGCAGGATCCAATGGCATCAAGTGTTGCGGCGAATCGGTCCGATGCCCGATTGCACCATGCTTCGCGTTAAGTATTACGTTTTCGCCGATATCAAGGATCACGCACTATTTTAGTGCGTCAAAATTCAGCGCAACTGATTTGGCGTCGTAGAAACGGGGACGCATCACTGGGAAATCGATAAAAAACCGGATCACAATTCAAAATAAATTGTGCGCGAGATCACTTAAACCGCTCGAACGCGATGATATGGCACTTTATTTTCCGCGAGCCCGCCGAGTTGCGGGCGTAAAAAAAGCGCGCCCTCGGGCGCGCTTTCCTTTCAACACGGTCCGCGAATTGTCAGGCCGGCAGACCCAGTCCGCGCGGCAGCGGAAACGCGATGTTTTCCTCGATACCGTCGAGCGCGCGCACATTGCGCACCCCGAGATCGCGCAACCGGGCGATCACCGCTTGCGCCAGCACCTCCGGCGCCGAAGCACCGGCCGTTACGCCAATACGGCGCTTGCCCTCGACCCAGACCGGATCGATCTGATCGGGCGAATCCACCATATAGGCAGGCACGCCGAGCTTTTCGGCCAGCTCGCGCAGCCGGTTGGAGTTCGAGCTGTTCGGACTGCCGACCACGATCACGACGTCGCACTGCGGCGCCATGAACTTCACCGCGTCCTGGCGATTCTGCGTGGCGTAGCAGATGTCCTGCTTCTTCGGCTCACGGATGGACGGGTACCTGGCCTTCAACGCGCCGATGATTTCGGCCGCATCGTCGACGGACAGCGTGGTTTGCGTGACGAACGCGATCCGCGACGGATCGGCCAGCTGCAATGCCTGCACGTCTTCGATGTCTTCGACCAGATGCATGCCCTCGCCCGCCTGCCCCATCGTCCCTTCGACTTCCGGGTGGCCCTTGTGGCCGATCATGACGATGTCGAAGCCGTCCTGGCGCATCTTCGCGACTTCGATATGCACCTTGGTCACGAGCGGACAGGTGGCGTCGTACACCCGCAGACCGCGCGACTCGGCCTCCGACCGCACGGCTTTCGACACGCCGTGCGCGCTGAAAATGACCGTATTGCCGGGCGGCACTTCTTCCAGCCGCTCGATAAAGATCGCACCCTTCTTGCGCAAGTCTTCGACCACGTAGGCGTTATGGACGATTTCATGGCGCACGTAGATCGGCGACCCATGCAGCTTGATGGCCCGCTCGACGATCTCGATCGCCCGATCGACGCCGGCGCAAAATCCACGCGGCTGCGCCAGCAGGATCTCGGTTTCGGCAAGAGTCGTATCCGTGATGCTCATGTTTACAGAATCCCGATGATTTTCACTTCAAACGCCAGCGCCTGGCCGGCAAGCGGATGGTTGAAATCGAACAGGGCCGACGTCTCGCCGACTTCTTTTAGAACACCGGCATAGCGCCCGCCGCCCGGCGCGTTGAATTCGACCAGGTCGCCCGGCGAAAAATCCTCGCCGATCATGCTGTTTTCCCGCAGCGTGGCCAGCGACACGCGTTGAATCAGTTCCGGATTGCGGGGACCGAACGCTTGACCCGGGGCTAGCCGAAAGGTCGAATGGTGGCCCACCTTCAAACCCAGCAAAATATCTTCCAGCGGCGGCGCCAGTTGACCGGCGCCAAGCAGCAGCGTGGCCGGCTTGTCGGTAAACGTATTGATGACTTCGGCGCCATCGGCAAGGGAAAGCCGGTAGTGAAGCGTCACGTGTGAACCGGGTTTCACCTCGGAAATGTCGATGATGCTCATGCAGTGCTCGCTCAGTCGAAGCGCGCTGCACGCGTGCGCCGCAGACGACGCGTGTGGCAAACCATCGGGGTGCCGTGCGCAAAGTGACTATTGTAAGCCACATAGCGGGCGGCGGCTTGGGTCACTCGCGCGCATCGCGGCCGGGCCGCAACGTCGCGCTGCGCCACCAACCGGAGCGGAGGATTCTATCTATATGGCCGATTACGTCAGCACAATTGACGATCTACCCGTGGCAGCGGCGTTGCCCGCGCCTCTGCCGCACACCGTCACGGCGGCCGGTGCGCCGGGCCGTCCAGCGCTGCTGCGCGGCAAATGGCATAAAAGCGACATGCCGCGCGAGCGGCTGATCGATCAGGGGCCCGGCGTGCTATCGGATACCGAGATGATCGCGCTGGTGCTCGGCTCAGGCCTGCCCGGCCATGACGTCTTCAGCGTCGCGCGCTCGTTGCTCGAGCGGTTCGGCTCGCTGCGCGCGATGCTCGACGCGACCTACACAGACTTCGACGGCATCCGCGGGATCGGGCCGGCGAAGAAGGCCCAACTGCTCGCGATCATGGAAATGGCGCGCCGCTCGCTGGTCGATAAAATGCGCAGGCGCTCGTTGATGAACTCGCCCGAAGCCGTGGAAAACTATCTGCGCCTGCTGATCGGCGGCCGTCCGCAGGAAGTTTTCGTGTCGCTCTTTCTCGACGCCCGGCACCGGCTGATACGCTGCGAGGAAAGTGCGCAAGGCTCGCTCACGCGCATGGCGGTGTATCCTCGCGAAATCGTGCGGCGCGCGCTGAGCGTGAATGCCGCCAGCCTGATCGTCGCGCATAACCACCCTTCCGGCGCCGTCCAGCCGAGCGCCAGCGACTGCCGCCTGACGCACACGCTGCGCGACGCGTTGGCGCTCATCGACGTACAACTGATCGATCACCTGGTGATCGGCGCCGACAGCGTCTACTCGTTCGCCCGCGCCGGCTGGCCGTGACAGCGCAAGGATCAGGGCCGCGACAGCGGTGCGCCGTGTCCGGGATCGCAAATAAGGTTTGATTTTGCGGCTTTTTTTCCGCTATAATTCCGGTTTGCCTATTTCCAACCCCCTGTTCCGAAGCCATCAAGGCGTTCCGGAAAGGCCAAGCAACTCTAGTTCAAGAACGTAATCAAGAACTTCAGCACGGCTCTTTTCGGGAAACTTTCACGGCGTTCGAACTCAGAATTAGCGTATTAGGAGTGCTCTCATGGCACGCGTATGCCAAGTAACTGGGAAAGCGCCGATGAGCGGCAACAACGTTTCCCACGCGAACAACAAAACCAAGCGCCGGTTCCTGCCGAACCTGCAAAACCGCCGCATTTGGGTGGAAAGCGAAAACCGTTGGGTGCGTCTGCGCGTTTCGAACGCCGGCCTGCGCCTGATCGACAAGAACGGTATCGACGCTGTGCTCGCAGATCTGCGCGCACGCGGTGAAGCCTAAGGAGTAAATCATGGCGAAAGGCGCACGCGACAAGATCAAGCTGGAATCGACCGCAGGCACGGGTCACTTCTACACGACGACGAAGAACAAACGCAACATGCCGGAAAAGATGCTGATCAAGAAATTTGATCCGGTCGTCCGTAAGCACGTTGAGTACAAGGAAACCAAGATTAAGTAAATCTTGGCTCCTGCCTGACGAAGGCAAAAACATGCAGAAAAGCCTCGCATTCGTGCGAGGCTTTTTTGTTTTCCGGGCGTCGTTGTTGCGTCACCTCCACGTTGTTTATTCACTCGTCGCTCACGCGAATAGTCTTATCCCGTTTGGCCAGCTTTCGCTCGTCCGTCGCCGCGCGTATCCTTGCTTGTTTTAGCGGCGCGCGGATGCGCGCCGTCATGGCAAAACGAAAGACGGAGATGTAGGCAATGGAATTCGATGTGGCGATTGTCGGTAGCGGTCTGGCTGGTTTGAGCGTTGCGCTCAATCTTGCGGAGACCCGGCGGGTTGCAGTGGTCGCCAAGCGATCGATGACCGAAGGCGCAAGCGACTGGGCGCAAGGCGGCATCGCCGCGGTACTGGATTCGGCGGACAGCATCGAAAATCACGTGCGCGACACGCTGATCGCCGGCGGCGGCCTGTGCGACGAGGCCGCGACGCGCTTTATCGTCGAGCATGGGCGTGCCGCGATCGAATGGCTGATCGAGCAAGGCGTGCCGTTCACCAAAGACGACGCAGCCGAACTCGGCTTTCATCTGACGCGCGAAGGCGGCCATAGTCATCGGCGGATCATTCATGCCGCGGATGCGACCGGCCACGCAGTAGTCGCCACACTCAGCGAACGGGTGCGCTGCCACCCGAATATCACGCTGCTCGAAGATCACTACGCGATCGACCTGATCACGTCGGACCGGCTCGGCTTGCCAGGCCGCCGTTGTCACGGTCTGTACGCGCTCGATCTGCAAAGCGGCCGTACCGTGACGATTGAAGCAGCGCATACGGTGCTCGCCACCGGCGGCGCCGGCAAGGTCTATCTCTACACCACCAATCCTGACACCGCGACCGGCGACGGCATCGCGATGGCGTGGCGGGCCGGCTGCCGCGTGTCGAATATGGAATTCATCCAGTTCCATCCGACCTGCCTGTTCCATCCGTACGCGAAGTCGTTTCTGATCTCGGAAGCGGTGCGCGGCGAAGGCGGCATCCTGAAGTTGCCGGACGGCACGCGCTTCATGCCGAACCACGACGAGCGCGCCGAACTCGCGCCACGCGACATCGTCGCGCGGGCGATCGATTTCGAAATCAAGAAGCGCGGCATCGACTGCGTGTACCTCGACATCAGCCATCAACCGCCCGAATTCCTGCGCGAACATTTCCCGACGATTCTGGCTCGCTGCCTGGAATTCGGCATCGACATCACCAAGGAACCGATCCCGGTCGTGCCGGCCGCGCACTACACGTGTGGCGGCGTTGTGACCGATCTGGCGGGCCGCACCGATCTCGCGGGCCTCTATGCTGTTGGCGAGACGTCCTGCACCGGCCTGCACGGCGCGAACCGGCTTGCCAGCAACTCGCTGCTCGAGTGTCTCGTGATTGGACGCTCCGCCGCGCAAGCCATCGAGGCAGAAGGTTTCAGCGCCGCCGTCCATGCGCCGCTGCCGGATTGGGACGAAAGCCGCGTGTCCGATCCCGACGAAGAAGTGGTGGTCGCGCACAACTGGGACGAACTGCGCCGGCTGATGTGGAATTACGTCGGCATCGTGCGCACCGACAAACGGCTGGCGCGCGCGAAGCACCGGCTTGCGCTGCTGCGTGACGAGATCCACGAGTATTACGCGAACTTCAAGGTCAGCCGCGATCTGCTCGAACTGCGCAATCTGGTCGACGTCGCATCGTTGATCGTCGAGGGTGCGCGCTCACGGCGTGAGAGCCGTGGCCTGCACTTCAGCCGCGACTGGCCGGCAACTTTGCCCAAAGCGCTGCCGACGGTTCTGTCGCCGGAGCACGTGCGTAATCGCAACGTGTGACTGTGTCGAGCTGAATCAAACGAAAAGGCCATCGCCGAAGTGATCCGGCGATGGCCATTGTCATTGATCGCTACCGCCACAGCGCTTGCGTCAAACGATCCGCATCGAGTAATCCGTGGCGCGTACGTCTTTGGTCAGCGCCCCGAGCGAGACGCGATCGACGCCCGTTTCCGCGATCGTCCGCACGGTCTCGAAGTTCACGCCGCCGGACACCTCCAGCACCGCGCGCCCCGCTGTGATACGTACCGCGTCGCGCATCGCATCAAACGAAAAGTTGTCCAGCAGAATGGATTGCGCGCGATGAGCTAGCGCGGTTTCCAGTTGCTCGAGCGTCTCGACCTCGATCTGGATCGACACGCCCGCATTCAACGCGAGCGCCGCGTCCATTGCCGCACCCACGCCGCCCGCGGCGGCAATGTGGTTTTCCTTGATGAGAATGCCGTCGTACAACGCGAGCCGTTGATTCGCCCCGCCACCCACGCGCACCGCGTACTTCTGCGCCAGCCGCAAGCCCGGCAAGGTCTTGCGCGTGTCGAGAATGCGCGTGCGCGTATGAGCGATCGCGTCGACATAGCGGCGCGTTGCGCTCGCCACGCCCGATAGCAATTGCAGGAAGTTCAGCGCGTTGCGCTCCGCGGTCAACAGCGCGCGAACCGGTCCGCGCATTTCACAGACCGGCGTGTCCGCGGCCATCCGATCCCCCTCGCGGTAACGCCATTGCACGTCGATGCGCGGATCGACCTGAAGCATCACCGCGTTGAACCACGGCACGCCGCACAGCACCGCATCCTCGCGCACGATGACGCGCGCGTCGCGCACGTCGTCGGCGGGAACAAGGCGGCCTGTCTGATCGCCCGCACCGACATCTTCGGCGAGCGCATCGGCGACGTTGCGTGCCAACGCAGCATCGAACGCCGCGCCGTACTGCGCGTGAATCTCAGCGAACAGCGGCGACACCGCGTCGATCTGATTGCGCTCAACTTCCCCTTCAACCGCCCCCATCACGCCGCCCCCACGTTCGAATACAGTTGCGCGTCACGCGCAAGATCGCCGCTCGCCTGCACGCGCTTCTTGTGACGCGCGGCAAAGTCCAGCATCCGGTCGATCGGCCGACGCGCCCGCTCGCCGATCGCACGATCGACGAAGATTTCGTTGTGGCCGCGCTCCAGCACGTCGGCCAGATTCGCGAGGCCGTTCATGGCCATCCACGGACAGTGCGCGCAGCTCTTGCAGGTCGCGCTGTTGCCCGCCGTCGGCGCGGCAATCAGCGTCTTGCCAGGTGCCGCGAGCTGCATCTTGTGCAGGATGCCGAGATCGGTCGCCACGATGAAATGCGTTGCGTCGAGCTTTTGCGCGGCGTCGATCAGTTGGGTGGTCGAGCCGACCACGTCCGCTTGCGCGACCACGTTCGCCGGCGATTCCGGATGCACGAGCACTTTCGCGCCCGGATATTCGGCGCGCAACAAATCGAGCTCGATGCCTTTGAACTCGTCGTGCACGAGACACGAGCCCTGCCACAGCAGCATGTCCGCGCCGGTCTTGCTCTGGATATAGCTGCCGAGATGCCGGTCCGGCGCCCAGATGATCTTTTCGCCGCGCGCGTGCAGATCGGCGACGATCTCCAGCCCGATCGACGACGTCACCATCCAGTCCGCGCGCGCCTTGACCGCCGCGCTAGTGTTCGCATACACGACCACCGTGCGATCCGGGTGCGCGTCGCAAAAGGCCGAGAATTCGTCCACCGGGCAGCCAAGATCGAGCGAACAAGTCGCGTCGAGATCCGGCATCAAAATGCGCTTGTCCGGACTGAGGATTTTCGCGGTCTCGCCCATGAAGCGCACACCTGCCACCACCAGCGTTTGGGCGGCGTGATCGCGCCCGAAACGCGCCATTTCCAGCGAATCGGCCACGCAGCCGCCGGTTTCATCGGCAAGCTCCTGCAATTCCGCGTCGACATAATAGTGCGCGACAAGCACGGCTTTTTCGCGCTCGAGCAATGCGCGGATGCGCGCCTTCAGCGCCACCTTCTCTTCCGCCGACGGCATGTCGGGGACCTTCGCCCACGCCTGCCCGATCCCGCAGGTCGTGCCCTGCGCTTGCGGCCGATCGTACTCGACCGTCCTGATCGTCTGCTGATCCATGATCTCCTCTGCCTTCGCTCTGCCGCCGCGGACCGTCAATCTCGTATCGTTGCAGTTTCCGCGGCCCAAAAAGCAAAACCCCGCCAACGCGGGGTTTTGTGACGTAACGAAATTTTAATGGATTTCGCGATCAAGCATAACGACGTAGTCGCATCGCAAAATCCTGCAGCGCTTTGATACCGCTCTGCTCGGCGCGATGGCACCAGTCCTGCAACTGGATCAGCAACTGATCGCGCGACGCGTTGGAGCGCTCCCACATGGCCGCGAGTTCATTGCGCATGTCGATGTAGGTCTTGAGCTTCTGGCTGTTCGCGAAAATCTGCGGCAACAGACGCTTCTGCGGCTCGTCCAGCCCCGCTTCTTCTTTATGGAACCAGGTGCGGGCACCGCGCATGACCTGATACTTTTCGCGCGCGCCGACTTCCTTCAAATGCGCGAGCTCCTGACGATATGCGCGCTTGAGCGCCTTGCCGTAGCGGGCCATCACTTCGTAGCGGTTGGCCAGCACGGCTTGCAGCGTATCCTGATCGAGCACCAGCTTGCCGGTGGTCAGACGCGGCGTAGGCGCGACCTTCTTCACCTTGGCCAGACGGAACGCCGACATGATGCGGATGTACATCCAGCCGATATCGAACTCGTACCATTTGTTCGACAACTTGGCCGACGTCGCATACGTATGATGATTGTTATGCAGCTCTTCACCGCCGATGATGATGCCCCACGGGAAGATGTTGGTGCTCGCATCCGACGAGTTGAAGTTGCGATAGCCCCAGAAGTGCGCGAGGCCGTTGACCACACCAGCGGCCCAGAACGGAATCCACACCATTTGCACGGCCCAGATCGTCAGACCGACGACGCCGAACAGCGCGACGTTCAGCACCATCATCAGGCTCACGCCGAGGATCGGGTACTTGGTGTACACGTTGCGTTCCATCCAGTCGTTCGGCGTGCCGTGACTGAACTTGCGCATCGTTTCTTCGTTTTTCGCTTCGGTGCGATACAGTTCCGCGCCTTCGAGCAGCACCTTCCAGATGCCGCGCGTTTGCGGGCTGTGCGGATCTTCTTCGGTTTCGCACTTGGCGTGATGCTTGCGGTGTATCGCGGCCCATTGGCCGGTCAGCATGCCGGTGGTCATCCACAGCCAGAAGCGGAAAAAATGACTGGCGATCGGGTGCAGTTCCAGCGCGCGGTGCGCCTGGCAACGGTGCAGATAGACCGTCACTCCGATAATCGTAATGTGCGTCACGACCAGCGTATACACGACGAGTTGCCACCACGAGAAGTGCAACAGGCCGTGGGCAAGGAAAGCGAGCAAAGAATTCAACAAGGCAATTTACCTGTGGAACGAGAGACACGAGACACACGCGAAATGCGCGTGTCAAGAAAGTGAAAGCATACAGCGGGATTGGACGACATTCTACTCGAAGCGTTCCAAGTGTTTGTAACAAATAGGGATTTTTTGTGCGGTATCAAGAGAAGCAAGCCCGCCGGAGCTAAATTTAGTTCTGCCGGCGGGCTCCAGGTACCCGTCAGCGGGCGCTCTCCGCCTGACTGACCGCCGGAGCGGTCATTGTTACCGGATTCAGCATCGCGTCGGCCGCATTGCCGACGATCCGCACTTCGCGTTGCGCGAAGGGAATCGAAATGTCGTGCTCGGAGAACAGACGCCAGATATTGCGGTTGACGCTCGAGCGCACGCCCGAGGTTCCGGTTGCCGCGTCCTCGATCCAGAAGCCCAGTTCGAGATTGATGCCGTCCGGGCCGAAGCTCGCCAGATAAGGCGTCGGCGCAGGCTCACGCAGCACCCGCGGAACGTCCTCGGCGGCTCGCGCGAGCAGGCTCATCGCCTGCTCGACGTCGGACGCGTACGCGACCTGCACCGCCGCCTTCGCATAGCCGCGCGTCAGGTACGACGACTGATTCTGCACCACGTCAGTAATCAGCTTTTCATTCGGAATCAGCGTCTCGATGCCATCGAGCCCGCGCACCACCGTATAACGCGTGCGGATCTGCGTGACCCTGCCTTGCAGGCCGCTCACGTTGATCGTGTCGCCGATGCGCAGCGACCGGTCGAGCAGGATGATGAAGCCCGACACGTAGTTGCTGGCGATCTTCTGCATGCCGAAGCCTAGCCCGACGCCGAGCGCGCCGCCGAATACGCCCAGCACGGTGATGTCGATGCCGACCAGCGACAGACTGATCAACACCGCCGCCAGCACGAGAGCCGCGCGGCCGACCCGCGCCACCGCCACCTTCAGATTGGCGTCGAGCGTGGTCGAGCGCATCAGGCGGTCTTCGAACGCGGAGCCGAGCCACATCGCGACGATCATCGTGACGCCCACCCACAGCAGGCCCGTGATCAGCGAAAGCAGCGTCATGTGCGCGTTGGCGATCCGGAACTGGACGCTGCCCATCCACGCGATCACGTCGTCCTGAATGCCCATCACGGTGAGCACCATGCCGACCCAGACGACCAGCGAGACGATCTTCTCGACGAGGAACAGCCACGGATGAATCTCGCCGTCCCGGCTGAAAACCCGTCGCGCGAAGAAAAACACGATGTAAATCAAGCCGATGCCGAACAGCGGCACCAGCGCCAGATCCAGCAGCGACGTGTGCATGAACTGCCCGGCGATCGCCCGGGCAAGCCATACGAGCGCCGCGCCGATCAGCGGAAAGGACGCCCGGTTCAGGCTCTCGGCGCCAAAGCGCAAGGTTTGAGAGCGCGTCGGCTGGCGCTGGTCCAGCCCGCGGCGCAAGACGCGCGCGAGCAGCCACGCAAGCGCGAGCGTCGCGAGCAGGATGCCGACCTGCCACAGCATCACGGGCTGGCCGAAGTCGCGCGCGAGGTCGCCGAACCCGAACATATGAGGAAAAATGGTGTTTCGCATGATGTCGCTGATATCGCCGGAGCGCGCGGTTTCAGCAACGAACCTGCGCGTGCCGGCAAAAAGCCGGTTGCTTAGCTCTGGCGTTCCAGCACGGCCGCGAAGAAGCCGTCGGTTGCGTGGCGGTGCGGCCACAGCGACAGGTAGTCGCCCATTTCCAGATCGATACGCTGCTCGGCCAGCACGTCACGCACGGGCACCAGCGCAAAATCGGGATGATTGGCAAGGAACTGCTGCACCACGGCCTCGTTTTCGGCTTCCAGAATTGAGCAGGTGGCGTAGACGAGACGGCCGCCCTTCTTCACCAGACGCGCCGCGCTCGCCAGAATCGACGCCTGCTTCGGCGCCAGTTCTGCGACCGATTCCGGCGACTGGCGCCACTTCAGGTCGGGGTTGCGGCGCAGCGTGCCCAAACCGCTGCACGGCGCATCGACCAGCACGCGGTCGATCTTGCCGGCCAGGCGCTTGATCTTCGCGTCGTGTTCGCTGTCGATCAACACCGGATTCACGTTCGACAGCCCGCTGCGCGCCAGGCGCGGGTTGAGCTTGGCCAGACGCCGCTCGGAAATGTCGAACGCGTACAGACGCCCGGTGGAGCGCATCGCCGCGCCCAGCGCCAGCGTCTTGCCGCCCGCGCCCGCGCAGAAGTCGACGATCATCTCGCCACGCTTGGGCGCGACCAGCGAGCACAGCAACTGGCTGCCTTCGTCCTGCACTTCGAGCCAGCCGTGCTGGAACGCGTCGAGCTTGGTGAGCGGCGGCTTGCCGACCACGCGCACGCCGAACGGCGCGAACGGCGTCGCGCCGGCTTCGATGCCGGCCTTCGACAGCGCGTTCAGCACGTCGTCGCGGCTCGCCTTGATCGGGTTCGCGCGCAGATCCAGCGGCGCCGGGTAGTTCAGCGCCGCAGCCAGCTGCGCCAGTTCCGCGGCGTCGAAACGCTTGTCCAGCGCCTGACAAATCCAGTCGGGCAGATTCAGGCGAATCCGCAGCGGCAGGCTTTCCGGGTCGATCATCGAGACGTGCTCGAGCCACTTCGATTCGCTATCCGACACGAACGGCTTGAGCGCCGAGCGCCCCGCCGTCTGCATCAGACCCAGCAAGGCCATGCGCCGCGCCGGGCTGCCCGCGCCGCTTTCGGCGAGGTGGGCGAATTCCATCCGGCGGCGCAACACGGCGAACACCGCCTCGGCGATCACGCCGCGCTCGCCGTGTCCGAGCTTCGGATGGGCGCGGAAAAAGCGGCTGGTGGTGGCGTCGGCGGGGCCGTTGAGTTTCAGGACTTCAGCCAGCAAAGTCTCGGTTTGTCCAATCAAAAAACCATGCAATCTCATACGCCCTCTCCGGCGGTGTGACCGGCAAAGAGCCATTGCGGCTCCGGCGGCGTAAGCGTGACGCGCAGGCCGTCGAGCGCAAGACGCCCTTCGACGAACCAGCGCACCGCGCGTGGATAAATAATATGTTCGGTTGCCAGCACGCGTTCGGCAAGCGTGGCGGGCGTGTCGCCGGTTTCCACGGGGACCGCCGCCTGCACGACGATCGGCCCGTGATCCAGCTGCGACGTGACAAAATGCACCGACGCGCCGTGCAGCCGCACGCCCGCGTCGAGCGCCTGCTGATGGGTTTTCAGACCCGGAAAGCTCGGCAGCAGCGATGGATGCACGTTCAGCATGCGTCCGGCGTAGTGATCGACGAAACCTGGCGTGAGCACCCGCATGAAGCCGGCGAGCACCACCAGATCCGGCGCGAAACCGTCGATTTCTTTGGCGAGCGCGGCGTCGAAGCTGTCGCGCCCGGAAAACTGGCGGTGATCGACCACCGCCGTGGCAATGCCGTGCGACGCCGCGAACGCAAGACCCGCGGCATCAGGACGGTTGGCAATCACGGCGGCGACTTGCGCCGGCCAGCCTTCGGCCGAACAGGCGCGAACGATGGCTTCCATGTTGCTTCCCCGCCCCGAAATCAGGATGACGAGTTTTTTCATGCGCGGATTTTATCATTCGGCAACACCTAAACCGCGACGCGAGAGCCGTCTGCTGCGCCGAGCGTTTATAATCGTTTGTTTTGCGGCATCCCGGCCGCCCTACTGCAACCCGCTATCGTGAGAGTCTTCCGCGGTCTTCCCAATGCTGAAAGCCGTGCGCCCTGCGCACTGACCATCGGCAACTTCGACGGTGTCCACCGCGGCCATCAGGCTTTGCTCGCCCATGTGCGCGCGGCCGCCGATGCGCGCGGCCTGCCCGTCTGCGTGATGACCTTCGAGCCGCACCCGCGCGAGTTCTTCAATCCGGCCGGCGCGCCGCCGCGCATCGCGATGCTGCGCGACAAGCTGGAGGCGCTGCGCACCAACGGCGTCGACCGGGTGGTGGTCGAGCACTTCAATCACACTTTCGCGAGCCAGTCGCCGGATGCGTTCGTGGAACGGATCATCGTCAACGGGCTGCACGCGCGCTGGGTGATGATCGGCGACGACTTCCGCTACGGCGCAAAGCGCGCGGGCGACTTTGCGTCACTGAAGGCGGCGGGCCAGCAGTATGGCTTCGAAGTCGAACAGATGGCCACGGTCGCCGATCCGTCGGGCGCGCGCATTTCCAGTTCCGGCGTGCGCGCGGCGCTGGTGGCGGGCGACCTCGACGCGGCGCGCGCCGCGCTGGGCCGCGATTACCTGATCAGCGGCCACGTCGTGCACGGCATGAAGCTCGGCCGCGATCTCGGTTTCCCCACGCTCAATCTGCCGATCGCCCACAAGCGCCCGGCGCTTGCCGGCATTTTCGTCGTGCGCGTGCACGGCGTGGCGGACCAACCGCTGCCGGGTGTCGCAAGCCTCGGCCTGCGCCCCACCGTGGACGACTCCGGCCGCGTGCTGCTCGAAGTGCACCTGCTCGACTGGCACGGCGACGCGTATGGCAAGCTCGTGCGCATCGAATTTCTGAAGAAGCTGCGCGACGAGGAAAAATTCGTCGACCTCGAAACGCTGACCGCCGCCATTGCGCGCGACGTCGCCAATGCGCGCGCGTGGTTCGCGGCCGTCGGCGCCGGCACGCCGGGCAGCCGCTCCACCGGTTTCGCCACCTCGGCCACCGACCGAATTAGATAGCCGCCGCGGTACGGGCGAGCGCTTAAGCGCCGCGTGTACCGTCGCCGCGCGCATCGAAAGGCGTCCGTGGATCACGCGACATGCCTGCCGGGCGCGCCCAACAACGCCCTCGCGCATTGTGCGCAACCCGCGCGCCGCTGCGCATAGAACGAATTCACCGCGACCACATCATGAGCAACAAGAAAGCCGATTCGAAACCGCAGTCACGCTACCCGGTGAACCTGCTCGACACGCCGTTTCCGATGCGCGGCGATCTGCCCAAGCGCGAGCCGCAATGGGTCAAGGACTGGCAGGAACGCAAGGTCTACGAGAAGATCCGCGCCGCCAGCAAGGGCCGTAAGAAGTTCATCCTGCACGACGGCCCGCCGTATGCGAACGGCGACATCCACCTCGGCCACGCGGTGAACAAGATCCTCAAGGACATGATCGTCAAGGCGCGCAATCTGGCGGGCTTCGACGCAGTCTACGTGCCGGGCTGGGACTGCCACGGCATGCCGATCGAAATCCAGATCGAAAAGCAGTTCGGCAAGTCGCTGCCGGCGGCCGAAGTGATGCAGAAGGCGCGTGCCTACGCGACCGAACAGATCGAGAAGCAGAAGGTCGGCTTCCGGCGTCTGGGCGTGCTCGGCGACTGGGACAATCCGTACAGGACGATGAACTTCGCGAACGAAGCCGGCGAAATCCGCGCGCTCGCGAAGATCATGGAAAAGGGCTACGTGTTCCGCGGCCTGAAGCCGGTCAACTGGTGTTTCGACTGCGGCTCGGCTTTGGCTGAAGCGGAAGTCGAGTACAAGGACAAGACCGATCCGACCATCGACGTGCTGTTCGGCTTCGCCGAGCCGGAAAAGACTGCGCAGGCGTTCGGTCTGAAGGCGCTGCCGCGCAACGAAGGTGGCATCGTGATCTGGACCACCACGCCGTGGACCATCCCCGCCAACCAGGCGCTGAACCTGCATCCGGAAATCGTTTATGCGCTGGTCGATACGCCACGCGGCCTGCTGATCCTCGCGCAGGAGCGCGTCGAAGCGTGCCTGAAGCAATACGGGCTGGAAGGCGCGATCGTCGCCACCACGCTGGGCGAGAACCTCGTCAACCTGCGCTTCAACCATCCGCTGGCGTCCGCGCATCCGGCCTACAAGCGCACCGCGCCGGTCTATCTCGGCGACTACGTGACGACCGAATCCGGTACGGGTGTCGTGCACTCGTCGCCGGCGTACGGCGTGGAAGACTTCGTGTCGTGCAAGGCGCACGGCATGGCCGACTCCGACATCATCAATCCGGTGATGGGCGACGGCCGCTACATCGAATCGCTCGCGCTGTTCGGCGGGCTGTCGATCTGGGCGGCCAATCCGCAGATCGTCGAAGCGCTGCAAGGCGCCGGCGCGCTGCTGCGCACCGAGAAGTACACGCACAGCTACATGCACTGCTGGCGCCACAAGACGCCGATCATCTATCGTGCGACGTCGCAATGGTTCGCCGGCATGGACGTGAAGCCGAACGACACCGACAAGACCCTGCGCGAGACCGCGCTCGAAGGCATCGAAAACACCGCGTTCTATCCGGCGTGGGGCAAGCAGCGCCTGTTCAGCATGATCGCCAACCGCCCCGACTGGACGCTGTCGCGCCAGCGCCAATGGGGCGTGCCGATGGCGTTCTTCGTGCACAAGGAAACCGGCGAGCTGCATCCGCGTACCCAGGAATTGCTCGAAGAAGTCGCGCAACGCGTCGAGAAGGCCGGCATCGAAGCGTGGCAAACGCTTGACCCGCGCGAACTGATCGGCGACGACGCCAACATGTACGAGAAGAACCGCGACACGCTCGACGTGTGGTTCGATTCGGGCACCACCCACTGGCACGTTCTGCGCGGCTCGCATAAGGACGAACTGCAATTCCCGGCCGACCTGTATCTGGAAGGCTCGGACCAGCACCGCGGCTGGTTCCACTCGTCGCTGCTGACCGCGTCGATGCTCGACGGCCGCCCGCCGTACAACGCGCTGCTGACCCACGGCTTCACCGTCGACGGCGAAGGCCGCAAGATGAGCAAGTCGCTCGGCAACGGCATCGACCCGCACGAAGTGGCGAACCGCCTCGGCGCGGAAATCATCCGCCTGTGGATCGCGTCGACCGATTACTCAGGCGAACTGGCGATCTCCGAAGAAATCCTGAAGCGCGTCACCGAAAGCTATCGCCGCATCCGCAACACGCTGCGCTTCCTGCTCGCGAATCTGTCGGACTTCGACTTCGCCCAACACGCGCGTCCGGTGGAAGACTGGCTCGAAATCGACCGCTATGCGGTGGCGCTGTCGGCGAACCTGCAAAACGACATCCTTTCGCATTACGAGAAGTACGAGTTCCATCCGGTGGTCGCGAAGCTGCAAACGTTCTGCTCGGAAGACCTTGGCGGCTTCTATCTGGACGTGCTGAAAGACCGTCTCTACACCACCGCGGCGGACTCTGTCGCGCGCCGTTCGGCGCAGACCGCGCTGTATCACATCGCGCACGGTCTGCTGCGCCTGATGGCGCCGTTCCTGTCGTTCACCGCGGAAGAAGCGTGGAAGGTATTTCAGCCGAACAGTGAAACGATCTTCACCGAGACCTATCATGCGTTCCCGGCCGTGCCGAACGCGGGCGAGCTGCTCGACAAATGGACGCTGTTGCGCGCCGCGCGCAGCGACGTGACAAAGGCGCTGGAAGAAGCGCGCGTCGCGAACCTGATCGGCTCGTCGCTGCAGGCGGAAGTCGAAATCCGCGCGAGCGGCGCGCGTTACGACGCGCTCGCGAGCCTCGACGACGACCTGAAGTTCGTGCTGATCACGTCGGCCGCGAACGTCGCCAAGGTCGATAGCGAAGCGGAAGAAGGCGTCGAAGTCATCGCCTCGAAGTACCTGAAGTGCGAACGCTGCTGGCACTATCGCGCGGACGTCGGCGCGAACGCGGAGCACCCCACGCTGTGCGGCCGCTGCTTCAGCAACCTGTTCGGCAACGGCGAAACGAGGAGCGCGGCATAATGGCGAGAACCGTGTCGAAAACGTCCACCGGAAGCAGTTCGCTGGCGCCCTGGCTGGGCATCGCGCTGATCGTCATCCTGTTCGACCAGTTGACGAAAATCGCGGTGCAGAAGGTGTTCGCCTACGGTGTTCCGCATGAGGTCACGCCGTTTTTCAACCTGGTACTGGTGTACAACCGCGGCGCGGCATTCAGCTTCCTCGCGATGGCGGGCGGCTGGCAACGTTGGGCGTTCACCGCGCTCGGCGTGGTCGCCGCACTGGTGATCTGCTATCTGCTCAAGCGTCACGGCGGCCAGAAGATGTTCTGCACGGCGCTCTCGCTGATTCTGGGCGGCGCGCTCGGTAATGTGATCGACCGGCTCGCATATGGCCACGTGATCGACTTCCTCGATTTCCACGTGCGCGCGTGGCACTGGCCGGCGTTCAATCTCGCCGACAGCGCGATCACGATCGGCGCGATCCTGCTCGTGGTCGACGAGTTGCGGCGCGTGCGCCGCACACGCTAACGTCACGGACGCGAGGCGCCGACGTCCGCGCTTCGCGTCCGGTTTGAAAGGCGCGGCGGCGGGGGTGCAACGCCCCGCCCTGCCGCCCGCCACCACGCTTTGTCGGAGGCTTTCGTTGGCAACCGCTGAACTCGCAGGAAAACATCTGGTCCTCGGCATGACGGGCGGGATCGCCTGCTACAAGATCGCCGAACTCACGCGTCTCTTGACCAAGGCAGGCGCGACCGTGCAGGTCGTCATGACCGAAGCGGCCACCCAGTTCATCACGCCCGTCACCATGCAGGCGCTCTCGGGCCGCCCGGTCTACACCAGCCAGTGGGACGCGCGCATGCCGAACAACATGGCGCACATCGATCTGTCGCGTGAAGCGGACGCGATCGTGATCGCGCCCGCCTCCACCGACTTCCTCGCCAAACTCGCGCACGGCATGGCCGACGACCTGCTGTCGACGCTGTGCATCGCACGCGATTGTCCGCTGCTAGTGGTCCCGGCGATGAACCGGCAGATGTGGCAGAACCCGGCGACGCAGCGCAACGTCGCGCAACTGCGCGCGGACGGCGTCGACGTGCTGGGCCCGGACTCGGGTCCGCAGGCGTGCGGCGAAATCGGCGACGGGCGCATGCTCGAAGCCGCGGCCACTTACGAAGCGATCGCCTCGTTCTTCTCGTCCAAGATTCTGTCCGGCCGGCGCGTGCTGCTGACCGCCGGGCCGACCTTCGAACCGCTCGATCCGGTGCGCGGCATCACCAACCGCTCCAGCGGCAAGATGGGTTTCGCGCTGGCCCGCGCCGCGCAGCAGGCAGGCGCCGACGTCCATCTGGTCGCCGGCCCGGTCGCGCTGGAAACGCCGTGGGGCGTGTTCCGCGAGGATGTGCAAACCGCGCAGCAGATGCACGATGCGGTGATGCGCTCGGTCGCGGACGCCGATATCTTCATCGGCGTCGCCGCGGTGGCCGACTGGCGCGTCGATCACGCTAGCGAACACAAGATCAAGAAGACCGCCGGACGCGCGCTGCCAAGCTTCACATTCGTCGAGAATCCGGACATTCTGGCCTCGGTGGCGAACCTGCCACATCCGCCGTTCGCGGTCGGCTTCGCGGCGGAAAGCGACAACCTCGAGCTACATGGCGAAGAAAAGCGGGTGCGCAAAAACGTGCCGCTCCTGATCGGCAATCTCGGCCCCCTCACCTTTGGTCTCGACGATAACGAAGTGATCCTGTTTGAAGCAGGCGGCGCCACCAGGCTGCCGCGCGCTGACAAGCTGACGCTCGCGCGCGCGCTGATCGCGGAAATCGCGAAGCGCCTGCCCGACACAAGTCTGATTCGCTGAATCTGGGACGGCGTATCGTTGTAGTCGCCGCGAGTCGCTCTGACGAGTGGAATCATCTGGAGCCGTACTGACATGACGCTACTTTCCGTGCTCGATCAAACGCCTGTGATCGCCGGGTGCTCGGTGGCCGACGCAATCGCCTCCACCGTCGAACTCGCACAGCTCGCCGACGACCTCGGCTACACACGCTACTGGTGCGCCGAGCATCACGGCTTGCGTGGCGTGTCCAATCCATGCCCCGAGGTGATGCTGGCGCATCTGGGCAGCGTGACCAAACGCATTCGGCTGGGCTCCGGCGGGGTGATGCTGCCGTACTACAGCCCGTTCAAGGTCGCCGAGCAATTCATGATGCTCGAGGCGCTGTTCCCGAATCGTATCGATCTGGGCGTGGGACGCGCGCCGGGCGGCGACATGCGCGCGACGCAAGCGGTCGCCGCCGGCGAGTACAATCGCGGCGACATTTTCCCGCAGCAGGTGGCCGATCTGATCGGCCTGATGCACGGGGCGCTGCCCGCAGGCCACATCGCGCATGGCGTGCTGCTGCAGCCGCAGATCGAAACCCGTCCGCAACTGTGGATGCTCGGTTCGAGCGAGTTCGGCGGCCTGCTGGCGGCACAGCTCGGCATCCCTTTCTCGTTCGCGCATTTCATCAACCCGCACTTCGGCGAACAAGTCGCGCTTGCTTATCGCGAGCGATTCCAGCCCAGTCAGGAGGCGGCGCAACCGTATCTGGCCGCTGCTGTCTTCGTGATCTGCGCGGACACCGAGCAGGAAGCCGCCGACCTCGAAAAAGCCGTCGATCTGCGCCGGGTGCAAATGGCGTATGGCCTGAACGAACCCATTCCGACTGTCGAACAGGGTCTCGCGCAGGAGTACGGCGAGCGCGAGCAGCTCGTGGTCGATCGGGAAAAGCAGCGCAGCATCATCGGTACGCCGGAGACCGTCACTGAGCGGCTCCACGCATTGCAGGAACAATTCAAGGCCGATGAGCTGATAGTGCTCACCGTCGCGGGCAGCTATCGCGCGCGGCTGCGCTCCTACGAACTTCTCGCCGACGCATTCCAGCTCGGCTCAAATACCACCACGCCCTAACCTCACTCCAATCTGCATGAAACTCGATCTGAAGATTCTCGACGCGCGCATGCGCGAGCAACTCCCCGCTTACGCCACCACCGGCAGCGCGGGCCTCGACCTGCGTGCCTGTCTCGACGAACCGTTGACACTGAAGCCCGGCGAAACCGCGCTGGTGCCGACCGGCCTGGCGATTCACGTCGGCGACCCGGGCTATGCAGCGGTCATTCTGCCGCGTTCGGGATTGGGCCATAAGCATGGGATCGTGCTCGGCAATCTGGTCGGCCTGATCGACTCCGATTATCAAGGCCAACTGATGATTTCGACATGGAATCGCGGCGAGACGACGTTCGTGCTGAATCCGATGGAACGTCTTGCGCAACTGGTGATCGTGCCGGTCGTGCAGGCCGAGTTCAACATCGTCGACGACTTCGAGCAAAGCGAGCGCGGCGCGGGCGGGTTCGGCAGCACCGGCAAGCACTGACCGGTTGCTTCGGTCGGAGCATCGACCGAGGCAAAGCAGAGCGTAAAAAGCAGAACGGCGCGGGGTTGAACCCGCGCCGTTCTGCTTTCTTCGATACTGCCTGAGACTTACTCGACTTCAACCGCTTCCGGATTCGGATTGCGCGGCGCCGGATGCTCGTCGAAGGTCAACTGCACCTTGTCTTCCGCATCCACGTCGACCGATACCCGGCCGCCGTTCATCAGCTTGCCGAACAGCAGTTCGTCGGCCAGCGCACGACGGATCGTGTCCTGGATCAGACGCTGCATCGGCCGCGCGCCCATCAACGGATCGAAACCGTGTTTGGCCAGATGCTTGCGCAACGCGTCGGTGAAGAGCGCGTCAACCTTCTTCTCATGCAGCTGATCTTCCAGCTGCATCAGGAACTTGTCGACCACGCGCATGATGATTTCTTCATCGAGCGAACGGAAGCTGATCGTCGCGTCCAGACGGTTACGGAACTCAGGCGTGAACATGCGTTTGATGTCGACCATCTCGTCGCCGGTTTCCCGACGGTTCGTGAAGCCGATCACCGACTTGCCCATCGCCTCGGCGCCCGCATTCGTCGTCATGATAATGATGACGTTGCGGAAGTCCGCCTTGCGGCCGTTGTTGTCGGTCAGCGTGCCGTGGTCCATCACCTGCAGCAGCACGTTGTAAATGTCCGGATGCGCCTTCTCGATTTCGTCGAGCAGCAGCACGCAATGCGGCTTCTTCGTGACAGCTTCGGTCAGCAGACCGCCCTGGTCGAAACCGACATAGCCCGGCGGCGCGCCGATCAACCGGCTGACCGCATGACGCTCCATGTATTCCGACATGTCGAAGCGAATCAGCTCGATGCCCAGCGTGAACGCCAGCTGCTTCGCCACTTCCGTCTTGCCGACGCCCGTCGGGCCGGAGAACAGGAACGCACCGATCGGCTTGTCCAGCTTGCCGAGACCCGCGCGCGCCATCTTGATCGCGGCCGACAGCGCGTCGATGGCCGGATCCTGCCCGAACACCACGCTCTTCAGATCGCGATCCAGCGTTTGCAGCTTGCTGCGATCGTCTTGCGACACGCTTTGCGGCGGGACGCGGGCGATCTTCGAGATGATTTCCTCGATCTCGTTCTTGCCGATGGTCTTCTTCTGCTTCGACTTCGGCAGGATGCGTTGCGCGGCGCCCGCTTCGTCGATCACGTCGATCGCCTTGTCCGGCAAATGACGATCCGTGATGAAGCGTGCCGACAACTCAGCCGCCGCCGACAACGCGCCCGACGAATACTTTACGCCGTGATGCTCTTCGAAACGCGACTTCAAGCCACGCAGGATCGCCACCGTCTGCTCGATGGTCGGCTCGGTCACGTCGACCTTCTGGAAGCGGCGCGACAATGCCGCGTCTTTTTCGAAGATGCCGCGATATTCGGTGAACGTAGTCGCGCCGATGCACTTGAGCGTGCCCGACGATAACGCCGGCTTCAGCAGATTCGACGCGTCCAGCGTGCCGCCCGACGCAGCGCCTGCGCCGATCAGCGTATGAATCTCGTCGATGAACAGGATCGCGTGCGGGCGCTCCTTCAATTCCTTGAGGACCGTCTTCAGGCGCTGTTCGAAGTCGCCGCGATACTTGGTGCCGGCGAGCAGCGCGCCCATGTCGAGCGAGTACACCTGCGCATCCGCGAGGATGTCAGGCACTTCGCCGCGCGTGATGCGCCACGCGAGCCCTTCGGCGATCGCCGTCTTGCCTACGCCTGCTTCACCGACCAGCAGCGGATTGTTCTTGCGGCGGCGGCACAGCACCTGCACCACACGCTCGACTTCCGACTCGCGCCCGATCAGCGGATCGATGCGGCCGTCTTTCGCCATCTGGTTCAGGTTCTGCGTGAACTGGGCGAGCGGCGTTTCCTTCTGCGCGGCGGCGTCGTCGGACTCGGCATTCGCGTCGCTCGCTTTCGCGGCGTCCGTGCTGCTCGTCTTGGCGATGCCATGCGAGATGAAATTGACCACGTCCAGACGCGTTACGCCCTGCTGTTGCAGGTAGTACACCGCGTGCGAATCTTTCTCGCCGAAGATCGCGACCAGCACGTTCGCGCCGGTCACCTCCTTCTTGCCATTCGAGGTGGACTGCACATGCATGATCGCGCGCTGGATCACACGCTGGAATCCCAGCGTGGGCTGCGTGTCGACGTCGTCCGTGCCGGGCACGGTAGGCGTGTTGTCATGAATGAAGTTGCGCAGGTTCTGGCGCAGATCCTCGATATTGGCCGCGCATGCACGCAACACCTCCGCCGCCGTCGGATTGTCCAACAGTGCCAGCAAAAGATGTTCGACCGTTATGAACTCGTGCCGCGCCTGGCGTGCTTCCATGAACGCCATGTGCAGGCTGACTTCCAGTTCCTGGGCAATCATGCTTCCTCCATCACACACTGCAGCGGATGCCCGGCCTGCCGTGCGTGGGTAACGACTTGCTCGACTTTGGTCGACGCGATGTCCCGCGTATAGACCCCACAAACTCCCCTGCCCTCGCGATGCACCTTCAACATCACCTGCGTTGCGGTTTCACGATCTTTATTGAAATATTCCTGCACGATCATCACGACAAATTCCATTGGCGTGAAGTCGTCATTCAGCAGCACCACCTTGTACATGGATGGCGGCTTGAGCTTTTTCTCCTGCCGCTCCAGTACGGTGCCGTCCTGCTTGTCCGGGATAATCGCCATACACCCATTCTAAACATCTAGGACAGGCCCGCAATCCTGTCAAAACCCGGCCAACCGGCCGGTGAGCCCGTTCGCTAACGCCTGATGGGTAATGACCCGCCATGCGTGCGCAATTCGACGAGCCGATTGCGGAGCCGGCCCCTATCCAGTGATGCAGCGGCCGTGTTGCACCGCAGTCGGATCGAGTATCGCACAACCTGCCGGAGCTGGCTGCTGGCGCCCGCCGGAGCCTGGCAGCGGCGGGCGACCCGTAGCACAGCATGTGCGTCGATTATGCGACTTTTCAAGCCGCCCCGCTTGCGCAACCGCACATAACGGAAGCGGGAAAAACCCTGGAAAGCGCCTGTTTGCAACGCGGCAACGACATCTCAAAATTTTCTTGACACTCGAATAAAGAGCCCCAACAATCAAGCTGGCACTTTTTTCACTGAGCCATAATTTCGAAAAAATGCCGATGGTGAGCTTGTGAGGAGGGAGCGGCTGCCTTGCGTGGTCGCGGAGCTTTTCGAGGGCTCGTGGTAGTGACATGAGTTACAGGGGAAGTTGGCATGGCAACTGGTACGGTCAAATGGTTCAATGACGCAAAGGGTTTCGGATTCATCACGCCTGACGAAGGTGGTGAGGATCTGTTTGCACACTTCTCGGCCATCCAGATGAATGGGTTCAAGACCCTCAAGGAAGGCCAAAAGGTAACCTTCGAGGTCGTGCAAGGCCCGAAAGGCAAACAGGCATCGAACATTCAGGCACCTACCTGAGACTGTTCGTTACCCGTCCTTTGAAACCCGGGTTCATGCCGGGTTTCTTTTTTTGTGCGACGCCTTCTTGTCCGGTCTAGTTCTTATCGGACAAGCGTGGCTCCCAACTATCGGTCACATGCGCATCTGGCCGTTCCCGGCGCATTTCCGAGACGCGCTTGCCGCTGTCTCGATCGATAGTGGCTGCTCGCTTCAGCGGGCAAAAAAATACCCCGGCCGCGTCGCGACGCCGGGGTGTTCTATGCGAATTGGATCACTTCAGCCCGCTTCGTTCTATACGCTCTACATATTCTCGATCAGCACCTGGCCGAAGCCCGAGCACGACACCTGCGTCGCGCCTTCCATCAGGCGCGCGAAGTCGTAGGTGACGCGTTTTTGCAGAATCGATTTCTCCATCGACTTGATGATCAGGTCAGCCGCTTCGGTCCAGCCAAGGTGGCGCAGCATCATTTCCGCCGAGAGAATTTCCGAGCCCGGATTCACATAGTCCTTGCCCGCGTATTTCGGCGCTGTACCATGCGTGGCTTCGAACATCGCGACCGAGTCCGACAGGTTCGCGCCCGGTGCGATACCGATACCGCCGACCTGCGCGGCCAGCGCATCGGATATGTAGTCGCCGTTCAGGTTCAGCGTGGCGATCACGTCGTATTCAGCCGGGCGCAGCAGGATCTGTTGCAGGAACGCATCGGCGATCACGTCCTTCACCACGACGTCGCCACCCGTCTTCGGATTCTTGACCTTCATCCACGGGCCGCCGTCGATCAGTTCCGCGCTAAATTCCTTCTGCGCGAGCGCATAACCGTAGTCGCGGAACGCGCCTTCGGTGAACTTCATGATGTTGCCTTTGTGCACCAGCGTGACCGAGCGGCGATCGTTGTCGATCGCGTACTGGATCGCCTTGCGCACCAGACGCTCGGTGCCTTCGCGCGACACCGGCTTGATGCCGATTCCCGACGACTCCGGGAAGCGGATCTTCTTCACGCCCATCTCTTCCCGCAGGAACTTGATGACCTTCTTCGCCTGTTCCGATTCAGCCGGCCATTCGATGCCGGCGTAAATGTCTTCCGAGTTCTCGCGGAAGATCACCATGTTGGTCTTCTCGGGCTCGCGCACCGGCGAAGGCACGCCTTTGAAATACTGCACCGGACGCAGGCAAACATACAGGTCGAGTTCCTGGCGCAGCGCAACGTTCAGCGAACGGATGCCGCCGCCCACCGGCGTCGTGAGCGGCCCCTTGATCGACACCACGTATTCCTTGAGCACCTGCAGCGTTTCTTCCGGCAGCCACACGTCCGGGCCGTACACCTTGGTCGACTTCTCGCCCGCGTAGATTTCCATCCAGTGGATTTTCTTCTTGCCTGCGTACGCTTTCTGCACCGCGGCATCCACGACCTTGATCATGACCGGCGTGATGTCGAGACCCGTGCCGTCGCCTTCGATAAACGGGATGATCGGCTGGTCGGAAACATTGAGCGAGAAATCGGCGTTGACAGTGATCTTGTCACCACCGGTCGGAACCTTGATGTGCTGATACGGCATGATCGGACTCCAGTGAAGGCTGTGCAGAAAGCTGATGGGAGACTGCGAAAATGGGCGCTCCTCGCTACGCGCAATGCCGGACGCCCGCAAGCGGCCTGGCAGTTATTCTAGCCCACGCAGTCGCCGCAACGAGGCGGCAAGGGCTCGGGGTTTTCCAACATGGACGAAACCTGACATAGCAAGGCATCGCTCCTGTGTCTTTTATAAGATAGAAGAGTCGCCATCTCCATTTTTGCATTATCATCGCGCGATCCATCGCCGGACCGGCGGCTCTCCCGAAGGCCTTCGCGACGCATGCCGCCGTGACCGGGTCCGCGCGACTTTTATCCATTCCCGCTATGCGCCTTCTCGCACTGAACAAGCCGTTCGGCACCATCTGTCAATTCTCGCCGCATGAGACACGCGCGTCGCTGGCCGACTGGGTCAAAGTGCCCGGCGTCTATCCGGCCGGCCGGCTCGATTCCGACAGCGAAGGCCTGCTGCTTCTCACCGACGACGGCGCGCTGCAAGCGCGCATCGCCGAACCGCGTCATAAGCTCGTCAAACGCTATTGGGCGCAAGTGGAAGGCGCGGTCGATGCGGCGACATTGAAGAAGCTCGCGCGCGGCGTCGATCTCGGCGACTACGTGACACGCCCCTGCCGCGCCGACTATGTTGAACCGACCGACACGCTCTGGACACGCACACCGCCGATTCGCTATCGCGCCGCGATACCGACCACGTGGATCGAGTTGTCGATCACCGAAGGCAAGAACCGTCAGGTGCGTCGCATGACAGCCGCGGCAGGTTTTCCGACGCTGCGTCTGGTGCGCGTCGGCATCGGCGCGCTTGACGTTTTTTCACTCGGACTCCAACCGGGAGAGAGCGTCGAATTGCCGCCGAAGGCACCGTGGGAAGGTGTCGCCTGAACCCGCGCGCGTCAGCACACGCGCCCATCAATCTCAGCTCACGCCTCTGTTTCCCACTGCGAATAAATAAGCTAACTCGTTGTATCCGCAAACAAAAGCACGCGTGAAACTATCGCGAAAAAGGCGTGAAACAAATACGTTCGCGATAGCAACGAAGACACTCATTTGCATCGCGCTGTCGCAATAAAAATTTCCAGAAAATTTACGTCAACCGGTGCGCGAGCTCACGCGTTATTCGACGCAGATGCCGCCCGAAGCTATCCGGCATTCAGCCTTAAGGGCCTTTGCGCAAACCGTTTTAGAAGTGAGCGCAGGGAGTCTGAGCGCTAAGCAGACGTGTCGAAAATTTGTTCGATACGGCTGTCAACCGAAAGGTGGATGGCACGTTTACCGACATGACTCTACATATAGCCGGGTCATTTGGTTAATTAACTAAAGCTGAGGATTCACAAAATGAACAAACTGATCGCCGCTCTGGTCGCTGGCCTCTTCGCAACGGCAGCATTCGCACAAGCTTCGGCACCGGAAGCAGCTTCGGCAGCTCCGGCAGCAGCAGCTTCGTCGGCAAAGAAGACCACGAAGCACGCTCACAAGAAGTCGCACAAGAAGGCAGCAGCAGCTGCTGCAGCTTCGGAGTAAGTTGCTTGTAAAAACGCAGTCAAGAACTAGCTTCACTGCCGTTCTTACGGCGTTGTAAGGCAGATCACCGCAAGGCGATCTGCCTTTTTGTTTTTGACGCGCTCGCGTAACATTCGCGGGTTAATTTCCAGCAAGGAGTCATGCCGTGCGATTTTCCATGCGCTCGTTGATTGCGCGTTTCGCTGTTGCCGTTGCGCTGCCGCTCGCGGCGTTGTCGTTCGCCGCCACCACCGCCGCGCCTGCTCATGCGCAGCAGATGCCGCCGGGCGCGAAGCAGCCCAGCGAATTTCCGCGCGTGAAGCTGACCGCGGGCATGTTCGTGATCGATGCCGCGGTCGCCGCCAACGACGCGGACCGCGAACAAGGTTTGATGTATCGCACGAATCTCGGACCGAACGAAGGCATGCTGTTCGTCTTCAACGAGAACGCCGGGCATTGCTTCTGGATGAAGAACACGTTGATCCCGCTGTCGATCGCCTTCATGCGCGCGGACGGCACGATCACCGACATCGACGAGATGCAGGCCGAGACCACCAACAACCACTGCCCGACGCACAACGGCGTGTTTGCACTGGAGATGCCCAAGGGCTGGTTCACGTCGAAGGGCATCAGACCGGGCATGCAGATCCAGGGTTTGCCGGCCGTGCCGCAGTAGTTCGCGGCGGCCACGGCGGCGAGCGCCGCCGCTGCGTTTCACCGCCCCCGGAAAAGCCGGTGCCTTTCGCAAGGCGCCGGCTTTTTTCTTTCTGGCACCGCGGCGCCAGCAAGCGCCGCGCCGCTGATCGCCGGTGGCCGAAGCCCGCCGGCAGGCGGCCGCGCCCGGCTGGCAAGATTCCTGCAAAAGACAGGCCGACGCGCTATCCTAGTAATCTCAGCAAAGCAGCACCCAGGCTCCCCGGGTAGCACAGACTGCCGTCCGGCGAGCGTTTCAGGCGCGCTATTCCAAGGAGGTTCACGTGCCCCGCAAGACTCCCATCGAGCGCTACCGGAATATCGGCATCAGCGCTCACATCGATGCCGGCAAAACCACCACCACTGAACGCATCCTGTTCTACACCGGCGTGACCCACAAGATCGGCGAGGTTCACGACGGTGCGGCGACGATGGACTGGATGGAACAGGAGCAGGAGCGCGGCATCACCATCACGTCGGCGGCCACCACCGCCTTCTGGAAAGGCATGGCCGGCAACTATCCCGAACACCGGATCAACATCATCGACACCCCGGGCCACGTCGACTTCACGATCGAAGTGGAGCGCTCGATGCGCGTGCTCGACGGCGCGTGCATGGTGTACGACTCGGTCGGCGGCGTGCAGCCGCAGTCTGAAACGGTGTGGCGCCAGGCGAACAAGTACAAGGTGCCGCGCATCGCGTTCGTCAACAAGATGGACCGCGTCGGCGCGGACTTCTTCCGCGTGCAGCGGCAGATCGGCGATCGTCTGAAAGGCGTCGCGGTGCCGATCCAGATCCCGATCGGCGCGGAAGAACACTTCCAGGGCGTGGTCGACCTGGTCAAGATGAAGGCGATCTTCTGGGACGAAGAGAACCAGGGGATCAAGTTCGAGTACCGCGAGATTCCGGCGGAACTCGCGGCCACCGCGAAGGAATGGCACGACAAGATGGTCGAGGCCGCCGCCGAAGCGAGCGAGGAATTGCTCGAGAAATACCTGGTCGGCCACACGCTGACCGAAGAGGAAATCAAGCACGGTATTCGCGCGCGCACCATCGCCAATGAGATCGTGCCGATGCTGTGCGGCAGTGCGTTCAAGAACAAGGGCGTGCAGGCAATGCTCGACGCGGTGATCGACTATCTGCCGTCGCCGGTCGACGTGCCCGCCATCACCGGCCACGATGAACACGACAAGGAAATCGAGCGTCATCCGAACGACGACGATCCGTTCTCCGCGCTCGCGTTCAAGATCATGACGGACCCGTTCGTCGGCCAGCTGATTTTCTTCCGCGTGTATTCGGGCGTGGTGAATTCGGGCGACACCGTCTACAACGCGGTCAAGGAAAAGAAAGAGCGCCTCGGCCGGATCCTGCAGATGCACGCGAACGAGCGCAAGGAAATCAAGGAAGTCTACGCGGGTGACATCGCCGCGGCGGTCGGCCTGAAAGAAGCGACCACCGGCGACACGCTGTGCGATCCGAACCACGTGATCATCCTCGAAAAGATGATCTTCCCGGAGCCGGTGATCTCGCAGGCCGTCGAGCCGAAGACCAAGGTCGACCAGGAAAAGATGGGTATCGCGCTGAACCGTCTCGCGCAGGAGGACCCTTCGTTCCGCGTGCAAACGGATGAGGAATCCGGTCAGACGATCATCTCCGGGATGGGCGAGCTGCACCTGGAGATTCTGGTCGACCGGATGAAGCGTGAGTTCGGCGTCGAGGCGACCGTCGGCAAGCCGCAGGTCGCGTACCGCGAAACGGTGCGCAACAAGATCGAGGATGTCGAAGGCAAGTTCGTCAAGCAGTCGGGCGGCCGCGGCCAGTACGGCCACGCGGTGATCACGCTCGAGCCGGCGCCGCAAGGAAAGGGCTACGAGTTCGTCGATGCGATCAAGGGCGGCGTGATTCCGCGCGAGTACATTCCGGCGGTCGACAAGGGCATTGTGGAAACGCTGAAGGCCGGCGTGCTGGCGGGCTATCCGGTGGTCGACGTGAAGGTGACGCTGACCTTCGGTTCGTATCACGACGTCGACTCGAATGAAAACGCGTTCCGCATGGCCGGCTCGATGGCGTTCAAGGAAGCGATGCGCAAGGCCAAGCCGGTGCTGCTCGAACCGATGATGGCCGTCGAGGTGGAAACGCCGGAAGACTTCATGGGCAACGTGATGGGCGACCTGTCGAGCCGTCGCGGACTCGTGCAGGGCATGGAAGACATCGCCGGCGGCGGCGGCAAACTGGTGCGCGCCGAAGTGCCGCTCGCGGAGATGTTCGGCTATTCGACGTCGCTGCGCTCCGCCACGCAAGGCCGCGCCACCTACACGATGGAGTTCAAGCACTACGCCGAAACGCCGAGCAACGTGGCCGAAGCCGTGATCAACGCGAAGCATAAGTAAGCGCTGCAACGAACCCGTCGCGTGCCGCAGTCGAGGCTGCTCACGCTAACGACTCGAAGCCCGTTCCATGTGGACGGGCTTTTTTTGTCCGGTGCCGCCGATGCGGCGTGTCCACACAGTCGTTTTTGAACGTGCAAAAATGCCTGACGGCGCCGAGCCGATCGCCGGGAGCCATGCCCAGGAGGAGACATCATGAGCCAGGATCACGAACACCCGCACTACCGCGCCGATCAACCGGCCGCGCCCGTCGATTGGCGCGAGCACGGCGTGAAGGTCATCAAGGGCGACCAGCTCGACAGCAACACCGCGCAAACGCCTGGCATGAATCGCGCCGCCGCGATCAACGCCGCACGGGTCGGCGCGCAGAAGATCTGGGCCGGCACCGTGACGATCCATCCCAACGCGAAGACCGGTGCGCATCATCACGGCGCGCTTGAAAGCGTGATCTACGTGGTGCGCGGCCACGCGCGCATGCGCTGGGGCGAACACCTGGAGTTCACCGCGGAAGCCGGCCCCGGCGACTTCATCTTCGTGCCGCCGTACGTGCCGCATCAGGAGATCAACGCGAGCACCGACGACCCGCTCGAATGCGTGCTGGTGCGCAGCGACAACGAAGCGGTGGTGGTCAATCTGAACATCGAAGCGGTGGAAACGCCTGAAGCGGTCTACTGGGTCGATCCGATTCACAAGCATCCGCACGATCGCTAACGCTTCATCCGCGACTCATGACGCCGACCGCTTCGCTGCGCCCTCGCCTGCTCTCGCAAACGAGCACTTCGGCGCGTTGGGCTACGGCATCGTCGCGGCCTTCATGATGTGCTGGATCGGCTCGGTGCTGTTCCATCGCTGGCGGCGTCCGGGTGCGGTTGCGCGGTAAATCCAGCTCATTGCGAGCGCCGCGTCCGCCGCGCGCGAATGCTGCACGTCTCGCGACGCGCGTGCGTCGAACGTTGTGATGACGATACACAGCGGCTCTTTTATCGGCCAATCGGCGTCCCCGCAGCGCGGCAAGCATGCCAGGTCCGTGAGCAATCGCTTACACTGAAGCCGCTTTGCGCGGCTTTTCGCTTACGTCATCGCAGCTTTGCGTCAAAGGCGTGCGTCGCGCTACAGTCACCCTGTCGCGCGCATCCGGCGCGGCTCGTCAGAACCGGCAACAGAACGGACTGGACTCTCCATCGATGAAAACTCCCGCGGACCGATTTTTCGCACTCGACGCAGCCCGCCTCACCGCCGACGCCTACGGCAATCACGCCATCGACGAATTCTTTGCCGGCCGCATCACGCGCCGCGAGTTGCTGCGCCATGCGAGCGTGATCGGTTTGGCGCTGGCCGGCGGCGGCGTGCTGACTGCGCCGCGAGCGCGAGCGCAGGGCGCGGCGGGTGCTGCGGCTGCGTCCAACCAGACGATCCGCGTCGCCCACCTGACACCCGCCGGCGCAGTCGATCCACTCACCGTGACCGATGCCGCCAGTCTCGCGCTGCTGAACCAGACCGGCGAGTTCCTGATCGACGACGACGGCGAAAAGCTCATGCTGAAGCCAGCGCTCGCGCTGTCGTGGAAACCGAACGACAAGGGCGACGTGTGGACCTTCACGCTGCGCCCGAACGTCAAGTTCCACGACGGCCAGGCGTTCACCGCGAAAGACGTGGTCGCCACCTTCGACCGTCTCGCCGATCCCGCAAGCGGTTCGGCGGCGCTCTCGGTGCTCAAGGGTGTGCTGTCGAAAGGCGGCGCGAAAGTCGTCGACGAGCACACAGTCGCGTTTCATCTGGATGCGCCGAACGGCAATTTCCCGTACTACGTTTCCTCGGACAATTACAACGCCGTGATCCTGCCCGCGAACTATGCGGGCGGTTATGAAAAAGCCTTCATCGGCACGGGTCCGTTCAGATTCGAGAAGTATCAGCCGAAGGTCGGCGCATCGTTCGTACGCAATCCCGACTACTGGGGCGATAAAGCGTTACCGCAACGCGTACAGTTTTCGTTCTACGCCGACGAACAGGCGCAGTTGCTCGCGTTGCAAGGCCATCAGGCGGATGTGATGGGCACCTTCACCGTGCAGGGCGGCGCCGGGATTCTGAACAATCCGGACTACAAGGCGGTCGGGGTGAAGTCGAGCGCCCATCGGCAGATTCATATGCGCAACGACAATCCGTTGTTCAAGGACAAGCGGGTGCGCCAGGCGCTGGCGTTGTCGCTCGATCGCGACGTGCTGGTGCGCGGCCTCTTCAAAGGCCGCGCGCAACTCGGCAACGACAGTCCGTTCGCGCCGGTGTTTCCGTCATCGGATGCAGGCGTTGCGCAACGCAAGATCGACATCGCGAAGGCGAAGCAACTGCTTGCGCAAGCAGGCGTGCCGAACGGCTTCGACGTGACACTCACCACCGAAAAGTACATGGAGATTCCCGATCTCGCGGTGGTCGTGCAGAACGCGGCGAAGGCGATCGGCGTGCGCATCAATCTGAAGGTCGAGAGCCAGTCGCTGTATTACGGCGCGGGCACGCCAGGCAAATCCGACTGGCTCGACTCGCCGCTCGGCATCACCGACTACGGCCATCGCGGCGTGCCGAACGTGTTTCTGAACGCGCCGCTCACCAGCACCGGCACGTGGAACGCCGCGCACTTCAGGAATCCGCAATACGATCAGCTGGTCGCGCAATTCGTCGCGGCGATCGACCTCGGCTCGCAGAAGAAAATCTCCGCGCAGATCCAGACGCTGCTGCTCGACGAAACCCCCATCATCATTCCGTTCTTCTACGATCAGCTGATCGCGATGCGCAAGGGGGTGAACGGCGTGCGCTTCACCGCGCTCGCGCAACTCTATTTCGACCGCGCCGTGCTGAGCGCGTAGGCGCCGGCGCAGCCTTCGGCAGGAGCTCACGATGTCGGCCACGGCGTCCTCTTCCGCCTCCCGCCTATCGAGCGGCAACGCGGGCCGCGTCGCGCGGTTTCTGGCCACGCGCGCGGGCTTGTCGGTGGTCACGCTGTGGCTGTTGTCGGTGATCGTGTTCGCGGGCGGCCAACTGTTGCCCGGCGATATCGGCCGCGCGGTGCTCGGGCCGCTCGCCGACGCGCGCGCGGTCGCCGCGCTCAATCATCAGCTCGGCGCGGACCGCCCGCTGGTCACGCAATACGTCGACTGGATCACCCATTTCGTGCGCGGCGACATGGGGCTCTCCTATGCGTATCGCGCGCCGGTCGGGCCGTTCATCGCCGACGCGCTCGCGCATTCGGCGAAGCTCGGCCTGCTTGCGTTCATCGTCGTCGTGCCGCTCGGCATTGCGGGCGGCGTGTGGTCGGCGATGCACGCGGGGCGCTGGCTCGATCGCACGATCAGCATTGCCGGCTTGTCGGCGACGGTGGTGCCGGAGTTCGTTTCGTCGATCGTGCTGATTCTGGTATTCGGCGTGTGGCTGCGCTGGCTGCCGATCGAGGCGTCGTATCCACCCGAAGCCAGCGCGCTCGAACAGCTACGGTATCTGATTCTGCCGGTGCTGCCTTTGGTGCTGGTGTTCTTCGGCTACATCGCGAGAATGGCGCGCGCGGGCACCGTCGAAGCGCTCGACGCCGACTATACGCGCACCGCGATTCTCAAAGGCTTGCCGCGCCACATCGTGATCTGGCGGCACGTGTTGCGCAACGCGCTGCTGCCGACCATCACGGTCGCCGCGACGCAGCTCGGCTACATGATCGGCGGACTCGTGGTGGTCGAGACACTGTTCCGCTATCAGGGCATCGGCTCGCTGATCTACAACGCCGCCAAGGCCAAGGACTTTCCGATGCTCGAAGCGGGTGTGCTGACGATCGGCGTGGTCTACACGGTCGCCAATCTTGTCGCCGATGCGCTGCACGTGCTGCTCAATCCGCGGCTGCGGGTGAGGAGCGCCGAATGAGCACCATCGTTCCGCCGACTCAAGCTTCGGCCACCGAACCGCGCTTCGATCAACTGCGCGTGCTGCTGCGTTCGCCCACCTTCGTGGTGGGCGTGGTGATCGTCGCGTGGTGGGTCGTCTGTGCGCTCGCCGGGCAATGGATCGTGCGCATCGACCCGTACGCATCCGATCCGCTCAATTCGCTGATGCCGCCCGATCGCACGCACTGGTTCGGCACTGACCAGCTCGGCCGCGACGTGTTCTCGCGAGTGATCGTCGGCGCGCGCGACATCCTCACCATCGCGCCGCTGGCGACGCTGCTCGGCACGGCGGCGGGCACGGCGCTGGGGTTGATCGTCGGCTACTTCGAGGGCTGGGTCGACAACGTGGTCGGCCGCGCGATCGACGCGGTGCTCGCACTGCCGCTCGTGATCGTCGCGTTGCTCGCGCTGGCAGCGGTCGGCGCAAGCAACGTCACGGTGATCCTCGTGATCGGCATCACCTTCACGCCGATCACCGCGCGCACCGTGCGCGCCGCCGTGTTCGCCGAACGGCATCTCGACTACGTCGCCGCGGCGCAACTACGCGGCGAGCGCGCGCCGTACATCATGTTCGTCGAGATCCTGCCGAACGTGTTGCCGCCGATCATCGTCGAGGCGACCGTGCGGCTCGGGTACGCGATCTTCGCAGTGGCTACGCTGTCGTTTCTCGGCTTCGGCATTCAGCCGCCTTCGGCCGACTGGGGTCTCGCGCTATCCGAGTCGTACACGCTGATGGCGGGCGGCGCATGGTGGACCGTGGTGTTCGCGGCCGGCGCGATCGCGACGCTGGTGGTCGGCGTGAATCTGATCGCCGACAGCGTGCAAGGAGTACTCGACCGATGAGCGTCGCGCCGCTCTCCTCGTTCGCCGCCTTCGACGTCTCGAAGAGCGATCGCACGGATGCGCTGACGATCGTCGGCCTGACGGTCACGTACCGGATCCGCGGACGCGATCGCGAAGTGCTTCAGGACGTCTCGTTTCGCGTGCGGCGCGGCGAAGCGTACGGGCTCGTCGGCGAATCGGGCTGCGGCAAATCGACGGTCGCGATGGCGGCGGTCCGCTACCTGCCGCGCAACGGCAAAGTGAAGGCGGGCAAGATCGCGATCGCCGGCGCGGACGTGCAGAAGCTCGACGCCGACGCGCTCCGCAACCTGCGCGCCAAGACGGTGTCGATGGTCTATCAGGATCCGGCGCGCGCGTTGAATCCGTCGCTGACTGTCGCGCGGCAAGTCTCCGAAGCCTTCGAAGCCGCCGGCATCGCGCCCGCCGAAGCGTTGCAACGCACGCTGGACATGCTCAAGCGCGTGCGCATCCCCGCGCCCGAGCGGGTGATGGACAGCTATCCTCATCAATTGTCGGGCGGCATGCAGCAACGTGTGGTGATCGCAATGGCGCTCGCGTCGAACCCCGCGCTGCTGATTCTCGACGAACCGACCACCGGCCTCGACGCCACCGTCGAAGCGGAAGTGCTCGACCTCGTCGCGCAGCTGCGCGAGGAACTCGGCACCGCCGTGCTCTTCATCAGCCACAACCTCGCGGTGATCGGGCGCATGTGCGAGCGCGTCGGCGTGCTTTACGCGGGCAAGCTGGTCGAAGAAGGCGCGACGCAGGACGTCTTCACGCGGCCGCGTCATCCTTATACGGTCGGACTGTTGCGCTGCCTGCCCACCACCGGGCGCAGCAAGGACACCGAGCGGCTCGATACGATCGCAGGCGGCTTGCCGGCGCCGGGCTCGGTCACGCAAGGCTGCATTTACGCGGACCGCTGCCGCCTCGCCGACGAGCGCTGCCGCCGTGACGCGCCGCCGCCGTACCGCCTTAGCGCCGCGCACGGCGATCAGATGTCGCGTTGCCATTACCATGAGCGTGCGATCGAACTGCCGCGCGCGACCCCGGAAGCATTGTCCGAGGATCAGCGCGGCTCGCTGGAAGACAAGCCTTCGACGCTCGTGCTGCGCGCGCGGAAACTCTCGAAGACGTTCCACGTCTCCGGCGGATCGCTGCGCGCGGTCGACGATGTCTCGATCGATCTCGTCGGCGGCGAGACGCTCGGCCTGGTCGGCGAATCGGGCAGCGGCAAGACCACGCTCGCCAAGCTGATGCTCGGCCTGCTCACGCCCGATGCGGGCAGCGTGCTCGAACTCGACGGCGCGCCGCTCGCCGCGCGTGTCACGCGGCGCAGCGACGAGCAGGTCAAGTCGCTGCAGATCGTGTTCCAGAATCCCGACTCGGCGCTCAATCGCGCGCATTCGGTGAAGCGGCTGATCGGCCGCGCGTTGTCGCGCCTCACGGCGTTGCGCGGCCCCGCGATCGACGAACGGCTCGCCACGCTGAGCGCCGCCGTGCGTTTGCCGGAACGCTATCTCGGCTCGCGCACGCGGCAGTTGTCGGGTGGACTCAAACAGCGCGTCGCGATTGCCCGCGCGTTTGCCGGCGAGCCGCGCGTGGTGGTCTGCGACGAGCCGACTTCCGCGCTCGATGTCTCCGTGCAGGCCGCGATCCTCAACCTGCTCGCCGATCTGCAACGCGAGCGCGGCGTCAGTTATGTGTTCATCTCGCACGATCTGCATGTGGTGCGTTATCTGGCGGATCGGATCGCGGTGTTGTATCTCGGCAGGCTGCTGGAAATCGGGCCGGCTGCCGCGGTGTTCGACGGGCCGCAGCATCCCTACACCGAAGCGCTGCTCTCTTCGGTGCCGACTCTCGACGCTCACGACCACCCGACCCGCATCCGCCTGTCCGGCGATCTGCCGAGCGCCGCAGCGCCGCCGTCGGGCTGCGTCTTTCATGCACGCTGCCCGCGCAAGCTCGGCGCGATCTGCGAGCAGCAGGACCCGCCCTTTCTCGACGCCGGCAATAACGATGACAACGCTGGCCGCACGGCCGCGCATCGGATCCGCTGCCATATCCCTGTCGACACCTTGCGCGCGCTGCAAACCGCCGCTCGCGACGACGCGGGCAAAGTCCCGGACGACAACTCCGCCAACACGCCGCAGAACGCCGGGCGTAACGAATAACGCGGCTTAATGCGGCATCGGACAAGCCACGTTAAGCGCGCTGTAATCTCGACGACAAACCGCCGCCAACCACACGCCAACCGCGCCGCATCCGGCAAGCAAATAAAACCACCGGCCGCGCACAAGTGTTATGGAACCAATCCGAGGTGATAGCCTCATATCAGATTCAACGTTCGACACGAGGGCCCACAACATGCAACGATACGTTCAACCCTCCGCGGCGCGCGCGGCCACCGGCCTGCTGATGGCTGCCGCTCTGGGCCTCGCATCGCTCGCTCATGCGCAAACACCGGCGCAACCCGCGGCAAGGCCGATGTCGCCGACCATGTCACAAGCCGCACCGCCGGTCGACCCCAGCTTCTCGGCCTACTCGCTCGTGCAGAGCTGCAAGCAGAGACACGACAACGTCGCGCAAGGCCAATGCGTCGGCGCGATTCGCGGCATCATCCACGGTTATCAATACGGCGTGCTGTTCCTCGGCCAGCGCGGCATGCTGCCGGCCAACGAGACGCAGCGCGTGTCGCTGTGTCTGCGCGACGTACCGGTGTCGTCGATCGTCGACGATTTCCTCGCGGACGCCGCCACCGTCGACGACGACGCCCTCAAGCACACCCCCGCCGAAGTCGCGGTGCTGGGTTCCGTGCACATGCACCACGCCTGCACCTGACGACCCCGGCGCGGCGAGCCGCCGTGCCGCAAGCGATCGCCGCCGCGCTTACAGCATTTCGAGCGGACGCTTGCTGCGCGGCGGTTTGAAGTACGCGTCGAGAGCCGCGAGTTCGTCTCCGGTCAGTCGCAGTTGCGACGCACGATGGTTGTCGCGCACGTGCTCGACACGGCCCGCTTTCGGAATCGCGCACACGCCCGGCTTCAGCAACACCCACGCGAGCGCCACCTGAAACACCGAGACGCCGCGCGCGTCGGCGATATCGTCGAGCGGCGAGCGCTTTGGCAGGCGCGCGTGATCGACCGGGCTATATGCCATCGCCGGCATCTTGCGCGCGGCGAGCCACGGCAGCAGGTCGAATTCCGCTCCACGGCGCGCGACGTTGTAGAGAATCTGATTGGTCGCGCACGCGTCGCCGCCAGGCGTGGCGGCCAACTCTTCCATGTCGCCGGTGTCGAAGTTGCTGACGCCCCAATGCCTGATCTTGCCGGCCGCGCGCAACGCCTCGAACGCGCGGACGGTTTCCGCGAGCGGCACCGAGCCGCGCCAGTGCAGCAGGTACAGATCGAGCCGGTCCGTTTTCAAACGCTTCAGGCTCTGCTCGCAGGCTGCGATCACGCCGCGCCGGCTGGCGTTATGCGGATACACCTTGCTGACCAGGAACACCTGGTCGCGCAATCCGGCCAGCGCTTCGCCGAGCAGCGCTTCGGTCGCGCCGTCACCGTACATTTCCGCCGTATCGATCAGCGTCATGCCCAGTTCGATGCCGCAGCGCAACGCGGCGATTTCCGTCGCGCGCCGCGCCGGCGCTTCGCCCATCTCCCAGGTGCCCTGCCCCAGTGCCGGGACGCGCTCGCCGTCGGGCAGGCTTACGCTTGCAATATCGCTCGTCATGCTGACTCCTCGAAGTGGCTCGATCCAAACGGATGCAGCGGCGCCGGGCGATGCGCGGCGCCCGCTGCGAAAATCCCAGCGACGAGTTTAGCGGCTCGGCGCGCAATCGACCCGGCCCCAGGCAAAAGCCCGCTATAACGCGGCGCGCCGATGTCATAGAATTGCCGCTTGCCCATCTTGCGTGAGCCCCATGACCTCTGCCTCGGAAGACCGCTGGCGCGACCTGCGCCCGGACCCGGAAAACGACACGCCGCTATATCTGCAACTTGCTCGCAAGCTCGGCAGCGCCATCCACGAAAACCGTTGGAACGCCGGTGAGGCGCTGCCCTCGGAGCGCGTGCTCTCCGAAGCGCTCGGCGTATCGCGGATCACCTCGCGCAAGGCCATTGCGCTGCTGGTCGAACAGGGATTGATTCGCCGCACTCAGGGTGCCGGCAGTTTCATCACGCCGCGCTACGAAGATCCGCTGTCGCGTCTGTCGAGCTTCAGCGAAATGCTGCGGCGGCGCGGCTTTACGCCGAGCTCGAAGTGGTTGTCGCGCGAGATTTCGCCGGCCAATCGCGACGAGGTGATTCAGCTCGGCCTGTCGCCGGCCGCGGCGGTGACGCGGCTGCGGCGCTTGCGACTGGCCGACGGCATCGTGATGGCGGTCGAGAACTCCACGTTTCCGGCGGCGGTGATTCCCGATCCGCAGGCCATCGGCGATTCGCTTTACACGTACCTGGAAAATCGCGGACTGACGATCGTGCGCGCGTTGCAGCACTTCCGCGCGGTGAACGCGAATGACGAAATCGCGCAGCAGATGAGCATCGCCCCGAACGAGGCGCTGCTGTTGATCACCCGCGTCGGCTACACCGCCGATCAGCGCGCGATCGAATTGACCGACACGTACTGCCGCAACGATTACTACGATTTTGTGGCGGAGTTGAGGAAGTAGTTGGGTTGCCGCGCCGCGAAGACTAAAAGCGATCACTCCCAGCGAGCTTCATGTGCACCGATCCGGGCCGGCGGCAGCGCATAGAACGCGGGCGTCTCTTCCATCTGTTCGGCCGGCTGCACCGCCAGAACGCGTCCAAACTCCGACTGCACGGTCGCGACGCAATCCCGCACATCGTCGAGCGCGACATCGGCGGCTTGCCAGCCGTCGGGCAGCAACCCAAAAGACCGCAACCACCGCCCCGTTTGCGCGAGCGAAACCCGCACGTGCCAGCTTCCGCCTTCGGTGGCCCGGCGCGTCAACGCAACCATCGCACCGAACGCGGCGAGATAGCCGGTCGCATGATCGAGCGCCTGGCACGGCAGATGCCTCGGCTCGTTGCAGCCCGCCGCCTGCCGTTCGGTAAAGGCGATCCCGCTCGCCGACTGCACCAGGCTATCGAACCCGCGCCGCTGCGCCCAAGGCCCCTCGTGTCCATACGCGGACACCGACACATATACGATCCCCGGCCGCATCCGCGCCAGTTCCTCGGGACCGAAGCCGCGCGCCGCCAGCGCGCCTGGACGATACGCCTGCAGAAACACATCGGTATCGGCAGCCAGGCCGCGCAAGGTCTCGCGCCCGGCGGCGTCGCGCAGATCGAGCACCGCCGAACGCTTGCCGCGTCCGTTGTCGATCACCAGCGGCGCAATGTTCGGCAGATGCGGCCCGTTGATCGTCAACACGTCCGCGCCATGATGCGCGAGCGCTCGCCCGGCCACCGGCCCCGCGATGATGCGCGACAGGTCCAGCACCCGCACACCCGTCAGCGGCCGGTCCGCGCCGCCCCGCCGCGGCGGCTCGGCCGGCGCGGCGCCGATGCGCTCGATCTCGAACAGCGGCAATCCCGCAAGCGCTTTCGCCTGGTCGAGCGCGGCCCATTCGTCGGGCGTGCGGATCAACGCGGCGCACAGGCTCGCGTCGGCGAGCGTCTGGTCGAGCGTCGCGCCGTCCCAGCCGCGAATCGCAGCGGCCGCCGCGGCTCGACCATTGTCGCAACCGAGCACCTTCAGCACGCCCTGCAGGTGGTGCGCAAAATTCGTATGCAGTTGGATCCAGCGACCGTCCCGCGTCTCGTAGAAACCCGTGACCGGATCGCGCAACGCGGGCGGCGGGCCATCGTCGATGCGCAAATAGCGTTCGCTGCGAAACGCCGCCAGCGCGCACCGCATCTGCACCGACACCTGCTGCCTGCGCCCCGTGCGCAGCCGATGATATTCGGCCGCCGCCAGGCCGGAGGCGGCGATGGTCGCCGAGGCCAGGCTGCCGACCCGGTAGACCGATGGCAAGCCAGGGTCCGCGCCGGTCAGCGACACGGACCGCAGCGCGCTCGGGTCGCATCCCGCGAAGGTCCAGATATGTTGGAGAGCGAGTTCAGGCGTCATGGCGTTCATATCGGAGCAAGAGGAAATGGAACCGCGAAGTGAGCGGCGAAGTGAACCGAGTCTAGAATTCCGCCCCGCTGCAATCAATCTTGATTATGATAATCAACATATACTGATTTCTTCGGTTTCTCCGCGTTTCCATGCCGACCTCGACTTTCCTCAGTGCAACTGAAGCCGCCGCCACGCTCGGCATCAGCTTGCCCACGCTGTATGCGTACGTGAGCCGCGGCATGCTGAGCTCGTCGCCGGATGCGCAAGGCAAGCGCCGGCTCTACGACGCCGCCGAGGTGCGCCGCCTCGCGCGCCGCAAGGAAGACGGCAAGCGGGCCGGCAAGGTCGCGCAGAAAGTGCTGGACTGGGGCGTGCCGGTGCTCGAATCGTCGATCACCCTGGTCGCCGACGGCCGCCTGCTGTATCGCGGGCACGATGCGATGGAACTGGCGCGCGCCGCGTCGCTCGAGGACATCGCGGCGTTGCTGTGGGAATGCAGCACGCGGCGCATTGCCGATGCGCCGGCCGTGCCGCTCGCCGCCGCTCAGTGGGCCGCATGGCTCAAGCTCTGGAGCGACAGCACGCCGCTCGATCGCGCGCTCGTGCTGCTCCCGGCCGCCGCCGCGCAAATGCCGCGCGTTTGGGCACTCGGCCGCGACGCGCAACTCGATACCGCCTGCGCCGTCATGCGGCTGCTGGCCGCCGCGATGATCTCGGCGGCGCCGTCGAACGAGCCGCTGCATCGGCAACTGGCCTTGGCGTGGCAGGTACGCAACCGGCAGCAGGCCGGGCTACTGCGCGCGGCGCTGGTGGCTTGCGCGGATCACGAGTTGAATGCATCGGCCTTCACGGTCCGCTGTATCACGTCGACGGGGACGCACCTGTTCGGCGCGGTGGCGGGAGGACTCGCGGCCCTGGCCGGCCCGCGTCATGGCGGCGAGACCGTGCGCATCGCCGCGCTGCTCGACGAAGCGTCGCGCGCGCCCGATCTCGACCGCTATCTGGCGAACCGACTCGCGCGCCATGAACACGGCGCGCATGGGCCGGTGCTATCGGGCTTCGGCCACCCGCTTTATCCGGACGGCGACCCGCGTGCGCGGCTGCTGCTGGCGATGCTCGCCGACTGCGCGCCGGCTCGCTCGCCGGTCGGTGAAGTGCTCAAGCTGGCGCGCACCGTGCGCGACACGACCGGCGCGGAGCCGACCGTCGACTTCGCGCTCGCCGCCATCGAGCGCGTGCTTGGGCTGCCGGCCGGCGCCGCGTTCACGCTGTTCGCGGTGGGCCGGGTGGTCGGCTGGATCGCTCACGCGATGGAACAAACGCGCGATGGCCGGTTGATCCGGCCACGGGCGCGTTATATCGGGGAATATGAAGCGGCGGCTTCGGGCTAAGGCCGCCGTACGCGTGGCCGTTTGGCGGGCGGCCGCTGGGCGCTTGACGGGCAGCCGCTGAGCGTATGGCGGGCAGCTTGTCTGCCGCTCGCCTCGCGCCCGTCTGTTGCTGAACTGCCGCTTAGCGTCGTGTCAGCGGCTCGTTAGCGACCACTAATCAAGACTTCTTCACGCCACACCGAGCCAGCGCGGCAACCGGTTCAACACCGGCCACCCAGGCATCGGCTTCGGCGCCCCGCGCTCGGAGCCGCTCGCCAGCGAAAAGCGCGCCCCGGCCTGCCCCGCGCTGATCCACGCGACCGCCCGGCGCGGCAGCTCGATCGACTCGCCGGTGGCGAGCCAATGATCCTTGCTGTCGCCTTCGATGGTCAGCCAGATCTCGCCCGAGATCACCTTGAAGCTCGACGCGCGCGCGACACGCCAGGCCGCCGCGGGCTCGCCATGTTCCAATTCGAAAATCCGGACTTCACGCATTGCCGTTCTCCTTCAAAGAACTTTTCTGTTGGACCGATTATTGACGTGCGATGATCGGAGACCCATGCACAGTTCCGAACACTTTCATCGGAACTGTTCAGTCGAAAAACCGGACAGTTGGCGTAACTGATGCGTCGCGAGTACGGGCCTTGTGCTCGGCCGCACTCGGCGGCACGTCATCTGGCGAAGGAAGCATCCGCATGAAACTCGACATCCAACTCGATCGCGACAACGGCGTGCCGCTCACCGAGCAGATCGTCGCGGGCGTCACCGCGTGGATCCGCTCGCGCACCGCGCACCCCGGCTCGAAGCTGCCGTCGATCCGCCAGTTCGCCGCCGACTTCGGCGTGAGCCGCTTTCCGGTAATCGAGGCTTATGACCGGCTGGTGTCGCTCGGCTATGTCGATTCGCGCCACGGCTCGGGCTTCTATGTCGCCGATCGTCAGCCGGCGGTCACGCGTTGCCAGGGCACGTCGGACCCGCGCCGCGCCGAGGACGAATCGGGACATCTGCTGCAGCAGTTCAACCACCCCGGCGAAACGCTCAAACTCGGCAGCGGCTTCATCCCGGAAAGCTGGCGCGACCTGGACAGCATCGCGCAGGCGATCCGCCACGTGTCGCGCACCGACCCGGCGAGCATGGTCGATTACGCTACACCGCTCGGCAACCTGAGCTTGCGCGAGCATCTGCAAGGCCGGATCGGCCAGCTGGGGATTCAGGCGGACGCGTCGCAGATCCTGATCACCAACGGCGCAAGCCAGGCGTTCGATCTGCTGATGCGCTACATGCTCAAGGCCGGCGACACGATCTTTGTCGAAGACCCCGGTTACTACAATCTGTACGGCCTGCTGAAGCTGCACGGCGTGAAGCTGGTCGGCATTCCGCGCACCCGCAACGGCCCCGACCTCGACGTGATGCAGACGCAGCTCAAGTCGCACCGGCCCAAGCTGCTGTTCATCAACACGGTGTTCCACAATCCGACCGGCACCACGGTCGCGCCGCAGGTGGCGTTCCGGCTTCTGCAACTGGCGCGCGAGCACGGCTTCTCGATCATCGAAGACGACATCTACGCCGACTTGCAAACCGAGCTCACCGACCGCCTCGCCACCCTCGACCAGCTCGAACACGTGATCTACATAGGCGGTCTGTCGAAGACGCTGTCGTCGTCGCTGCGGATCGGCTGCGTGGTGGCGAGCCACGCGATCATCAAGGATCTGGTCGACATCAAGATGCTGACGAGCATCGGCGGCTCGCGCTTTGCCGAAGCGGTCGCGGTGTCGCTGCTGGAGCGCGGCGCATACCGCAAGTATCTGGAACGCCTGCGCCGCCGGATGCGCGACGCGCTCGGCTCGACGATCCAGACGCTCGAAGACGCGGGCTGGGAGATTTTCGAAAAGCCTGTGGGCGGCAAGTTCGTGTGGGCGCGCGTGCCGCATGTCGCCAACGCCGAACGGCTGGTGGCGTGCGGTGCGCCGCTGGGCGTGACGGTGGCGCCAGGCAGCTACTTCCGGCCGAACATGGAAGTGAGCCCGTGGATCCGGATTCACGTGGCCTTCGGCAATGAGCCGCGGGCGCAGGCGTTTTTTCACGCGGCGGCGGCGTTGCCGGGGGATGTTTGAGACGGTGGCTTGAGCTGCATGCTTGAGGGGGTTGTCGAGTCCCAGCCCGTCCCCGCGCGCCCAGCCGCCCCCCATGTCCACGACGCCGACTCCGCCCGACTCCGCTGTCAACGCCCCCGCGGGCCCTTCGGCCCGCTCCCTCACCGTGATGCTGTGGCTGGTCGCCACTGGCTTCTTCATGCAGACGCTCGACTCGACCATCGTCAGCACCGCGCTCCCCGCGATGGCGACGAGCCTCGGCGAGTTGCCGCTGCGCATGCCGGTGGGTATCGTGGGCTGCATCGCCACGTTCATCTTCATGCCGGATAGCCGCAACGAACGCACCGGCAAGTTCGACATGAAAGGCTACCTGCTGCTGATCGTCGGCATGGTGGCGATTTCGTTCGCGCTCGACGGCCGCACCGAGTTCGGCATTCAGCACGCGACTGTGCTGGTGCTGCTCATCTTGAGCCTCGCCTGCTTCGTCGCCTACGGTTTGCACGCGGTGCGCGCACCCGCGCCAATCTTCCCGCTCGACCTCTTCAAGATCCACACGTTCAGCGTCGGCCTGCCTGGCAATCTGTTCGCGCGGATCGGCAGCGGCTCGATGCCGTACCTGATCCCTCTGCTATTGCAGGTCAGTCTCGGCTATAGCGCATTCGAAGCCGGCCTGATGATGCTGCCGGTGGCAGCTGCGGGGATGGCGTCCAAACGCCTCGTGACGAAGCTGATCGTCAAGTACAGCTACCGAAGCGTGTTGATCGTCAACACGGTGCTGGTCGGCTTGACCATGGCGAGTTTCGCGCTCACCAGCACGAGTCAGCCGCTGTGGCTGCGGCTCGTGCAACTGGCGCTGTTCGGCGCCGTCAACTCGATGCAGTTCACCGCGATGAACACGTTGACGCTCAAGGACCTGGGCACCGGCGGCGCGAGCAGCGGCAACAGCCTGTTTTCGCTGGTCCAGATGCTGTCGATGAGTCTCGGCATGACCGTGGCGGGCGCGCTGCTCGTGACCTTCACCGGCCTGTTGCAATAGGTGACCGCGATCAACTCGCTACCCGCGTTTCATGCGACGTTCCTGTGTGTCGGCATCATCACCGCGTGCTCGTCGTGGATCTTCGCGCAGCTGTCGCCGGACATCCGCACGCCGGCGAAAAAGACCGATCCGTCCGAGCGGACCTGACTCGCCTGACCCCGCCACCGACCCGCAACGGAGCGCGGGCCGCACCAGCGAAGTGCGAATCATCGCCTTCGCGTCCAGGCTGGCGCACAATCGTCGTATCAGAGCGTGGCTGCTCCACGCGCACGCTGTGTTTGCGCACGCGCATAGTTCTTGCTCGCCTATCCTATAAACTCTCGTTTTGAGCGTGCGCATTCGTATCGAGCATCCAGGCGCGCGGCCACCTCCACACGACTGACATGATGAGCATGATCGAACTCGATCCTCCCGGCTTCCAGCCGCCGCGCCCGATGGCCGGCGACGAAGGCTCCCGGCGCACCGTTCTGTACGGCGGCTACACCGTTTTCAGCGTGTTTCAGCCCGTTTTCTCGGTCTCGCACCGACGCGCGATCGGCTACCACGCGTCGCTGCGCGCCCACGACGAACATGCGCTGCAAGTGCCGTCGCACGAGGTTTTCACCCAGGCCGCGCGGCGCGGCGACCTGCTGGAACTCGGCCGGTTGGCCGAATCGCTGCATCTTGGCAACTTCAACGCGTTCGACAGCCACGACGAGTGGCTCTTCCTGAGCCTGCACCCGGCCGCGCTGATGGACACCAGCTACGGCGATGCGCTGCTTGCCGGTCTCAAGGCGCTCGGCCTGCCGCCGCAACGCGTGGTGCTCGAAGTGTCCGAGCAGGCAGGCGGCGAAACCACGCGCTTCGCCGAAATCATCGACGCGCTGCGCAAATCCGGCTTCCTGATCGCGCTCGACGGCTTCGGCGCAAAGCATTCGAACATTGACCGCGTGTGGCATCTGCGCCCGGATATCGTCACGCTCGACCGCTGCATTCTCGCGCAAGCCAGCGAACACTCGCATATCGAACGCGTGCTGCCGGGCCTCGTCTCGCTGCTGCACGAGTCGGGGCAACTGGTGCTGATGGGCGGCCTGAGCACCGAGCGCGACGCGCTGATCGCGCTCGAATGCAACGTGGACTTCATGCAGGGCGCGTTCTTCGCGGGCCCCAGCGTCGAGCCGGTCAAGCCGCAAGCGGCGGCCAGCCGGATGGACTCGCTCTCCGCGGCGCTGCGCGAACGGGTCACCGCGCGCGAACGTGCGCAATCCGCGCGGCTCGCTCCGTACGCTACGGCGCTGGAGATGGCTGCCGCTCAACTGGTTGCCGGCGAGTCGATCGCCCAGGCCACCACGCCGCTGCTCATGCTCGGCGAAACGGCGCGCTGCTTCGTGCTCGACGGTTCTGGCCGGCAGATCGGCGACAACGTGCTGCCGCCTGGACGCACGTCGCAACGTGCGAAGCGTTTCCGGCCGCTGCTACATTCGGAAGGCGCGAGTTGGGAACGCCGGCCGTACTTTATCCAGGCGATGCGCGTGCCCGGCCAGGTGCATCTCACGCCGCCTTATCTGTCGATCAACGAAGCGCACCTGTGCGTGACCGCCTCGATCGCCGCGCATACGCCGCACGGCACGCAGGTGCTATGCGTGGACATCAACTGGGAAGTCGCGGCGCATCGCAATTGAAGGCGCGGGGCGCTGCTGGATCCGCTCCAGCAGTTCCGCGACCGCCGCACGGCCCAGCACGCGGTTGGCGGCATGCAGACGCGCCGCGCTGGTCACGATGCGCAACGAGATGATTTTCGTCGAGCCATCGGTCACACCGTGTGTCCACACGTCGAGCACCCCGACGACGTCGCCTTCCAGGAACAAGGCGACGCACATGTTCCCCTCGATCGACACCACTTCGGCGCTGCTCGCCTGCTGCGCCAGCGACGTCACCGTGTCCACCCACCCTGCCGCTGCCGGTTCGCGTGCGCACACCGGCGCACACACGGGCGCGTCGCTGACGACTTCAGGCGCGTCGCTGAAGAGCCGCAACAGACCGGTTCGATCTTGCGCCTCCAGCGCGGTGCGCAAGCGCTCGACGATTCGCGCATGCGCGGCGGGATCGGGCCGCTCCAGCGGCGCACCCGCTCGCTGCAGCCGCGCCTTGGCCCGGTGGACGATCTGCCGGCAAGCCGCCGGCGTGCGCTCGAGAATTCTTGCGATCTCCGCGTAGTCGCAATCGAAGGCTTCGTGCAGCACGAACGCCGCGCGTTCGTCCGGCTTCAGGCGTTCGAGCAGCAGCATCACCCCGTAGGACATCTCCGCCGCGCGCAACGCCAGTTCCTCCGCCGACGGCGCCACCTCGTCGAGCCACGGCTCCGGCAGCCAGCCCGCGGCCTGCGACGCGCGTTCACGCTGCACGTGCCGCAATCGGTCGATCGCCGTGCGCGTGGTGATCGTGGTGAGCCAGGCGGCCGGCGTTTGTACCGCTTGCGTATCGGCCAGATGCCATTTGAGCCAGACGTCCTGCACCACGTCTTCCGCTTCGGCGCGGCTGCCAAGCATCCGGTATGCCAGCGCGAGCAGGCGGGCGCGCACGGCCTCGAAACTGGATGCCTTGTCGATTCCCTGTTCTGTCATATGTAGACCTCCAGATCGTGCGTGGTGAAAAAAGCGCGCCTTGCCTGCCTGCGGAATTGTCCAGGCGCTCGCCGTAGTCGGCATCCTTTCAGCTTGACGCCCGAGCGCTCGGCGATGTGACAGCGGGACGCAAAAATATTCCTGTCACGCGGCCGTGCGCTGCTTCGTCAAAAGAGCAACAACCGGCGCATGGTGCGTACGGTTTTTGAATCGGCCGTGGCTATCGGGTATCCGTGCCGCGCCGTCAATGACGAGACACCTATGCACTCAGCCTATCCATCCATCACCGGTCTCGGTCTCGTGCCTACCGTGATCGAACAGTCCGGCCGCGGCGAGCGCGCCTACGACATTTACTCCCGCCTGCTGCGCGAGCGCATCGTGTTTCTGGTCGGGCCGGTCAACGAGCAGTCAGCCAGTCTGATTGTCGCGCAGCTGCTGTTTCTGGAATCCGAGAACCCCGACAAGGATATTTCTTTTTATATCAACTCGCCGGGCGGCTCGGTGTACGACGGCCTCGCGATTTACGACACCATGCAGTTCATCAAGCCGGAGGTATCGACGTTGTGCACCGGCTTTGCCGCGAGCATGGGGACGTTCCTGCTGTGCGCGGGTCAACGCGGCAAGCGGTATGCGTTGCCGAACGCGCGCATCATGATTCACCAGCCGTCCGGCGGCAGCCAGGGTACGGCGGCGGACGTCGAGATTCAGGCAAAGGAGGTGCTGTATCTGCGAGCACGCCTGAATGCAATGACGGCCGAGCGCACCGGACGCAGCGTCGAGGAAATTGCGCGCGACACCGATCGCGACAACTTCATGTCGGCACCCGAGGCCAAGGGGTATGGCTTGATCGACGACGTGCTGGAAACGCGCGCGGCGCTGGGCGGCATGATGCGCCACCATGACATGTAGCGGCGCTAACCTGCGATTCTTGCGGTTTGAACACATCGAGCTGCGAGACTCGCGTGCAGCGCGCTCTCGCATTTCCACCGCAATGACTGGCGCTCCGTCGGAAGCCGGGCCGAGCGGTCGAGCGAGTCACTCCAATGCAACGCAGGCGAACCCGATGATCCGTTCAAACCCGCTCCGCTCGAGTCACTCAAGCACCGCACGCCGTTTAAGCAATAAAAACAGGGCTCAACGCCCACCTTGACCACTCACGCCGCCGACGGCTTTTGTCGCCCCCGTCGGTGCGGCCGGAACACAAAAGCTGCTCACCTTCGCTGGAATCGCTATCATGGTCGCGATTCGTCGAATTCGACGATCGCTTCAATGGAGATATACATGGCGTCATCCAACGAAACCGTCAGCATGGCGCTATTCTGCGACTTCGAAAACGTCGCGCTCGGCGTGCGCGACGCGAAGTACGACAAGTTCGATATCAAGCTGGTGCTCGAACGCCTGCTGCTCAAGGGCAGCATTGTCGTGAAGAAAGCGTATTGCGACTGGGACCGCTACAAGAGCTTCAAAGGCGCGATGCATGAGGCCAATTTCGAGTTGATCGAAATTCCGCACGTGCGCCAATCGGGCAAGAATTCCGCCGACATCCGGCTCGTGGTCGACGCGCTCGACCTCTGCTACACGAAATCGCACGTCAACACGTTCGTCATCATCAGCGGCGACTCGGACTTTTCACCGCTGGTATCGAAGCTGCGCGAGAATGCCAAGCAGGTGATCGGCGTGGGCGTGCAGCAATCCACGTCCGATCTGCTGATCGCGAACTGCGACGAATTCTTCTTTTACGACGACCTCGTGCGCGAAAGTCAGCGTGCGGTTAGCAAACGCGAGTCGGCGCGCCCGCAACAGAACACCCAGCAGGCGGCCAAGCGCGCGCCCGACGAAGACAAGACCCGTCCCAAGGAAGATCTGGAAAAACGCCGCACCAAGGCAGTCGAGATTGCGGTGCAAACGTTCGATGCGCTCGCGTCCGAACGCGGCGACAGCGGCAAGATCTGGGCATCCGTGCTGAAGAACGCGATCAAGCGCCGCAAACCGGATTTCAACGAGACGTACTACGGTTTTCGCGCGTTCGGCAATCTGCTGGAAGAAGCGCATGCGCGCGGGCTGCTCGAGTTCGGCCGCGACGAGAAGTCAGGTGCGTATGTGTACCGCAGCACGGCGGCGAACGTGGCTGTCGAAAACGTGAATGAGCCTGCGGAATCCGAATCGGCTGAACAGCTGTATGAGGCGCAGATTGCCGAAACGGTAGTTGCCGTTGCCGAACCGGGTGGCAAGCATGAGTCGCGTCGCAGAGGACGCGGCAATCGCAAGGCGGGCCGTGGCCAGCAGGAAGCCGTTCTCGAAGAGCGAGCCGCGGTCGAGCACGCAGGCAACGTGCAGGCCCAGGAGGACGAGCTGCATGAGCAAGTGCCGTCAGCCAGCGAGCCGATTGTCGAACAGCCGGAAGCTACTTGGGTCGCACCGGAGCATGCTGTCGCTGAGCCGGTCGCTGTAGGCAACGAACACGCCATCGAAGCGGACGGCAATCAGCCCGAACGTCCCAAGACGCGCGCACCGCGCAAGACGGCCGCGAAGAAAGCAAAGAAGAGCAAGCCGCGAACGATCGATGACGTACCGGAGATCGCCGCGCCGGCTGAAGCACCAGCACATGCGCCGGCTGTCGAAGGTGAAGAAGCGCCTGTCGCGGCCAGCAAGGCAGCGCGTAAAGGCGCGCCGCGTAGCCGTCGTCCGCGTAAGACAGCGACGACTAGCGACGTGGAGTGAGCCGCTCACGTTGCGTGATTCGTGCTGATTTGCTCAGCGCGGACCGTAGCAATATGGGTGCGACGGAACACCTCGCGCATTTAACACAAAGCCCCGGTTCATCATCACGAGCAGGGGCTTTTTATCGCGGGTCCACTGCGCGCCAATCGCGCTGAGAAACCGAGAGCGCGTCGCCAGATGCACGGAGTTCGAAGCCTATTACCGAGTGGAAAACAACCACAAATCCTTCGGCTTCTCCGGCTGGCTCAGCCGCTAACGCACTGACTTCCGCTTCAACTGCAACCGTAGCTGGCGTCACCCAAACCCTCACCGCAACCCAAACACCGCCACCCCATTCGTCGCGCCCACATAAACCTTTCCGCGCGCGATCATCGGCGTGATGAACTTGTTGCCCGCGCCCCATTGATCGCGCGTCCCCGCCTGATTGCTGTTGTACAACTCGCGTGCGAGATTGCCGGCATCATACGCGTGCAACGCGCCGGTCGTGCCGTTCTCCGCGGCCCACACGATTGCATTGGTCGCACCGTTGGCCGATACGGCCGGCGTCGCGCCGGGATAGGCAAACGTAGTCGCACTCTTCGACGCAGCGGTGGTGGCGAGCGATGCACCCGAGACCGGCAACGCCTTCAGGTTGTCGTTCAAACCGCCGTAATAAACCACGCCTCCGTAGTAAGCCGGCGATCCCCAGATGCCGCCCGCCAGCGTACCGATCAGTTCCTGCCAGATGTTGTTGGCCGTCGGACTGAATTTGCCCATCGAGTCGCGATCGACCACATAGATGTGGTTGTCCTTGCCGGCCGCCACCGCCAGGTGTTTGACCACGCCGCTCGCAGTCGTCTGATCGGGCAACAACATCACGCCGCCGGAGCCGAAATCGTCGTCGGCATTCGCCTCGGCCACGACGTTATCCATCGCGAAGTAATCGGTGACCTGCAAATTGCCTAACGACAGCTTCATCAGCGAGTTGCCGAAATCGCCGTCGACCGGAAAGCCCTGCGCGTTTAGCGTCGTGCCGAACGTGCCGTTGCCATCGACGACGTACAGCGATGTACCGTCCGATGCCATCCCCGAACCGGCCATCCAGACCGACCCCTGGCTGCCGTTCGGCGCGATGTTGAGCACGCCGGTCTGCTGCAGCGTGTCGGCGCTATACGCCATCAGCCAGCCGGTATACGCGCCCGACATGCAGTGCGCGGTCCAGCCCATGTAGATGTTGCCGGCAACCAGCGTCAGTGCCGCGCGCTCCGAGTGCAGCGCCGGGTTGAACGTGATCACGCCATTGACGCTGCCCGCGCCGCCGCCCGGATACGTCGCGCCGATCTCCGTCGGTCCGCCGAGCACCTCGGCGCCGGTCGCGAGATCGAGCGCATGCAGACGATGATGGTAGCCACCGCCGCTGTCTTTAGTCATCGCCACCGCATAGAGCACGCCGTTCGCCCCGCGACTGCGGTCGATCACCGGCGTCGAAGTAATGCCGATTTCCGGCGTGATGTCCTGGCAACTGCGGTCGTCGCTGGGGGTTTCGCCGCTGCCGGTCAGCGAGACTTTCCACAATTGCGCGAAGGTGGCGGCGTCATAGGCATAGACGCTATCGTGTTCGGTAACAACGTACACCACGTCGTGCGACGTGCCGCCAATCGACAGACTGGTGACGAAGAGCGGCTGTCCGTCGACCTTGCCGTCCGCGGGCAGGAACGCGACTTTGCCGAAGCTGGAGGAATTGACGTTGGCGGGTGTGAGGGTCGTTTCGGCGAGCATCTGGCCGGTGCGGGCCAGATCGTTGTGATGCATCAACACGTCGGTGGCGTAGGCGCCGGTTGCCGTAGGCGTGGACGTGCCGCCGCCCGACCCGTTCGATCCGCTACCGCCAGCACTGCCGCTCCCCGTTCCCGTCGACGACCCTGTGCCGCCGCTGGTGCCGCTTGCGCCACTTGCACCACTCGCGCCGCTGGCGCCACTACCGGCCGCTGAACCCGACGCTGTCCCGGATGAGCCGCCACCACCGCCACACGAAACAAAAAAAGAAACGAGCAAGATAATCGCCAGCCACGCGCACACTCGCGTCCCTACACTCAGATCAGACGTGTCGGTTTGCGGTCTGCGCATATTCGCCTCAGCGGGGTGCCCGGCCCGCTCCGCGCGTCGAGTGGCGGAGGCAAAAACGTCGTGTGCCGGCAGGGATGAACGGGATGTCGCTGACTACGCAGGACCACCAAACAACTGGTCGGATGTCGCCATCCGACCAAACCTACGCCCTTTGCCGGCGGAATTGCCGCCATCGTTTCGTGTCTATCCGCCAGAGATAACAGAACCTTTACAGCGACCGCTTTGCACGGTCACCGTTGGAAACGCTTCGTTTCAGCAAGGCAAAATATGCCGATCCGGTCCGCGCATTAATCCGGCTCAGTAGTACGGATAAGGCGCATACATGACCGGCGGAGGCGCAACGTACCCCGGCGGCGGCGCATAGTAAGGCTGCGGCGCGACATAGTAAGGCCGCGGTTGGGCGATCGTGTCGCCCTTCGAGGTCATGCACTGGGCGTAGGCGGCGTCGTAGTGCGCCTGCAAGCCGGCGGCGGAATATTGCGCGCCATTCGCGCCGTTTGCGCCGCCGATCAGCAGCCCGCTGCCGGCGCCGATCGCCGCGCCCGCGCCGGCATTGCCGGCCGCCGCACCGAACAGCGCGCCGATTGCCGCGCCGCCGAGCGTGCCCAGCGCCGCGCTGTTCACGCTATTGTTGGTGGCCGCCTGCGCTGCCCCGGACTGGTTGGTGGAACGGTTCGCGTAGTCGCGGCACACATAGTCGTTCTGCTGGAACTGGTCGAGTGATTCGCCGTGGTGCGGCAGCGCAACCACACTCGGGGCGCTTGGCGGCGCCACCACACAGCCGCCGAGCGCGAGCACAACAATGGCGGCAGGTATCGCAATGCTTATCGATTTAGTGCTGGAAATCATGCTAGTGCTTCAGAACATTGGAATTCAAACGTTAGGCCAATTAGTGTGATCCATGGTTACCGGATCGTTACAGAAAGTTTTTCGCCGAACTGCGCGCCATGGCCGTGTGAACCGCGAACGCGCCTCGCACGGCACCCGCTGTTGCGGGCGTTATATCAGGTAACGCTTGCATGCGGGTCGGCAATCAAATTTCGCGTTGGGACGCCTAAACTGACTTCAAAGATTATCGCGCAAGCTGCTCGCCGCGGGACTCGCTCCCGACGACGCGCGGCTGCTCGACGATACGCGCACTTGTACCGTGCCGACGTCGACCTATGTCCATGAAATGAAGGATAACTCAATGAACCGGCTAGTTTTCGCTGTGGGCGTGGCCTGCGTCGCCTCGCACACCGGTGGCGGCCGAGGCCATCGGCATCGACAGATATCGACCGATTCCGATACGGGCGGTGGAGCATCGATGCAGCCTTGATCCGCGCGCACGTAGATCGGCTAGAGCTGGAACGGTCCACGTGGCGCACGTCGACTCACAGCGCCGTGGTTACCAACTGTGACAAGCTCGCGTCTGAAATCGGCCCGGCATCTGTTGAACGCGCATGGCCTGGCCAATAGTCCCGAGCCCGAAACAACAAAAGCCCTCACACAGGAGGGCTTTTGTTTTTCACTACCGTTGCCAAACGGTTGCCAAACACTATGCCGGGTTCGAGTCGCCCAGGTCTGATTGGGCGATGCAAACCATCCCGTCACGCGGCAACCAGCAATCTCACGCGAAGTTCTTCGCTGCGAATTCCCAGTTGACGAGGTTCCAGTACGCTTCGACGAACTTCGGACGCGCATTGCGATAGTCGATGTAGTACGCGTGTTCCCACACGTCGATCGTCAGCAGTGCTTTGGCATCCGTGGTCAGCGGCGTAGCGGCGTTGCTCGTCGACACCAGGTCGAGCGAACCGTCAGCCTTCTTCACCAGCCACGCCCAGCCCGAGCCGAACGTGCCGACTGCGGTCTTTGCGAATTCTTCCTTGAACTTGTCGAACGAACCCCACTTGGCGTTGATGGCGGCAGCCAGTGCGCCGGTCGGCGCACCGCCACCTTGCGGCGACAGGCTGTTCCAGAAGAACGTGTGGTTCCACACTTGAGCCGCGTTGTTGAACAGGCCGCCCGTTGCCTTCTTGACGATCTCTTCCAGCGACAGGTTCTCGAACTCGGTGCCCTTGATCAGATTGTTCAGGTTGGTGACATAGGTCTGGTGATGCTTGCCGTAGTGAAACTCGAGCGTCTCTTCCGACATGTGCGGAGCGAGCGCGTTTTTCGCGAACGGCAGCGGCGGGAGCGTATGTTCCATGGTGCTTTCCTTCTGTCTGTATCTGTTGTGGGGGAGTCTGCGGATAACGCTTTTGAGCACTCGATTGTAGGCGAGTTGGAATAACCCCGCAAACCAACGGACTTTATGCCCGGCATCGGAAAACATGCCGCGCACATAGCGTAGTCAGTGCCTCCGCATGCCGTGTGCCCGCCTCATCCGACAGTCACGCGGATGGCTGCCATGACCGTCGGCGAAGTGTCAGAAACCGTCGGTGAGACGCGCTTGCACATCGGCCAGCGCGATGTCGGCCGAGCCTTCGGCGAGATGCACCGTCAGGCGCCGCCCCGGTTTCAACGACGACGGTGCGCGCACCGCACGGCCGCTCTGTACATCGATCATGGCCGCATAACCCCGCTCCAGCGTACGCTGCGGACTCAGGACTTCGAGCCGTGCGGCAAGCGTATCGATGCGTGCAACCTGACGTTCATGCTGGCGCAACAATGCCGCGTCCAGACGTTGCGCGAGATTGCCGAGCTTCGTCTGATGGGCGGCGAGATCCGGACGCCAGCGCTGCCAGCGCATCTGCAGCAGCGAAAACCGCGCTCGCGCATCACGCACCGGCCGCGCGCCCGCCGACGCGAGCCGCGCGCTCAATTGCTGCAGATGCGTGCGTTGCCGCGTGAGACGCTCGGCCGGCGACACCAGCCTGCGTGCGAGCCAGTCGAGTTGCTGCGCGCGCCGCTCCATCATGCGCCCGAAGCCGCGTGCGAGCGTCGCGTGCCGATGATCGAGTTCGCGCAGCAGCAGCACGCGCTGCGGACTGACGAGTTCGGCGGCGCCGGTCGGGGTCGGCGCGCGCACGTCGGCGGCGAAGTCGGCGATCGTGAAATCGGTTTCGTGACCGACGCCGCTCACCACCGGAATCGCGCTTTCCGCAATCGCGCGCGCCAGCACTTCCTCGTTGAATGCCCACAGGTCTTCGATCGAGCCGCCGCCGCGGCACACGATCAGCACGTCGACTTCGCGCCGCGCGCTGGCCGCCTCGACCATCGCCGCGAGCCTGCTGCTGACGCCCACGCCCTGCACCGGCGCCGGATAGACGATCACCGGAATGTGCGGCGCGCGACGCGACAGCGTGGTCAGCACGTCACGCAGCGCCGCGGCCTGCAACGACGTGACGATGCCGATCGCGCGCGGATGAAGCGGCAGCGCGCGCTTGCGCTCGGCGGCAAAGAGACCCTCGGCTTCGAGCTGCGCCTTCAGCTTGAGAAACGCTTCGTACAGACGCCCCTGGCCGGTGCGGCGCACCGCTTCGACGTTCAGTTGCAGCTCGCCGCGCGGCTCGTACATCGTGACGAGCGCGCGCACTTCGATGCGGTCGCCTTCGCGCGGGGTGAATTCGGCATATTGCGCCCGCCCGCGAAACATCACGCAACGCATTTGCGCCTGCGCGTCCTTGATCGAGAAATACCAGTGGCCGCTCGCCGCGCGCGTGAAGTTGGACACTTCGCCGGCCACCCAGACGAGCGGAAAAGAGCGTTCGAGCATCGTGCCGATCGCGCGATTGAGCGCGGAAACGGGAACGACGACCTCACCGCCGGGCATCGCCGACGAAAAAAAGGGACTTTCGGGATTCATGCGAGGGGAGTATCTGTGACTGGCCGGACAGACGATAGACCGAGTGGCCATCGGCGTCCAGCGTGGTCGTCGAATTGTTAAAAGTGTCCACATGGCGGGACCGGCCAGACGAATTCCGCCAGACCACCCGCCAAGGTCCACGTATTCGAAGCAGGCCGTTGATTTATATGGCGTTTATATGTCAATAACGGGAACCGTTACCGATCCGGATGGCTCGGAACGGCCCTCTCCACCGGTTGGGCGGGAGGTTCTCCACAGAGTTATCCACAGGCGCCAGGTATCGCCCGACGCCGCGACTCGTTGCATGGCGCGCGCCGCGCGACTTGCCGGGCGGGACGCCCGCGCGCTAGAGTGGCGGGTTCCACGGCATGCCGAACGCCCGGCGAAGCACGCCAATACTGCACACTGCGCGGTACATTGCGCGAAAGCGCCGGGCGCCGCCGCAGCCTGATTTTTCGCTTCACTTTCGATTGTCCGGAGAACCGCGTTGATGCAGACCCCGCGTATTGCGCATGGCGCCTCCACGCCGCCGTGCCGCCCCTTGACGGTGAACGGCACGCGGCTCGGCCGCGCGACTTGTCCATGAGCAAACTCAACGACCGTCTCGAAGCACGCGTTGCGCGCGAGTGGCAACAGTACGGTCCGTTCGCGTGGGCGCTGACGCCGTTCGCGTGCGTGTTCGGCGCAATTACCGCCGCGCGCCGCGCCGCCTTCTCGCTTGGCTGGTTGAAATCCGTGCGCGTCGGTGTGCCGGTGGTGGTGGTCGGCAACGTGACCGTGGGCGGCACCGGCAAGACGCCGACCGTGATCGCGCTGGTCGAAGCGTTGCGCGCCGCGGGCTTCCAACCCGGCGTGGTGTCGCGTGGCTACGGCGCACGCGTGAAGACGCCGACGCCGGTCACATCCGCGTCGACGGCGCGAGTCGGCGGCGACGAGCCGTTGCTGATCGCGCGCCGCACCGGCGCGCCGGTATGGGTCTGTCCGGACCGCGTGGCCGCCGCGCAGGCGCTGTGCGCCGCGCATCGAGACGTCGATGTGATCGTCAGCGACGACGGCTTGCAGCATTACCGCCTCGCACGCGACGCCGAACTGGTCGTGTTCGACCACCGGCTCGGCGGTAATGGCTTCCTGCTGCCGGCCGGCCCGCTGCGCGAGCCGCTGTCGCGCCGCCGCGACGCGACGCTGATCAACGATCCGTACGCGCGCACCCTGCCCGCGTGGCCGAACACATTCGCGCTGCAACTCGCCCCCGCCGACGCGTGGCATCTGGACAATCCGGCGCTGCGCCGGCCGCTCGCGCAATTCAGCGGCGAGCGGGTGCTGGCCGCGGCCGGCATCGGCGCGCCGGAGCGTTTTTTCGCCACGCTGCGCGCTGCCGGCCTCACGCCCGCCACCCGCGCGCTGCCCGATCACTACGCGTTCGAGCGCAATCCTTTTACCGACGTGGACGCCGATGCGATCCTGATAACGGAAAAGGATGCGGTAAAATTAGGGTCCTGGCACGATGCGCGCATCTGGGTTGTCCCGGTCGAAGCCGCGCTCGATCATCGCCTCATTGCATTAGTTGTGGAGAAAGTCCGTGGACGCTCGCCTGCTTGAAATTCTCGTCTGCCCGATCTGCAAGGGCCCGCTCAGCTACGACCGTGCCGCGCAGGAGCTGATCTGCAACGCGGACAAGCTCGCCTATCCGATCCGCGACGGCATTCCCGTGATGCTGGTCGACGAAGCGCGGCAGACCGTGGAAGGCACGCCGGTCGACCTGAATCCGGGCTCGGTCGCCTGAGTCAGGTTTGTCCGCGCGGGGCAGCCGCCGTGCGCCACGCCCCGCGTCGTTGCTCCGCATCCGTTGCAGTCTTGCCCGTTTGCGCCCGCGCGGCATGCGCAGCCGCTTCCTCCGGTTTTATCGCGGTCCGTCTTTTCGCTCATCTTCCCGCGCATCTTTCTGATGACCCACGCCAATCCCACCACTCCCCCGTTTATCGCCGTCGTGCCGGCCCGACTCGCCTCGACGCGTCTGCCCAACAAGCCGCTCGCCGACATTGGCGGCAAACCGATGGTGGTGCGGGTCGCCGAACGCGCGCGCGAGTCGGGCGCGCAGCAGGTGCTGGTCGCGTCGGATGCGCAAGCGGTGCTCGACGCGGCGCGCGACCACGGCTTCGAAGCCGTGCTGACACGCGCCGATCATCCGTCGGGCACGGACCGTCTCGCGGAAGTGGCGGCGCAGTTCGGCTGGAGCGACGACACGATCGTCGTCAATGTGCAGGGCGACGAGCCGCTGATCGATCCGGCGCTGGTGTGCGGCGTCGCGTCGCACCTCGCGGCGAGTAGCGGCTGCGCGATCGCGACCGCCGCGCACCCGATCACCGATCCCGCTGAAATTTTCAATCCGAACGTCGTCAAGGTCGTGCTCGACGCACGCGGCGTTGCGCTGTACTTCTCGCGCGCGCCGATTCCGTGGGCCCGCGACGCCTGGCAGCCGCACTGGCCCAATGTCGCGTCGATGCCGGCGCCGCCGGCGCCCGCGGTGGTCCATCGGCATATCGGGCTGTACGCGTATCGCGCGCAATTCCTGCGCACTTACCCTGGTCTCGCGATCTCGCCGATCGAACAGGTCGAAGCGCTCGAACAGTTGCGCGCGATGTGGCACGGCGAGCGCATCGCGGTGCTCGTCACGCCGGACGTGCCGCTGCCCGGCGTCGACACGCCCGCCGATCTCGCGCGCGTGCAGGCTCTATTCGGGTCTTGAGCATAAAAACCCATGGCATAATCGGACGGTTGTGCGCGCCTCCCGTCACCAGCGAACCCCAGGGTTTGCCCCGTCGCACCATTGCCGTCTTGCAGCGCCGTCGTGTTTCGACGTGCAGCGCGAGACCCGCAACGGCAGCCGATGCGGGTCCCTCGACCAATCGTGGGATGGCTGCGACCTCATCAAAGAATTCACATAGATCTGGAGATATCACATGCGTTTGATCCTTTTGGGTGCACCCGGCGCGGGCAAGGGCACTCAGGCAAACTTCATCAAGGAAAAGTTCGGCATTCCGCAAATTTCCACCGGTGACATGCTGCGTGCAGCCGTCAAGGCAGGCACGCCGCTCGGCCTCGAAGCCAAGCGCTTCATGGACGCCGGCGAACTGGTCACGGACGAGCTGATCATCAACCTGGTGAAGGAACGTCTGCAGCAGCCGGACTGCGCGAGCGGTTATCTGTTCGACGGTTTCCCGCGCACCATTCCGCAAGCTGAAGCGATGAAGCAGGCTGGCGTCGCGATCGACTACGTGCTGGAGATCGACGTGCCGTTCGACGAGATCATCGTGCGTATGAGCGGCCGCCGCTCACACGCCGCTTCGGGCCGCACGTATCACGTCAAGTTCAATCCGCCGAAGATCGAAGGCGTGGACGACGTGACCGGCGAGCCGCTGATCCAGCGCGACGACGACAAGGAAGAAACGGTCAAGAAGCGTCTGGACGTGTATGAGGCGCAAACCAAGCCGCTGATCGAGTACTACAACGGCTGGGCGAAGAACGGCGATCCGTCGACCGCACTGAAGGCGCCGCAATACCGCCGGATTTCGGGCCTCGGCAGCGTCGATGATATTCGGGCTCGCGCGTTCGACGCGTTGAAGTAAGCTCGCCACCGACTGCTTCTGTTTTACGAAGACCCGCCCTTACCGGCGGGTTTTTTATTGGGACACACGGAGTGGGACCGGCCGCCCTCTCCCGCTTTCCCTTAGCCGCCGTGTCCGGCGTCAATTAATTAGAGATCCGTATCGGTTTGCTTGCGCGGTTTGCTTGCCCTGCGGCACGCGGATCGCGCGTGCTGCCCGGCTTTTCTTTCCGCATTGCAGCATAGCCGTTACAATCGATCATCGAAAAAATATTCGATCGAGACACGACTGGACAACCGTAGCAAAGGAGTAGACATGGAGATTCGTGACAATGTGTTCCTGATCACCGGCGGTGCATCGGGTCTTGGCGCCGCCACCGCGCGCCTGCTCGTCGAGAACGGCGGCAAGGTGGTGCTCGCCGATCTTAATCAGGATGCCGGTGAAGCGCTCGCCAAGGAACTCGGCGGCGTCTTCGTCAAATGCGACGTGAGCCGCGAAGACGACGCGACCCAAGCCGTCGAAGCCGCGACGAAGCTCGGCACGCTGCGCGGCCTCGTCAATTGCGCAGGCGTCGCGCCGGCTATCAAAACGGTCGGCAAGGACGGCCCGCATCCGCTCGATTCGTTCGCGCGCACCATCTCGATCAATCTGATCGGCACCTTCAACATGATCCGGCTCGCGGCCGCGGCGATGTCGAAGAACGAACCGAATGCGCTTGGCGAGCGCGGCGTGATCATCAATACGGCATCGGTGGCCGCGTATGACGGTCAGATCGGGCAGGCGGCCTACGCGGCATCGAAGGGCGGCGTGGTCGGCATGACGCTGCCGATCGCACGCGACCTGTCGCGCAACGCGATCCGCGTGATGACGATCGCCCCGGGCATCTTCGAAACGCCGATGCTGCTCGGCATGCCGCAGGAAGTGCAGGACGCCCTCGGCGCGATGGTGCCGTTCCCGCCGCGCCTGGGCAAACCGGCGGAATACGCGATGCTGGCCAAGCAGATCTTCGACAATCCGATGCTCAACGGCGAAGTGATTCGTCTGGACGGCGCAATCCGCATGCAGCCGAAGTAACGGCGCCTCCACGTGCCGCTCGACGCGGCGCGCACATACGAAAAAAAACGCCTGCACATGAATCATGTGCAGGCGTTCTGTTTTACGCGGTTCGAAGGCGCGGGGCGGCTAGCCGCGATCGTCTTGCTGGGTGCGTTGACGCAACTCATTCAGCTGCGACTCCACCACCGTCGCGTCCTCGGCATCCGGCCGGTCGCCAAGATAGCTTTCGAGGTCTTCGAGCGCGGGACGCAGGTAATCGAGCCGCGCGTACGCGAAGCCGCGATCGCGCACCTCTTCGATATTGTCCGGCAGCAGGATCACGAGACGCTGCTGCACCGCCAGCAAGCGTTGCCAACGCTCGGTCTGAAGATAGGTGGATTTCAGATTGCGCAGCATGCGGGCGATGATCTCGCGCCGCGTGGCCGGTTGCAGCAGCATGCGCAGCGCCCTGCTGACCGACTCGCCCGCCGACGCCACGTACGGCTCCAGCATGTCGACCATCTGCGCTTCGGTCAGCGAATGGCCGCTGGTCGGATCGAGCATCATGTCGCCGTCGGGGGTCGTCACGCGCAGCAGGAAGTGGCCTGGAAACGACACGCCGCGCGCCGGAACGCCGATCTGCTCGGCCATCTCCAGATACAGCACCGCAAGCGAAATCGGAATGCCGCGGCGCCTCTTCAACACCGCATTCAGATAACTGTTGTCGGGATCGTAATAGTCGTTGAGATTGCTGGCAAAACCCAGCTCGCGAAAGAAGAACCGGTTCAGGATGCCGACCTTCTGCCGGATGTCGGCGTCGTCCGGCATGCGGCGCTGCAGGCGCACCACCAGTTCGTCGATCTCGGCCAGGGTGCCTTGCAGATCGAGATCGGGGTAAGCGTCCTGCGCGAGCGAGAGCGCCGCCTCGGTCAGCGGCAGGCTGTCGTCTTCGGCGACGAGCGTGCTGAAATAGTCGAGAACCCGCGTCATCGTGATCACTTCACTCGCCTTTTGAAATACGCGTACTTGAAGCCCATCAGCCAAAGCATACCGAAATATAGCGCGGCGAACAGCACGAGGCACGCACCCAGCAGCACCATCCGGTCGACCGGCCGGCTATGCATGCCGATCCAGTCGAAGCTGATGGCCAGCCAGCGCATCGCGCCGGCCAGCACCAGACAGGCGCCGAACAACTGCACGAAGAATTTGAGCCAGCCGCTCGACGGCATATAGATGCCACGCTTGCGCAGACCGAAAAACAGCAGCAGCGCGTTCACACAGGCACCGAGCCCGACGCTCAGCGTCAGGCCCGCATGCGCGAAAACCGGCACGAACACGTAGTTGCTCAACTGCGTGACGATCAACACGCCGATGCCGATCTTCACCGGGGTCTTGATGTCCTGCTTCGCGTAGAAGCCAGGCGCGAGAATCTTGATCAGAATCAGGCCGATCAGGCCTACGCCGTACGCCGACAGCGCACGGCTGACCATCACGACCGAGTTGCCGTCGAACTTGCCGTAATTGAATAGCACGGCGGTCAGCGGCTGCGCGAAGAAAAACAGCGCGATCGCGCTCGGCGCGGCCAGCAGGAACGTGACGCGCAGCCCCCAGTCGAGCAGCGACGAATATTCGTGCGAATCGGCGTCGACGTGCGCTTTCGACAGGCTCGGCAGCAGGATCGTGCCCAGCGCGACGCCGAGCAGCGCGGTCGGAAACTCCATGAGCCGGTCGGCGTAGTTGATCCACGACACCGCGCCCGGGCCGATGCGCGACGCAATATTCGTGTTGATGATCAGGCTGATCTGCGCGACCGACACGGCGAACATCGCCGGCACCATCTTCGACAGAACCCGCTTCACGCCGCGATGCGCGAGCGCGCGCAACGGGTTCAGGCCGATGCGCGGCACCATGTCGATCTTCTTCAGACCCGGCAACTGCACGATGAACTGCAAGATGCCGCCGGCGATCACCGCCCACGCGAGCGCATAGACCGGCGTTTGCAGACGCGGCGCGACGAACACCGCCGCGATGATGAACGCCACGTTCAGCAGCACCGGCGCGAACGCGGGCAGCGAAAAGTTCTTGTACGTATTCAGCACGCCGGACGCCAGCGACGTCAGCGAGATGAAAATGATGTACGGGAACATGATGCGCGTCATCGTGACCGCGAGCTCGTACGCGTGGCCTTCATGCGCAAGGCCCGAGGCGACGATGTACACCACGCCGGACGCGCCCACCACGCCGATCACAGACAGCACCGCGAGCGCCCACGCGAGCACGGTCGACATCGCGTCGACCAGCGCTTTGGTGGCGTCGTGGCCCTGGCTGTTCTTGAACTCGGCGAGGATTGGCACAAAGGCCTGCGAAAACGCGCCTTCGGCGGAAATGCGGCGCAGCAGGTTCGGAATACGGAAGGCGACGTAGAACGCGTCAGTGTATTGACTGGCGCCGAACGCACGAGCGATCAACGTTTCGCGGGCCAGTCCGGTCACGCGTGACAGCAGCGTGAAGCCGCTGACCGTCAGCAGGGCTCGGAATAGATTCATGGGGCGCTTATTATACGGGTGCCGCAGGCGCGGACGACGAGCCGGAACGCGATTCGGACCGATTTGCTGCGCAGACGTTCGCGCCGATGGGCCGATCAGCGCATTTTTTTGCGGCCTGCCGCAGCGCGCTGCTGCTCCTGATACGTGGCCCGGAACGCGGGTTCCGGTATCGCGCCGACACGCTCGCGCCACTGAACCCACTGAACCCACTGAACCCACTGAACCCACTGAACCCGCTGAACCCGCTGAACGCTCGCGCAAGGGCGCCGACCTTCGCGCGGACCGGCGCGCGCGGCTAGCTCGTGCATTCCCGTTGCCACGTGCCTGATTTTGTTGCTATAATCATCGGTTTCGAAGCTCGCTCAGTTTTTGGACGGGGTTCAGGTCGGCGCCACGCCGCCTGGCAACAGTCGCGAATCCCCGGAAACACGGGCCCGCCTTCGCGTAGTTCGATCGATTTTTTTCGACACTTTTTGCGCTCTTGGGCAATCGCTTCCAAGAGTTCGGATCTAAAAGCAGCACCTCACCACTTGAAGGTCAGGTACTGGAAACAGGAACAGGATAAGGAACCGTCATGGCTAACTCCGCACAAGCACGCAAGCGCGCCCGCCAGGCCGCCAAGGCAAACTCGCACAACTCGGCACTGCGCTCGAAGTTCCGCACGGCTATCAAGGCTGTCCGCAAGGCGATCGACGCCGGCGACAAGGCTAAGGCCGCTGAAATCTTCCAGGCATCGTCGAAGACCATCGACATCATCGCCGACAAGAACATCGTTCACAAGAACAAGGCAGCTCGCCATAAGAGCCGCCTCGCTGCAGCCATCAAGGGTCTGCAAGCGTCCGCAGCGCAGTAATTCCGGTCAGCCCGCTTCGGTGGGCTACCTCCTGTTTCCGCTGCACAGAAAGGCCCGCTTCGGCGGGCTTTTTTGCTTTGCACTCGCCGCCGACACGCTGGGCCGTGCGCATCGATACGATCGCGGTGATGTTGCGGCTGCTCGCCCTGCTCGAGCCTTTGTATCAAACACAAAAAAACCCGCGCTCGCGGGTTTTTGTTTTTGCCGATCCGGCTGGCTTGCGCTATATCACGTGTCTTTTGGCTTGCCGCGTGGCGTGGCGTGCTCGAGTTGCAACTCGCACGCTTCCGTCACGACGAGGTCGTTGTCTTTCGCGAAGTTGAGCACGAAATCGAAAGCCATCGGCTCGATGTCGCGCAAACGCGAATCGAGAATCACGCACTTGAGGTCGCCGATCATGGTCGGCCGGACATACAGCGAGTACTGCATATAAGCGTTCGGCCCCTTCCTTGCACCGGGGCCAAAACATGCCATCACGCCTGCGAGCCGCTCCGACCAGTCGCTCGGCCGAAACTTCTTGCCCGTCGACGTGATGCCCTGAATGAAAAATTCGGTTGGAGCTGCTTCGGCCATGTAGGAATACCTGTGTGACTGCCCAGCGGGATGACGGCAAAGCTGACGGCACGCCGGCTTGCAACGCCTGACTCGTCGCCGCACATGTTGCGCATGTTGCACACGCCGCCGCGATGGCGAGCCGCGCAGCCAGAACCGCAATGGGCCGGCTGAGCGGCCTCGGCGCTTTGTCATGACGGCGCACCGCGAGCAAACTTTGCGAACCGCGCGAGCCGTGTCCCGCAAGCGAAATACCCGCCTGCCGGGCTTTGGGAGAACCGGCAGATTATAGCGCAGCGGACCTTTTTCCGCAGCGCACACAAGCTTCGCATGATAGTTGCGCGAGGCTTTCACGCAGCTTTCCTGGCCTTTTGGCCGACTCGTCAAACGGAGCGAAATCCTTTATGCTGCATTGAGTTACCACAAACGACGGCGGCGCCGTCCGGCAATCCTGCCGGGTGAGACCGCCGTATTTGTTTCATGACCGCCAAGAAAATTCGCCACTACCTGCAGTTCAAGGACTTCTCGCTGGAAGACTACGAGTACGTGCTGGAACGCGCGCGCATTCTGAAACGCAAATTCAAGAGCTACGAGACCTACCACCCGCTGCACGACCGCACGCTGGCGATGATCTTCGAGAAAAATTCGACACGCACCCGCCTGTCGTTCGAAGCCGGCATCTTCCAGTTGGGCGGCCACGCCGTGTTCATGAGCACCCGCGACACGCAGCTCGGCCGCGGTGAACCGATCGAAGACGCCGCGCAAGTGATCTCGCGCATGGTCGACATCATCATGATCCGCACGTTCGGCCAGGACATCATCGAGCGCTTCGCCGAGAATTCGCGCGTGCCGGTGATCAACGGGCTGACCAACGAGTATCACCCCTGCCAGGTGCTGGCCGACATCTTCACGTACTTCGAGCATCGCGGCCCGATTCGCGGCAAGACGGTCGCGTGGGTCGGCGACGCCAACAACATGCTGTACACGTGGATCGAAGCCGCGCAGATTCTCGGCTTCAAGCTGCGCCTGTCCACGCCGCCGGGCTACAAGCTCGACCGCGCCATGGTCGCCGCCGAGAGCGCGCCGTTCTACGAGGAATTCGATCACCCGAACGAGGCCTGCGCGGGCGCTGATCTCGTCACCACCGACGTCTGGACCAGCATGGGCTTCGAAGCCGAAAACGAAGCGCGCAAGAAAGCCTTCGCGGACTGGTGCGTCGACGCTGACATGATGGCGCGCGCCAATCCGGATGCGCTCTTCATGCACTGCCTGCCCGCCCACCGCGGCGAGGAAGTCAGCGCGGAAGTGATCGACGGCCCGCAAAGCGTCGTGTGGGACGAGGCGGAAAACCGCCTGCACGTGCAAAAGGCGTTGATGGAATACCTGCTGCTCGGCAAACTGAATCATTGAGCGCGCCCCTTTTCACCATCAGCAGCATCTGCGTGAAGCGCGGCGGGGCCTTGCATCCGAGGCAAGGCAGCCACGTCAGCGCCGCGCAGCGGACCGGCGTCCCCGGTTGCAAGCGGACCCGGCTACACCACCGCACTGCCCCAAAAACGCGGGCGCCCGGCGGTTTAGTGTCAAAATAATGCTTTTCCGCGCTCCGGAACCGCCGGTGCGCGTTGTTTTCCCGCTTTTTCCAGCTACGAGTTCACCATGAGCGATATCAAGAAAGTCGTGCTCGCCTATTCGGGCGGCCTCGACACCTCCGTCATCCTGAAGTGGTTGCAGGACAACTACGACGCCGAAGTCGTCACGTTCACGGCCGACATCGGCCAGGGCGAAGAGCTGGAGCCGGCGCGCAAGAAGGCTCTGCAACTCGGCATCAAGCAGGAAAACATTTTCATCGAAGACCTGCGCGAAGAATTCGTGCGCGACTTCGTGTTCCCGATGTTCCGCGCCAACACGATCTATGAAGGCGAGTACCTGCTGGGCACGTCGATCGCGCGTCCGCTGATTGCCAAGCGTCAGATCGAGATCGCCCGTGCAACCGGCGCGCAAGCGGTGTCGCATGGCGCAACCGGCAAGGGCAACGACCAGGTTCGCTTCGAACTCGGTTACTACGCGCTGGAACCGGGCATCAAGGTGATCGCTCCGTGGCGTGAATGGGACCTGCTGTCGCGCGAAAAGCTGCTCGCGTATGCGGAAAAAGCCGGCATTCCGATTGAAATGAAGCACAAGCAAGGCGGCGCGCCGTATTCGATGGACGCGAACCTGCTGCACATCTCGTTCGAAGGCCGTCACCTGGAAGACCCGAAGGCGGAAGCCGAAGCCGATATGTGGCGCTGGACCGTGTCGCCGGAACAGGCGCCGGATCAGGCTGAATACATCGACATCGAGTACGGGCACGGCGATCCGGTCGCGATCAACGGCAAGCGTCTGTCGGCGGCGGAAATGCTGACCGAGCTGAACCGCCTGGGCGGCAAGCACGGCATCGGCCGTCTGGATCTGGTGGAAAACCGTTACGTCGGCATGAAGTCGCGCGGCTGCTATGAAACGCCGGGCGGCACGATCATGCTCAAGGCGCACCGCGGCATCGAGTCGATCACGCTCGACCGTGAAGTGGCTCACCTGAAAGACGACCTGATGGCCCGTTACGCGTCGCTGATTTATAACGGCTACTGGTGGAGCCCGGAGCGCCGCGCGATCCAGGTGCTGATCGACCACACGCAGGAAAAGGTCAACGGCTGGGTGCGTGTGAAGCTGTACAAGGGCAGCGTATCGGTGGTCGCGCGCGATTCGAAGGAAACGCTGTTCGACAAGACCATCGCGACGTTCGACGACGACGGCGGCGCATACAACCAGGCCGACGCTGGTGGGTTCATCAAGCTGAACGCGCTGCGTATGCGGATTGCCGAGAACGCGCGACGTCAGCGTGGCTGATGGTGAGTGTTTCGGTGAAGGCTAACTTCGCGTAAGTGAAAGTTCAGCGCCGTGAGGCGCGACCAGATCCGAAGCGCGGACAATAAAAAAGCGCCAGGAGTTTTCTCCCGGCGCTTTTTTCATTTTCAGCGTCCCGCTTGCCCGGTCACGACGCGCCGGCTCGATTCCAACTCCGTAAGCGACATGTCCCGCCGAACCGCTTTTGCGAGCGCTAGCGCAACCCCACGCCGCTTGCCCCACCGCGATTGACCGACACCCTCACCCGCCGCATTACAAACAGACCGGCTCCGCTTCCAACTCCACGCCAAATCGCTCCAACACGTCGCGCTGCACCGCTTTCGCGAGTGCCAACACCTCCGCGCCGGTCGCGCCGCCACGATTCACCAGCACTAGCGCCTGCCGCTCGTGCACTGCTGCCGCGCCCATCGCACGGCCTTTCCAGCCGCATCGATCGATCAGCCAGCCCGCGGCGAGCTTCACCCTGCCGTCCGGCTGAAGATAGGAGACGACGTCCGGCTCCCTGATCTTCAGCGCGTCGAACTGCGCCGCGTCCACCACCGGATTCTTGAAGAAACTCCCGGCATTGCCGAGTTCCAGCGGATCGGGCAGCTTGGCGCGCCGCACCGCCACCACCGCATCGAAGACGGCCTGCGCGGTCGGCTGCTTATCGGCACCGGCATGACCATCGACGCTCGCAACATAACCGCCCGCGGCCAGTTCACGCGCCAGATCCGCGTAACCGGCACGCGGCTGCCAAACCTTCGGCAAACGGAACGTCACCGACGTAATCACGAAACGGTCGCGCCCTTCCCGCTTGAAGAAACTGTCGCGGTAGCCGAACCGGCAAGCCTGCGCGTCGAGCTCGACCACGGCGCCCGTCGCCAGCTCAACCGCGCGCAGCGACGCGAACCGCTCGCACATCTCCAGCCCATACGCGCCGATGTTCTGGATCGGCGCCGCGCCGACCGTGCCCGGAATCAGCGCAAGATTCTCCAGCCCAGGCAATCCCTGCGACAACGTCCACGCGACGAACTCGTGCCACGGTTCGCCACCGGCCGCCTCGACGTACCATGCGTGGTCGTCCTCGCGCACGATACGGCGGCCCCGCAGCGCCACCAGCAGCACCAGCCCGGCGAAGTCGCCGGTCAGCACCACATTGCTGCCGCCGCCCAGCACGAGGCGCGGCAGGCCGGCCGCGCGTGGATCGTGCACCGCAGCCATCAATTGCGCTTCGTGCTCGATCCGGCACGCAAACTGCGCACGGACATCGAAGCCGAAGGTGTTGTGCGCCTTCAGCGGATAGCCGGCAAGGAACGCGGCGGAATCGGATTGGGACATCGGATTGAGGACAATGAAACGACGAATGAGACCAGATCGGCCCCCGGCCGCGCGACAATGCGCGGCAGCCTTGGGCAAAAGGGAGTGGCGTCGGTAAAATGACGTCCGGTCCGTGATTATAGCGAGTGCCCCGTGAGCAGCCGACCGGCCGCATCACGCACCGCAGCACTATTGGGAGAATGCAATGCCATCGTTTGACGTCGTCTGCGAAGCGAACATGATCGAAGTCAAGAACGCGATCGAACAGTCCAACAAGGAAATTTCCACGCGCTTCGACTTCAAAGGGTCGGACGCGCGCGTCGAACATAAGGAAAACGAAATCACCGCCTACGCCGACGACGACTTCAAGCTCGGCCAGGTGAAAGACGTGCTGTTGTCGAAAATGGCCAAGCGCAACGTGGACGTGCGCTTCCTCGACTACGGCAAGATCGAGAAGATCGGCGGCGACAAGGTCAAGCAGGTCATCAAGATCAAGAAGGGCGTGTCCGGCGATCTGTCGAAGAAAATCGTGCGCCTCGTGAAGGACAGCAAGATCAAGGTTCAGGCGAGCATTCAGGGCGACGCGGTGCGCATCACCGGCGGCAAGCGCGACGATCTGCAAAGCGTGATCGCGATGCTGCGCAAGGACGTGACCGACACGCCGCTCGACTTCAACAACTTCCGCGACTGAGATTCAGGTGCGCGGGTATGTTGCCCGGGGAAACGGGCGGCGGGGCGACGGTTAGCGGGTCATAAACAGGCAACCGCTGCAACTCCCCCCGATGCCCCCGCGCGAGGTTTGCGAACAACCCGCGCCGGGTCTCAGCTTGCCAGCGCGCCGCCCAGTCAGCACCTGCAGCTTCCCGGCGAGCCACCTGCATAGCATCTCGTACTAACGGCGCACAGCCCGCGAGTGGCATCCGCAACGACCGTTCTGCGAGCGACCCACGTGGCGTGCACACATTACCGCCGCGGCACGCGGCACTCGGCACGTCAGCGCATCCAGGCCTCAAAGATCATGGCCCGCCGCCGGACTGGCCGCCTTCTTCTTAGCGCCGATACGGCTTTCCTGCCCGCGCATCAGCTTGGCGATGTTGCCGCGATGGCGCCACACCAGCAGCGAGCTCATCACGACGATCGCCAGCGCGATGACGCGCGGCCCGAACAGAAACGCATAGAAGAGCGGCGCAAATACCGCCGCGGCCAGCGCCGCCAGCGACGAATAGCGCGTGAAGAACGCCACGATCAGCCACGTCAGCAAGGTCGCGACGCCGAGCGTCGGATTGATCGCGAGCAGCACGCCCGCCGCGGTCGCCACGCCCTTGCCGCCCTTGAAGCGGAAGAAAACCGGATACAGATGGCCGAGAAACACGGCGACCGACGCAATCGCCACCGACGTATCGTCGAGCCCGTAACGCGCGCCGAAGTGCACGACGAACCAGACCGGCAGCCAGCCCTTGAAGGCGTCGCCGATCAGCGTGAGAATCGCCGCCTTCTTGCTGCCGCTACGCAGCACGTTGGTTGCGCCCGGGTTGCCCGAACCGTACGAGCGCGGGTCGTCGAGGCCCATCGCGGCGCTCACGATCACGGCGAACGACACCGAACCGATCAGGTAGGCAACGACAGCAACGATCAGGTTTTGCATCTGGGACTCTTATAAGGTTCGGCGGTCTGAAACCCGGTACTCCAACCGCAACAGGAGAACTCGGAACAAGGCGGCGCACATTCTACCGAACGCACCCGCCCGGAAAACATTCATGCAAACGTCAATCGACGCTCGCGCATTGAACCGCCTTCGCCACCAGCAAGTCGGTCAGCACCTTCGGTTCGATGCTGACCAGAAAACCGCGCCGGCCGCCGTTCAGCCAGATACGGTCCATCTCGAGAATGCTCGACTCGACATAAACCGGCATTTGCTTGCGCGTCCCGAACGGCGATGTGCCGCCGATCAGGTAGCCTGAATGCCGGTTCGCCACCTCGGGCTTGCACGGCTCGACGCGCTTTGCGCCGATCTGCCGCGCGAGGTTCTTGGTGCTGACGGTACGGTCGCCGTGCATCAGCACGATCAGCGGCTTCGCGTGCTCGTCTTCCATCACGAGTGTCTTCACGACATGATGTTCGTCCACGCCGAGCTGGCGCGCCGATTCCCCGGTGCCGCCGTGCTCGACGTAATCGTAAGGATGCTCGCCGAACGTGACGCCATGGCGGCGCAGAAACTGGGTGGCCGGCGTTTCGGAAACGTGTCTGGATTTGCTCATCGGCGCATTGTAATGGCGAGTTTGCACGACGGCTATTTGCCGAATGGCCAATTGTGCGGGTCGGGCGACTGTGGCACGATCGTTCGAAAATCTTCCGGCGTACTGTACGCCGCGCACCGAATCGTTTTCAGCAACCATTATTTGCATGGGATCGCAGTAAGCGCTAAAGCGCCAACTCCGATCGACCGCTTTGCATGGGATCGGAGTAAGCGCTAAAGCGCCAACTCCGATCGACAGGAGACACCAGTGAGCCTCGATTCATCCACCCGTTCCACGATCGACATCTCCGCGCTGCTGGCCGCGCTGCCCGCGCGCATCGCCGCGATTCCGGCGCTCGCCGCCGCGCGCGACCCGCAGCACATCGCCTTGATCGAGGATGCGCGCCGGCTGACCAGCGCGCAACTGCTGCAAGCCGTCGACGCCGCCACCGCGCTGTTGCGCGAATGGGGCGTTCGCGGCGGCGACCGCGTGATGATCGTCGCGGAGAACAGCATCGCGCAGATCGTGCTGCTGTTCGCGACCGCGAGGCTCGACGCGTGGGCGCTAGTGTCGAACGCGCGGCTGTCCGCCGCCGAGCTCGATTCGATCCGCGCACACGCGCAGCCTCGCGTGGTCGCGTACGCGGTGGAAAGCTCCGGCGACGCGCAGCAGCATGCGCAGCGGCACCAGGCGTTGGCCGCGCCGGCTATCAAGCCGGACATCGGCGCGTGGTCGTACACGGTGGACAACACGGTGCAAGCCGAGCCGGTCGAAGCCGCGAACGACCGTCAATGCGCCGCGCTGATTTACACCACCGGCACCACCGGCGCACCGAAAGGCGTGATGCTGTCGCATCGCAATCTGCTGTACATCGCCGCGGTGTCGAGCCGCCTGCGCAAAGTCGGGCCCGGCGACGTCGTGTATGCAGTGCTGCCGATCTCGCACGTGTACGGCTTCGCATCGGTGTGTCTGGGCAGCCTGCACGCCGGCGCGACCTTGCGGCTCGCGCCGCGCTTCGCGCCGGAAGCCGTGCGCCGCGCGCTCGCCGACGAACGCGTGTCGATCTTCCAGGGCGTGCCGGCCATGCACGCCAAACTGCTCGAACATTTGCAGACGCACGGCCACCCGTGGTCCGCGCCGCATCTGCGCTTTGCCTATTCGGGCGGCTCGCCGCTCGACGCCGCGTTGAAGGCGCAGGTCGAAGCCGTCTACGGTCTGCCGCTGCACAACGGCTACGGCATGACCGAGAGCAGCCCGACGATTTCGCACACGATGCTCGACGCACCGCGCAGCGACTGCTCGGTCGGCGAGGTCATTCCGGGCGTCGAGGTGCGGTTCGTCGGACTCGACGGCGTGGATGCCGCGCCGGGCGAAATCGGCGAGCTATGGGTGCGTGGGCCGAACGTGATGCTCGGCTACTACCGCAGCCCGGAGCAAACCCGCGCGGCCGTGACCGAAGACGGCTGGCTCAAGACCGGCGACCTCGCGCGGCAGGACGCGGACGGCGCGCTGCATATCGTCGGGCGCAGCAAGGAGTTGATCATCCGCTCGGGCTTCAACGTCTATCCGGCCGAGGTCGAACATGTGTTGAACGCGCATCCGCAGGTCGTGCAGTCGGCGGTGATCGGACGCGCGGTCGAGGGCAACGAGGAAGTGATCGCGTTCGTCGAATTGATCGCGGGGGCGACAGTGACGCCCGCTGAACTGATCGCGTGGTGCGGCGCGCGTCTCGCACCGTACAAGCGGCCGGCCGAATTGAAGGTGCTCGCCGCGCTGCCGGCCGCATCGACCGGCAAGATTCTCAAACATCGGCTGCGTGAGTTCGTCTGAAACGACAAGCGCACAAGCACAAGCTCAAGCACGAACGCAAGCGCACATCACCCACGCGGATGATGCATCGCATGCAGCGACTTCAAGCGCTCGCGAGCCACGTGCGTGTAAATTTGCGTGGTCGAAATATCAGTGTGGCCAAGCAGCAGTTGCACGACGCGCAGGTCAGCACCGTGATTGAGCAGATGCGTGGCAAACGCGTGCCGCAACGTATGCGGCGACAAAGGCGCATGCACATCGGCCGCCATCGCGTGACGCTTGATGATGTTCCAGAACTGCTGGCGCGTCATGCCTTCCGCGCGGCTCGTCACGAATAGCGCATCCGTCGCGCGCGCGCCGAGCAGCGCCGGGCGCGCATCGCGCAGATAACGTTCGATCCAGCCGTGCGCCTCTTCGCCGAACGGAATCAGGCGCTCTTTCGAGCCCTTGCCCATCACGCGCACCACGCCTTCGTTCAGACCCACTTCCACCGTCTTCAGCGTGACCAGTTCGGTGACGCGCAAACCGCTCGCGTACATCAGTTCCAGCATCGTGCGATCGCGCAAACCCAACGGCGTGTCGATGTCGGGCGCACCTAGCAGCGCTTCGACTTGCGCCTCGGTGAGCGTCGACGGAAAACGCGGCGGCTGCTTGGCCGAACGGATGCGCAGTGTCGGATCAACCGTCGCGCGATGCTCACGCACCGCCCACGCGTAATAGCGGCGAAACACCGAGAGCCGCCGGTTCGCCGAGGTCGATTTGTCCTTCTGCCGCGCGGCGCTATAAGCGTTGAGATCGGCTTCGCTGGCGGTGTCGAGCGACGCGTTGCGGCTCTGCGCGAGCCATTCGCAGAACAGACGCAGATCGCGCCGATACGCATCGAGCGTGTTACGCGACAGGCCGTGCTCGAGCCACAGCGCGTCGCAGAACGCATCGATCGACGCCGAGCTCGTCAGAAGCAGCGGCGACAAAGGTGACGCGATGCCCGCGTCGTCAGCCAAGGTATCGCTCATGCGTACGGAATGCCTTCATGCGCCAGCAGCCAGCGCTTGACGTTGCGGAAGAAGCCCTCTTCGGCGTGATGCGCGAACCCGCCGATGCCGCTCGAACTCACCACGCGATGACATGGAATCACAATCGGAAATTCATTGGCGCCACACGCCTGACCGACCGCGCGCGGCACGCTGCCCAACTGTTTCGCCAACTGCCCGTAGGTCAGCACGACGCCCGGCGGAATCTCGCTGAGCGCCTGCCAGACGCGCCGCTGAAACGCGGTGCCGACCGGCGCCAGCGGCAACTCGAACTTCGCGGACGCACGCTCGAAATATCGCTCGATCTGCTCGACGGCTTGCCGCGCCAATGGCGTGTCGGGCGCGACGCTCGGCACTGAATCCGGCAGATAGACGATCTCGCGCACGGCCTCGCCTTCGAGGCGAATGCCGACCTTGCCGAACGGCGCATCGATCACTGCGTTGAACATGATTGCCTGCTCCTCACTTGCATGGCGGCCCGGTTTGCGACATAGCGTACCTGCATGAGTGGCAGGCGTTCTACGCGAACCACTCAGCGCAAAGCACCTTGCGCAAACCGCTTTGCAAAACGAAGGCCGCCGGACTGACGCTACTTTACGCCGCTTCCAACGCCCATTCCACATGCTCGCGCACCACGGCGGAAGGGTCGTCGGCGCGTAGTCTCAATGCGTGCACGATCGCCTCGCGGGCCTCGGCGCTCAAACTCCCCGCAGGAGTTCTCAGCGCGTTGCCCATCCCCACCGCGAGATTGCGCAGCCAGCTCTCATAGCCGATCCGCCGAATCGCACTGCCCTGCATGCGCGTATCGAACTCGTCCGCGCTCCACGCAAACAGCTCGACCAGCGACGCGCGATCGAGCCCATGCCGCACATCGAAATCGGCGACCGGCGCAGCCTGCGCGAACTTGTTCCATGGACACACGAGCTGGCAATCGTCGCAGCCATACACACGATTGCCGATCAGCGGCCGCATTTCCAGGGGAATACTGCCTTTCAGTTCGATCGTGAGATACGAGATGCACCGGCGCGCATCGACCTTGTAAGGCGCGACGATCGCTCCGGTCGGACACGCGCCGATGCAGCGCGTGCAACTGCCGCAATGCGAGCCCGGCATTTCGGGCGCGACTTCGGGCAAGGTTTCGGCGTCGGTCGGCAACGGCACGTCGACATAGATTTCGCCGAGGAAAAACAGCGAGCCCGCATCACGTTGCAGCAGCAGCGTGTGCTTGCCGCGCCAGCCGATGCCGGCCTTCTGCGCAAGTTCGACTTCCAGCACCGGTGCCGAATCGGTAAATACGCGGTAGCCGAACGCACCGATCTCGGCTGCGATCTTCTCGGCAAGTTGTTGCAAACGGTTACGCATCACCTTGTGATAGTCACGGCCGCGCGCATAGATCGATACCACCGCCGCCGATGGGTCCGCGAGCCGCGCATGCTCGGCTGCGCGCCACTCTCGCGCGAGCGGGCCGTCCTGCGTGGTGGTTTGGTTCGCGCCGCCGCTCAGCGTTTCGAACGGCAAATAAGCGATGCGCGCGGTAATCACGCGTCGCGTGCCGGCCACAAGCTCGGCGGGCCGCGCGCGTTTCATGCCGTGTTTCGCCATATAATCCATCTCGCCGTGGCAACCCGCTTCCAGCCACGCTGCAAGCGGCGCTTCGGCCGCGGAGAGATCGGTGTCGCTAATACCGATCGCCCCGAAACCCAGTTCACGGCCCCAGCTTTTGATGTTCAGCGCGAGCGCATTCAGCGCCGCTTCATCGAAATGACGCACGGCACGCGCGGCGTCGACGGACGCGGGCGTGCTGGAAACAGGGGACTCCGGACTTCGGTTCATCACGCCATTTTACGAGAATGCCTGTCAATCCCGCTCACGCGATCCAACCGCCCGCCGCTGTCCTGCTCGAACGCACTTTCGCGCTCGCGGACGAAGCCGCCACGCACGCGTTCGGTGAGCGCTTCGCACAAGCGATCGAAAGCGTGCGCGCAGCCACGCGGCAGGCGTCGGGCGCCAGCGGCAGCAACGCATTCCACGGGCTGCAGGTGCAACTCGCCGGCGACCTCGGCGCCGGCAAAACCACCGTCGTGCGCGCGACCTTGCGTGGCCTCGGCCATACCGGCCGCGTACGCAGTCCCACCTACACACTCGTCGAACCTTATGTGCTCGAGCGGCCCGCAGGGGAACTCGCGCTTTATCACTTCGATCTGTACAGATTCACCGATCCGGCCGAATGGGCCGACGCGGGCTTTCGCGAATACTTCGATAGCGGCGCGATCTGCCTCGTCGAATGGCCGCAACGCGCGGGGCGTCTGCTCGGCGTGCCGGATCTGGTCTTCTCGCTCGACCTCGACGGCGACGGTAACGGCCGCGTACTCGTCGCACGGGCCTACAGCGAATCAGGAAAGGCATGTCTCGAAAGATGTTGATCAAACCGTTCCGCTCGATCGAATCGGCGGCTACCGCAACGCATAACTGGCGGCGCCGGCAGATTTTACGGGCGAGCGCGTCCACGCTCGTGCTCGGCCTCATCGCGCCGCGTCTCGCATGGGCCAGCTCGGTGCTCGGCGTGCGCGTCTGGCCGGCGCGCGACTACACGCGCGTGACGATCGAATCCGATCAACCGTTGCAGAACACGCAGCATCTGTTGCAGGGACCGGACCGGCTGGTGGTCGATCTGAGCGGCCTCGATCTCGATCAGGCGCTGAAGGATCTGGTGTCGAAGATCACGCCGAACGATCCGCAGATTTCGTCGGTGCGGGTCGGGCAATATCAGCCGCACGTGGTGCGCATGGTGTTCGACCTGAAGGGTTCGGTGAAGCCGCAGGTGTTCACGCTGCCGCCGGTCGGCGCGTACAAGTACCGGCTGGTGTTCGACCTGTATCCGGCGGTCGCGCCCGATCCGCTGATGGACCTGCTCGCGCAGACCGAACGCAAGCAACAGACGCTCGACGAAGAGAACAGTGCGCCGCCCGCCACGCTGAGCGGCCCCGGCACGACGCCGCCCGCTGCCGACAACAGCGAAGCTTTCTTCGAGCGCTACGCGCAGAACGGCGGCGGTGGCAACACCGCCGGCAACGCCGCGCCGGGCGTGCCGCGTCCGCCGGTGCATATCACGCCGACGCCCACTGCGCCGCTCATCGCCGGCAAACCGGCCACGCCGGCAGCGCCGCTCGTGCCGCCCACGGCGATTGCGCGTAACAAAGGCGGCAACAGCGCCAATAGCGCCAACAGCACGCGCAATCCGGACAGCGACGACGCTGGCGGCGACGACACCTACGCGTTCAGCACGCCGAAATCCGGCAAGAGCAATACGGTGCGTCTGTTGACGGTCGCGATCGATCCGGGCCACGGCGGCGAAGACCCGGGCGCGATCGGCGGCTCGGGCACGTACGAGAAGCACGTCGCGCTCGACATCGCGAAGAAGCTGCGCGCGAAGATCGACGCACAACCGAACATGCGCGCAATGATGACGCGCGACGCCGACTTCTTCGTGCCGCTGAACGTGCGCGTGCAAAAGGCGCGGCGCGTCGGCGCGGACCTGTTCGTGTCGATCCACGCGGACGCGTTCACCACGCCGGAGGCGAAGGGCTCGTCGGTGTTCGCGTTGTCCGAGCATGGCGCGTCGAGCGCCGCGGCGCGGTGGATGGCGAACAAGGAGAACTCGTCGGATCAGATCGGCGGAATCAACATCAAGTCCGCCGACGCCACCGTCAACCGCGCGCTGTTCGATATGTCGACCACCGCGCAGATTCGCGACTCGATGCGTTACGGCAACTTCGTGCTGAAGGAAATCGGCGGGATCAACAAGCTGCACAAGGGCGCGGTCGAACAGGCGGGGTTTGCGGTGCTGAAGGCGCCGGACATTCCGTCGATCCTCGTGGAGACCGCGTTCATCAGCAATCCGGACGAGGAGCGCCGCCTGAACGACGACGCGTATCGCGACAAGATGGCCGATGCGATCATGAACGGCATCAAGCGCTATTTCGCGGCGAATCCGCCGCTGGCGAAGAACCGCATGACGTGATGCAGTTGCTTGCCGCGATGCGATGAAATACGGCCGCTCGATGCGGCCGTATTTCATGATGCGTTCGCACGCAAGACCGGCGCTCAGCGCGCCAGCGTGAGCCGCTGCACGACCCAGCCGCCGAACACGTTCACGGCGAGCCCCGCCATCACCAGCAGCGCGCCGGCGATCTGCGCCGCGGACAGTTGCTCATCGAGAAACAGCGACGCCGACGCCAGCCCGACGATCGGCACCAGCAGCGAAAACGGCGCGACCTGGCTGGCCGGATAGCGCGACAGCAGGCGGCTCCACAACCCGTAGCCGATCAACGTCGCGATGAAAGCCAGATACACGATGGCGAAAATCGACATTGCGCTGATGCCCGACAGCGCCGCGGCAATTTTCTGCGGCCCCTCGAACAGATACGACGATGCAAAAAACGGCAGCGGCGGAATCAGGCTGCCCCACACCACCAGCCCGACGAGATCGACCTTGCCGACCTTCTTCGTGACGATGTTGCCGAGCGCCCACATGCACGCGGCGCACAACGTGAGCGAAAAACCGGCCAGCGTCATCGCATGGCCGCCTTGCAGGCCGATCACCGCAAGCCCGGCCGCCGCGATCAGCAAACCCGCGATGTTCGGCAAGCGAAAGCGCTCATGCAGAAAGACCGCCGCGAACATCAGCGTGAAAAATGCCTGCGCCTGCAGCACCAGCGAAGCGAGCCCCGCCGGCATGCCGACGTACATCGCGGAGAACAGAAAAGCGAACTGCCCAAACGAGATCGTCGCGCCGTACGCGAACAGCCAGTGCCACGGCAGATTCGGCCGCTTGACGAAAAACACCGCCGGCACCGCGGCGAGCGTGAAGCGCAACGCGCCGAGCAGCATCGGCGGCACGCCATGCAGGCCCACCTTGATCACGACGAAATTGACGCCCCACGCCAGCACGACCACCAGCGCGAGCAGCAAATCCTTGGGCGACATCCCGGTCTCCAATTGATTGTCCGATCCGGCAGTTTAGCGGAGGTCGCGTAGTTTCAAGTGGGTTACGGGTTAAGGCGTGGTTAGCCGTTCAGCCAGTTTTCTATCCGCAGTCCCGGGTAAGCTGCGAAATCGCGTTCATTGTTGGTCACCAGCACAACGTCGAGCGATACCGCGTGCGCGGCAATTAGCTTGTCGAGCTGGTCCTTTTTGCACTCGCGTGTCGCTTCGCGAATCGGGCCGTAAGCGCTCGCCGCCGCGCTATCGAATGGCATGACCTGAATATCCTCGACGAGCGACGCCAGGTTGCGACGCTCCCGCGCGCGGTTCGCCGATACCGCGACGCCATATTCGAGTTCGGCAAACGTAATGGCGGACATCACGACGTCGCCGACGAAACATGCCGCAAAGCGCTTCGCGACCTGCTCCGGCTGGCTCTTCATCAGGTAGATGCAGATGTTGGTGTCAAGCATGTAGCGCGGCATTACAGATCCTCGCGCTCGGCCTGCTCATGCTCGCCGCGGCCTTCCGTCATGAAATCCGGACCAAACCTGGCGAATTTCTTGAGCACACCGGCGAGCGGGCGGCGTGTGGGGCGAATCCGCAACTCGTCGCCGACACGCTCAATTTCGACTTCGATGTCGACGCTGTCGAATGCCAATTCAGAGGGAATTCGCACCGCCTGCGAATTGCCGTTACGAAAAACCTTGGTCAGCATGCCCGCCTCCTGATGCGGATGTACGTTGGATGTACATTGTTCCACTATAGCCACCCATCGCGGCATTGTAAATACACGTGTGTACAAGAGCGGCGCGGAATGCGGGCGCCGCCTCAATCGCAGTAGAATCGTCCAGTGACCCCAATCCCCACTCACCATTCCAGCCGAGCCCGCCCATGACTTCCTCGATCAAAGCAGTCCTCAAACCGCATCTGCGCGACGTCGGCAGCCTGACCGTGCGGCGCGTGCTGCCCGCCATGGCGGCGCGCCTGATCGGCCCGTTCATCTTCTTCGACCACATGGGCCCCGCGACCCACGAACCCGGTGTCGGCCTCGACGTGCGCCCGCATCCGCACATCGGCCTCGCCACCGTGACCTATCTGTTCGAAGGCGCGATCATGCACCGCGACAGCCTTGGCTCGGAGCAGAAGATCGTCCCCGGCGACGTCAACTGGATGACCGCGGGGCGCGGCATCGTCCACTCCGAGCGCACGCCCGCCGAAGATCGCGCGAGCGGCCAGACCATCCACGGCATCCAGACCTGGGTCGCGCTGCCGCTCGCGGACGAAGAGATCGAGCCGTCGTTCGCGCATCACGCCGCCGACACGCTGCCGGTCGTCGAGCGCAACGGCGTCACGCTGCGCGTGATAGCGGGCACGGCCTTCGGCGCGGTCTCGCCGGTCACGACGTTCTCCGGCACCCTGTACGTCGCCGCCGGGTTCGCGCCGGGCGGCGCTTTCGCGCTCGAACCGGAGCATGAGGAACGCGGCGTCTATCTGGTGGACGGCGATCTGGAGATCGACGGCGCGCCGCTCGAAGTCGGCCAGATGGCGGTGCTCGCGCTCGACGAAACGGTCACGCTCGCCAGCACCCACGGCGCGCGCGTGATGCTGCTCGGCGGCGAGAAACTGGACGGCGAGCGCTTTATCGAGTGGAATTTCGTCGCCAGTTCGCGCGAGAAGATCGAAGCCGCGAAACTCGCGTGGACGAATCAGGAGATGGGCCAAGTGCCCGGAGAAACCGACTGGATTCCGCTGCCCGAACACAAGTGAGCGCAAATAAGCGTTGGCGCGCAAGCCAGCCGCATTGAATCCGTGCCGTTCGGCCCCAATTAATGTCAAACCGTTTTATCGACGAGGACGCAATGGACACCACTCTGGCCACTTTTGAACAGGACGTCATCACGGCGTCGACACTGGCCCCCGTGCTGGTCGATTTCTGGGCGCCGTGGTGCGGCCCCTGCAAGAGCCTCGGCCCGATGCTGGAGAAGCTCGAAGCCGAAGCCGCCGGCAAATGGAAGCTGGTGAAGGTCAACGTGGACGAGAACCAGGAACTGGCCGCGCACTTCCAGGTGCGCAGCATTCCCCACGTGATGGCGTTTGCCGACGGCCAACCGGTCGATCAGTTTGTCGGCGTATTGCCTGAAGGTCAGCTGCGCGAATTTATCGAACGGCTCGTGCCGCAAGGCGCGGATGCCGCGCGCCTCGAAGCGCAGACCGCGTTGGCCGACGGCCGTCGCGACGATGCGTACGACGCGCTGCAAGCCGCGCTCGCCTACGACCCGGGCTTCGACGAAGCGCGCATGGACCGCATCGAACTGCTGCTCGAAGACCACCGGATCGACGAAGCCCGCAATGAAGTCGATCTGCTGTCGCCGAAAACGACACAAGGCACCGACACCCGCTTCAACGCGATCAAGGCGCGGCTCGACGCGGTGGATGCCGCCGCCGATCTGCCGCCGACGGATGCGCTGGAGGCAAAAGTCGCCGCTCATCCGGACGACCTCGAAGCGCGTTTCGATCTGGCTAGCGCGCTGATCGCGCGCCGCAAATACTCGGAAGCGCTCGAACATCTGCTGGCGATCGTGCAACGCGATCGCTCGTTCCGCGACGATATCGGCCGCAAGACGATGTTGTCGGTGTTCGATCTGGCCGGGCATCAGCCGGAGCTGGTGTCGCACTGGCGGCGCAAGCTGAGCGCGTCGTTGTTCTGATTGGCGCCGGGTTCAGGCGCGGTCGCCGCGAAGGCGGCTACCGCGCCTGAATGTGCCGCGCACTACCCGCGTATATGTCGTAGATATGCTGTAGATATGCCGCGCATGTTCCGCGGCACCCACCGCCTCAAGCCACAGCCTGCTTCGCCAACGCCCGCAACACATGCGCGGCCGCGGCAAAACCGAAGCTCGCCGTCACACACACGCTCGAACCAAATCCCGCACAGTTCAACCCGACCGGTCCCGTATGACCCGGCGACGTGCTCACGTGCTCGGCTTGCTCGTCGATATCGCAAACGGCGGCTTCCGGGTAGATCAACGGCTCGTCCGAATACACCGCGCTCACCTTGAACTTCGCGTTCGGCCCGCGCGGAAAACCATGCTGTTTGCGCAACTGCCCGCGCACTTTCGACAGCAGCGGATCCTGAATCGTCAGCGCGAGATCGTCGATGCGAATGCGCGTCGGGTCGAGCTGGCCACCCGCGCCGCCCACCGTGATCAACGGCTGCTTGCGCTCGACACACCATGCGATCAACGCGGTCTTCGTGCGCACGCTGTCGATCGCGTCGATCACGTAGTCGAAGCCGCCGCCGAGCGTCGCCGCAAAGTTATCCGGCTCGACGAAGTCTTCGATCAGCCGCACGTCGCAATGCGGATTGATCGCCACGATCCGTTCGGCCATCGCTTCGACCTTCGGTTTCCCGTAGTTGCCGTCGAGCGCATGGATCTGCCGGTTAGTGTTGCTTTCGGCGACGTTGTCGAGATCGATCAGCGTGAGCGTGCCGACCGCGCTGCGCGCCAGCGCCTCGGCCACCCATGACCCCACTCCGCCGATGCCGATCACCGCGACGTGCGCGCCTTCGAACGCGGCGAGCGCCGGGGCGCCGTACAGGCGGGCGATGCCGCCGAAGCGCCGCGCGCGGTCGGCGGTTTCACTCCCGTCGAGGCTGGTAGTAAGATCGGATTGCGCGGTGGTGCTGGACATGGTGGCAGGGCTCGTTGAAAACAGGCAAACAGAAAACAGAAAACAGAAAGCGACGGCGCTCAGGCGGGTGCAGGCGGGTTCAAACGTATTCAGCCAGTATTTTGCCTGAACGTATCGATCCGCATCGCCGCGGGCATCGCAGCGACGCCGCGACGCCGATGGCGGCAATCGCAAGCACCCGCGGCATGCGCCGGCGCACCCCACACGGCGTGTGGTCTTGATCCGTTCGCGCGCAAAGAATCGACTCCTTAGCTATACTGGTTGGACTGTAGCGTTCGCATAAGAACATGACCTCACTCGCCGAACTTCGAAAAAACTATTCGCTGGGTTCTTTGGACGTTGCCGATGTCGACCACGACCCGTTTCGTCAATTCGACATATGGTTTCAACAGGCTGTCGACGCCAAACTGCCCGAACCGAATACGATGACGCTGGCCACCGTCGACCCGCGCGGCCGGCCGTCTGCCCGTATCGTGCTGATCAAGGGTGTCGACGAGCGTGGCTTCGTGTTCTTCACCAATTACGAAAGCCGCAAGGGCCGCGAACTGGCCGCCAATCCGTACGCGAGCCTGCTGTTTTACTGGATCGAACTCGAACGCCAGGTGCGCGTCGAGGGCCGCATTGTCAAAACCAGCGCGGCGGAAAGCGATGCGTATTTTGCTTCGCGTCCGCTCGATTCACGCATCGGCGCGTGGGCATCGAATCAGAGTCAGGTAATTGAAAGCCGTTCGCAGCTCGAAACGCGCGAGCGCGAAATGCGCCTGCAATACGGCGACCAGCCACCACGTCCGCCGCACTGGGGCGGCTATCGTTTGGTCCCCGAAGCAATCGAATTCTGGCAGGGGCGGCCGTCGCGTCTGCACGACCGTCTGCTCTACACGCGTACGAGCGAAACCGGCAACTGGCAAATCTCCCGCCTGTCGCCTTGAATCGGAATATAACGTCGGCAGCGTGCCGCCAACGCAGCAGCGCGCGCCGGCCGGATCGCGTCTCGCGGCATGGGAGTTGCGCCGCACCGAGCGACGATCCACACAAGCTTTGCTTTAATTCAACGAACACGGAGAGATCGCATGTTCTGGGAGAAGAAGCTGGCGCAGTGGGTGGACGACGTAAAAACCAGGGCTAACCTGCCTGCACGCCTCGTGCTGTGGGACGGTCAGCAACATGATTTCGGGCAGTTCGCCGCGCCCCGGGTCACGCTACATGTCAAAAGCGCCACGGCGCTGCCCTATCTGCTCAAACCGAGTCTCGACAATCTTGGCGAGGCGTACGTGAAGGGCAAGATTGACATCGAAGGCAAGCTGTCGGACATCATCAATATCAGTTATCAGCTGGCGCGCAACACCGTGACCAGCGCGAGCAAGCTGGCGCGCGTACGACGTTACTTCCATCACTCGAAGGCGTCGGACAAGAAGGCGATCCAGTACCACTACGACGTCTCGAACGAGTTCTACAAGCTGTGGCTCGACGAGAACATGGTCTACTCGTGTGCGTACTTCGAGAACGGTAACGAAGATCTCGCCACCGCGCAGATCAAGAAGATCGACCACATCCTCACCAAAATCCAGTTGCAGCCCGGCCAGCGTCTGCTCGACATCGGCTGCGGCTGGGGTGCGCTCGTGCTGCGTGCGGCGCAGAAGTTCGGGGCGAAGTGCGTGGGCGTGACGCTCTCGCAGAACCAGTTCGACCTCGCCACCGCACGCGTGAGAGCCGCGGGGCTGGAAGGCCAGATCGAGATT
>NZ_CADIKK010000028.1 GCF_902859915.1 Paraburkholderia ultramafica
GTTTACGCGTGCATGAGAACCGCGCACATCTCATTTCACGCGTACATGCGATTCGCGTGCCGGTTGCCGCGCCCACATTCCCCGAAAAACAGAAAGCGGCCGTGAAAGCGCAGTTTCTATCCCTTTCTGATAATATCCTCAACGTCATAAGCCAGCGCATACGCTGGTACTCAATTCGTATCCCTGAGATTGACCCGGTTCGACGGATGGATTTGCAGTTGAATCTAATGCGGTGTGGCACCTCCCGATAAGGTTGAATCGCGGGTTGTCCACGGCCGGGCGGCGGGTCGCCTGTCACGACCACGACGCTGCCCGGCGGTGGACAACCCGCGCGGCGATAAGCTTAGATCTTGCGCATGCAGGTTTTCGAACTCGAGCGGTGAACAGTAGCCGATGCTGCTGTGCAGGCGGCGTATGTTGTACCAGCTCTCCAGAAACGAGAAGAGACGCCGCCGTGCCTGTTCGTGGGTCGCGAAGTGTTCGCGACAGAGCAGTTCGGCTTCGAGTGTGCCGAAGAACGACTCGCACATCGCGTTGTCGTAAGCATCACCGGCCGTGCCCATCGATGGCTGTACGCCTGCTTCGCGGCAGCGCCGTCCAAAGGCAATGGATGTGTATTGGCAGCCGTGGTCGGAATGTAGCATCACACCTTCATGGCGTCGTTGCTGCAACGCCATGTCCAGCGCGCGCAACATCAGTTCGGTGTACAGATGGTTGGACATCGCCCAGCCAACGATGCGACGGCTAAACACATCCAGCACGACCCCCAGATAGAGGAATCCTTCACCCGTGGGTACATAGGTCGCATCTGCGACCCACAGCACGTTTGCCGCGTCGGCACTGAAGTGCCGGCGCACCAGATCAGGCGCACGCCGGGCGCCTGCGCGTGGCCGTGTGGTGCGCGGCCAGCGCCGCCGGCTTGCCCCGCACAGACCCGCCATACGCATGAGGCGCGCCACCCGCTTGCGCCCCACGTGTACGCCTTCGCGCGCGAGCTGCGCATGGATACGCGGTGCCCCATACGTGCCGCGCGAACTCGCATGTAGCGTGCGGATGTGCGCCAGCAGTTGCGCATCGCTACGTGTGTGCATCGCGGGCTCTCGCACCAGCCACGTGTAATAGCCGCTCGTCGAGACGCCGAGCAGCCGTGCCATCATTGCAATGGGCCAGCGGGCCCGGTTCGCTTTCATGAATCCGTACCGCCCTTCGGTGGAATGGATCCCGTCTCCCTCGCGAACCAGGCTGCCGCGTGAGAGAACCAGGCTGCCGGTGTGAGAATGGAATGAGCGCCTCCCACCCGTGAGCGGTGGAGATGGAAGGTAAGAAGGTGGGTCCTCACGGGGCGACGGCATCAAAGTGCCCAAAACGGTAGATCATAGAGATTTTCCAAAGCCAGACCGGAGGACCCGAATGCCGCGCGTCAATCAAGGTGAGAGCAGCGCGTCAATGAGGATGAGAGTACAGGCGTGGCGTCAGCGGTGAAGGGCGTAGCCCGGAACCGCTGACGCCACGCCGCGCCGAGGAGCCCCCCGTCATTGGAGAGCCTTGTCGGTGGTCGCGGTAGATCGGGTATGAACTGAGTCTTCCATGTCAAGGGGAGGCGCAGTGCCCGGACGGCACATCAACGACCATCAGATGAGGCTTTACATGAGGTACAGACTCAAGGAAGGACCAGCTCAAGCGGCTGCGCGCGCCGGGTTCAGCGCCGCCACGGGTTATCGCATCGAACAGGACCGGCGACTGCCATCGCAGAAGAAGGCGCCGCGCGAGCGCCGGCGCGCAGATCCGCTGGCTGCGATCTTTGACGCCGAGATCGTCCCATTGCTGCAGTCCGCGCCGGGTATCCGGCCCGTGGCCGTACTGGACGAGATGCTTCGGCGCCATCCAGACCTCTCGCGCAACGTGCGCCGAACACTGGAGCGACGTATTCGCGGCTGGCGCGCACTCCATGGCAAGGAGCGTGACGTCGTGTTCCGTCAGGTACACGAGCCCGGTCGCCTCGGCTTGTCCGACTTCACCGAGATGGACAGCCTGGGTGTCACCGTGGCCGGTGTCGCGCTGGAACATCGCCTGTATCACTTTCGCCTGGCCTGCTCGGGCTTTGAACACGCTCACGTCATTCTCGGCGGCGAGAGCTATGTCGCGCTGGCCGAAGGGCTGCAGAACGCGCTCTGGGCACTCGGTGGCGCGCCGCGCGAGCATCGCAGCGACAGCCTGTCCGCGGCGTTCCGCAACCTCGAGCGTGAAGTGCGCGACGACCTGACCACGCGCTACGAAGCGCTGTGTGTTCATTACGGGATGCAGCCTACGCGCAACAACCGTGGCATCGCCCACGAGAACGGCTCCATCGAGAGCCCTCACGGCCACCTCAAGAGCGCGGTGCGTGATGCGCTGCTCCTGCGCGGCAGTAACGACTTTGCCGAGCTCGCGGCCTATCGCCGCTTCATCGACGAGATCGTCGGTCGCATCAACGCGCGTAATGGCAAGCGCATTGAGGCCGAGCGAGCGCTGCTTCAGCCACTGCCGGCGCAGCGTACGAGCGACTACGAGGAAACGCGTGTGTACGTCAGCTCCACCGGTGGCTTCGTCCTGCGCAAGGTGTTCTATACCGTCCCGTCGCGCCTGATCGGTCATCGACTGCGTGTGCGGCTGTATGACGACCGGCTGGAACTGTTCCTGGGCAGCACGACCATGATGACGCTGCAGCGCGGCCGCCCGGGCGCCAACGGCAAGCACGGCCACGTCATCAACTACCGGCACATCATCCACGCGCTACGCCGCAAGCCCATGGCGCTGCTCAACCTGGTCTACCGCGATCAGGTCTTTCCGCGCGAGGCCTATCGATTGACCTTCGAACGCCTGTGCGAGCAACTGCCGGAGCGTGCGGCATGCAAGACCATGGTTGAACTGCTCAGCCTGGCCCACGAGCGCAACTGCGAGGCGCAACTGGCACAGGCGCTGCAGCAGTGCCTGGACGATGGACAGTTACCCGATCTGGGCGCACTGGATTCGCGTTTCGCACCGAAACCCGCAGCCGTGCCGCAGGTGCACGTCCGGCTGGCTTCGTTACGCGACTACGAGGCCCTGCTCGACCTGGCAACGGGGGTGGCAGCATGAGTCACGATTTCGACGCCACCTGCCTGTCGCTGCTGCTCAACGATTTGCGGCTGCCCGCCATCAGGCAGATCTGGCCTGGCTTTGCCGAACGCTCCGATACTGAAGGCTGGCCCGCCGCTCGCCTGCTGATGGCGCTGGCCGAACACGAGATCGCCGAGCGCGATCGACGCCGTATCGAACGCCACCTCAGGGAAGCGAGACTGCTGCCGGGCAAGACGCTGGAGAACTTCGATTTCGACGCGGTCCCGATGGTGTCCCGGGCGCACGTCTCGGCGCTTTGCGCTGGCGACGGCAGGCTGCGCAATGGCGCCAATCTGATTCTCATGGGGCCGCCCGGCGGGGGCAAGTCGCATTTATCGTCGGCCATCGGACTGAGCCTGCTGGAGAAGGGCTGGAAGGTCCTGTTCGCCCGCACCACCGACCTTGTGCAGCGGTTGCAGGTTGCGCGACGCGAGCTGGCTCTCGAATCTGCCATCAACCGGCTGGATCGCTTCGATCTCCTTATCCTTGACGATTTTGCGTACGCCAGCAAGGACCAGGCGGAGACGTCGGTGCTGTTCGAGTTGATCAGCGCACGGTATGAGCGACGTTCGGTTCTCTTGACGGCAAATCAGCCGTTCGGCGAATGGACCAAGGTCTTCCCCGACCCGGCCATGACGGTGGCCGCCGTCGACCGGCTGGTCCATCACTCGACCATCTTCGAGCTCAACGTCGAAAGCTACCGAGGGCGCACCGCCCTGCAGCGCAAGCAGCAGGGACCGGGACGTCCGGCCAGTTTCGCGACGCCAAACAACGTCGGCGTGCCGCCGCGCGCGGAGGAACAGCAATGACGAGCAACTCACAACTGAATGTCGTCACGCGTGATGGCACATCCGATGCGTCGCCGGCGACGTCCATCCCGCGCACTGCCGCGCAACGGCAACGCGCGTACCGCCTACGGCGCAAACGAGCCGTCATCGACGCCATTGGCGAAGAGACCTGTGCGTCACGCGTTACATTGCTGAGCCTGCTCAGTGATGGGTTGGCGGCACTGGATGCCGGTGGGACTCCGACGATGCTCATTGAAATCAAACGCAACAGCGTAAAGCGCGTGCTCAACGCCATCGTCACGCGTTACGGAATCGATCTCACCGACTGATGCACTGTTCTCATCCTGATTGACGCGCGGCGCGCGCGATGCTCGCCAGCGTCAATCAACAAGTGCGCGTCAATCAATAATCGCTTGCCAGCGTCAATCAACATGGGCACCATCAACCTCGCCGCGACATTCTCATCTTGTTTGTCGCGCGTCTCTCATCCAAATTGTCGCGCCACATCGATAAACCGCTGCGCCTGATGATGCGCGACCGGCGGCCGATCTATCGCCGGCCTCTGAAAATGCTCACGCGTACCGAGCGGATTCAAGCAGGGTGGTGGGATGGCAATATTGTCGAACGGGATTACTACGTCGCGGACGACGATCGTTGCCACATGGTCTGGGTGTATCGCGAGCGTCTTAACGAGTGGTATTTGCAGGGCTTGTTCGGCTGAGCATCATGACAACCTTCCTGCCATCCCCCTCTTGCAGCAGGGCGTCCGCATCCCCATGAACTCGTCGAACAGGCGATGTCGGGCGGCGATAGCGCGCTCGCGATCATCGACGAATGCTCACTGGCGGCGCGTCGTGCCTGCGCACACGGCGCTGAGAGAAATCAGACAGGAACGGGAGCGTCAACAGAACGACCGTGCGGGCAAGACACAAGCCGCGCACGCAGAAGCGTGCCCAGAAGATGCCGACGATCTGGTTCGATCAATGTGATCGTCTGGCCATCGTTCGTGGAAAAGCAGCGTAAAGCGTTGCTGGGTTCATCGTTGCTGGCGGTCTACGGTATTTTGCAACGCGACGACGGCGTCGCGACTGGCGGCGACAATGCCGGCCACGCCGGCAACGTGGTGAACGCCAAACGCAGGCCCAGGGAAAACGGAAAAACCAGGGCGAGGTGATCCATCTCGTCGCCCATCGTCTCGCGGACCACAGCGACTGGCTCGGCGAACTGGCCACGGCGAGCCGCGATTTTCATTGAAGCCGGCTGGCCGTGGTCAAGCAAAGGCGCGCATGCCCGATGTCAGGCGGCCGTTTCGCCGCGCCACGGAAATGCGGCCAGCACTTGCCGAATCGCCGTGTCGAATGGTGTGCGGCGGCCGATCCCGAGCGCCTCCAACTGGCTCGATGCCAGATGGCAGTTATGCGGACGAGGCGTCGCATCGGTCGGGGTGGACTGCGGCGTCAGGTTCGCATCGAGCTGCAATGCTTCGGCGAGGCGCACGGCGATCTCGTACTTGGTCATCGGTTCGTCGCCCGACCATTGCACGATGCCGCGGATCGTTTCGCCATGCGCATGCCGTTCGAGCATTTGCCGGATCACTAACGCGACGTCCGGCGTGAAGGTGGGATAGCGGATCGCCCACGCATCCATCACGGCGGATCTGCCATTCGATGACGCCGATGCGGCAATCGCCGGCACGAGACTCGTCACCGCCGATTCGGCCCAACTGACGATCGGCCCATACAGCAGCGGCAAACGCAGCACGCAGCCGAGGTCGGTCGTTGCCGTCAGCGCGCGCTCGCCGTCGAGCTTGCTATGCCCGTACGCGTTGAGCGGCGCGGGCGTGGAGTCGTGCCGATAGGGCGGGTGGGTGCCGTTGAACACGTAGTCGGTGGAGATCGACAGCGTCCATGCGCCGCGCCGGTTTGCCGCCGCAGCCAGGGTGCGCACTGCGTCGACATTCAGCGCGCGGGCAAGCGCCGGATCGTGCTCGCACACATCCGGCCGACGTTCCGCCGCGGCAATCACGAGCGCGTCCGGCGCTTCGCGCTCGACAAACTGCTCGACCGCCTGCGCGTCACGAATATCCAGTGCGACGGTGTTCGGCGCCGGTCGGCTGAACGCCGTGGCAACGACTTGCCAGTCCGCCTGCCGCGCCAGTTCGTCGACGAGCGCGCGGCCGAGCAGCCCGGACGCGCCAATGACGACAACTTTGAACATGGTCTGAACTCGCTTAGCGGGCTGTGCCGCCGGTTGCCGTTCCGCTCGCGACGGCGGTAACCGTGTAACCGGCGTCGTCGATGGCGGCCTTCAGCGTGTCGACCGGTTGCGCCGAGTCGACCACCACACGGCCGGACGCGAGATCGACCTGAACCTGCGCGGCTGCATCGTGTTCGCGAATGGCGTTGGTGACGGCCGCGACACAATGCTGGCAGCTCATGCCATTAACCTTGAATTCGATTGTCATCAGGATTGCCTCGGGAAAAATCAATATTACGGTAGTTGAATTATGCCTGCCGATCCGTACTTCAGTGTCTGGACCTTCCCATCATGGGAAGGTGTACGATCGACTGACACCTTGAGGAAACAGTCATGAATATCGGCGAAGCGGCCCGCACATCGGGCGTCACGGCGAAGATGATTCGCTACTACGAAAGCGTTGGCTTGCTGACGGCAAAAGCGCGCACCAGTGCTGGCTACCGCGTATACGGTCCGCAGGAGGTCCATTCGCTGCGCTTTATCCGGCAGGCGCGCCGGCTCGGCTTTCTGGTCGAAGACATTCGCCGGCTGCTGGCGTTGTGGCACGATCGCTCGCGCGCCAGCGCCGAAGTGAAGCAGATTGCGCTGGAACACGTCGCGGAGCTCGACCGCCGTATCGCCGAACTCACCGAAATGCGCGATACCCTTGCTCATCTGGCCAATCACTGCCATGGCGACGATCGCCCCGACTGTCCGATTATCGAGCGCCTTGCCGATACGAATCTTGTTTCGGGGAAGGCTTGTCATCCCATTTGATGTGCGTTGACGGGATAGGTGCAACCTAGGGTGTGAATTTGTTGCAACCTGGTGGCAATTTGCACCAATTATGTGCAATAAAATTTGGGGTGGCATCCAAGACCACTAAAATTTCATCTTGAGTCGAGCCAAATCAAGAACTTATACGCACTGCTAGCGTGCACCATTCCAAAACGGAATGCACGTCATGCGGGCATTTCACTAGTCAGGTTGCACCATAGGGTTATAATTCGGGTTAACCCTTTTACGGGAAATCCCTGATGTCCAAATCACCGGGGATTCAATCTGATCCTTGGAGAACATCATGTTTGCATTGATTCTTGAAAAGCTGAGCGCCTGGTTTGAAACCGCCGAACGTAGCCGCCGGGAAGCCTACCTGGCATCGTCGTCGGACATCGTTCAGCTTGAACAGCGTATCCGCTCGCTCGAAACCAACGGCTACTCGCTGTAAGTTTCATCTGCTTCGAGTTTGACCCGGCTGCGCTCGATGCGCGGCGATTGTAGTACAGTGTCGAGCCCCGTCGATTCGGGGCTTTGTCACATCTGGACCCTGAGAATTGCCCGGCAAACGGTGCTCGAACGCTATGCTTGGCGAATACCGACTAGCCTGGCGGCTAATGCCGAGGTAAGGTAAAGTGTTCTCCGCGCAATCCGGCATTCTCAACCCAACCGGTCCGCCTATGTCCTCTGTCCGCTCGCCCCAATCCATCCTGGCCGTAGCCGCTGCAGCCTTGCTGACGACGGTTTTCGCCGTCCCGACGGCGTTCGCCACGCCGGACAGCGCCCGCAGACCGGTGATCGTCGACTCGCAGGGCGGCATCATCAATGGCCAGAGCGGCACGGTGGTGCAGACCGGGCCGCTATCGTGGCAGCCGATCGTCGGCGCGCAGCCCATCGCAACGCCCACCGAGCTGGCGCTGCCGGAGTCGTCGATACCGATCGTTGTCGCGCCTTATATTCAATTGCCCGCGGGTGGTGGCGCGCCGCCACGACCACAGCCCCGTCCGCTGCCTCCTTCGCAATAAGCGTCGTCGGCGCGATTTCTTCCGGCGGTTCTGATTCATCCCCGTTGACACTTCGACGCCCGGCACGCGCCTGGCCGCCGCTCGCGCATCCGCGCATGACTTCAGCTCGTGCAGGCGTGACGACTCGTGAGCGGCATTGGGGTTTGGGCGCATGGCGCGAGCGAAACCGTCCGACGACAATCGTTTCGCAGCGTCTCGCCAGCGGACCGAGCGATCCTGATCGCGCCGCGTCACCGCTTCGAATGAAAACAGAACAAGGAGACATCAGATGTCCATTCACTGGATCCGGCGTGCGACGAGTGCCTGCGTGACACTTCTCGCGCTTGCCGTGCCGCCCGGCGTCGCGCTCGCCAAAGACACGCCTGAGATGCCCGCGCTGACAATGGCCGTCGGCGGTTTGCCCGGCCTCTACTATTTGCCGGTACTTGCCGCGCATCAACTGGGCTATTTCAAGGACGAAGGGCTCGACGTCACGCTCGAAGATTTCGCGGGTGGATCGAAGGCGCTGGAAGCGGTGGTCGGCGGCAGCGCCGACGTGGGCGCGGGGGCGTTCGAGCACACGCTGTTCATGCAGGCAAAGGGGCAGCACTACCGGGCGTTTGCGCTGATGGGCCGCGCGCCGCAGATCGTCGTCGCGGTGGTGAAGTCGAAGGCCGATCAGTTCAAGTCGCTGGCGGACTTCAAGGGCGCGAAAGTCGGCGTGAGCGCGCCGGGTTCGTCGACGGATCTCGTGCTTACCGTGGCTTTGCGCAAAGCCGGTGTGCAACGTAGCGAGATTTCGGCGATCGGTGTGGGCAGCGGTGCCACGGTGCTGGCTGCCGTGAGTAGCGGCCAGATCGACGCGCTCTCCAACGTCGATCCGATGATGACCAAGCTCACACGCAGCGGTGCGATCAAGGTGCTGGTCGATACGCGTACGGTGAAAGGCACGCAGGAGGTATTCGGCGGGACGATGCCCGCGGCGACGCTCTACGCATCGGAGAGTTTCATCCAGAAGAATCCGAAGACGACGCAGGCGCTCGCCAATGCGATCGTGCGCGCAAACCACTGGTTGCAGACCGCGAGCGATGCCGATTTGCTGAAGATGGTGCCGCCGGCTTATCTGCTCAACGACTCGGCGCTTTATGTGGAAGCCTTCCACAACGTGCGCGACGCGTATTCACCGGATGGCTTGATGCCGGCCGACGGCCCGGCGACTTCGTTGCGCGCGCTGGCGTCGTTCGATAGCCGGCTTGATCCGAAAAAGATCGACCTGAACGCTACCTATACGAACGACTTCGCCCGTAAGGCCGCGGCGCAGCTGAAGTAAGCGCACAGACGGGCGGCGGGAAACCCGGTTGCGCGCGCTATACGCTGTACTTTGGCAGCCGATGCGCGCGCGGCCCGCAACAGATTCGCTTGTCGTGACGCACTCGCCGAAACCCGCAGCGCGAGCATGCAATAAAGCTCGCTTGCGCCGACACGCGCATTGGTAACCGTAACTGCAATCTGCCCGCGGCAAACCTCAGTCGCCGCGATACTCCACCTTGAAGTCCGCGGCCTTGTCCTCGCCGAGCGTTTTGACCAGCCAGGGCATCTGCTCTTTCAGCATTTTCGCCAGCGTATACGGCGGGTTCAGAATGAACATGCCGCTGCCGAAGAGTCCGAAGCCATCCGCTGGCGGATTGCTGACAGTCAGGCTCACGTGGATCCAGTTACGCTCCTGCAGCTTCTTCAACTGATCGGGGAAACGCTGCGATTCCGGGCGCTTCACCTGCGGATACCAGACCGCATAGGTGCCGGTCGGAAAGCGCTTCAGGCTCTCTTCGACACAGCGCAGCGTGCGTGTGTAATCGCGCTTGTCCTCGTACGACGGATCGAGCAGCACCAGCGCGCGGCGCGGCGCCGGCGGCAGCAGCGCGAGGATGCCATCGAAGCCGTCGCCCGCGTAAAGCATCGCACGGCGGCCCGCGTCGCGGAAATTGTGGCGCAGTACGTCGATTTCGGTGGTGTGCAGTTCGAACAGACGCATGCGGTCCTGTTCGCGCAACTGCCGCCACGCGATATACGGCGAGCCGGGATAGAAGCGCAACTGGCCGTCCGGATTGAGCGCGCTCACTTCATCGACGTATTCGGCGAAGAGCGGCGGCAGATCGTTGCGCTCCCACAGTTTGGCGATGCCCGTCTGGAATTCGCCGGTTTTGGTCGCGTAGCCTTCCTTCAGCGAATAGACGCCGGCGCCCGCATGCGTGTCGATATACCAGTAGGCTTTGTCCTTCTGGCCGAGGTAGCGCAATAGCTGCAACACGACGGCGTGTTTCAGAACGTCGGCGTGATTGCCTGCATGAAAGGCGTGGCGGTAGCTGAGCATGATGAGGAAACGCTGAAAGAGGGCATGCCGGTCCCGGGCGGATTCGGCGGTGCGGGTGCAATGCGGCGGCACAGCGGGCAAACAGCGCCGGTGTGCAGCGCGGTCGCGTATTGTACGCGACGCCGCGTTGCGCTTCCCGGTAAGTTCCGGCTCGAGTCCGGTCAGTCGCAAGCGTCGCCGATGACTTCCTCGATCCGCTGTTTGATCTCCGGCGTGATCCGCGCTGCCACCTCGGCGGATTTCATGTTCTCGCCAATCTGTTCGACCCGCGACGCGCCCGTGATCACAGTGCTGACGTTCGGATTCTGCAGAATCCAGGCGATCGCGAGTTGGCCAATCGTGCAGCCCAACTCGTCGGCCACAGCGCCGAGCTTGCCGACCACGTTGTTCTTGCCTGCGTCGGTGACCTGCTTGCGCAGCCAGTCATAACCTTGCAACTGCGCGCGGCTATCGGCCGGCACGCCGTCGCGGTATTTGCCGGTGAGCAGCCCGGACGCGAGCGGACTCCAGGTGGTCAGCCCGAGGCCGATATCGCCGTAAAGCCGCTTGTATTCCTGCTCGACGCGTTTGCGGTGGAACAGGTTGTACTGCGGCTGCTCCATGACCGGTTTGTGCAGATGGTGCCGCTCTGCGATCTCATACGCGGCGCGGATCTCGTCGGCGCTCCATTCGGACGTGCCCCAGTACAGCGCCTTGCCGCGCGTGATCATGTCGCTCATCGCCCAGACGGTCTCCTCGACCGGCGTGTTCGGATCGGGACGATGGCAGAATACCAGGTCGACATAGTCGAGTTGCAGGCGTTTGAGCGACGCGTCGACTGCGTCCAGCAAGTATTTGCGGTTCAGCGTGTGGTACTGATTCGGCGCTTCCGTGAGCCCCCAGAAGAATTTCGTCGACACGACATAGCTCACGCGCGGCCACGCCAGTTCCTTGAGGGCCTGGCCCATGATTTCCTCGGATTGGCCGCCCGCATAGACCTCGGCGTTATCGAAGAAGTTGACACCCGCGTCGCGCGCTGCCGCAAGCGATTCGCGCGCCGCGCGATGATCCACCTGATTGCCGTAGGTGACCCATGAGCCGATGGACAGTTCGCTGACTTGCAGGCCGGAGCGGCCCAGACGTCGATAGTTCATGTATGTCTCCTTGTTGGTGATGCCGCCGGTATTGCGCCGAAAACGTCCAGTTTAAAGAGATGCAGCTCGATGTGCGTTTTACCTATGGAGTTCACAGGGTTCATGCACAATAGCAGCGTTGGCCGCAATGTAGCATTCGGCCGAACGGTCTATGCCGTTTGACCGACTTCACGCCGTTTGCGGCCTGTGGTCTCATTGCTCATCAACTGCATGGAGGTTCCGGATGTCGTCTCTGAACACGAATCTGAACGGCAAGGTCGCCGTGGTTACTGGCGCGGCAAGCGGCATTGGCAAGCAGATTGCGCTGACCCTTTCCGCGGCGGGCGCGGCGGTCGCGATCGCCGACCTGAACCAGGACGGCGCGAACGCCGTCGCTGAAGAAATCACGAAAGGTGGCGGTAAGGCAATCGGCGTGGCGATGGACGTCACGAGCGAAGAGGCCGTCAATCAGGGCATCGACAAGATCGCCGCGGAACTGGGCTCGATCGATATTCTGATTTCCAACGCCGGCATCCAGATCGTCAATCCGATCGAAAACTATTCGTTTTCGGACTGGAAAAAGATGCAGGCGATTCACGTGGACGGCGCCTTCCTCACCACGAAGGCCGCGCTGAAGCACATGTACAAGGACGATCGCGGCGGCATCGTGATCTACATGGGCTCGGTCCATTCGCACGAAGCGTCGCCGCTGAAGTCCGCCTATGTGACGGCCAAGCATGCGCTGCTGGGGCTCGCACGCGTGCTGGCCAAGGAAGGCGCGAAGCACAACGTGCGCTCGCATGTGGTGTGTCCGGGTTTCGTGCGCACGCCGCTCGTCGACAAGCAGATTCCCGAGCAGTCCAAGGAACTCGGCATCAGTGAGGAAGAAGTGGTCAAGCGCGTGATGCTGGGCGGCACGGTCGATGGCATTTTCACCACGGTGGAAGACGTCGCGCAGACGGTGCTGTTCCTGTCCACTTTCCCGACGGCGGCGCTGACCGGCCAGTCCTTCATTGTGAGCCACGGCTGGTACATGCAATAAGGAGGTGCCCATGGCGCAACGCAATCTGAAGCGGGCGCGCGTGGGCGCGCCCGGCGACGGGGACGGCGAGGGCGCCGGTCCGCCCGCCGCCGCGCTCCCTGGCCAGCACTTCGAGTTGCCCAACTACGAAACTGTCGCGCTGATGCTGCAGGGCGGCGGCGCGCTGGGAGCCTATCAGGCCGGCGTCTTTCAGGGGCTTTACGAAGCCGGCATCGAGCCCAACTGGCTGGCGGGCATTTCGATTGGCGCGTTGAATACGGCCATCATTGCCGGCAATCCGCCGGAGAAGCGGGTCGAACGGCTGCTGCAGTTCTGGGAGACGATCTGCCAACCGGCATTCGGACCGCCATTGCCGGCTTTCGTCGAGCACGCGTTCTTCAATTCCAGCGAGGCCGTGCGCAAAGCCTTTACGGCAACCCAGGCGATGGGCGCGATCGTCGAAGGGCAAAAGGGCTTTTTCGTGCCGCGTTTCCCGCCGCCGTTGCCCACGGTGTCCGGGCCGCCGCAAATGGCCAGCTACTACGACACTGCACCGCTGAAGGCCACGCTCGAGGCGCTGTGCGATTTCGACCGGATCAATTCGCGCGAAATGCGCGTGTCGGTGGGCGCGGTCAATTGCGGTACGGGCAATTTTGCGTACTTCGATAACACGCACACCACGCTGAGGCCCGAACATTTCATGGCGTCAGGCGCGTTGCCGCCAGGCTTCGCGGCAGTCGAAATCGACGGCCAGTATTACTGGGACGGCGGTTTGATGTCGAATACGCCGCTCTACGAAGTGATCCAGTCCACGCCGCGTCGCGACACGCTCGCGTTCCAGGTCGATCTGTGGAGCGCGATCGGGCCGGTGCCGGACAACCTCACCGACGTTCAGGGACGCATGAAAGACATCCAGTATTCGAGCCGCACGCGTCTCGTGACCGACATGATGCAGCGCTCGCAGCGTTTCCGGCACGTGTTGCGCGAGGTGCTGGAGCGCGTGCCGTCCGACCAGCGTGACGATCCGTGGTGCAAGCTGGCCGAAGACCTCGCGTGTTCGAAGCGCTACAACGTGATCCATCTCATCTACCGGCAGAAGGAATACGAAGGGCACTTCAAGGACTTCCAGTTCGGCCTGTCGACCATGCGCGAGCACTGGCGAAGCGGTCTGGAGGACATCCGCCGTTCGCTCGAGCAACCCGAGTGGCTCGACATACCCGATAACGACGCGGGTTTCGTCACGCACGATATCCATCGCGATGCGCGCTGAAAGGGCGGCGGCGTTCAGCAATAAAAAACGGCGCCCTTTCTGAAAGGGCGCCGCTTTTCACAAGCAGTTCCAGCAGAGCGGGCGACGAACGTCCGCGCTCTGAAATGCGTTACTTCAACACGTGAGCAATCGCGTTAGCCACTGTGTCGAGGTTGCGCGTGTTCAGCGCAGCCACGCAGATGCGGCCCGTGCCCACGGCATAGATGCCGAACTCTTCGCGCAGACGGTCCACTTGCGGCGCCGTCAGACCCGAGTACGAGAACATGCCGCGCTGTGCGTTCACGAAGCTGAAGTCGCGATCCACACCGCTCGCCCGCAGGCGCTCAACCAGACCATTGCGCATTGCGCGGATACGGTCGCGCATTTCGGCCAGTTCCTTTTCCCACGTGGCGCGCAGTTCGGGCGAGGCGAGCACCGCTGCGACCACCGAGCCACCATGCGTCGGCGGGTTCGAGTAGTTCGTACGGATCACGCGCTTCAGTTGCGACAGCACGCGTGCGGCTTCTTCCTTGCTTGCCGTGATGATCGACAGCGCGCCGACACGCTCGCCGTACAGCGAGAACGACTTCGAGAACGACGACGAGACGAACACGTTCAGTTCCGATGCCGCAAACAGACGCACGGCTGCGGCGTCCGATTCGATGTTGTCGCCGAAGCCCTGGTACGCGATGTCGAGGAACGGCACCAGATCGCGCGCCTTGACGACTTCGACCACCTGCTTCCATTGATCGACGGTGAGGTCGACGCCGGTCGGGTTGTGGCAGCACGCGTGCAGCACGACGACCGTGCCTGCGGCGTAGCCGTCCAGCGCGCTCAACATGCCTGCGAAGTTCACGCCATGCGTGTGCGCGTCGTAGTACGGGTACGACTCGACCTGGAAGCCTGCGCCTTCGAACAGCGCGCGGTGGTTTTCCCAGCTCGGATCGCTGATCGCGACCTTGGCCGCCGGGTTCAGGCGCTTCAGGAAGTCCGCGCCGATCTTCAGCGCGCCCGTGCCGCCCAGTGCCTGCGCCGTGACGACACGGCCCGCTGCGATCAGCGGCGAGTCGTTGCCGAGCAGCAGCTTCTGCACGGCTGCATCGTAAGCGGCGATGCCTTCGATCGGCAGATAGCCGCGCGGCAGCGCAGCTTCGACGCGGGCCTTTTCAGCTTCGCGCACGGCGCGCAGCAGCGGAATCTTGCCTTCTTCATCGAAGTACACGCCAACGCCGAGATTGACCTTGGTGGCGCGCGTATCGGCGTTGAAAGCTTCGTTCAGGCCCAGAATCGGGTCGCGGGGAGCAAGTTCGACGGCGGAGAACAGAGACATGGTGGGTGGGCAGCAGTAGTGAAAAGAGGGCGGCTCCGAGCGCGGGCGGCCCAGCCTGAGGCGTCTGATGCAGAACGCGGACAGGTGGCGGATGGCGGCGAGCGAGCGTAACTTCGCATTGTAACGAATCCGCGAGCGTTTTTCGGGCGACAAGACCAGCAGGAGGCAATTATTTGCTTGAAAAACAGGCACTCCGGCGTCATATGGCGAGAACAGCTCTGCGCGGACGCCGACTGGCGACAGCCGCCAGCCGGCTCCCGGTCCATCCCACGAACGCCCCTTATGGCCGCTCTGCGCATAACCGGAAAGACTCGATTGGTCCGAGCAAAGGGCCATAGCAGTGCTCCGGCGATCGGCCGCAAACCCGCCCGCGACTTCCCAGACGACTTCCTCAACCCTACGCGGACCCGCTCAATCCGCGTTTCCCGCAACCCGTTAGAATGGTCCTTTGCCCAAGGCCCGGTGCCGTCCCCATGTCCGAACACCACCTGACTGAAGCCGAAGAAACGCTCGACGAATCCAAATTCGTCACGTTCGAAGGCTCGCCGTTTCAGCTCTATCAGCCGTATCCGCCCGCCGGCGACCAGCCGACGGCGATCGACACGCTCGTCGAAGGCGTCGAGGACGGGCTCTCGTTCCAGACGCTGCTCGGCGTAACCGGCTCCGGCAAGACCTTCACGATGGCCAACACGATCGCGCGGCTCGGCCGCCCGGCGATCGTGTTCGCGCCGAACAAGACACTCGCCGCGCAGCTTTATTCGGAGTTCCGCGAGTTCTTTCCGCGCAATGCGGTCGAGTACTTCGTGTCGTACTACGACTACTATCAGCCGGAAGCCTACGTGCCGCAGCGCGACCTGTTCATCGAAAAGGACTCGTCGATCAACGAGCATATCGAGCAGATGCGGCTGTCGGCCACCAAGAGCCTGATGGAGCGGCGCGACGTGGTGATCGTCGGCACGGTGTCGGCGATTTACGGTATCGGCAATCCGTCCGAATATCACAAGATGATTCTGACGCTGCGCACCGGCGACAAGCTCGGTCAGCGCGACATCATCGCGCGGCTGATCGCGATGCAGTACAACCGCAACGAAGCCGACTTCCAGCGCGGCTCGTTCCGCGTGCGCGGTGACACGATCGATATCTTCCCGGCGGAGCACGCCGAGATGGCGGTGCGTGTCGAATTGTTCGACGACGAAATCGACACGCTGCAACTGTTCGATCCGCTCACCGGCCGCGTGCGGCAGAAGATTCCGCGCTTTACCGTGTATCCGTCGTCGCACTATGTGACGCCGCGCGATACCGTGGTGCGCGCGGTCGAAACGATCAAGACCGAGTTGCGCGAGCGGCTCGAATTCTTCTATAGCGACGGCAAGCTGGTCGAAGCGCAGCGGCTCGAGCAGCGCACCCGCTTCGACCTGGAAATGCTGCAGGAGTTGGGTTTCTGCAAGGGCATCGAAAACTACTCGCGGCATTTCTCCGGCGCGGCGCCCGGCGAGCCGCCGCCGACGCTGGTCGACTACCTGCCGCCGGACGCGATCATGATGCTCGACGAATCGCACGTGCTGATCGGCCAGTTGAACGGCATGTACAACGGCGACCGGGCGCGCAAGGAGAATCTGGTCGACTACGGCTTTCGCCTGCCGTCGGCGCTCGATAACCGGCCGCTCAAGTTCAACGAGTTCGAGCGCAAGATGCGCCAGGTCGTGTTCGTGTCGGCCACGCCGGCGGATTACGAAAAGAAAACAGCCGGGCAGGTGGCCGAGCAACTGGTGCGCCCGACCGGTCTCGTCGATCCGGAAATCGAAGTTCGGCCGGCGCGCAGCCAGGTCGACGACGTGCTCGGCGAGATCAACGAGCGCGTCAAGGTCGGCGACCGCGTGCTGGTCACGGTGCTGACCAAGCGGATGGCCGAGCAGTTGACCGAATTTCTGGCCGACCACGGCGTCAAGGTGCGCTATCTGCACAGCGACATCGACACGGTGGAGCGGGTCGAGATCATCCGCGATCTGCGGCTGGGCACCTTCGACGTGCTGGTCGGGATCAACCTGCTGCGCGAAGGGCTGGATATCCCGGAAGTGTCGCTGGTCGCGATTCTCGACGCGGACAAGGAAGGCTTTCTGCGCGCCGAGCGCTCGCTGATCCAGACCATCGGCCGGGCGGCGCGCAACGTGAACGGCAAGGCGATTCTGTACGCGGACAAGGTGACGGACTCGATGCGCCGCGCGATCGACGAAACCGAGCGGCGGCGCGCCAGGCAGATCGCCTTCAACGTCGAGCACGGCATTACGCCGCGCGGGGTGGTCAAGCGCATTCGCGACATCATCGACGGCGTGTACAACGTCGACGATGCGCGCGCCGAACTGAAGGAGCAGCAGACGCGCGCGAAATTCGAGGACATGTCCGAGAAGCAGCTCGCCAAGGAGCTCAAGCGCCTCGAAAAGCAGATGATGGAGCACGCCAGGAACCTCGAGTTCGAAAAGGCCGCGCAGACCCGCGACCAACTGGCGCTGCTGCGTCAGCGCGTGTTCGGCGCGAACGTCGGCGACCACGTCCCCGGCATCGAATAAAGCCGCTTTCCACCGCAGGGCGCGGCAATGTGCCGCCCTGTCCATTGCAGCCGGAAAATCCGCCTGACGCCCCAGCACGTTCCCTCACACGCGCTTCCTTAAATCTGCCTTAAGACCCTATTGCGACAAGGCTTTGCGTGCGTCCTGAATTGTTCTCCGTGGCGATCAATGATAAACTCGCCCAATATTGAGAATGGTTCGCATTTAAAGTTCGTATATGCGGTTTCTTCCGGTCGATCGCCCCTGCTGAAGGATGGTGGGACCGCCGCATCAGGCATGCGCAACGCACTGTTCCAATGGGTTCGATTCCAGTCTGATAAAAACAAGGAGTTTCAATGCGGATTTCTTCATTTGTGCGCGGTGGCGCCGCAGCGGTGGCCGCAGTGGCGGCTCTTTCGGCGACGGCCGCGGAATACCCGATCGGCAAGCAGCAGATCCAGGGCGGCATGGAAATCGGCGCGGTCTACCTGCAGCCGATCACGATGGAACCGGAAGGCATGATGCGCAAGGCGTCGGACTCGGACATCCACCTCGAAGCCGACATCCACGCGGTCAAGAACAACCCGACCGGTTTTGCCGAAGGCGACTGGATGCCGTATCTGCAAGTGCGTTATGAGCTGACGAAAGCCGGCTCGAATCAGACGCAGAAGGGCGACATGATGGCGATGGTCGCCAACGACGGTCCGCACTATGGCGACAACGTCAAGCTGCAAGGCCCGGGCAAGTATCACCTGAAGATGATCGTCGAAGCGCCGATGCAGACAGGCCATATGGCTTTCGGCCGTCACGTCGACAAGGAAACCGGCGTGGGCCCGTGGTTCAAGCCGATCACGCTCGAGTACGACTTCACCTTCGCCGGCATCGGCAAGAAGGGCGGCTACTGATCGGTCGATTGCCGCCGGTCACGCTGCGCAGCCATGCTTGAGCGCGCGGCCGCAGATCGACGAACGGGCGAATGAGTGAATGAATGCAGCAGGCGGCGCGCGGACGATCGAGATCGGCGCGCCGCGTTTTCCGGAAAGGCTAATGAGAATTAACCGAAAGATCGCGATGCTCGCCGCCACGATGTTGCTCGCGGGCACCGCCCACGCAGCCGACCTGCCGACCTTCAAGCTGGAAATGAACGACGGCAAGCTGAACCCGGCCCGTATCGAAGTGCCGGCGGGGCAGCGTATCAAGATCGAAGTGCGCAACACCGGCAAAGGCGCAGCCGAATTCGAAAGCGTGCAGCTTCGTAAAGAAAAGGTGTTGGCGCCGGGCGCGGATTCGTTCGTCGTGATTGCTCCGCTGGAGCCGGGCGAATACAAGTTTTTCGACGATTTCCACCAGCAGGCGCAGGGCGTGATCGTCGCGAAGTAATCGCTTGAGACGCAAGCGCGAGCGCTCGGCGAGTGCCGCGTTCGCTCAGGCAGTCAAGCAGCAGAAAGGATAGAAGGGAGAGCTTGAATGGGTCAGATTCTATTCATCGTGTGGCGGGAAAGCGTCGAGGCCTTGCTGGTCGTCGGCATCCTGTACGCGTGGTTGAAAAATGGCGACGACGATGCGCGCCGCGGCTTGCCGTACCTGTGGGGCGGCGTCGCGGCCGGTGTGATCGCGGCGGTGGCGCTCGGCGCGGCGCTGGTCGGCTTCACCGAAGTGCTTTCCGGCGACGCGCAGGATTACTTCCAGACCGCGATGGTGCTGGTCGCCTGTGTGCTGATCGTGCAGATGGTGCTGTGGATGAAGCAGCACGGCCGGTCCCTGAAGCGCGACATGGAACAGTCGCTGCGAAAGAGCCAGCGCGACTCGAACTGGTGGGGCGTCGCGTTGCTGGTGGCGCTGGCGATCGCGCGTGAAGGCAGCGAAACGGTGATCTTCCTGTACGGCCTCGGCTTCGGCCAGTCGGGTCACGTCGACGGCAATCAGATGCTGGCGGTCGTGATCGGCCTTGGTCTCGCGTTCCTGACTTTCTACTTGCTGCAACTGGGCGGCAAGTTCTTCTCATGGCGGCTCTTCTTCCGCGTCACCGAAATCATGCTGCTGTTCCTAGGCGCGGGCCTGTTCCAGACCGGTGTCGACAAGCTGATCGACAAGGAAATCCTGCCGACGATTGTCGACCAGTTGTGGAATTCGTCGGCGATCCTCGACGACTCGAACACCTTCGGTTCACTGGTCGCGACGCTGACTGGCTATCGCGCTCATCCGGCGCTGATGAATCTGCTGGCGTACGCGGTGTACTGGGCGGTCGTTTATCTGCTGTTGCGTCGTGCGAATCGCAAGCCGGCGCAGCAAGCGGCAGGGCGCGCCGCATGAGCGCCGTGATGACCCGGCCGGGTCGTCTTGCGGCGGCCGGCCAATGGATGCAGCGTCACGGCGCCGTGATCCGCGGCATTCAATGGGTTGTGGTGGCGGTGTACGCGTTTCTGATCATCGTGCCGGCGGTGATGCCGCTGCCGGACGACACCGCGCATCTGTGGACCAACCTGACGCTCGCCGCGCAGTTCGTGTTCTGGGGCATCTGGTGGCCGTTCGTGTTGCTGTCGATGGTGATGCTCGGCCGGGTCTGGTGCGGCGTGCTGTGTCCGGAAGGCGCGCTCGCCGAATTCGCCAGCAAGTTCGGCCGCGGCTGGGCGATCCCGCACTGGATGCGCTGGGGCGGCTGGCCGTTCGTCGCGTTCGGCATCACCACCATCTACGGGCAGATGGTGAGCGTCTACCAGTATCCGAAGGCCGTGCTGTTGGTGCTCGGTGGCTCGACCTTCGCGGCGATTATCATCGGCTTGCTTTATGGACGGGAGAAGCGCGTCTGGTGCAAGTACCTGTGCCCCGTCAACGGGGTTTTTTCGCTTCTGGCACGCCTTGCGCCGTTCCACTACAAAGTCGATGAAGACGCCTGGCGGCGTTCGTACAGGAACGGCGAGCATGGGCATCGCGTGATTCCGATCAATTGCGCGCCGCTCGTGCCGCTGCGCAATATGAAGGGGGCGGCGGACTGCCATATGTGCGGCCGTTGCAGCGGGCACCGCGACGCGATTGCGTTGACGTGGCGCGCGCCGTCGTCGGAAGTCGTGCAGCTCGGCGACAAGCGGGCGAACCCGTGGGACACCGCGTTGATCCTGTACGGCCTGCTCGGCATCGCGATCGGCGCGTTCCACTGGACCGCGTCGCGCTGGTTCGTCGACCTGAAGATGTTCTTCGCCACGTGGCTGGTCGATCACGACATCACCTGGCCGCTCGACACCAACGCGCCGTGGTTCCTGTTCACGCATTACCCCGAACAGAACGACGTGTTTTCCTGGCTCGACGGCACGATGGTGATCGGCTACATCCTCGCGACCGCGCTGGTATACGGCACCGCGCTGCTGCTGTTGCTGACGGGCGCGACGCGCATGCTCGGGCGTTTCAGCGCGGTGCGTCTGCATCATCTGACGCAAGGGCTGATTCCGATCGCCGGCGCGGGTGTGTTCCTTGGGCTGTCGGCCACGACGTTGTCGCTGCTGCGTGCGGAACATGTGCCGCTGTGGTGGGCGTCGGATCTGCGTCTCGCGATTCTGCTGATCGCTAACCTGTGGAGCGCATGGCTTGCGTGGCTCGTCACGCGTCGCTATAGCGAGCGCTTCGTGCAGCGCAGCCTCGCGATGATGTGGTTCGCCGCCGCACTGGCCGTGGTCGATAGCGCGTGGTGGTTGATGTTCTGGGGCTGGGCTTCGAAGTAAGCCAGAAGCTTTATTCCGGCCGTGCCGCGTTCGTTGGAACACTGGCCGCGCCACACAAACAAAAAAGCCGTGGAGATGGCAACATCCCACGGCTCTTTCATTTTCTGCATCAGCGGCACACGACGTTTCGTGCATCCGCATCGGGTGAGAACCAAAAAAGCGGCCTGGCTGGCTGCGACGGCTGGCTTGGTATCTGCACGAAGGGGTCTAGTTCTCACGTGCAAGCCGTCGTGGCTGGCTAATGCCCAACACCTCTCGAGGAGGTGGTCCCCACAATACCCGGTACTTACCTCTGTTCGTTGTTACTTCGTCAGGATCAGCTTGCCTAAGCGCGTGGCACGCAGCTGGTAGGTTTCGCCGTTGTGCACGATGCTGACGTGACTATGTCCTTGCAGCAATGCGTCGCTGCGTACGACTCGTTCCGTCGTCTCGCCCGAACCGTTTGCACGCTCCGCGGCAGGCTTCGCGGCGGGTGCGCTCGCCGTCGACGATTTCGGACGGCTGGTCAGCGCGGCCGCCGGGCGGTGCAGGCTGAGTGTGGAAGGGCGGGTGAGATCGGTCATTCGTTTTAGCTTGTTGGTCGATTCGATGGATTGATTCTAAATGATAACCATTCCTATTTACAAGAAAGAGAAATTCATCGGATCCGAGTTCTGATAGCTAAACGAAAGGGGCGTGGAAGAACAGGGGAAGATCGCCTTCAGCCGGCGGCCCCGCAGGGCGTAAGCGCAGCGGACACAGCGGCGCGGGCAGCGCTCCCGCGCCGGATTCAATGCAGCGAACCGGGCTCCTGCCTGGTCTGCACAAACTGGCGGATCAGCCGCACCGTATCGATATCGTTCTCCCGATACGCCGACTTGACGATTTCCTGCGTCTGCACCGCGTCCTGGTCGGTGGAGACCGGCAGCGTGGTCGCGTACTCGAAGCGCAGGAACAGCTGCAGCTCGTCCGGCTGTTCGATGGTCATCGTCAGCGAGCCGCCGACGTAGTCTGCGGTTGGCAGAATGTCGTAGCGCACGCTCTGGCTCTCCTGCAGCGTGACGCGATCGCGCACGGTGGCCTGGCCGTAGTGCAGCTCCCGCTCGAGGACATTGCCGTCGCGCGACAGAATCGTGCAGCTGTCGAGTCCCATCACGAACAGTTGCGGCTGCTCGGCGCGCAGCACGAGCCCCTCCCACAACTGCTCGCGGGTCATCGAGTCGACAAAGGGATTCAACGGGTCGTTGATCTGGATAAGGTGTTCGAAATTCAAGTCGGCGGCTTCCTGTGAAAGCGTTGCAATACGTGTGCCCCCTGTCAGCGTGGGCGCGCCCTGCGGGCCATCGCCGCGTTACGCGATGACGAGACCCGAACGGATCGTGATCGAATTCGAGAGGATCTTGTGAACCGGGCACGCATTGGCGATTTGCAAGAGCCGTTCCCGCTGCTCGTCGGACAGATCGCCTTCGAGCACGATCTTGCGGTCGATGGTCGAGCCCGCGTCGCCGGTTTCGAACGAGAGCGTCACGCGCACCTCCGTCAATGGCCATTCCTTGCGCTGAGCGTACATCTTCAGTGTGATAGACGTGCAGGCGCCGAGGCTCGACAGCAACAGCGAAACGGGCGCCGGCCCGCGATCGCCGCCGCCGAGCGACTGGGGTTCGTCGGCCAGCCACGTGTGCTTGCCGTCGTCCAAAAGGACTCGGAAATTCGTTGAACCGATGTGGGCGGTGACGGTGGACTCTGCCATGCGCGCTCCTGAACAGGACGGAAAATCGCCGCGCGCCACGACTCATTGTGGTGAACGGCGTGGCGCGCGGCATGAAACGCTATTGTGAACGAAATTACCGGCCTGAGTGCCTCGGGCTGATCTATGTCTGGTTTGAATGAACCCCGACGCGAGCGGCGCGTTGGACGCTACTCGTGCCACCCGTGTTGTCAGCGGCGGCATGTCGCGATGCCGGGCGATCCACAAGCTGGCCGCCGCGATCCTTAAATGGCGGCGCGTGCTTCACCGTCGCTCAGTGCGTGATCGCGCCCATGCGCCCGGCCTGGTAATCGACGACGGCCTGGCGGATCTCGTCCTCGGTATTCATCACGAACGGGCCGTAGCGCACCACGGGCTCCTTCAGCGGCACGCCGCCCAGCAGCAGCACCTCGAGCGGCTCCTCGCCGGCGGTCAGCGTGACGGCGTCGCCGTCGTTCTGAAACACCACCATCTTCTGCGCGTCGATTTGCTGACGTGCTTCGCCTTCGCCATAGAAGCCCGTGCCGGCCAGGCTATACGCGAACACGCGATAGTCGGCCGGCACCGGCTGGCGGATCGTCGCGCCCGGTTGCAGCGAGAAATGCTGATACAGGATCGGCGTGCGCGTTTCGATCGCCGCCTTCACGCCGAGCGCTTCGCCGGCGATCACCTTGACACGCACCTTGCCGTCCGCGGACGTCGCCACCGGAATGCTCGATGACGGTATCTCCTGGTAGCGCGGCGCGATCATCTTGTCGCGACGCGGCAGATTCACCCACAGTTGCAGCCCGTGCACGCGTCCGCCGGTCCGCACGAACGACGGGTCCGGCATCTCGCTATGCACGACGCCCGCGCCCGCGGTCATCCATTGCACGTCGCCGGCGTGCAGCGTGCCGGAATGGCCCGCGGAATCCTTATGGCCCAACTGGCCCTCCAGCACGTACGTGACCGTTTCGAAGCCGCGATGCGGATGGTCGGGCGCGCCTTTGGCCTCGCCCGGCGCGTAGTCGATCGGGCCCATTTCGTCGAGCAGCAGGAACGGATCGAAGTCCATCAGCAAACGGGTCGGAAACGGGCGGTAGACGATAAAGCCGCCGCCTTCGGTCGTGCGAACGGCGGGAAACGTGCGTTCGATCGTGCGTGTCGTGCTCATCAAAGTCACCTTGAAAAATGGGGAATAGCGTCATTTTTGAAACATCGAGCTATTATAGGGACCGTTTTTAGAGGTGCCAGCCGCCGTCACGCAATGGATTGTTCTATTAATGGAACGATGAGATGAAGATCGATTCACACAACCTGAATGACCTGATGTACTTCTCGCAGGTCGTCGAACATGGCGGTTTTTCCGCCGCCGAACGGGTGCTGGGCATCTCCAAGTCGCGCCTGTCGCGCCGGCTGACCGAGCTGGAAGCGTCGCTGGGCGTGCGCCTGTTGCAGCGCTCCACGCGCAAGCTGGCGCTGACCGAAGCCGGCCAACTGTTTTACCAGCATTGTCAGGCGATGCTGAGCGAGGCGAAGGCGGCGGTCAACGTCGTGCAGCAACTGCGCGCGTCGCCGCGCGGCACCGTGCGCGTCAGCGTGCCGGTCACGATCTCGCAGACCATCCTGTCGACGATCCTGCCGGAATTCATGCATCGCTATCCCGAAGTGCGGGTGGTGATGCGGGTGACGAACCGCGTGGTCGATCTGTTCGAGGATTCGATCGACGTCGCGCTGCGCGTGCGCTCCGACCCGCCGGAAAACGCCAACATCGTCGTGCGGCCGCTGTGGCGCACGCAGCAGATGCTGGTGGGCGCGCCGAGTCTGTTGCAGCAGAATGCGCCGCCGCTGTTGCCAGCCGATCTGAGCCGCTTCGAAACGCTCGACGTACCGACCAGCGACGGACGCCACGTCTACAACCTGATCTCGCCCGACGGCACGCGTCACGCGCATGAACACGAGCCGCGACTCGTGACCGCCGATCTGATGACGATTCGCGAGGCGGTGCTCTCCGGCGTCGGCATCGCCGCGCTGCCGGAGATGATGTACGGTGCCGCGTTGCGCGCGGGGCAATTGTCGCCGGTCATGCCGGGCTGGACCTTTCCGACGCCGCAGTTGTACGCCGTATTCGTGTCGCGCCAGGGGATGGTGCCGGCGGTGCGCGCGTTCGTCGATTATCTGGTCGAGATGCTCGATCCGGACGACGGCAAACACATCATGGGCGAATGTCCGGCATGGGAGGAAAAGGCCGCGGCGCAACCGTCGCTTGCAGTTGCGCCCTAGCTGGCCTTCCGCAACGCTATATCGCTTTTAGCATTTAAGCGTGGCTTGTCATGAGTACTTTCAATGGCCGTTTGCTTGAATGCGCGCGCTCACAGGCCTATAGTGGAATCCCTTCGCTAAGGAGTCTCTTATGCGGAAACTCATGGCCGCTATCATAGCGGGCCTGATAGGGCTGACCGCGCTGTCCGTGTCGATCACGGCTGTCGCATGCGGTGACTCCAGCTATCAATCTTCAAATGGCAAGTGAGCCCGCCGCCCGAAGGCGCCGAGTGCGCACAAAAAAAGGCCTTCATCTGACGATGAGGGCCTTTTACTTTTTGGCCCTTGTTGCAAGGGCTTTTCTGCGCTTTTCGGCAGGCGCTGTGTAAAGCGCCGCGTGCTCGCTTGCAGCGCTTCTTGCAGCGTTGCTTGTCGGCCTGGTTGCCTGCTTACTTGCCCTTGGGCTGCGTGACGAAGCCGATCTTCGTGAGGCCGCCGGCCTGCGCCGCCGACATCAGTTGCGCCACTTTCTCGTACGGCACCTTGCGGTCCGCGTCCAGATGCAGTTCCGGCTGCGGGCTCGCTTGCGCGGCCTCTGCAATCTTCGCGCTCAACGCTGCTTCGTCGACCTTCTGGTCGTTCCACAGGACGTTGCCGTCCGCGTCGATCGCGACCGTCACTTGCGCGGGCTTCGTCTCTTCCTTCTGACTGCTCGCATGCGGCAGATCGATTTTGACCGCGTGACGAATCACCGGAATCGTCACCATGAAGACGATCAGGAGAACCAACATCACGTCGACGAGCGGCGTCATGTTGATTTCGTTCATCAGGCCGTCGTCATCGTCGCCGGCGAAGGGGCTCATTGCCATCGGAGTGCCTCGTCGATCAGTTCGTGCGGGTCGCGAGACGCAGGCCGTCGCCGCGCTTGGACGACGACAGACGCGCGCCCGTCACGAAGAACGCATGCAGGCCATGCGCAAAGCGGCTCAGTTTGGCGACGACCGCCTTGTTGGCGCGCGTCAGCGCGTTGTAGCCGAGCACCGCCGGGATCGCGACGAACAGACCGAATGCGGTCATGATCAACGCTTCGCCGACCGGACCGGCGACCTGGTCGATCGACGACTGGCCGCTTGCGCCGATCGCCAGCAGCGCGTGATAGATGCCCCACACCGTGCCGAACAGACCGACGAACGGCGCCGTGCTGCCGATCGACGCGAGAATTGCGAGGCCGCTCTGCATGCGCGCGACGCTTTCATCCATCGTGTCTTTCAGGCAGCGCGTGACCCAGTCCGACACGTCCATGCGGTCGTGCAGATGCGGCTGCGTCTGATGATGATGATCGGCCGCTTCCTGGCCCGACAGCGCCAGCGCGAGGAACGGATTGTCGTGCGGCGTCGACGAACCGGCGCCGAGTTTCTTCACGCCGTCGGCGAGATCGTCCGAATGCCAGAACGCCTGCTCGGCATTCTTCGTGAGACGCTTCAGGCGCATCACATTCCAGCCTTTGATGACGATCACGCTCCACGACATCACCGACATGATCAACAGCGCGAGCGCGATACCGCGCGTCACGAAGTCCCCTTGCGCCCAAACGTGCGCCAATCCGTAGTTCTGCATTGCAATTCCTTATTTTTAAAAGCTGCCTCAATCGGTCAGATTGAAGTCGAAAGGCTGGGTATATGCGGCCCGAACCGGCTGGCCGTTTTCAACGTAGGGTTTGCAGGCGCTCGCATGCACGGCGGCGAGCGCGGCATCGTCAAGACGGTTGAAGCCGCTGCTCTTCTTCAACTCGATGTTTTCGAGCTTTCCGCTCAGGCCGACCACGAACCTCACCGACGCCGTACCGGTTTCGCCGCGCCGCTTCGATAGCGATGGGTAGTCGGGCTTGGCGATATTGCAGTCGAGGTGCGCGACGTTCTTCGGCGCGCTGATCTCCATCGTCTGACGGCCGATCGCGGGCGCCGCCGCGGCCGGCGGTGCCGCCGGTGCGGCGGGCGTAGGCGGCGTCGGATCCGGGGCCGCGACAGGCGTCGGCGATGGCGCGGCCGCCTCGGGCAATGGGGTAGGCGATGGCTTGGGCGTCGGTGTCGGCTTCGGCTGGACCTTGGGTTTCGTATGAACCGGCGGCGTTGGCTTCGGCGGGGGCGGCGCGAGCGACTGCATCGCGACCGGCGCGGCGAGCGGCGCTGGCGGCAGCAATTGCGCGGTCATCACGTGTGATTCGAGCGTAGGCTGCACGGGTTCATGACGCAACGTCATGATCACGGCAAGCAGCGCAACGTGAACTACCGCCACTACGGCGGTTGCGGTCAACGCGCGGGAATTCGTACGAGAGGGCGAGGCCGGCGTGGCGCTGGCGGAAACGGTAGGCGAGGCCTGCATGTTAGCGTGGCAGCGCGCTGTCGAAGCAGCGCGTCAGACAAGACATCGTCATGTTCGGAAGATCAGCAGCGAAATAAACAAAGTAGTCACGAAACCAATCAGCAATTCCATCTCGAACTCCTTTTGACGAGTGAGCGGGTAGCTGGCTGGTACGAATACTGGCTTGCTGACGGCAGTGGAATGACGCGTAATGCAGCGCGTGAAGCGGCGCATCAGGCCGTGGGGCGTTGAGCACTCCGGGCACGGCTCGCGCCGCGCCCCGAAAGCTGGCTTTAGGCGGCCTTGCGTTCGTAGAACGTGAGAGGTACGGCCTGCGAATGATGCTCGACGCCGCAACGGCTTGCGCACACGCCGCTTTGCAGCATGACGTCGCGCACGGACTCTTCGCATTTGCCGCAGCAGGAAGCGACGCCGAGTTCAAACTGAAGCTCGTCGAACGAGTCGACGCCATCCGCGATCGCGGAACGGATCGTGCGGTCAGAAACAGACTTGCAGACACAGACAATCATGGCAGGGCGTCATAGCTAACGTTAATGGGAATTATTATCATTTTGTTTGGGCCGTTTGGCAAGCCTCCTGCGTGATTTTTTGTAACAAAACCAGACTGTTAGAAGGGTTTCGTCTAAGGATAGCGTTCGGCGCGGGCGACAGGATTGGCGCGAATGTGCCTGAAAGGTAGGCAAAAACGCGCTGCGACGGCGCTATACCGCCGCGTCAGAGGGCTTTATGCCGCCTGGGAATCCGGCGCTGCCGTGCGGCGCGACTGGATCTGCACGCGCTCGACTGTTGCGTCGATGTGCAAGAGGGTTGCCGCAAGCTGTTGCTGATGGGTGCCGTCGCCGGTCGAATAAAAACGGGGCAGAGCAGAACAGGCGCTTTCCGTAGCGGCGCGCAGGCCATGCTGATCCAGCACGCGTTCCAATTGACGCGCGATGGCCAAGCTCGTGTCGATCAGCGTGAGCCGATCGCCGACGATATCGCGGATCGCCGCATCGAGAAACGGATAGTGGGTGCAGCCGAGCACCAGCGTGTCGGCGCCCGCATCGAGCATCGGCTGAAGGTAATCGCGCAGCAGCGCGCGCAACTCGGCCGAGCCGACATCGCAACGTTCGACGGCCTGCACGAGCCCGTGGCCTGGCTGGCACAGAAAGCGGCAATCCGCGGCGTAGCGCTCGAGCAGTCCCTGAAAGCGGGCGCTGCGCAAGGTCACCTGCGTAGCGAGCACGCCGGCGACACGGGTTTTCGACTGCAGCGCGGCAGGTTTGACGCCGGGTTCGACGCCCACCAGCGGAATAGGCAGCTTTTCGCGAACCAGCGCGATCGACTGGGCGGTTGCGGTGTTGCACGCGACCACCAGCGCTTTCGCGCCCTGCTTGACCAGCCATTCGCCGATCGCGAGCGTACGGTCGGCGATGAAGTCGTCGTCGCGCTCGCCGTAGGGCGCGTAGAGCGAGTCGGCGACGTACAGGATCGATTCGTCAGGCAGTTGCGCCCGGACCGCTCTTAGCACCGACAAACCGCCCAGACCCGAATCGAAAATGCCGACCGGCGCGCGCGAAACGGCGCCCGAGGTAAATGTCCGGACAGTCGGGGACGGCGATTGTGCAGGCATAGGCGAAGAGAATGCGCGTGGCGCGGGGGTCAAGGTGAACCCGCAAAAACGGGAAAGTGCGCAAGTATATCGCCCGCGCGGCGCAGGCCATCTCGAATGCCGTCGCAAATGGGCAGACCCATGGGCCAGCGCGCGGGCAATTTCAGCGCGGCTCGATCAGGATTCGACCGAACCCATTGCGCTTTGCTGGTAGTTCTGGATGCCGACCTTGTCGATCAGGTCGAGTTGGGTTTCGAGCCAGTCGATGTGCTCTTCCGTGTCGTCGAGAATCTTCACGAAGATTTCGCGCGAGATGAAATCGCGAACTGACTCGCAATACACGATGGCTTCTTTGCAGGTGCCTTGCGAAATCTGCTCGAGCTTCAGATCGCATTCGAGGATTTCCTTGGTTTCCTCGCCGATCAAAAGCTTGTGCAGGTCTTGCAGATTCGGCAGGCCGTCGAGCATGAAAATGCGCTCGATGAGCCAGTCGGCGTGCTTCATTTCGCCGATCGATTCGTCGTATTCGTGCTTGCCGAGTTTGTCGAGACCCCAGTGCTTGTACATCCGCGCGTGCAGGAAGTACTGGTTGATGGCCGTCAATTCGTTCTTCAGCTGCGAGTTCAGATACTCGATAACTTTCTTGTCGCCTTGCATGATATTTCCTTATGTGGGCACTTTGAATTTCCAACAACAATAAACGCCATACCTGAAAAAGCCAAGGAAACAGACCGATCTTTTGACATTGTTTTCAGGTATCGCGCACCTTGTCGCGCGGCCATAAAAAAAGCCGGGATTGCAGCCCCGGCTTTTCGACTCACGTGACAGGCGTCAACGGCGATTCATTAGACCGCCGCGACCGGAATCTTGCCGATTTTTGCTTGCCATTCCTTCGGGCCGGTCTGGTGCACGGAGGTGCCGTTCGAGTCGACCGCGACCGTCACCGGCATGTCCTGCACGTCGAACTCGTAGATCGCTTCCATGCCGAGATCTTCGAACGCCAGAACCTTTGCGCTGCGAATCGCCTTCGACACGAGGTATGCTGCGCCGCCCACGGCCATCAGATACGCGGCCTTGTGCTTCTTGATCGCCTCGATCGCGACCGGTCCGCGCTCGGCCTTGCCGATCATCGAAATCAGACCGGTTTGCGACAGCATCGTCTCGGTGAACTTGTCCATACGCGTTGCGGTGGTCGGGCCTGCCGGGCCGACCGCTTCGTCACGCACCGGATCGACCGGACCGACGTAGTAGATCACGCGGTTCGTGAAGTCGACCGGCAGCTTTTCGCCCTTCGCCAGCATGTCGGCGATGCGCTTGTGCGCGGCGTCGCGGCCCGTCAACATCTTGCCCGACAGCAGGAGCGTCTGGCCGGGCTTCCAACCGGCCACTTCTTCCGGCGTCAGCGTGTTCAGATCGACACGCTTGCTCGTTTCCGTATTCGGTTCCCACTGCACCTTCGGCCATGCGTCGAGCGACGGCGCTTCGAGCCTGGCGACGCCGGAACCGTCCAGCGTGAAGTGCGCGTGACGCGTGGCGGCGCAGTTCGGGATGATCGCGATCGGCTTGGACGCGGCGTGCGTCGGCGCGGCCATGATCTTCACGTCGAGCACGGTGGCGAGACCGCCGAGACCTTGCGCGCCGATACCGAGCGCGTTGACCTTCTCGTGCAGTTCCACGCGCAGTTCTTCGATCCAGTCCTGCGGGCCGCGGGCGATCACGTCCTGAATGTCGATCGGGTCCATCAGCGATTCCTTCGCCATCACCATCGCTTTCTCAGCGGTGCCGCCGATGCCGATGCCAAGCATGCCCGGCGGGCACCAGCCCGCGCCCATGGTCGGCACGGTCTTCAGGATCCAGTCGACGATCGAATCCGACGGATTCAGCATCGCGAACTTCGACTTGTTTTCCGAGCCGCCGCCCTTGGCCGCGACCTGCACGTCGACCGTGTTACCCGGCACGATCTCGTAGTGGATCACGGCCGGCGTGTTGTCCTTCGTGTTCTTGCGCGCACCTTCCGGCGGGCTCACGATCGACGCGCGCAGCACGTTGTCCGGGTTCAGATAACCACGGCGCACGCCTTCGTTGATCATCTCGGTGACGCCCATCGTCGCACCGTCCCAACGCACGTCCATGCCGACCTTCACGAACACCGTGACGATGCCGGTGTCCTGGCAGATCGGGCGCTTGCCTTCGGCGCACATGCGGCTGTTGGTGAGAATCTGCGCGATCGCATCTTTCGCTGCCGGACTCTGTTCGAGTTCGTAAGCGCGGCCCAAGGCCTGGATGTAATCGAGCGGATGGTAATAGCTGATGTACTGAAGCGAATCAGCAATGCTCTGAATCAGATCTTCCTGTTTGATGACGGTCATGGCTAGCTCAGTGGGGACAATGGCGCTTGTTGTCAGACACGCAGCGCAGTGCGGTCAGTCGTGCGCCTTCAGGGGAGTGGAAAGTTTTGCGGAACCCACGGCGTGCAGTACCGTGGGCTCTTCGAAATGCTTGGGATGCGTGTGCGTGGTGAGGCGGTCGACCAGCGCCATGACCAGCGCGGACACCAGGAACGCCACGTGGATGATGACCTGCCACATGATCGTGTGAGTCGTGTTCTGATCGGGGCTGATGAAGGTCTTCAGCAAGTGGATCGACGAGATGCTGATCAGCGCCATCGACAATTTGACTTTCAGCACGCCGGCGTTCACGTGGTCGAGCCATTCCGGTTCGTCCGGATGTCCCTCAACACCGAGGCGCGACACGAAGGTTTCATACCCGCCGATGATCACCATGATCAGCAGGTTCGAGATCATTACCACGTCGATCAGGCCGAGCACGACCAGCATGATGTTGGTTTCGTCGAGCGTCATCGACGCCGTGACCAGGTGCCAGACTTCTTTTACGAACAGCACGACGTAGACGGCCTGCGCGACGATCAGGCCCAGGTAGAGCGGCACTTGCAGCCAACGGCTCATGAAGATGATGACCGGCAGCGGGCGCATCGGGCGGCGCTGACGGGCGGAGTCGAGTCGCGGAGCGGACATAGGCAAGAGTCGGATGAAACGCAGGTGACGGAACACGGACTAAATTCGCCGACCCGGCGTGCAGACGACGCACGTGGATCAGACACGCAAAACCAGGCGCAGACGCCGCGGTGCACGGCGATGGAAGGCCGGAACAGCTCGCGTCAGGCGTGCCATTGTACAGCGTCGGGTGAATTTGCTGCGGCGCGGCGGGCAGCGTGGGCGGCGGCTTGTTCAGGACGCGAGCGGCGGCACCCGTCTGGCTTTCAGACTCGCCAGCCCGATTCCCGCGATCACGCAGGCGAGCGCGAAGCCGTGCGCGAGCGTGGGGCGTTCGCCGAGAAACGTGATGCCGTAGATCGCCGCGGCCACCGGCAGCACGGCGCTGAAGACGCCTGCGAGGCTGCCCGGCACGTGACGGATACCCTTCATCCACAGCCAGAACGAAAAGATGCTGGCCGACAGTCCGTACCACAACAGCAGCGTCCAGACGCCGGCCGCCACCGCGCTGGTGCGCTGCACGCCGTTGAGCATCAGCAGCGTAAACCCGAAGGTGCCGAACAGCGCCTGCAGAAACAGATTGACCCATTCATCGCGCTTGACGCGGCGCAGTTTGGCCACGCGCAGCAGCGGCCATAGCACCGCCATCGCGATCACAAAGCGCAGCAGCGCAAACAGAGGGACGGGGACAAACTCGACGATCGATTTACCGATTCCGACATTGCTGCCGACCAGCAGCATCGAGGTAATGAGAAGCAGGGCGTAGCGATTCAAGCTGGAATCCGGGCGGCTAGTTCAGTTAGCATTGTAAGAGGCCGTGCGAGCCAGCGTAAAGGCGCGAGGCGGACGCTCAACCTTGCGGCGCAGCCTTATGCCGCTTCGAATACGTGAACGCGACGTAACGAGTAGGATGCGTACGTTGCGTTGAATGCGCCGCTTGTGCGTTGCTGCATGGGCTCCGCGTAGGTGTCGCGTGTGCCTTGTCAGCGACCAGGCAGCGGCTAAGGGTTTTCGCTTGCAAGCCGATGCCGCTCGCGTAAGTGGCCGGTAAGTTGCAGCGCTTATGTTTGAACACGAGAGCGGTAAGCCGGTTTCGCACGCATTCATATTGCAGTGCCGCATGAGTGCCCAGCGCAGGCCAGCGAGCCACGGCGCAGCGATCGGCGATCGAGGCGCGAGGGTTGGAGACAGCGCGCCGCGCGTCGGTCACCGATGGCGGCGTCAACAGGACATGGCGCGCCATGGGTGCGCTGCCAAAGGTTTTACGTTTCATCTTCACCAAGGGGTTATCGATGTCTGCGATTGAATCGGTTCTTCAGGAACGCCGTGTTTTCCCGCCCTCCGCTGAAGCAGCGGCGGGTGCCACGATCTCCGGCATGGACGCGTACCGGGCGCTGGCCGCCGAAGCGGAGCGCGATTACGATGGTTTCTGGGGGCGCCTCGCCCGCGAGACCCTTAGCTGGAGCAAGCCCTTCACCAAGGTGCTCGACGAATCGCAAGCGCCGTTCTACACATGGTTCGAAGACGGCCAGCTGAACGCGTCGTATAACAGCATCGACCGTCACGTCGAAGCCGGCAACGGCGGGCGCGTCGCGATCATCTTCGAAGCCGACGACGGCACCGTCACCAACGTCACCTATCAGGATCTGCTGCAACGCGTGTCGCGTTTCGCGAACGCGCTGAAGAAGCGCGGCGTGAAGAAGGGCGACCGCGTGGTGATCTATATGCCGATGTCAATCGAAGCCGTCGTCGCGATGCAGGCTTGCGCGCGAATCGGCGCAACGCATTCGGTGGTGTTCGGCGGCTTCTCGTCGAAGTCGCTCAACGAGCGGCTGGTGGACGTGGGCGCGGTCGCGCTGGTGACCTCCGACGAACAGATGCGCGGCGGCAAGGCCTTGCCGCTGAAGAACATCGCCGACGAAGCCCTCGCGATGGGCGGCTGCGAAGCGGTCACGAGCGTGATCGTGTATCAGCGCACCGGCGGCAAGGTCGCGTGGAACGAAGGCCGCGACCTGTGGATGCACGAACTCGCGCAAGCCGAATCGGATCAATGCGCGCCCGAGTGGGTCGGCGCCGAGCATCCGCTGTTCATCCTCTACACGTCCGGTTCGACCGGCAAGCCGAAGGGCGTGCAGCACAGTACCGGCGGCTATCTGCTGTGGGCCGCGCAGACCATGAAGTGGACCTTCGACTGGAAGCCCGCCGACGTGTTCTGGTGTACCGCCGACATCGGCTGGATCACCGGCCATAGCTACATCACCTATGGTCCGTTGACGCTCGGTGGCACCCAGGTCATGTTCGAAGGCGTGCCGACCTATCCGAACGCCGGGCGTTTCTGGGACATGATCGCGAAGCACAAGGTCTCGCTGTTCTACACGGCGCCCACCGCGATCCGCTCGCTGATCAAGTCCGCCGACGCGGACCCGAAGGTGCATCCGAAGAGCTACGATCTGTCGACGCTGCGCATCATCGGCACGGTCGGCGAGCCGATCAATCCGGAAGCGTGGGTGTGGTATCACGAGAACGTCGGCGGCGGCCGTTGCCCGATCGTCGATACGTGGTGGCAGACCGAAACCGGCGGCCACATGATCACGCCGCTGCCGGGCGCCACGCCGCTCGTGCCGGGTTCATGCACGCTGCCGCTGCCGGGCATCATGGCAGCGGTCGTCGACGAAACCGGCCAGGACGTGCCGAACGGGCAGGGCGGCATTCTGGTGATGAAGCGTCCGTGGCCGTCGATGCTGCGCAACGTGTGGGGCGACCCGGACCGCTACAAGAAGAGCTACTTCCCCGAGGAACTCGGCGGCAAGCTGTATCTCGCCGGCGACGGCGCGGTGCGCGACAAGGAAACCGGCTACTTCACGATCATGGGCCGCATCGACGACGTGCTCAACGTGTCGGGCCACCGGCTCGGCACGATGGAGATCGAGTCGGCGCTGGTGTCGAATCCGCTCGTGGCCGAAGCCGCGGTGGTGGGCCGGCCCGATGCGACCACCGGCGAAGCCGTGTGCGCGTTCGTCGTGCTCAAGGGCGTGCGTCCGCAAGGCGAGGAAGCAGCGAAGCTTGCCAACGAACTGCGCAACTGGGTCGGCAAGGAGATCGGTCCGATCGCCAAGCCCAAGGACATCCGCTTCGGCGAGAACCTGCCGAAGACGCGTTCGGGCAAGATCATGCGCCGCCTGTTGCGCTCGCTCGCGAAAGGCGAGGCGATCACTCAGGACGTGTCCACGTTGGAGAACCCGGCGATTCTCGATCAGCTCGGCGAGTCGCTCTGAGCGCCGGGTCATCTGGGTTGATGGCAAGGGTGCGTCGAACGATGCGCTCTTGACCTGACGCAGAGGTCGATCACGTGTTGATCACTTCGGCGAGGCTATCGATGCCATCGCGCGGACAATCCCGATTGCCTGCCCGGTGGCTTTTTGATAAATAGGCGCATGGCCGCGCCGCACCACTTCTCTCACGCTACGCTCAATCCCGCGCCCGAACCGCCTGCGGTCTCGGCGGCGATGGCGCGCGCGCATCGAAAGTATTGGCGTTTCAATCTCGCGCTGATCGCGACGCTGATGACGTTGGGCTTCATTGTGTCGTTCGTGTTGCCGCTGATCGCGCCGGCTTTGGCGCAGTTGCGTGTCGGCGGCTTCAGGTTGCCGTTCTACTTCGGCGCGCAAGGCGCGATCCTGATCTACCTCGGGCTGATCGCCGTGTATATCGCGTTGATGCAGCGCGCCGACCGCCGCCTGCAACGCGCGTTCGATGCGGATGCCAGCGCAGACGCCAGCGCCGATGCCAGCGCCGATGCCAGCGCGCACACGAGTGCCGATGCCCGTGCGGACATCAGTGCCGATGCCGGCGCGCCGAGCGCGCGCGGACACTGAGCCGATGAAGCTCACGCACCGGCTGATCCGCTCGTACGCGCTCTATACGCTCGGCTTCCTGCTGTTTATTTACTTGATGTGGCGCATCGAGCGCACCACCGGTTCCGGCGTGTGGATCGGCTACGTGTTCCTGTTCGTGCCGATCGCGGTGTATGCGGTGATCGGCGTACTGTCGCGTACTTCCGATCTGGTCGAATACTACGTGGCGGGGCGGCGCGTGCCGTCCGCGTTCAACGGCATGGCGACGGCGGCCGACTGGCTGTCGGCCGCATCCTTCATCGGGCTGGCCGGCTCGATCTATGCGACCGGATATGACGGTCTCGCGTATCTGATGGGCTGGACCGGCGGCTATTGCCTCGTCGCGTTCCTGCTCGCGCCGTACGTGCGCAAGCTCGCGCGCTACACGATTCCCGATTTTCTCGGCACGCGCTTTTCGAGCAACGCGGTACGCGGCCTCGCCGCGCTCGCCGCGATCCTGTGCTCGTTCGTCTATCTGGTCGCGCAGATTCAGGGCGTCGGCCTGATCGCGACGCGCTTTATCGGCGTGGATTTCGCCGTCGGCATTTTCTGCGGACTCGCGGGCATTCTGGTGTGCTCATTTCTTGGCGGCATGCGCGCGGTCACGTGGACCCAGGTCGCGCAGTACATCATCCTGATCGCGGCGATCCTGATTCCCGTGTCGATGATCGCGCATAAAGACGGCCTTGGCTGGGTGCCGCAATTCAGCTACGGGCGTTTGATGGAGCGCATGGAAGGGCTCGAGAAGCAGGTGCGCGACGCACCGCTCGAGCAGACCGTGCGCGACGACTATCGACGTCGTGCCACGCTGATGCAGAACCGGCTCGACACGTTGCCGCAATCGTTCGTCGACGAGAAGTCGCGGCTCACGCAGGAAGTCGCCGATTTGCGCCGCCACAATGGTCCGTTGCGCGAGATCAAGGAGCGTGAAAGGGCGCTTGAACAGTTTCCCCGCGATGCCGCCGCCGCGCAGATCGTCTGGACCCAGCACCGCGACGAAATGTTGATGCGCGCGTCCGCGCCGGTGCCGATGCATGAGCCGTTTCCCGTGGTCAGCGATGAGGACCGGCGCACTCACGAGCGCAATTTTCTGTCGCTGCTACTGTGTTTGTCGCTCGGTACGGCGAGCCTGCCGCATATTCTGACGCGCTATAACACGACGACTTCGGTGGGGTCCGCGCGACGCTCGGTCGGCTGGACGCTCTTTTTCGTCGCGCTGTTCTATCTGACGGTGCCGGTGCTGGCGGTGCTGATCAAGTACGAGATTCTGAGCAATCTGGTTGGTCATCACTTTGCCGATTTGCCGCAATGGCTGATGCAGTGGCGCAAGGTGGAGCCGAGCCTGATCAGTCTCGCCGATACGAACGCCGATGGCATCGTGCGTTGGAGCGAGATTCAGATGCAGCCGGATATGGTGGTGCTCGCCGCGCCCGAGATCGCGGGGCTGCCGTATGTGATGTCGGGCTTGATCGCGGCCGGCGCGCTGGCCGCGGCGCTGTCGACCGCCGACGGTTTGCTGCTGACGATCGCCAACGCGTTGTCGCACGACGTCTACTACCACATGGTCGATCCCGCCGCGTCGAGTCAGCGGCGTGTGACGATCTCGAAGATTCTGCTGTTGGGGGTGGCGCTGTTTGCGTCGTATGTTGCGTCGCTGAATACGGGGAACATTCTGTTCCTGGTGGGCGCGGCGTTTTCGCTGGCGGCGTCGAGTCTGTTTCCGGTGCTGGTGCTAGGCGTGTTCTGGAAGCGCACGACGCGGCTCGGCGCGGTGGCCGGCATGGTGGCGGGGCTCGTGGTGTGCATCTATTACATCGTCTCGACGTATCCGTTCTTCACGCAGATGACGGGCTTCACAGGCGCGCGATGGTTCGGCATCGAGCCGATCAGCTCGGGCGTGTTCGGCGTGCCGGCGGGGTTTCTGGTGGCGATCGGCGTGAGTATGTTCGACCGGAAACCGGATGCCTATACGATCGCGCTGGTGGACTATATCCGGCATCCTTGAGCGCGTTTGCGCAGGGGTGTGGCGCAAGGCGTGAAGTTTGCTATAATTCGGCTCCCCGCCGGAGAGATGGATGAGCGGTTTAAGTCGCACGCCTGGAAAGCGTGTATAGGTTAATAGCCTATCCGGGGTTCGAATCCCCGTCTCTCCGCCACCCGACCTATAAGGCTTTGCGGCCGTTCCAATTCGCCGGCTGTGCCATAGGTTAGGCGCTGTGCCATAGAGTTCATCGCAACGGCTTCACCCGTTCAGGCTTTCGCCGATAGATACGTTCCGTCACCTTACCGTCTGCGTGGGCGAGAAGCGTACGTGCGTGCTCAAGTGTCTCCGCATCCCTAGCGCATTTGGCGCGCAGATCATGCTCGGTGAAGTGCTCCTTCACCTGCGTTTCTTCCAGCACGCGGTCCATGAAATTACGCCACATCGTGTCCCAACCGCCGGCGCGTCCCACCTGGTTGAAGTAGCAATCGCCCTTACGATTGCAAAATAGCCAAGGTGAGAGCGGAACCGGACGAACCGATTTCGCCGTGGCGACGGCCGCGCGGAGTTCGTCAGTCCACTCGATAATTAGGCGTTTTCCTGTCGAGCCCTCGGTTTTGCCGGGCGTCACATGAATGCCGTCGTCTTGCAGATCAGACATCGTTAGCCGAAGCAGGTCGCCACGGCGCATTCCGGTGAGAAGTTTGATGCGAGCGTACGCCTGGATCGCCAGCACACTGCCTGATTTCCGCCGCGACTGCAGGGAAAGGCATTCCACGATCTCCCAGTCCTCAACGTATCGTGTGCGCGGTCTTTCTCCGCCTAACCGCACCTCTCCTTTGAACGGATGCGAGTCCAAGTATCCCCACTCTACGGCTTTCGTGTAGGCGTGGGACAGGACCTCAATCTCGCGCTTCGCTGCGGTCTTGGCCGAACGCTTATCGACATATTGATATATGTGACGTGGTTTAATCGAGGCAAGTGGCATGTTTCCGAGGACGGCGCGCAGCCGTTTGATTGCTACCGCATTGTGCGCCTGGGTGGTGATTTCTTTCTTAGGTACGACCTCGAGCGCATACCGTTCCAACAGGTCGCCGACAGTTTTTGCGTCATCGATGGATCCTAGCCGGTCGGCCCAGACTCTGTACGCTTCGGGCAGCGTGCCGCCAAGGCGGAATTGCTTCTTTCCGTCCCATGAGCTCTCAAGCCCATTCGGTACACGGTAATAGTAGGCCCCATGAAATTTTCTCCAGCGCTCTGGCAAGCCGCGGTTTTCGGAATTTCTCCTCTTCGGCATCAAGCGGCACTCCAATTAGGGACCGGTTCACCTGCGTTTATACGTTCGGCTTCCGCGCCAAATAGCTGCTCGACGTGCCGGCGTAGCACTACAATATGGCCGTCTGGCCGGATTCGATGTTCGATGCCCATTGCGCGAAGCGCTTGCGCTTGGCTAACTCGCTGGCGTCTTCCAGTTAGATAGGTCAGTTCATCTTTGGTCAGGAACATGAAATCCGTCGGCCGCTTTAACTCCCCGGTGGATCTGAGTCTCTGGCTCATTGTTCCTCCACGGTAAAACCAACCGACCCGGGAAATTGTGAATCACCTTCGGGCGATGCAGTTCGATTGAATCGCTGAAGTGTGCGAGGCTTGGTCTGATGCCCCGAAGCGTTAGTCTCCGTACGCAGCGAAGCGAGGACCTCCGTACGTTGATGATCAAGAAAAATGGCGCCGGGAGGGCGCGCCAATTCAAGAACGGACGAGTTCCGCAGCAAGAGCAACTCGTCGACCTTGAGTTGATGAACCGGCGCTATGAGGTCGGGGCGACCGCATTTGCGTAGCATCACGACAGCGCGCGAAATAGCAAGCGTAAGTTCAACCTGCAAACGCTCGGAATATTCGGGTTTCACATCGCTCGGTGGCTTTACCGACGTCCGGGTTGTTTTACATAGAAGCTCTTCAAGAAATTCCTTCAAAGGAGGGGACGCGAACTGACAGACGACATCGGCTGCTTCCAGCTTCAGCTGGATTTTGCGCAGATCGAAGGTTTTCCATGGACAGTTGCTTTTAACGATCTCAAGCTGCAACGCGAACATCCACACCAACCTGAACATCCGAATGGCGGTGTCGGATGGGCTTGAGCGACTGTCATTGCGATACCAGGCCAGGAAAAGCTCTTCTCCGGCAATCGATTCCAAAGCCGGGTCATCGTGTTCTGTGAAGAACGCGCGGAGTGTTGTCAACTCAGCGCGACGGCGGGCGGCGGCCTGTTCGCTTGACAGAGGGAGCGCGCATTGTTCAAAGCAGCCGAGCAATTCAATCGCGGTCGTCGGGCGCGCGAGCTGGACTAGCGATCGCTGTTCTTGCACCCACCTTGCATATGCAAGCTCCAGATTTTGTCCCAGGACGAGCTTTGAGCCGTCCTGGCGCACTAGATAGTAGGTGAGTACCCCTTTCCGGCCGCGACGCGCGCGCATCCCTGCCGGCCGATCAGTTCTCCGCGGCATGGGGTTTGCTCCGAGTTGTATAGACAAGTGAGACGTCGGGGCGAAGATGTCCCATTTCTTGGGACGTGATTTCCAGACAGTCCAGTGGGTCGAGGTCCATACTCAGTAGCGTTTCGAGGCGAGCTTGCGCGTAAGCGTGCCTCAGCCCGTGGAAGCCGTTGGAAAAATCCAGCACTCGAAGACTTGCCGATGAGAAGGATTCCGAAACAGCTTGACCCCCACCGACGCAAAAATGTGCTGTCCGGCGTACCTTCCGGTCGATCACGACGGCGGGAGCGTCAAGCCGACGGGACTGCAATTGCAGGTGCAACTCATGCGGGATCAGAACGCTGCGCGCCAACCCACCTTTGCCGACGGTCCGGTAGATAGTACCCCCTGCCATCCCTATGAACAGATCGTTGCGCCATGGTCGATTCGCCTCCGGCGCAAGTTCGGGAGCATCACGTAGTTCCGGAAATTCGGCTGCCCGAAGACCCGAATGAAAGGCAATCCTCGTCGCAAGAGCATTGTGCGATGCCTGACGACATGCGATTCGCTCCATTTGATCCAGCGTATATGCCCGTCCGACGGCAATCGTGGGGATCCCGGCCTCGACGTGGGTCAGGGCCACGCTATATACCAGACTCAATGCTTGCCGGTGTTGATCAACGGTCTTTTGACGCCACCGCACGCTTTCTTGACGCAGGTAGTCTTCTATTTCTGCGCGCGTTACAGGCGCGTCGATGCTTGCGCCTTGTGCGACGCGCCACCACAGAAAATCCCGAAGACACTGCTCGAAACTGCGAGCGGTACCCACCGACTTAATTACACGACGGACCAGTTTGCCGAGGGTAGTCTTCGACTGCCCCAATGCTAGTACGCTCGAGATACTTTTGCGCGCGGATTCTTCGACGGAGTGGGGGCGTTTGGTCATTTCGCTTTCTCCCAGGCGAAATGGAGTCCAAGGACCTTGAGGAAGCGGTGGACGGTCGACTTGTGAACCTTGATCTGAAACCGATCCTCAATCTTGTCGGCGAGATTCTGAAGCGAGTAAGCGCGCTTGTCCACCGCTTGCAAGCGCGCCGTTGTATACCGGCGGATCTGATCAACGATCGGCGCCCGGTTCAGCTTTGAGGGTTTGTTGCGTGTGCGCATGGCTCGACCTCCGTATTGGGAGTGTCACATCCACAAGGGGGGATGCAACCCGCGCGGCCAGATGCCGCCGTCGCCCACAGGGGGCGACGGGTCAGGTACCTTTGCGGGTTGATGCGAGGCATACCCTGACCAGGGGCGGCAACGGCGGCGCGGAAGCCATTTCAACGTGAGGGGATTGATGGATCGCGGACAAGGCGCCGCTATATGCCACAGTGAGCACGCGAACCAATCTGAGGAGACGGGCGTGAACCGCGGATGCGATGCGCGCTGCGGCGCTCGCAAACACGTGTGTCAACGCCACGGGGCGTAGCCCGACGACAGATTGGTTTCTTGGTCGCAAATAGACACGCCCTCTCTTCCCGGACGAGCAGAAAGGGCGGTTACGGTGACGCAGAGAATCCTGCGTAATTGACTTGCCGCTCAAAACCGAACGGCAACACCTGCGCGTTAATATGAAGCAAACCTTGGGTGCCCGGAGGCTGCCGCAGTAGCGGCGGGTACGACTACGACTACTTATGCCAATGTACTGCAATAGAGCAGCGTTGTTTCAAAAACAAGCACGGTCGTTGTGAGAGTACAACATGCAAACACAAGCGCGGCATATTCACCGGTGCTCGGGAAATTGTCGTTCTCCGTGCGGATTACGCTTGATGCGACGCTTTGACTTTCAGACGTATCGATCACATAAGTGATGCCGCTAACCTCGACTTTGAGGTCAGCGTCGCGTGCGCCGATGCCTTCGACGACGGATGCCAGATCGGTCCCGGCTGAGCGAATCGCGATCGAGGGAAAACTGCCAGTTCGGATCCCTCCTTCGTTGAGGAAGGCATATTTTGTGTGGCCAAACCCTAGGTCCAGCCCGAGCGCTATCGTGCTTTTGCTAAATACCGGTTCGTTAAACATTTGGTCCTCTCGCAATAGTATTGAAATCGACAGCAGGTTGGCAACGTCTGAGCATGGGCATTCAATGCTCGGACATTGGCCCGGAAAATGACTCTTCGCGTCTCAGCTGCGGCAAACGCGGCTCCTCATTGGTGTGTCATTGGTAGCTTGCAGGGTGTCTTTCGACACGCAAGCGGGCTTGCAATGGACTCTGCCGTGGTCCCGCTTCACATCCTGAATCGACGACTACATAAGTGCCCCGCGAACTACTGGTTGAAAGATGATCGGCCTGGAGCCGGCGCGCCCCCGCAGGAGTACGAGTTGCCGCGATACGTTTTCTTACGGGGTTGCACGTGCGGCCTACGTGCACCCCGTTGATAGCAATGGATTACTTTGAGAGAAATGTTGATGACTGTGCGGTGGCAGTGCAAATGGGGCGAGCGGGATGCTTAAGCTGCATCACGTCGGAAATTGCGGGGCGCCGGCGGCGCTGATATGGGAAGCCCTTTCGGTTGATTGTTCGCGTGACAAGGCAGCAATAAGCGACGCAATTACCTAGGAATCTGGTTTCCGGAGAGGTGGATGGGAGGGCTGTGCCCGTCCCGCAAGCGGCAGGCGCCGTTCGCGTCGCTGTCGAACGCACTCTTCGCAGATGTGCGATCTGGTGGGGCGTTCAGATCATGCAAAGATCCAAACGCTTTCTCTTCATGTGAGCACGCCTCGGTGCTCTTTCATCGGGTGTTGATCAGAAGACCAACGGCATGCCGGAACACCGGCGTTGGGAATCACGGACAAGATTAACTGATGTGCAACCATTTACGCAATACCCCGGAACCAAAAATTTTTGAAGCATCAATCTTTGTTGTGGAAGTCGACGTGTCTGTGTTGGTGAATCGGGCTACTTGCCTGCCTGGCAAGCCGCGACGTGTTCCTTACGACGGGATGATCGGGGAGGGCGAAGTGCCACATAAGTGGAACATAGATCGTGCCATGATGTCGTGGTATAGCAGTGCCGTGCCTGCCCGTGCCGAGAGTCTGGCTTAAGTGCCACTTTCAAGCCTGTCGAGCAGATGGTCAGAATTCCTGGCGGACACGGGATCGAACCGCTTGATACCCTCTCCTACAAATCCGCTGGTCGTGCGGGTCCAACTGGACGTCGGGTTTTTACACGGCTTAGTGGCGCCTTTAGTGACGGTGGGCAACAGAGTCCCGGATCACCATTCAACAGGGGTATCTGCGTATGTGCGGCGCATATCATGGCCACTTGCCGGCCCACTCGGTTCAGGCAGGGAGCCGTCCCGCAGCTTGTGAACTCGATCTCTGACGGTAACAACGGACGGGCAACTTTCTAGAAGGAGGCGCACACCGCTGTTGCGTTTAAGAACCTAGGTGCAGCATGGTAAATTGGTGTGAAACCCTTGCTGGGTAAGGGATGCGCGGAGTTATGGAGCCGCCCGATGCACCCTGACACAGCCGTATCCGGAATGACTTCACCGACGACTCGTTGATTACATGAACGTCGCTGATTAGGGAGAGCACTGCTCCAGCCGATGTACATCCTGAGGTGGAAGAGCGGGCGAAAACGCCGTATCTACCAACGTCCAGCGGCCTAATTGACAATCGAGTGGGGATACTCTTCTTTCAGGCGATTGATGACGCGTGCGACCGGCTTGACGAAACACCAAAAAGCGAAGAAGACTGTGGTCGAGAATCGATTTCAAGGTGCGCGGCGCCGTTTGCGGAGCCGCTGTGCGGAAGCCAGTCGCGCGTCGCACGACTGACCGAAATTTCTCGTGAAAGTGGCGCCGACTGATGCGGCGAAAACCAGGTTAGATACTGGTTTCCGTGTGTCGCCACGAAGTATGGGTAGGATCGTGGGTAGGCGGTGATCGGGCAGGGTGGGAGTCAAACCTGGCAGGGCTGTCCGGGCGGTTGTTGGAGTCGGCTGCCTTCCGCCACAAGGCTTTGCGGGATTCTGGCGTTTCGAAAAATCCGTGCGTCAGGCTCCGGGTGTGGGTTTGTCTGCCTGAAACCTGATACGCGACGGCGCTGTCCATCGATCCGAATCTGCAGAAAGACTGGCAAGCCGGCAAGAACAGCGCGCCGGCGGCACGGCCTGTCACGTGGAAGAACAAGGCGCTTGGCGCGCTCGCCAGCATGGCGGTGGTCAAGTTCCAGCTCAAGCGGCTGAGCCAGGGGCGGGAGACGCATCCGCGGGTGTCCCCGCTCAGGGCCCTGCTGTCGCAGCAGTTGGCAACGGCCTGCCATACCCGGCGCGATCGGCAATGGTCGGCGCGGCGGGCCATGCGCTAGACGGCCTTGCGGCCCTTCGGCACGGAGCGAGGGGCCTGCGGGTGCGATCCCCGCGTGCTACTCCGCAAGGGCCACTACTGCGGCACCTCGTTGTTCTTTGTTCCATCTTTGTCCATGTTGTCATGGCTTATCGTGTCTTCCTTCAGCGCGTCTTCCTTCATCCCATCTTTGGCGATACTGTCGGCGCTCGTCGCGTCGTGTTCCGTTGCATCGTTTGCCATGCTCTCCTGACTCACTGCGTCTTTAGACGCGGGGTCGGGTGACGTACTATCGGCAGCGAAGGCGCCCGCGATCGGCAAAGTCAAGCAGCAGGCGAGAAGGGTGGCGGTAAGCTTGTTCATGGTGTGATCCTTCAGCGATTCATTAGTGAGGCCGGAAATCTCAAGGGCAGTAGCTCGACGATGCGGACCTCATCTTGCCTCGAACCCGCTGTCACCCTGGTCGTCCCGATGCCCGCGAGGGGGGCATTCTGTCGTCTCATTCTTGCGTCGGTAATCAACGCGAAGCAGTAGGGATTCCCTCCGATCCGCATGGGTAAAGACCCGCCATCTATCTAAAGCGCAACGCGTCATCTACGCTGCCCGCCGAATTCGAATAAGTGTCTACGACAGCGCGGTCCGAGCCCATCGTGCCGTCAAATGCGTACTCCGACCGGTTTGAAGAACGCCGCTAGGTTGCCCCCTACCCCAAGTGTAGGGGGGTGACCCATCCCAGGCTCCGTCGCTCTTGTCCAGAATCCAGATACGGGCAGATGTAAAAGCTTGAGCAGCCCGCACTCGCAGTAGAGCATGACGTCCAGCGCGTATCGCGCTGGCTGACCCCTGGGACGGAGGTCATATGTTCAGTACCCGCGCATACCTCGGCAGTGTTGCAGCACTGCTGTTACTGCTGTTCGCCATTCCTTCATTCGCCCAGTCGTTCCGGGTGCAATGCCCGCCAACCACGTCGGCGCATCCGACGGCGCTCCCTGCCGGAGCGCCTGAACCAGCCTACACCGGGCCGTCATACACCGGACAGACTTCCACGTCGACAGGCGTCATCAACGGCGCGATCAAGTGCCAGCAGATCTCGGGCGGCGATGGCTACGCAACGATGGGGGCTCATGATCGAACAGAGCCGGCATCCGCTCGAAGTCATCGCTAAAGAAACCGGCTTTCGCGACCGCCGCCATATGCGCGAGGCGTTCGTGCGCGGGTTTGGCGTTCCGCCCCAGACGGTCCGGCGCGACGCGCGCGTCTCACAATCACAATTCACACCAACGTCGTGAGGTGCCTTACGTCGATAAGTTGCAGAAATGGTACCCAATTCAGCATTGTTCGTCAGAAAGCGATTCGGCAAAAGAGCGAAAGGTCGCACTTGTAAACAGTGGAAAGGCTGACATAGCCGAATTCGCTGAGAGCGCGACCCTTTGGGGAGGTGTCGCGCCTCCGGCCGGTGCGAAGCTCAACCGTGCGGCCTCGTCGATGAACACGATCGCCGGGCGAATATCGTTAGCCTCCCGCACGAGGCGTTCCCACGAATCCCGCTGCGCGATAAGGTCGGTGCCACCATTCTGGCGCTCGCGTGGGACAAAAGCTGTCTCACGCCAGCGTTGCCGTTAAAGGGATCGAAGCCAGGCCTTGTTGGCAAAGTGCCGCGAAGTTTTCTTGTCGCGGCGCCTTCTGAACGAACTGGACTTCGAGCAGCTCACCACCACAAAGCACGCCCCGACGTTTACGGTTGCAGAACACACCACATCTGCATGGGCAGGCGGATCCAAGTACAGACCGATCACATCGGCGGCCTTCGTCTCAAAATCCGGATCTTTGGACACCACGCGGGTATCGAGACGATGCGCGCCAGATGCGTTACACCGTTATAAAAGTCACGCCCAATTGCGCGGCCAATTTGCGGCTGCACCGGAGCCTCGAGCCGTTGGCCGGTTTGCGCCATCAAGGCCGATGCTGCTATGGGCAATCCCCCCAATGCGTACCTTCCTCGACTGCTCGTCTTCCCGAAGGATACTCATCTCTCAGATGCCCACCTTCTCTTATCGGCCCAACAGTCTGTCAGATCGAGTCTCGGCTACTACAAAAAAGCGGGCGGCCACCGCCGCCAGCCCTTTTGCTGCTGCGCCTTTACGCCAGTTCCTGCTCGTTCAGCACCGTACGGGAAGCGTGCTCGACGTCCTCTGGGCGGATCTCGTTGACGCTTTCGCGTAGCGCGCGCACCGCGGCGGCATCGATCGCTTTCTGCATAACGGCGTCCGCGTCGGCGATCGAGCGGCCCGCGAGCATATCGAGCAGCCGCGCACGGGTATCCGGCATGATCTCGTAGGTGCTGCCGGCGAGCCTCGTGAGCTTGGCGCTGGCATAGCGCGCCATGTCCTCGCTGCCGGGCACATCGAACAGGATCTTCTCCTCGAAGCGGCCGCCGCGCAGGGCAGCCGAATCGAACTGCTCCAGGTGGTTGGTCGCCGCGATGTAGACGATGTCGCGCATCCGGCCAGCGGCGCCGTCCATTGTGGTGAGGACGTTGTTGGTGAGCGTGGCAACGTTCGAAAACCGCCGGTCGCGCAGGACGTCGTCCGCCTCGTCGATAAAGACGATGGTCGGGCGGATATCGCGCGCCTCGCGCACCAGTTTGTCCCACAACCCGGGATCGGCGACGATTTTGGCGCCGGTCGTCTCCAGGAACGCGAAGTCGCTTTCCTTGGCGAGCGACCTGCCCGCCTCAGTCTTGCCGGTGCCAGGGGGGCCGGCAAACACCAACCCGGCAGGAATGCGGCCACCGATCTTCTCGAGGTTGTACACGTTCTTCATCTTGAAAGCGAGGTCGCGCAGCACCTCCCGCGATTGCTCGGGCATGATGATCTCGTCGATCGGCTTGACGTTCTCCGGCAGCTTGCCCTTGCGCCCTTGCAGCAGGCGCATGGCCTTCATGGCGATATCGAACGTCACGCGCCCCGGGCCAAAGGTGCCGTCATTGCGCATTTCCTTGAGCTGCCCACCGAGCGAATCGAGGCGGCTCGCGCTGAAGCCTTCCCAGCGCTCCGCGAGGTTCGTCAACGTGCCGGTGTAGATGCAGCCCTGGCCGAACGCCGTGTACAGGGTCTTGTTGAGGATCGCCCTGCGGGCCTCGAAGTCGGGCGGGGGCACCTCGATCTTGTAGTCGAAGCGGCCTTCGCGGATCGATGCGCGGTCCAGGTTGTCGATGAAATTGGTCGCCGCCACCAACACCACCGGCGTGCCACGCAGCGACACGATCTCGGTGAGCAGGACGTTGGTCATGTCCTGATCCATCGAGTGCGCACCGCCCGCGTCGCGCGACTTCACGAACGAATCGAATTCGTCGATGAACAGCACGCCCGCGCCCTTGCGCCGTGCTTGGTCAAACACCGCCTTGATCTTCTGCGGGGTCTCGTTGACCCACTTGGAGGCGACGTCGCCGTAGGCGATCGACAGGAACGGCACGTTCAGTTCACCGGCCAGCGCCTCGGCAAACAGGGTCTTGCCGTTGCCCGGCTCGCCAAAGAACAGCATGCCGTTGCGCGATTTAGCGGCAGGCTGTCCCTGCGGCGTACCCTTGCCCTGATCCTGCAAGGCGAGGATCTCCCTCGCGGCAGCCAGCATGCGCTTTTTGGTCTCGGCCATGCCGACGATGGCGCTGAAGTTAAAGCGCGCGCGCTGCACCAGATGATTGAAGGTGTATTCAGGCTGCGGCGGCTGTTTCGGCTGCGCCAGGCCTGACGGCTTTTGGGGAACCGGCGCTCGCGGCTGTTCAGTGGTGACGGTCGGCCTCGGGAGGGGCTCGTGGATGGCTGGCTCTTGAGAGGCTGTCGAAATAGCAGGCTCAGCAGAGCCCGCCGGCATCGCGGACATCACCCTAGCGGCGGGAGTCGATGGTGCAGCCTCAATCGGTTGGGCAGGTCCGGTGCGCGCGACGACAGTCGGCGCAGCGCGCGTGATCTTCGCTTCGAGCGGAACCGTGACAATGCCCCCGTTGATGATAAGTTGGTCCGGCGCGCGGTACGCGCGATACAGCTTCTGAATGCCAAAAAGATTCATGGGTTCCTCGAAAACAGGTTGGGGATGGAGCGACGTACGCTCTTGACTTCTTGTGTCCAGTTTCTCGCGCGACATCGCCAACGCAAGTCGGGGTCGTGCAATTAGGTCATGTGGTACGTCCATACTGGCAGACCCCAGCGGCGGCGATAAAAGCCGCGTGCCTCGCGACGCCGATAGCGCGGTGCGCGTACGGGCACGTGACGTTCCACGCGCCGGCGTCCATGAAGTCGCTTCACGCGTTCGCGAAGCTCTTCACGTGCCTCGCGGCGTTTCCATGCCACGGGACGTGCTATCCCATCGTTCACTCGGCGCCGGAACTCCTCGAGGGAAATGATGCGACGGAGTTTCATTCGAAATCCTTGTGTAATTGGCGATGGGTCGCGGCACATCGCGGCCCGCAGAATTATTTGTGGCGCCGCCTGATCCAGCGGGCGAGCAGAATCAGGGGCCGGATGCAGTCAAGGAAGAAGTCTCGGCACTCTTCGACAAAGACCTTCCAGAGCGGGGGGCGGTCCATTCTTGTTTTCTCCATCGGTAGAAGGCGGGCAAGGCGGCCTAAGCCGAATGCCCGAAAGGAACAGTGCGGGCAGGCGGGACTACCAGACCTTTAATCGATCGCCCGCCCGTCTTGTCGCTGCGAGTTGAATGGCAGTGACAGGACGAGGTTCTCATGGGGTTTGCCAAACGCAAGTCAACGTCTCGGGCGGATTGCCGGAGTCGAGTAGGGTGGGCGCGCTCTGCTGGGGGCAGCCCGTCTAGCGCAGTAAGGCTGGAAGATCCGGGATTCGAGTCCGAGCAAACACCGGGCATCAACGTCAGGGGCGGTCGCCGTAGCGTCGCCAATACAGCAGGGGGCACAATGCGTATTGGCGTTCCCAGATCTCACACGCGGCGCGGTCCGGAGCCGTTCTACCGCAGGCCCGCGCGGCGTCTATGGCTCTAGTTCTGTGTGGCGCGGGTGTCTTACGTCGAGGCCAACGGCTTCTAATATTTGCATCTTGGTCGCTCGCCAATCGCGTCGTTTCGTGCCTGCATTCTGTGCAATACGTTAGAAGCGAATCAGCGGAAACCCAATATAGAAACGGTTTGCCCCGTTCATTCCTCGGGTGCATGGGGTGGAGGTACGCTATGGGGCAGTAGTCAACTCTCCGGACACCGGATACGGTTACCGTGGTTACCCCGCAGTTCTGGCCGGTCGCAAAGAGGTGTGTGTTTTTCTGACTTAAGATAGAAAACACTGTTCACATATACAGCATCTCGCCCGACCGCCAAGCCTTATAACACCGTGGTCTCCCATCAAAAGGCTGTACTGAACCGCCCCGGGTTTGGTGGAGGCTCCAACTCTTGAGAGTGATTCATCGTGTTTTGCCCGACCCCGAAGGATGAAGCACACGACTTCCGGAAATTTCCCATCTGGGGGCCTCACGAAAAGAATCGGGAAACAGGTCTGCGTAGCGCAACTTCTAGCCGCCGCGTCCGCTGCACGTCTTCTCGCAGCGTTGCAGACAGCTGCAGCGCAAAGCGTTTGAAGTTGACTGCATTGGAGGCGGATGCGAGATCCACAACCATACGACAACGACGCTACCGCTCAATCTCAGCCTTGCAACCGTCATTGAGACCAGCGCCCGATTGCCCTTGTCGGGTCGAAAGAGACTTTCAACGACCCTGCGCGAACGATCCATGCATAGCTCCGTAAGTTCCTGGGTAGTTTGCGATTCCGTTGCGGTTGGCGCGTCAACTCGCGATCGCAGACATAGTGTCTGCGTCAACGCGCGCAATGCAACTGCACGAACTTGCGGAGCGATCGGGGCTGAACTGCTACAAAAATCCTGGACAGAAATGAGTGTTAGTGTTTCGACGCGCGTTTCCCTTTTGAGGGAGGTTGGCGATGAAACGCAAACGGTACCCGGCGGAGCAGATCGTGGCCGTGCTCAAATCACAGTTCCGCCTGCTTGCCAGTGGCGGATCTGCAGCGTCAGCTGGGGATCTCCGAGCAGAAGTTTTTACCAGTGGAAGAAGCAGTATGCGGGACTGGAATCGAACCAGCTCCGCGAACTGAAGCAGTTACAGGACGAGAATGCGCGGCTCAAGAAGCTGGTTGCTGAGCTCGGCCTGGACAAGGCGATCCTGCAGGACATTGCTGTAAGAAAGTGGCCCCGCCCGCGCTGAAGAGGCAGGCAGTGAACATTTGTCGTGATACTCGCGCACAAGGACGATGCGGAGCGTGTCTTGCGGGTGCTGGGAAAGCGACTGGGCAAGTATGGACTGGAACTACATCCGGACAAAACCCAGATGATTGATTTCCGCTTCCAACCTCAATCCGGCCAAGGCGATCATCAGGAGCCGTTGGCTACGACCTTCAACTTCCTCGGGTTCACCCACGTGTGGGTGACCTCGGAGAAGGGCAGGGCCATGGTGCGGCAGTTGACCGCCAAAATTCGCGTCGCGCGTACACTCAAAGTAATCAGCCGTGTCTGCCGCGCTATGCGGAACCGGCCGCTTCGCGATCAGCACCAGCGCCTGAGTCGGATGCTCAAGGGGCACTATGCCTACTTTGGCATCAGCGGGAACTATGAGCGCCTGGCGAGCCTGCCGTATCAGGTCGCACGCATCTGGCGCAAGTGGTTGTCGCGCAGGTCGAACGAACGCTCCATGCCATGGGTTGCCTTCACGAGAATATAGCGCATCTCGTCGAGCGTGTGATGTGGGAACTGCCTTCTGAGGTCCAGTTAATTGCGATCGAAGGCGTGCGTCGTCTCGTCGACTACCAGGACTCGGCGTATGCCGCGTGCTATCTGGATCGCTTGGCACGTCTGCAGGACGTGCTGCCCGAGGCCGGTGCGACGTTGCTGCGGGAAACGGCGCGCCATCTTGCGCTGTGGATGTCGTATGAGGACACGATCCGCGTCGCCGATCTCAAGACGCGCGGTTCGCGTTTTGCGCGGGTACGTGGCGAAGTGTCCGTGTAACCGGGTCAACTGCTCGCGATCAACGAGTTTATGCATCCTCGCATCGAGGAGATCTGCGAGGCACTACCTGCCGGACTCGGCCGCTGGCTCGCGAAGCCACATTGGGTGCACAGGTTCGTGCGCCGCTTTGCGCAGTCAGGGCGCGTCGTGCAGACGAGTTCGCTGCGAGGCTATCTGCTACTGTACTTTGTCGCGAGTCTGCGAGGTATGCGCAGGCGCACGCTACGTTACGAACTCGAGAACGCGCGCATCGTGGCATGGCTGGCGCAGATCGTTGAGTCGGCGCAGCATAATCCGGCGCTTGCAACAGAAGTCGCGCAATGCCAGCGCATCGTGAAAGGGTACAGTGACACACACAAGCGCGGCGTGCAAAACTACCAGGCCGTCATGGCGCCCGTGACGAACGCCGGTGCACGGCTCGCACCCGCGACCCTGCGCGAACTGCGTGATGCCGTGCTTGCGGACGAGCACGGGAACACATTGCGCGCGGCGCTCATCCGCCACGCGCTGGCCTGAGCGATGGAAATCACGTCACAGGATCAACAAGCATAGAGACCCCGACGTTTCACGGGCGGCGCGAAAGCCACTTTTCCGGATGTGATCCCGTCGCCACTGCGCGTATCAGCAATACTGTGTGTCTTTCAACCACTTGCTTGAGTTGTGGATCGAAGGGTTGATGCTGGAGGCGAGGTCTGGCTGGTTGTGGTGCATTTCCGGTGCGTCGGTCTGTTACCTGCGGCGACTTGCATTTGAATCCACTACTAAGTCATGCGATTGCGGCGAAGCGGTGATATTGACGAGGCCTTCCCGATCGTTACGCTCGTGCGTGGCCGCAACCGGTCGCAGACGGGCCACGGCTTCGAGTACTCCATAGTCGAAAACGGGTATGCCATCGGCTTGTCGAGAGCGCTGATCCATTGGGTCTGAGTAAATTCGTGGACGTTCGCGGGTCCGCCGTTTCCGGCTGACCCCATTCCTCCGACGGGCACGTGGAATTCGTTGTTGACCATCTGGTCGTTCAAATGCACCATTTCTGCCCGAATTTGCGATGACAGTGCGAACCCGCGCGACAGTGACCGCGTGTGCACAGCGGCCGCAAGACCGCAATCCGACGCATTGACGAGCGCCACCGCTTCGACATCGTCGGCGAACACCGTAACAGGCGCGACGAGCCCGAAGATATCCTCCATGAACGCGGGCATGTCCGCCGTCACGTGAGTCAAGATCGTTGGTTGATAGAAAAGCTTTTCGAATCGTCCTCCCGCCACAAGTGTCGCGCCGGACGCAAGGGTCTTCATGACGATGTCGTCGATCCTGTTGCGTTGCTTCTGATTAGTGAGCGGCCCGAAGTGCACGTGTTCCTTGTACGGATTGCCCACAAGCAGTTTTTGCGCACGTTCGGCGAGTTTCAATGCATAGACATTGGCCAGCGAGCGACGCACGAGGTGCCAGCCTGTCTGCATACAAACTTGTCCTTGATGCATAAAGGCACCCCACGCGCCGCATCGACATACCCATCGTCCAGTACGACGATTGCGTTGTTGCAGCCGAGCTCCAGTGAGACTTTCTTCAGCATCTGTTCGCAAATCTGGCCCATCGATGGGCCAACCACCGTCGAGCCCCTAAACGAAATCATGCCGACCTTCGGTTGGAGCACAAGGGCATTGCCAGTCGCCGGACCATCGGGGACCACGTGAAGGACGCCAGCCGGCAAGACCGCATCTTCCCCCACCTGAGCCAGCATCAAGAGCCACCCGCCACGGCGCTTTGCGGGTCCGGTTTCAGGATGGCCGCGTTGCAGAAGGCGAGGGCCGGCACAACCGAGCGCATCGCGAGAAGAATCGGGAAATTCCGCGGTGCGATCACGCCGACTACGCCAATCGGGAACTGTCGGCACAAGTCCATTCGACCGGGCAGCGCCGACGGGAACAGCGCACCATCCGGTTGCGTTGGCATCGCGGCGGCCATTTGCAGCTGCTCATACGTCGCGTGCAGTTCCCATGCCGCCTTTGCTTGTTGTCATTCATTCGTTGTCTGTCTCCAAGAACATTCGCGCGAATCAGCGTGATACACCTGCGTTCGTCCACGGGGACGACGATCAGACCAGGAAACGGTCGACCTCTTTCTCCCGCCAGATGATTCCCGCGCCGGGCGCATCCCCGAAATGCGCGTTGCCGTCCTTGAATTGCAGAGTGGGCTCGACGATCGGTCCGGCGAGATCCATGCGTTCGAGCCAGTGGCACGTCGGGCTGACCGCCAGCAGATGCGCGCTGAATTCCTGAAAGATGTGGCTGGACATCGGCAGGCCATATTGCTCGGCCAGAGCGCTTGCCCGCAGCCATCCGCTCACGCCGCCAATCTTCATCAAGTCGGGCATGCACAGATCGCAAGCGCGTGCCGCGATCGCTTTAGTCATTTCCTCGGGACCGAACCAGTTTTCGCCTAGCTGAACGGGAATCTGCAATGCGTCGCGAATGGCCGAATGTCCCACGTAGTCGTGCTGCAGCGTCGGCTCCTCGATCCACGCAACGCCTTCCCATTCGAGTGCCTTTCCGCGCTGTATGGCTTCGGGCACCGTCAGCCCCTGGTTGTAGTCGACCATGATCTGTACGGCATCGCCGACCGCTTCGCGAATGGCCCGGACAACCTTGATGTCGTGCTCTAGGGTCGGGTAGCCGATCTTCGTCTTGATCGCAGTGAAACCAGACGCGACCGCATCGGCCGCGCGCTTTTGCGCGAGCTGGACATCATCCATGCTGTGGCTGTCGTACGCAGCCAGTGGCCGTGCCGTGCCACCGAGGAGTTCGACGAGCGGCAAATTGTGCAATTTCGCCTGAGCGTCCCAAATGGCCATGTCGATGCCAGCCGTCGCCATGCGGACGATGCCCGTATGGCCGATCAGGCGGAATCGGGACAGCATAAGTTGGTCGATTGCGAAGGGCGCAAGTGGCATGTCTTTGACGACCGCCGAGAGTTCTTCGACCATCCGCTGCACCGACTTGAGCGCAAGCGGCGTGTACGTGAAGAGGTAGGATGTGCCGATGAAGTTCGCATTCGTCTGCAAGTCTATCAGCACGAGCGGCGACGTCGCCACCGTGCCGACTGCGGTCTTGACTGGATATTGCAGTGGAATGTTGACGGCCCGCGCGCGCAGGCCGGTGATGCGGATGTCGGTCATGGTGCCTCGAAAAGTTGAGTGAGCGGCGAGGGCGCAGATGCGCCGTCATCTGCGTTTGGCCCGTGCGGCCAGAGGAAGTCCCGCGATAGTTGGCCGATGTCGGGGCAGCCGATCTGCGCGAGCGTGGTGTCGATCTCGCTCTTCAACATCGACAATACAGCTTCGACACCGCGCTCACCGTCGGCGGCGAGGCCATACAGCGTTGCGCGGCCGAGCAGTACCGCTTTCGCACCCATCGCGATGGCCTTCACGACGTCGCCGCCGCGACGAATGCCGCTGTCGATCAGCACGGGCGCCGCAATCCGCGACGCTGTCGCGCTAAGCGCTTCGAACGGTGCGACCGCGCTGTCGAGCTGGCGTCCGCCGTGGTTCGACAGGATCACGCCGTCAGCGCCCAGCGCGACGCAGCGCTCAGCGTCGTCGGCCCGGCTGATGCCTTTGACGAGCAGCCGGTGCGGCCAAAGATCGCGCAGCCATTGCAGCCCTTCCCACGAAAAGCTTGCGTCCATCTGCCGGCTCATCAGCGCGGCCTGAAGTTCGGTATCCTTGGCATCGGTGCTCGCGAAGTTCGCGAGCTGCGGCATCCCATGCCGCACGAGGTCGAGCGACCAGCGAGGGTGCAGTATGCCGTCGAGCAGCGTGCGCGGGCTGTACCGCATCGGCATTCCGAAGCCGTTGCGCAGGTCGCGTTCACGCTTGCCGTTGACGCCGACGTCGGTGGTCAGAATCAGCGTCGTGTAGCCGGCGGCGAGCGCGCGCTTCACCAGCGTTTCCGCGAGCCTGCGGTGGACGACGTAGAGCTGGAACCAGATCTCGCCGGTCGCGGCCCTGGCGACGTCCTCGATCGACGCGGTTGATGCGGTCGACAGCGCAAATGGAATGCCAAAGTTTCCAGCCGCTCGCGCGAGCGCCAGGTCGCCGTCGGGCCACAGGATGCCGTTGAGGCCAGTCGGCGCGATGACGAATGGCGCTGACAGCGCCTTGCCGAAGAGTGACGTCCGGATATCGCGCCGGCTGACGTCGACGAGACGGCGAGGCTGAAACTTCACATCATCGAAAACGCGGCGGTTGTGGTGCAGACCGATTTCGTCCTCCGCGCCGCCGTCCAGATAGTCGAACACGATTCGCGGGAGACGCTTCCGTGCAAGTGCACGGAATTCCGCGACATTGACAGGCTGGCTCATCTCCGTCTCCTTCCACATGCGCTCAAGCGCGCGTTTCGACTTCGATGAGGAACGGCTTGTCGCCGGCAAGCGCCTGCTCGAGCGCCGCCTTCAGCGACGCAGCGGAGTTCGCGGGCAGCGCATCGACGCCGTAGCCGCGCGCGAGCGCGCAAAAGTCGAGCCCCGGAACGTCGAGGCCCGGCACGTCGTCGACCTGCAGGACGCCGGCGAACCAGCGCAACGCGCCGTACGTGCCGTTCTTCATGATGATGAAGATTGCGGGAATGCCGTATTGCGCCGCGGTCCAGAGTGCTTGGATTCCATAGTTGGCAGATCCGTCGCCGATCACGCCGATGACCCGCCGTTCAGGCTTCGCGAGCTGGATGCCGACGGCCGCGGGCAGCGCGAACCCCAGTCCGCCCGCAGCGGCGAAGTAATAGCTGCCCGGCTCGGTCATGCGGAGCCGTTGCCACAGGAGGTTGGTGGTCGACGTCGATTCGTTCACGTAGATCGCGTCGCGCGGCGCGACGGTGTCGAGGATATCGAACACACGCTCGGGCGCGAGTGGGCCGGGCAATTCGGGCGCGTGGTCGGGACGCGATAGCGTGTTGGGGATCGGCCGCGGACTGGGCGACACGATTTCGCTCAATACGCGCAACGTGGCGGCGATATCAGCAATGACGGCGTCGCCCATCGGCGCGCGCGCCGCTTCGTTGATGTCGCACGTGATCGAGATCAGCCGGGCACCTTTGGGAAGATAGTCGCCTGGCTCGTACTGGTGATAGCGGAACACCGGTGCACCGACGACCAGAATCAGGTCATGGCCGTCGAGCAGCCTGCTGATACCCGCGATGCTTGCGGGGAGCAGCCCGCGAAAGCACGGATGGGTGGTCGGGAACGCGCAGCGCGGTGCCGAAGGTGCCATCCACACCGGCATCGCGAGCTTCTCGGCGAACTCGACGGCAAAGCGGTTTGCATTGACGGCATCGACGTCGGGCCCGACGACCAGCACCGGATCCTTTGCCTGCTCGAGCGCGTTCGCGAGCGCTGCCAGCATCTGGGCGGAGGGCTGCCCCGCGAGCTCGACGCGGCGGCGCGCGAGATGCTCGACGCCCGGCCCGGCTTCCCGCTGCCAGTCGTCGTACGGTACGGACAGGTAGACGGGCCCGGCGGCGGGCGTCGCCGCCGTGTGAATCGCGCGGGAGAGTGCGAGCGGCACATCCTGCGCGCTGGCCGGCTCGCTGCTCCACTTGACGAGCGGACGCGGGAGACTGGCCGCTTCGGTGTTGGTCAACAACGCTTCGACGCCGACCATCGCACGCACCTGCTGGCCGGCAGTGACGACGAGCGGCGTATGCGAGTTCCATGCGTTCGCGAGTGCGCCCATGGCGTTGCCGGTGCCGGCGGCCGAGTGCAGGTTCACGAGCACGGGCCGCCCCGTCGCCTGCGCGAAGCCGTCGGCCATGCCGACGACCGCTCCCTCATGAAGGCCGAGGATGTAACGGAAATCGGCCGGAAAGTTCTTTAGGAACGGCAGTTCGTTCGAACCCGGATTGCCGAAGATGGTGGTCAAGCCTTGCTCGCGAAGAATGTCGTGGCATGCCTGGTGAACAGTCGTCATTGCAAATCCTTGAGTTAATGCAATGCGCTCATCCTAGGAGTTGGTGCAAAATAAATCCAATCATCGTTTTTTTGTTGAGAAAATAGATGTTATCTATATTTTGACGCCGGCCATGACAACCGACTTGAACCTGATCCGAACATTTGTCGCCATCTACGAGACGCGCAGCGTGAGTGCTGCGGCGAAGCGGCTGAACATTACGCAGCCGTCGGTGAGTTACTCGTTGAACCGGCTGCGCGATCTGCTGCAGGATCCGTTGTTTGCGCGCACGCGTGGCGGCATGGTGCCGACATTCAACGCGACTCAACTGTTCGATGCATTCAAGCGGGCTCTCGACGATATAGATGCGGCCATTGTGGCGACGCGGCAGTTCGACCCGCGGCAATCGAGCCGCAGTTTCCGTCTCGCGTTATCCGACGTGGGTGAACTGCAGTTCTTGCCTCCGCTCGTGCGCGAATTGCAGGCGAGTGCGCCGTCGGTCGGTTTGGAGATCGCGCAACTCGACAGTGAGCGTATCGCCGGATGGCTGCAAACCGGCAGCGTCGATGCGGCAGTCGGAAACCTGCGGTCCGTCGGGGGCCAGACGCGCAAGAGGACGCTGTTCACCGAAAGCTATTCGTGCCTGCTCAGCGCGTCGCACCCGTCAATCCGCGACGCCCTGCTGCTCGATGACTACGTGTCGGCCAATCATGTGGTCGTGGCGCCGTTTACCGGTCACCACCTCGTCGAGGACGTGCTGTCGGAGATGGGGCTGACGCGGCGGATTTCTCTGCGGGTGCCGCACTTCACGAGCCTGGTGGCGGTGATCGAGTCGACCGATCTGCTGCTGACGCTGCCAACCCGCATCGCGCGCGCGTTCGCAAGCGACGGCAGGATGCGCGTCTTGCCACTACCGTTTCCGACGCCGACCTTCGAGGTCAATTTGTATTGGTATCCGCACACGGAAGACTCGGCCGCCCAGCAATGGTTTTGCGACACGATCGCGCGTACGTTGAGCGGTGTCTGAGCGGGCTCGGCATGCCCGCGTTATTCACGATCGTAGTAACCCAATATCAGACGCAACCCGAAAATGCGCTTTCGTGATTCGGCACAAACCCGAGTGCGGTGCTGATGGTTTCGGCTTCCTTGCGCAAGGCGGTCGCAATCGGACCGTCAAGCGAGGAGTCGAACCCACCTGTCGTCCCCAGCGCAGTGAGCGACGCGCAAAGGTGACCGCTGGCATCGAAAAGGGGCGCGGCGACTGCGCTGATTCCCCTCAGATTCGTGTCTTTGACCGTTGCACAGCCTTTTGCGCCTACCGCGCGCTGCAAGTGTCCTATCGGATCGCCCGAATCGAGCTGTGCACGTAACTCGGCGGGGGCATGCGCGAGTTCCTCTTCTGCAAGTTTTCGAACTCGCGACTCATCGAGCAAGGCAAGAAAGAGCCGTCCTGTCGCGGACCAGAGCATCGACATGACCGGGCCTGCGCGAACGTTCACCGTGACGGGCAACCCCGGCTCCTCGAAGCGCATGATCGTCGGTCCGCGATTGCCCATTACCGCAACAAAGCACGTCACTTCCAGGTTCTCGCGTAAGCGCACCAACGACGGTTCGGACGAGCGAATGGGGTCGGCGATGCGCATGGCTGCCAGACCGATGGAAATGCACTGGGGTCCCAGGCAGTACTGCTGCGTCCCCTGGCCCTGAGTGACGAAAGAGTCTTCCATCAGGCTCGCCAGATAGCGATGAACTTTCGCCGGGTTCTCGCGCAGATGGGCGGCGAGGGCGGTCAGCGTCGCACGTCCCCCAAGGGCGGCCAGTTCCTTGAGTACCAGCATCCCGATGGACGCCGACTGCACGCGTTGCCGGCGGTCCCGCGCGGCGCGGGCGTCAGCCTTGGTTTGAGCATCAGCCTAACGAAAGCAGCGCTAGCGCTCTACGGTATTAACCCACGCTGACGAGCAAGTCGCACGACAGCCGCGCGGCGATGAACGCCGAACTTTTCGAAAAGCTTCCTCCAGTACCATTTGACGGTGCTATCCGCCAGCCCAAGCGTTTCCGCTATTTCCCCGGTGTCAAGGCTACGCGCCGTCAGGCGCAGGATCTCAATTTCCCTTTCAGAAAGGGCGCCGCTCTGTTCAGTAGTTGGCGGAGAGGGGGTATCTGAAACACGCGAGGACCGTGGATCGATCCCGGCTGCGCGCGCAATGACGTTCGTGTAGTCCGCGGGCAGCGACTCTGTAGAGGCCGTGTTACTTAGCAGTTCCTCTAGCAGTTCGGAGACGACTATTCCTTCGTCGATGATGCTGCGAATGAAGGGCCCGGAGCTTCCAAGATACAGTGCTTCTGTCAGCGAGCGTCGCGCCGCGTTCGACTCGCCGGCGCGAACGTAAAGGCGAGTTAGCAGGGGCAGCAGGCGGATACTTGAACGGTAGCAGCGACGATCGCGTGTCCACGCAATCCAACGGCGCAATAGATTGATGCTGTCTGCAAGTTCGCCACGTTCGCAGGCGAGTCGGATGTGGGCGATAGCAAACTGCTCCTTTGTCGTGTCTACTTGACCACTAGGAGAGACGGTTCGTAGTCCTTCGGCATATCTTCTGCTTAAGCTTATGCGCTCGGCCTCGCGATATTGGCCGTCTGAAATGAGCAGTCTAATTCGCTCCGCGAGAACGTGTGCGTGTACCCGAGGCAACGTATATCGGTCGGCGATGTGCGTCGCGACGTCCAGAGCTGCATGAGCATCGGAGAAGTTTCTCCGGGTGCGAGCAAGGCTCGCCGTCGTCAAGTGTCGGGCGATGACGGAGTCAACGACACCGAATGCGGGGGAAGTCTCGTTGCACTCGTCAATAAGCTGCTGAGCCTCTTCAAGGCGATCCTCCTCGTAGAGAACTTGTGCTAGCTGAACGCCTGGCATGGACGATAGCGTCGAACGCTCGCCCAGAATCTTATCAGCGAGCCGCTTGGCTTCGCGTAGCGAACGTTCGGCGGCCGATAAATCACCGCACATGAACGAGGTTCCACCCATGACGGTGTCCAGAAAAACATTGCCATACCTTGCACCTGCCGCTATCAACTGTTGTCGAATCGTTTCAGCTTCTGCGAGCGTAAGTTCACAATCGTAGCTTTCCCGCCTGCAGATGATCATTGCTATCGCCACGGAACCATTCATGAACAGATCGCATTCACCGAACCTTTCGTTCCATACGGAGCCGGCACGAAGGGCACCCACTAGATCGTCGGTGATAACCTTGAGCATCACCTCTCGGTGCTCAAGTTTGATGAGCAGACTATGTTCGTTCAGTATGTCGTCACGTCCATCTTCTTCTGCTGCGCACTGGGGGCCGCTGTATAGCAGCTGGCGAACACGCTCGAGGCTCTGCTTAGCCTCGGCAAAATTCCAAAGGATGCTGTTTTCAAATGCAAGTTCCAGCTGAAGTGTCGGTAGCGCATTGGCAATCTCAGCAGGCAATTTCGAAGCGTACGTTTTCAGTATTGCAGTTTGGCCACTTGCAAACAATCCGGTACAGCCAGCGTCGAGAAGCTGTCCTGCGCGCAAGTTATCGCCGATTGAGAAGGCGTGCCCTATGGCGTCGGTCGTATAGCCGTGCGCCTCCAACCAGTTCGCAGCTCTTCGATGGTATTCGATCGCGCTTTCTGGTTGACGTTCGTTGAGTCGTTTCTGAAGCAATTCGGCAAACAGGTGATGGTATCGATACCAAATTCTGTCTCGATCGAGTGACAGCAGAAAAAGGTTTAAGGATTCAAGACAATCAATTATCAAGCGGCTTCCATGTCTGTTTAGTACGAAGTCCGCCAAGTCCGCGTTGAATTTTTCAAGAATCGATGTCGCAAGAAGAAACTCACGGAGTTCTTGAGGAAGATGTAGAACGACCTCTTCCATCAGGAAGTCTTCGATATTTCGATCAGCGCCACTGAACTCGTCAAGAAAGGACTGTACGTCGCCAGACGTGCGCATCGCAATCGCGGCCATTTGCAGGCTGGCTACCCAGCCTTCCGTTTTTTTCCGCAGACGCTCGGCTTGGGCGGGCGATATGATTGGGCCTCCTGTAGCGTCGATAAATGCCTTGGTTTCGTCATCCGAGAAAGCGAGATCATTCGACGACAATTCGAAAACCTCCCCAATCACGCGTAATCGCGCCAAAGGGAGATTCGGCTGTGCCGACATGTGCCGACACGCGATGACGATATGGACCTTATCGAGCGAAGCCGTCAAGATCGAACCAAGAAGAGAAAGTACGTCAGGTTCCTCGATCAGGTGGAAGTCGTCGAAGAAAATGAAGAGGCGCTCGTGCAGCGCGGACAGCTTGTTCAACAACTCTTCCTTGAGCGCGGTCACGGAAGGCAGGTAGGTGATCCCATTAATCTGACCGACGATCGATGATTCGAGTGTCTCAGACATCGCTCCAGACAGGTGCATCGCTTGCCAAAGATGACGATAGAACCGGACGAGGTCGTTGTCGTCCCGATCGATGTTGATCCACGCGACCCGGTGCCGTTGCGTGAGTAGGCTTTCATAGATCTGGCTAAGTAAGCTGCTCTTGCCGTAACCAGCGGGCGCAGTAACTAGTACCAGGCGCCGGTCGCCGTTGCGCACGAAGTCGCGCATGAGCCGTTCCCGTTTAAGGAGTTGCCGGCGCTGGCGTGGAGGGCGAAGCTTGGTGGTGGTTATCGAGGCGATGTTTTGGATTGCTCCTGTCATGTCCTCTCCAATCGAACTTCCAGACTTTCTTGCGAAGTCCTCGTCTCGGCGATCAATATGCGCGCACGCCGGCTTACCCCATGCGACGTTAGTTCAATGACCTATTCAAAATTCCGATTCTGCCTACGCGAGCGAGCCCCAAGCGTGAGCGGTGAGCCGAACATACGTCGTTGGGTGCGGGGCCGCGATGGTATGAAAACACCGCGTCTCAGCAGCCTCAGTGTACTTAACTTATGGGTCGTTGTTGCGGCGTCTTGGGGATCCTTTGGGGCAAGTGCAAGTCAGCCAGCTCGGTTTTATGCTGCATTGCAGCATGGATTTTCCAGGTATTTCTTCTGATACGCCACCCGCCTTTGCGGAGGGCGGCTGTTCCGTCGTCGCTCAGTAGACTGAATACGTATAAGCAAAGTCGTTCGCGCCACTGAGCCCGCGACGGCGGATTATCCCCAAGGAGACGTCATGTTTGTCAAGAGCAGCTGGTACTGCGCTGAATCACGCCAATCATATCGATGATCAGGCGCTGTGAATCCATCGGGAAACCGTGGCAACTGTACTACTGCACGGGCAATCGGCAGAGGACTGCGTTTTACGAAGAACTCCTGGCCTTTGGGACGGAGCGATGCACAGTTCACTTCGACGATGAGGTGTGTTCATGCTCGATGAGCAAACCCCGGATGAGCTGTTGGGAACGGCGAGCAGGATTGGAGTCCGAACATGAACACTTGCGAAGGATCATTGCGTCTGTTAGTTGGAAAGTGGTTCGGGTCGACGCCACTCATGCCCGTTCGTGTGTTTGACTTTGGTCGCGTGACACCGGGCGGAGCTCGATACGTACGCGTTGGCGTGGCCCGCCCAAATCGCACATTGGCGATCGTGTTTTTCCGGCACGGCGATGGTTCATGGAACGTCTTTCCACCAGCTCCAGGAGAACCCTCAATGCAGGCGTACCCGATGGCTGCGTGACGGCAGACATCGACGGAAGGGCGGTCACCTGTCCCGTTGCACTGATGGAAGGAAGTATCAAGAGGTAGAGGAATGGATCTGTCATTGCGCTACAGGCCGCGAACGCTTGACGTCGTTATCTATCCCGGTTTCAAGGCCATCGAGGCCGTGGCCACCATACACGTCTTCGATGACGCGAACGCGCGTCTTGCCGCAGCAGGGCATCCACCCGTGTACGACATGCGGATCACCGCGCCGAACGCCGGTTCGGTCAAGTCCCATACCCTGGTCTCTCTTGAAGCGCATAAGGCACTCAGCACGCTGGCATTGCCTGATATAGCCGTCGTTGTGGGTGCCCCAGACATCGAGCGGGCGCTTGTCGACACGCCATCGATCGTCGACTGGTGCCGGAGCGCGGCACCCCGGATCGGGAGAATGGTCGGCCTTTGCTCGGGCAGCTTCTTTCTCGCTGAAGCTGGTATTTTGAGCGGTAGGCGGGCAACGACGCACTGGAGTGTTGCAGCCTTGCTGAGGAAGCGGTATCCGGACGTGCGTGTACAGCCTGATTCGATCTTCGTTCGTGACGATGAACTGTGGACTTCGGCCGGCGTATCGTCCGGGATGGACCTCGCGCTGGCGATGATTGAGGAAGATCTCGGTCGCGATATCGCGCTCGCTGTTGCACGGGATCTGGTCGTGTATTTAAAGCGCCCGGGCGGCCAGTCGCAGTTCAGCGTTCATCTGAATAGCCAGATGACCGACCATCCCACGATACGCTCCGTACAGGAATGGATCCTGACTACGCTATACAGCGAGTTCACCATTGCCGACCTCGCGAGGCGTGCGGCTATGAGTGAGCGTAACTTTGCGCGTGTTTTTGCGAAAGAAACCGGGCATGGCCCAGCCGAATTCATTGAGATCGCGCGTGTGGAGCTCGCTCGCAGGTTGCTTGAAGAACAGAATCTGCCTATCAAGACGGTGGCTGCCAGAAGTGGTTTCCGCTCCGACGATCTTATGCGTCGAGCGTTCCAGCGACGTTGTGGCGTGGCACCAAGGGAATATCGTGAGCGATTCGCTGGTACAGGAGTAGCGGATCAACTGACTTCCGTTACTCCTGACCTGTAATTCTCGCCGCGATTTGCTTAGATACCCGGCATCGGAATATAGCCAGGAAGCGCCTTCATCCGCTCGATCCAGGCGAGGATGTTGGGGTAGGGTGACAGATCGATTCCGCCTTCGCCTGCAAGGGCCGTATAGGGGAAGCACGCGATATCGGCTACGGTCGAACGGCCCAGCTCCAGCCATTCCCGGTCTGCGAGGTGGGCGTTCAGGATGCCAAAGACGCGATTGGCACCGGCCTGGAGATTCTCGAGGTCCAGCGGATAGTCGAGAATCTTGACAAGTCGAGCCCCCGCCGAGCTCATGATTTCACCGCCGCCCGTGGCAAGCCACTGAGCCACGCGGCCAGCACCTTCGGCGTCCGCCGGAAACCAATTGCCGCTGGAGTCGTACTTTCGCGCAAGATAGACAAGGATCGCCTGAGCATCGCGCAGACGAAGATCGCCGTCTTCGAGGATCGGAATTTCGCCGAACGGGTTCAGCGCAAGATACTTGTCGTTCTTGTGTTCCTTGTTCACAAAATCGACGTTTGTCTTTTCATACTCCTTGCCGAGGATGTTTAGAAACAGGCGGATTTTGTAGCAGCTGCCAGACAGCTCGAAGTCATACAGATGGATCATTGGAACGCTCCTTTCAGAAACCTGTTTCAAATGGGTCGAGCTGCTGCGAACTAACGCAGGCATCGACTGTGGAAGGCGATGTGATCACCGATGAACGTTGAAACAAAGTAATAGCCGTGGTCATAGCCCGTCCGGCGTCGCAGCTCCAGTGGCTGTCCCGAAATCGCACAGGCCATCGCGAGGGCATCCGGGTTCAATTGCTCCAGGAGAAACGGGTCGTTGAGTCCCTGGTCGACCAGTAGTGGAAAGTCAAGACGCCGGTTGAGGTTCAGCAGCAACTCGGAAGCGTCATACTGGGACCAGGTCTCCTGACTGGGTCCAAGGTAGTGGCCAAAGGCCTTTTTCCCCCATTGACACTGCGAAGGAGCCGCGATCGGAGCGAGCGCGGACATTGACCTGAACACATGGCGGTTACGCAAGCCCAGCACCAGAGCACCGTGACCTCCCATTGAATGGCCAGAAACGCCCATCCGGCTCGTGTTCACGGGAAGATGAGTTGCGATTACATCCGGCAGTTCGTGCAGAACGTACGAATACATGCGGTAATGGCGAGACCAAGGTTCCAGGGTGGCATCTATGTAAAAACCGGCCCCGATACCGACATCCCAGGCACCGGGTTCGTCTGCCACGCTGTCTCCGCGTGGACTCGTGTCCGGCGTAATGATGGCTATGCCGTGTTCCGCGGCGTACCGTTGGGCACCAGCCTTGATCGCAAACGTCTCCTCGTTGCAGGTCAATCCCGCGAGAAAGAATAAAACTGGTACCTTCCGGAGCGAAGCCTGCGGTGGGAGATAAGCGCCGAAGCGCATGAACCCTTTCACCGAAGACGACTCATGACGGTAGAACCGCTGTACGCCCCTGAAGCAGGGCTGTTCGGATAAAAGCTCCAACATAGCCGTTGACCCTTGGTCAGAAGAGAACGACCGAGCGGATCGACTCACCCTTTTTCATCAGATCGAAGCCTTCGTTGATCTGCTCGAGCTTAAGATGGTGTGTGATCAGATCGTCGATGTTGATCTTGCCTTCCATGTACCAGTCGACGATCTTCGGCACGTCGGTGCGGCCGCGCGCGCCGCCGAACGCCGAGCCCTTCCACTCGCGCCCCGTCACCAGCTGGAACGGCCGCGTGCTGATCTCTTCGCCCGCTGCCGCCACGCCGATGATGAATGACTGGCCCCAGCCCTTGTGCGTGCATTCGAGCGCCTGACGCATCACCCTGGTGTTGCCGATGCATTCGAACGAATAGTCGGCGCCGCCGTCGGTGAGCTGCACGATATGATCGACCACGTTGTCGACTTCGTTCGGGTTGATGAAGTGCGTCATGCCGAATTTCGTGGCCAGCTCGACGCGGTCCGGATTGATGTCGACGCCGATTATCCTGTCGGCACCGACCATTTTGGCGCCTTGGATCACGTTCAAACCGATACCGCCCAGGCCGAACACCGCCACGTTCGCGCCTGCCTCGACCTTCGCCGAATACACCACGGCGCCGACGCCCGTCGTCACGCCGCAGCCGATGTAGCAGATCTTGTCGAACGGCGCGTCTTCACGCACCTTCGCGACCGCGATTTCCGGCACGACGATGTAGTTCGAGAACGTGGACGTGCCCATGTAGTGAAACAGCGGCTTGCCGTCGAGCGAGAAACGCGAGGTGGCGTCCGGCATCAGCCCGTTGCCTTGGGTCGCACGGATCGCCTGACACAGGTTGGTCTTGCGCGACAGGCAGAACTTGCACTGGCGGCATTCCGGCGTGTAGAGCGGAATCACGTGATCGCCCTTCTTCAGCGTGCCGACGCCGGGACCGACATCGACGATCACGCCCGCGCCTTCGTGGCCGAGAATCGCCGGGAAGAGGCCTTCCGGATCGGCGCCGGACAGCGTGTAGCAGTCGGTGTGGCAGATGCCCGTCGCCTTCACTTCGATCAGGACTTCACCGGCGCGCGGCCCTTCCAGATCGACTTCTTCGATCGTCAGCGGGGCGCCGGCTTTCCATGCAACTGCAGCTTTCGTCTTCATGATTGGATTTCCATCGCAATGCTGATTGAACGACCGTCACGTTAAGCGCAGATTTCTCTGCTCTGCCAAACCGACCTGCTGAATGGCAGTAATCGACGGTTCATTGGCAAGAATCCTGTATCTGTTGGCGGGGGGCAAATCCGACATCACATGGCGGCGCAAGGTTGAGTAAGCGCCGTCAACAACAAGGCGCCGTTGCCGGCCCCTTGCCGGTTGAGTGATCGTCATCAGAATGGATCGTCGGTGCCGTGGACGTGAGGATTGTCGGGAGGTGCGCGTTGCAAGCGCAGCAGATTATGCAGCGCGAGCTGATAGTGCACGCAGATTCGCTCTCGCAGATCGTCGGTGAGTTCGACGACGGTGTCCGTTTTCGCGGGTCAACTCCAGTTGCGTCGGCGTCTTGGGGATCCGTTGGGGCAAGTGCAAGTCAGCCAGCTCGTTTTATGATTCATTGCAGGATTGGTTTTCCAGGTATTTCTTCTGATACGCCACCCGCCTTTGCGGAGGGCGGCGGTTCCGTCGTCGCTCAGTAGACTGAATACGTATAAGCAAAGTCGTTCGCGCCACTGAACCCGCGACGGCAGATTATCTTCAAGGAGACGTCATGTTTGTCAAGAACAGCTGGTACTGCGCTGGATGGGACTACGAACTGAGCCAAGGCAAGGAAGCCTTGCTGACACGGCGGATTGCCGGTGAGGAGCTGGTTCTTTATAGAAAGCCGGATGGCAGCGTCGTGGCAATGGAGGATCGCTGCTGCCACCGTCAAGCGCCACTTAGTCTCGGCAAGAAGGAAGGCGACGCGCTCCGATGCATGTACCACGGATTGAAGTTCGGCCCGGATGGAAAATGTGTCGAGATTCCTGGGCAGGAGAACATTCCGCCACAGGCCTGTGTTCGTACCTTTCCGGTCGTCGAGAAAAACAACTGGATTTGGGTGTGGATGGGGGATCCGGAAAAGGCAGATCCAGACCTGATCTGCTTCTCAGTCGGCCCAGGCGACAGGAACTGGAACATCAAGACGTCGAAAGTGCGCGTCAATGCAAACTACCGGCTTGAAATTGCAAACCTGATGGATCTAAGCCATGTGACTTGGGTGCACGAGCACACGTTCGGCGGGACAGATGCCTACACCTATGCCGATGCGAAACATACGCTGACCAAACGCGGGGTAAATTCGAAATTCTGGTTGCGAGGCGTCCCGGCGCCGGTCTTTGCACAACATCTGTTTCCACAAGGCGCGCTGTTCGATCTTCGATTTGATGTCGAGATGACGATCCCCTGCAACTTCGTCCTGCATTTCCAGGTCTGGACGCCTGGCTCGGCGACGGATGATGGGGAGCCGACTGGTCAAATGATTCTCGACAGTTATGCAAGCCAGGCTATTACGCCGCGCGACGAGGATTCGGTCGACTACTACTACGCGTGGGGATCGAGCGTCGCGACGGATGGGCCGGGTATGAGCGACATGCTGCACGAGACGATCACTACGGCATTCATTGAGGATAAGGAGATGCTTGAGGCGCAGCACCAGCGAATGAAGGAGCGGCCGAACAAGAAGATGATCGAGATCGTTCACGACGCGGCTCCTGGCAAGCTGCTGTGGGTGCTGGACAAGCTTCTGAAGGACGAGGCGTCGGAAGCGGCTCAAGCTCCCGAACTGGCCGCTTCGTAACGCATCAAATTGACCTGCAAGGGTGCACACACAGGGCACATATCCTGCGACATACACAAGGTGTGGAAATGGATAGGACGATCACCCTGGAGGTGACGAACGTTCGCTGCGAGGCGAGGGACGTCATGGTGCTGGAATTGAGAGACCTCACGAGGAGGGAACTCCCGCCATTTACGGCTGGATCCCACCTCGAGCTGAAGCTCTCGACCTTGATGCGGCGGCATTACTCGCTATGCAATGATCCGGATGAGCGCGGTCGCTATTGCATTGGAGTCGGATTGGCGAAGGAAAGTCGCGGTGGATCGAAGTTCATCCACGAACACGTACGGGTGGGTTCGCGGCTTGAGGTCAGTACACCGCGCAACAACTTTGCCTTTGTTGATTCCGGTGATGCGTCGGTCTTCGTGGCAGGTGGCATCGGCATTACACCAATCATGTCGATGATCAGGCGCTGTGAATCCATCGGGAAACCGTGGCAACTGTACTACTGCACGCGCAGTCGGCAGAGGACTGCATTTTACGAAGAACTCACGACATTTGGGACGGAGCGATGCAAATTTCACTTCGACGATGAGGAACAGGGGCGGTTTTTCGATGCGGGGCGCGTGACGGAGCGAGTCGGCCCGAATTCGCATATCTACTGCTGCGGACCGACCGCGCTCATGGAGGCGGTGAAATCCGTGACGGCGAAGCTGGATGATGATCAGGTGCACTTCGAGTGGTTCACATCGACCGAAACGCTCCGGACAGACGACCGGCCGTTCTTCGTTACGCTCAAAAGTTCCGGCGAGCGCTACGAGATACCCATCGGCGAGAGCATCCTGGATGTGCTCGAGCGGCACGATCATCTGATTCCATTCTCATGTAGGGAAGGATTGTGCGCGACGTGCAAGACGTGTGTTGTATCCGGCGTGCCGGACCATCGAGATCAGGTGATGTCCGAGAGCGAGAAGGCTCGAAATGATCAGATCTTGATCTGCGTGTCGCGAGCGAAATCGGATGAGCTCGTGCTCGATCTTTAACGAGGGTAGTCCTCAATTGGGCTGACTGTAAATGGCGGACGCCCATGTGTACGTTGCGACGTCACCGGAAGTGACGATAACCAGCACAGGAAGTGAGTGCTCTCGCGGTCCGGAATAGTGCAGAACCCCGGCGTTGCTGTTTCACGAGCCCGGAAGTCCGGCAGCACAGTCGATGCTCGCGCTTCCAGAAGATCCGAACATAGCCGCCGCCATCACGGCGCCCGTCGGGGCGTTGGGCTGCGCCGGAAAGTTCGCTTGGCCCATTTCCGAGCGCGATCTGGCTACGAGGCTGCATCGCCTCACGGCACCCCTCCTGCTGGTTTGGGGCCGAAACGACAAGCTCGCTCCGGCCGCGCACGTCGACGAATGGCGTGCCCAACTGAGCGATCGCAGAGCCACTGTCGTCGACAACTGCCGCCATATTCCGCAGTTCGAGACACCACAGGAAACCATGGCCGCCGTGAGCAATTTTCTTCAACTCGAATAGGCATCACGTAGCACGCGGTAGACAGGTGGAAATCTTGGTGAGGGTGTTCGTATCGCCGCGCCATCCAGACATATAGGATGACGAAATAATATTCGGAGGGGACGTGTTTCGGTCTTTAAAAAAAATCTTTGCAGTGATCGCACTCGCGATCATTCTGCATCAGAACGCGAATGCAACGGAGAATGGCCTGACCAGCTACGCGGCAGGCGTCAATACGGTGCTCAATGGTGTGCTCCCTCCGCCCGGCGCCACGCAGTTCTACAACTACGCGCTTTACTACGTCGCGAACAAGTTTGCGGGCCAGAATGGGCAGAGCCTCATGCCGGGCTTCCATACCGAAGCCTTCGTCGACGCGCCGCGCGTGGTTCATACATGGGATATGAAGCTCGGTCCGTTCACGCTTTCTAGCGGTGCGATCGTCCCGCTCTTTCATTTGCATGCGAGTACGCCGGCAGGAACGGGGAACCGCACGGCACTCGGCGACGTCATCCTCCAACCGTGGCTCCTCAATTATTCGAATCCATCGCATACGTTCTTTGCGTATCTCGCACCGGATGTCGTAGTGCCGACCGGGGCGTATTCCGTCAATCGGGTGGCCAACACCGGGTTGAACAGATACGCCCTCGCGCCATCCCTTAACATGACGTGGTTTCCTGCGTCCGCCTGGGAGATATCCATGACTGCCTGGTTCGAGTTCAGTTCGCCAAACAATGCGACTCACTACCACTCCGGCGCGGTTGCGGCCGTCGATTACCTTCTCGGCTATTCGCTGAACCATGCGTTTCAGCTTGGCCTTCAAGGCTATCTGCTCAAGCAGTTCACTGACGACACGGTAAACGGCAGCCCGGTTCCCGGCGGCGGTTTTCGCGGGCAAGCCGTGGCGATAGGGCCGCAGTTGCGCTACATGTGGGCGCCGGCCGCCGGAATTGTCCTCAAGTATCAGCACGAAATTGCGGTACGTAATCGCCCACAAGGTGAAAGACTATGGGTGGAACTCTGTTTTCCGATTTGACAGGCCCCCCGAAATTCGGGGCCTATTCCGCGCCGGAAGGCTTCCGGTGCGCAGGCAGGGGCGCGACCGGGGTTCGGTCAGGGGTTCCGGTATGTAACCGGCGTCGTTGAGGTGGGCGGCTCGATTGACCTGCGTACCGGTTGCGCATCGCGTCAGGTCGCTGCGTCTGGCTGCCGGTGCGGGTGTGCTTCTCGGAATGCCGCCAGCTCCTCGCATGCCGCGTCGATATCCTGCAGTCGGGGGCACCGGGCGAGGTCAACCGCGAAGCGGCGCGCGTTGAACAGTTGGGGCACCAGACAGCAGTCAGCCAATGTCGGCTGATCACCGTAGCTAAAACGCCCCGATGTCCCGATTTCCGCCAGCAGGGCCTCTAGGGCCTCAAGTCCAATTTGCATCCAGTGGCGCATCCACCGCAGCCGCGTCGCTTCGCCAGCGTAGAGTCCAAGCTCCAAATACTTGAGAATCCGCGGGTTGTTCAGCGGATGAATATCGCAAGCGATGGAAAGTGCCAGCTGCCTTACTTCTGCGCGTGCAAAAGGGGTGGAGGGGAGCAGCGGCGGTTCGGGATGACAGTCGTCTAGGTATTCGATGATGGCCAACGACTGTCGTACGATCCGCCCATTCTCGCTGTAGCTCGGCACGAGCCCGAAGGGGTTGATCGCGCGGTATTCCGGTTGGTGCTGCTGCCCGCCGTCACGAAGCAAATGAACGGGCACAGAACGATAATCCAGTCCTTTCAGATTGAGGGCAATGCGCACCCGGTAGGCAGCTGAACTGCGGAAGTACGTGTAGAGCGTGCGAGCCGCTGCAGGGGCAGTCGGTGCCCTGTGTGGTGTCATGTTTTCAAACCCTTTATGCCATCACGGTGCCGCGGACTTCGCCCAGACCAATGTGCGCGGCCCCGGGACGCTCGCACCAGCCACGCAGAACCAATGTATCGCCGTCCTCCAGGAAAGTACGCTGCTCGCCGTTGGTCAACGTGACGCATTTCTTGCCGCCTTCCGTCAATTCGAGCAGCGAACCGGCCTCGTTTGCCGCGGGGCCGGATAACGTGCCGGAGCCGAGCAGGTCGCCAGACTGGAGGTTGCAGCCGTTGACCGTGTGGTGCGCGATCAGTTGTGCGGCCGTCCAGTATGCCGCGGTGCGGGCGCTGCCCAGCGTCACGCGCTCAGGTGCGAGGCCGTCCTTGGCCATGCGTTGCGTCAGAATCCGCACTTCAAGCGTAATGTCCAACAAGCCGCTCTTGCGGTTGAACTCGCTATCAAGGTAAGGCAGCGGCTGCGGGTCGCCTTCCGGTCGGGAGAGCGGCGCGCGGAAAGGTGCCAGGGCCTCCATCGTGACCAGCCACGGCGAGACGGTCGTGACGAAGTTCTTTGACAAAAATGGGCCGAGTGGCTGGTACTCCCAGGCCTGGATATCGCGAGCCGACCAGTCGTTGAGCAGTGTCACCCCGAACAGATGATCTTCGGCGACTTCGATGGGCACGGGCTGCCCAAGCTCGTTACCGCGGCCGACGAAATAGCCGAGTTCAAGTTCATAATCCAAGCGCCGACACGGGCCGACGCCGGGCTGTTCGGCATCGGGTGCCTTTGTCTGGCCGTGGGGCCGTCGGAAAGTATGACCGCTCACGCGAATGGAGGAGGCGCGGCCGTGATAACCAATGGGCACCCATTTGTAATTCGGCATTAACGGCTGGTCTGGCCGGAAGAGTCTACCGACCGAAGTTGCGTGATGAATCCCCGTGTAGAAGTCGGTGTAGTCGCCGATTCGACAAGGAAGCGCCATCTCGGCTTTGCATTGGGGACTCAGCAGCTTCGACCATGCATGCTGCTCCGGGCTGCCATGCGCCAGTCCTTGGGAAATGGCGCTGCGCAAACGCAAGCGCGCTTGTGCATCGAGACTCATCAGCACGTTCATGTCGGAGGTGTCGATCAGGCCGGTTTCTTGCAAATCCAGGATCTGGTCGCCAATGGCCACCCCGATCTTGAAGTCCTCAATCGCGCCAATGGGACGATAACGGCCGAACGGCAGATTCTGGATGGGGAAGTCGGCGTTGCGAACATTGGCGGACTCGATCCAGCTCCGCAAAGAGAGATCGTGGGTTTCGTTGGTCGAGTTCATTTCTTTTCCGGATTGAAGTGCTTTTTGACGTCAAGCCAGCATTGATGGTAGCTGGCCTGCAATTGCGCGGATGCCAGCGCGGCCTTGGTTGGGCGGATGACATGACGTGTTTCGAACATGAAGGCCATCGTCGCATCGACCTTGTGCGGCTTCGTAACGTCAGCCTTGCTGGCCTTTTCGAATGTGCCGGCGTCGGGACCGTGACCGCTCATGCAGTTGTGCAGACTTGCGCCGCCCGGCTTGAAGCCATCGGCCTTGGCATCGTACTCGCCGTAGATCAAGCCCATGAATTCACTGGCGATATTGCGGTGGAACCAGGGCGGGCGGAAGGTGTTTTCGGCAACCAGCCAGCGCGGCGGGAAGATGACAAAGTCTATGTTGTCGACCCCCGGCGTGTCCGAAACGGATTGCAGCACCAGAAAGATCGACGGGTCGGGATGGTCGTAGCTGATGGACCCGATTGTGTTGAATCGTCGCAAGTCGTACTTGTATGGCGCGTAGTTGCCATGCCACGCCACAACGTCGAGCGGTGAGTGATCCAGTTTGGCCCGATGGAGATTGCCCATGAACTTCGCGACAAGATCGAATTCCCCCTCGATGTCTTCATACCATGCCACCGGGGTCTGGAAGTGGCGAGGATTCGCCAGGCCGTTCGAGCCGATCACGCCCAAGTCGGGCAACTGGAACGGCGCGCCATAGTTCTCGCAGATGTAGCCACGAGCGGCCTCGTCGAGCAACTCTACGCGGAAACGAACACCGCGCGGGATCACCACGATTTCTTGCGGCTCGGCCTCGATCAGGCCGAACTCGGTAGCAAAGCGAAGCCGTCCTTGCTGCAGCACAATCAGCAGCTCACCGTCGGCGTCGTAAAAGAAGCGACCCTGCATCGAGCGATTAATGGCGTAGAGGTAGATGGCCGCGCCGCTCTGCGCATGCGGGTCACCATTACCAGCCATGCTGATGAGGCCGTCAATGAAATCGACGGCTTCGGAGTCGGACGGTAAGGGCAGAGGATCCCAACGCAGCTGGTTGGGTGTCGTGGGGATTTCGAGGTAGTCCTGTTTGATATGACCGTTATCAAGTTGCTCGAATGGCGTGTGTGCAGCACTGGGACGGATACGATAGAGCCATGAACGCCGGTTGGTGTGACGCGGTGCGGTAAAGGCCGTGCCGGAAATCTGTTCGGCGTACAGCCCGTAAGGGCAGATCTGTGGCGAATTCTGGCCGATCGGCAATGCACCCGATAGCGCCTCACTGGCCCATACGTTTGCAAATCCAGCCAAATACGCGAGCTCCTTCTCATGATGAGCCATGCGACGTCTCCTGATGCTGGTGATAACAGTTACCACTGTCGATAACGGGATCTGCGGCAATAGCCGCCGCAGTCTTGGATGAGCCACATTGTCGGCGTCGACGACTATCACCGCAACGAGCTAGAATGAATAGCAACCATTCAGCGTGTGAATAGACAAAATGGACGCTCGTCAGCTTCGTGAGATCGACCTGAACCTCCTGGTAGTCTTCAAAGACATCATGGAAACCCGAAACATATCGGCTACGGCGCGGCGCCTGAATATGTCGCAGCCAGCGGCGAGCAATGCCTTGGCGCGGCTGCGTGCGACGGTGGGTGACGAATTGCTGGTGCGTTCCGGGCAGACGATGCAGCCCACGCGGCTTGCCGCGCTCATTGCTCGAGACGTCGAGGAAGGCATGACGCTTCTGCAGGCGGCATTGAGCCGGCGGGAGACATTCGACCCGGGCAGCGACGCTCGCCGCTTTGTGATTGCCATGACGGATGTGGGCGAGGTCTATTTCATGCCGAGACTGTTGGCATATTGTGCCCAGCACGCCCCTCACGTGCGGCTTGAGGTGTCGTATGCGAGTGGCGCCGCACTGCGTAATGGTTTGCAGGAAGGGTATATCGATCTGGCGCTTGGCCCTCACGACGATATGTCGGATAGTTGGCTGCAGGTTCGCCTGTTCAAGCAGCACTGTGTCAGTCTGTTTCGGGCCTCTCACCCGTTTGCATCGCAGCCGCCGACCACATTGGCTGCTTACCGGGCCGCAAGGCATGTATTCGTGTCAAATCCCGCAAGCCCCTACGTCGAGATTCAACAACGCATGGAAAAAGCCGGAATCCGCCTGTCGTCCAACGATCAGCTGTCCAGTTTTCTCACGGCGCCATTCATCGTCGCGGCTACTGACTACGTCGTCACAGTTCCGTTCAAGCTGGCTGAACAATTTGCAGGCCCCTTGTCATTACGCTTGATTCGACCACCGATTCGATTGCCGGAACTGGAAACACATTGCTTCTGGCATCGAAGAAGGCTCGCGGATCTCGGCCTGGTCTGGCTGCGTAAAGTTATTGTCCAACTCTTCGCGGAACATGCGGCCGGCCAGGTCAAGGAAGAGACAGTCGCACTACGGTGATCGAGCCAGATAGCGCTGTCGACACGTTCAGCCGTCCATCCTCGGTTCGACTATCAGACGCACCCGGACAATGCGTCGGCCTGCTTCGGCACATAGCCGAGCGCGGCGCTGATCGCTTCAGCTTCCTTGCGCAAGGCTTTCGCAATCGGGCCGTCAATGGAAGCGTCGAACCCACCGGTCGCTCCCAGCGCTGTAAGCGTTGCGCAAAGGTGACCGCTGGCATCGAAAAGAGGGGCTGCGACAGCGCTTATTCCCTTCAGGTTCGTATCTTTGACTGTGGCAAAGCCCGCCGCGCGTACGTCGCGCTGCAATCGGCCTATCGGATCAGTCGCATCGAGTTGTGTACGTAAGTTGGCCGGAGCGTGAGAGAGTTCTTCTTCCGCAAGTTTTCGCACGCGCGACTCGTCGAGCAAGGCAAGAAAGAGTCGCCCCGTGGCGGACCAGAGCATCGACATGACCGAGCCGGCGCGGACGTTCACCGTGACGGGCAACCCCGGCTCCTCGAAGCGCATGATCGTTGGTCCGCGATTGCCCATTACCGCAATGAAGCACGTCACTTCCAGGCTCTCGCGCAAGCGCACCAAGGACGGTTCGGACAAGCGAATGGGGTCCGCGATGCGCATGGCTGCCAGACCGATGGAAATGCACTGGGGTCCCAGGCAGTACTGCTGCGTCCCCTGATCCTGAGTGACGAAAGACTCTTCCATCAGGCTCGCCAAATAGCGATGGACCTTCGCCGGGTTCTCGCCCAGATGGGCGGCGAGGGCGGTCAGCGTCGCACGTCCCCCAAGGGCGGCCAGCTCTTTGAGGACGAGCATCCCGATGGACGCAGACTGCACGCGTTGCCGGCGGTCCCGCGCCGCGCGCGCATCCGCTTGGCTTTGAGAATTTTTTTCCATCTCGTCATCTTAGCCGACGGGCAGCGGTAGCCGATATGGGGGTCGCCTCAGAATTCGGAAAAAATCGTACGCTAAGGGTGACAGCTCATTTCCTCGCTTGCCGCGGAGCGGCTGCGTTGAGGACTGGATAACAGTGGCCGTGAGTCGTGTCGCATCAGTGTTCTAACGCCCGGTAAAGCGTAGCTCGATGAACACCAAGGAGGCGGGCCACCTCAGTCACCGGGCGACCGTCCTGTTCGATGAGTTGGCGAGCATGGGCAATCTGTTCACTCCCCAAGGTCGGGCGTGGGCCAAACTTTACCCCGCGCGCCTTGGCCGCGATCCGACCGGCGCTGGTGCGCTCGGCTATCAGCGACCGCTCAAAATCCGCAATGCCGGCGAACACGGTCAACACCATGCGGCCTGCGGGCGTAGTCGTGTCTGCCCACGGTTCGGCCAGCGAGCGCAGGCCAGCACCGGTCTCCTTGATACGCTCGGCAATCTCCAGCAGGTCGCGGGTCGAACGCGCTAACCGATCCAGGCGCGTCACTGTTACCACGTCGCCATGCCGCAAGTGATCGAGGAGGCGCCCCAGTTCCGGGCGGTCGCGCTTCGCGCCACTGATCTTTTCCTCGAAAATGCGGGTGCAGCCGGCCTCGCGCAAAGTCGTCAGCTGCTGGGCGAGATCCTGGCCTTGGGTGGACACGCGGGCGTAGCCGATCAACGGGGCGGCATCGGCTTTCTTGGACATGGACTCTCCTGTCGCAAATCATGTCGCAAGAATATTAGCACTCGCGACAAAGACTTGCGACACCGAAAACCCTGATGCAGTAAGAGGTGCGGCCGGGATTCGGCAAAAATCCGCCACATCTCGGATTAAGCTATTGATCGTAATAAGAAAAACGGATTATCAGATTGGGCTGGCAGGACCTATCTAGCTAGAATGGCATGGAGTCAAAGTCGGTTCGAGCCGACACGAGCTTGACGTTTTTTAACGCGCGCTTCAGATTCTTGATGTCTTCGAACGCGACAAGATCTTGTTCAAGGGTTCGAATGTGGAGTCGCAGCTCTTTGAGATCAACGGCGAGATTTCGCAGGACGGTGTCTGGAGAGACAGGTTCGAAAGGATCGATTTCACGATAAAATGGGTGACCCGCGAGCGTCCAAAGAACCCGCCCCTGGCTGATTGCGCGCTTCATCGACAAGGACCCGGAGTTCCCCTTCGTGCCGGCCGAGCGAACTTTATGAGAATGGTAAACAGCGCTATGATCGTTCTTACTTGACCCCGCGAAGATTATTCTCATGGCAACTGATGGTCATTCAAATGCCGAGATCGCCGTGCAGTCGGCTCGCGCAGCATCTAACGGCGCCGCATCTCGCCTGACGGCAACCGGTCTCGCCTGTTGGCGCGGCAGCAGGCTTCTTTTCAAAGAGCTTGATTTCGAAGTGGAAGCCGGGCAGATCGTATGGGTGCGCGGCCAGAACGGGAGGGGCAAGACCAGCCTTCTCCGACTGGCCGCGGGGCTCTCAGCGCCAGAGCAAGGGCAGATCCTGCGCGAGGGCAACTTCGCACGGCGTGTACCTGACGATGCCCCCCGGTGCGTGTTCATCGGCCATGCCAATGCGCTGAAGGAAGATCTCACCGTGAGCGAGGCGCTTGGGTTCCTGTTGCACATCCATGGCCGCCCCTGCGAACTTTCAGCTGTGCATGCCGCGCTGGAGCGCCTCGGGCTACACAGCCGGCGCAACGCGATGGTGCGCACGCTTTCACAAGGCCAGCGGCGGCGCGTCGCGCTTGCACGCCTGGCCATCGAAACCGATGCGTCGCTGTGGATCCTCGACGAACCCTTCGATGCGCTCGATGCCGACGGCGTCGAACGCGTGAACGGGCTGATGCGCGAGCACGTGCAGCGCGGCGGTGGCGTGCTGCTGTCCAGCCACCTGGAGCCGAGCATTCCGATGCTGCCGGTCAGCGAAATCGACCTCGGCCGCTATTGCTGACACGCAGCAGTGACGCTCCGGCACAAGCGCCTGGCGATCGTCCGTATCAGTCGGCACGAAAAGGACGACGCCCCTACCTCGCGACTTCTTCATTGATTTCGACCCGCAGTCCGCTCGCCCCGACGGCGACGGCTTGTGCGACACCTTGCAAATCTCCGATTTGCGGCAGGGCGTCCCCGCTTCTGGAGATGCGCGCACCGACGATGACGCTCGACGCGCCCGACAACCTGGCGTTCGGCGACATCGCCAGGCTGTCATCCAGCGTGAACTGCAAAGGCAAATCCCTCACGTGCTTACGCAGGACGGCCAAGGGCATGCGCGGGCCGTCGACCGCGCGGGCGATCACGAATACCGTGTCTTCAAGAGCCACGCGGCCCTTCAAGGAGGGTGCCAGGGTGACCGTGCCGCTGACTTGAGCCCGTGTCGCACTCAAAACCGCGGCTGAAGCGGCGGGGGGCATTGATGTTGCTCCGTTACCGGTGGCCAGATCAGGTGCAGCGGGGATGCCGGCAAGCTGCCGTGCCTGCGCGATATCGCCTTGGATCTGCCCGGCAAAAGGGCTGTCAGCGGGCTCGATCTGGGCCAGCCTTTCCCAGTACTGGACGGCACCTTGATAGTCCCTGCGATCGAAGGCGATCGTGCCGGCCAGCGCGAGCGCCTTCGGGTTTTGGGGATCCAGTTTCAGCGCGCGTTCGATGAGTTTCCACGATTCATCGCCGAGACTGCGATGGTTGACCATGCCCACGGAAACGGCGAAATCAGTAAGCAGCACCGAGTCGTCAGGCCGCAGCCGCTCCGCCTGCCTAAAGGCTTCGACCGCCTGCGCATGCCTGCCCAGCGCCGCGTAGGTTCGCGCGAGCAGTTGCCAGCCGTCGGCATCTTCAGGTTGCGTTTTCAGATGCTCGATTAGCGGGTCGATCATTGCGGAAACCTGCTCCACGGCCTGTGGATCGAAGGCTTCATCTTCGCCGCCCCGCGGCAAGCCGGCATTGTCCTCAGTTGTAGCAAGCGCCGATGAGGCTGGGCCATCTCCGAGATGGCCCGGCGATCCCAGCCACAAGTAGCCGCCTCCCGCCACGCCGAACACGAAGACAGCCAACGCGGCGGCCAGGCCGACGGAGGGCGATGGCCGTGCCGCGAAGGCTGCGGTCGCATCACGTTCCCGCGCACCGGAAGTCCACCATAGCGAGCGCGTCAGCAAGATGGTGGCAAGCGCACCCAGCGCGGCAGCCAGCACCGTGAAAAAGGTCATAGCTGCGCTCCATCCTCGGCGGCATCGTACTCATCGGGCTCGAAACGGTCGTCACTCATGCGCGCTCGACGGAGTAGCACAAGGATCAGCGTGAGCAACCCACCGACCAGCAGAGCGGCAGGGCCAAACCACAGCAGCAGCGTTGCGGCCTTTACCGGCGGCCGGTAGAGTACAAAGTCGCCATAGCGGTCAGTCATGTACTGGAGGATCTGTTCTTCGCTTTCGCCCTGGTACAGCATGGTGCGTATTTGCTGGCGCAGGTCCTTTGCGAGATCCGCGTTCGAATCGGCGATCGTCTGGTTCTGGCACACGAGGCACCGCAACTCGATCGCGATGTGGGACATCCGCGCTTCGATCGCCGGGTCGCCAGCGGCCGGGGCCGCATCCTTCGCCTCAATACCCAGCGGTAGGAGGCAGAGCAACAGCAAGCCGAACAGCCTAGCCATATAGCTTTGCCTTTTTCGAGACGTCAAGTAGCCAAGGTATCCCAGACATCTCTTCAAGATGCGGTTCTCCGGGCGAGACGTCAGCCATGTGATACCCCAGAAGAGGTCCCATTGAGTTGTTTCAACAGCGGCCGAATGCGCGTCTGGATGACTTCAGGCGTCAGCGGTCCGGTCTGCTTAAAGCGAATCACTCCCTGCTTGTCGATGATGAAAGTCTCGGGCACGCCGTAGACGCCGAAGTCGATGCCGACCCGGCCGTCATGATCAAAAACCGATGCATCGTACGGATTGCCGAGCCGGTTTAGCCACTCCAGGCCCTGCGGCCGCGTGTCCTTGTAGTTCAGGCCGACGATGGGCATGGCCTTGGTGCGGGAGAACTCCAGCAGCGTGGCGTGTTCCTGGCGGCAGGACACGCACCAGGAAGCCCACACGTTGAGCATCCATACCTTGCCGAGCATCTCGTCGCGGCGCAGCGTCTTGTCCGCATCGTCCAGCCGCGTGAGCGTGAAGCCGGGCGCCGGCTTGCCGATGAGGGGCGAAGGCACTTCGTGCGGGTCGAGCCTGAGTCCGCGCCAGAGAAAGACGACGAGGACGATGAAGAGGCCCAGCGGAATGAGGAATCGCAAGCTCTTCATGTCGGTGCTCCCGCTGTGCTCGCGGCTGGCTGTTCCTTCCTGGAGCGGTAGCGGCGATCGCTCGCGGCCAGTACGCCGCCGAGTGCCATCAGCAGGCAGCCGCCCCAGATCCAGTCGACGAAGGGCTTGCAGTAGATGCGCACGATCCAGGCTCCGCCGGCGACCGGTTCGCCAAGCGAGACGTAGAGGTCGCGCGTCGGACCGGGGTCGATCGCGGCCTCGGTCATGGGCGTACGCTGAACCCAGTAAACGCGCTTCTCGGGCCGCAGCACGACCACGGGACGGCTGCCGCGCGTGACTTCGACGAGGCCTTGCACCGCGTCGTAGTTGGGCCCTTGCATCGTCTTCAGGCCGCGGAAAGTGAAGACGTAGCCGGCCACTTCGGTGGTGTCGCCCACATCCATCTTCACGTCTCGCTCGACCTGATAGGTCTTGACCATGCTGACCCCGAAGGCGAAAGCGGCGACGCCCAGGTGAGCTACCATCATCCCCAACATTGCGCGTGGCAACAGTTGCATCCGGTTGAGCAGGCCGGCGTGCATGCCGGCGGGCCGCACACGCTCCCACAGGTCGGTGACGATGGAGGCTACGATCCAGAAGCTCATTAGAAAGCCGAGTGTCGCCCCCAGCGTGATGCGGCCGGCCAACCATTCCGTGACCAGCGTCGTGACGATCGCGACGGCGGCGGCCCACCGAAGGCGCCTGGCGAGCTCGGGCGCTTCGGCATGCCTCCAGCGTGCGAGGGGGCCGATGCCGAGCAGGAAAACGACGGGCACCATCAGCGGCACGAAGACGGTGTCGAAATAAGGCGGCCCAACGGAGATCTTGCCCATGCCCAGCGAATCGATCAGCAGCGGATAAAGCGTGCCAAGCAGCACCGACAGCATGGCCACTACGAACAGCACGTTGTTGGCGAGCAGCATGGTTTCGCGCGACAAAAGATCGAAGCGTGCTCCGAGGCCGACCTTGGGCGCGCGCCAGGCATAGAGTGCCAGCGACCCACCGATCACGACGGTGAGCAAGGCGAGGACGAACAGACCCCGACGCGGATCGGTGGCGAATGCATGGACCGACGACAGTACGCCTGACCGCACGAGGAAGGTGCCCACCAGCGACAGTGCGAAGGCGACGATTGCGAGCAACACGGTCCATGACTTGAAGGCGCCCCGCTTCTCGGTGACGGCCAGCGAATGGATCAGCGCCGTGCCGGCGAGCCAGGGCATGAAGGAAGCGTTTTCCACCGGGTCCCAGAACCACCAGCCGCCCCAGCCGAGCACGTAATAGGCCCACATGCTGCCGAGCATGATGCCGATGGTGAGGAACGTCCACGCAGCCGTGGTCCATGGCCTCGTCCAGCGTGCCCACGTGGCGTCGAGATTGCCACCGAGCAGCGCCGCAACGGCGAACGAAAAGGCCACCGAGAAGCCGACGTAGCCCATGTAGAGCATCGGCGGATGCCCGACCATGCCGGGGTCCTGCAGCAGCGGGTTCAGGTCGTTGCCGTCGGGGGGGACGGGGGAGAGCCGCTCGAAGGGGTTGGACGTGATCAGCATGAAAAGCAGGAAGCCCGCGCTGACGAGGCCCATCACCGAGAGGATGCGTGCAATCAGCGGCTGCGGAAGGTGGCGGCTGAACTGCGCCACGGCGAGCATCCAGGTGCTCAGCATCACCACCCACAACAGCAGCGAGCCTTCGTGGCCGCCCCAGGTGGCCGCGATACGGTAAGGCAGCGGCAGGGCGCTGTTGGAGTTGGTCGCAACGTAGAGTACAGAGAAATCGTTGCGCACGAACGAACTCACCAGGCACAGGAATGCGACGCCGACAAGCATGAAATGCGTCTGCGCGGCCGACCGCGCCAGCGACATCCAGTTCGCCCGGCCGCACGCCGCGCCGGCCAGCGGCAGCGTGCCCTGCACCAGGGCCACAGCCAGCGCGAGGAGCAACGCGACCTGTCCGAGTTCGGGAATCATTTGCGCGGTTCCTTAAGCAGCGTGCCAGAGAGCTTCTCGTTGACCTTGCCGGCTCGCTTCAACGCCTCGGCCGCTTCGGGCGGCATGTAGTTCTCGTCATGCTTGGCCAGCACTTCGCGAGCGAAGAACACGCCGTCCTCGCCGATCTGGCCTTGCGCCACGACGCCCTTGCCTTCCTTGAAGAGGTCCGGCAGGATGCCCTGGTAGCGCACCGGGATTGTCTGCGCCGTATCCGTCACGAGAAAGCGCACGGTCATGCCGTCGCGCTGGACGCTGCCCGCCTGCACCAGGCCGCCCAGTCGGAAGGTGCGTCCGACGGGGGCTTCCTTTGCCATCACCTGAGAGGGCGAATAGAAGAACATGAGGTTGCTGCGGAGCGCGTTGAGCACCAGCGCGGTCGCCACGCCCACCGCGGCCACGATGCTGAGGATGATTGCCAGGCGCTTGTGACGGACCGTCACGGCCGCGACTCCTCTGCTGAAGTTTCCAGCGCTTGGGCGAGAGCGCGGCGCCGGCGCCGCGCGGCCAGCCAGGGTTCGATGGCCATGATCATCGCGGTGACGACGTACGAGCCCCAGACGTAGAGGCCGTATCCGCCCATGTCGAAGACCTCGGCGGCGCTGTGCCAGTTCATGCGGGCCGCTCCTTGGCTGCCGGCTCGGTTGCCAGTTTCCGAACCCAGTTGGCATGCGACTCGCGTTCCAGCACGATGGCGCGCGCGCGCATGAACGCCACGGCGACAGCATAGGCCCAGAAAGCGAAGGTCATTAGCAGCATGGCCGTGAGCATGGTGCTTGCCATCTTGGGTGCGGCCGTCATACTGACGGTCGCACCCTGGTGAAGCGTGTTCCACCAGCGAACCGAGAAATAGATGATCGGGATGTTAACCGCGCCGATGATCGCTAGCAGCGCGCCGGCCTTATCGGCGCGCTGCACGTCGTCGATGGCTTCGACCAGCGCGGTGTAGCCGAGGTAGAGGAAGAGCAGAATCAGTTCGGAGGTCAGGCGCGCGTCCCACACCCACCACGTGCCCCACGCCGGCTTGCCCCAGAAGGCGCCGGTCCACAGGGCGATGAACGTGAAGACCGCTCCGGTGGGCGCCAGCGCGTGCGCAAGCATGGCGGCCATGCGGGCATTGAAGATCCAGCCGATGGCCGCCCAACCAGCCATGGCGAGGTAGACCACCATTGACATCCACGCGGCCGGCACGTGAATGAAGATGATGCGGTAGGCCTCGCCTTGTTGCGCATCGGTGGGCGCCACGAAGAAGCCGACATACAGCCCGGCGATGCCGAGCAGCGCAGCGGCCGCCCACAGCCACGGAAGGAGCACGGCCGCCAGCCAGTAAAAGCGCGACGGTGCGGCGAACGTGAACCTGCGGATGCGGTCTCCCATGTCTTCGGTTTCCTTTATTCCGGCTTCACTGCATGGAGATGCGCAGGGCCGCGGCCGTGGCGGGCGGCGCCGTCAATGCCGTGAAGATCAGTAGGGCGCCGAGGATCGAATAGTGCCCGCCGGGCGACTGGCCTGCTTCGACGGCCTCGACCGCCCCGGTGCCGAAGATCAGCGCGGGAATCGACAAGGGCAGCACCAGCAGGAAGATCAGCACCCCGGCGCTGCGCAACCCGAGCGCCAGCGCCGCACCCACCGAGCCGAGCAGGCTCAGCACTGGCGTGCCCAGCAGCAGCGAGATGGTCAAGACTTTCAGCAACGCGCGATCCATGTCGAGCAGAAGGCCGAAGATCGGCGCCGATATGACCAGCGGCAGGCCTGTCACGGTCCAATGCGCCGCCGATTTGGCCGCGGCGATCACGACGGCGCCGTGGCCCGACAGCAGCATCTGTTCGAGCGAGCCATCGGCAAAGTCGCCCGCGTAGACATGGGTCACCGAGAGCATCGCGGCAAGCAGCGCGCATACCCATACGATGCCGGGAGCGATCTGCCGCAATGTCTCTCGTTCCGGCCCAACGCCCAGCGGAAAGAGGCTAACGGCGACGGCGAAGAACACGATGGGCAGAAAAGCCTCGATGCGCCGCCGCATGGCCAGTTTGAGGTCACGCTTGTACAGGGCGAGAAACAGGGAACGCATGTCGGTCACCCGTGTCAGCAATAGCGGTGGAGATCGCATTCGCGGACCGGCAGCATCGGAATGTTCGGCTCGAGGTGACTGGACAGCAGCACGCCGCCGCGCTGCACGTGCTCGCGGATCAGCCCGTTCACGCGTTCGAGGCCGTCGACATCGATCGCATCGAAGGGTTCGTCGAGGATCCATAGCGACGCATCGGGTAGAGGCGTGTGGGATTTTTCCCGGTCCCCAGGCGCGCGCCGCGGGGACGCGCCGCGACGTATTCGAGGATTTCTTCTTTTGACAGCCGCGCGCATCGTACCTCCACCGGCGATTCAGGATGCTACCTCGATCGGTATGGTCGTCTCTGCAATCGGTCGCTGATCGTCCTTGAACGCTCGATCGTTGTAGCGATTCAGGTCGTATATGAGCGTGGCGCGCACAGTGTAGCGGCCACCTGCGAGCTTCGGACTCCAGTTGAGAATGCGCTCTTCTCCGGCGCGGATGATGGTTTCGTGCGGTCCTTGCGCGTCGGCCTGCATCGTCGCGACCGGATGCGGACCCTTCCTGTCCTCTTCGAGGAATGCCCGGTCGTCCGGTCGCCCAAGCATCCAGGGCGCGAACATCCACTCGTTGGACGCGACGACCGCGCCTCGCGCGTCGATCACCTCTGCCTTCAGATACACGGCCCGGCGGTTCGATCCCGTGGGCACCGAGTGCCCCGCACCGACGTTGGTCACGTGAAACGCAAGCTCTGCTTTGGCGTCCTTCGTCTGCACTATGTCCAGGTTCAGAGCGCTCGAAACGCGCTGAAAGGAATGACCGCCGGTCCAGATGTGCCGCGCGACGATCCGCGGGGGCAGGTCGAAATCTTCGGCGAGCTTACGCACAGTCCGCGGCATGTGGCAGTCCTGGCATTGCTGCGTGCCGAGACCAGCCTTGATGAAGTCCTCGCGCCATTCGAGGAACGTCTGTGTCTGTTTGCCCGGAATGCGCTTGCCTTCGGAGTGGCAGTAGGCGCACGCAACCGAGGTCCGGATGTCCGGATCGGCGACGGTCTCATGCGGCGCGACCATCCCGTACGGCCCGCGAATCTTGCCGTCCGGGGTAAGGTGGCATGAAGCGCAGGTGAGACCGCGGTCCTGATTAGCCTGGCGCGGTACAGGCTTCTCGATTGTCGCGCTCATCTTGTCCGGATAATTGAACGCTGCCGGATAGTGGCAGACGTTGCAAATCTTCCCGTTTTCTTCATGACGCCTCGCTTCGATCGGCCACGGATCAATGCCTGCGACGGCATGCGCCGTGGCGGACTGCGAGGCATTCGCAGGAAGATTCAGGAGCGCCTGCGAGGTCGGCAGCAACTTCATTGCTGGCCAGGACAAATCCGATCCAGCGCCTTCGGAAGACTCACGGTATATCGCTTTGTGGCACGCCCCGCACGTCTCGGAGGGGGTGGCCGTGCCTTCGGGGAACCCCAGCTTGTTGCTGCCGGACATGGCGCGTCCCTGCGTCGTGTCGGCACTCGACACTACGCCTGCGCCGATCACCAACGCGGTGGCCACGGCGACTACGCGAACAGTTCTGCCAAACATGATGGCCCTCGACTTGCGTTTTCCGACCACGGTTACGACAGACAGACATTCACCTATATCAAGCTACATCTACGGATGACCGGCGTCAATGTCGGTTCCCCTATCACCACCTGCGCAGCGCAGCTTTGTTCAGATGGGTGTGAGTTTCCTTATCGCAGACGCAGCTAAGGACGGAGGCGGAATAACTGGCGTGGTGCCGGCCTGCGAGCGCTTCGGTTGCCCGATGCATCCGGCAGCGCTGCCAGAGGCTGGCGGGGCGCCTGGCCCGGGGTGAGACGGTGACAATCATAGTACGACAGTACCGGCATGAGCTTCGATCGGGCCAGTGAATGGCACGAGAAGAAATACGGCAAAAAAGCAGCCCTCACGCCCTGGCGCAAGGTGCACCTGTCGATGCCGACATGAATGTGCACGGCATCACAGTAACCGACTTCGGGGTGTCCGATAGCGAGGGCATGAATGTCGTCGTGCCCGGCGATGTGCCGCTAGCTCGGGTGATCGCTGACGGCGCGTACTACAGCGTTTGACTTCTGACGTGAAGCGGGTTGCAGCATCCGCTTAGGTACTTCGTTGACAGGGTAATTGCTGCATCTGATTCTGCCCTACGTTGAAAGCACGCAATTTGCCTCCTATGATAAGTGCAACGCCAACGTCATCCATGTCCTATGTTTATCGAGGCCTTGGCAGGGCGAGGCGCGCGCGTTCGCTGCCGCGAGCATGGCAGTCCGGTAAAACCAGGTAAAACCCGCCCCTATACTGCATGCTTTCGCTAACTTGACCAAACCGGGCCGCACGCATCGCATGTCCAGAAGCAGCAGCAATCAGCAGGTCCCCGGCCGCTGAGTCGGCCGCAGCAGATAGGCAGTATCGAAAGAAGAGCGCCACACGACTCTTCCAAGGGTGTGACAAACGACATTTAGAAACCCTATCCCTACGAGGCCAGTCGTGCATCGCAGAACCGTCGGATCTTCGATCCTGTTGCTGATTTGCGCCCTATGCACCCTGTGTGCGCGGCCGACCTGCGCGGCTTCGAACGATACGCCTGCGCCTTCCGCGATGGACGAGAAAATGCATGCATGCACGGGCTGTCATGGCACGCAGGGCCAGGGGCGCGACAACGATTACTTCCCGCGTATCGCCGGCAAGCCCGCTGACTATCTGTTCAACCAGCTGACGGCATTCCGCGACGGCGGCCGCACGTATCCGCCGATGCGCTATCTGCTCGCGTTCCTGTCCGACGAGTATCTGTGCAAGATCAGCAAGTACTTCGCCGACCTGCAGCCACCGTATCCCAACCAAGACACCAATCCGCTGCCGCAGGCTACGCTCGACTACGGCAAGCAGCTCGTCATGCACGGCGACTCCAAGCGCGGCATCCCCGCCTGCGCCGCATGTCACGGCGCGCATCTGACGGGACAAGAGCCGGGCATCCCAGGACTGCTCGGCCTGCATGCGAGCTACATCGTCCGACAGATGGGCACGTGGCGCTCGGGCACGCGTGACGCGCTTGCGCCGGACTACATGCATTCGATTGCCGTCAAGCTGAACGACAAGGACATCACGGCCGTTTCGAGCTGGCTCGCGCGCCAGCCGCCTCCCGCCGATACGCGTCCCGAGTGGCGGCTGCCCGGCATGCTGCCATTGGCATGTGGGATCCAACCGGAATGAAGACCCTCTCCTTTCGCTCCGTGAATCACATGCGACGCGCCGTTCGCATGACGATACCGGTTGTGGCAGGCGCGTCATTCGCGCTTGCCGCCTGGGTGCTGCAAGCGCCGCTCGCAGCTTCGGCGCATGCCGCCGAAACGGCCACGGCAACAGGCGCCTATACGCGTCCCGCGCTCGTCGTGCGCGGCGAATACCTTGCGCGCGCGGGCGACTGCATCGCGTGTCACACCGCGCCGCGCGGCAAGACCTTCGGCGGCGGCCTCGCGATGGAAACGCCGTTCGGCACGCTCTATACGCCGAACATCAGCCCCGACAACGAGTACGGCATCGGCAAATGGACGGCCGACGACTTCTTCAAGATGATGCGCACGGGCAAGAACCCCGACGGCAAGCTGATCTACCCCGCCATGCCGATCGCGCAATACACGAAGGTCACGCGCGAAGACTCGGACGCGATCTTCGCGTATCTGAAGTCGCTGCCGCCTGTCCATCGGCCCAACCGCAAGCATGAACTCCGCTTTCCGTTCAACCAGCGGCAACTGCTGCTCGGCTGGCGCTCGCTATACTTCCGCGAAGGCGAGTTCCAGCCGAACCCGGCGCGCTCGGTCGAATGGAACCGCGGCGCGTATCTGGTCGAAGGGCTCGGCCACTGCACGCTGTGCCATACAAAGATCAACCTGATCGGCGGTTCGTGGAAGAGTGACCAGTTCGCTGGCGGCCTGATTCCGGTGCAGAACTGGTACGCACCGTCGCTCACGTCAGACAAGGACGGCGGCCTCGGCGACTGGAGCATCAAGGACATCGTCGATCTGCTGCAGGCGGGCAATTCCGATCGCGGCGCGGTGTACGGCCCGATGGCTGAAGTCACGTATCACAGCCTGCAATACATGACCGACGACGACGTGAAGGCGATGGCGGTCTACCTGAAGACGCTGCCCGACAACGACCCCGGCCGCAAGAGCGGCCCGCCGGCGACGGTCGAACCGGCGATCTTCGAGAATGGTCAGCATATCTATGTGACGCGCTGCGCGACGTGCCACGGCGAGCGTGGCGAAGGAAAGTTGCAGCACTATCCGCCGCTCGCCGGCAACCAGTCGATCGAAATGGACTCGGCGGTCAACGCGATCCGCATCGTGCTGAATGGCGGCTTCCCGCCCTGCACGCGGCGCAACACGGAGCCCTATGGCATGCCTCCGTTCGCGCAGAACCTGAACGACGCCGACGCGGCCGCTGTCGTCACGTATATCCGCACGGCGTGGGGCAACCACGGCCAGCCTGTGACGGCCCGGCAGGTCAACGAACTGCGCAAGGCCCCGCTGCACTAGCGGACATCGCTCGCGCAGACCCTGTCCTCGGAGATATGTCAGATGGACCCTAACGTTCACTCCGTCGACCACGACGGCAACGCTTCCGACGAAGAAGTCGAACGCATCGTCGCCCAAGGACCGGATGGTGCGATCGCGGTCGCGGGCGTCGCCGCCGTGGTCGTGCTGGCGATCTGGATCGGCTTCTACTTTCTCGTGTTTCTGCCGCGCGGCGTCATTCACTGATCATGTCGAGCCAACCTCCCTACTCCCCGGACGGCGGTCACGCCGTCTCCGTGCGATCCGAAAAGCACTGGGCCTACTTCGTCAGCGCGATCATCCTGTTTATGCTCGTGGTCATTGTGTACTCGGGCCTGCACTGGGCGATGATGCCGCCGTCGCGCGTCGAGACCATCGACCCGACACGCCTGCAGATGTCGGGTGAATTCGTCGAAAACAATCTGGGCAGCGCCGTCGAGCCCGACGGGTCCGTCGTCGTGCGCTTCATCGCGCAGCAGTACTCGTTCACGCCGCAATGCCTGCTCGTGCCCGCCGACACTCCGATCACCTTCCGTACGACGAGCGCCGATGTCGTGCACGGCCTGCTCATCACCGATACGAACATCAACACGATGGTGGTGCCCGGCTACGTCGCGACGTTCTCATCCTCCTTCGACAGGCCCACTGAGCACCTGATGCCCTGCCACGAGTTCTGCGGGTTCGGCCATCAAACGATGTGGGCGCACGTGAAGGTCATCGACAAGGCTGCTTTCTTCGAACAGGTGAAACAAAACCGGAGGCTCAGCTGTGTTTCACGCTAAGCGACTCGTTCTCGCGCACTTCTGGCTCGCGTTCATCGCGTTCGGAATTGCGCTGCTGCTGGGCGCATGGCAAATGCTCGTGCGCAGTCCGCTGCATCCGTGGATCGGCGATCCTGAGCTGTACTACCGCTCAGTGACGGCGCACGGCACGGTGATGGCCTACGTGCTGCCCACCCTGGTCGCGATGGGCTTCGGCTACGCGATCGTCGAACTCGCGCTGCAACAGGCACTGGTCGGCCTGAAGTGGGCGTGGGCCGGGTTCATCATGCTGGCGATCGGCGCGGTGATGGCGATGGTGCCCGTCGCGGCGGGCCAGGCGTCGGTGCTGTTCACGTTCTATCCGCCGATGATCGGCAGCCCGTTCTATTACCTCGGCGTCGTGCTGGTGGTGGTCGGCTCGTGGATCTGGGTCGCGCTGATGGGCATCAATCTGCATATCTGGAAGCGCGCGAATCCCGGCAAGCCGGTGCCACTCGCAATGTATGCAAACGTGGCGGGCGCGTATCTGTGGGCATGGACGGCCGTGGGCGCGGCGCTCGAAATCCTCCTTCAGATCCTGCCCGTCGCGCTCGGCCTGAAATCCACGATCGACGCCGGCCTCGCGCGCGTGCTGTTCTCGTGGACGCTGCACGCGATCGTCTACTTCTGGCTGATTCCGTCGTATATCGCGTACTACACGCTGGTGCCGCGCGCGATCGGCGGCAGGCTCTACAGCGATTCGATGGCGCGCGTCGCGTTCATCCTGTTCCTCGTGTTCGCGATGCCGATCGGCATTCATCATCTGTTCGTCGATCCGCAGGTCGGCTCGGGCTTCAAGTTCGTGCAAGCCGTCTTCACCGGCATGGTGTCGGTGCCGACACTGCTCACCGTGTTCACGATCTGCGCGTCGGTCGAAATCGCCGGCAGGCTGCGCGGCGGGGAGGGCGCATTCGGCTGGCTGAAGGCGCTGCCGTGGGACAACCCGATGATGCTCGTGATCGCGTTCTCGTTCATCATGCTCGGCCTGGGCGGTGCGGGAGGGCTCATCAACATGAGCTATCAGCTGAACGAGACCATCCACAACACGCAGTGGATCACCGGGCACTTTCACCTGATCTTCGGCGGCGCGATCGTCATCATGTACTTCGCGATTGCGTATGAACTGTGGCCGCAACTGACGGGCCGTGCGATCGGCTCGCTGAGGCTGATCCGCTGGCAACTGTGGCTGTGGTTCCTCGGCATGATGGTCGTCACGCTGCCGTGGCATTACGTCGGCCTGCTCGGCGCGCCGCGCCGGATGGCCTACTACGACTATAGCGATCCCGCGATTGCGCCGCAAGCGTTCTGGGTAGCCGTATCGGCAGTCGGCGGGCTGATTTTGGTGATCTCCGGGCTGCTCTTTCTCTACATCCTCGCGAAAGCGCAGTTCGGCGTGATCGAGCAGCCGAAGCCGTTCCGCTTCAGCGCGCCCGTGCATCCCGTCGACCGCGTGCCTGTCGCGCTGAACGGCTTCGGCCTGTGGGTCGCGCTGATGATCGGCCTGACGGTCGTGAACTACGGCGTGCCGATCGCACAACTGCTCGGCTTGCAGCAGACATCGGTGCCGGCCGTCGCAGTGGGAGCAAGGTGATGAGCGACGAACGCGTATTCAGCTTGAGGAACCGGTGGTTCACGTCGAGCGTCGGCGGCGTTATCGTGATGGCGATCGTGTCGATTCTGATCGGCTTCGTCTGGCTGCCGTCGAGGCATCCCGACTTCACGCAACGCGGACTGTGGGCAACCATCTGCAGCGCGGCGGGCGTGCCGTCGTCGTGGTACACGCAAAGCGAGAACATCGCGGGGCCCGCGCCCAGCGATGTGATCGTTATACCACCTCCGCCGCCATTGGGACGCGAGCGTCCCGACGCCCTTTCGGTCGGACGCGGCGCGACGCTCGCGCAGAACTGCTCGATGTGCCACGGCGTCGAAAGCCTGATTCAGGTCACGGCGCCCGTGCTCGCCGGGCAGTACGCGGACGTGATCTACAAGCAGTTGCGCGACTACCAGAGCGGCCAGCGCGCGAACTCGATCATGCCGCCGATCATCCACAATCTGAATGACCGCGATCTGCACGATCTCGCGAACTACTTCTCGACGCTGCCGCGCCCGCCTGCCGTCGAACGAGGCACGGTCAAAGACGCGAGTATCCGCAAGCTCGTCAACGAGGGCTCGCCGATGCGTAATATCGCGCCGTGCGCGGCATGTCACGGCGAGCGCGACCGCAAGGGTTCCGCGCCGTGGCTCGGCGGCCAGTCGTCGGTGTACATGGCGGCGCAACTGCGCGCGTTCGCCAATGGCGATCGTCACAACGATATCAACGAGCAGATGCGCAATGTCGCGCGCAACATGACACCGGAAGAGATTAGCGGCGTGGCAAAGTACTACGCGGTGCGGCCGTAGAAGCGGTCCATAGGATAACTGGCGATGCTGATTCCTCAAGACCGACAATAGGTGCCGTATTCCAGCGGTTGTCCGGGCAATGATGTGAACAGTGCGTCAACTGGAAAAATCACGGCATTGTGCTGGAAGCCGGCCAGCGCCTGACGCGAGACTGCGTCCCCAGCACCTGTGGGGATTCACCAAGGTACGCTATCGCGGGCTGGCAAAGAACGCTAACTGTGCTTTTGTAGCGCTGGCCTTTTGCCCTGACGCTGCGGAACACGCTGGCGCGGTCGCTGTACAGCGCCACCCGCTTGCCGTAACGCTCCAGGTACGCGCGTATGGCCTCAAAGTAGCTGAAGGTCGATTCGGTTGCCGTGAAGTGCAGATGCATCAGCCAGCTCGTCGCGTCATCGACGTACACCAGCAGTGTGCAGGCCGGCGCACGGTCCTCGAACCGGCGGTGGTCGCTGCCTTCGATCTGGATCAGCTCATCCAGGCACGCACGCCGCGCACGCGGCTGGTACACCTTCGGCGGGCGCTGGGCGCGCGGAATCCACAGGCCCGCATCGCGCATCCATCGTCGTACTGTCTCTTTTGCCAGCCAGATGCCGTGGCATTCAGCGAGCTTCTCGCACGCCAGCGTCGGCCCGAAATCGGCGTAGCGTTCGCGCACCAGTGCCATGGCCCGTGCCCACAGATCGACTGGCAGTTCCCGGTTGCTCGGCAGCCCACGCCGGCCCGATACGAGGCCTGCCGGGCCTGCGGCCTCATAGCGCCGGCACAGCCGGCTGATCTGCCGCTCGCTGAGCTGCAGCCGCTCAGTCGCCTGAAAACACCGCAGGCGGCCTTCAACCACCGCCTCGATGACCTTGACCCGTTCGAGTTCGCGCACGCTTGCCGTGATCAGCTTGCCGTGATCGCTGTCTCAAGCAACATCATGTCCGAGGAGGGGAGATCGGCCCGTCCCCAGTACTGGGTGGTCGGATGCCGGTGCATGAACTGCAGCACGGTATCGGCTGCCTGGCGCAGCAGCCGTTCATCGGCAATGCGGCGCATCATCGGTCGGATCGCCTCGGCCGCCAGCTCGGGCACCATGCGTGCGATGTCGGCGGCAGACATCGAAGTGCCATGCGCAAGGATGGCGGCGTAGACCATCAGCAATTCACTGCGCGAGCGCGGCTCGCGTTCGAGCAGGAGCCAACTGAAGCGAACCTCACTGTCGACCTGCAGGATGATCTCGGGCAACTGTCCGTCGGGGCGTGACGCGAACGGGGCCCGACGCAGGTCCTCGACGGCCTTGTGTTCTGGCTCCGCTTTCAGGAAATCGAGATGAACGGCGCTGTCGACGCGGACCTCACCGCGTTCGACGGCTTCACGCAAACGCTCAAGGCCTTCATCGAGATGCCTGATGACGGGCTCGAGGAAAACCTTCGGATCCTGCGGCAAACCCAGTTGGCCGTAGAAATGATTGCGCTGGCGTTGCCAATCCTCAACGGGTATCAGCAGCATGCCGAGGCTGCAGAACGAGAAGCTGTGTTCGACATAGACCGATCCATTGCGCAATGCCACGCGCAACGCAAAGAGCGTTGCCCATTCGAAAGCGATCAGCGCATCGCTGCGGTTCTCGCTGGCGATCATGCGTTGCCAGGCACGGCCAAGCGGGATCTCTGGGTCCGGCGGCAGCTCGACTGCCTTGTCCTCGTAGAGTTTGTGCAGCAATACGAGCGCATCCATGACCGGATGCGCTGCTTGCGCTTGGAAAGGCAGGTCCAGCAGCTTTGCGAGCAATGCCCGGCACCACGCGGCGCTTCGAGACGAGTTGTGTGCGCATGAGGCTCGTGCGGCTGGGTACATCCTGTTCGAGCGCGGCATCCGCCAGTTCGCACACTTGTTTGACGAGCGCATCGCGCGTCAGGTCCTTGTTGCCTGCGAGCGTCTTGACTGCCGTAGCGAAATCCCGCAACTGCGCCTTCAGGTCTGGGCGCGAGGCCGCCACCCGATCATTTGCCGTCCGGATCGCCTTGCGGACCCAGTCGCCGAGCATCGATAGTAGCTGGTCGGTTGCGGAGCACAGTGCGTAGCGTATGAAACAGGCAGCCTCGAGCCGTCGTATGGCCGGCTGGATACGGTGACTCACCGAAGATTTGCGGTTCGCGCACCGGCGCGCATAATGCCCACGGACGGCGCTCCTGAAATGCCGGCGAGTCGATCCCGGTCAACGACACGTATTTCGCGCCAGACCATGCGACGAGGATCGTCGCCGCCAGGGGCGCTGCGGCTGAATTTTCGCGAACCATCAAGCGATGGCGTTGCAGTCTGCGATCGCGACCGCCCAGCCGGGCGATTTCCGATTGGGAATAAAACGGACGCTTCAGTGGTATTGCTCTTGAAACCAGCGCTGGAGGCGCACCGGGCAAACCGGCGGTTTTCATCCTGATCCCAGACGAGGAGGCACCATGTCGTCAGATCTTCCTTCCCAGCCGTCGCGCCGCAGCGCCCTGAAATGCCTCGCCTTCGGTGGTGCGGGCACCCTGTATGTCCTGGCCGGAGGCGTCTTCACGCCCATGGACCTGGCCCTTGCTGCCAGCACCGAGGACAAGTCCGCGATATCAGGCGTGCCGCTGTTCCTGCAAATCAGCGACTCGCATATTGGCTTCAACAAGGAAGCCAACCCCGACGTCGCGGGTACGCTCAAGCAGACGATTGACTACGTCAATGCCATGCCGGTGAAGCCGGCGCTCGCAATTCACACTGGCGATATCACCCATCTTTCCAGGCCGGAGGAGTTCGATCTCGCAAGCCAGTTGCTGTCCGGGCTGAGCATCACCGAGTTACACACCGTGCCCGGCGAGCATGACGTGACGGACGGGCCGCAGGGCGAGTACTTCAAACGCTTCGGCCAGCAGTCCGACAACCGGGGCTATTACAGCTTCGACCATAGCGGCGTGCACTTCATCGCGCTCGTCAATGTGCTGCATTTCACACCAAACGCGCTGGGCAGCCTGGGCGAAGACCAGCTTGCGTGGCTGGAAAAAGATTTGAAAGGGCGCTCGGCCAGCACGCCTATCGTCGTGTTTACCCACATGCCGATGTGGACGCTTTACGCACCGTGGGGTTGGGGCACCGGCGATGCGGGCCAGGCCATGGACTATCTGAAGCGGTTCGGCTCGGTCACCGTCATCAATGGTCATATTCATCAGATCGTATCCAAGGTGGAAGGCAATATCACGTTCCATAGCGCGCGCTCGACCGCCTATCCGATACCGACGGCCGGCAATGGCCCTGGACCCATGCCGCTGACGGTGCCGAGAGATCAGTTGCCGAAGATGCTGGGCGTCACCAGCATCAGGATCTTGCGCCACCCCCTCGCGGCGAAGCTCTCCGACACGACCCTCGCCTGACTTCGACTTTCGCTCACTGCACAAGGAGCCAAACCATGGCATGCAGTCTCTTTCGTCGCGCGTTTGTCCTCTCCGGGGGCGGGATGCTCATGGCGGCAATGGTCGGCGGGTTACCTGCCGCGCAGGCGCAGGCGCCCAACGAGGTTGTCATCATCAAGAATTTCATGTTTTCGCCGATGGCCCTCACGGTCAAGGCGGGCACGACCGTAACCTGGAAGAATATGGACGGCGAGCCGCACATCGTCGTCAACGATGCCGGCATATTCCACTCCGCCGCGCTCGACCAGAACGATACGTATCAGTTCAGGTTCGACAAGCCGGGGGTGTACAAGGTGTTCTGCGGCATCCATCCATATATGAAGGCGACCATCACGGTCCAGTAAGCGCGTTCAGGTGAGTAAGAGGCTTGACCGGGATTCGTTAAAAATCCGCCACATCTCAGTCTAAGCAGCTGATTTGAATGCAAAATCGATGGTCGGATCGAGCGGCGGAACGGGGCGTAGGAGATCCAGCAGATAGTCCCCAAACCGGTTGATGTGTTCCCGTCGGTACGGCGACAGCACCTTGAGTACTTCGGCGTCAACCGGATGCCCTTTCGCCTGCAGTTCCTTCAGTTTGCGCGACATCCACTGGACGTTGTACAGGATCACCATGTTTGCGACGAGGTGGTTGTACTTGATCACCTTGCGCTGCTCGTGCCGGACGTTTTCGGCAATCACGCCTTCGCCACCAAACATCAGCCACTGCGCGAAGTCGTTGAACTGCTCGCTCTTGTTGGTTGCCGCGTGAATCGTGCGACGCAGCTCCGGCTCATTGAGATAATTCAGCAGGAACAGCGTACGGATCACGCGGCCCAGTTCCCGAAACGCGAAGTAGAGCTTGTTTTTCGTGCTCTCCGAGCCGAGGCGGCGCAGGATTGTCGACGGCGTCATCCTGCCCGCTTTGATCGACACCGCAACGCGCATCATGTCGGCATAGTGACGTTCGATCATCGCCCAGTCAATCGCCTGACGGCACAAGCTGTCGATGTGCTTGTATTTGCGCCGCCGGTCAGCCTTGTACAGCACGAGATCCTTGATGTTGCGCATGCGCGGCATCAGGTTGATGCCCACCACGTACGACAGACCGAAGACCGGACCGCTTTGCGCCTGCGTATCGCCATGGATCGTATCGGGCTTGACGTCTGCGCCGTTCAGGATCAGCCCATCGAGGATGTAGACGGCTTCGTGGACACCGCACGGGATGAAGTGACTGAACAGCGCGATGTACATGTCGGATACGTGATAGTAGCCGATCCCGCCGTATCCCCCATAGCGAACGTGATACTCGGACAGCAGGTTCTGCTCGTACAGGCTCCACTTGGTGCCGTCGGCCGACGCGCGCTTGCCGCTGCCCCAGTATTTCGGCAACGCGAACTGGTTGTACGCGTTGATCACCGTCACGTTCGCCTTGTCGAGCCGCTCCTCCGTGACGTGTTTCAGGTTCAGCCAGGCGACCTGTTTGCGAGTGAGCCCTTTCACCGAGCGCGCCGTCTGGCTCGGCCCCAGGTTGCAACCGTAGCAGAACAGCGTCGTGATGAAACGCTTGCGCGGATCGTCGATCTTCGCGTCAAACCCGGATAGCGGTCCAAACAGTTTATGCAGGTCGAGCCACTGCTCGGTTTCGGTGAGGAGATCCAGGATGCTGAGCTGTGGCATCGATGCCGTGATGGCCTGATCGATCAGCGTGCGGTTCGGCGGCTCGGGCTCCTTGCCCGGCTTGTGGATGACGAGTTCCTCATTGACGAACTCGATGCTGTCGTTTGCCGGGAAGTTCGCATCGGCCTCGTCGAGCGCCGCGTTCAGCCTGTCTCGCAGATCCTTCGCGAAGCTCTTGCCGTCGGTGGGCAAGCCCACGATCTCGCAGTAGCGCGGCAGTTCACGCCGGAATTCCTCGTCGGTGACCTGATGCACCCGATAATCGTCGAAGCGGTCGCTGCCCTCCACATAGAGGTCGCCGGAATTGAGTTCCCGCATGATCTGGCTGAAGACACCCAGTTCGAAGAACCGGCGGTGCAGCATCCGGCTGTCCCGTCCGTGCGGGAACACCGCGCGCTCCCACTTCTCCGGCAACCAGTCCAGCGGCAGGTTCGCGAAGTCGTTGTCGGTCAGCAGCAGGTATTCGCGGTGCGCGTTGCGGAAACCTTGCAGCCACGCGAGCGCAACCAGCACCGCGCGGTCCTGCGAGCTCGATTGCAGCGGCAGCACGTCCAGACACTGGAGCAGCAGCGAGCGCTGGGTGCGGTACGGCACGAGCATAAACGGCAGATCGAACTGCCCGGCATAAGCGATGTGCTCGTTGCATTGCGCGAGCGCTTCGGCTGGGTCGCCGAGCGACTCGCGGATTTTCGGTAACCGCTTAGGCTCCGGTACACCCTCATCCTGGAGAATCTGCAGGACGTCCCGGAACTGCCCGACCAGTCCCTCCAGCATACCGGCGTGTTCAAGCTGGTATTTTTGCAGCCGGACCTTTGCGTAGGACTCCAACTTGCGCACCACCTTGATGAAGATCTCGGCAACATCATCAAGCGCCTTCTGCAACTGCGCCTGGATGAACAGCACCGCGAGCGTATGACGCTTCGCGGTCTTGAGCGAACGCAGTTCCGCGACGTCGAGCGCCCGCGCTTCGGTGACCAGTTGGGCCCGCTTGCTAACAGACAGGATAGAGGGTGGCGCCGGCAAGCCTTCCGCCAGTTTCCTGATCCCGTTGATATGTTTGAGGAAGCTGGCGATCGCCCGCGCGGCGGGTCGCTTCGGCTCCTGTTTCAGATCATCCCAACCGGACTTGCCGGCCTTGACGACGAGAAGCGCGTCGATGCGTTCGACGAGTGCTGCATCGAGTGCGCCGGTGATGGCCCCATAGATCGCCTCGTTGTGATCGTTGCGCGCCTGCGTGGCGATGCGCTGCAGCGTCGCCAGCGGCGGCAACTCGTACCGGCGCCGGACCAGTTCCTCGATCAGCACGTTGATAATATCGGGCAGTTCGATCTTTGTCCGGGCTTCCGCCGACGCCAGTTCAGCAAGCGACGCCGCCTCACTCGCTTCGAACGCCCGGATGTCAAGCCAGCCGGGCAGCAGTTTCTGGTGACGGATGCGGGTGCCCGACACGTCATACCGTGCGATCGCCGTCCGGGACAGGGCGCGGGCGCGCATCGACGTCCGGATGTGATCGACAATGGCGGGCGGTACCTCCACGAGCATCGGGAAGTAACCGAGACGCTGCAGCAGCTTCAACTGCACCATGATCAATACGGCGGAGGCTTCCTGCCGGGATTGCCGGCGCACGAAGCGGATTTCCGCGGCGCTCGGCGTGAATGCCGCTTTCAGCTCCGCCGCGCCCGGCTCAGCCGGCAGCACCGGATAGATGGTCTCGTGGACAGTCGTCACGTTGGCTGCCGCCGCGCAAAGATCTGCTCGATCTGCCGGGTACGCTGAACTTCGTCGTCGTCCAGATAGATCGAGGTCGTCGTGATCGACGCGTGACGCAGGTTGTCGCGCACAGTCGTCAGCGTGGCGCCCTGTGCGAGAGCATTTGTTGCGTGCGTGTGGCGCAGCCAGTGTGGCGTCGCGCGCTGCAGCTTGTCGGCGAGTGCCGGATGGTCGGCCCGAATTGCGTCGGCGGCGGTCTGGAAGAACCGGCGCAGCACCTCCCTCAGACGCGGCGTGGTGATGCCGCCGGGTTCGTCGAGATGGCCGAGCAGCGGCGTATCCGGTGCCCAGCGGGCGCGGCTCACGGGCAGGCCGCGCTGCATCAGGTACTGGTCCAACGCAAATCGTGCGAGCGGCGGCAGGACCACCTTGCCAGCCTTCGCCCCCTTACCGGTGAGGTGAAGCCACCGCTCACCGCGCGTGCCGGTCATGATACCGCCGAGTGTAACGCTGACCAGTTCGCCTGCGCGCAGGCCGGTCGCGTAACCGAAATCGAGCAGAAAGCGCAGACGCTGTGCGGCGGGAACCGCCCAGCCATGCGACCATTCCAGGCCATCGGCAATCGTGCGGATCAGCTCCCACTCTCCCGCCGTAAAGGCGCGCGAGATGTCCAGCTCCCCATTGCGCTGCGCGCCGCGCACCCTGAGGCCGCCAAACGGATTTGCGAGCACGTAGCGCTGCTCGATCAGCCAGCGAAACATTGCACTCAGAACTGACAGCGCATAGGCGATGGAGTCTGGCGACAGCGCGCCCGTGAACGGCCGCCATTCGGACGACGATCGCGGACGCGCCGGCGCGACCCACCGGGCGCGGGGTGTGGGATGGCGCAGGAAGGCACGATAAGCGGTCGCATCCTCGCTCGTGAGCGAAGACAGCGCGCGGCCGCGCTCGGCAATCGCCCACAGCAGCAGGCGCTCGGCTTCCCGGCGATAGGCACGCTGAGTTTCGGCGGCTTCGTGCCGGTCGAGCCAGGCGCTGATCGCCTGATAGTCGTTATCGGCCTCGAGCGCGCACATCGGCTTCGGTGCGCGGAAGGCGCCACGCGAGCCGTCGACGTCATGTGGCACGTGGATGTTTTCCCACGGCACCACGGGCCCCGGCGTCGCCACCACGATCAGCGCGCGGGCGCGTTCGGTGAGCACTGGGTGGGCGGCAAAGAAGGTTTCGATGTGCCGTGCGCTGCGCACGCCGAGCCCGGGAATCGTGCGCCACCAGCGCCGGCGACGAGGGATGCGCACAGTCAGATCAGCCAGTGTCCGGATGCCATGCTGTTGCAGCACGGGGACAACACGGGCCGGCAGCCAGACATCGACCGCATCGCTCACCTGCGGTTGCGGGATCGCAAGCGTTGGCAGGATATCCAGCGCCCGGGTCGCGGCCTTGCGGTGACGGGACCGTTCGCCCACCGCGCACTGGAACAGCCGGGCCAGATCGGCGCGATGCCGGCTGAGGGCGAAACCGGCGAGCTGTCGACGAATTCGTCCGATCACGCCGCGCGCCGACTGGCCGCCTTCGAGCGCCTGCGGACAATAGCGCTCAACGGCCTCCCGCGAGCCAACGCCCGCGTACCACGCTCGCAGCGCAGACAGGGACGCGGTGTCAGGAAAAGATGGTGGCGACGGAACGTTCGGCATCCGGAGATTATAGGCAACGTGATGGCAATGGAGCTGCAGGTCAGGTGTGGCGCGTTTCCCGACATGGGAGTTTTATCCAGAAATGTAGCCCTATCGATAATAAGGGTTAGCGATATAGACGCGTGAAAATTCGTTGGTGTGCCGACCGTCAGCTCGATCCACATGTCGAACCCATCGGGTAAAATGCGGGCAGCCGTTACCTTCCCACACCTTCAGCAGAAACTCGACCCATGGCCAGGACAAACTTGCGGTCCGTCAGCATTGCACCCGATCACGACAAACCCGCCTTGTCGAAAGGGCAAAAGACGTTCAATTCGCTGATCGGGCAGATCGAAAAGCGCCGCAAGCAGCTTCGCGCCTGGGAAGCCGTTACGCCCACCTTCCAGCAGCGGTATGTCAACGATCTCTTGCCGCTTGAGCAAACCTCGACCGCGCTGCAGATCCGGATGGTGCATTGCCTGGATCGGGCCTACGGACAGAAGGACCTGACCAAAACAGAGCGTCGCAAGATGGCCGCCATGATCACCGCTCTGGCGGGCGATCTGATCAATGACGACGAGGACTTGAAGGCCATTTACAACAAGTACAGCCCGACCGACTACGACAGCGAAACCGCTGCAGAACTCGACGGCATGAAATCGGTGCTGGAGGCCATGCTCGGTGTTGATCTCGGCGATGACCTGGACATGAGCTCTCCCGAAGACTTGCTGCAACGTACCCAGGCGCACATCGAACAAAAGCAGGCGGAAGCGGCAACCGAAGCTGCGGCGCGAGAAGCGCGAGCTACCCGGAAAAAGTCACCCAAACAGCGTGCCGCAGAAGCTCGTGCGCATGAAGAGCAGGCGCAGATCAGCCTTTCTATCCGCGAGGTCTACCGCAAACTGGCCAGTGCTCTGCACCCCGATCGCGAAGCTGACCCGCAGGAACGCGACCGGAAAACCAGACTGATGCAACGCGTCAATGAGGCCTATAACAAGCACAACCTACTGCAACTGCTGGAGTTGCAACTCGAACTGGAACATATCGATCAGCATTCGATCAACAGCATCAGCGAAGACCGGCTCAAGCACTACAACAGGATCCTGAAGGAACAGGTGCGCGAACTGGATCAGGAAATCGTCCACGTCGAGTCAGCCTTTCGCTACGCATATGGAATCGATCCTTTCGAACCTGTCTCTCCAGACACCGTCCTGCGAAATCTCGCCGTTGATCTCAAAGAGCTGCGACTCCACATTCGAACCCTTGAACAAGATCTTGTCGCGTTCGAAGACATCAAGAATCTGAAGCGCGCGTTAAAAAACGTCAAGCTCGTGTCGGCTCGAACCGACTTTGACTCCATGCCATTCTAGCTAGATAGGTCCTGCCAGCCCAATCTGATAATCCGTTTTTCTTATTACGATCAATAGCTTAATCCGAGATGTGGCGGATTTTTGCCGAATCCCGGCCGCACCTCAGTAATGCTGCGGCCGAGTGTCGCAGGTTTTACAAGTTATGCGACACGCAAGCCGGAGACGACGGTGCTCGCGAACGACACTGCGAACAGCAGATGCCCAATACTCATGTCCGAATTTGGCCAGAATCCAGACGGCAGTTCGTTTAAAGTTCGAGGCATGAACCTCGATCCCGACACGTGCTATCAGACTTTGCTTTCGCGGGATCGCCGCTTCGACGGCTGGTTTTTCGTGGCGGTATCGTCCACGGGTATTTACTGTCGGGTTGTCTGTCCTGTGCGACCGCCTAAGCCGCAGAACTGTTCGTTCTTCCCAACGACCGCGGCGGCCGAAAAAGCGGGCTTTCGCCCCTGTATGCGATGCCGACCTGAACTGGCTCCGGGAAACGGCTTGCTGGATGTTTCCAGCCGACTGGCAAAGGCAACCGCATCGCTCATTAGCGACGGGTTTTTAAACGAAGCGACCCTCGAAGACCTGGCGAACCGAGTCGGCGTCACTGAACGGCATCTACGACGCATCTTCGCCGCCGAATATGGCGTATCCATGGTTGAGTTCGCCCAAACGCAACGCCTCCTTTTGGCAAAGCGGTTGTTAACCGATACAGCGCTTCCTCTCGCTACCGTTGCATTCACCGCCGGATTCGGAAGCGTCAGACGGTTTAACGATCTATTTTTAAAGCGGTATGGATTTAGCCCCCTTCGATTGAGGAAAGGAGCTAGTGTCTCGGTCAGTGAAAACTTGTCATTCTTACTGGGATATCGCCCACCATTCTCGTGGTCTGGGGTGCTGGATTTCCTATCGCAGCGCCGAATTTCCGGTGTCGAACATCTGGCCGATGAGGTGTACAACCGCACGGTAGAGATTGAACACAGCAAAGGCCGGATCGCCGCCTGGGTCAGCGTGAGGAACGTCCCGGAGCGACATTCGGTTGAGGTGACTGTTCCGATGACCCTTGCGCCTGTCATTGGACAGGTCCTCGGCAGGATAAGCCGGCTGTTTGATCTAGGTGCCAGGCCGGACCTTATTGATGCGCAACTCGGTGAGCTTGCCGCTGAACTGCCGGGCATGCGCGTTCCCGGCACATTCGACGGGTTCGAAATTGCCGTGCGGGCGGTCGTCGGACAGCAGATTTCGGTTGTGCACGCGCGGGCGATTCTGTCGCGAATCGCAGCTCGTTATGGAACTGCGATCGCCGAAGCACCTGATGGCCTTGCCACAACATTTCCGTCCGCAGCTACGTTGGCCCAATTGCCGGCGTCGGCGCTAGTCAGCGTTGGAATGACGGGCATTCGAGCGGAAGCAATCATTTCCATCGCCCAGGAAGTAGCAGCAGGGCGCATCGTTCTAGAGCCTATGGCGCCGCTTGAGGAGACGCTTTCGATGTTGCATAAGATTCGCGGCGTCGGGGAATGGACCGTTCAATACATCGCGATGCGGGCGCTTGCATGGCCCAACGCTTTTCCGGATGGTGATGCAGTTTTGAAACGGCAACTCGCCCAACCCGATTCATCCAAGCTCAAACAGCACGTTGCCCGTTGGGAACCTTGGCGCGCATACGCGACGCTCCACGTCTGGAGGCAATCTGAAGGGAGTCGCAAATGATCCCCTGCTATCGCGTTTCAAGTCCACTCGGCGAAATCGTTTTGCGTGCTGAAGATGATTTTCTAACTGGCTTGTTCTTCGTTGGTCAGAAGCATTTTCCAACCCTTTCCATTGTCACTGTTCACCAACGTTTGCCCACAGTCATTCAACAGGCTAGAGAGCAGTTGGCCGAGTTTTTTTCTGGTGAACGCCGGGTATTCACGGTGCCATTCTATCTCCGAGGAACGGCTTTCCAGCGGCTCGTCTGGCAAGAATTATCGGCGATTCCCTATGGGACGATCGCTTCCTATGGGGCTATAGCGCAGCGGATAGGTCTAGCGAGCGGTGCGGCTCGCGCTATCGGAAGCGCCAGTGGCAAAAACCCGATATCGATCATCGTGCCCTGCCACCGCGTTATCTCATCGACCGGCGATCTAGCGGGCTATGCAGGCGGCATCGAACGCAAACAGGCACTGCTCGTAATGGAGCGTCGTGGCTTCCCCCACGTTACATCTCACTGACAAAACAAAGTTGACTCTTATGAACGTCATTGAACTGATCACTCTGGCCGCAGTATGGGGCGCGTCGTTTCTATTTATGCGCGTCGCCACACCGGAACTCGGCCCAATTCCGCTAATCGCCCTGCGCGTCGGCATTGCGGCGCTCGTACTGCTACCGTTTATGCGATCGGCTGTGGCACGCGGCCAATTCAGAGCCAAGGTCGGTCATCTCTTGGTCGTCGGCCTCACCAATTCGGCAATTCCGTTTTGCCTTTTGGCCTATTCGACCTTATCAGTGAACGCCGGAATGGATTCGATCCTGAATGCGACAACCCCATTGTGGGCTGCGCTGATTGCCAGCATCGGATTTCAAGTGTCGATGGGAAGGCAGCAGATTTTCGGCCTGCTGATCGGCTTTCTGGGCGTTATCGTCTTGGTACGCGATACCCTCGTTGCGGGTATATCGGGCGTGCCGTTGGCAATAGGGGCCGCGCTCGTCGCCACGCTGTTCTACGGGTTCGCTGTGAACTACTCCAAGCGTTACTTAGCCGGTGTGCAACCGTTCGTGGTCGCTTTCGGGAGCCAGTTCTTCGCCTCAATTGTGCTGGTGCCGCTGGCATTATGGCTGTGGCCAGCGCGCTCGATCTCGGTGTCGACATGGGGATGTGTCGCGGCACTGGGAATTGTCTGCACTGGCTTTGCGTATGTACTATTTTTCCGCCTCGTGGAAAACGTAGGGGCTGCGTATGCTGCGTCAGTAACTTTTCTGATTCCCGTGTTCGGGATAATTTGGGGCGCTTCCTTCTTGGGCGAAAGGATTACGCCGATGATGTTTGCAGGAGGTGCGATTGTGCTGCTCGGCACGGCGATCACGAGTGGGAAAATATCATGGCGACTATTCCAAAGGGCTTAAGCAAACATTCGGTCGCTGCCGTGCATGACATGACTGCCGCAATGAAGTGGAGAACTGCTGGATCCCGATCCCGTTCCTTGTCGGTGTACAGCACATTGCCTGTGCGGGTGAAGAGAACTTTCTAACGCGTCGCGTCGTTTTCGAGATGCGGAGACTCTCAGTGACGCTACATCGCAGTCTCGCTTACGGGGGGCTCTCATGCCGCGCCGCTCTATCCTGTCCGTCACGGAACGCGATAGCTTACTTGCCCTGCCGGACACCGAAGACGGATTGATCAGGTATTACACCTTCAGCGATTCCGATCAATCGTTGATCGGGCAGCGACGCGGCAATCTGAATCGCCTGGGTTTCGCCATCCAGCTCTGCTTGCTTCGCTACCCGGGACAAGGCTTGGCGGCCGATGCTGTCGTGCCGTCGTCGCTATTACAGTAAGCGCCTCGCCTGGACCGTTCAGGTTTTTCTGGACTAAGCGATGTGAAGCGGCACATGCTATCTCCTTTGGGCATTTTGCGTTACCCGGTAACGGGTCCGGATATATC